>CAWALU010000006.1:0-693518 GCA_963782985.1 uncultured Bacteroidota bacterium
GAACAACAATGCCGCTTTAATTAGTAAAATTTATAATTAAAAATATTTTTAATAACTGAACGATGTTGCACAAAAAACTAAGCACGGAAGACAAACACCAAAACCCAAAATTGCCGAGAGCGAAATCGCTGTCGCCTTAAGCGGTGGGTTATATTGCGTTTTATATTACTATTGAATCTATCAGAATAATGATATAATATTGACTTAACTTTTAAAGGAATATAATATGCCAATAATTAAACCTATTTCTGATTTGAGAAATAAATCAAATGAAATATCCGAACTCGCAAATAATTCTAATGAGCCTATATTTATTACGAAAAATGGAGAAGGCGATTTAGTTGTAATGTCTATGGCGCATTATTCAAAGCTTCAATTAAAACTTGATTTGCTTAGCAAATTATCTGTTGCCCAAAAACAAAAATCTGACGGCGATAAAGGTAAAACATTAAAACAAGTAATGACCAACATTAGAGAAGCAATAAATGCCAACAAATAAATATCAAGTTCGACTTCTTAATATAGCGGAGGAAGACTTTACTGAAATTATATCTTTTATCGCAGCGGATAATCCAACTGCAGCAGATTCAATGGCAAACAATATTGAAAAAAACTTAGAACTATTATCAGCCAATCCCAAACTCGGAAGAATCCCAAGGGAAGAAGAAATACGAAATCTTGGTTATAGATATTTAATAGTTCAGAATTATCTTATTTTTTATACAATAGAAGAAAGAACAATTTTTATTCACAGAATTCTTCATGGTGCTCGAAACTATAAAACTCTACTCTAATTATTTACCATCCATAAGCAATATAACGATGTTGCGGTTAAGCTGCTGCCCATAACAAGAATGTAGCACTGAAAAACCCAAGCCGATAATTATAAAAAACTTTTTTAGTAGAACTACTTTGAACGAGAAACTATAAACGGAACGACAAACCCAAAAACCCAAAAATTGCCAAGAGCGAAATCGCTGTCGCCTTGAGCCGCGGGTTAGGGCACATGTTAAACTATGGCTTGCTATCTTATATTTAATTGAAGCTTTTTCCCAATTGCTTCAAGATAGTTTTTTAATGTGGATATTCTTATATCTTCGGAATGGTTTTCTATCCTGGATATTGCAGATTTTTTTGTTTTCAATTTCCGGGCAAGTTCTTCTTGTGTTATACCAGCTTCTTCTCTTGCTTTTCGTAATGCTACGCCTATCTTGAAGTTCTCGTAACCTGCTTCAAAATCTTTTGCAAACTTTTTGCTTTTTGCTTTTCTATTTTCAATATATATTTCTAAATCATCCATTACTTTCACTCCTACTTAAATATTCTTTCATTCTTTGTTCTGCAAGTTTAATTTCTTTTTGAGGTGTCTTTTGAGTTTTCTTTTGAAATCCATTGGTTAACACAATAAAATTATCTTCTTGAAAAAATCCCAATATTCTTAAAGCATTACTCCCAATTTGAACTCTAATTTCCCACAAATTAGTTGTAACTAATTTTTTAAAGTACTCTTTGGGAACAAAATCTAAATCCCTAATTACTCTTAAAACCCATGCTACTTTCTTGGCTTGCTTATCAGTTAATGTATTCATAAACTCTTCTACAGGAGAATCACCTCTTGAATTCTTATAAAAAATTATTTTCTTCATAGGACAAAGTTAACATTATTGTGAACTTTTGCAAACTTGATTTTTGTGCCCTAACGGAGTTGCTGCTAACCCGCCGCCCATAATTTGAGCGCCGAGCAGAACCCGTATTTGTTAAATTACAAAAACTGTTAATTAATAAAAGAACTTTAAACGTGATACTAACTTTTTAGTACCAACCCGAAAACAACGAATCTGCCGTATGCACGGAGCGGTCGGGTTGAGTAGCGGGTTATGCGTTTATATACTTTTTAGATAAATTGATTTCTTTTTAAATTAGTTACAAAAATATTTTTAATTAAACAAAGTTTAGTTCAATTGACATAACTATATAATAAAGTGACTAATATTTTCATCTAGTACCAAAATGGACTTTATTTGCGCTTATTAAAATTTATAATCAACGCTAATTGCAATTAAATATGAAGCCCATTGTATTGAATTATTTAAGCTAATATTAATATTTTTTGATGCTTCAAATATCATAGACAGATTTGGACTGATATTCATCTTACTATCATTAAACGCAAAATTCAAATACTCAATAGATTCTATTGTTTGTTGATCATTTTCTTCTCGAACCGATTGCTTCTGAATTTGATAATCATACTTCAGAAATCTTGCCGCTAAATCTACTCCTAATTCAAAATAAATATTTTTATTAAGATATAATACTGGAGTTACTACTTTGATAAAAGCTTGGTGATTACTGTTTTGCACAGCACCGGCATCTTTATATACATATACTTGTTTTATGTTACTACTTACATAATTATATGGGAAAGAGTAAAAAGTCTTATCTTTATTATCGTCGTCATATTTTGCTAATATAAGAGTATAACCTATTTTTACTTTTATATAAGAAAATAATTCTAATTCAGGTTTTATTGCAAATTGATAACCCAAATAAGCACTAAAAATAGGATTATAACTTAAGGTAACTGGGAAATCAAATGAAATAGGGTTATTGAACGTCGGAATTGGCTTATCTCTAAAAAGGTATGTTTTTTTTATTTGAGGAAATGAAGTGGGAAACCCATTAATGGCTAGGCCAACCAAAAAAGTATTTCTAGTAAAAAAAGATTTGTCAAATGTTTGGATACTCAACTCAGATGCTGCATAATTTGTATGGAACCCATATTTGTTAGATTCATAATTACTCGTCAAAAACCAAAATTTTATATCTTTTTCAATTTTTTCAATCTTTTGATCAAAATCAAAATTATTGAAGTTTTTATACTCATTATTTAAAATAGAAACCGTATTATCAATCAAATTTTTATTAATTTGAAAATAATCTTTTGTGTCATCGTAACTTGATTTCTGTTTTGAAAAAAACAAATAGTTAAAGAACTCTTGTAAATTATCATCTTTCTCTAAATGAATAATTTCTTTAGTATTCTCTTTTGGTTTTTCGATTATATCATCATAATATTCAGACATTGCGTTTCTTTTCAATTTTAGATCCGTTATTTCTGCTATATTCTGAATTTGTTTTTTAGCCCAGGAGGACCTTTCATTCAAATATTGAATCCTATAATATCTTAATTGATTTAAATAATTTGAATCGGGATTAGTTATTCCATCGATATAAAAACTTTTTAGATTTTCAATATAATAGTAGATTAAATTTGGATGAATATTTGCGTTATAACTGAGATTACTTTCAATGGTGTTTCTGAATTCAACACTCTGCATTAATTTTTGAGGAATAAAATCTTCGTAATAATTAATTAATTTTTGTGCATTTAAAGTTTGTAATACTATAAAAAAGAAAAAAACCACAATTAACTTCATTTAAATATCCTTGATTTAGCTTAATTAAAAAATATTAACTAATAATTTATCACAGCGCATAACGGCGTTGCGGCTAAGGCGCAGCCCAGAACAACAAAGCCGAATTTAATTAGTAAATTTTATAATTAAAAAAATCTTTCATAACTGAACAACGTTGAACAAGAAACTAAACACGGAAAGACAAACCCGAAAACCCCAAAATTGCCGGGAGCGAAATCGCTGTCGCCTTGAGCCGCGGGTTATACAGCAAATCTATAAAATTATACCTATTCTTAAATCGAAGGAATTGGATTTAATCTTTAGGTTTTGATTTTCATATAACTCATTAAAGTCTGCATCGTATAAAAATTCTGCTAAAAAACTGAATGTTGATAAATTTATTTCTGTTCCAATTCCTACTTTGAGGCCAAATCTATTTTTATTAAAATTTTCTTCAACTACATTAAGCGAACCTATCGAATTTGATTTATTAATTTCAAAATCGATTTTGGGCCCTAATAAAATATAGGGAGTGAAAAGTCCAGTATTAATTCTAAGTTTTCCGAGAGCAGATATATTTATGTAGCTAACTTTTGTATCCCAAGTAATAAATTCGCCGGTTCCGTCAGGTTGTGAGTTGGTTGTAACAGGAATATCTTTTTTCATTCCTTTTTGTAAATAATTTACTTCAGTAACAATGCTTATAAATGGAACATTTAATAATTCAGTGAATATTCCGAAATTTATTCCAGCTCTGCTATCTGAATCAAAACTTAAACCTGATAGACCGGAGGAATTTGAATATTCCCAATCTTGATTTGAAATTGTTGTTCCAACTTTTAATCCATATCCTCTAATGATTTGTGCTTGAGAAGTGGAAACAAACATTATTAGTGCAAAAATAAAACATACTTTCTTCATATTCTTTTCCCTTTATTTTACTGCTGTATAACGGCTTTGCGGCTAAGGCGCAGCCCAGAACAACAATGCCGATTTAATTAGTAAATTTTATAATTAAAAAAATCTTTCATAACAGAACAACGTTGAACAAGAAACTAAACACGGAACGACAAACCCAAAAACCCCAAAATTGCCAAGAGCGAAATCGCTGTCGCCTTGAGCCGCGGGTTATATGGCTTCATTATAATTCTTAAAAACTCGATTTAGAAATTTTACGATCCAATTTTTTTCATCTTCTGAACCATATTCGAAAAAGTTAATATATGTCTTAATATAATCTATAATGGGAGATTTAACTCCAGAATATTTAGTTGTGAAAGCAATCTAACATTTGTAGACTTTAAGAAAGTATTTCCATTTTCTGAAAGTTATCCAACTCTATTGAACTTAATATCTTTCCAATTGATTGAATAACTATTTACTTATTTATAAGACGATTTTTATAAATAATCTTAAATTATTCATTCCCACAGACAATAACGTGGTCTTCAAAAAATGAGTTTATTAAACCTATAAGTAAGTTAATATAGATATACCATAGTGGAAGTGAGAATAAGGCAACGTAAAAATATTTCTTCAGGGAATTATAAGTAAATGAGAAGAAAAATGTGAAAAACAGTATCATAATCATAATTGGCCATGTATCTGAGAAAGTAATCTTTTTGCTGATAAAGATATTTCCAACTTTTCTATTATTTAATTTATTAATGAAATATTTGAATCTAAGGTGGCAAAAATTTTTCGGATAGTTCAAACATATTGAAATCATTCATCTAATCTAAAAATATAATTACAATAGCAACATTTAGCTATTTCAGTATAAAAGTTTAATGATTCTTTCGAAATAGTACTTTCACAATGTGGACAAATAATATTCATAATACAATATCATTTTTATTTAGCCATATAACGACATTGTGCTTAACCCGCAGCCCAAAGCAAGACTGCCGGATAAAAGTACAAAGCCAAAGATTTAGAAAATAATTTATTAATTAACATAACAGGGACAAGAAAGATGAAACGAAACGACAAACTTAAAAGCATTGAAAAAGCCGAAGGCGAAAATGCTGTCGGGTTGAAGCACGGGTTAGGTGCGTTTTATAAATTTACTATCTCTACAAGAAACCTCTGAGTTTGAAATATTAGCTAAGAATTATGAAGAAGCAATAAATAAGATTAAAGATGAACTTAAAATACCTTCAGAATTTGCAAATGAATGCTTCTTACACAAAGTAACTATTGTTGATACTTCAACGTTTCTTCAGGAAGTGGTAAAATGACTGGAACAGAAAACCTTAATTTATTCAATTGGCTATTTGATGTTTCTGAACCAATTTGTCCACCAAGTCCAATAGCTGCAATAAAAATTCCAGCCCCGGCTTTATCTTTTGTTGAATCTTGTGTTGTTACGGAAATATCAAAATCAACCGATATTATTGGAGTTGTATGATGATAACCAATAATTGCTTGATGATTTGGAATCTCTTTGTCACTCATTCTAAGTTTATGTGGAGCTATCAATCCATTCATATCCTTAGTTTGAGATTGAGCTTGTTTGACACCTTCAAATATTTGTTGAATGGATTGAGAAATAAAATCTTTGAGTTCCATAAATTACCCTTTGCTTTTTACAAAATGATTAAGCACCTAACTATTAATTATACTGAATTAGACTTGTTGTTTATGGTTGTTATACAAGAATTAAATTCTCATATATCAACTTGATCAAAATAACTATACTTATCATAACTTTCTATATATAAATATCTTAAAGCATTTACTATATTTTAAAAATATCTCCCAAAAATTAAAATTGTTCTCTTATGTATTATCTAATCCAACGGACTTCTAACAAATATTCCTTTATTAAGCACATGTGTATATATCATGGTCGTTTTTACCGAGCTATGCCCTAACAATTCCTGAACTGTTCTTATATCATAGCCAGATTGCAATAGGTGTGTTGCAAATGAATGCCTTAGCGTGTGGGGTGATGCAGTTTTTGTTAAACCTGCTTTTTTTACCGCTTTTCTAAATTCTTTTTGAAAACTGCTGGCATGTATATGATTTCTTAATTTAACCTTCAATATTTCATCATAAACAAGCTGTCTTGATGGAAAAAGAAATTGCCATGCTAATTCTTTTCCGCCATTTGGATATTTTCGCAGAAGCGCATAAGGCAGCGGCGCTTGAATATTCTTTGCCTGAATATCGCCCTTATGTAGGTTTTTAACTTTTACAATATGGGTTTTAAGTTCCCTTAAAAGACTTTCCGGTAAAATTGTAATACGGTCTTTTTCACCTTTTCCATCTTTTACAGTAATTATATGATTTTCAAAATCTATATCTTTTAACCTTAAACGTAAACATTCCATTAATCTCATTCCCGTGCCGAATAATAACTTTCCAACTATCGCTGATATACCTTCAAGATTTTTCAGAATCAGGCTAACCTCATTTTTTGAAATTACAACGGGCAAATGTTTTTTCCTTTGTGCAAATCTTATTTCACTTATCCAGCCAATTTCCTTTTTTAAAATATCTTTGTATAGAAATAGGATTGCGTTTAACGCTTGATTTTGAGTTGATCCGGATACATGTTTTTTATCTGCCAAATAATTAATGAATGATTTTATCTCTTCTCCCCCCATAAATTGCGGATGTTGTTTGCCGTTGAAAAGAATAAATCTTCTAATCCAATTTGCATAAGTTTCTTCAGTCCTTACGCTATAATGCCTTGTGCGCATTTCTATATGTACCCTATCTAATAATTTCGGTTCTGCCATTACAAATCCTATGTTTTTATCTCATTGGGATACTCCGTTCAGTAACTCACATTACTAATAGAGATTTCTGAAAAATTATTCTTAATAAGTTTAAAATGTCAAACTGAGCTTGTCGAAGTTGGAAAAATTGATTGATTAATCATCCTTCCATAAACTCATGATGACGCCGTATGAATTTTCCAGTATTCTCTAATATATATATATCAGGAATTTTACTCTCTATGGAAAAGTTTTTATTGGAAGCTCGCCCTATTTACAGATTCACTGTTTATTTAGATGGTCATTCCCCTAATTATTATAATGTTCATCTTCAACTTAAAATATTTTTTATAAAATTTCAATAAGAAATAAAGCGCTCATAAAAACTAAACGGTTCTATCCCCAAAAGAATTATTTACAAAAAACGAAATACTGTTTGTATTTATAAACATTCTGAAACTTATCCCAACGCTTCTCCCCGCCTGTCTAATTAAGTTCGGCGGGCAGGTTAAAAAGTGAAGAGCTTGTAAATTATTGTTGCGAAATACTTAATGTTCTGTCAGAAAATTTTATGTTCTAAAGTTTTATTAACTATAAGTCTCTCTCTTAATAAGAGAGAGATTAGAGCGAGTTCATTTTACTAAGGACAGAAAGGAATTGCCGGTTAGAGTTCCGGCATGCAGCTTTTAGTTTAACTTTTGTTTCTACTTCGTGAAATATTCTTAGTTTGCTACGCGAAAAAAGGCGAAGTATTAGGGAAGAAGCACGCCGAAGGCGGGAAGTTTTATTCTACCTTTATTTGTTTTTTAGAAGGGAAGCATTCATCAAATTTTCCGCCCGTAAGATGCAATTATTTTAAACTTATTATCAAAATGATATCTTGCTCTTATCTTGTACATCTATTGCCCTTCTATTGCTCTTCTATTGTTCTTCAATTATACTTTAACCTGCCCTCAAAATTTTCATTTTTTATAAGGAAGGCTTAAATACAATTTCCCCAGTTCGTTCAACTCGCCCGGGGCGGAATTAAATAAATAAGTGTACTTATAATCGGGACCGCTCCCTCTGCCGATAAACCAGGCGTACCGAAAAACATCATCGCGGTTTTCGCACAGCCCTACCATTTCCGTCATCTGCGCCGCTTGTTTTTGGTATGAGTTTACTTGCTGATTCCAGTTTGCCATTTCTGTTATCCAAATTTTTTTGCCGTATTTTGTAAGACGGTCAAGCTGCGCTTCAAGTCCGTAATCATACCAATGAAAAGCAAGATAATCTATTTTCGGATCCCTTCCGCCGTTAGCTGTTTTATAAGCCGAGTAAAAAGCATCCAGCCATTTTACGGGATCAGAATAATTTGCCATAGTTCCCCAATTCATTGCGGGGCCCACTAACGATATTGTCCCTCTTCCTTGCCGCAAGGTCATTTATAACCTGTTCGTACTTTAACCAATCTGCGGCGGCTTGTTCCGGCGTGCGGTTAGCTTGATCTGTTAAATTAGGTTCATTCATTACCAGCAAATATTTTATTTCAGGATGATTAATAATAAAACTTTCAGTTAAGGCGATATCGCTGCCGGACGTATTCCCTCCCCAAAGCATAGGAATAAATTCCATTTGATATTTAGAATAATAATCAGACGGGGCTTTTGTGTTTGTTCCCCAATTATACCACCATGCAACGCCGCTTTTAAGCGTATCCAAATCAGCGGAATTTGTTAAATCATAAGCAAGTCCGCGCTTAGGGCTTTTTTCAATTTTGATGGGCGGGTTTTCATCACTTGTTGGTGTAGATTCTTTGCTGCACCCGATTGCATAAAAAGAAAAAAAAATTAAAAGAATTAATAAATTACCTTTGTGCATATTCAGTACTCATATTTAAATAATTAAATTTTTTTTATCTGGCACACTCAGTTCTTTCGAAGAGTGAAGTTAACACTCTCATTGTCACACTGAGTTCATCGAAGTGTGAAAGTTAACACTACCATTGTCACATTGAGCTCGTCGAAATGTGAAGAATTATTGTCAATGGTAACGTTCAGTCTTCGACAGACTCAGACTGACAAGCTCATACTTCGACAAGCTCAGCATGACGCTTATAATGTCACACTGAGTTCATCGAAGTGTGAAAGTTAACACTACCATTGTCACATGGAGCTTATCGAAATGTGAAGAATTATTGTCAATGGTAACGTTCAGTCTTCGACCGGCTCAGACTGACAAGCTCATACTTCGACAAGCTCAGCATGGCACTTGTAATGTCACACTGAGTTCATCGAAGTGTGAAAGTTAACACTACCATTGTCACATGGAGCTCGTCGAAATGTGAAGAATTATTGTCAATGGTAACGTTCAGTCTTCGACCGGCTCAGACTGACAAGCTCATACTTCGACAAGCTCAGTATGACATTGGCAATGTCAAACTGAATAGTTTATCGAAATTAAACAAACCCTTTACCAAATCTTCACTCTTTCATTTTCCGGGCGCCACATTTCATCACCCGGTTTTATATTAAACGTTTCATAAAAACCCGGCGCATCGCTGAACGGTCCGTTAATACGCAAAAAGTTTGGCGAATGCACATCAGTTAAAACCTGCTGCGCCAAAGATTCAGTTCGCGTTTGCCCCAGCCATGAATACGCGTAACCGAGCCAGAACCTTTGCGCCGGCGTTAGCCCCGCAATTTTTTTGCCTTCCTTAAATTGATCCGTTTGTTTGAATGCATCCCAGCCAATCATTATTCCGCCAAGGTCGGCAATGTTTTCGCCAAGCGTTGCTTTGCCGTTTATGTGCATACTATCTAAGACAATATAATTATCAAATTGCTCAATCATCAATTTAGTTTTAGCGTTAAACTTTTCTACGTCCTCGTCCGTCCACCAATTATTTAAATTGCCGCTTGCATCATATAATCTACCTTCATCATCAAAACCATGAGTAAGCTCATGCCCAATAGTAGAAGCGCCGGCATAAGCATAAGCAACTGCGTCATCAACAAGGGAATCGGGATAACCCGGCACCACAAAAGCTGCGGCAGGTAAAACAATTTCATTATTGTATGGGTTGTAATATGCGTTCCAGGTTTGGGGCGTCATTTCCCATTCCAATCTATCAACAGGCTTATCTAACTTGGCTATATTCCTATCAAACCAAAACTTATTTGCGCGGATTGTATTTCTTGCGTAGGAATCTTTTTCAATTTTTAGTTTTGAAAAATCTTTCCACTTATCGGGGTAGCCTACTTTTTTTGTAATAGCGTATAATTTTACCAAAGCTTTTTGTTTAGTTGAATCGCTCATCCAATCCAGCTTTTTAATTCTATTTGCAAAAGCCTCAATTAAATTATCAACTATTATTTCGTAACGTTTTTTAGTTTTTGGGGAATAAAACTTTTCCACATAAATTTGCCCCAAAAGCTCGCCCATAGCGTCTTCGGTGGCATCCTGAATCCGCTTCCATCTCGGCTTCTGCTCTTTTACTCCCGATAAAATAGTTCCTCTAAATCTAAAATTTTCATCGTCAATTTTCCCGCTTAAAGTTTTGGCAAACTCGTCTATTAAATGAGATTTTAAATACGCTTTCCATTCAGTTAAATCAAATTTATTTATGGCTGAGTTTAAAGCTGTGTAAAATTCAGGCTGACCCACAATTACAGTATCAATATTTCCGGCGCCCATTTCATTAAGAATTAATTTCCAATCAATTGAAGGCGCAAGCGAACCAAGTTCATCTACAGAAAATTTATTATAATTTGCGTACGGGTCTCTTAAATCTTCCAGTTTTCTGCATGAGTCGGCTAAAAATTTTTCTATTTGATAAACGGAATTTTCCTTTGCTTGAATATTATTTTCATCAATTAAGTTTAGCATTTTAACGACATATTTTTTGTATTCGTTTCTTATATTTTCCGTTCTATCGTCCTGCCTGAAATAATACTCGCGGTTAGGCAAACCAAGCCCGCCCTGCCAAAAATACAAAGCATAACGGTTACTATTTTTTGCATCTTGATCAACAAAAACTCCGAACAAAACATTAACGCCAATACGATGTAGATAGGCTGCGGTTTCAAATAAATCTTTTTTTGTTTTGATGGAATTTATTTTTTCTAATTCCTGTTTAATGGGGGAGTATCCCATTTTATCAATAGAAACAGTATCCATCCCGGTAAAATAAAAATCGCCGATTTTCTGTTTACTGCTTCCTTCTTCTGATTTTGATTTAGCCGCGTCTTGCAAAATTTCCTTAAGCTGACTGTATGTTTCTTCATTAACAAGATTCGCGAGTCCCCATCTTCTTTCAGATTTAGGTATAGGATTTTCTTTGTTCCACTCACCCGTTGCGTATTTATAAAAATCGTCGCCGGGGTTTATAGTTGTATCCATAGCGTTAGTTAAAAAATCGCCTTTGCTTTGGGAATAGATTTCAGATGAAAAAATAATTGTAAAGTAAAATAGAAGGGGAAAGAGTTTTAAGTATTTCATAGTATTATTTTTAAAATATTAATTGAATTAGTGAAATTTGTGTAATTCGCGGCTGAATTGTTTTTCTTTTATTCTCTAAAATTAACAGAGCGAAAAATTACACAAAGGGAGGATAAGTAAAAAGGAATTTCGGCGGGGATTGCAGCCACTCAGCGGGTAGGCTTGGGGTCATTCAGCAGGAAACTTGCCTGCCTATGCCGAAGCGCCTGCCCGCACGAAGTTATACGCAGGCGGGGCTTCGATTAAAATACCACCAGCGATATTAAGCTTGCTTGACCGATAGAGAGCATTGCACAAATGCTGCAAATGTCATTTCGATCCCAATGGGAGAGAAATCTTTTTCTAAATACTGTGAAAGATTTCTCATTCGAATTCGCCGCGGCGAATCATTCGAAATGACAATACCGAGTTCTGCAACGCGCTCGGTAGGCAGGTTTCTTTCAGAATGACAAACTCCCATCATTCAATTAATCTTCTAAGGTAATTAACCTGCCCCAAATGATAATTTAAATGCGCCACTAAATGAATAAGAAAAAAAGTAATGCTAACATTTTTTTCCATAAAGTTTTGCGGATAAATATTGGAAAAACCTTTTTCATTTAAATTTTTTAAAGATGAAACAACCACGATGATAGTTTCATTAATATTTTGAAGGAGAAGATCGCGGGGAATATTTTTATCAGAAAATTCTTTGTCGCGCTGACGCCGATAACCGCTGCCCCCAAGCTCTGATCCGATGTACGTTTTTAGATTACCGCAAAGATGAAGCGTTAAATTGCCAGCCGAGTTTTTTATATCTTCAGAAATTACCCAAAGATTTTTTTCATCTTTAAAGGCAGAGATTTCATCTTTTAATTTTATCAAATCTCTTTCAAAAATTTCAATTAAAGTTTGCTTAAGCATATCAGCTCCCTATTAAATTTTAGTTTGAATTTTTATGTCGTGGTCTTCTAAAATTGCTTCAGTTACATTTATTATGTGATCGCCAATCTTCTCGCATGAATTAAATAAATCGTTATAAATCATACCGCTTTTAATAATGTAACCGCCTTTTTCGATTACTTCAAAATATTCTTTTCTTAATTTGTTGCGCGCTTCATTAATCTCAAATTCTTTTTCCTGCGCGGGTTTATATTCAACTTTCTCATAAGGGGTTTTTAAATTTTCATGCATAATTGCCAAAGCCTGGTCAATTAAAACAAACTCAGTTTTTAAATTATTTATTTGTTCTTCGTTAAGCTGAATTTTTTCATCGTCCATTCTTTCAATTGATTTTGACATTTGATAAAAAATATCTCCAATACGTTCAAGATCGCTAACAATACTTAAAATACTTCTAACCTTGTTAGAAGCGTCTTTGCTTAATCTTCCTTCAGAAATTTTAGCAAGATAATTTACAACTTCAACTTCAACTCGGTCGGTTATTAGTTCGTACTTGGAAACTTTTTCAAACAGCTTGTGCCTTTTAGTTAGCTGCTCGCCGTAAATTAAATCCTGCACAAAGCCCGACATTTTTGAGACAATCTTACCAAACTTGGCGACTTCTTTTTGCGCTTCCAGCAATGAAAGTTCGCTGGTTTTCATTAGTCCCGTTCCGATATATTCAAGATGATATTCTTCATCGCCGTCTTTTGAAGGAACCATCAGTTTAACAATTTTAACTATTTGCGGAATAAACCAGATTAGCAACAGCGTGTTGATAACGTTAAATGAAATATGAAAAAGCGTAAGCGCCCATTTTATTGCGTGGAAATTTAAGAATGGCGAACCGGCTTCAGTGGTGGACATAATTTTATCAATGCCCTGTAAATACCAGGGCAGTATTGCCACAATCCAAATCACGCCAAAAATATTAAATAAAAAATGCGCGCGCGCCGCCCGTTTAGATTGCGTGTTGGTAATTAATGCAGCAAGATTCGCGGTAATTGTGGTGCCGATATTTTCGCCTAAAACTATTGCCGCCGCAATATCAAATGTAATCCAGCCGTTTTCGCACATCACTAATGTTAACGCCATTGCCGCGCTGGATGATTGTACAATTATTGTAAAGAGCGTTCCGAATAAAATAAAAAGGATGGTTGAAAAAATTCCCATGTGCGTAAGCCCCTGAAGATTAGCAAGCATTTGCGGACTGATTTCCGGCACCGAGTTTTTTAGCGCTTCCAATCCCATAAACAATAAAGCAAAGCCGATTAAAAATTCTCCCCAGGATTTTAATTTATTACTGCGCATAAATGTTAATGGAAAAGCAATTGCAATAATTGGAAGCGAGTATGCGGCAACGCTTATTTTAGAAAATCCAAACACGGTAACAATAACAGCCGTCATTGTTGTGCCTATATTAGCCCCCATAATTACGCTGATGGCTTGTTTTAATTTTAGAAGTCCGGCGTTCACAAAACTAACAATCATTACGGTAGTTGCTGAAGAAGATTGAATAACGCTGGTTACTAAAAAGCCGGTTAGAACCCCGGTAAATTTATTGGTAGTCATCGCGCTAAGAATTTCGCGCATTTTATTGCCGGCAACTTTTTGAATTCCTTCGCTCATAATCTTCATTCCGTAAATGAAGAAGCCCAGAGCGCCAACTAATTCTAATATGTCAATGAAAATCAATTTAAAATTTCCTTTAATTCACCGGGAGTATAAAATTTCCGTTCATTCATAATGCAGCAATTGAAGTTCTTAAAAATCAAAGCAAGATTATTTTGTTTCTTATTATCTTCAATTTTTATCATCACATTATTTTCGCTAAACTATTTTAAAATTTATATGTTGATATGACTTGTATCCCCCAAAAGCATGATTGAACTTAAAATTATTACAAATAAAATCCAAAATTATTTTAGGCGGGTTGTGTTTTATGGATTGGTTTAAAATAAAAAAGCCGTAAAAATTTACGGCTTTAACTAAAGGGGAAAGACAAGAAAAAAAATAGAGAATTAAATATTCGCGTTTATAGCTTTATATTAAGTTAATTAAAAAAATAATTGCCGCCACGAAAGACAACTCAATCACAACTCCGCTAAAAATTCCCGAAATAAAACTTCCTTCCAAATTCTTCATGCTTTTTTTCTTTCTATCTAATAGATGAAAAAGAGGGTCAATTACTTAACTATATCGTCAATGATTGTACCAAAAAATAATTATGTGTTTTATAGCAAAAATAGGGATAATCAACGTGTTCATTATCACAAGTGCGAATTAATTTCTCAACTGCGAAAATATTGCTATATATCAATTAAAAAGCAACTCGTAAAATATTAAAGTTTCCGCGCCACAACTAAAGTTGTTTTTAAAGTTTCCACTATGCCGGAATTACTATTTAACGCTTCAATAAAAACAATATAAATTCCTATTCTTAAAGGATGATTATCTTCATCCAAACCGTCAAAAATAATTGAGCCTTTTTCTCCGCTTGATTGATTGTTGGAAAGGCTGCGCACTAATCTTCCTTTGCCGTCAAAAATTTTAATTCTTGTTTGAGCTATCGGCTGAGTTAAAGTATAATTAATAATGGTAAAATCTTCAAAGCCGTCATTATCCGGCGAGAACGGATTTGGCGAAACAGAAATATTTGATTGGCTTAATATTCCTTTAGTGAAAATGCTGTTTTGCATTCCAGGCGTTGCGCCGCTGGAATTTACTGAACTGCTCCAATTAAACTGATCGTTGCCGTTTAATATTGGATTGATTCTTTCAAGCGAAATGTTTTTTGTTGAAATAAAATTTTTGTTTTGCCAGCTATCATAATAATGGACTGAATCTATTATGTTGCCAAATAAATCTTTTAATAATATCAATTCGCCTGAGTTTGATAAGCCCAGTGAAGAAATATTTAAAATACTTTTTGACGAATACTCATTAAAATTATATTTGCGGTTTATAAGTGAATCTGCCGCCAAAATAAAATATGATTTGGGCGGAAGGTTTAAACTCACTTGCGAAAGTTTAAAGGCGTTTCCGTTTTCATCTTCAATATGCCAGCCGCCTATGTTCAGCGAGTCGTCGCTTAAATTATAAAACTCAATAAACTCTGAGTTGTCAGTATCGGGGTCAAACATTATTTCATTAATTATTAAATCATTTCTGTTTGCCGGTTTAAAACTGTTAAGCGAGTTTAACGCGCCGGGAGTGCTTTTATTTTTGTTCAAAGAAGTTATCCAATTTGCGCTGTCATTTGTTTGGACGTTAAATGAAATTCTTTCTAACGAAAAATCATTTCCGCCGCCCCAGGCTGAATTATAATTTATGCTGTCAATTACTTCATTTCTAAAATCAGATAAAATTATTCCGTCGCTTGTGTTGCCGAGCGTTCCAAAATTAACTATAAAAATTTTTGTTTTTACTTCGGGATAAACAGTGAAAAAGGAAGTGTCTCTCGCAATAATAAAATATTCGCCGGCGTTTATAACCGCATTATTTTTTGTAATGATTTTTTTTACCGGAGTTGTAAGTAAATCGCTTATGTTCCAATTTTTAATATTAATATTTTGGTTTGAAATGTTTACAAGCTCAACCCATTCAGGCTGCGCGGGCGCGGGGTCGTACATTATTTCATTTATAATTATTGATGATGATGAATAGCCAGGCTCAATAGCCGCGGCCAAAATATTATTGCTGGAATCTTGATCTTCTGCAAATTCAATCTTAACAAAAAATCTTTTTTTTGTTTGAATATTTTTAATAGCATAATCAAAAGTTAGGGAGATAGAATCGCCGGCAATTAAATTCATATCTGATTTTTTCTCAAGCTGCAAATCCGGAATTGAATCAAGATCTGTATCTTCAAACAGCAAAACATTACATGATGAATTATTTTTCCCGATATTTTTTATTTTGGATGTTACATAAACATCATCTGTAAAAAAAGGTTTAGCCGGATTAAAAACTATGCTTGAAATTTCTACATCAAAATCTTTTTGAGTAACCGAATTTATTTCACCCGGTGTCGCTTTAAATATGCTTGATGATGAAGCCCAGTTGGTCGAATCTGAAATAAAATTATCAGCGTCAATTCTTTCCAGCGAGCCGCCATTATTTCCTCCCCAAATAAAAAGATATTCGAGCGAATCAATAGCTCGGTTAAGAGAATCTATTAATATAATTCTGTCGCCGCTATTATTTAAAGTCGGAAAGCTTGCTTTAACAAATTTTGATTTAACGTTAAAATAATATTGAATTGAACTGTCTTTTGTAATTACAAAAAATTCTTTGGGATTAAGAAGAGTAGAATTTTTAATAACAGTAACCGTGTCATTCTCATCGGCAATTTTATAATTTTTTAAGTCAATTATTTTGTCGCTGCGGTTATAAATTTCAATCCATTCCGGCTGGGGAGAAGTGGGAGCGTACATAAATTCATTAATTACTATGTCGTTTCTTTCTTCATTTATTTGCGCGGCGGGAATTTTTGAAAACGAAATATTGTTAATCGTATCTTCATCAACTGAAAAAAATATTTTAGCAATAAATTGATTTACGCCATTGTTAAAATTATTTGTGGGAAAAATATAAACTGCGCTGTCGCCCCTTTGAATTGTGCTTCCCGTAATTACTGATAAAAGTTCGCTCGTCTGAGGGATGGAATCTATGTTTAAGTCTTTAAAGAACTGCACTTCATAATTATCGGCGGAAAGCAATCCTACATTTTTAATTTTAATTTGAAAATTAATTGTCTCTCCAATTATTGCGTATTTTTTTTCAGGCTGGAATGAAGAAATTTTCAAATCATAATTTTTAGGAGTGATTGAATTTACTTTTCCCGGCGTAGCTTTGTTTATGCTTTGAGATGTTCCCCAATTTTGTTGAGTTGTTGAGTTTTCATTTATTAATATTCTCTCCAAAGACTTCCCGCCTGTTGAGCCGCCCCAATTAGGAAGATATTCTAAACTATCGAGTAAAACATTTAGCGAATCTTTTAACACAACGGCGTCGCCGGTATTATTAAGCGAAGGAAAATTTGAAACTATAATTTCAGATTCAACATTATAAAATTGTAAAATGGAAGAATCTTTGCTGATAACCAAAAAACTATTTGCTTCCAAATTATAATTATTTGAAACTACTTTTGTTTGTGTTGAATTATCAGAAATGGATAACCCTTTTAAATTTATAGCCGATAAAGAACGGTTAAAAATCTCAATCCATTCCGGCTCGCCTGAAGTAGGCGCATACATTATTTCATTAATTACAATATCGTTAAAATTATTTCCGGGCGGGTAAACATCAAACTTAAAATATTTAAAATTGTTGCTCGTGTCTTCATCGCTTAAAAAAATAACTTTTGCAATAATATTATAACCGCCGATGGAGAGTGAATTTAAAATTACGTTTACGGAAATTGAATCTCCCGCAAGTAAATTTGTAAACTGCTGATTAAAAATTTGTTCATTTAAATTTCCAACAGAATCAAAATTAACATCATTAAAAATTTGAACTGTAAAATTATCGGCTATTTGCAGCCCGATATTTTTGATCTTTGCAAAAATTGTTACATCGTCTCCATCAATAGCGGGGAAGGGCGAAGCTGAGATTGAAGAAAGAAATAAATCATTATTAATTGGAGTAGCTGAATTTTTAAATCCCGGAGTGCCATTTACGCGCAGCGAATTTGCCCAATTAGATTGCGAATTATCGGAAGTCATTAAAATTTTTTCATCTGAAATTCCCGAGCCGCTGGCTCCGTTATTTGCGGAATATGTGTATGCCGAAAGCGTGTCGTTTGCAGAGTTCAATAATAAAATAGTTCTGTCGGCTGTGTTTGACATTCCGCTTGAGCCAAATGCATTGTCGCCTATTTTTAATACTAACGCTGAAGCTGGAACAAGCGAATTATAAATTCCATTTTGAAAATCATAATCGCCTTCAAAAACAACCGCAAAAGATTTTGGCGGTAAAAGTGTCAAGCCGTTTTGCGCCGTAATTAAATCAGCGTTGCCGGTTGATTCTTTTATTTTAAATTTTAATCCATTTAAATCAATGGTTTCTGTCTCGCTTGTATTGTATAATTCCATAAATTCGTTGGCGCCGCTGGGGGCGTTAAACATTATCTCGCTTAAAATTATTGTAGAATCATTTTGCGGGTAAAGCAGGCGGAGCGGAAATAATAATAATAGGATTAATTTTTTTTTCACAGCAAATAAAATTTGTAAAACAATTAGAATTGGATTTGAAGTTAAGAGTTCAATTTAATTTTAGCAACAGCCATTTTTTACTTTTTGCCGCTTTGGGAATTTGTTGATTCCAAATGTTTGGATGCAAAATAATCAAATAAAAAATTGGGGAGTAATTTTATTAATCTTGCGCCCCAAACTATCGCCCACGGAAACTGGATTATTTTTTTTTCTTTCTGAATTCCATTTAGAATATATTTTGCCGCTTTTTCCGGCGTCCACATAAAAGGCATGTAAAATTCATTTTTATCCGTCATTGGAGTTTTAACAAATCCCGGCTTAACTGTAATTACTTTTATTTTATACTTTAAAAGTTCAACGCGCAGGCTCTCCAAAAAAGTTGAAGCTGCGGATTTGCTTGCGCAGTACAATCCGCTTTTGGGAAAACCTCTTGCATCGGATAGGCTGGAAATTCCGACAAACATTCCTTTCTGCTGAAGCTTAAAATCCTCAAGTAACTCAGTTACAAAATTAATCATTCCCATAAAGTTTACGTCAAAAATTTTTTGCGCTGTGGATGCGCTCATATTTTCTGCGAGAATTCTTTTGCTTGTGCCTGCATTTAAAATTGCAATATCAATATTTCCCAACTCGTCTTTAATTTTTTTGATAGAAGTTTTTACGTCTGTAATTTTTGTAACGTCGCATTGTATGGGAAGGATTTCGGCTTTTTGGTTTTTAAGATTTACGGCAAGTTCGTCTAATATGTTTTTTCTTCTTGCAAGAATGGCGAGTTTACATTTGTAGGCGGCAATTTCATTTACAAGAGCCAAACCAATTCCGCTTGAAGCTCCCGTTATTAAAATAACTTTTCCGGTAAAATCCATCATCATTTCTTTAAAAAAGTTATAGATGAAAAGAGGCTAAATGTTTTATCAATTAAAATAAAAGAATAAAATCTAAATAAGAAAAAAAATCGGGTTTGTAATAATAAGGGGCGGTTAAAAATTTAGCATTATCAAAATTAAAGCCAAAGCGTCTTTTAACTTTAATTTCAAATTACTATGTTTGTAACAAAAATTATTCCAATGGGTTTTTAATTTAGATTATTATGTTTATCGGTAATATTATTACGGTTGATGAGGTTTTAGTCAGGTCGGAAATAGCTAATACTAATTTTGTCTGCGATTTGGTGAAGTGCAAAGGAGCTTGTTGTACGCTGGAAAGTAATTTCGGCGCGCCTCTGCTTAAAGAGGAAGTTGATAAAATTGAGGAAATTTTACCGATTGTAAAAGAGTATCTTCCGCCAAGGCATCAAAAAGAAATTGACGTAAATGGATTTTTTGATGTTCACGATAGTGAATTTTTAACAAAAAGTATCGATAATAAAGCATGTGTATTTGTCTATTATGAAGGTTCAATAGCAAAATGCTCAATTGAAAAAGCCTTTAATGATGGAAAAATAGACTTCAAAAAACCAATTTCTTGTCACTTGTTTCCTATTAGAATTTCTAATCTTGGCGGAGATATTTTACGCTACGAAAAATTTAGCGAATGCGCGCCGGCTTTAGAAAATGGCGAAAACCTGCAAGTTAAAATTGTAGATTTTTGTAAAGAGTCGTTAATGCGTAAGTACGGAATTAAATGGTATTCTAAATTAAAGGAAGTTATCGGAAAATAATATGTTATCATTACATCAAAGATTATCTCAGCAGCAAAGGCTTTCGCCGCAGCAAATTCAATATCAAAAACTTTTGCAGCTAAATACATTGGCTCTTGAGCAGCGAATTAAAAACGAGCTGGAAATAAATCCCGTGCTGGAAGAAGTTATGGAAGGGGAAATGGAGCTTAATCAGGAAAAGGAAAAAGACGATTCAGTTGATGAAGAAGAAAATTTTGAAGATTATGATAAAGAGGAATTTGAGTTAGAAGATTTTATGAATGATGAATATGATTCATCGGACAGAGTAAACAGAAGCGGCGACGATGAAGTGTATCAGCCTTTAACTGTGGCTAGAGAATCATTAACGGAACATTTGACTAATCAATTAAGAATGCTGGAGCTTGATGAAGAATGTTTTACTTTAGGCGAAGAAATTATCGGCAACCTTGACGCGGATGGGTATCTAAAAAGAAGTCTTGCTGAAATTTTAATGGAGTTGGAATTATTTGCGCACATAAATATTTCATCTGATAAAGCGGAGAAACTGCTGCAGAAAATTCAAAAGTTTGATCCGGTTGGAATAGCCGCCCGCAGTTTACAGGAATGTTTATTAATACAGCTTCGCAATTTAAATTTAGACCCCTACTATACATACCTTGCCGAGCAAATGCTGCTTTATCACTTTGATGATTTTACTAAAAGAAGGTTTGACGCCCTCAAGCAAAAAATGGAATTAACTGATGAAGCGTTAAAAATTACAACTGATTTAATTCAACATTTAAATCCAAAGCCGGGCGAAGGAAATATTGAAAGCGATGAATTAAATCAAATCACTCCTGATTTTCTTATCGAAAAAATTGAAGATAATTTTGTAATAACTTTAAATGATAGAAGCCTGCCTTCGGTTACAATCAGCAGAACTTATCTTGAAATGATCGATACTAATAAAAGAGTAAAAAGAAACGACAGGGAAAAAAACACGTATAAATTTTTAAGAGAAAAATTTGAATCTGCAAAATGGTTTATTGCCTGCATTCAGCAGAGGCGCGAAACTTTAATGAAAATTATGCGGGCTATTCTTGAAAAACAATTTGAGTTTTTTGATAAAGGTCCCAAATTTTTAAGACCGATGATTTACAAAGATATCGCCGAAGAAATTCAAATGGATATTTCTACCATAAGCCGCGTGGTAAACGGCAAGTACGTTCAAAGTCCGATGGGAATTCACGAGTTGAAATATTTCTTTAGCGAAGGTTTAAATACAGACTCAGGCGAAGAAGTTTCCAACAAGCACATCAAAGCAAGATTAAAAGAATTAATTGAAGAAGAGAGCAAACGAACTCCGCTTAGCGATGATAAATTAGCCGCCATTTTAAATGAAGAAGGCGTACACATTGCGCGAAGAACTGTGGCAAAATACCGCGAGCAGATGCGCCTTCCGATAGCCCGGCTTAGAAAAGAATTATGATCTCTTATGGATTTGATGTTTTAATTATTTTATTTCTTTTTTTTCTCTTCGGCTTAACACATTCAATTCTCGCATCCCGAAAATTTAAATTATATTTAACGAAAAAACTTGGAAACAAAATTGCGTTTTACCGTTTATCATATAATTTATTTTCATTTTTAATTTTATATTTATTTTTCGTCATCGCTCCAAAGCCGGATATAATAATTTATGACTTACCCGCGCCTTATGATATTCTTATTTTGGTTTTGCAGTTTGTAAGTCTTGCGGGATTTTTTTGGTCGATAAAATATTTTTCAGGAAAAGAATTTTTGGGTATAAGTCAAATAAAAAGATATTTCAATAACGAATACAATATTAAGGAATTAGACGAGCAGCTTACATTAAGAATTTCCGGACCCTACAAATACAGCCGTCATCCGATTTATTTTTTCAGCATTTTGTTTTTGCTGTTCAGACCAATAATGGATTTGTTTTATGTAACTTTATTTGTTTGCATTGTTTCTTATTTTTACATCGGTTCATTTTACGAAGAAAAAAAGTTAGTGGAAAAATTCGGTGAATTTTATAAGAATTATCAAAAGCAGGTTCCGAGAATATTCCCCGCCAAAATTTTTCATCCATATCATAATGAAGCTAAATCAGTTTAAAGAATGAAGCAAAAATATTTATTAAAATATTTTTCGGTTCTAATCGTCCTATTAATTAATACAAATTCATTTGGGCAAGATACAATTATCGCAAAAGTTGGAAATCTGAATATTACAAAAGATGAATTTACAGACAGGTATGAATTTGTTCCGCAGCCAAATTCAAACAAAGATCAATCATTAAAAAAATATGATTTGCTTTATTCAATAATTGCAGAGAAGCTGTGGGCGTTGGAAGCGGAGGATGAAAATCTTATCTCGGCTTTGGAAACTCAAACCGCATTTGCCAGCATCGAAAAAATGTATGTGCGCGATGCGTTGTACAAAATAGAAATTGGCGATAAATCCAAAGCGAGTGAACAAGAAATTAATGACGCTTTGAAAAAATATTTTTCTGATTTATTTATCGCTGTGATTTATGAAAAAGATTCTTCCCAGATTTTTGATGATTTTGAAAAATTAAATTCAGGAATTAGTCTTGATTCATTAAGTGAAATGAAAAAAATCGAACCAAAAGTTATTGAAATTAAATACGGCGAAATGAATGAAGAACTTGAAAATTTATTTTACAATTTAAATGAAAATGAATATTCAACCCCGCTTAACCTTAACGGCAAATGGGTAATTTTTAAAAATGAAAAAACAATAAAACGTTCATTTACCTCGGAAGATATAAATGCCGCCGTAAAAAGAGTTAAAAAAATTATTGAAGAACGAAAGTCCGATAAAGTTTATAACAATTTTGCGAAACAATTTTTTTCTAATTTAAAAGTTAAAACTGACGGTGAAATTTTTTGGCAGATCGCTGATTTTTTAACTCAAGTTTTAAGTGAAAGAAAAACCGCGAACGCAATTCCCGACAGTGAAAATGTAAAAATGGAAGTTAAAGATATTTTGAATTTAGAATCTAAATTAGGAAAAGAAACGTTAGATAAGCCTTTTGTTCAGTTTGAAGAAAATCCTGTTTCAACGCGCAATTTTTTAAAACAGTTTATATTTGATGGTTTTTATTCTAATCAAGTTGATGAAAAAACAATTTCAGTAAAACTGGATTCAAGAGTGAAATCTTTTATCGAAAATGAATTATTGACAAGAGAAGGCTATAATCGAGGACTTCAAAATTTACCCGAAGTTCAATCGCGTATTCAAATGTGGAAGCAAAATTATCTCGCAAAAATTTTACAGCAAAAAATTGTTGATTCTTTAAATGTAACCGATGACGAAGTCTATCAATATTATTTAAAAAAGAACAGCGGTGAAAATGAAAGTCCTGTTCAAGTGAATATATTGGAGATTTTAACTGATAGTCTTGAAGTTGTTGAGCAAGTTTTAAATGAATTAAACAATGGCGCAGATTTTAGAAAACTTGCGGCTATTCATACCGAAAGAAAATGGACAAAAAACAATGGCGGCGAGTTTGGATTTTTCCCTTCAACTATGTACGGCGAAGTTGGTAAAACCGCTGCAAGCATGAATGAAGGAGAAATTTACGGACCAATAAAATTGGACGAGGGTTATTCAATAATAAAATTGATTGGGAAAAAGAAAGCCGAAAATATTTCAGACGTGCCTTTCGATTCAATTAAAAGCGATTTGAAAAAAGAAGCTCTTTACAAAAAGCTTAGCCAGTACTTTATGAATTTCACCGCTGAACTCGCAAATAAATTCGGCGTAAAAATTAATAAGCCAACATTTAATAAAATTAATTTGTTGGATTTAAAAACTTACGTTTTCCGTTATATGGGTTTTGGCGGAAGAATAACAGCCGCGCCTTTAACTCCTAATTTTACTGAGTGGGTTCCGGTTTGGGAAAAAAGTACTAATGTAAATCCTTAAGTTCTTGGCTATGTTTATTTAGGAAGTTAAAAATGATCATCTTTTTTTCTTGCAGGAAACAGTAAAGTTGAGTTCGTCATTCAGAAGGAAACTTTTTAAATCAAAGCACAATTGAATCGTGTAAAAGGATACTTGCTGAATGACAATCGTGGAAATGGAGTTGTTTTTTAGAGTAACAAAACAATCTGAAATCATTAATTTTTGAAATTTAAAGGAGCATATTTATAATGGAAAATAAAATAAGATCAACAACAATTTTAGGAATTATTCACAAAGGCGATTGCGCGCTTGGCGGCGATGGACAAGTCTCCCTCGGCAATACCATAATGAAACATAACGCAATGAAAATTAGAAAAATTGCAAATGGCAAAGTGCTTTGCGGTTTTGCCGGCGCATCGGCAGATGCTTTTACTTTGATGGAAAGGTTTGAAGACAAGCTTGAACAATACAGAGGCAACGTTCACCGCGCTGCTGTGGAGTTGACAAAAGATTGGCGCACCGATAAATACCTTCGCAAGCTGGAAGCAATGCTCGCCGTGGTTACTGAAGAAAAGGCGCTTGTAATTTCGGGCAACGGCGATGTGATTGAACCGGATGATCAAATTGTCGCCATAGGTTCCGGCGGAATGTATGCGCTGGCGGCTGCTAAAATGTTAAAGCAGTACAGTTCTCTTTCTGCAAAAGAAATTGTTCAGACTGCGCTTAAAACCGCTTCCGAAATTTGCATTTACACAAACGATAAAATAAACGTTGAAGAATTGGATAAATAAAAAATGGATTTAAAAATGGAAAAAATTGAAATGAAAGAATTAACTCCCACTCAAATTGTAGCGGAGCTTAATAATTATATAATTGGACAGAATGAAGCTAAACGCGCCGTGGCAATTGCGCTTCGAAATAGATGGAGAAGGCAGCAGGTTATGGGAGAGTTAAAAGATGAAATCCTTCCCAACAATATAATTTTAATTGGACCCACAGGCGTCGGTAAAACTGAAATTGCCCGCAGGCTTGCAAAGTTAGCGCACGCGCCGTTTATAAAAGTTGAAGCTTCAAAATTTACTGAAGTTGGTTATGTGGGAAGAGACGTTGAATCGATGATTAGAGACTTAACTGATTTTTCTGTGAATATGGTAAAATCAGAAAAGACATCGGAAGTTCAGCATAAAGCCGAAGAGCTGGCGGAAGAAAAAATATTAGATATACTTATTCCGCCTGTTAAAAAAACTCAGCCGACAAATTCCAATTCCAATTCAAATTCGAATTCTAATACCGAAGTGATTGATGATGAAAATGACGAGCGTTATCAAAACCAAAAAACTCGAGAGTGGATGAAGCTTAAATTAAAGAAGGGCGAAATGGATGATAAGATGATTGAGTTTGACGCGTCGGTGCAAACTTCTGTGGGTATGCAAGTGCTCGGTCCCATGGGTCTTGACGATATGGGAATTAATTTTCAGGAAATTCTCGGCAATATGATGCCTAAGAAAAAGAAAAAAAGAAAAACCTCGATTACGGAAGCAAGAAAATTAATTGCTCAGGAAGAAGCTCAAAAATTAATTGATATGGAAGTTGTTCAACGAGAAGCTATAAAAAGAGTTGAAAATTCGGGAATAGTTTTTATTGATGAAATTGATAAAGTAGCCGGCGGCGGGAAGTCTCAAGGTCCCGATGTTTCGCGCGAAGGAGTGCAGAGAGATCTTTTGCCAATTGTGGAAGGTTCAAATGTAAATACGAAATACGGCGTAGTTAAAACCGATCATATTTTGTTTATCGCATCGGGAGCGTTTCATGTTTCAAAGCCTTCCGATCTAATTCCTGAACTTCAGGGAAGATTTCCAATCCGCGTTGAATTAAGAAGTTTAACCGAAGATGATTTTATTAAAATTCTTACCACGCCACAGAATGCTTTGCTTAAACAGTATTCTGCTTTGCTGGAAACCGAGGGAGTTAAACTTCAGTTTATGAAGGACGGGATTAAAGAAATTGCCCGCATTGCAACCGAGGTAAACGAGAATGTTGAAAACATTGGCGCAAGAAGGCTTCACACAATCCTTACCAGTTTATTGGATGAAATTCTTTTTGATGTGCCGGATAAAATCCCGTCTGACGTTGTAAAAATAGATGCGAAAGTTGTGAAAAATAAACTTGATAAAATTGTTAAAGATAGAGATTTGAGTAAGTATATTTTATAGGAAAAAATAATCCCCATATTTAAAAAGCCCGGCTTCAAAAAATTGAGTTGGGCTTTTTTTATTGGAATTTATTTATGCTTATTCTTCCGCTTGTATTTTGTTTTATCCTTTCATCAAACAAAACTTTAATTTTCAATTTAAAATCGTAAAGTTTGTGTATCGCTTCTGCCGGGTTTATTTCTATAAAATAATTTAAGAGGAAATTATGTTTTTTTATAACACTATAAAATTAATATTGTTTATTTTTTTTATCAGCGGTTCTTTACTGCTCGCGCAAAATAATTCTGATTCAACTGATACTGAAGATGAATGGGATAAGTGGAGAAAGTGGGAAGAGACTATGGATGACCGCTGGGGAGATTTCAGCATGGACTTTCTTAAAAATGCACAGCCTACAATTGTATTTAACTACGGTTTGTCGGATGTAAGCTTAAATGATTTTACAGATAAGTTTGGCAAACCAAATTTATTGGAACTTCAACTCGGTTACACTAATTATAAAATGAAATGGCTCGAATCAATCTTTGAAGAAAATTATAGATTTTTATCCGTGGGATATTTTTCAACGAAGATATCTAATGATGACGCTGGATTGAAATCTGATTTATGGCGAATTGGAATCGGCAGAACTTATGCTTTGGGATATAAATTCGGAAGTATGTCGCTTACTCCGTATTATTCAAATTCATTAATTTGGTCAAGACTTAAAATGAATGATACGCCGGCAGATTCAAACGACAAAAGCATGATTGAAGCGTTTGATAAATCATTTAGATTCGGCACAAGCTCAAAAGGCGGAATAACTTTTCATGTTACTGAAAACATTGGCGTCAATGCTGAATATGAAAGATCAATAATTTTTCCGCGTCATCTTTTTTGGAAGTGGGCGGGAAGCGTTTTGATTGAAGCCTCAACTCAAGCGCTGGTAGATGAATTTGTAAATGCAATTTTTAATTCATCGCCTTACGCTGCGCCCGTAATAAACTTTGTTTTGAAGAATGCTTTGTCTTACGGCTTGTATGAATTACGACAGGACAAAATGAATTGGCCATTTGAAACTGCATCGCCATTAAGTTACGACCAATTTAAATTTGGATTAACATTTGTGTTTTAGTGATTAGCGAGCGGTAACCAGCTACGGTGATAGCATTTTGGATTCAACGTTATATTAACGAAGAAAAACACAGTCATTCAGATGGAAACTTTTTATCGCTGAATAAAACTTACGCATTGTTACTCAACAAATTTAATTTTGATGTTTACAATTTCGCTAACGCTTGCATTCCTAACCGGCGGTCCCCAGGTTCCAACCCCGCAGCTAACATAATAATGTGTGTTAGTTTTTTTAAGATAGCCCCAGCTGTTTTCATAAATCATATTTGTAATTATGTTGCCGGGGAAAAACTGACCGTTATGCGTGTGTCCCGATAATTGCAAATCAATATTATAATTTTCAGCCTCGTTTAATTTGTACGGAGTATGATCTAACAAAATTTTGGGAATATCATTTCCCGCTTGTTCCATTAACGAACTAAGCTCTAATCTTTTTCCTTCACCGAATCTATCTTTTTCTCTGTCCTCGCGCCCGATTAAATAAAAATCATTATTTATATTCACGACTGAATCAAGCAAAACATTAATATTTAATTCTCTTAAATATTCAACCGACTCATTAACGCCGTTTATATATTCGTGGTTTCCAGTTATGCCATAAACTCCGTATTTAGCTTTTAGTTTTTTTAACTCATCGCCAATATTTCTTTCCTTTAAAATTGAAACTTTGTCATCAATAATATCGCCGGGCAGCAAAATAATATCAGGCTTTAGGTCATTAATCCTTTTAACAATTTTCTTTAAAAGCATGCCGTCGTTTACGGGAGTTAAATGAAAATCCGATGCAGCCGCAATGTTAAGTTCAGTAAGATTTGATAATTTTTTCGCAACCAAAATTTCTTTAGTGTTTACGGCAAGTTTTCTTGTATTAATAAATCCCAAAATTATTATTATGGATACAAGACTAATTACAACCAACGCTGTAATTTGTTTTGTAAATTCATAATTCACATAAAAGGAATTAGGAATAAAATGCAGCCAACCATTTAGCAATCTTAAAAAATCAATGACTAAAATTGAAAGAAAAAAATAAATTAAAAACGCAAACCAAAATGAGCCGATCCATAGCAGCGAATCGTACAGCCAGGCTGAAAGTTTTGTATTTAAAAATTTTGATATTAAATAAGAGGTTGCGGCAATGACAAATAGAATTATATAAAATGGTTTCGCCGCTTGAAAAGAATTTATCGCTTGCCAGCCTCTAATAAAAACGTAGTAATTTATTGCAAAGTAAATTGTAAAAAATATTGAAAAGAAAATTATCATTTAAGTTTCCAGAGTTTTTTTTCTAAAAAGAATTTTACAAATATATCTATTTCTTAAATGCAATTTGGTTTAATAAATTTCCGCCGCGAATTAACATATATTGTACGGATTTTTTTAAATTGAATTCATTAAATTTTTACTAAAAAAAACTGATCATTTCTGAATTTGAGAATTAACATTTTAAATTAAAAAATATGTTATGAAGAGAATTCTATTATTCATTTTGCTCGTCTGTTTAATCAATCCAAAATTTATTTATTCACAATTTGAAAGCGATACTTCGTATTTAAAAGTGATGACATATAATATCCATCACGCTGAAGGCATTGACGGCAAAATTGATTTAGAGAGAATTGCAAAACTAATAAGAGTAACCGGCGTGGATTTAGTGGCTTTGCAGGAAGTTGATAAAAATGTTGAACGCTCTTTGGGAATAAATATAATTGACAGCTTAGCTCAGCTTACAAAAATGAATTTTTATTTTGATAAGAATATTGATTTTGGAGGAGGCGAATACGGCAATGCAATTTTATCGCGCCTTCCGATTTTATCAAAATACAATTTCCATTTTAAAATGATTGGCGATGGTGAGCAGCGCGGTTTACTACAAACGGTTGTGAATATTTTAGGCAGCGAGATCCTATTTATGAATACTCATTTAGATTTTAGCGGCGATGACAGCGAAAGAGTTTTCTGCGTTAATCAATTAAATAATGAAATTAAAAAATATCCCCAAATGCCGATTATTATTTGCGGAGATTTTAACGATACTTCGCTTAGCAAAACTTATATCAAAATGAAAGAAAATTTTTCTGATGTATGGGAAGAAAAAGGTGAGGGGCTAGGTTTTACATACCCGTCAGATTATCCTGAAAAAAGAATTGATTATATTTTTTATTCAAACATAAAAGATGAAATAAATAAAATTTATCTCGAGCCGATTTCAATTACAATTTTAAGAAGCGCGGCGTCAGATCATTTGCCTGTAATAGGTGAGTTTAAAGTTGTAACAAATAAAAATAACTCAAAATAATTTTTTTGACTTTTGATTTTTGACTTCTCAATTATACTCATCCCAGCTTTTTACGGAAAGCGTTTCTTCGCTATAAAAACTAATTGATTTAATAAATCGTTTAGCAACTTGAGTATTGGTAATTAGATTTATATTCATGTCAATTGCTTTTCTTCTAATTATATAATCATTATCAAGCTCATACTTTTCCTGGCTTTTGGGAATATTTATTACCAAATCAATTTTACCGTCATCCAAATAAGTGATGATGTTAGGTTCTTCTTTTTCAAGAGGCCAATTTAGTATTTCAGATTCAATTCCATTTTTTTCTAAAAACTCTGATGTCCCTTTTGTTGCGTAAAGCTTCAATCCAAAATTGCTGAGCTTTTTTATTTCAGAAAGTAAATCCGCTTTTTCTTTTAACGTTCCGGTTGAAAGCATCACCGCTTTTTTAGGAATTCTAAATCCAGTTGATAAAAAACTTTTTAAAAATGCTTCGTTAAAATCATCGCCCAGACAAGCAACCTCGCCGGTGGACGCCATTTCAACGCCCAGCACCGGATCAGATCCTTTTAATCTTGTGAAAGAAAACTGCGGCGCTTTTACTCCAACATAATCAACGTCAAAAGAAGATTTATCGATCTTCGGAACTTTTTCGCCAAGTATTAATCTGGTGGCAATTTCAATAAAATTTATTTTTAAAGTTTTTGAAACGAAAGGAAAACTACGCGAAGCTCTTAAGTTGCATTCGATTACTTTTACTTCATTATCTTTTGCGATGAACTGGATATTAAACGGACCTGTAATTTGCAGCTCTTTTGCAATTTGCTTTGTAACCATTTTTACGCGGCGCATTGTTTCAAGATAAGTGCGCTGCGGAGGTAAAACAATTGTAGCGTCGCCTGAATGAACGCCTGCATTTTCCACATGTTCGGAAATGGCGTAACAAAATAATTGTCCGTTGTCTGCTACAGCGTCAACTTCAATTTCGCGCGCGTCCGTTATAAACTTGCTTATTACAACCGGATGCTCTTTGCTGATTGCCGCCGCCTTCTTTAAAAATATTTCCAGTTCTTCATCGGAAACAACAATGCTCATTGCGGCGCCGCTTAACACGTAGCTTGGTCTTATCAATACAGGATACTCAACTTTTTTTGCGAACTCTTTTGCTTCGGCTAAACTCGTAAGCTCCTTCCATTCCGGCTGGTCAACTTCAATTTTATCAAGTATGCCTGAAAACTTATGACGATTTTCTGCGTTGTCAATTTGAATTGGCGAAGTGCCGAGAATTTTTATTCCCGCTTCGTGAAGTTTCATTGCAAGGTTGTTGGGAACTTGTCCGCCCATTGATACGATAACGCCTTTGGGATTTTCCTTATCGCAAATATCCAAAACTCTTTCAAACGTCAATTGTTCAAAATAAAGTTTATCGCAAATATCATAATCAGTGCTAACGGTTTCGGGGTTGCAATTAATCATTATTGATTGATAGCCGCTTTTATTTAACGCCAGCACTGCGTTCACGCAGCACCAATCAAACTCAACTGAAGAGCCAATTCTATAAGCGCCGCTTCCCAAAACAATTATTTTATCATCTTCAATTTCAGAATCATTTTTTTTGGTTAAAATATCGTCTTCAGCGCCGTGATAAGTTAAGTACAAATAATTTGTCTGCGCAGGATATTCGGCTGCAAGCGTATCAATTTGTTTAACTACCGGAGTTACATTTAATGATTTTCTGAATTGTCTTAATTCAAGTTCTTGCGAAGAAGTTAATTTAGCAATTTGCAAATCGCTAAAACCATTTTGCTTTGCTTCTTTCATTAAATCATAATTAATAGAATTTAATTTTTTGTCGGAGAGTTTAGATTCAGTATCAATAATATTTTTCATCTTATAAATAAACCATTTAGTAATTTTTGTTAGATGATGAATTTTATCAACTGAATAACCTTTTTTAAGCGCTACGGCGATTGCAAAAATTCTTTTGTCGGAAGGCTGCGCCAGCTCCTTATCCAAATCATTAAACTCAAGTTCATTTCCTGAAAAACCCAATAACCCAACGTCGAGCATTCTTATTGCTTTTTGCAGAACTTCTTCAAATGATCTGCCGAGAGACATAACCTCCCCGACGGATTTCATTTCAGAGCCAAGCAGCGTGCTTACGTGTTTAAATTTTTGTAAATCCCAACGAGGAAATTTTAACGCTACATAATCAAGCGCCGGTTCAAAGCAGGCTGATGTTTCTTGAGTTATAATATTTTCAACTTCATTTAAAGCGTAACCCAACGCAAGTTTTGTAGCTATGAACGCAAGCGGATAACCCGTTGCTTTTGACGCCAGCGCAGAGCTTCTGCTTAAGCGCGCGTTTACTTCTATAATTCTATAATCATCGGAATTTGGATCGAGCGCATATTGAATATTGCACTCGCCGATCACGCCGAGATGACGAATTAATTTTATTCCAATTGAACGCAGCTTAAAATTTTCTTGAGCAGAAAGAGTCTGCACCGGCGCAATAACAACGCTGTCGCCGGTATGTATTCCCATCGGATCAACATTTTCCATCGAACAAATTGTAATGCAGTTGTTGTATTTATCTCTTACAATTTCGTATTCAACTTCCTTCCAGCCGTATAATGATTCTTCAATTAAAATTTGATTTGTAAAAGTAAAAGCTCGTTTAGCTTTTTCAACTAACTCATATTCATTATTTACGATGCCGGAGCCAAGCCCGCCAAGCGCGTAAGCAATTCTAACCATAACGGGATAGCCAATATTTTCAGCCGCTGATTTGGCTTCATTTACAGAAGATGCCGTTTTACTTGTCGCAACTTTTAATCCCACTTCAGTTACCTTCTGCCCAAATAAAAGCCGGTCTTCAGTATTTTGAATTGCTTCTACTGGAGTGCCTAAAACTCTAACATTATATTTAGAGAGGACTCCGCTTTCGTATAGAGAAACGCCTACATTCAAAGCCGTTTGCCCCCCGAACTGAAGCAAGATGCTGTCTGGCTCTTCTTTTATAATTATCTTTTCAACAAAATTAGGTTTGATGGGAAGGAAGTAAACTTTGTCCGCAAAATTTTCTGAAGTTTGAATTGTGGCAATGTTCGGGTTTATTAATACGGTGGAAATTCCATCTTCCTTTAACGCTTTAATTGCCTGGCTGCCGGAGTAATCAAACTCGCCCGCCTGCCCAATTTGCAAAGCCCCTGAACCAAGTATTAAAACTTTTTTTGGTTTTCCTTTTTTAATCATTTAAATCTCAAGATACTAATTGAAAAATTTATTACTTATTTAACGGAAGTATTTTTATTCTAAGTTTATTTTCATCAATTATTATTAAGGCTCCTTCGGATAACAATTGAGAGTAATCATTTAAATTGTTAATCAAAGTCATACTGTATTTACCCGGGATTTTATCTTGGGCGCGGAACTGAATAACGCTTGGTGAATCGGTTTTGTAGCTGCTAGTATAGAGCCAAAATCAAGATCATGGGTAAAAACTATATGTTGATTATCTCTAGCCCATTTCAATAAAATCGAGTCCTTTTCTTTTTTGGATTTCCAATTTCACTCCAATATACGGCATCAATTTCGTTTTCTTTAACAACCTTTACCCATTGGGGAGATAGATTCATATCGATGAGTATTTTAATTCTCATATTGATTTAAATGGGATATCTATCTCTTCAACTCTCCAAGCTGCATATAATCGCTTCTTTTATGTCCTCGCTTTCAAGGTAAGGATAAGATTCTAAAATTTGACTAAAGTTGTATCCTTCAGCAACCAAACTTACAATAGTACCTACTGTAACACGCAAACCTCTTATGCAAGGTTTGCCTCCCATTATCTCAGGGTTGGACGTAATTCTATTTAATGTAATCATAAATTACCTTTGAGTCTTTTAAAAAATATTTTACAACGCTCTCACAAACATATCGAAAATAAATTCGCTATCATCCGGACCGGGCGACGCTTCCGGATGAAACTGCGCCGCAAAAAATGGTTTTGAAATATGAATCAATCCTTCATTAGTTCCGTCGTTATCATTATTAAACCACTCGCGCCAATCTTCCGGCAAAGTTTCCGAGTTGACTGCGTAGCCGTGGTTTTGAGAAGTAATGTAGCATCGTTTTGTTCCGGTTTCATTGCACGGTTGATTATGTCCGCGATGACCATATTTTAGTTTATAAGTATCTGCGCCGGCGGCAAGCGCAAGTATTTGGCTGCCGAGACAAATGCCTAAAATAGGAATTTGTTTTTTCATCGCCTGCTTTGTGAACTCGATAGTTTGTTTGCACATTTTAGGATCGCCGGGACCGTTGGATAAAACGATTCCGTCGCATTTCTCTTTAGTAAAATCATAATTATAAGGTACGCGCAAAACCGAAATATTTCTGCCGAGGAAAGCATGTATAATATTATTTTTCGTTCCGCAGTCAACCAAAAGAATTTTTTTACCGTTTCGTTTATATTCGATAGGCTCTTTAACGCACACCTCGCCCACAAGATCGGTTTGGTTTGGGTCTTCAAAATCTATTTTTTCATTTTCGTTAATTACAATTTTGCCGAGCATGGTGCCCTGGTCGCGTAATTTTCTAGTAAGCATTCGAGTGTCAATTCCAGAAATACCGGGGATTTTTTTTTCATTCATCCAATCGGACAAAGATCGTTTAGCATTCCAATGAGAATACTCTTCAGAATAATCTGAAATGATTAATGCACGAACTTGAATTTCATCTGATTCAAAATTTTTGTAAAGCCCGTCAACTTTTTCATCGCCCGGCACGCCATAATTTCCGATTAGCGGAAAAGTGCAAACGAGAATTTGTCCTCTGTAAGAGGGGTCGGTCATCGTTTCGGGATAGCCTACCATTCCGGTATTAAAAACAACTTCGCCGTTAGTGTTTTTATCAAAGCCAAAGCTGCCTCCAACGAATTCAGTTCCATCTTCTAAGATTAGAACCGCTCTTTTTTTTATTTGATTCATAATTGCAATTGAATTTTTTATAAAAAAATAGCCACTCAATAAGCGGCTAAAGTATCACATAAATGTAAAAGTTTATAAATGGTTATTTTTATTTTCTTTTTGATGATTGGGTTTTCTTTCTATCTGCTTGGGAAACAAATATAAAGCATACGTTTTAAAGATACAAAAAAAGGGAAATTAGCTTTGTTGCTTTCATAAAAAAATTGAGAGATTTATGAAAATTAATAATAGCGGGTTTTTATAATTTCAGTTTTGCTTTTATTTATACAATTAAATTCAAAACTTAGAATTATCAAAAATATTAGTTCGCGTGTTTTTGTAAATTATATTTATTTTTGTTTTAACATTTAATGAAAAAATAACCTTCTTAAAAAATTGAAACCATTTTTTATAATATTTCTTTTAGTTATGTCGACTGAATTTATTTCAGCGCAGCAAAAAGAAATAGTCGCTTACTTTCCGAGCTGGCGGGCTTCGGATTCGATTCCATATCTTGTTAAAAATATGGTTGAGAATAAATCTGATGAGAAAATTACAGTTTTAAATTATGCATTTATTGTTCCCGGACCTGATTCACTCGGCAAAATTATTCCTCAATTTGAAAATTCTTATTTGGATTATATTCAGCCCTACACTTCAGAAATGAGTGTTGATGGAAGCGCCGATGATTCTGTTAATCAGCCTTTGCGGGGACATTTTAATCAACTAAAAAAATTAAAACAAAAATATCCGCATTTAAGAATAATCGTATCAATTGGCGGGTGGGGAGGATCAAAATATTTTTCGGATGCGGCTTTGAATGATCAAACAAGAAAAATTTTTGTTGAGGCGTGCATTGATATTTTTATCAATGGCAATCTGCCGATCGTAGACAACGCTGGCGGTAAAAATTCAGCTATAAATATTTTTGACGGTTTTGACGTTGATTGGGAATTCCCTTACAGAGGGGGGCTGAAAGGAATTCATCACAATAAAAATGATATAAATAATTTTACAAAATTGTTAAAACTTTTTAGGGAAAAGTTAGGTGAAATTAAACCGGGGTATTTAATTACATCCGCAGTGCCGGCGCGCGAAGCCGATATGAAATATTTTCATTTTTATGAAGATCAGCAGTACGTTGATTGGTATAACTTGATGACTTATGATTATCACGGTTACGGAGATACAATTACTAATCATCATACAAATCTTTTAACCTCGCCAAAAGATATTATCTCAAGTTCTAACAGTGAGTCATTCGACAAAAGTATAAAATTATTTAATGAAGTTTACGGCGTAAACAAAAGTAAAATTGTTCCCGGCGCTGCTTTTTACGGCAAGGCTTGGAGCGAAGTAGATTCATCGAATAACGGTTTATACAATTATGGTAAATATAATTCGGCAATTAATTTTTATGATATTAAAAATCTTTTATTGCAAGGCTATAAATATTTTTGGGATGTTTCTTCGATGGCGCCTTTTTTATTTAGCTATGAACAGAAAAGATTTTGGACTTATGACGACTCAAAATCCGCCGCTTTAAAATCCAGATATGTTGACGCGTATAATTTAAGAGGAATAATGTTTTGGGATATTAGCGGAGATGATTCCGTGGCTACATTGTCAAATTCAATTTATACAGGCAACATGCCCGATACAAAAGTCAAAGTTCAAAGTGAAAATAATTCTATTTATATAAAAATTATTAATCCGAAAAATTCTGATTGGATAAATGAAAAATCAAATTTAATTATTCAAACTGAATCTTCGCCAAAAAATATTTTAAAGGTTGAGTTTTTTGGGGACGGTAAATCTTTAGGTTATTGTACTACCTCTCCATTTAATTGGGTATGGTTTAATATTTCCGAAGGCGAACATGAAATAAAAGTTTCTGCTTTAGATTCAAAGGGAAATAAAACCTTTTCAAAGCCGGTTAAATTTATCGTTCGAAAGCCTTAATTTGCATGGCAAAAAAAATCAGGGTATAAAAATTTTAAAAACATTTTAACGGTTTTAACATGATACTTAAAACAGCAGCCAAATTTTTAATAATAATATTGATTGACTTTAATATGACCGTCTGCAAAAATCTAATCGAACCTGAACCAAATACTGAAACATCGCAAACTCATTTTAAACTCGAAAGCATAATTCCCAAGCCTGCGGAGATGGATACTACCGGAGGCTCATTCAATTTATTAGCCGCCGCTAAAATTATAATTTCTCCGGTTAATCTTGAAACCGTAAAAATAGCCGAACTATTGGCGGAAAAAATTAATCAATCCACCGGTTTTAATATTCAAGTTTATGGAACATCTACTTCATCCGAAAAAGGGAATATTTATCTTAATCTAAAATCAGATGAACAAAAGTTGGGAGATGAAGGTTACAAATTAAATATAACTGAAGATTCAATATCTCTCACATCTTTTAAACCTGCAGGGTTGTATAGAGGAACTCAAACTATTCGCCAATTATTTCCATCCTTAATAGAAAGTAATTCAATCCAAAATATTTCCTGGGGAATGCCTGCATGTGCTATAACTGATTATCCTCGTTTTGAATATCGCAGCGCAATGTTGGATGTCGCTCGTCATTTTTTTTCTATTGCTGATGTAAAAAGATTTATCGATTTAATTTCTTACTACAAAATTAATAAGCTGCATCTGCATTTATCTGATGATCAAGGCTGGAGAATTGTAATAAACTCATGGCCCAAATTAGCATTATACGGCGGCTCTACAAGTGTTGGGGGCGGACCCGGCGGCTATTATACAAAAGCAGATTATCTTGAAATTATTAATTATGCAAATGCAAGATATATAACCGTTATTCCGGAGATTGATATGCCGGGGCATACAAATGCCGCTCTGGCTTCCTATGCCGAGTTGAATGAAGATGGAATAGCGCCTCCGCTTTATACCGACATTCATGTAGGGTTCAGCAAATTGGCTGTGCGAAAAGAAATTACATATAAATTTGTTGATGATGTTGTTAGTGAGTTATCAGAAATATCACCGGGTCCATTTTTTCATATCGGCGGAGATGAAGCAAAGGAATTACAGATAGATGATTACATTTATTTTGTTAATAGGGTTCAGACTATTGTTCAAAGCCATGGAAAGCAGATGATTGGCTGGGAAGAAATTGGACACGCCGAACTTAATTCAACCTCTATTGCGCAGCATTGGGCAAGCGATGCCGCTTTGAAAGCTGTGCAGCAAGGCTGCAAAATAATTATGGCTCCATCAACAAAATCGTATCTTGATATGAAATATAATTCTTCAACTAAAATAGGACAGAATTGGGCTGCTTATATTGAAGTTGAAGACGCATATAATTGGGATCCCGCTGAGCAGCTAAATGGTGTTAATGAAAATAATATTTTTGGGATTGAAGCCTGCCTTTGGACTGAGACTATTCAAACGATAGATGAGATTGAGTATATGTTTTTTCCAAGATTGTGCTGCATTGCGGAAATTGGTTGGTCGCAAAAAGATGGGAGAAGCTGGGATGAATTTAAAAACAGGCTGGCTGATCACGGTGAAAAATTAAATGCGATGGGAGTAAATTTTTATCGTTCGCCCCAAGTGCCGTGGAAATAAAAAACTCATTATTTAAAAAATGCCTACGAGAAATGTGCCATTCAAAAAGAAAGTTTTTAAATTAAAGACCGCTTCAGCGAAAACAAGACCTGCCTGTCCGATAGGCAGGTTCTTCCTGAATGACAGTATTTTTGCGAAATAAAACATTAATCAACTTTTTTAAAAATTAATTTAGCCTCATCATCTTTATATAAATAGAGTTTTAAATTTTCAATTTTAAATTTGTTTACTCCGGTTAACGCTTCCAGAAATTCATTTTCATTCACGCCCTGACAAAACATTTTTGTTACAGCTAAAGGCGAGAAGGTTAATTTATTTTCAACCGTTTCATAAGAGCCGCTTAAACGGTTGCAGCCTGTAAACCCCCCCAACTCTTTTTTCTGATTTGTTAAATTCAAGGTTGGGAAATTCGTTCGGGAACTCTTTATTTGTAACATCAATTCCATTCAATGTTTTCAATACCCAAATATCATTTAATAAAATATTTTGCGATGTTACTTTAGTCGGGGAGCATCCAGCTATAAAAAATAATAAGACGAGGGAATAAAATATTTTCATAAAAAATTTTTATTAATTGTTAAAATGCCCTTTCAATTTAATTAAAAAAAAATTATATAGGCAATAAGATTTTACAACAGAATATCTTTTAATGATTCACATTTTCTTTTGCTTCAAATCTCTTTTCCATTCCACCAACATTACTCCAATCATTATATCAAAAAACATCTATGAAAAAAAATAAAAACTCTAAACCGAAAACTTTTGTATTGGATACAAATGTAATTCTGCACGATGCAAGCTCAATTCAGCAGTTTGAAGAAAATGACGTTGTGATTCCGCTGACTGTAATTGAAGAGCTTGATCATTTTAAACGCGGCAGCCAGGTTATAAATTTAAATGCGCGGGAGTTTGCGAGAAAACTGGATTCGCTTACGGGCAGCGCAATTTTCAACGGCGGCGTATCGCTTGGCAAAGGGAAAGGGAAAGTTCGGATTGCTTTATCAAAAGGAATAAATGATGAGATAAAAGATTTGTTTAAAGAAGATTCACCCGACCATCGAATTTTATCTGTTGCTGATGAGTGGAATAAAAAAACAAAAAATGGAAATGTCATACTCGTAACCAAAGATGTGAACCTCAGGATGAAAGCCAAAGCGTTAGGAATTTTGGCTGAAGATTATACCACCGATAGAGTCGGCAGCATTGAAGAACTTTACAGCGGCAAACAAATTGTGGAAGATTTTGACGATGATTTAATTACGCAGCTTTATCAAACGCCTTACGAAACCAACGCCAAGCCAATCATCAGTAAAATAAAGGGAGAAGTGATTCCGAATAAATTTTATATACTTAGAAATTCCAGCCGCTCTGTACTAGCTTATCTTGACCAGGAAAAAGAAACGATACGCAAGGTTGACAAAAATATTATTTACGGAATTAAGCCGCGCAACGCCGAGCAGACTTTTGCGGTTGACGCGCTTACAAATATGAATATTCCGTTGGTCAGCTTAACGGGCAAAGCGGGGACGGGAAAGACATTGCTCGCTCTCGCCGCAGCGCTAAATGTAAAAAAACATTACCGGCAAATTTATATTGCGCGTCCTATTGTTCCGCTTAGCAATAAAGATATTGGATTTTTACCGGGCGATGTGCAAAGCAAGCTGGAGCCTTATATGCAGCCGCTGTGGGATAATTTAAAAGTTATTCAAGATCAGTTTTCCGAGAATGATAAAAATTATCAAGCAATTAATACAATGATAAAGGATGATAAACTTGTAATTGAACCGCTGTCATATATCCGCGGACGGAGCTTACAGCGAATTTATTTTATTGTGGATGAAGCGCAGAATCTGACTCCGCATGAAATAAAAACAATTATCACGCGCGTGGGCGAAGGAACAAAAATAGTTTTTACGGGAGATATTTATCAGATTGATCATCCCTATTTGGATTCGGAATCCAACGGACTAACATATTTGATTGACCATTTTAAAGGGCAAAAACTTTACGCGCATATTAATTTGGAAAAAGGGGAGAGATCAGAATTGGCTGAGCTTGCAAGTAATTTGCTTTAGGAAGAATTAAGGTTACTTTGCATAGTAATATTGCGTCTATCTCATACATAAGAAACAGCAGAGTGATATATTATTCTTCTGGCACCTTCAATTTCTCCAATTTCATTTTCTTTTTTGGCTATCATATTCTTATTCTAAACTAAATCTCATAAATGACCCCAACTGTAAGCTCTTTTAAATTACACATTGCAAGGGAGTAAGATTTATATCTTTTGTAGATAATCATTTTCATTATTAAATTTAACAATAAAAAAAAGGAAACAAATGAAAGTTTATGCCAAGGCTTCTGCATTGTTATTAGGACTTATTTTCTTCTCCGGATGTCTGCAGGTTGATACAAATGTAAAAGTAAACCCCGATGGCTCAGGTACAATTGAAGAAACTGTTTTGATGAGTAATGAAGTAATCAGCATGCTTAAACAATTTCTCACTTCATTTAGCGATGATTCAACTAAGGAAGCTGAAGATTTTGAAATGTTCAAAGAAGCGGATGCAAAAAAACGCGCCTCTGATTATGGCGACGGCGTGGAATACGTTTCCGGCGAGCATATAAATACTGATACGCAGGAAGGCTTTAAAGCTGTTTATAAATTTAAAGATTTGAATCAGTTAAAAATAAATCAAAACCCTAACAGCAAATTATCTTTGGATGAATTGAAAGACGAAGGAATGGGCGAAGATACTGTTGACGTGAAAGAAGAGTATGTTAATTTTCAATTTATAAAAGGAAAGACGCCTGAAATAATTGTGCATTTTTCACAGCCGAAAGATAATAATGAAAATGATTCTGATTCGCTAAAGGCAGAGACTGACGAAGACAGCACAATGGACAACTCAGCGGAAATGGCTCAGCTAAAACAGATTTTAAAAGGTTTAAAAATGTCTCTTACTTTAGAATTGAACGGCAACATTAAAGAAACCAACGCCACGTATGTAGAGGGTTCAAAAATAACTTTGTTTGAAATTAATTTTGGAAAACTTTTGGAAGACGAAGCCAAGTTCAAAGAATTTACAAAGGTTCACCCCAATAGTCTTGATGAACTGAAAGAAATAGTAAAAGGAATTCCGGGAATTAAAATTCAAATGAACGAACCCATGATGGTAAAGTTTGAGTAGAAATCTACCTTGCCGGTAGACGGGTTTCATTTATGAAATTCGGTTAGAGATGAAGGGAACTTCACAAATGAGGTTCCTCCACATCAACTTATTTATTATAGCTTATCCTATAAATAATTCCATTAAAATCATCGGAGACTAAAAGCGAGCCATCGTGCATAACCAGCACATCCACAGGTCTGCCGGAAACAGCGTCGCCGTTCAGCCAGCCCTGAGCAAACGGCTCATAGCTTACGGCTTTGTTGCCTTCTAATTTTACAACTGAAACTCTGTAGCCGATTTTCTTGCTTCTATTCCACGAACCATGTTCGGCAATAAAAATTTGATTTTTATATTCTGCGGGAAACATATCGCCTGTATAAAAAGTCATACCCAAAGATGCAACGTGCGGTCCTAATTTTTGAACAGGTTTTACATAATCATCAATCTTTTTCCCTTTGCCGAATTCCGGATCAAGTATATCGCCTTGATGCACAAACGGATAACCAAAATGTAAACCTTTTTCGGGCGCGCGGTTTAATTCATCGGCGGGAATGTCGTCGCCAAGCATATCTCTGCCGTTGTCGGTAAACCAAAGATCATTTGTTCCAGGCTTCCAATCAAAGCCAACAGTGTTTCGAATGCCGTGCGCAAATACTTCAAGATCGCTGCCGTCGGGATTCATCCGCGTTATAGAAGCATAAATTTCATTATCGCTTAAACAAATATTGCAAGGCGCGCCAACGGGAACATATAATTTTCCATCGGGACCAAATGCAATAAACTTCCATCCGTGATGTTCGTCGCTGGGGAATTGATCGCTAACCACCACCGGCGCGGGCGGGTTTTCTAAATTCGCTTCAATATTATCATAACGCAAAATTTTATTTATTTCCGCTACGTATAAATTGCCATCTTTTAAAGCAACTCCGTTTGGACTGTTTAGTCCGCTCGCAATAGTTATTACTCTGTCAGCTTTAAAATCTTTATTGGAATCTATAACGGCAAAAACATTTCCTTTGCCTCTCGTGCCGACAAATAAAATTCCGCTTTCGCTTAAAACCATTTCCCTGGCATTTTCAACTTTATCGGCATACACGCCAATGCTAAATCCTGCAGGTAATGAAATTCCATTTACGCCGCCGGAGCTTGCATCATCGCTATTGTGAGTATTAGGATTACATCCAAAAGAAAAAATTAGAAATGGAAATGTTAGAAATAGGATTACAAATTTTTTAATAATTGAGTTAAACATAAATACTCCTTTTGAACATTCTAAAAATTGTACGGCAAATTATCTGAAATTAATTTTCTTTTAATTTTGCCCTTCAGAATTTTCATCGGCTGCAGGAATTACTGCCCACAAAATAATGTAAACCAATATGCCCGGAAAGGCGGCGCTCAATACCGAAAGAAGCACATATCCAATTCTAACAAAAGTTGGATCCCAATGAAGCCACTCCGCTATACCGCCGCAAATGCCGGCAATCATTTTATTGTTTGATCTTTTTAAAGTCATGCTATTCTCTTTTTTTTGTTGAATTATTTTAAAGAAATAATTTTATTATTCCTATTAATATAAAATATTGACAAGATTATTTTTGTGCTGAAGTCGATTTCCATTCTAATCTTACTCTTACTCTAAGTGGATTAAGGATTACGATTAAAAGAAAAACAATTTCAGTTTAAGATTATTCTTTATTTATCCAATCGCTTAAAAATTCCTGATGTTTTACCGGATTAAATTCAATGAATTCGTATTCAGCGAGATTATTAATTTTGTAGGGATCTTTCTCAAATAACAATTCTAATTCTTCTTTTGATTCTGCGCGGGCAACAACAATGCCGCCGGTTCGCGGGTTTCGCGGACCGGAACACAAAATAAAACCAATATCATAACCAATTTGTAAAAAGCTTCGGTGGGTGGATAACGCTTCGTCAATTTTTTCTATCGGCGCTGTGTAGGTTACTAAAATTGTAAAGTGTTTCATTAATTAAAGTCCTATAAATTTTCAGAAATCGCTTCAATAATTTTGGTGTGAAGATGAGGAAGAAAATCATTAAAATTTATATTCCTTCCATCCGGATAAATACTGTTTGTTAGAAGAACAACAAAAATATTTTTATCTTTATCAGCCCAAATAGATGTTCCCGTTGAGCCTGTAAGTCCAAATGAATCTTCAGAAAATAAATTTCCGGCTGAAGATTTTTTATTTAGATTTGTTTCCCATCCCAACGCTTGCGGAAATAGGATAGATTGAGCTTCCGTCCATTTTTTAACCGTTGAAGATTTAAAATATTTTTGATCGCCGTACTCTCCATTTTGCAGCATCATTTGCAAAAATATTGCCGCATCGCTTGCGGTAGAAAACAAGCCCGCATTGCCTGAAACTCCGCTCAGCTTAAACGCCAAAACATTATTCACAACTCCTTTATTTCTTTTTGCGGAAGAAAAATCATCGCTGGTGGGCGGACAGTAATAATATAATTCTTTGGGGGGATTGTACATTGTGCGGTGCATTTTTAACGGTTTAAAAATTTTATCGCGTACAAATTTATCATGCGGCTCGCCTGTAATCTTTTCAATTACCTGCTGAAGTATAATCATATTTAAATCGCTGTGTACAGTTTTGGACCCTATAGGGTAGCTGACTTTAATTTTCATAATTGAATTTAAAAAATCTTGCTTTGTAAGGTCAGAAATATTTTGAGTTTGAACATTCTCTCCTTCAAAAGCAATTAATCCTGAATTATGCTGGAGTAAATTTTTAATAGTGATTTTATCATTTTCAAATTCCGGCAAATATGATTTTACAGTTGCGTTCAGTTTTAATTTTCCGGCGTCTGCGAGCAGCATTGCCGCGGAAGCTGTACTTATTACTTCGGTTAAATTTGAAAGATCAAAAATAGCGTCGGTTGACATTAGAGTTGAAGATTTATCAAAAGTAAAATTTCCGAAAGGTTTTTCATAAATTACTTTTCCTTCTTTGCCTATTAATAAAACTCCGCCGGGAAAAATTTTCTGATCAACAGCTTCAATCATTGCAACATCAACAGAAGCAAAATTATAATTTAAATCTTCGCCGCCTTCAACAAATTTTAAAGTTGAACTTTCCACTTTTATACCGTCGCCGATTTTATATTCTGTGTTGGGAATTGAAATAGGGAGTCTGCCCGTAATTTTATTCTCGCCCACCACCGCTTCAGCCATAGCAATTTGGGAAACGGGCGGATCGCCGTAAGCGCATAAATAAGTTGATGCCTCGGGGAAAAGAGATAGCAAATATGGATTACCGAAACTCATAACAACGGACGGCGTTTTAAGTTTAAGAATTTTTTTTATGAAGTCGGTATTATTTTCAGAAAGGTTGATCGTTCCTTCGTACGCCTTAACTTTTACGAATGACGGAAGTAAAATTAGGTTTGCGCCTTTGGCAACGTTGTATGCGCGCTGATAATCTTTTTTAGCGCTTTTTTTAGAGAGAGATATTTTTTGAACATTTGTAAATCTATCTTGAATATTTTTTTCAAAAATTTTATCAGATTCATTTTCATCTCCCTCGGTTATTGAAATGCAAACTGTTCTATAAATTTTTGCCGGATCAATTGGGATTATTTTTTTTTCATTTTTAACCAGCGTTATAGATTTTACGGCAATATTTTTTGCAAGTCTTTTATGCGACTCCTGTCCAATAACGCTATTTAAATTTGCCAGGTCCGTAAATTTATTTTCATCAATCTTCAACCATCTTTTAGCTGTTAAAATTTTTTCAACGCTTTCATTTATTCTTTCAATACTAATCTCATTATTCTGCACTGCTTGATAAATTGCATTAACCGCAATCTCTTCGTCGGGCGGCATTAAAACCATATCATTGCCCGCTTCAACCGCTTTAACAGCTGCTTCAGCGGCGGAATAATATTTTGTTACCGCGCTCATATTCATCGCATCTGTAACAATGAGACCTTTAAATCCCATTTCATTTTTTAGAAGATTGGTGATAATTTTTTTTGATAAAGTTGCGGGAACTCCGCTGGGGTCTAAAGCGGGAACGGATAAATGTCCAATCATAACAGACTTAACTCCTGCTTTAATGGCGGCTGCAAATGGAGCCAATTCAATATTCGCAAGATTGTATTTATCAACGGCAATTCTCGGCATATCGGAATGCGAATCAATTTCTGTATTTCCGTGTCCCGGAAAATGTTTTGCCGTAGATAAAACTTTTTCCTCAGATACGCCTTTTATAAATGCGGTAGAAAATTTTGAAACGATATCTTTATCTTCAGAATAAGAACGGATATTAATTATGGGATTAAGCGGATTATTATTTACGTCGGCTACCGGCGCATAATTTTGATGCACGCCCAAAGCGCGGCTTTCAATTGAAACAACTTTTCCCATTTCATAAGCAAGGTTAACATCGCCCGTTGCGGCGAGAGCCATATTGTAAGGGAAATCGAGTCCGTCGGTTAAACGCATTCCAAGTCCTCTTTCAAAATCAGAAGAAACTAAAAGGGGAACATCAGATTCAGCTTGCATTTTATTAATTAGTAAAGCCTCGTTAAGAATATTTCCTTTGAAGAAAATTAATCCGCCAACTTTAACGTCTTTAACAAGATGTTCTAATCTTTTAAATTCATCGGAATCTTCGCTTATATAATTTCCAAGAACCCAGGGCATAACCATCTGTGCGCATTTTTCATAGTCGCTCATTTGGATTAATTTTTTTTCAACCCAATTTTTATCTGAGTTTGATAATTCAAATAAATCTGTTTTATTATTTAAAGATTGAGAATGGTTTTCATTCATAAAAATCCCGCTGTAATTAATTTTTGATGAGTTGAGTGAAGTAGGAAAGGAAGCAAATAAAACAATAGTTGTCGCCCCAATAAATAAATATCTGTTGAAGTATTTTTTTTTCATAAAATGTAAATTGCATTAATTAGTTTGGTCATCATAAATTTATAAGTAACGAATAATTTTTATTTTTTCAACTTAAATTTTGATGGATTCAATTTTTATTTTCAAGCGCTTCAATTATTGCATCGTGAACTCGCGGTCTTACGCCGCCAATTTTAGAATTATGTCTTGTTGGATAAACTCTGTTAGTTAACAAAACTACAAAAAGTTTTCGCGTCGGGTCTGTCCAAACTGAAGTTCCTGTATAGCCGGTATGACCATAAGATAAAGGGCTGAAATATTTTCCAGCGGAAGAATAACCTTCAACTGTTTTTGTATCCCAACCTAAAGCGCGCGAGCTTAACTCGCTTTGTTTTTTAATGAAGAGATTGACCGTTTCTTTGCTTATAATTTTCTTTCCATTATATGTTCCTTTATTTAAAAGCATTTGCAAAAACTTAGCGAGGTCGCCAACGTTTGAAAAAAGTCCGGCATGACCCGCAACTCCATGCATTAAAAAAGAAGTTTCATCATGCACTTCGCCTTGCAGTTGTCTGTTTCTAAAATAATTATCATTCTCAGTTGGCGCGATGCTGTCCTTTAATGAAGCCGGCGGATTGTACATTGTGCGATTCATTTCCAGCGGTTTAAATATTTCTTCTTCTGCAAATTCATCCAAAGTTTTGCCTGTAATTTTTTCGATAATTTTTGCCATTGTAATCATTCCCAAATCAGAATAGACCATTTTGCCGCCGGTGGGATAAATAAGCGTATCGGAATAAATTTCATTTAAAATATCAGGCTCTGCGTTGGGAGAATTTTCATAAACTTTATATGAAACTACATCCGGTCTTAAGCCGCTGTTATGCATAAGCAAATTTTTTATGGTAACGTTTTCTTTTCCGGATTGTGCAAATTCAGGAATATATTTAGAAACTTTGTCATCAAGCTTAAAAAGATTTCTATCAAAACAAATCATTGCGCAGGTTGTGGTGGAAACAACTTTTGAAACTGAAGCTAAATCAAAAATCGTAGATAGTTTCATTTTAGGAGAATCATCGCTGTAAGTGTAATGACCGAAAGCTTTTTGATGAATAATTTTTCCATCTTTAGATACGAGAAGAACCGCGCCGGGGAAGGCAGTATCCGCAATTGCTTGTTCAATTGTATCATCTACTTTTTCAAATTTATTTTCAGTTGAAACAAAAGTAGAACTTTGAAAAAGAACAATTAATGTTACAAAAAGAAATAAACCAAAAATTCTATTATGCAGTTTCATTTTTTAGCTCCTCATTTTTTTTGCCGAATTCAGGATCGAGCGGAATAAATTTAGTTACTATAAATCCGGGAATTGTTGCAATAACTACCCAAATAAAAAAATGTTGATACCCGATAACTTCTTGCAGCCATCCGCTAAACATTCCGGGAATCATCATCCCAAGCGCCATAAAGCCCGTAGCTATTGCGTAATGCGATGTTTTATGGTCGCCCTCAGAAACATAAATTAAATAAAGCATATAAGCGGTAAAGCCAAAGCCGTAACCAAACTGCTCAATTGCAACCATAATATTTACAATTAATAAATTTGTAGTTTGAGTGTAAGCAAGATAAACGTAAACCAGGTCGGGGAAGTTGATACCGATTATCATCCACCAAATCCAATATTTTAAACCATTGCGCGCCGCTAAAAATCCGCCGAGAATTCCGCCCAATGTTAAAAAAATTACGCCGACAGTTCCGTAAACAAATCCAAGCTGTCCGGTTGTAAGCGCTATGCCGCCGACTTCCTGCGCATCCAAAAAGAATGGCGCCGCCAACTTTACTAATTGCGCTTCGCCTAATCTGTAAAGAAGAATAAATGCAAGTATAAATCCGATTTTATCTTTCTTAAAAAACAATGCGAAAGTTCTTAAAAATTCTTTTAAAAAATTTCTTGATTCATTTGCGGCTGGAACGTCGTCAACAGGGCGGGGTAGAATAAATTTATGATAAATAAAAAATAGCAAAAATAATCCGGAGATAATAAAAAAAGTAATCATCCAGGCAAAAGGAATATCTCCAGCTCTTCCCATAAAAACAGCGGAGCTTGCGTTCTTTAGTTTTGGATCAAGCTGGATGACAGCCATTGCAGGCTTGTCCCAATTATTTTTATTGAAGATAAATCTCTCGCCTTCAATTAATGAAATGCTGTTGTCGCCGCTTTCCCTTCCGAAGTTAAGAACAACTTCATTTTCTTTTTCAGGCTTTTTTGAAAGTTGAAAATAAACGATTCCAATATTTCCGGCGTAATTTGATTTTAAGTTGACCGGTTTTTCTTCCCCAAAATGATTACGCAAAAAATCTTCAAGACTGGCAACAACATTTTTGTGCCACCATGATGGACGTTCTTCAATAGATTTTTTTTCTTCGGATTTATAAAAGCCATTATTAATATTCCAGGTTTTCGCCAGCGAAGTAATTGAATCAACTTCAGTTTTTGACCGTTGATTAACGCTTAAATAAATTGAATCGCGTAAAGTTAAAATTTTTAAATCCCCGGAGTAATTGTTAAATTTAACTTGTTCGGGCGATTGAATTACTTGAATTGATTTCTGCGGTTTTGAAAATACATTTAACTCTACCGGGGGAAGCCCGCTTGTGCTTTCTAAATATCCGGCGACAATCACCAGAATACCCTGACCAGTAATCATTGCAAGCCTATAAAAAGTTGAACGTATTCCCACATACCATGCTTGATCATGTTTGGATAAGCCGAGCATATAAAATCCGTCAGCCGCAATATCATGAGTTGCGGAGCTGAAAGCGAGCAGCCATAAAAATGCTAATGTGTATTGAAAGAAATTGGGAACCGGAATTGTAAATGCAACGCCCGCTAATCCCGCGCCGATGATAAGCTGCATAATTACAATCCAAAATCTTTTAGTTTTTAAAAGATCGACCACCGGACTCCATAAAGGTTTTAAAACCCAGGGCAGATATAACCAACTTGTATAAAGGGCAATGTCGGTGTTTGAAATTCCCATTCGCTTGTACATAATAACAGAGACCGCCATTACAATTATGTACGGAATTCCTTCAGCGTAATATAAAGTAGAGACCCAAAACCAAGGATTTTTATTTGAAATTTTATTAGGCATTAATTTTTCCGTATGATTGAAAGGCAAATGGTAAGTAAAATATTTTTTTTGAAAAATTAAAAAATACTTTCCAGTTTCAATTTTGCTTCACTAAAAATTTTAGATTTAATTATTCCTTTTTCTTTTGCGCGGCTGAATAATTTATAGCTTCCATTTTTATTTTCGTAAACCTCAATACTTTTGTCAATCGGATCCGCAATCCAGTATTCTTTTACATTATGTTTTTCATAAATATTTTTCTTATGCTTCAAATCGTAATAAGCGGAAGATTCGGAAAGAATTTCAATTACTAAATCGGGCGCGCCTTCAATCTTTTTTTCGCCTATAATATTTTTTCTTTCGTTAGAAATAAAAATAATATCCGGCTGATAGGTTTCGTAAACTTCTAAATAAACATCCATTGGCGCAGGCAAGATTAGCCCCATATTATTTTTTTTAGTATAATTTGATAACTGCCGAATTAAATTCAGTAAAATTTTTTGATGATATACAATGGGCGATGGCGACATAATTAATTCTCCGTCTATTAGTTGATAAGGAGCCCCTTCTTCTAATTTGCTGTAATCGTGATAAGTATATTTTTTTACATCTGTGTGCATATAAACCTCTTAATCTTTTAATATCAATATTCAGTGGGAATTAATTTAATAAATTTTTTGCCATTAATATTGCCCCAATTTCGGGGGGATATTCAGGCAGCTTAATTTTAACTTTTGGAAGATGAGAAATAATTTTTTTTCTTAGTGCGTTAGAATAAATATTTTCGCCGCTTATTAATCCTCCAATAAAAGAAACATTTAAAACTGGTTCATTAATTTTTTCTGCCATAGTTGAAATATGATCAATCAATTCGTTTGATTCATCGTCTATAATTTTCTTAGAAATTTCATCGCCTGCTTCCGCTGCTTGCAAAACTAAAGGCGCGGCTGAAGCAATGTCAAAATTATTTTTATAGATTTCAATAATTAATTTTTCTGACGAATCAATTTCAAATTTTTTATTTAGAAGATCGGTTATCCCGGTTTTATTTCCCCTTCCGTCAAATTCTTTTGAAACGGCAATAAGCGCTTCTCTGCCGATTGAATAGCCGCTCCCTTCATCGCCGATAAATCTTCCAAAGCCGCCCACGCGATGAATAGCGCCTGCAGCGTCTTTGCCGAACATAATTGATCCGGTGCCGGCAATTAATATGCTTCCCGGTTTTCCGGAGAAAGCCCCTTCCAAAGCTATGCGAGCATCGCTTTCCACGCGAAAATTTTTAATTATAATATTTTTTGATTTTGCAAATTCATTAAAACTATTTTCTAATCTGTCAGCATCGCTGCGTCTTCCGGCGCCTGTTGTACCGATTAAAACGCAGGCGATATCTTCATATTGAATGTCTAACTTCAGCCTGCATTCAGTAATTAATTTTAATATTGTCGCGGAAACTTTTTCAAATCCCGCAATTAAAAAATTTGAAGCGGAACCGAAGCATTCATACAAAATTTTTCCATTAAGATCAGTTATAACACAGTGGGTTTTAGTTCCTCCGCCGTCAATTCCGATTAGATATTTCATTTAAGAAAAGCCGCTAATAAGTTGGTTAATTAAAATCTAAAATAGAAAAATTTGAATGAAGTTGAAAACACAACCAATCCAATTTAAGGTTGACTAATCCAATTTGGACTAACCCAGTTTCTTTGAGAAATTGGGTTAGTAACCATCAAAACTTTTCATTACAAATAAGCTAAATAGCATATTGAACTTTAATAGTTTTGAATCAAATAAAAATATTTTCATTATCTTTGATAATAAATATATAGTAAATGTTAAATGAAAAATTTAGAAAACTTTTTTGAAAAATATCGGAATAATATTATCGGTATAAATAAAACTTTTCAATCGCCTTACGGCGAAAAAAAAATTATTTATGCCGATTGGATTGCTTCCGGCAGATTGTATGAGCCGATAGAACAAAAATTGCAAGTAACCTTCGGACCTTTAGTCGGCAACACTCACTCCGAATCCAGCTTCACCGGAAGTTCAATGACACACGCATACCATTACGCTCAATCCATAATTAAAAAACATGTAAACGCCGGCGCAGACGATGTTATTATTACCGCTGGTTCGGGAATGACGGCGATGGTAAATAAGTTTCAACGAATACTTGGACTAAGAATTTCTGAACAGTTAAGGGATTATTTAAAACTTCCCGATGAATTAAAGCCAGTAGTTTTTGTAACGCACATGGAACATCATTCAAATCATACTTCATGGCTGGAAACAATAGCGGATGTAGTTTGCGTTGAACCGGACAAAAATGGTTTGGTTGATTTGGGAAATTTAAAGAGCCAGTTAAAAATTTATAAAGATAGGAAATTAAAAATCGGAGCCTTCACCGCTTGCTCAAATGTTACAGGCATTGAAACGCCTTATCATCAAATGGCAAAAATAATGCATGAGAATGGCGGATTTTGTTTTATTGATTTTGCCTGCTCGGCTCCTTATTCAAATATTAATATGCATCCGGAAAATGAAAGCGAAAAACTAGATGCAATATTTTTTTCGCCGCATAAATTTCTTGGCGGACCCGGTTCTTCGGGTGTTTTAATTTTTGATTCAAAATTGTACAAAAACCGAGTACCCGATAATCCGGGCGGGGGAACTGTTGATTGGACAAATCCCTGGGGGCAATACAAATTTGTTTCCAATATTGAAGCGCGTGAAGACGGAGGAACGCCCGCTTTTTTGCAAACTATAAAAGCCGCTTTATGTATTAATTTAAAAGATGAAATGGTAGTCGAAAATATCCGCCTCCGTGAAGAAGAAATTCTAAAAATTGTTTTTGCAGAATTTAAAAAAATTCCCAACCTAAAAATTTTAGCCGACAATATTGAAAATCGGTTGGGCGCAATTTCATTTTACGTTAAAGGAATTCATTATAATTTATTGGTAAAATTATTAAACGACAGATTTGGAATTCAAGTTCGCGGCGGCTGCTCATGCGCGGGAACTTATGGGCATTATTTGCTGCACGTAACTCACGGCGAATCTCAGCATATCACTGATAAAATCGACCACGGCGATCTTTCGGAAAAACCCGGCTGGGTTCGTATGTCTATTCACCCGACAATGGCTGATGAAGAAGTCTATTTTATTACAAATTCTATAAAGGAAGTTGTGGAGAATATTAAAGATTGGGAGAAAGATTACAATTATTTGTCAGCCAAAAATGAATATTTTCATAGGGATGAAGGTTTAAATGAAGAAGATGTAATAAATTATTTTAATTAGCGTTTATACAAAAGTTTGATTTTTAGTTCTATAATTACATCTTTAAATAAACATCGTTATTCATTCTCATCAATGAAAAACTAATTCTGAAATATTTCTTTGATGTAAGAAATAATTCAACACTATGCCAAATTTAATTAAATAACGCAAAAAATTTTTACGGCATATTCTTTGAAATTCCTAAACTGCTAACTCAGCAAACGCTGATAATAACAATGCAAAGAAAATATTTATTGAGGTCTGAAATGAAAAACCTGATCCTTTATATTCTAGTTATTTTTGTAATAGTTGCATTATACGGTTTCGCTTATGCGTCTGAATTTAAGAGTGAACCAGACGGAAAAACAATTTTTGAAGCGCAAAAATGCAATATGTGTCATACTGTTGAAACCGCAAATATAACTTCAAAAAAGAAAGACGCTTTGGATCTTTCAAATGCAGGCAAAGAGCTTAAAGCAGATTTTATAATTAAGTTTTTGAAAAAGGAAGAAAAAATTGATGATAAAGCTCATAAAATAGCTTTTAAGGGTACGGATGAAGAATTAAAAATACTTTCTGAGTGGATTGAATCGCTAAACGGCGAACAGAAAGTTGAAGAAATTGAAATGCCGGATAATAAATAATTGTTCTTTAAATATTGAAAAGTTTTGATCATCATGCACATCGGACAGTTTAGACCATCATACAAAATGAAAGTGGAAACTAATCAAACGCAAAAGTTAGTGTTCTTTATAGTTAGTCTTATAATCTGCCTGTTTGTCAGCTCTCAAAATATCTACCCCCAATCGAACGACGACTGTCTGATGTGTCATGAAGATCAATCTTTAACCACCGAAAAAAATGGTAAAGAAGTATCGCTTTTCGTAAATAAAAATGTATTAGCTAATTCTACTCACGGGAAATTAAACTGCGTTTCATGCCACGTAGGTTTTAATCCCGAAGAGCTTCCTCACAAAGAAAATATAACTCCAATTAACTGTAAGTCCTGTCATCAAGATGCGGCTGTAAAGCATCCATTTCATCCTCAGATGTTAAAGGCAGATGGAATAAGCGGCGGCAAAGATGTTAATTGCAAATACTGCCACGGAACGCATGACGTGATTTCGCCTAAATCTCCGAAATCAAAATACAGCAAAGCAAATTTGAATGAATTTTGCGGGACATGCCATAAGGAGAATTTTAAAAGTTATTCTGAATCAGATCATGCTGTTTCTTTTAAAGAAGGTGAAGCCAGCGCGCCAGATTGTATAACTTGCCATAAAAATCAAATTACTTTTGTAAATAACAAAAAGGATTCTTTATCAATAAAGATAGTTCAAGAAAAATTATGCTTGTCATGTCATTTAGATAATCCAACTATACGCGCGCGAACAACGCCTTCAACGGGATTTATTGCAGCTTACGAAAAGAGCGTACACGGCGCGGCTTTAATGGGCGGAAATAAAAACGCCGCCAATTGTGTGGATTGCCATTCGGCGCATAATATTAAAGGCGGAATTAATAGCGAATCAACCGTAAGCAAATTAAATATTCCTAAAACTTGTTCGAAGTGCCATTCAGAAATTGCCGAAACTTATTTACAAAGTATTCACGGCGTTTCAGCAATGAAGGGAAATAAAGAAGCGCCGGTTTGTACTGACTGCCACGGCGAACACGATATACTTAGAGCAGACGACCCCGAAGCTCCCGTTTCATATAAAAATGTTTCATCAAAAGTTTGCTCGCCTTGCCACAGTTCTGTTAAACTTTCTCAAAAATTTGGAATATCGGCAAATAGATATAAAACTTTTGAAGATAGTTATCACGGGCTTGCTTTAAGAGGCGGCTCGGTTGAAGTTGCAAATTGCGTTAGCTGCCACGGCGTTCATAATATTAAACCGTCAAGCGATTCAACTTCCACAATAAATAAAGCTAATCTTATTAAAACCTGCGGCACCTGTCATCCCGGCGCTAACGCTAATTTTGCAGTTGGAAAAATTCACGTAAACATAAAAGATAAATCGCAAGAGCCGATTTTATATTGGATAGCTTCCCTTTATATAAGTATGATTGTTGTTGTTATCGGCTTTATGTTTTTGCACAACCTAATTGATTTTATTAAGAAGTCAAAAATTAAAAAGATGAAGCAGCGCGGATTAATTAGGGAAGAAAAACATGGGCATGCTTTATATTTAAGAATGACGGTTAATGAACGCATCCAGCATATAGCTTTGGCGTTAAGCTTTATTTTATTAGTGATCACCGGTTTTATGCTTCGTTTCCCGGATTCTTGGTGGGTTAGCCATATTAGAGATTTAAGCGAAGACGCTTTCGAATATAGAAGTATTCTGCATAGAATAAGCGCCGTTGTTATGGTGTTGGCAAGCCTTTATCATATCTGGTATATTTCGTTTACTCAAAGAGGCAGACATTTAGTTAAAGATTTATTTCCAAAACTGCAAGACGTTAATGACGCTATCGCCGTTGCTAAATATAATCTCGGTTTTTCAAGAATTAAACCTAAACTTGATCGCTTCAGCTATGTGGAAAAGGCTGAGTACTGGGCGTTAGTTTGGGGCACAATGGTAATGACCGCCACCGGCGTTATTATGTGGTTTGATAATACTTTTATTGGAATGTTCACTAAGCTTGGTTGGGACGTTGCGCGCACCATCCATTATTATGAAGCCTGGCTGGCATTTTTAGCAATAGTTGTTTGGCATTTCTACTTTGTAATATTTAATCCTGAAATGTATCCTATGAACATTGCATGGCTTAAAGGAACGCTTACTGAAGAAGAAATGGCTGAAGAACATGGCAGAGAATTAGATAGAATTAAAAAAAGCAGGGTTGAAGAATTAGGCGACGAAGACGATATGGACAAAATAATTAATGGTTCTGATACACCGGATAGCAATTAAAATTTAAAAAATGGGAGGATCATTTTGAAAAACAAACTCCCTTCATCATTCTATAATCCAATTACATTAGTAGGGGCTTTCATTGCAGTATTAAATTTTGGTTTAATACTTTTTCTAATTGTTTTGGATGCCTTAGCTTCTGAAAATAATCCTTATCTTGGAATTATAACCTTCATTATTCTTCCCAGCTTTTTAGTATTTGGATTATTATTAATAGCCTATGGAATTTACCGCGAAAATAAAAAAATTCAATCCGGCGAAAAGAAACGCATCCTGCCTACAATTGATTTTAATAATCCCAAACACCGCTTAGGTTTTACTATATTTTCCGTAGGAACGGTTTTATTACTTTTGTTCACAACATTCGGCAGCTTTAAAGCTTATGAATACACTGAAACCGACGAGTTTTGTGGAACGGTTTGCCACAAAGTTATGGAGCCGGAATATACTGCATATAAATCTTCGCCGCATGCAAGGGTGGGCTGTGTGCAATGTCATATTGGTTCCGGCGCGGGTTGGTTCGTAAAATCAAAATTATCGGGTTCATATCAAGTTTACTCGGTTCTGTTCAATAAGTACCCCACGCCTATTCCAACTCCAATTGAAAATTTAAGACCTGCTCAGGAAACCTGCGAGCAGTGCCATTGGCCTAAAAACTTTTTTGGCGAGAAGAGAGTTGTTCACACATACTATCATTCGAATGAAGAAAATAATAAATGGTCTGTTAATCTATTATTAAAAGTTGGCGGGGGCGTAGCTGAATCCGGCGCTACAACAGGAATACATTGGCACATGAATATTGCAAACGAAATTACTTACGTTACTTCTGATAAAGCGCGACAAGTAATTCCATGGGTAAAATCAAGGTCGAAAAATGGAAATAAAGAAGTAATATACAGAAGCATTGACAGCGTAAAACTTTCAGATGAAGATTTAAAAAAATATGAAACAAGAAAAATGGATTGTATGGATTGTCATAATAGACCCGCGCACGTTTATAATCCTCCAGCTAAAAGCGTGAATAATGTTATGTCGCTTGGCTGGATCGATCCTTCATTGCCGTTTATTAAAAGTATCGCCGTAGAAGTTTTAGAAAAATCTTACACAAATTTAGAGATCGCCAAAGACAGTATAAAATTTTACATTGAACAATTCTATAATAATAATTACCCTTCGGAAGCGAATGAAAAAAAAGATGCGATTGAAAAATCAATTTCTGAAATTCAAAAAATATATTCGCAAAATTATTTTCCTGAAATGAATGTAAGCTGGAGGCATTATCCAAATAATATTGGACACATGTATTTTGCAGGCTGCTTTAGATGCCACGACGGCAAACACGTTAGCGATGCAGGAAAAGTTTTAACTAAAGATTGCAACGCCTGCCATACAATTTTAGCGCAGGAATTTTCAAATAAAGAGATAGAATTTTCTTTGAAAGGACTTGAGTATAAGCATCCAGTTGATATTGGCGATAGTTGGAAAAATATTTTATGCAGCGATTGTCATGCAGCTAAAAAATAGATTAGAAATTTAAAGAGAAAAGGGAAATAATTTTGTAAAGAGTTAAACATCATAGGCCTCCTCTTATGATAGATCCGGCGGCAAACAGTTTTCAATTTAAAAACCCCTCCTAAATTGAAAAATTGTCCCGCCGGATTTTTATTTTTTAAACTCAAAATCTCTAATAATTTTTTTTATTTCCTCTTCCGAAATACCGGCTCCGTAAACCTTATCCACTTTTGGTTTTACAGTTTCAAATTGGTTTTCATTCTTCTTATTATAAAAAGAATCTTTTAAAGGAAGATTACCTGCGCGTGCGCGGAGCCGTTCTTCTATTGCCTGCATAAAGCTGGATTTCTTTTCAACCGAAGCTGGAATTTGAAAGGATGAAACAATATTCCCTTTGTTAATGGGATTTGTTTCAAACGCTAAACTTTTAATATTCATTAAATGTTTAGCGGAAACATTTTCAGAAATAATAGATCCTCCCCAGGTTCCGGGTCCAAGCGTCATCGAAGCATCCAAAGCGGTTGTAAATCCAACGGCGCCAAGCGCAGCCACTGTATTTACTAAAACTCTAAAGGCTGGTTTCTCCAGTGCAAACTTCATAATTATAGGCTGATCGTTGGAATGAATTACCATTGTATGCCCGATGCCGCCAAACCTTAAAAGCTCAATACATTTATGGCAGCCTTCCAGCCAGCCATCCACAGTGTAAAAAGCTAAAATGGGCGAGAGCTTTTCCATTGAAAGCGGTTCGGACTTTCCAACTTCCAAACATTCTGCAACTAAGACTTCGGTTCCATTTGGAACATGAAAGCCTGCATACCTTGCAATAAATTCCGCAGGCTGCCCAACAATTTCAGGATTAATTCTAAAATCTTTTTGAACAGCTTTTGAAAGTTTTTCTTTTTCGTAAGCGTCAACAAAATAACATCCTTTATTTTTAGCTTCCTCAATAACTTTTTCTTTTAGAGATTGATCGACAATCATAGCTTGTTCGGATGAGCATAAAGTTCCGTTGTCGAAAGTGGTTCCGTAAATAATATCCGCCACTGCTTTTTTATAATCAGCCGTTTTTTCTATGAATGCGGGAACGTTTCCTGAGCCGACTCCAAACGCAGGTTTTCCTGAGCTGTAAGCCGACTTAACCATTGGCGTACTTCCGGTTGCCAAAATTACCGCAATGTTTTTATCGCGCATTAATTCTTGCGTGCCTTCAATTGTTGGATTGCGCATACATTGAATTATACCTTTCGGCGCGCCTTCGCTCTCAGCGGCGTTGGATAAAATATTTAATGATTCGTAAGTTGATTTTGCAGTTTTAGGATGAGGGCTTGCTACCATTCCATTTCTGCATTTTAAAGAAATTAAAGCTTTAAACATTGCGGTGGAAGTAGGATTAGTTGAAGGTACCAGCGCGCAAATAACTCCCATCGGCGCGGCAATTTTTAAAACTTTTCCGTTTGCTTCGCTGGCAATTATTCCCACAGTTTTTAAATCTTTAATAGATTCATAAACATTTTTAGCGGCAAACTGATTTTTAATTATTTTGTCTTCCCACTTGCCAAATCCGCTTTCATCGGCAGCCATTTTTGCAAGACGTTCGGAATTCTCATAGCCTGCTTCAGCCATAGCTTTTACAATTTTGTTTACCTGTTCTTGCGAGAAATGCTGAAACTCAAGCTGCGCTTCTTTTGCAAGTTTTGCTAAAATGCGCGCTTCCTGAATTGATTGGAGGTCGTTGTCAAAATTCATTTATACCTCAGTTGAATTAGAGCAAATATATTAATCATAAAAAATAATTTCAATTTTTGATGATGCAATTATTTTATAACGTCTTTTAATTTTGTAAGTCCGGTTTTACTTACCGGCAGCGGGTTATTGTTTTTTAAAATTATGCGGTAAGATTCTTTTTCATATAATTCAAGATGATTTATAAAATCAATATTTACAATATATGATCGATGAATTCTTACAAAATATTTTGGGTCGAGATGATTTTCAAAATACTTCATAGTTTTTTGTTTTAATAATTTTCCATCCGATGAATGAACCATTACATAATCATCCTGGGCTTCCAGCCATCTAATTTTTTCAATGGGGACAATATTAATTTTTGAGCCGTCTTTAATAACAACGCGCTCTAAAAATTTTTTAGCTTCGTCATTATGTTTAATAAGATTTTGAACCGAGCTTTGTTTTAATTTATCGCGCAGATATACAAATGCTTTCTGCAGCGCTTCTTCAAATCTATCTTTGGAAAAAGGTTTTAAAAGATAATCAACCGCGTTTATTTCAAAAGCCTTCAAAGCGTAATTATCATAAGCTGTGGTAAAAATTATTACAGGGGGATCGTCAATTAAATCAAGCATTTCAAAACCTGTAAGCTTGGGCATTTGAATATCAAGAAAAATTAAATCGGGCTTTTGCTCATTAATAATTTTAATGGCGTCAAAACCATTTGAAGCCTCGCCGATTATTTTAATTTCAGATTTATCAGATAAATATTTTTTAGTTATTTCTCTGGCGAGTCTTTCATCGTCAATAATAACTGCTTTAATAGATTTAGTCATAATTTTTTTTCATAGCAAGATAATGCTTTAAAATAAAAAAAATAGCCGGCATTTACACCGACTATTTTAAATCAAATTTATTCCAAGAAAATTTGTCGTTATTTCAAGAGCAGCATTTTCATTATAGAAATAAAATTCCCCGCAATTAACCTGCATATATAAATTCCGTTAAATAGTTGGATGCGTTAAAGCCTAATTTACAATAGCCGGCGGGCTGCTCTTTGTCTACGAGTGCGGCTACTTCATTTCCCAAAATATCATAAACTTTTAATTGTACGAACAAGACATGTCATGTCCCTACGCTTGGAATCGTATATCTTATTTTTGTAATTGGATTAAATGGATTTGAATAATTCTGTTCCAATGCAAATTCTTTCGGCGAGGTATATTTTATTAGGAAAGATTTGTTTATTGATATTCCATTGCCTGAACTTATCATAAATTCTATGGTATTTTTTTCCGCTGTGGCTGCAAAAGTTTGCATCAAATGAAAACGAAACATCTGCTTTTTTATTTGCTTCTATTTTTTCTATGATTTGTTTTTTATTCCTGAAGATTAATGATGAAGGTGATTTGATCAAATCTACAACTATATTTTCCGTGGTTTCAATTTCTGAAATATTAGAAAACGTTATTGTTATCTCATTCCCTTTTGTGCCCGTTTCTACTTCGTAAATTGTTTGTGAATATGAGAAACATACTTTTTTATTTATCACACTCTACTCTCTCACTTCTTAATTACTTAATTTTAATTTCAAGAAATATTTTCTTCTTAATAAAATTCTTAAGGATTTATATGGCATCAATGAAGGCGCTGGTAAAAAAATATTCCAAGCCCGGCTTATGGCTTGATGAAGTTCCCGTTCCGGAATACGGAATAAACGACGTATTAATTAAAATTCATAAAACTTCCATTTGCGGAACTGATATTCATATTTATAAATGGGATGAGTGGGCGCAGAAAACGATACCGGTTCCGATGGTTACAGGACACGAATACGTCGGGACTATTGAAGCGTTTGGCTCAAATGTTACTGATGTTAAAATCGGAGAGTTGGTAAGCGGAGAAGGACATATTGTATGCGGACGCTGCCGCAACTGCCGAGCGGGAAGAAGACATCTTTGCAAAAACACAAAGGGCGTTGGGGTAAATCGTTCCGGCTGTTTTGCTGAATACATTTCAATCCCGGTTTCAAATGTATGGCATTGCGATCCGAAAATTCCCAAAGAAATTTTTTCAATTTTTGATCCGTTCGGAAATGCTGCGCACACGGCTTTGTCTTTTAATGTCCTGGGCGAAGACGTTTTAATTACGGGCGCGGGACCTATTGGAATTATGGCGGCGGCAATTGTTAAACACGCCGGCGCTCGCCATATTGTTATTACTGATATGAATACTTATCGATTAGATCTGGCGCAAAAAATGGGAGTAACGCGCGCAGTTGATATCTCCAAAGAAAATTTAAATGATGTTATGAACGAACTTGGAATGACCGAAGGTTTTGATGTCGGTTTGGAAATGTCGGGAAATATAAAAGCGCTAAACGGAATGATTGATACAATGTGCCACGGCGGTAAAATTGCTTTACTCGGAATTCTTCCTTCGAGCGCGGCAGTTGACTGGGAAAAGGTTGTGTTCAACGGTTTAACTTTAAAAGGTATTTACGGAAGAGAAATGTTTGAAACCTGGTACAAGATGACCAGCATGATTCAAAGCGGATTGGATATTTCTCCTATTATTACGCATCACTTTCCTTATGAAAGTTTTGAAGAAGCTTTCGAATTAATGGCTTCGGGCAATACAGGTAAAGTAATTTTAAATTGGATTTAATATTTTTTCTCCGCGTCTTTGCGCCTCAGCGGTGAAAAATAACCGCCGAGACGCTAAGCCGCAAAGTCAGCATTTCAGAAAGGCAAAACAATGAACGAATCAATTAAAAAATTTTATAATCAGCAGCTTGTTAATATTGAGAGTGAAGGACTATTCAAACGTGAAAGGATAATAACTTCACCCCAAAAAGCAAATATTGAAATTAAAGGCGGGCAAAAAGTTTTAAATATGTGCGCTAATAATTATTTGGGTCTTGCTGACAATCCAGAAGTTATTAAAGCGGCTAAAGAAAGTTTTGATAAACGCGGTTATGGCTTAGCTTCTGTCCGTTTTATTTGCGGTACACAAGACATACACAAAGAACTTGAAGAAAAAATTACCCATTTTCTTGGGACGGAAGATACCATACTTTATACATCCTGCTTTGACGCTAACGGCGGTTTATTTGAAACTTTGCTTTCCGAAGAAGACGCGGTTATCAGCGATGAATTAAATCACGCAAGTATTATTGATGGAATTAGACTGTGCAAAGCGCAAAGATATCGATACAAAAACAGCGATATGAATGATCTCGAAGAAAAATTAAAAGAAGCTGCTTCAGCGCGTTTTAAATTGATTGCCACCGACGGAGTTTTTTCAATGGATGGCTACATCGCAAAGCTGAAAGAAATTTGCGATCTTGCTGATAAATATAATGCTATGGTTATGGTGGATGATTCGCATGCGGTTGGATTTATGGGTAAGCGCGGCAAAGGAACTCACGAATATAATGATGTAATCGGAAGAATTGATATCATTACAGGAACGCTTGGTAAGGCTCTCGGCGGCGCCAGCGGCGGCTATACCAGCGGGCGAAAAGAAATAATCGATTTGCTGCGGCAGCGCTCGCGTCCCTATTTATTTTCAAACACAGTTGCACCAAGCATAGTTGCCGGTTCAATAAAAGTTTTGGATTTACTGGAAAGCTCAACGGAGCTTAGAGACAAGCTTGAACAGAACACAAAATATTTCCGTGAAAAAATAAAAACTACAGGATTAAATATTAAAGATAGCGCTCATCCCATTGTTCCAATTATGCTGGGAGATGCGGCGCTCTCACAAAAGTTTGCAGGCAAAATGCTGGAAAAAGGAGTTTATGTGATTGGATTTTTCTTTCCGGTTGTACCGAAAGGCACAGCAAGGATACGCACTCAAATTTCCGCCGCGCATTCAAAAGAAGATTTAGATTTTGCAATAAAATGTTTTAAAGAAGTTAAAGAAGAATTGGGAATTTAATTTGCATTCAATATTCGTCTTGTGAATTATTAAAAATGGAAATTAATAACAACTTTTATGAAGAGAATGATTCTCTATTATTAAGGCTGAGATATTATCTTAATTATGAATTATACACCTCGATAATTTACATTGCATCATTTTTTAGTTGGATCGCTCTAGTAATTGCAGGCTTGCTGGCGTTAGTCTTCACTCCATTTCTTATTTACGTTCTTATAAAAGTCAGAAAATATGGCTGGCTGATTTTTTTTATTACGCTTATTTTTGTTCCCCCTTTTATAGCTTTATTAATAGGAGTTAAAGGTTATTTATATGAAATTTTACTTTCAATTGAATTAGGCTTTTATTATTTGTACTGCCTTTTATTGCGTTTTACTGTTAATGATTGGTGCGAAGGGATTAGCTGGAAGATGTTAAGGAAGCAGCGGGAAATTGAAAAATCAAATTCCAAGTATATACTTTAATTAATTATTGCATCTAATATTAAAAAGGAATATCTATGAAGCAGAACTGGTTGTCATCATCTCTATTAAAAGAGAAATTATTTGTTTGTGATTAATTTCTGAAAAAATTCGTAAAGTTATTTATAATAAATTAAAAATAATTTTCCCTCAAATTATTTATCTTTATTTGAGCATTTTATAATCAGAAGATAAGTTATTGGAATAAATCTTTTCTAATTTACTGCGTTTCTCAAACTATATTTTTTTATTTTATTATAAAGCGTTACTCTATCAATCCCCAGTTTTAGGGCAGATCGGGAAATATTCCATCTATTTTCATTCAACACTCTTGTAATATGAACTTTTTCTACTGATGATAAAGTTCTATCGCTGCCGATAATCATAGCTTGAGTATATGAATCGGTTTGGTGATTAAACCCATTTTCTTTTAGATTTAATAATTCAAGATTTAATTCTAATAAATTATTAATGTTCTTTAATAGTGCGGAGAAAACCTCTTGATTTATTGGTTTGGAAATTAGATAGTACGCGCCGAATTTTAATGCATTTATTGCAGCGTTTTCTGACTGGTGATCGGCGATCATTATTATATGCAGATTAGGATCAATTAATTTTAATTGCTTAACAAATTCTAAAACACTAATGCCGGGGTGAGTAATCTCAACTAATGCAATATTGTATATTCCTTTTTTAAACGAGGCTAAGATTGAATCAATATCATTTTTAATGTCTACGCGGTGCCCATCTTTTCTCAATGATTCTGAAATTGTGACAATTTCGCTTTCTAATTTTTCAACTACTAATAAAAAATTTTTATTCATTGAAATTCCCTCAAATTAATTTAGTTTGCTTAGCCATTATTATTGCGCAATTATTATACCTTTTGAAACTTAAATCATTGATAGGTGAATTAGTTTAGTTTATCATTGAATTTTTATAATTATTATATCGATTAACTTTTTGTTGTAGATTTATTAAGCGCTTAAGTTGACGATAAGAATTATTTAATTTCTTAATTGCGATAATCAATTTTTAATAACTGCCACTAATGAGAATCATTTTCTATTCTTCCGGCCAAACTACTTCCGCGCAATTCTTGCAAAAAAAATCTCCCTTAATATCAACCTGTTCAATTCCCGGCGAAGAGTGCATAACGCAATCCCAATTATTGCAGTGCAGTAATCCAAAATTATGACCGAGTTCGTGCAGAACTTCTTTAAGCGATCTTTTAAGAAGAAGTTCTTCATCGGTTTTTCCAGAATAAAATTCTTCGTGCAGCCTGCAGACGGATACGATAGAATGTTTGCCTTTCAATTGCGCTTCGCCGAAGACAAATGTTAGCGCGGGAATGTATAAATCAAATTCTGTTAGTATTAGAATTTTCCCTTTCGTATCGGCGGTAAGTTTTGATGAGTTTGCTATTAATTGAGTTGAAAAGTATTGAGCGCGTTCAAATGAAAAAGCTGATTCAATTTCAATCGGCAGCGCTAATAAATTAATTGCGTGAAAATAATTTTTTAAATATTCAGTTATATTATGAAGCAGTTGAGTGTTTGATAAATGAATAGGGACAATATTTATTTCCATCTTTTATTTTATTGCCTCCGCAAACTGTACTTGCTGATTTTGTTGTACAAAGTTACGCGGTCAATTTCTAATACATGAGCGCTGCGTGTAATATTCCAATTATTTTCTTCCAATATTTTTGCAATATATTTTTGCTCCATTGCTGAAAGAGATTTCAAACCGTTATCAGGTTCAAGACTTCCGGCGGAAACATGAAAAGGTAAATCGTCAACTTCAATGGAAGTTTTCTTTCCGACTACAACGGCTCTTTCAATTGCATTTTCAAGCTCGCGTACGTTGCCGTGCCAATCATAATTAACTAAAAAGTCCATTGCCTCTTTGGAAATATTTTTAATCGGCTTGTTCATCGCAGTGCTAAATTTATTTAAAAAGTAATATGAGAGTATAGGAATGTCAGCTCTTCTTTCCCTTAACGGCGGAACCACAATTGAAAAAACATTTAACCTGTAATAAAGATCTTCTCTAAATTTTCCCTGTTTAACAAGCTCTTCAAGCGATTCATTTGTTGCGGTGATGACTCTGAAATTGCTGGAGATTAATTGGTTGCCGCCCACTCTGCTGAATTGTTTAGTTTCAATTACGCGCAAAAGTTCTATCTGCATTTTGGGAGATACGGAACCGACTTCATCTAAAAAAATAGTGCCGCCGTCAGCCATTTCAAATTTACCTTTTCGTTTAAATTGAGCGCCGGTAAACGCGCCTTTTTCATGCCCGAATAATTCGCTCTCCAAAAGAGATTCAGCCAGCGCGCCGCAATTAACCGGAACAATAGGGAAATATTTTCTTTTGCTGTTTATGTGAATTGCTTTTGCCACAAGTTCTTTTCCCGTCCCGCTTTCGCCGCGAATCATTACGGTAGTATCCGTTGGCGCAACTGTGTGAACCAATTCAAATATTTTATTCATTTGATTTGATTCGCCGATTAAATTATCAGGTTTAATTATTTCATCAATATTTTCTTTTAAATGAATATTTTCTGTTTTAAGAGCTTTCTGCTCTAATGCTTTTTGAACAATGTGCGCAAGCTCGTCGGGGTCAACCGGCTTAGTAACGTAATCATAAGCGCCGTCTTTTAGGGCGGTAATTGCAGAAGGCACAGAAGCAAACGCCGTAATTAAAATTACTATTGTTTCATTATCAATCTCTTTAATTTTTTTTAGAAGATCCAATCCGCTCATGCCGGGCATTTTCATATCAACCAGCAGCAGATCAAATTTATCTCTATCAAATTTTCTTAAAGCCGCTTCGCCGTCTTCCGCCATGTCAACATAATAGCCGTCTTCTTCAAACCAATGAAACAAAGATTCTCTTACAATTTTTTCATCGTCAACAATTAAAATTTTTTCTTTTTCGTTCATATCAAACCCCTCAATTATTATTTTTGCTAATATTATTTAACGCGGGCAGAGTTATTTTAAAACAAGTTCCTTTGCTTGAAGTAGTTTCAACTTTAAGCTTGCCATTGTGAAAAGTTATAATTCCGTAAGTAACCGACAAACCCAAACCAGTGCCTTTGCTCGCCTCTTTAGTTGAATAAAATGGTTCAAAGATATGTTCAATATCTTTTTCGGAAATTCCAGTTCCTTCATCAATAATTCTAATAATTTTTTTTTCTTTTTCTTCATTTATTTTGATGAAAATATTTCCGCCGTCCGGCATGGACTCAATTGCATTTATAAGCAAAGCCATAAAAGCCTGCTGCATTTTTTGCGGATTGCACAAAACCTTTTGAAGATTTTTCTTCATAATTTTTATGCAGCTTAACTCTGTGAATTTCAAGATGATGATTAATTAAAGTTACGCTTTTATCCATCAGCGAATTTATATCGTGGGCGGCTAATTCAGAATCGTCTTTATGCGAAAACAAAAGCAAGTCTTTCACAATTTTACCGCATCTTGCAGACTCATCGGAAATTAATCCCAAATACTCAATCAAGTTTTGATACTCGCCGTCGCTTTGCCGCGCATTAAGTTTTTTAGAAATTAATTTGCTGTAAGTTAAAATTCCTTCAAGCGGATTGTTAAGCTCGTGCGCAACGGTAGCCGAAAGTTTACCGAGAGACGCCATCTTTTCAATTTGGTTTACCTGGCTGTAAATATTTTTCAGCTCTTCGGTTTTTTCATTTACTTTATCATTTAAAGTATCAGACCAATTTCTTATTGATGAATACGCTTCCTTCAATTTAATTGACATATCGTTAAAACGCTTTGCAGCTTTTCCAAGTTCGTCCTGAGATTTTATGTAAATTCTATAATTTAAATTTCCGTTTCCCACTTCTTCCATTCCCTTTAATAATTTTCTCAAAGGAATATTTACCAGCAGAATTATGAAAATGCCGCTGACAAAAGCAATTACCACAGTTATAATAACTGAGTTGGCAATAGTTGTTTTAGCCGTTTCAGTTTTTATTGAATCTAATTCCGACAAAGAAATCATTACGTCTAAAACGCCGAGGAACTGAATATTTGGCGAATGAGCGTGGCAGGCGGCGTTAGAGCAATCTGTTTCATTTTCAATGGGATTTATTAAACCTAAAATTCGTGTTTTATCTGTGGAGGTATAAATCCTCATTTTCTCATTGCTGCTTAAAGTGTTTAACGGTACTGCAGAATTATGGCAGACAATGCAGGCGTCAGTTTTAAGATTTGCCTGCTTTAAAATTTCTGATGAGTCGGTTGAAAAAATAATTGTGCCCTGCTTATTATAAATGCGAATGCTCTTAACGTCTTTTTCGGTGCCGATAGTTTTAATTATTTCATGCACATCTTCGCGGCGGTTTAAAAGCATTCCGTAGCGGGTAGATTTTTTTATAACGTCGCTTACGTTGTACGCATGGTTAAAGCTGTTGCGGGTTAAATATCCTTCGAGGTTATTAATAGAAATGTAAGTGTAAATTGAAAGGATTAAAATTAATATCGCTGAAATAGTAACTAAAAGTCTTACGCTTAGTCTATTTCTTATTTTGGGTTTCATCGGGATTAATTCTTTCCCCTAAAAATTTATTAACACAAAAATAAATAAAGAGATAGCTATATTCAATAAAGCTTGTGCATACGCAATTATTTGAAAACATTATTTATTAAGTGAAGATATTTGTTCGCTCCTGTGTATTGGTAAAGATGATTAATCTTTTCGCCGCCATCCATTAAGCTAACGCCGATTTCAGGTTTGCCCTTTATAATTGAGTTTAAAAGATTAAGCGAATTATTTCTTTTGATTTGCCAATCATCGAACGATAGCGAAATTATATCATCTTCAAATTCATTTATTAATGCAACCGCCAGCCATTTGTTTAACGGAAGCTCGCCTTTGCTAAAATCCATTTTTTCAATCAGAACAAAATTTAATGGTGAGTAAAAATTTTTTTCTCCCCACTTTCCTTTTATTTTAAATATGAATTGATTTTTTGAAACGATGTTGTCGTCAAAACCTTCAATGCAGTTTATATCGTCTAACAAAGGGAGAAGCATTGGATTGATTCCGAGATAGTAAGTCGAGCCAAAAAGTTTTTTTACGGCTAATTGATTTTCTAAATAAATAATTTTTCCATCATAAGTTTCTTTTTCTAATTTAGAAAGCGCCGATGCAGCGGCGTCTAAACTATTTCGCTTTATCTCTTCATTACTATTTTGCATTGAAAGATTTCTGATGGCTTTATCAAACTCGCAATTCTCGCAGTCAAATTTTTTATCGCATAATTTATAAGCAACGTGGTTTGAAGACATCCAAATGCAGTTTAAATCTTCGCTTCTATGTTTATAATTATTTTCCATTTTATTTATCTAAAATTATTTCTTTTGATAAAATTTCCGGTTGACTAACTTTTTCAGTTTCAACTTGTTCATCTTTTTCAAATACATTAAAGTTTTCAACAATTATTTTGAAGGCAATCATAGCCGACATTAAAAGAAACAAAGTAATTCCAACTTCTTCAAAAGACGGCGTATAAGTTTGCCCCGATGATCTCACCAGCGATGTAACGCAGACGTTCATCCGATTCAAAATAAAACCTGAAATGGTAAATATTGAAGCAAAATAAAGACCGGTTCGGTTTACGTTGTATTTGGGATTAGTCAGAATTAAAATTGGAATAACAGAGCCTAAAATTATTTCCAGCCAAAACATATAGGTTTCATTAGCCTGAACAAAAAGCAAGCTTAATTTTCCGGTGAAAGATAAATCCACAAACTTTAAAAGAGTTGCGGCAATAACAGCATATAAAACTCCTTTGCCCAAACCTGAAATAATTCTAATATTCAAACCTTTATTAAAAGCGCGGGCTGATAAATAGGATTCGAAAATTATCATCGAAAGCCCGGCTGCAATACATGAAACAAAAAAGTGAACCGGAAGAATTGAAGAGTACCATAAAGGATAAACTTTGCCCGGTACAATTAAATATAGGGAACCGAAGGATGATTGATGCAGAGTAGAAAATAAAACTCCGCATATAACAACCGGAATAGTAATTTTTTTAATGAGTTTAAGGGGTTTGTGTAAGTTGAATTTTTCAAGAATTACCGGCGCAAATTCAATTGATAAAACAGTGGTGTAACAGATTACACACCAGGTAATTTCAAACATTACCGAATGAATATTCCACATCACCAATGGGTGCCAAAAATTTTCGGGCTTACCCAGATCAATTACCAGCAAAGCAACCACCATCATATAGCCAATGAAGGCTGTAAGAATTGCAGGACGGGCAATCGGCTCATACTTATGATTGTTAAAAATGTGGGAAGCGGCGGCAATTGTAAAACCGGCGGCTGCAAGTCCAACGCCAATAAAATCAAACCCAATCCATAATCCCCACGGAACTGTATCTGATAAATTTGTAGATGCGCCCAATCCTTTTGTAAATCTTATGTAGAATGAATACAAGCCTACAACGGCAATTATTACGCTGACAACTTTCCAAAAAGTAAATTTTAAAAAATTAGTTTTCATTTTAGTTTTTCCTTTCGAGCTTTTCCGGTTTAGCGGAAGTCAGCTTTTCTTGTTTTGCAACTTCATTTTTACGTTTAGTAAGCCAATACATTCCGGTTAGAAAAATTCCTCCCACAGAAACAACCGAAGGAATTTTTTCCATTGCCTGCATTGTAAAGCTGGGCATAGATTGTTTTGGAACTTTAGATGAATATCCAAGCTGCTCGAAAGGAACAGGAGAAAGTATTAATACATTGCTTCCGCCGGCTTCTTCAAGTCCGTATATATGCGGATAATATTTATTCGGTGATTCTTTTATTCGTCGTTTAGCTTCTTTAATTAAATCAGAAACTTTGCCGCAAGTTGTTGCTTCAGTCGGGCAGGCTTCAGCGCAGGCGGTTAATTTGCTTTCTTTCAATCTATCATGGCACATAATGCATTTTCTTACTCTTGGTGAAACGCTTCCCCATTCATAACGGGGAACTGTATGCGGACAAGCCTGCATACAATACCGGCAGCCGATGCATTTATCAGCGTCGTAAAGAACGGGACCGAGTTCAGTTTTTGTAAATGCGCCAACCGGACAGACAGACGCGCAGGCAGGCTCGGCGCAGTGCATGCACATTTTTCTGGCGAAATTATCGCCGTACTGTTCAACAACTGTGTACGTGTTATTTGATAAATGATCTTTTAAAAAATCATCATTTGTTGCGGGTAAATTATTTTCTTTTTTGCAGGCTTCGTAACAGCTTCCGCAGCCGACGCACAATGTCGCGTCAAAAAGCAAACCCATTTGATTGCTGTTATCAATAGTGTGTGTGTTCATTTTATTTCCCCGTTAAACTTTTAAAAAATCTTCTTCAAATTTCTGAATTGAATTTTGATCGAGCTGCGAAACTGCTCCTTCAACAATTCTTCCTCCGTCAAGCATAGTAACTCCGGCTAAACCAGGCTGCATTGAATTAGTCAAATAAAATTTTAATCTTACAAATTCATTTTGCATCCACTCAATTACGCCTTCGTTTGATTTAAGTGAATTAGCATTATTATCAAAGTTTACAGGAGAAACAATTGCGCCCCAGTCTTCACCATAACAATCAGAAATATTTTTTCCGATTAGATCGTCATTAATAAAGCTAACAGTTCCATCAATGGGTGAGCGGAAACATACTGCGCTTGTCGCCTATTTTCGCATCGATAATTGCATCGCCTTTTTTAACTAGTCTTGCCCGGCTTTGGCGATATTTGTTACAATAAATTTTCCAATTGTTTTAAGCGCAAATTCATCAACGCCAATTTTCACTAAACCGTTGCCTTGCAGTTCAGCCCAGGTGTGTCCCTTGGAAATGTAAGAATCTGCGGGAACCGTAACGCTAATATTATCAAAAAGTATATTTTCAATAATTTCATAATTTTTTTTGAAGGCGGGATGATATTTTTTTTCTGCTTTAATTACAAAAGCGTCAATTAAAATTAAAAGAACGAAACCTAATAGAACATATAATGCTACCATTTTATTTTCCTCAATAATTTATTTTATGAACAAAGTTCGATAAGAAATAGGCAAGGAGAGTGCCGTAAATTTTAATAGCAAAATATTTTGGTATAAAATCTTCTATTAAAAAGATTTACAAGAATTTGCCTTCCTATAAATTTTATTAGATAATTTTTGGGGAGTTGAATTATTCAACATGGTTTTTAAGGTAAGCTGCTGATTCATTTAATATAGTTACAAAAAGACATTTATAAACGCTGAATAATTCACCGCCCCAAAATTGAAAAATTCAACGGTAAACTTTTTATAGAGCTATTTGTTCTTCCACGTAAATAGCTTTGCTAATATTACTTCCATTTGATGATGACCAGGCTAATCTTGGAAGTCCATCTTTTAGAACAATAATAGATGGAGTATAGTTATAAGAGGAACCATTACCTGATGATGGAACAGCATAATCACTTAGCGGCAAAGTGTAATTAGGATTAATGACAAGTTTATAATACCTTATTTCAGAGCCGTTAGAGGTATTTTGCTGCCAAGCTAAATGATAAATATTTGAAGTTGAAAGATGCGGGATATAACTATTTACTGCAGGGTTAAATGAGTTTTGATCTGTGTTGGGGATTTTGGTGGGCTCACCTTTCCATCTATATCCATAAAAGCCGGACATCAACTCAATTTTGGCTACGCGATAATAAAGACTCGCATCCCATCCCCAAAAATCCTCTGTAACTTTCCAGATAACTACAAAATAATTGCCGTCATCATCAGATGATATAACAGGGCAGGCATCGGGCTGAGGACTATAAAAATCAATAGCTTCTAGAGGTTCCGGTTGATTATACTTTATATCATCGGCATAATGGGAGATGATGTTAGCGCATCATCTCCTTATTAATTATAATCATTTTTTTACCATTACCTCCTTTTTACTTGTATAATGAAAGCTTTATTATTTTCAAAACCTACTCTCGCTCCAATTTCATTGGTGAAAAAGGAACCGCCGTAGTTATCGCTTATAAAGGGTAATTCAAATTCTTTATATCTATTCCCATTGAAGTGAATAAGTTTGTCATTGTTTTGGTATGTGTTTCCCCAAAAAAATATATCATTATTTCCATTGCTTGTTATACTTAATACTCCAACTCCATAGGGGAGATCAATTAGCGTTTTAGTTTCTTTGGTTACGGTATCAAAGGACCATATTTTTGTGTCTGCTAAATAGATTTTCCCGCTTTCAAATCTTAAAGCCCAAGACCCAAATTCATTAACATTTTTGTCATTGCTATAAATTACTTCTGCTGATTCATTTTTAAGTTCAATAATCTTTGTAATATGATTTTCATTTCTTGCTAAAGCATACGCCATTTCGGTTTCTTTATTCCCTGTTATACTCATAAAAGTACCATTGATGTATCAAAATCAATCTTATCCATTTTTGTCCGTCGAAGTGAACGATAGTGCCCCAGGGACCTACACCGTATATATTATTTTCACTGCTGCCCCAGAGTTTGTGGACGGCTTGACCATTAGTGAAAATGTTAGATGGTTAAAATCGTATCTTTAAATTTCCCTTTCTCATATTTCAATACTACCCATTAGCAAAATAAATATTCGAAGAGTCTATCTGCCCAAATACCATGAAATACCACTGCTAGTGTAACCAGGCATATAGCAAAATTCCATTTTATTACCATCCCATCGCATAATATTAGTAATAGCCATTTTCCAGTCTAACATATCTTGAACTCAAAAACCAGCCCAACAATATTATTTTCATCAAATATCCAAACGTCATTAAAGTAGCTGGAGCTAAATCCATCACCGAATTCATAAGTTTCAAATGTAAAATTTTGGCTGGTGGTGTCTGGCTGGTTATTGTCTTTATTATCGGGCGGTTCGGTTGTGTTGCAGCTAAAATTTAAAAAGCTAAATAGACAAATAGCTATTACTTTTATTTTTATTGACATGCTTTCTCCCTGTATATGTTTTTCTCTTAAACTTAAATTATTCTTAAACCAAAAAAATCATACTTCTGATAAGCAGAAATTGATTGCAGTGTAATTTAAAATAACCTAAGAGAAACGGTTTTTGACAAAGAAGTTTTTAATAAGAGAATAGGTGAAAAGTGAAATGATAAAGTTCGGCTTGCTTAATGATAGCTGATTAGAATAGTGTTTTTCTGACATCTTATACCCCTTAAGCAGTGTGAATAACTCAAATAACTATTGCAAACATGCTCAAATGAAAAAACAAAATCAAATAAATGAGTTTAAGTTCAAGATATAAGCCTGCCCAACTGTCCCTGAAGAAGGGGGTTTAAAGATTAAGATTAAGAGCAAGAATAAGATTAAAACTCAGTTAAAGCCAGAATCTGGAGATTCCTAATTCACTAAATCAAAAATAAATTTATACGAATTTCAATTTATAAAAACTCAATAGTGTTTGAAATATTGAATAGTTATAGATATAGGTATTTCTAACAAACAAGAAAATCTAACATTTGCATTATTTATTATGATAACTAATTTGTCGCAATTTTATGATTTTTTATTAGAATATTCAAACTTTTTGCATGGCGTACTTTTTGTCTAACTACAGCAAATTATAGAAAGTAACTATTTGGGGTATTCATGCAAAAACAAAATAGACGAAACTTCTTAAAATCAGCCGGATTGCTTACCGCTGCTGTAACAGGGGTTTCAACAAAAAAAACTAAAGCAGCGCCGAAAAATATTTTATCAGAAGATAGGATGGGAGTTTTAGTTGACACTACCGTTTGCATCGGCTGCAGAAATTGTGAATATGCTTGTAAAAAAGCTCACAATCTACCAACCGCAGGCGTAGAATCTTATAATGATAAATCAGTATTCAAGCAAATGCGCCGTCCGGATGACACTGCTTTAACGGTTGTAAACCAATATGAAAATGTTCAAGCTGGGAATTTGCCGATTAATGTAAAAGTACAATGTATGCACTGTGACCACCCCGCTTGCGTTTCTGCTTGCATTGTGGGCGCTTTTTCCAAAAATGAAAATGGAGCTGTAACATGGGATACCGATAAATGTATCGGCTGCCGGTATTGTATGGTTGCCTGCCCGTTTCAAGTTCCCGCTTTTCAATTCGATAAAGCATTAAATCCATTAATAATGAAATGCGATTTTTGTTTTGAAAGAACCAAAGAAGGTAAGCTGCCGGCATGCGTAGAAATTTGCCCTGTTGAAGCGCTCACTTATGGATGGCGCAGCGAATTAATAAAAACCGCCCGCCAAAGAATTAAATTAAATCCTGAAAGATATGTAAATCATATTTTTGGCGAAGAAGAAGTCGGCGGAACTTCATGGATGTATCTCGCCAGCCAGGATTTTTCAAAACTTCAATTTCCAAAATTGGGCAAAAATATTGCGCCGGGAGTTTCGGAATCTATTCAGCATGGAATTTTTGCTTACTTTGTTCCGCCCGCATCTTTATACGCTTTGCTTGCCGGAATTATGTGGCTCGGTAAAAAAAGAGCTGAAAATGAGGAGAAGAAATAATGGAGACATTTCATAAACCTGCTCAGATACAAAAGAAATTTTTTACTCCCGGAGTATTTGTTTTAATTCTCTTAGCTCTTAACGGAATAATTTTTCTTGCGGTAAGATTTTTCTTCGGAATTGGATCAATGACTAATTTAAACAATCAATACCCTTGGGGAATTTGGATTGGTATTGATGTGGCTGCCGGCGTCGCGCTTGCGGCAGGCGGTTTTACTTCCGCGGCGCTTGGTCATATTATGCATCGCGAAAGATTTCATTCCATTGTACGACCCGCTTTATTAACGGCTATGCTCGGTTATACTTTTGTTGCAATTGGCGTTACTGTTGACATCGGTCGCTGGTATTTTATCTGGCATCCGCTGATAATGTGGAATGGCAACTCTGCTCTTTTCGAAGTCGGCATTTGCGTAATGATGTACGTAACTGTTTTATATGTTGAATTCCTTCCGGTTGTTACGGAAAGATTTATCGGCAACGTAAGGTTAAAAGGATTTCTTGAAGCGTTGAATAAACCGTTGGATAAATTTTTAAGATTTTTAGATAGGGGACTCGCCAAAACAATTTTTATTTTTATAATACTCGGCGTAGTGCTTTCAACTTTGCATCAATCTTCATTGGGAACATTGATGGTAATTGCGGGACCCAAAATGCATCCGCTGTGGCAGACGCCAATTTTACCGCTGCTGTTTTTACTCTCCGCAGTATCAGTCGGCTTTCCGATGGTAATTTTTGAATCTATGCTTGCCTCAAGATCTTTCGGGCAAAAGCCTGAAATGGATGTATTAACACCGTTGGGTTATACAATTGCGCCTCTTCTCGGAATTTATCTCGCATTCAAAATTGGCGATATGTTCGTACGCGAGACTTTTGTTTATCTAACTGAATTAAATACCGCAAGCATAATGTTCACCATTGAAGTTGTAGTTGGAATAGTAATTCCATTAAGAATGTTTCTCTCAAAAAAAGTTTTACAATCACCGGGCTTATTATTTACGGCGTCATCGCTGGTAATACTCGGAGTATTTTTAAACAGAATTGATAATTTTGTTGTGGCTTATACGCCTCCCTATTCTTTCGGATCTTACTTCCCGTCAATTGGAGAAATTTCAGTAACAGTTGGTTTTATTGCAATCTTAGTTCTTCTTTACAGATTGATAGTTATAAACTTCCCGGTTATTAGTCAGCCGGATAAAAAATTCGTCATCAAAACAAAATACACTATTAGAGGTTAATAATATGAAAAGTGTTATCTGGGGAATTTTATTAATATGCACGGCAGCTTTTGCTCAAAGTAACAAAGTTCAAAATAGTCCTCATCCAAAATTAATTCTTACCAACGGTCAGGTAAGCTGCAAGACTTGCCATACTTGCGATGTTCCGACAAAGGAAAATCCATGTTTGGTTGACTGCCCAAGATTTGATATGATAACGGTACAGCAATCACCCGATGAAGGACCCAATGTTGTAACAATGGATAAATTGTCCGGCGATTATTTGCCGGTGATTTTTTCTCATCGCGTTCATGCTGAAATGTCCGAAATGTCAGGCGGCTGCGCGGGCTGTCATCACTATAATACTGCGGGACCAATTCAGCCTTGCCAAAATTGCCATGAAGCAAAAAGAAAAAGAGACGATATTTCAAAGCCCGATCTTAAGGGAGCTTATCACAGGCAATGTATGGACTGCCACAGAGAGTGGAGTCATTCAACTGATTGTAATTCTTGCCATGAATTAAAAAGTAAAAATACATCAGCAGATCAGCAGAAAAAGATTAATAAAATATCAGAAAAAAAGCATCCAAAAGTTGAAGAGCCCACAAAAGTTGTTTACAAAACAAATTCTAATAAAGGCAAGATGGTAACGTTCTTTCATAATCAGCATACAAAATTATTTTCTATTGATTGCGTAAGCTGTCATAAAAATGAAAGCTGCATAAAATGCCACGATCTCCAAAAATCATCGCAGAAAAATAAATTAAGTTCAACCGCCAGCTTTAATGAAAAGCATCAAAAATGTTTTACCTGTCATAAAAATGATTCATGCACAAAATGCCATAGCGATAAAGAGATGCAGCCATTTAATCACGCGGCAAGCGCAGGCTGGGCTTTAAATAGATTTCATGAAAATTTAACTTGTCAAAAATGCCACGGTAATACAAACGAATTTAAAAAATTAAATACCGCTTGCGCATCCTGCCATAATAATTTTGTGAGTGGAAAGTTTGATCATAAAATTACAGGTTTAAAGCTGGATGAAATTCATTCTGAAAATTCATGCGAAGATTGTCATTTAGAAAATAATTTTGCGGCGAAACCTTCCTGCGATAATTGCCACGAGGGATTTAGTTATCCAAATAAAATCCCCGGCGCCAAAGTTAAGGTTATGTCGACAAGCGGAAAGAAGTGATTATAAATTGAAAAGTCCGTTTCATAAAATAGGATATAAATTAATTTTTGCGGTAGGCGTTACGGCAATAATTATTATTGGAATATTTGCTTACTTCAATATTCAATCGCACAGCAATGATCTTTTCAAGCAAGCTGAACTTCATGTAAATCAATTAAGCGAAACTGTTAAGTACAGCACCAAATATGATATGCTCTATAATCAGCGCGAGCATATTCACGAGACTATTTTCACCATAGGCGAGCAATCCGATATTAACAGCGTTCGCATTATAAATAAACTAGGCGAGATAATTTATTCATCAAATAAAGATGATATTGGAAAGATGGTTGATAAGGAAGCTGAAAGCTGCTACGCTTGCCACGCAGCCGATAAGCCTTTAGAAAGCCTGCCTATAAAAGATAGAACGAGAATTTATAAACTTCATCCGGATTCTTCGCGGTTGATGGGAATTATTGACCCGATTTATAATGAAGCTTCTTGCTGGAATGCCGCTTGCCATGCTCACCAAAAAAGTCAAAAAATTCTCGGCGTTCTTGACGTAACTATTCCGCTTAGTAGAATAGACGCGCGCATTGCCAGCAGCGAGTTAGAGATTGTAATTTTTTCGATAATTGCCGTGCTAGCTGTAAGTTTTATTATTGGTTTTTTTGTTAAGCGATGGATTGATAAACCTGTTAATGAACTGCTTACCGCCACTCAACATGTTGGCTCGGGAAATTTAAATTATACAATTCAATACAAAAAGGATGATGAAATTGGTTCTCTAGCAAAATCGTTTAACAATATGACGCAAAAATTATCCGAAGCAAGATTACAGCTTTTTCAATCCGATAAAATGGCATCGCTGGGAAGATTAGCCGCCGGCGTAGCTCACGAAATTAATAATCCGCTTACAGGAGTTTTAACTTACAGCAGCTTCCTTTTAAAAAAAACAAATGATCCTGAAATGCAGGAAGATTTAAAAGTAATTGTAAGGGAAACAAAGAGAAGCAGAGAGATTGTGAAAAGTCTTCTTGATTTTGCGCGTCAATCTGTTCCTAAAAAAAATATTGCTGATATCAACGAGATAATTGAAAGAGCAATTACAGTAATTGAAAATCAATTAACCATAAAAAAAATTGAACTTGCAAAAAACTTTGATGAAAGCCTTCCTAAGCTTACTTTAGACGCTAACCAAATGCAGCAGGTATTCATCAACTTAATTGTAAATGCTTCTGATGCAATTGATAACCCAAATGGCAAGGTTAAAATATCCACCAAGTTTATTAAGCTTTCGCCGTACGGAATAATTCATATTAAAAAAGCTGTTTGCCCTAAACGGCATGATTTAATGGACAATGAAATTAAAATTGACGGGATGCCTTCAATAAAATTAAAAACATATTCCAGCGGCAAAGAAGGTATAATTCATCTCGACCCCGTTTACGGAAAACACAGGGATCATTTTAATGGAGCAGAAATAAATGACGACACGCAAATTTTATGTCCCGAATGTAATTATTCGTTGATGGTTCCAAATAAACAATGCCCCGTTTGCAATTCGCCTGTATTTACTTTTGAAATTCCTTCGCAAGGAATGTATGAGTCATGCGTAAGCAAAGAATGCCAATGGGAAAAATGGGAAGCAATTGATCTGCAAGGTCAAAAAGATTATGTGGAAATAAAAATAGAGGATAACGGCGGCGGAATTTCTAAAGAAGATTTATCAAAAATATTTGAGCCGTTCTTCAGCACAAAAGGACAGAAAGGCACCGGGCTGGGCTTGGCTGTAATTTGGGGTATTGTAGATAATCACGATGGAACAATTGAAGTTACAAGCGAATTGAAAAAAGGGACTTCATTTACTATACGACTGCCAATAAAAAGTATTTAGTAAATTATGTTAAACAAAATTTTAAATAAATTGCCGCAACCTTCAGTTCGTGGATTAATTATCAAAATACCTATAGGCTTTAGCCGCATTAGACGACTAATTTTTACCAACGTACATGACAAAGCAATTTAAAAAGTTAGTTTGCGTAAGTTGATTTAGTTATGAAAAAACATTTTGACATATTGGTTGTAGATGACGAGCAAGTTATAATTGAAGCGGTTGATAAAATTTGCTCCTCGGAAAAATATACAGTTGATTCATCTTTGGACGCAATTGAAGCCTTAAAAAAAATTGACGCTAACAATTACAAAATAATTGTCTGTGATATAATGATGCCTGAAATGGACGGCTTTGAATTTCTTGATCAGCTGCATGATAAGAAATTAGATATACCGGTTATTATGACTACCGGATTTTCAACAATGGAAAACGCAGTTAAATCGCTTTACAAAGGCGCAATTGATTTTATCCCCAAACCTTTTACTGTTGATGAGATACTTAATTCTATCATCCGCGGATTAAAGTATTTGGAAATTCAGGAAAGAATTAAATCACTAAAAGAAAAGAATGACAACTCAACTATAGTTTACGTTACCTGTCCTTCAAAATATTTTAGACTTGGATACTCAAGCTGGATCGCAATTGAAAATTCCGGCTCGGCTTTAGTTGGAGTTACTGATTTATTTTTAAAAACTATTTCCATAATTAATAAAGCAGAGACTTTTAAAATTGACGATGAAGTTGTTCAAGGAAGCCCCATGGCTTTTATTTCAACTAACGATGAATTAACGCATACGCTTTTAAGTCCCATTACAGGAAGAATAATTGAGATAAACCAAAAGTTAGAAAACAACATAAGCATAATAGAAAAGGATCCATATTTTGAAGGATGGTTTTACAGAATAATTCCATCAGACTTTGAATATGAATTAAAAAATTTAACAGCTTGCAGCTCTGATAGAATTTAAAATAAAATATAAATTTGAGCGGCAAAATTAATTATTAGGGAGAAACAAAATGGCACTCTTTATTTTAGCAGTAATAGTATTCATCATAGCCGATATGATAATTAGATATACCGGCAAACAGATATCAGAAAAAAAACGTAAGAAAGAACGGGAGGAAGCTCTTAAAGAAAGCTTAAATCTTGATTACAGCCGCGAAGCAAAAACTCTTAAGCGCGCAGAAATTAAAGAGCCTAAAGCAAAAATTTTATGCGTTGACGACGAGCCTGTAATTTTAGACAGCTTTAGAAAAATTTTAGTGCTTGACGGTTATTCAATTGACACGGTTGAAAACGGCAAAGAGGCTCTAGGCTTGATTCAAACGCATCATTATGATTTTGTTTTTACCGATCTTAAAATGCCGATTATGGACGGCGTGGATGTTGCGAAATCTGTTAAGCACATGCGCCCCGATATCGACGTGGTTATTGTAACCGGCTACGCCACCGTTGAAACCGCAGTTGAAGTTATGAAATACGGCGCAATGGATTATGTGCAAAAACCTTTTACCGACGACGAACTTACCGCGTTTGTAAATAAGCTTCTTATAAAACGACAGGATAAAATTCAAAAGCAATTAAAACCAAAAGTTCACATCACGCATTTAAAAGAAGTTGAAGCGACAAGAGCGGGCGAGTTTGCAATTCCCGGCGGCGTGTTTATTTCCGAAGGGCATTGCTGGGCAAGCGTGGAAGATAATGGTTCGGCTAATATTGGTATTGATGATTTCGCAAAAAAATTAATTGGTAATATTGATTCAATTGAATTCCCGAACCTTGGAATGGTTGTTACAAAAGGACAGAATCTTTTCAGCGCTAAGCAGGGAAATAGAACTGTTTCATTTAACTCCCCTTTAAGCGGAAAGGTAACAAAGAATAATAAATTCTTAAAAGAAAATATGGAAGTATTAAACCACAATCCTTATGAAGAGAATTGGGTTTGCACGATTGACGCGGATAACCTTGACACTGAATTAGCCGACTTAAAAATAGGCAAAGCCGCGGTTTCATTTTATCATGAAGATATTGATAACTACAATAACTTTATTGCACAAATGCCTAAAGCTGAAAAAGAAAGCGCCGGAATAAATACGGGAGAATTTTATGTGGGTCAATTAGAAAAATTGGACGACAAAAATTGGTCAATGTTTGTAACCGAATTTTTTAAGAGATAAAAATAATTTATTGCTGCATTAACAAATTACAATATGGTTGATGCAGCAAACCCATAAAGCAATTATATAAGAGGGAATTATGAAGATAACTTTTCATAATTACGCCAAAGGGAGCCTGTTTTTATTTTCTAATTTTACTCATCTCAGCGAACATCAATATATTTCCAAATTTACTAAGGTAGGAAATGTTTCTGCTTTACAATTATAAAATTGAAAACAGCGCGAACTCAGTGTTAAGTATTGAGGTGGATGAATTTTTAAATTGCCGCATTTTTTCTTCAAACCATTTTTCATCAAACTGGTTGGCAAGTGCAATTGATTTTAAATATTCAATTTCAGCTCCTACAATTGCGTGATCAGCGTAGCCAAGCGCAAGTCCGTCGGTTATAAATGATTCAGCAATTTTTTTATTGGAAAAAATTATTGGCTCTTCCGAAATGTATTTGTTGGAGAGTAAACTTTTAAGGGTTTCTTCGTAAAAATCCTGAGCAAAGCCAAGCTTCTCGGCAAACTGTCTTATTATTTTTTTTTCCTGCTCAGCTAACTGCTTATCTTTTTTTGCAATTATTAATAATCCTTTTAAATAATTACTTTTATCAAGAACTGAAATTTCCGTTGGAACATTCATTATGCGCCCGCTTAATTAATTATAGTTGTTCTAATAGTTACCGCTAAAATAAAAAAAATATTTTTATAATAAATCCCACAATTTTTACCTGGAACTTTATCATTTGAAATTGCAAATCAAAATTAATTGTGATGAGCGGGTTTTCAGCATCAATAAATAATCTATTATAATAAATATTTTTTCTCTTTAATCTTTATATAAAAAAATCATTAAATTTTAATTAAGAAAATTAACTCACTTAATTATTTCAATTGAATTTTTTCAATTGTGCTTCAAACTTTTTTTTGAGGGAGATTATTATGGATTATAGAATTGAATCTGACAGCATGGGCGAGATAAAAGTGCCATCCGATAAATATTACGGCGCACAAACCGCGCGCTCATTAATGAATTTTAAAATTGGCGGCGAAAGATTCCCAAGAGAAATTATTCGCGCTTTAGGGATTTTAAAAAAAGCTGCGGCAATGACCAATAAAGAACTCGGCACACTCCCCACAGAAAAAGCTGATTTAATAATTAGAGCCGCCGATGAAGTAATTGAAGGAAAGCTTGATGAACATTTTCCGCTGGTGGTTTGGCAGACCGGCAGCGGCACCCAGACAAATATGAATTCCAACGAAGTAATTTCAAACCGAGCCATTGAATTATCTGGCGGAACAATGGGAAGCAAAAAACCCATTCACCCGAATGATGATGTAAATAAAGCGCAGTCTTCAAATGATACTTTTCCCACTGCAATGCACATTGCCGCTGTTGAAGAAATTCACCGAAGATTAATTCCTATGGTTACAAAATTGCGCGACGCTCTTCAAAAAAAATCAGAAGAATTTAAAGACATAATTAAAATTGGTCGCACACATTTAATGGATGCAACGCCGCTTACTTTAGGACAAGAATTTTCCGGCTACGTTCAGCAATTAACAAACGGACTGGAAAGAATAGAGAGCGCTTTGCCAAGATTATACGAGCTTGCGCTTGGCGGAACAGCTGTAGGAACGGGCTTAAACACTCATCCAGATTTTGCGGTGAAAGCTGCAATTAATATTTCTGATTTAACGGGCAAACCTTTTATTACCGGAAGAAATAAATTTGAAGGGCTTGCCGCGCATGATGCGCTGGTTGAATTTCACGGCGTACTTAAAACTCTGGCAGCATCATTAATGAAAATTGCAAATGATATTCGCTGGCTGGGATCGGGACCGCGCTGCGGAATTGGAGAATTGAATCTTCCTGAAAATGAACCGGGGAGTTCAATAATGCCGGGAAAGGTTAACCCTACTCAATCGGAAGCAATGACGATGGTTTGCACGCAAGTTTTTGGAAATGATGTTACAGTTAATTTTGCAGGCGCCAGCGGCAACTTTGAGCTTAATGTTTTTAAACCGGTGATTATTTTTAACGTTCTGCAGTCTATAAGATTATTAGCTGATGCATGCGAGAGTTTTACCGATAACTGTGTAGTTGGAATTGAAGCCAATGAACGGAGCATAAAAAAACATTTAAATGATTCCTTAATGTTAGTAACATCTTTAAATCCGCATATCGGCTATGACAATGCTGCTAAGGTTGCAAAGAAGGCACATAAAGAACACAAAACTTTAAAAGAAGCCGCAGTTGAACTTGACTTACTAACTCCGGAAAAATTTGATGAAGTAGTTCGTCCAGAAAATATGCTTGGTCCAAAAAAATAAAGTCTTTGTGCGGTTTAGTGTTCTAAATGGGAAGGTATCTTTTCCAATCAATTACATTAGTTCATATAGAGACACTATGCTTTGTCTACAATCAAAAAGAAAATAGCTTGCAAAACTGGAACGGAATAATTTCACTTTTAATTGCCTGCATTGAATTGATATTGCTGATTAATCTTTTCATCCACGCAGAAAAAAATAAAGTTAATAAAATGGCAATGTTATTAATTTTATTGCTGATGATTTATCAATCGCTTGAATTTTTAACATGCCATTTTAATCTTCAATCTTCTTTTTTACCGTATTTAGCTTTCGCAGATATATCATTTCTACCCCCGCTGGGCTTGGTTTATACCTTAAGGTTGTTTGATTATAAATCAAAGTATTTTTCATTATTTTTTTTACCGGCGGTTTCATTCTTAATTTATTATTCATTAGTAATTGAAAAATTTGCAGTTACAAGCTGCGCGGTATTTTATGCTTCGTATAATTATCCGCTGGGAGATTTGTATGGGTTTTTTTATTACGTACTTGTAATTGCGGTAATAGTAATTTTAGTATTGAATATATTTAAATCATCAGGCAAGAAGGAAAAATTTGCCTTTTTAATTTTATCCGCTCATATATTAATGGCGGTTCCGGTTATTACCGCTTTTGTTTTAGCTTCGATTAACAAGCCCTCGGCATTAGATATTATTGAAAGCGTTATGTGTAAATTTGCTTTTGCCTACGCAATAGCTTTAAGCATTGTAACTTTGTTGAATAAAAATTATGAATGAAATAATTTTAAATATTTATCTAATTATTACTAACGGGTTTGTGGTAGAATTTAGAGCAGTGGGCTATGAACGGGAAGGCGGCGATGATAACAAAATTAAATTCTTGAAAAGCAAAGCAGCAGAAGATTTTGAGCGAGCATACAAATTTGATGCACCATCCGACAAGAATGGCAATTTTATGAAGTACAATAAATTTGCCCGGCTTGAAAATAAGGGGCGCCAATTCGAGCTTTTTGAAGAAATATTTCAAGAATTTAAGGTTCCGGAAAGTCCTCTCATCTGCGTTACTCCCGTGGTAGATGGGAAAATATTTGCCGGTGAATAATTATTTTGTATATTTTTTTTCCCATAAATTTTAGATTACAAAATAAAAGCAAAATTTAATAATCATTTAATTAAATCGATAATAATAATGAAGTTCAGCGGTTTTTTTATTTTAACTTTAACAATAAATTTAATAGTCTTTACGAACACTATGAAAGGCAGCAGTTTGTTTATTTCTGATAAATCTGAAACAAAATCAATTTCAAAAAAAGATAAGTTTATAACTAAAACAAAAAAATTAGATTCATACTATTCAAACAAAAAGTTGGGCGCTTTTGTTGAAGATGGCAAAACTATTTTTAGAATTTTTACAACTTCCGCAGAAAAAGTTACGCTGGTTATTTTTAAAAATGTTGACGATGAAATTGGTATTGAGCATGAAATGATTCGCGATGAAAATGCTGTTTGGGAAACTTCGCTTGAAGGTGAAAATTATGGTTTGTTTTATGGCTTTAAAATTCAGAATCAGAATCAAAAACAAATTAAAAAAAATGTTTTATGCTTAGACCCCTATGCTAAAGCCGTCGCATCGTTTAATACTTATTTCAATCCCAGAAAATCTATCGTAGTAAAAGAAGATAACTATAGTTGGGAAGGCGATACGTGGATTCAGCGCGACTGGCGCGATTTAATTATTTATGAAATGCATGTCCGCGATATGACAGCGCATCCATCTTCGGAAGCTAAAAATTTTGGTTCGTATCAAGGGTTAATTGAAAAAGAAATTAAAGGTGGAATTAATTATATAAAAAATCTCGGCGTTAATACTGTAGAGCTTTTACCTGCTCAAGAATTTGGAAATATCGAAGCTCCCTTTGATGATTCTTTAAATGGAAAATATAACTCATGGAATCCCTATGAAAAAAATCATTGGGGATATATGACTGCTGCATTCTTTGCCCCTGAAGCTTATTACAGCGAAGTTACTAAAGACATCGAATGGAATAAATGGAATGGGCAAACTGCAAAGCAGGTAAATGATTTTAAAGATATGGTAAAAGCTTTTCACAAAGATGGCATTGCCGTAATGATGGATGTGGTTTATAATCATTTATCAGAATATGAATTGGGGAATTTAAAAGAGATTGATAAAGATTATTATTTCCGTCTCGACCAGCATGGAAATTACATTGATCAAAGCGGCACCGGTAACGATTTAAAAACCGAACGACCAATGCTTCGGCGATTGATTGTTGAAAGTATTCTTTACTGGATGAAAGAATATCACGTTGATGGTTTCCGATTTGATCTTGGGAAATTAATTGATTGGGAAACAATTGAAGAAGTAATTTACGAAGCAAAGAAAATTAATCCGCAGGTAATTTTTGTATGCGAACCGTGGGGCGGCGGATATGATCCGATGGGATTTTCTCTTCGCGGATGGGGAAGCTGGAATGACCAAATTAGAAACGGCGTTAAAGGTGAAAATCCTTTTACCGGTCAAGGCTGGATTTTTGGCAAGTGGTTCGGAAATAATAGTCCAGATAGAATTAAAAGTTATGTGAACGGAACTTTGGCGAGAGACAAATTCGGATTGTTCCAAAAGAAAGAACATTCAGTAAATTATCTTGAATCTCACGATGGCTACACGCTTGGTGATTTTATACGAATCGGAACAAAGGAAATTAATCCCGAAGAATCTATCACTGATATTGATAAAAATGCAAAGCTCACCCCGCTTCAATTAAAAATAAATAAGCTCGGCGCTTTGTTCTTATTCACTTCACAAGGAATAACAATGATTCATTCGGGTCAAGAATTTGCGCGCAGCAAAGTTATTTCTGCAAACACGAAAGTTGACGATGAAAATATTGGTATGCTTGACCATAACAGCTATGATAAAGATAACGAAACGAATTATATAAATTATAAGTATGCCGATTTGAATAAAGAACTAGTGGATTATTACAAAGGCTTAATTGATTTAAGAGAAACTTATGACGCTTTCCGCAGAGCAGATTATGACGACGTAATATTTTTTAATATAACCGACAACGAATTTGCTTTAGGCTATTATATTACTTTCAACAATGAAAATTTTATTGTTCTGTTTAATGCCGATCCTAATAAAGAAGAAGGATTTAATTTACCGAATGGCGAATGGGAAGTGTTAGTAAACGGCAATAAAGCGGGAGTTGCTTCTTTGGGAACTGTGTCAGATATGATAGTATTAAAGCCTTCAACTGGTTTTGTGCTGAAGAAAAAGTAGTTTAATATGCAGGAATTTGCTTCAAAGAATCTCCGACCGCATTAGAAAAGCTTCTGCCTAGTTTTAAAATAGATTCTTTAATATCATAAAGTGAGTTATGATAATTTTTTATTAGAACATCCTTTGGATAAATTTCATAACTTTCATAAAATTTTAGAGCAGTAAAGTTCGGCATTATCACGTTTGCCCCAATCATCAATCCTTTTTCATATCCTTTATTTATTAAAACCGCAAAAGCTGTTGTTGCGGGCATATGAACGTTCTTTAAACTAATTCGCGCAGTTGCAATTGTCTTTAGAGTTAAATTAACATCGGCAATTTGTTGATTACGATATGGTGTATCGGGAGAAGGTATAAACGGGCTGAATGAAACCATATCTGCATTCAATTTCTTACACAACAAAATATCGTCTGCAATATCTTCTATAGTTTGATGCGGAAGCCCGATAATATTTCCACTTCCGATTTGGAACCCGATCGATTTTAAGAATTTTAAGTGATTAAGTCTTTCGTTTAATTTTTGCCCGAGATGATAAATAGAATATTTTTTAGCATTAGCGGTTTCATGTTTTAAAAGATAACGGTCTGCGCCGGCTTTTTTCCATTCTAAGTAATCATCAAATTGTCGTTCCCCAAAACTTAGAGTTAAAGCAAGCCCAAAATTATTTTTAATTTCTTTAATAATTTTTGAAATAAAACTTTTTGTTAAAAGCTGGTCTTCGCCGGACTGCAAAACGACAGTCTTAATTCCCGATAAATAAATATTTTCTGCAGTTTCCATAATTTCAAGAGATGTCATTCTATACCGCTGAAGCTTTTGGTTAGAATTTCGCAGCCCGCAGTAAAGGCAATCTTGCTCGCAGTTATTGGAAATTTCAATTATTCCTCTAAGATGAACTTCCTCACCGCAATGCATTGCCCTAATAGAATTAGCTGTATGAAAAAGCAAATCCAAATCTCTTTCATTTTTCAATGAAAGCAAAAAAAATATTTCATCTTTTGTTAATTCTTCTTTATGAAGAATTCTGTTAAGCTTTAACATAAAAGCCCATTCCAACCCTTCCCCAAGGGAAGGGCAATTTTAAAATGTTTAATATAAAGTTAATATTTAATTTTAACTTTGATTTTTTGCTTTACTCTACAAGTAAACATCCTTTTCACCCTTACCAACTTTATCCAGCATCTCTTCAACTTTTTTTCGTGCCGCACCCTTTACGGAATCAATTTCTTTTTGAAAGAATGGCTCAGAAATTCTTTTAGTATCCTCGCTGGCATAATCCATCAAATATTCTTTAAATGTTGCGAGTGCATTCGGCACACAGATTTTACCAATGTTTCCTGTCTTAGCTAATTCCATAAATCTGTCTCCGGTTCTTTGGGAGCGGTAGCAGGCTGTGCAGAAACTCGGGAAATATCCAAGCGATACTACATCGTTAATTACTTCATCTAAGGATCTGTGGTCGCCAAGTTGAAATTGTTCAAGCTCATGTTCATTTAAACTTTGCTGTGATTCTTTATAGCTGCCGGGCGCCGTTCTGCTGCCCGCGCTAATTTGTGAAATTCCAACTTCAAAAAGTTCGCGCCTTATTTCTGGTCTTTCTCTAGTGGATAGAATCATTCCCGTATAGGGAACAGAAAGCCGAATTATAGCCACCAATTTTTTAAAACTCACGTCATCTACTGCAAAAGGTGGATGAAGCGCCGCGGGTGCATTTAGCGCCGGTTCTAATCTGGGGATTGAAATTGTATGAGGCCCAATTCCAAATCTTGAATCCAAATATTCGGCATGCATTAAAAGCGCAAGTGTTTCAAATTTAAAGTCAGTTAATCCGAACAAAGCTCCTATTCCCACATCATCAATATCAGCCTGAAGTGCTCTATCCATTGCATATAATCTATAAGCGTACTCACGCTTTGGTCCGACAGGATGCATTTCTAAATAAGTTTTATAGTGATATGTTTCCTGGAAACATTGATAGGTGCCAATTGCAAAACTTTTTAATCTTTTAAAATTATCTAAACTTAACGGAGCCGTATTAACATTCAATCTTCTGATATTATTTCCATTGATGTTTATTGAATAAATTCTCTCAATGGCTTCACCAATAAAATCAACGCTAGCTTTTTTGGGATGCTCGCCCGCAACGAGCAGCAATCTTTTTTGTCCGGTATTAATTAAAAAGCGCGCTTCTTCTTCAATCTCGTTTACAGTTAAAGTCTTTCGTATCAATTCCTTGTTGTCCCTTCTGAAAGCACAGTATAAACAATTGTTTACACAAACGTTTGTAACATAAAGCGGCGCAAATAAGACCAATCGATTGCCGTAAATTTTTTCTTTTACTTTTTTGGCTTGATGATGAAGTTCATCTAATAATTCAGGCGAGCTGATGTTTAATAGTGCAGCACTTTCTTTTAATGTTATTCCTTTTCCATCGGCTGCTTTTTGTATTATATCTTTTTGTAGGTGTTCATTGTGAAGCTGGTCATCTTCGAGCAAAGAATTGATGTAATTTTCATTTATAAATTCCATCCTTTTTACCTCAGCTTTTTAAAATAGTTTTTAAGTGATTAGATATTCCTCACCTATTAAATGGACAATAAATATACCATCGAAATCCCTTTGCTTATTGCCTATAAACTATCTATAAAATTTTTATTTCTTATTAACGAGAAATGTTTTATATGAAATGGTATTTAATTTTGGCTGATGACTATAGTTATTTTTTATTAAACGTGAATTCATTAAAGTTTGATGTTCAAACTGTCTAATCTCTCAACACAAAACTGATGGAACGCTTTTTGAATTTTTAATTCGTATGAAAGAAGAAAAAATTTTAACATCGGTATTAATTAATTTGCCTCTTATAATCTTTAAAATAAAATAGGGGGTGCAAAGTGAACACAATTCCAAATTCAGAAAGAAAACATATTGCTTTTGTCGGCAGAAGAAATGTGGGAAAGTCTTCTCTCGTTAATGCCTTTATCGGTCAAGAATTATCAATAGTCAGCGATACACCGGGAACTACAACTGACCCCGTTAAAAAAGCGATGGAACTTTTGCCATACGGTCCAGTGGTGCTTATCGATACCGGCGGAATTGACGACACTGGTGAATTAGGAGAAAAAAGAATTAATAAAACCTTAAATATTCTTGCCTCTGCTGATTTTGTTATTTTGGTTTTGAATGCAACAAAATTAATTACAATTGAAGAAGAAGAATTAATTATATACCTAAGAAAAATTGATACACCTTTCTTAGTTGCTGTTAATAAGATTGAATATGGTGTTAATCCTATTTTGCTTGAAGAGTTGGAAGCTTTAAGCATTATCCATTTTGAAATTTCATGTGCAGAAAATGTTGGTATTGACGTTCTTAAAGAGCGGCTTATTCGAATGCTGCCTCAAGAGCATATCCCCTCATTAATAGGTGATCTCGTAAAGCCGGGCGATGTAGTGGTACTAGTTACCCCCATTGATTTAGGCGCACCAAAAGGTCGCTTAATTCTTCCGCAGGTTCAAACCATTAGAGGAGCTCTTGATGATAACATCATTGTTGTGGTAACGAAAGAGAACAAGCTTCGTTCAACTTTAAACAAATTAAAAACCCCGCCTGCTTTAGTTATAACTGATAGTCAAGCAATATTTAAAGTCGCTCAAGATGTGCCCGAAACTATTAAGCTCACAACATTTTCAATTCTAATGTCGCGGGCTAAAGGGAATTTATTTGAATTTGTAAAAGGTTTAAAAAGAATTGATCAACTGCATGATGGCGATAAAGTTTTAATTGCTGAAGCCTGCACTCATCATGCTCAAAAAGACGATATCGGAACTGTCAAAATACCAAGATGGCTGGCTCTTCATACCAAAAAAAATATCGTTATTGATTTTTCACACGGACAGGATTTTCCTGAAAATTTATCCGACTACAAATTAATTATTCATTGCGGCGGGTGCATGATTACTAGAAATTTCATGCTTGCTAGAATTAAGCGCGCTAAACTTTTTGATATTCCCATTGTTAATTATGGAATGATAATATCATATATGCACGATGCTATTCCAAGAGTTCTTCTTCCCTTTCAAAAATACTGTTTATAACTAAAACAATTTTTTCATTTAACACTTCGTTTATTATTCTATTGCTGAACACAAACTCTTTCCATTTACAAATTACTTTTTTCTGAAATGGAAAAAGGCTTCCCACTAACAAGAAAAACAAAACTGAACATACCCATCTTAGCACAATCTAATCATTAAACTGAATCAAAAAAAAATTATCAGATGGCATTCAATATGCAGTATAAAGGTATAAATAATTTGCGGGTATAATATGCATGCTGAAGTGTTTAATAATTATCAACCAAAAAATAAAAGTAGTTTAATTCCTCTACTGCAAGATGTTCAAAATCTCTACGGCTACTTGCCCGAAGACTCTTTAAGAGAGGTTTCAGATTTTGTTGATATACCGTTAAGCAGGGTTTACGGCGTGGCAACTTTTTATAATCAATTCAGATTAACGCCGCTGGGGGAAAATATAATTAGAGTTTGCCGCGGCACTGCCTGTCATGTAAAAAGCTCTGCTAATATTTTATTTGCTTTAGAAACTGAATTAAATATTAAAGCGGGTGAAACAACCAGCGACAAAAAATTTACTTTGGAAGTTGTTAATTGTATAGGCGCCTGCAGCATTGCCCCGGTTATAACTGTTAACGAAGATTACTTTGGAAGAATTACTGTTAAAGATATTTCTAATATTATTAAAAAATATAAATCGCAATCGAAGAAAAAGGAAACTTCTCTAGAACCGGAGGTATTGTAAATGCAAAGCTTTATTGAAAATTGCTGTTGTGAATGTTGGCATTCTCCGGAACAGCCCTGCGAATTATTTGTGAGATGCTGTACCGAAGGACCTCTCTGTCATTACAATTTAGAATGTGAAAATAGAATTAAATCTCTTAATAATAGATTAAAATATATCGAACATGAATTGCCGATAATTTTTATAGGAATGGGAACCTGCGGCTTAGCTTCAGGCGCTAAAAAAGTTGAAGAGGCAATAATTAATGAACTGGATAAATTAAAACTTAAAGCCGTAATACAGCCCACAGGATGCATTGGCTTCTGTGCTAAAGAAGTTATAGTTGATGTAAAACTTCCCGGCAAAGATAGAATATCCTACTGCGAAATTACTCCTAAATTAATTTCAAAGTTTATTCAAAAAACTATTGTTGAAAAAGATGTTTTCAAAGAAAAACTTTTGGGAACACATGGTATTGACTCTGATGACTTACCTTCAATAAACTCGAATCCATTTTTTAAAAACCAGCAAAAAATTGTTTTAGAAAATTGCGGTATAATTAATCCAACTTCAATTGATGCATATATTGCTTCCGATGGCTTTAAAGCGCTTGATAAAGTTTTAAGATTAATGCAGCCCATAGAAGTTATTAATGAAATTCTTCATAGCGGATTACGAGGAAGAGGTGGCGCTGGATTTCCAACGGGTAAAAAATGGAGACTTGCACATAACCAAAAAGCAGATATAAAATATATGATCTGCAATGCAGATGAAGGTGACCCCGGCGCTTTTATGGACCGCTCTGTTTTGGAAAGCAACCCTTTTAAAGTTGTGGAAGGAATGACAATTGCAGCATATGCAATCGGCGCAGTTGAAGGTTTTATTTATTGCCGAGCTGAATATCCGCTGGCAATAAAAAGACTGCAGAATACAATTAACCAGTGCAAACAATATGGACTGCTAGGCAAAAATATTCTAAACACAAATTTCAGCTTTGATTTGAAAATTAAAAAAGGTGCTGGTGCTTTTGTATGCGGCGAAGAAACAGCCTTGATTGCTTCTATTGAAGGTAAACGCGGAATGCCTAAACCGCGGCCTCCTTTTCCCGTCGTATCCGGTTTATGGGGAAAGCCAACCGTTATAAATAATGTAGAAACTTTGTCAAATATTACCGCAATCATTTCTAAAGGAGCCGATTGGTTTTCTTCCATCGGAACAGAAAAAAGTAAAGGGACGAAAGTTTTTGCACTCAGCGGTAAAATACAAAATACTGGTTTAGTTGAAGTACCGATGGGAGTTAAATTAGAAGATATTGTTTTTGAAATTGGAGGAGGAATTCCTGATGGCAAACAATTTAAAGCTGTGCAAATTGGCGGACCTTCCGGGGGATGCCTGCCAGATAGTGTTTTAAAAACTCAAGTGGATTATGAATCGCTTAAAGGTGTTGGTGCAATGATGGGCTCTGGTGGTTTCGTTGTAATGGATGAGGACACTTGTATGGTTGATGTTGCAAAATTCTTTTTAACATTCATTCAAAATGAATCTTGCGGAAAATGCGTTCCTTGTCGCGAGGGAACAAAGCGTATGCTGGAAATTATCGAACGTATTCCCACAAGCTATAAAAACACTAAAAATAAATTAGATGAGTTTAAAAGATTTAAGGGAATAATTCATTTAAATAGACTTGCAGATGTTATTCGGGATACATCGCTTTGCGGACTTGGGCAATCAGCGCCTAACCCTGTCCTTTCAGGTTTAAGATATTTTAAAGACGAATATGAAGAACATTTGTTTGAACGAAAATGTTCAGCCAAAGTCTGTAAAGAATTACTAACATATAATATTGATAACAGCAAATGCAACGGATGCGAGGTCTGCTTAAGAAGATGCCCATCGGAAGCCATTGCGGGTGAAAAAGGTCACGCCCATTATATAATTGAAGACAAATGTATAAAATGTGGAATGTGTTATGAAGCTTGCCGGTTTGATGCTGTTAGTGTGAATTAAAAATTTTTACTTTGGGAGAAAATGATGGTTCAACTCACAATAAATAATATTAAGATAAATGCAGATGAGGGAATGACGGTGCTTGAGGCAGCAAAATTTGCCGGAATTAATATTCCCACACTTTGTCATCTAAAAGAATTAGCTCCGACAGGCGCTTGCCGAATTTGCACCGTAGAAGTTGAAGGGCAAAGAGGTTTAGTCCCATCTTGTGCGTTTCCGGTTTATGATGGAATGATTGTTCAAACTAACTCAGCACGGGTAAGACGTGCACGTAAAACTATTGTGGAGCTGTTAATTGAAAACCATCCGCAGGAATGTTTGATTTGCGTACGAAACAAAAATTGTGAGCTTCAAGATCTTGCTGAAGCTTACGGAGTAAGAGAACATAGATATGTCGGAGAGACAAAATCTCATGCAATTGATGCTTCCAGTGCTTCAATGGAAAGAGACCCTGCTAAGTGCATACTTTGCGGAAGATGTGTTCGTGTCTGCCATGAAATTCAAAAAATCGGCGCCATCGATTTTACGCAGCGAGGTTTTATCAGCAACGTTACTACGCCCTATAACAAAGGTTTAAATATCAGCGATTGTATCCTTTGCGGTCAATGTATTCTCGTTTGTCCCACTGCAGCTTTGAGAGAAAAAAGTTCTTTAAAAGAAGCAGCAGCAGCACTTAATGATAAAAACAAATTTACTATTGTTCAGATTGCGCCCGCTGTGAGAGCAACTTTAGGCGAAGAATATAATTTGCCATTGGGTACAGACGTAACAGGAAAGATTGTTTCTGGATTAAGAAGGCTGGGATTTAAAAAAGTTTTTGACACAAACTTTTCTGCTGATTTAACAATTTTAGAAGAAGCTGCAGAACTGGTTGACAGAATACAAAATAAAAAAACACTTCCGATGTTTACAAGCTGCTGCCCAGGCTGGATTAAATATGTTGAACAAAATCGTCCAGAAGTTTTGGATCACATATCTTCCTGCAAGTCGCCGCATGAAATGGAAGGGGCAGCACTAAAAACATACTATGCTAAAAAGATGGGAATTAATCCTAAAGATATTTTTGTTGTTTCTATTATGCCCTGCACAGTTAAGAAGTATGAGTCCGCAAGAGGCGAACTTAAAGAAGATATATTTCCCGATGTAGATGTTGTTTTAACTACCCGCGAACTTGTAAGATTTTTTAAGCTGGCGGGAATCGATTTCAACGATTTGCCTGAAGATAATTTTGATAACCCATTGGGCGAATCAACTGGTGCAGCAGTAATTTTTGGAACGAGCGGCGGTGTTATGGAAGCAGCAATAAGAACTGCTTATTTTAATATTACGGGTAGTGATTTAGAAATTCTTGAATTAAAATCTGTACGAGGTTCTGAGGGAGTTAAAGAAGCTTCGATTAACATTAATGGATTAACATTGAATGTGGCAGTCATAAATGGAATTGGAAATATTAAACCAATTTTGGATGAAGTACAAAACGGTAATTCAAAATATCATTTTATTGAAGTTATGGCTTGTCCGGGCGGATGCATTAACGGCGGTGGTCAGCCGATACATAAGCGATCAGAGAAAGTAGAAAAGAGAACAAAAACTTTATATCAAATTGATTCTAAGATGACGCATAGAAGATCATATGAAAATGAATCGCTTAAAATTTTATATAAAGAATTTTTTGGTGAGCCAAATTCAAATAAAGCTCATGAAATACTCCATACAAAATATTTTAATAGAAGACCTGCAAAATTAAAATTTTAAAAAGAGTTTTGACTAAAAATTAAAAACAGAAAAAAGGTGAATAAAATGAACAATAATAAAATATTATTAGTAGATAAGGATCCAGAGCTTCTTAATAAAACTAAACTATTGTTAATGGCTAAGGGTTACGAAGTTGTTACGGCAACTTCGGCGGAAGCAGGATGGCGTTTATTCCTTTCAGAAAAACCTGATGCAGCAGTCCTTGGTTTAATATTGGAAGAGCATGACTCAGGTTTTATTTTAAGCTATAAAATTAAAAAAAATGAACACGGTAAAAATATTCCGGTTTATATTTTAACATGCGCCACCTATTTAACGGGCTATAAATTCGGCGCTTCAACATCCGAAGAAAAAGAATGGATACGCTGCGATGAAATAATTAATAAGCCGGTTATAATTGACGATCTGATACAAAAAATAGAAAACTATTATTTGATGAAATGCGAAAGCGTTTTGTAATTAAAAGAAAACTATTTAGTTAATATTTTTATTAAGACTATTTTTGGCAGTTAGTAATTCTTCAGAGTTCGGCATTAAAATATCATGTTTTCCAATTCAGCCAATCTTGGAATGGAAATAAAATTTAAATTCTTTTAAAGAATAATTAATCTTGTCTTTGTCTACCTATCGCAAATTTGGTCGACTTAATAGTCGTTGACTTCGTCTAAAAGGTCGCATTAAAAAAAATAATCATTAATCCTTCCCTCAAAAAATATAACATGCAAATTATTTGTTCTGGCATTTGCTTTGAGAATAAGCCAATGGAGGCAAAATTATGAAATACCTAATAATTATATTTTTTCCAATTATCTTAATTTCCACTGGCTTAGCGTTTAGCCCGCCGGATTCAACTAATGCTGGAAGGAACGGGCAGCAAGTTAAAGAACAGGCGAGAGCTCAAGAAAAGGTTCATGTTCAAGGGCAAGTTCAAGAAAAATTAAACAACAGAATAAACATGCAAAATGAACTTAAGCAAAACAAGCGAGGCAAGGATGTTTTTATTGATAAAGACGGCGATGGCATTTGCGACCAGCGTGTAAAGGGAATGGGCTTTAAACGCGGACAAAATGGGCACAAACAAAATGGAAAAACTCAGGGCAATGGCGGTAACGACGCAGGTGGAAATGGAAACGGCAATGGGCATAAATAATTTTTATAAAATTATTTCCTGCAAATTATCGTTGTTTATATTCATTCTTATTTTGTCGCTGCCGCAAAAAGCATTTGCTCAATTTTCTTTTGAAACTTCTTTTGAAAGTTATTACGACGATAATATTTATAATAATGCTATTAAAGCTGAAGATTTTGTAAGCAGCTTTAATTATGGCGGCGCTTATGATTTTGAAAGCGAGATGAATAATTTTCAAACTTATTACATGGGAAATGTAAGCTATTTTCAAAAAAATATTTTTAAATCATCTAATTCTCATAAGGTTGGAATTGTAAATACATACTTACTTTCAATTGATGATAACCCCATAAACATTGGGGTTAACTATAGCTGGAGAAATAATAGGGATGATTTTGAAGTTTTTAATTTTAATCAATTTTCAGCATACGCAAATTATCGCCATTCATTTTCAGAGAGCGACAAATTAATATTAGGTTACGTTTTCAATAGAAATGATTATAAAAACTTTAATGTTTTCTCACACAACGAGCACAAAACTTTTTTAAAGATTATTTTTGCCTTTGAAAGCGAAGCGTCAATTTCTTTAAATACGGAATTAGATTATAAAAATTATTTGCTAACCATTCAAAACAATCCCGGCTCAAATAATAACTCTCAATTAATATTATCAGCTAATCTTGCTAAATCAATAGACGAAAATACCGGAATTGCATTGAATGGCTTATATAGAAAAAATTTATCAAACGGAACTCGATATATAAATTCGGGAGAATTTATTTTTTATGAAGAAGAAATTTTTAATGATTTATATTCCAATGAAGGTTTCCAGACCGGCATATCGGTTTCAAAATATTTATCGCAATTTATTTTTGCGAAGTTAGAATTTATTTATTCAAATAAAAATTATTTAAATATTCCCGCTACTGATATTGAGGGTTATGATTTAAGTGATTTTAGAAATGACAATCAATTAGCGGGAGGAATTGCTTTTGAATTTGATTTATCAAAATTAATAAACAGACTTAAATTATCTACGAACTGGAACTATATATACAATAAGTCAAATGATTATTACTACAATTATGACAATCAACTTTTTTCCATGGGATTTGATTGGGGGCTATAAATTAATTTATCTATTTTGGATTCCATACTTCTTCATTTTGTATCTTAAATTTCTTTCCGTAATTCCTAAAACTTTCCCCGCCTGAGTTTGATTGCCGCCACTATTTGTTAAGGCGTCATAAATTAATTTTTTTTCAAGCGCCTCAACCTGGTCTGTTAGGGTTTGTGAATCGCTTGTTTCTATTTGCCGCTCTGATTTGAAACCGGCGACGTTTATGGGCAAATCTTTTAATGTTATTATATTCCTTCTTGAAAGAACAACTGCGCGTTCAATTATATTTTCCAGCTCTCTAACATTCCCGGGGAAATTATATTTTAATAATTTATCGGCAGCCTCCTTGCTGATCTCAAATTCATCTTTCATATTTTCTTTAGAATATTTATTCATAAAAAATTCTATTAAAGGATAAATATCTTCTCTTCTCTCGCGCAGCGACGGGATTTTAATAGGTACGATATTTAATCTGTAAAATAAATCTTCCCTAAAAGTTTCTTCCTTAATTTTCTTTTCTAAATTTTGATTTGTTGCTGCAATTATTCTTACGTCAATATTTATTTTTTCTGAACCGCCCACTCTTTCAAATTGCTGCTCTTGCAAAACCCTAAGTAATTTTACTTGCACCGACGACGGGATATCGCCAACTTCATCTAAAAAAATCGTTCCCTTATCAGCCAATTCAAATCTGCCTTTTCTTAATTTATCGGCGCCGGTAAACGAGCCTTTCTCATGACCGAACAATTCGCTTTCCATTAAATTTTCAGAAAGCGCCGGAATGTTTACTGCAATGAAAGGCATCTCTTTTCGTGGGCTAATGTAGTGTATAGTTTTTGCCAGCACTTCTTTTCCAGCGCCGTTTTCACCGGTGATTAAAACGGTAGCTTTACTTTCGGCAACGCGCGATGCAACGCTTAATACTTCTTCCATTTTAGCTGATTGAGATATGATGGAAGAAATCTTAAACTTTTCTTTCAGTTGAATTTTTAATAGTTCATTTTCAGATTTTAAATTTTTATTTTCAATTAATCTTTCAAGCAGAAGATCAAGCTGGTCTAAGTCGACTGGTTTTGAAATATAATCATAAGCTCCGCGGCGTATAGCAGTAACTGCGTTTTCAATTGTTCCAAACGCCGTTAAAATTACAAACGCTATATGTGGATTTATCTTTTTCACTTCTTCCAAAACTTCAAGTCCGGTTCTGCCAGGCATTTTAAAATCCGAAAGAATAATATCAATCAAATTAGTTTGAACTATTTTAATTCCTTCATCGCCGTTAGCTGCGGCGTATAAATTAAATCCTTTTTTATTTAGATAGCCGATTAAAATATCCCGTTGATTTTTTTCGTCGTCAATAATTAAAATATTAATGTTTTTCATTTTGCGGTATAATTAATTTAAAGATGGTTCCCTGGGGAAAATTATTTTCGATTTTTATAAATCCGTTATGCTGCGAAATTATTTTTTGTGTTATGCTTAAACCCAAACCATTTCCTTCTGGTTTGGTGGTGTAATAAAGATTGAAAATTTTACTTTTATTCTCATTGGAAATTCCGCCGCCTGAATCTATTATTTCAATTATCAATTCTAAATTTATCAAATAGTAATTTATAAATACGTTGCCGCTTGAATTTACGGCGTCAAAGGCATTTTGTATTAAGTTGATTAGAGATTGTTTCATTAATTCCGGATCAAATTCAGCTTCAATTCTTTCCTCATTTAAAACTTTAAAATCTATATTTTTTATTTTGGCTTGCTCGTAGAATAAAAACGTTATTTCATTAATGAAATTTTTTAAGCTAACTGATTTTCTTTGAAGTTCAATTGGCTTGGCATAATTAAGAAATTGGGAAATAATTTTATTTACTCGGTCAACTTCATCTCTTAAAACTTTTATAATAATTTCATATTCATCTTTTTCATTCTTAGGTTCAAATTCTCTTTTTAATCTTTGAGCAATCATTCCTATAGAATTAATTGGATTTCTAATTTCATGCGCCACGCCTGAAGCTAATTCACCCATTGCAGAAAGCTTCTCCTGTCTTTTAACATGCTCTTCTAAATTTTTGCTTTGGGTTAAGTCCGTTATAACAATAGTATAGGTATCAATTTCATTTTCATTTTTATTGTAATTTTCTGTAATGCTAACGCCTAATATTTTTTGCGAATTACTAATCTCAATTAATCTCTCAAAATATTTTTTTGTTACGATGGATGATTGAATTTCCGTTTTTACAAATGATAATTTGCCCTCCAATATTTCATTAATATTTTTATTGCCTGCGCTTGATGAACTTACATTGAATAAATTTTCAGAAAATTTATTAAACAAAATAATTTGAAACTCATTATTTAAAACAATTACAGCTTCAGCCATATTTTGCAGAATTGAACCGGTAAACGTTTTAAAATTTTTATATTCATTTGAAACTATTCTTAAATTCTGAGCTGTAAATAAAATGCTTAAAACAATTATGCTTATTGCCGCAAGAATAAGTGAAATAATAATTATGCGCCGATACATTCTTGCTTCCAGGCTTCGCACTTCATTAAGCGAAAGACCTATCCTATAAATTCCGACTACTTCATTATCATTTACCAATCTTTTTATTACTTCATAGGTTTCAATGCTATTAAATTTAATAATGCGTGTAAAAATACTGTCGCTGTTTAATGATGACCTTAAAAATGAATCTTCATTAATTGCTGATAACGAATCCACATTTTTGCTTGCGGCTAAAATTCCATCTCTATCCTGCAAAGCAATAAATTCAATACCTGAGTTTTTGCCCATATCCTGAATGATTTTTCCTATTCCTATTTTCTTTCTAAAATCCAAAAATTGTTTTGCATCCAGGTTAACTACAATTGCTCCGCGATTTTTTGAACGTGAAACCGCCGCTGCGTATCGTTGCTCTTTTGAGTACTGCGCGTCTTTTAGTCCAATTATTATTTCATCTGTTTGGCGTTGTAAAATAGGTTTTAATTCTTCAGATCTATTCACATTTCCTTCCGGATGAATATGCTCATCAGTTGGAATTCTATTTGAAAGAACCCGGTTCCCTTTTTCGTCAAAAATATTAATTCTGAAAAGATTATTCTCTTTTCCTATTTCAACCAATTTTTTTTGAGTTAAAGAATTAAGGCTGTCTAATTTTTTAATAAGCCTGGCGTTGTTCAATAATCTTTCTGCAATAAGCTCTTCAATTTCGTAGCTTGAGTTGAGTGTGTTGATACTGCTCAATGAAATTGTTTCGATTAGCGAAACAGCCTGCGCATGCAGAAGATGAAAAATTTCTTCTTTGCTCTGTTTCAATTCTAAATAAGCAGAGGAAATCATTACTATTCCAATAATTAAGGAAATAGTAATTATAATTTTTGGATTGAGTTTAAATTTTTTTCCCATATTAAAACCAAGCAAGATTCTATCCATAAAATAATATTATAATAAATAGGATACTTGAATCCTCAATAAGTTTCTGAAAAATAATTCGACAAACAGGTCGATGAAAATCGTCCAGTTAGTCGAGTTAAAAATTTTAGTTACGATTTTTTCATTAAAAAATTAGTTAAGAGATTGGCACATTGGTTGCCTAATGGAAACTGTAAAACAAAATTCATTAACAAAATAATTGGAGTTAAAAATGAAAAAGATATTGAGGTTCGCTTCAGTCTTCAGCATCGTCATTTTTGTTGGAATGTATCTAACAGTTTCTGATACCAACGCTCAGCAGAAAGCAAAAAAAGGCGGCAGCGCTTTTGTTGATTTGAACGGCGATGGAATTTGTGACAATTTTACCGGCGGCAGCGGCTATGATGATGATGGCGATGGAATTCCTAACGGGCAAGACGACGACTATGTTAAACCGAATGACGGCAGCGGCAAAAAATTAATGAAAGGAAATGCGTTTCAAAACAAAGTCGGTAAACGTGGTAATGGTCCTGGCGACGGAAACGGTAACAGCGGTATTGGACCACGCGATGGCGCCGGCTTTGGAGACAAAAACGGTGTATGCGATGGAACGGGACCAAAAGGAAAAAGAATTCACAACAAGAAATAATTTGCTATTAAATTGTTTCACCTTCCCATAAGAAAAAAGTGCGATGGTTTATACTGTCGCGCTTTTTTTATATCACACCAAAATCATAAAACTTTCTTTTTAGTTTTAAAAGATTAAATTTAGTTCAAACACTAACTAATTTTAATTGAAGGTTACAGCCATGAAAAAATCAATTGTAATATTGTTTCTTTTTGTCTTCCTCTTTTCATTTACCGCGGTAAGTATTTCAGATGGCGGTAGCGATGATTCAAATGCTGAGACTAAATCTAAATTTAAAACTGAATGCCCATATCTGCAGAACCAATTAAACGAAAACGAAATTACTTGTCCCTATTTATTAGGTAAGATGAATGAAGAGAATAGTAGAATTAAAGAAGGTAAATTGAAAACGCCAGCTAAATGTCCTTACATTGAAGGGAAGAAAAAACAAAAAATTTATGAGATAAAAAATCAAATTGAAATGGAAGTGAAAGATATTTAGACAAGTTTTTGAGCGAGTATTTTTACTTCATTAAATTTTGCTTTAATAATTTTTCAACAGCTTGTTTAAAATTGCTTAAACTAACCGGCTTTTGAAAAACATATTCCACACCCAACTCGTTATAATCATGCCCTGTTGCTCTATCAATATCCGTACTTAATATCATTACGCGCGGCGAGTTTTTTAAATTTAGTTTAGACAATTCTTTAATTAATTCATAACCATTCATATGCGGCATAAAATGATCTGTTATTACTAATGCGGGAGTATTTTGTTTAATCTTTTCCAGCGCTTCAATTCCATCCGAAGCAACGTCAATATTATAATCAGGAGAAATGTTTCGTAATATTTTTGCGTACAGTAATCTATCTGTTTTGCTATCATCAACTAAAAGGATATTTGAAGGCGCTATCGGTAAAGTAAATTTAAATTTTGAGCCTCTGCCAAATTCACTTTCTACCCAAATTTTGCCGCCGTGAATTTCTATTATTTCTTTAACTAGCGAAAGTCCAAGTCCCGTTCCTTTTTCACCCGCGGTTCCTTCCGAAGTAAATTTAGATTCCACTTTAAATAATTTTTCTAAATTTTCTCTTTTAATTCCAACCCCTGTGTCCTCAACTGAAAATTGAACAAAACGCTGCTGCCTTGAAGGATTAATTTCAACTGAGATGGTTCCTCTTTCGGGAGTAAATTTTATTGAGTTGGAAATTAAATTATTGAAAACTTGCATTAATAAACTTTGGTCTGCGAACACTAAATTATTTTTTTTAACGTTAGAAATAAGTTCAATATTTTTTTGATATGCGGCGCCGTTAAGCGCATTGAACGATTCTTCAATAATTTCCGATGCGTCAATTTTTTCAGGTTCAAATTTAAATCTGCCGGTTTGTAATCTCGTCCAATCCAATAATGAATTGACTAATGAAAGCATGGAACGGGAAGATTCCTGAATAAAGGCAACATACTGTTTAGTCTCCTCAAAAGTAATTTCATTATCATTTAAGATCAGATCGGTAAAACCTAAAATGGAACTAAACGGCGTTCTTAAATCATGCGAGATTATTGAAATAAATTTGTCTTTTGTCTCGTTCAGCTTCACTAAATTTGCTGTCGACTTCTGAAGTTCTTCCTCGGCTTTTTTACGAAGCGAAATATCGCTGACCAAACCATAAGCCTTCTGGACTTTTTCATCTGAATTTTTTACCACGTGAAGTTTATTTCTTACCCAAACGATGTTGCCTTGTTTATTAATAATTCTAAATTCAAATTCATCTGAAGTCTTCAAGCGCGCTTTAAATAAATTTGATATTTTATTCTTTACTAAATCAAAATCATCGGGAAGAATTAATTTAAAGAATAAACGAGAGTCATTTAAGAAATCCGACGCATTAAATCCGGTTATCTTCTCAACCGAAGAAGTAAGAAACACGGGACGATAACCTTTTTCCGTTAATTCAATTGTGAATAAAAAATCATCTATGTTGTCGGCTATGTTCCTGTATTTTTCTTCAGATTGGCGAACGGTTAGCTGCGCTTTTTTTCTTTCAGTAACATCGCGGATAATAAGGGCTATGTATAAATTATTTTTAATTTCAAATGTTGAAACTGCGGCTTCGGCGTTTATGCTTTGACCGTTCAATTTTCTTCCTAAAAATTCAAATCTTTTTGGTCCCTCTTTTTTATTTTCAATTAAGTGAATATACTCGGCAACGCTGTGAACATCTTCGGTTAAAATTAAATCAAATAAATCATTATTTATTAAACTCTCTCCATTTTTATATCCGAATATAGAAGCAAGGGAATCGTTTGCTAAAATTATTTTTGCATTTAAATAAACCGCCATTCCATCTTGAGAACCTCCAAAAATAGATTTAAATATTTCTAAACTTTCTTCAGTAATTTTTTGAGCGCTTAAATCATTTAAGAAAATATTATAGTAAGAAATTGTTATTTCATTTTTATAAACAGCCGATAATTTAGTTTGAAGATTGATATTATTGCCGCGTTTCGTTTTAAAAGGGATTTCAAAACCTTCCTCTAAATCAATAAGATTATCTAAACTTATTTTTTTGGAAGATAAAAATTGCGGATCGATGAAATCAAAAATATTGCTTTCAATAATTTCCGATTCGGCGCAACGCAAAGCGCTTAAAAAAGATTTGTTTGCAAAAATTATTGTTCCGTCCGGCTCAACAGAACAAATAATTTGCTGGGTTGAATCAACAATATTTTTAAATCTATTTTCCTCTATTTGAGTTTTGCTGAATTCTTTTTGAAGGGGAGTTTCTTTTTTTAATGCGGTTAGTTCATTTTCAAGTTTGTTTTTTGCGGCGAGTTGATTTGTAATGTCATTTAAAAAGATAAACACAAATTGAACTTGTCCCCGTTTATTTTGCAGAGGTTCAATTCTACAGGAACATATATTTTTTTTGTCGTCGATTTCTAAATCAACGTCAAATAATTTAAAGTTTCTATTTTCAATGGCGGATGAAAATTTAGTTTTAAAAACATTGGATTCAGATTGGGAGAAAATATTTTCAATTTTATTTTCAACTAAAGATGAATAAGTCTGAATTAACTTTTTAATTTTTTTCCCGAAAGCCTGTTTAATTTTTCCTTCTTTATCAGTGATAAAAACCAAATCATTTGTGGAATTAAAAATATTTTCATAATCGGAAATATTTATTGATTCGATACTTTTTGTCTGTTCAACAATCTTAAAATCTTCAATCAGTAAAATCCCGCCTTCAAATTTATCATCTTTAAAAAGGGGCGAGCCTTTTATGAATAAAGAAATTTGTCCGAATGAAGAAGTTTTTTTATTTAAGATTTCTTTTTCAAATGGTATTCTGTAATGAAGGTCGAGCAGTTCTTCTTTAAAATCAATGGCGGGGAAAATATTTTGTTCAAGTATGTTTAAGCCGACAAGTTTTTGCGCGTCAAAATTATAAAGCAAACCAAACTTCAAAAAATTTTGGTTGACGTAATCTATCTTCCAATCGGAAGTAAAAGTCAGCAATCCAACGGGAGCGGTTTCAACAATTCTTAAAAAAGATTCACTAACTAATTTCGGGTTCATTCTAAAACGCAGTAAGTAATTTAAGTTAAAAAAGTTCAGCGATAATGAATTATCAATTATAATGCTAAAAAAATAGGCGTTTATGTCTTTAATATTGATTAATAAAAATGAATTTCGAACGTGTCTTTATCAAAAAGAAATGCATTACAGATTTTGTCTCACTTTGGAATAATCAATTTGAAAATTTTTTTTTTCTTCCCCCAAGAAATTTAAATGTTATGAAGTAAAATATTTTATAATTTAAGTGGAAATTTTTATTATTTTTTAATGTGATAAAATTACTACAAAAATTAGGTAGATCGACTCTAAATTTTTTTGAAGAGTTCGGGCAAATTTCACTTTTATTTTGGGGAATTATTAAAAGTTTTGTAACCATCCCGCGAAGCAGAAAAATAATTTTCTATCAAATGGAACATATCGGGGTTAACTCGCTTCCGCTGGTTTTAATCATTTCAGTTTTTACAGGCGCAGTTGCGGCTTGGCAGGCGGCTTATCAATTAAAAGGAATTGCTCCGCTTTCATTTTTAGGCGGCGCCACAAGCCGGGCAATTATTACGGAGCTGGGCCCGGTGCTTACAGGAATTGTAATTGCGGGACGCGTGGGCGCATCAATAGCCGCCGAACTTGGAACAATGAAAGTTACTGAGCAGATTGACGCGCTTGAAACAATGGCAATAAATCCGGTTAGGTATTTAGCGATGCCGAGATTTCTTGCTTCAATTTTGATGATGCCTGTGCTAGTAATTTTTGCAAATACTATTGCCGTGCTGGGCGCTTATATTGTTTCAAATTATTTTTTGAATGTTTCGTTTTCAGTTTTTTTTATTTCGGTAAAAAGATTTTTTGTTTTTTCAGATTTGATTGCGGGATTAATTAAAACAATATTTTTCGGCGGAGTAACTGCGCTTCTCGGCTGCCACATCGGGTTTCAAACGGAAGGCGGCGCCGAAGGAGTGGGGCTTTCAACCATCCGTTCGTTCGTTATGTCTGCCGCTTTAATTTTAATTTTAGATTATGTTTTATGGACTCTTTTGTTTTAGTAACGCATTAACAATCCCAATTTCTTAAAGAAATTGGGTTTGTATCTTAATCTTAAACTTACTCTTTATCTTTCTAATGAATTAAGAGCAGGATTAAGATTAGAATTAAAAGTGAGCTTACAAAAAATATACTTTTACCAAAAATAAAATAACACAGGATTTATTTATGTCCGAATCATTTGACGACCAAAAAACTGTTGAAGAAAAAAAATCAGTTACAGTTATTGTTAAAGATGCTTTACGCGAATTAAAGGAAACATTCATTGCTTTCGTAAAAGCTCCCAAAGCATTGTGGGGAGTTAATGTTCCTTACGTAATTGAAGGTTTAGTTTATTTTGGAATACTTACTATTCTCGGGAAATTTTCTTCAGAAAATGTGGGGCTGACAGATATTCAAGCTGGCTGGGTTTACAGTTTTGTTACCGGGGGGATAACCCTTGCTATGGTAGCGCTTGGCGGATACTCAGATAAAATTGGCGTTAGAATGTCCTTAATACTTTCGTTTGTGGCAATTCTATTTGGTCGTGCATTAGTGGCAATGTCCGATACAATTTCCCTTTCAAACGGCTTTTTAAGCCCCATGTTTTTTGTAATGATTGCCGGGTTATTTTTTGTAGTGGTAGGTTACGGGTTGTATCAGCCGGCTGCGTATGCGGGAGTTAAACGTTATACCAATCCTAAAAATGCCGCTATGGCTTACGGAGCAATTTATGGATTAATGAACCTGGGAGCTTTTTTATCTGGTTTTATTTCCCCGTTTGTTCGTCATCATACTGAAACCCAATTTCCTCCAAATGGGCTGGCTGCAGTATATTGGGTTTACGCCATCCTTACTGCGGTTGCATTAATTTTAACTTTAATATTAATTACAAAAAAAGCTGATAAAGAGGCTCATTCAGCTTCGAAGAATTACTTAAAGAAAGATAAAACAACCGAAGCAGAAGGAGATGAAAAGCCGAAAGAAGAAGGAAAAAAAATAAATAATATTCCACTATATATTTATGCGGCAATAACAATTTTGGCATTTGTTTTTTTTGCTTTGGGTATAGAAGATTACAATTCTGGACAAAATGTATTTCTGCATTTTTTATATTTAATTGTCGGAATAGCCGGGTTTACATTAGGCCTTTTTGAATTTTTAAGGCACCGCCCCGATCATCCTTTTAGAGATATGAAATTTGTTTTCTTCATTTTTATTTTAGTGCCGGTGCAGACTTTATTTGCGCACAATTGGCTGACCGTTCCTTATTATTTGGATAGAGCATTTTCGGGTACGGCGGTAAGTCATTACTTTGAAATTTTTGCAAATATTAATCCTGTTTTAATTTTTATTTTAGCTCCTCTTGTGGCGGGCTTAACCGCCAAAGCTAATGTTTATAGGATGATGATTTACGGAACATTTGTAATGGCGATTCCAACATTCCTGCTGGCAATAACGCCAAATGTTTATTTATTTCTTACATATGTTTTAATTTCCTCAATTGGCGAATCAATGTGGCAGCCAAGATTTTTACAATGGATTGCTGAAATAGCTCCGGAAGGAAAAGTCGGTGCTTATATGGGCATTGGGCAATTCCCCTGGTTCTTAACAAAATTTTTAACCGGATTATATTCAGGTTATTTTGTTTCTGTTTATGTTCCGCAGCCGGAGTTAGGGCTTCCTGAACGTAGTGAAATTATGTGGCTGATCTACGGTTTTATTGCTATACTTAGTCCCATAGGATTAATTATTGCAAAGAAATGGATGATGAAAGATTTTAGGACAAGCGCGAAAGGATAAGATATCTATCGAAAAATTTTATAAGTTAATTATTCATGAGTGCCCGGATTGCAATGGTTGCTTTTAAAGTTGTAAAATATTTTTTCATTTTATATTTGTCATCTTGATGTGTACACCCATCGCAACTTCCAGGTACTATTTTGAAAGTATATTCCGACAAACATATTTTTAGCGGCAATCCGATTTCTCCAATCCATAGTTTGTCTCATCCACATAAAAGAGTATTAAATAAAACATTCTACTATATTTTCAACAATTATTTATCCCGAACTATTTTAGGATTCATTTTTCTTCGTATATTCATCCCGAATTCCCAAAACTATAATTAATCTAAGAGGTTTCTATGAAATTTTTTAAACTGTTATTATTTGGTTTTTTTCTCTTGCTGAATTCTAATTTTCTACTGGCTCAATCAACTGATAAAACGGACAGCGAAACGTCTTTCAGTAAGGATTATATGAGAGAAGTAAATGCTGCAAAAGATAAAATTCTGGCGTTAGCAGATGCAATTCCCCAGGATAAATATAGCTGGAGACCTTCGGAGGGCGTTCGATCTGTGAGTGAATTGTTTATGCATGTTGTGGGAGCTAATTTTTACTTTTTAACTTTTGACGGAGAAAAGTTGCCTGAAGGGTTTAGTCAAGATATGGAGACAGAGGTAACAAAAAAGGAAGAAGTAATTAAGTTATTGAACGATTCATACGATGCTCTAAAAAATCATATGGCGTCACTGGATGAAAATACTTTGGATGATCAGGTCGAATTTTTCGGAATGAAAGGCAGTAAAAGATATTTGCTCTTCATCTTACTTGATCATAACCATGAGCACCTGGGACAAGCGATTGCTTATGCACGAATGAATGAAATCACTCCGCCCTGGTCAATGAAGAAATAAAATAAAACAAATATTTTTTACAGGAGGCGCTTACAATTCACAACGCATTTTTCATGCAAGCCCTCCTTTTAACTTTTTAATTGTGAAAATTAAATTTAAATCGATAGCTCTATTTAATACACATAATATGTTTCCTTTACTAAATGCCTTCTGTATGTCGCTTTATTAATTTCAGCTTTTTTTTGTAAGTTTTCATCCAACCTGCTAAGTTTTTTTTGTGATTTTTTTACGGTTGTAAAATAGATTTCAAAAAATGATTCGGGGAGTTTCTATAATTTAATCTTATTCCCTTTTCAATATTTAAAAAATGGATTTAACTGCGCTTATACTTTTAATATTGGTTTCAGCTTTAGTCAGCTCTTTCGGAACGATGATAGGTTTTGGCGGCGGGGTTTTTATGATTCCAATATTGATGATATTTTTTAATGTTCCAATTAATGTCGCTGTTGGTTCGGTAATATTTGCGCTCTTTCCCGCGGCGGTAATCTCATCATATTTTAATATCAAAGAAAATAAAGTTGATTATCAGGCGGCGGTAACTTTAGAAATCCCAACTGTTATTGGTACGATCATCGGCGCAATGCTCACCAAAGTTTTGCCTATAAAAATGGTTGAGATTGGATTTTCAATTATAATTTTTTCGATAGGAATTTTTAATATTAAAAACTCCAGAGAAGTAAAACATATCGACAGAAGGCAATCCATTTTTCATAAATGGAATTCAATCGGTCCGGGAATTATACGAAGATCGCAATATGGCGCATATAAAATCAGCATTTTTTTAAGTTCAATTTTTGGATTAATAGCAGGAACCATTGCCGGCTTTTTGGGAATAGGAGGAGGATTTATGAAAACTCCTATTATGATTAACGTTTTTAATTTAAATCCAATTATAGCTGCTGCCACAGCGCTTTTTATGATAATGTTCACAAGTCTTGCCGGAACAATAAGCCATTATTATCTGGGAAATATTCATTTTAAATTTGCCGCACCCATTATTGCCGGATTTATAATTGGCGCATTTTTAGGAAATTTTTTCGGATTTAAATTGAAGGGGAAATCGCTAAAAATATTAATTGGAATTGGATTGATTCTCGCTGCGTTGTCCGCGCTGCTTGATTCTTTATATATAATTTAAAATAAATTTTCTATTTCGAATCCGTTAAATAATTTTTAATGAATTAATAAATTCAGTTTTATTTTCAAGAGTTAAAAGCTTTTCAACATTCTTAACATCTTTAAATTTATTTACAAGCGCGGCTAAAATTTGTAACTGAAGTTCATTTTTATTTTCCGGCGTGAGCAGCAAAACAATTATCTTGCCAGGCAAGCCATCGGAAGCTTCAAAATTAATTCCGTCTTTATTAATCGCCACTCCAATAAACGGATCTTTAATTTTTATTTTTGCGTGCGGTATCGCGAGATAATTTGCAATTCCGGTTGGCGTAATTTTTTCGCGTTCTAAAACTTCACTAAGGATTTTTTCTTTACTAATATTTAATTCTTTAGCGGCTAATTCGGAGAGACTTTCTATAATTTTTTCTTTTGATTTATCATTTGAAAAAATCACAAATTTTTCTTTTAATAAATATTCGAGTTTGGTCTTATCGCCTTGCTTTAAAAAATAATTCATCATCGGGGCGCTGGCAATTGAAGTGAACAACGCCATTATTACAAGCCCCACAAAAACTTCTTCGTGAATTAATCCAAATTGAAGAGCGAGCAAACCAATTATAATTCCCATTGCGCCGCTTGAACTCATCCCAAAACCCACGGCAAGCGATTCGTTCTTTTTTAAACCGCCGATTCTTGCGCCCAAGCTGCAGCCGATTACTTTTCCCGCTAAAGCTAAAATCAACAAAACTAAAACTATTACAATATTAAAATTGGCGATAAAATTTACCTGCAGTCCAATCGAAACAAAAAATAAAGGAGCAAAAATATTTGTAATAAACTGCTGAACTATTTCGCGGGTGTTTTCTTTTAAATGAACCGAATCGCCAATTGCGATACCTACAATGAATGCTCCGAGGATTGCATGTACTCCAATAAACTCGGTAAATGCAGCGCCTAAAAACCCAAGTATTAAAATGAAATTTAAAACGCTTCCGGGGAATGATAATTTATTTTGAATCCACGGAAGAAATTTATTTATAATTTTTCTTCCCACAAGTAGCATAAAAACAACAAACAGCAATGTATATATTAAAGTTTCAGTAAAAGTTAGCCCGTGTGAATTTGCGCCAATCATTCCGAGAATTACAGAGAATATTAGCCATCCAATTAAATCATTCAACATTGCCGCTGAAATAATTATGAACCCAATTTGAGTTTTAAATATTTTCAAGTCCATTAAAATTTTTGCAATAACAGGCAAAGAAGAAATTGCAATTGCGGTTCCTATAAATAATGCAAAAACAATTCTGTCTTCGGCGGCGAGCAAACCCATTAGGTTGGGAAAAAAATAAGTAATACCAAATCCAAGAATAAACGGAATTATAATTCCAATTATGCTGGTAGATACGGCAGTTTTACGGTGCTTTATTACAATCGAAAGATCAACCTCTAAACCGGAAACCAGAAGCAGCATAATTACAGCAATATTCGTAATGCCGTCAAGTGCAACTTTTATCTCATTATTTTGCGGAAAAAGAAAATTAAAAGTTGAAGGAGAAATTAAACCGAGAATTGTGGGACCCAATAAAATCCCTGCAAGTATTTCACCGATAATTGCGGGCTGCTTAAATTTAATAAACAGTTCGCCCAGCAGCTTTGCCGCAAAAAGCATAATACTAATGCTTAACAAAAAAGTTGTTATTTGCTCAGCCGTTAGCTGCATAAAAATCTCATTTAATTATTAAAAGATTTGCGGGCAATTTTTCAAATGAATATTCGGCTTCGTTTGGGAAAATTCTATCAATAAATCCGGCTCTTTTTTTCGGACCAGTAATTGCAAAAATATCCGCGTTTTGTTCGCGTGCAAAATTGCTTGCTTCCCAGCCTTCTTTGCCGTAAAGACAAACAATTTTAATTTCAAGTCCCTGAAGATTTAATTCTTTAATAAAAAGTTTCATTTTTTGTTCTTCTTCTTCTTGAAGCTGCTTTCTAAGCTTCTCTAATGTTTCAGCAGAGCCGCTGTCTTGAATGGTTGCTGCCAATCCCGGGATATGATAATCTCTTATCAAAACAAACTCCTCTGCATTTTCCATTAATGCAAATTGAAAAGATGTTTTAATAGTTTTTTCACTTCGCGGTGTGTAATCAGCAGCAGCAAAAAACTTTTTAAAATTTGTAGGATTTTCAGAAGGAGTTTTTAATATGAGAGATGATGAATCTAATTCTCTCATTATTTTTCTTGCCACTGATCCGAGATAATATTTAATAATGTTTTCTTTTTCCAAAGCGCCGGCAATTAACAAATCGATATTTTGTTTTTTTACAGTTCTGATAATTGCATTTGCAGGGTCTCCTTTTTCCCAAATTATTTCAACTTCGTTTTTTGTTAAGCCTGCATTTTCAATTGTTTGATTTAAATTATTTTCATTTTCAGTATTTTTTACTCCAACATGAATAAGCGTAAGATGGGCATTGAAAAGATTTTTTAACCTTACCGTTTCTTTTAATAACGCCTTACCGGTGGGTGAAAAAGTTATTGCCAGGCCTAATTTGTTAAATGTTTGATTCATTGTTTTTAAGATTTTTGTTATAAATTATTTCTAAAATTATATAGAGATTTCCCTAAAAAATAATTCTTATTTCATAATTTTATTGATTTTAAAATTGAAGATTCAGTTCTATTATTTTTTTAATAGTAAGATTTAGTTAGAACAAAATACAAAAAATAACAGACTATTTGCTTATTTTGGAAAAAGCAAAAATTTACTTTTCTTTTTAGATGAAAATTGTTTAATTATCAATATTAAAATTTGAATAATCATCTTGAAAAATAATTTGAGGTTTGGAAATGCAAGAAATAAAAATTGAAACCAAAAAAAGAACAGCAGATATTCACTTCCCTGAAAATTTAGGGTTTGGGAAATATTTTACTGATCATGTTTTTGAAATGGATTATAATCCGCAAAACGGCTGGCATAACGCTGCAATTAAACCGCTTGCAAATTTATCAGTCCACCCTGCAATGATGTTCATCCATTATGGGCAAACTATTTTTGAAGGTTTGAAAGCATTTAAAACGGTTGACGGTGAGCCGGCAATGTTCAGGCCTGAACGTCATATAAAAAGACTTAATAATTCTGCTAAACGTTTGTCAATGCCAGAAGTTGATGAAGAATTTTTTATGAAGGCTTTAACTGAATTAATTTCAATTGAGAGAGATTGGATACCCGAAGGCAAAGGTGAGGCGTTATATATTCGTCCTTTTATGTATGCTTCTGATCCGTTTTTGGGAGTTCGTCCTTCTCAATCATACAAAGTAATTATTCTGCTTTCGCCGGTGGGAGCATATTATGCTGAAGGTTTCAAACCTGTAAAAATATTAATCCAAGATGAATACGTTAGAGCAGTTCGGAAGGGAATAGGGGAATGCAAAACAGCAGGCAATTATGCAGGCAGCTTATTAGCCGCCGAAGAAGCTAAGAAATTAGGATTTACACAAGTTCTTTGGTTAGATGCTATAGAACAAAAATATATTGAAGAGGTGGGTACGATGAATATTTTTATTCGATTTAAAGATGAAGTTGCAACTCCCCAATTAAACGGAAGCATACTGCGAGGTGTTACCCGCGATTCAGTAATTCAAATACTTAGCGAGTGGGGAGAAAATATAAAGGAAAGATTAATTAGCGTGGATGAACTTGTGGATGAATATAAAAAAGGCAATGTATTGGAAATATTTGGAACGGGAACCGCGGCAATAATTTCTTCAGTTGGATGGCTGCGGTATAAAAATTTTGATATGACTATTAATAACGGTGAAGCCGGAGAACTCGCGTTAAAATTATTCAATGAAATTACTTCCATTCAAAAAGGTAAAATTGAAGATACGCATAACTGGTTAAAACACATTGATCAAAAAGGCGTTGAAGTTTAAGAAAATATTATTGTTAAAATATTTTTTAGTTAAAGACGCTTCCCGGAAGCGTCTTTTTAATTTTATCTCTTTGACAATCATTTTTCACATGTAATAATTAATTAAAACTTAATGAACATTAAATCCGCATATAATAATTGGTCTGATTCTTATGATAAAGATGATAATTTTACTCGCGATATTGATGAATTGGTAACAAATAGAAGGTTCGGAAAATTACAATTCAAAACTATTTTGGAATTAGGCTGCGGCACAGGCAAGAATACAGTTATGTTTTCACAAATTGCCAATAAAGTTTTTGCTGTAGATTTTTCTGAAGAGATGATTAAAAAATCCAAAGAAAAAATAAAAGCAGATAATGTTACATTTCTTAAATCAGATATAGCAAAAAAGTGGCCTGTAGTTGGTCCTGTTAATTTGATAACATGCAATTTAATTTTGGAACATATTGAAAATCTTAATTTTATTTTTACGGAAGCATATCAACTATTGTGTAAAGAGGGAAAGTTTTACATTAGCGAACTTCATCCCTTTAGGCAATACATTGGAAAGAAAGCTAACTTTATTAAAGATGGAGTAACCATAGAAATCCCATCATATTTACACAGCATCTCTGATTTTATAAACGCAGCTTTTGAAAATAATTTTAAACTCATTAAGCTGGAAGAATGGAACCATAAGCAGGATAGGAATGGACTTCCACGATTGATTACTTTTCTTTTTGAAAAATAATTTTAGAAGAACATTTGTATCAATTTGCGGCGAAGCTCATGCCAGTGGCTCCGCCGATAATTACGATTATTTTATTCTTCATTTTTCCCTCGCTAATTCCCTTTACATTTGCGGCGCCTTACCTTGAACTATTTTAAAGTTAAAGATTGGATTTTGAAGCGTTCCCCAAAGTCTTACCCAAATTGGCAAAAGCTGTTCGGTTCCGCGCGCGGTTGTAATATCGCCCATATCAATAATGTCATCATCATTCCAGCCAAAAGTATTTAATAATTTTTTAACTTCTTTTTTAGCATCGAAGTCATTTCCGTTCATAAAAATATTTGTTGATTCGGGCAGAAGGGAAGGATTCACCATTAAATATGCAGTTAAAGTATTTAAGCTTTTAACCACTTTTGTTTTTGGAAATGTTTTTTGAATTTGCTCGCCGAGTGAATCAGTATTACAAACTGTTAATGATGGGGGCATCCCTTTTGAAAAATCTAATGGATTGGAAATATCCAGCATAGTTTTATTTGCCAGATTTTCTTCCCCCGCAGATTTTAATGCACTTAAAGAACCGACTCCGCTTGTTGCGTTTACAATAAATTCGCCGAACGCTGCGGCGTCTTTGTACGTAACAAGTTTAATCTTGCTATTATTTTTAAGCCATTCGCTAATGGGCGGTCTGCCAAAATTATCTTTCCCTTTTTTGGCAAGCGTGTCTTCAACGTTTCTTGTTCCAATTTTTACTTCATGCCCGAGTTGAGATAATTTTTCGGATATAATTTGTCCGACTGCTCCGGTTCCTAATACTGCTATTTTCATTTTTTACTACCTTTCACTTTATTAATAAATATGATAATAATTTGTACATACATAAAATGATTATAAAAGATTTATTCGCTTATTATTTCTGCCGCTTTAAAAATATCTATTGTTAATTCATCGGTTAATTTTTTCCCAAGCAGAGTAGAATATCTTTTGTAAAGATTATTCCACGCGGTTTTTATTTTCTCGTCAAGTTCTTTTCCTTTTATAGTTGAAGTTATATAGCTGTATTTACCTTGGGCTTTTCGCTCAAGCAAACCTTTTGCTTCAAGTTTTTCCACCAGCCGAGTAACTGTGGAAGGCATCAACATCATAATTTCTGCAATTTGGTTTGGCTGAATTTCTGGGTGTGAATTAACCGTCATCATAACAAAAGCGTAAGAAGAGGATAAGCCCGTTACAGAAAATTCCTCATCCGCCATTTTTGTAATTTTTCTGGCAAGCGCGTTAGTAGAGTAATAGAGACAATTACAGTATATATTTTTTTGATTTCTCACGAATTCAAACATAAATAATTATTGTTGTATGTGCAAGCAAATTTAAGTGATGGAAATTTTATGCGTAATATTTTTAAATGTTGGTCTTGACAAGTAAACATTTGTTCACTATAATTGCAGTGAACATTTGACCACTAATAAAAAGTTAAAATAAAATGAAAACACAAACAACAGATCGTCAGCAGGAAATTTTAATTTTTATTCAGCAGTATTTGGATGAAAATGGTTTTCCTCCAACTTTACGGGAAATAGGAAAACAATTTGGAATTTCATCTACGTTTGGAGTTAAGCGCCATTTAGACGCTTTGGTTAAAAAAGGCTATCTGAATATCGAAAGTAATTCCAGCAGGGCAATTTCATTCGTGAAAGATAAAATGGAAGAGAATTCGTTTTTAAAGGAAAGGGATAACTCATTTTCAAAAATACCTGTCATCGGTAGAGTTGCCGCTGGTTCCCCAATAACTGCAATAGAAAATATTGAAGGGAATATTATTGTTGACGCCTCTTTCATTAAAAAAGCGGAAGATTCTTTCGCTTTAAAAGTAAAAGGCGATAGTATGATTAATGCAGGAATATTTGAAGGAGATGTAGTTATTGTTTCACCATCTTCAGAAGCTTTTAACGGCGAAACGGTTGTTGCAATGATTGATGATGAGGTAACGGTTAAAATATTTCAGAAAAAAAATAATAAAATAGTTTTGTTCCCAGAAAACGAAAAATATAAACCGATTGAAGTTGACAAATCGAAAGATTTTAAAATTGTGGGTAAGGTTGTCGGCTTAGTTAGGCGAATAAATTAAATGGAGTATTTATGAAATCAGAAATTTTTTCAACGGCAATAAGCGGCAGAAATTCAATTAAATTTTTGTACAGCTTAAGCGAGGTTACAATTGATCCGTATTATATATCACGTGGAAAAAACGGAAAAAAAGTTATATATGGAAAAATTCGTAGTTCAAGCGAAATAAAGAAATTTGAATTTGATAAAATAGTGAACATAAAAATTATTGGTAAAAATAAGTTTTCTCCAGTTATCCCAATTTTATCGAGCGTTAATTAGTAACCTTAATTTTTAAGGAGTAAAAGAAAATGAATTCATTAAGAAAAAATATAGACTTATTAGTTGAAGAATTTTGGAAACATGGTTATTTAACGGTAAGCAGAAAATATGGAACTTATTTGCCTGAACCCGCAAAGGTGGGCGAATTTGACGTTGATATTATTGCCCGTTATAAAAAAAGTTATGCCATTGGTATTACCTTAACTGAAGAAGATTTGAACGATTCTAATCTAATTAATAAAATTAAATTTCTTGCAACAAGGCAAACTAAATACACAAACAAACGAGTAATATTATTTATCGGCGTGGAATCAGATTTCTATAAGAACGCAAAAACATTAATCGAGATGTTTGATCATGATATAAAGAAAAACATCAAGCTGTTTCAAATAGTTGATAAAGAAGTTCCTTCCGTTCGCAAAAACAGAAGAGAGAAAATATTATTCTCATAGCTTTTTGAAATAGAATACCTTAAATGGAATAATGGAGGTTGGAGTTATGGAATAAAAATTTTTACAGCTCCAAATTTTCATTATGAAAATTATTTTTTTGCAATTTTTATTTTCACTTCAAAAAATCCTTCTTCATTTTTACCTTTCTTAATTTTAAATCCATTTATAAATTATTCCCGCTATTTAATTATGCTTTAAGAAATTCTGCGCCAATGAACTTACCTTGACATTAAATAGTTGGAAAGTTAATTTTACACGCTTTATCAATTTTAGGACAGAATTTGGGAAAAACACATTCGGAAGCGGATGAAAAACTTCAGAGTCAATTAAAAAAATCTGGAGAAATTCCCGTACACATAGCTATTATTATGGATGGCAACGGAAGATGGGCGCGCAAAAGAGGGCTGCCAAGAGCTGCCGGACATAAAATTGGCGTTGATTCTGTTAAAGATATTGTAAAAGCATGCGCTCAAATTGGCGTTAAGCATTTAACGCTTTATACCTTCTCAACTGAAAATTGGAAAAGACCGAAAGATGAAGTTTCAACTTTGATGAGACTTTTGGTTAGCAGTCTTAGAAAAGAATCTGAAGAACTCGATGAAAACGATGTTAAACTTACAACTATCGGCGATGTAAGTTCTCTTCCAAATGAAGTGCAGAAAGAATTAGCCGATGCGGTGGAAAGAACACAAAATAATAAAACAATGAATTTAAATCTCGCCTTAAGCTATAGCGGTAGGTGGGAATTATTAGAGGCGATCAAAAATATAGCTGGGCAAGTTTCAAAAGGAAACTTAAGTATTAACGACATTAACGAAAATTGTATAGCAAACCATCTAACCACAAAAAATATTCCCGATCCGGATCTTATTATTAGAACAAGCGGCGAGTTTAGGGTAAGCAACTTCTTACTCTGGCAAATTGCTTATTCTGAATTTTTTATTACAAATGATTTATGGCCTGATTTCAGGAGAAAAAATTTGTACGAAGCTATTAAAAATTTTCAAAAGCGTGAACGGAGATTCGGTAAGGTTAGCGAACAAATAAAGAAGGCGGCAAAGGCTTAGAGAATGTTTCAAAATTTGAATTGTATTTTTTTAAAATCCGGTATACTAAAATATTTCATTTTAATTTTTATTATTGGCGTTTATTCTTATCCTCAAACTCAAAAAACCAGTTATAAAATTTTAGGAATTTCTGTTGAAGGAAATAATTCCGCCGATGTGAACACTATTATTGCCAGCAGCGGATTAAAAGTTGGCGATGAAATTCAAATTCCCGGCGATCAAACTTTAAACGCAATAAGACAATTATATGCGCTTAATATTTTTTCGGATATTGAAATTGAAAAAGATAAACAAGTTGGCGACGGTATTTTTTTAATTATAAAAGTAAAGGAATATCCTCGATTTGAAAAATATGTTGTTGAAGGGAATGATGATTTAAGCGATGACGATATTGAAAAAAAAGTGAGCTTTATTCGCGGACAAATTTTAAAGCCGCAGGAAGTCCAAACCATAAAAAATAATCTTATCAAAGCTTATGATGAAGACGGGTATTTAAATGCCGAAATAAATATTAAAAATTTTATTTACAGTTCAGCGGATACTACTGATGAAACCATAAATGTAAAATGGAAAAATCAAAATAATCCTTCCGAGACATACACTACCGAATATGAAAAAGATAATATTTCATACCGCGATTTAATAAGCAGAATTAAAGAGAGGATTTTGCTGAAGTTGGAAATTAATGAAAATGATAAAGTTAAAGTAAGGCATATTGAATTTGCCGGTAATAAAGCTTTTAACGATGATGATTTGAAAAGTGAATTGGATGAAACTGAAGAAGCTAAATGGTGGAAATTTTGGAGCAGCGCAAAATTTAATCCTGAAAAATTTGAAGATGATAAAAAATTAATTAAAAGTTTTTACGAAGAAAACGGTTACCGCGACGCTGAAGTTGTCTCCGATTCTTTAATTTATTCTAACGATAAAAAAGATCTTGCTATTATAATCAATGTATATGAAGGACCTCAATACAAAGTCAGAAATATAAATTGGGAAGGGAATACAGTTTATCCCGATCCGGTATTGAGCGAGAGATTAGATTTTAAAAAGGGAGATATATTTAATTATAAAAAGTTTGATCAAAATCTGCACGGTAATGAAGCCCAAAATTCCATTTCAGAACTTTATCAGAACAATGGTTATTTAACCTTCAATTTAAAAACCACCGAAACTAAAGTAGCGGCTGATTCAATTGATCTTGATATCAGAGTTGAAGAAAGAAATCAATTTAAAATTGGGGAAGTAAATGTTAAAGGAAACACTAAGACAAAAGATAAAGTAATCCGCCGCGAGCTTTACACAATACCGGGCGATTATTTTAACCGCGCTTTACTGCTTAGAAGCGTTCAACAGCTTGCTAATCTTCAATATTTTAACGCCGAAAAACTATATGGTCCGCAAGGGTTGGACTATAATTTAGCAAATGACAGCACAGTAACTATCAGTTTTAATGTTGAAGAAAAATCAAGCGATTATTTAAATGCTTCCGTCGGCTACAGCGGAAGTTATGGTTTTAGCGGCGCAGTCGGAGTTACGCTTACCAACTTTTCTATTGCAGAGCCATTTTCGCTCGGCGGCGGTCAAGTTCTAAGTTTTAACTGGCAGTTTGGCGTGGGCAACTTTTACAGAACTTTAACTTTAGGTTTTACCGAACCCTGGTTTATGAATACTCCAACCTTGGTTGGAGCGGAAGTTTTCGATACGCGTCAGCAGTATATTTACGATTTAAGACAATCCGGCGGAACTTTAAGATTAGGCAGAAGGTTAAAATGGCCGGATGATTTTTTTAATGTGCAAGGCTTTTTAAGATATCAATATAATAATGTTATTAACGGACAGAATATATACGCTGAAGGTCAAACAAATCAATTTACGCTTGGCGCTACCATCAGCAGAAAAGATATTGATAATCCGATATTTCCTGCGCGCGGTTCATCTGTAGTTTTAGACGGCGAAATTTCCGGCGGACCAATTTTGCCGGGCGATGTTGATTATTTTAAGATAGGCTTTACAACTGAGTGGTATAAAAAATTATTTAATACAAACAGATTAGTTTTATATACTTCATCAGATTTAGGATATTTGCGCGAACTAAACGACGCCACAAAAACAAAAATAAATCCTTTTGAAAAATATTTTATGGGCGGCAACGGTTTAGTAATTGCCACTACATCTTTAAGAGGTTACGATGATCGAAGCATCGGACCAAAAGACGCCATCGGACAAGAAATAGGCGGAAGAGTAATGGCAAAGTTTACATCTGAATTAAGATTAGCCGTAACGCTTGAACCGATTCCATTATACTTACTTGCATTTGCGGAAGCGGGAAATGTTTATGAAAGTTTTGAAGCTTCGGATATATTTGATTTAAGAAGATCAGTCGGCGTTGGCGCGAGATTACTAATTAATCCTATTGGCTTAATAGGTTTTGATTTAGGTTATGGATTTGATAGAAAAGCGGTAAACGGGAAAGACCCGGCTTGGCTTTTCCATTTTCAATTTGGTAAAGGGTTCTAAATTTTCTTTAATAATAAATTACAGAGGTAATAAGAGTGAAAAAATATCTATTAGTTCTTGCTGCAGTTTTATCAGCGGCAATTCTTTCTCAGGCGCAAACTCAACAAAAGTTAGGTTATGTTGATTCGCAAGTAATTCTAACTCAATTTTCTGAAGCAATTAAAGCTCAAGGTGATTTGGACGCGCTTACAAATAAATGGTCAAATCAATTGGACAGCATGACTCAATCTTATCAGCAGGCTTTAACTGATTATAAGAAACAAGAAGCTACTATGACTGAAGATAAAAAATTAAGCATTCAGCAAACAATCATTCAGCAAGAACAAACTATAAGAGATTTCCAAAAACAAAAATTTGGTCAGCAGACCGGCGAGATTTATAAAAAGCAGGAAGAAATTTTTAATCCTATAAAACAAAAAATTTATAAATCCATTGAACAAGTTGCAAAAGATGAAAACATGCAATTCGTTTTTGATAAAAGCGGCGATATAATTTTATTATATGCCGATCAAGCTTTTGATATTACTTACAAAGTTTTGGATAACTTAAAAAGAAACAAGCAATAAGTTTTAATTTTATTTTTTAAGAGGCTGACCAAAAAGTTTTTTTGTCATGCTGAATTAATTTCAGCATCTATTTTCATTCTAAATTGAATATGCGATTCCGAAACAAGTTACTAATTAGCAGGTTATATTTTGGATGTCATTCAGTAAGAACCTGCCTATGCCGAAGAGCGTTCACTATACGAAACTACGCTTCTCGAAACGTTTCGTGCAGTGAACGGTTTCGTGAAGTATAGCTTCGCGAAGGCAGGTTTTCGCTGAGATGATCTTAAATTATAAAAAGTTTCCTTTTGAATGACACACTTTATAGTAGGTATTCATTCGATAAATAAAAGCGACGCGGAATGACCTTTTAGAGACAGCTTAATATTTTTTTAGGAGGGCTTATAAATTTTTTATACGACACAACAGTTAGTTTTTTTAAGATGATTGGAGCATGCATGAAAAAAATAATATTTCCCCTCGTTCTTTCACTAATTATTTTTAGCGGACTTTCTTTCGCCCAGCTTAAAATTGGATACGTTGATTCAGATGCAATAATGGATAATTTGCCCGATGCACAGGATGCAAAACAAAAATTAAATACCATTGTTCAGGAATGGCAGACTGAATTGAATAATCTTGAAAGTCAATGGAAAACTAAATACGATGATTACGACAAGCGTAAATTGATTATGACCGATCAAACCCGCGCGGAGACCGAAGCCGAGTTAGTTAAACTTGAACAGCAGGTAACTGATTATAGAGAAAAAAAATTTGGCACAAACGGCGAATTATTTCAGAAGCAGGATGAATTGATGAAACCCGTTCAAAATAAAATATTTAATGCAATTCAAGATGTAGCCAAAGATGAAGACCTGGATTTTGTTTTTGACAGAAGCGGAGACATTCTTCTTCTTTATGCAAAAGACCAGTACGACATTACAACTAAAGTAATGGATAAATTAAAATTATAGCCGATCGTTTTAATGAAAATTTTATTAAAAGATATTTCTGATTTTATAAATGGTGAAATTTTTGGAAATGAAAGATTAGAAATTAATCGTCCCGCAAAAATTGAAGAAGCGCAAACTGGGGATATAACATTTTTGTATCTGCCTGCCTATGAAAAATATCTTCCCTCAACAAAAGCCTCGGCTGTGTTAGTAAAAAAAGGATTTAACAAAACGCGCGATGATTTATCTTATATTGAAGTTGAAGATCCTTCCAAATCATTTTATAAAATTATAATTAAATATTTTTCGCCTGAATTTAAACTTGAGGGAATAGATAAAAGCGCTGCCATTCATCCTTCAGCCGTTATTGGCAAAAATGTTTCTCTGGGGAAAAATGTTGTTATTTCAGAACGCTGTAAGATTGGGAATAATGTAAGAATATTTCATAATACTGTTTTGTTAAATGATGTTGAAGTTGGCGATGATACATTAATTTTTCAAAACGTAAGCGTTAGAGAAGAATGCAAAATCGGTAAACGAGTAATCATTCATCCCAATACTGTTATTGGCTCCGACGGCTTTGGCTATTTTACCGACGATAAAAATGTTTACCACAAAATTCCGCAAATAGGAAACGTGGTTATTGAAGATGACGTGGAAATAGGTTCCAATGTATCTATTGACCGTGCTGCCTTAGGTTCAACTTTAATTAAGCGCGGAGTAAAAATAGATAACCTCGCTCAGATTGCTCACAATGTTCAAATTGGTGAAGATACTGTAATCTCTTCGCAAGTTGGAATTTCCGGAAGCACAAAAATAGGGTCGAAATGTATTATACTTGGGCAAGTTGGTTTAATCGGGCATATTGATATTGCCGACAATGTAATTTTAATAGCTCAATCCGGCGTATCAAAAGGAATATCCAAACCGGGACGCTACTTCGGTTCACCGGCTAAAGAATTTAGCGTTGCTCTTCGGCAGGAAGCTCATATTAGAAACCTGCCTGAGTATGCTGAAAAAATTAAGAGGCTGGAAGAACAAGTAAAACTTCTTCAAGAAGAATTAAAGAAGAATTCTTAAATAAGAATCTGACTAAATATCTCCCTTGCCCAACTCGCTTATGATTGTATTTCTTAGCTCATCTTCCTATTTTGGATTCCAATTTTCAAAGCATTTTTAATTTAAAACACCGGCATATCTATGTTAGAATTACAAAGAACGATTGCTAAAGAAGTTTCATTATCGGGCATTGGTCTTCATACAGGCACATCATGTACAATGACTTTTAAACCTGCAAAAGAAAATTACGGAATTAGATTTGTCCGCACCGACCTTGGCGGCAGCCCTGAAATTCCCGCAGTAGCTGACAACGTAATTGACATATCAAGAGGAACAACCCTCGGAATAGGCGAAGCAAAAGTGCATACTGTTGAACATGTTTTAGCCGCCGTGGTAGGGCTTCAAATAGATAACTTAATAATTGAATTAGACGGAATTGAACCGCCAGTTATTGACGGAAGCTCTATGCCCTACGTTGAAAAGCTTACTGAAGCCGGGTTAGTTCAGCAGGAAGCGCCAAAAGATTATTTAATTATTGATGAAACTGTTGTTTACCACGAAGATGAGAAACAAGTTGATATTGTTGCTCTTCCGCTCGACGGCTACAGAATTACGGTTATGGTTGATTATCAAAATCCAGCTTTGGGCAGCCAGCATACGGGACTATTCGATTTGGAAAAAGAATTTGTTTCCGAATTTGCCCCCGCCAGAACTTTTTGTTTTTTAAGCGAAGTTGAAGAATTAGCCGACAGCGGTTTAATTAAAGGCGGCGATATTGATAACGCAGTAGTTATTGTTGATAAAAAAGCCTCCGATGAAGAATTAAAAAATTTAAGAACGAAATTAAAAATTGATCAGAAAATTTCTATCGGCACAAATGGGATTTTAAATAATAAAGAATTAAGATTTAAAAATGAACCCGTCCGCCACAAGCTGCTTGATTTAATTGGCGACCTGGCATTAATTGGAGTTCCTATTAAAGCTCAGATTTTAGCGGCTCGTCCCGGGCACAGAGTGAATGTAGAATTTGCAAAACAAATAAGAAAATTATATCAGCAAAAAAAGCTGGTTAAGAAATTTCAGTTTGTTAAAAAAGAAGGAGTTGTTTTTGACACCACCGCCATTCAAAGAATCCTCCCTCACCGCTACCCATTTCTTTTAGTTGATAAAATAATTCATCTTGAACTGGATAAAAGAGTAATTGGAGTAAAATCAGTTTCAATTAATGAACCTTTTTTCCAGGGTCGATTTTCCCGGTCAGCCTGTTATGCCTGGCGTTTTAATTCTTGAAGCCATGGCTCAAGCCGGCGGAGCTTTGTTATTAAATTCATTTATGAATCCGGAAGAAAAATTAGTTTATTTTATGCAGATCAATAACGCTAAATTTAGAAAGCCTGTTGTCCCCGGCGATCAGCTTTATCTAGACATTGAATTAACAAATAAAAAAAGTAAGGTAATGGTATTTTCCGGCAAAGCTTACGTCGATAGTAACTTAGTTGCCGAAGCTGATTTTATGGCGGGCGTTGTTGATAGAGAAGCTACTTCAAAAGAATAAAAATAAAATTAAATGAATAAAATTCATACAACGGCAATTGTAAGCGCTAATGCAAAACTGGGAAGCGGAATTCAAGTTGGTCCTTATGCAATTATTGAAGATGATGTTGAGATTGGAAATGATTGTTCCATTGGTCCGCACGCTTGCATTTATAACGGAGCAAGAATTTCCGACAGAGTAAAAATTTTTCAGTCTGCTTCAATATCGAATTTGCCGCAAGATTTAAAGTTTAGCGATGAAAAAACATTTCTTCATATCGGCGCCGATACGACCATTCGCGAGTTTGCAACTTTGCATAGAGCAACTATAGACGGCGGCTTCACAAAGGTTGGTAAAAATTGTTTAGTTATGGCTTACGCCCACGTTGCCCATGATTGTGAAATTGGAGAGGAAGTTATTCTATCCAACGGCGTTCAAGTAGCCGGTCATTCTGAAATTGAACATCATGTTATTATGGGCGGTTTAACCGGAGTTCATCAATTTTCAAAAGTTGGTCAGTATGCAATGGTGGGAGCGTGCAAATTGGTTTCGTCAGATATTCCTCCTTACGTGCTTGCAAGCGGTTATCCTATTCGTTTTGAAGGATTAAATTCTGTTGGTTTAAGGCGAAGAGGTTTTTCAAATGAAGATATTACTGTCATTAAAGAAATATATAAAATTTTATTTACGGCGGGATTAACTTTTTCAAAAGCAAAAGAAAAAATTGCCCAAGATTTTAAAGAAAATATTTATGCCCAAAATATTTTGAACTTCATCAATAAAAGCGACCGCGGAATAATAAGAAAATAAAATGCAGAAAATGAACTGGAATTTTATAGACGGCGGTTTTAACAGCGGCATATACAATATGGAATGCGATATTCATCTCGCCCAAAATTGCACTGAGGGAAACGTTTACTTTAGATTATATAGATGGAATCCTTACTGCATTTCACTCGGCGCAAATCAAAATTTTAATCAAATAAAAATTGAAAAAGCAAATTCAGAAAACATTGATGTGGTAAAACGCCCCACCGGCGGCAGAGCAATTCTACATTCTGAAGAGCTTACATATTCTATTGTAATGCCGGTAGATTTTCAGACTTCACCCAAAATTATTTATCATGATATAAATTTGGCGATTTATAATTCCCTAAAATTATATGACAAAAGATTGACTGATATTGAATTAGAAAAAAAGCAGCCGGATTTTTCCTCGTTATATAAAGATGAAAGCAGCGCAATTTGTTTTGCTGTTTCGGCTAAAGATGAAATTAATTATAATGGACAAAAGCTCGTCGGCAGCGCGCAAAGAAAAATGGGAAATGTAATTTTACAGCACGGTTCAATTTTGTGCGGCGATTATCATAAAAAAATAATCGACTACTTACATTTTGACGAGCAAAAAATTTATCAAATAAAAAATGAATTGGAAATTAATACAATTGATTTAAAATCCATTCTTAATGTTGAAGTAGATTATGATAGACTTTTGCATTCGTTATATGTAGGTTTTGAAAATTATTTTAACATAAAAATGGAACGCTTTACTTCCGAAGAAAAATTATTCTCTGAAATTTCAAACTAAAATATTATGAGCTCTGAACAGCAGATAAAAAGAATTACTACAAAATCATTGCAGCTGCTTAAGAAAAAAGGAATTAAAATTAGCGCGCTTACTGCGTATGATTTTATTACCGCAAAACTGCTTGACCAATCGGGCATAGATGTAATTTTGGTGGGCGATTCTTTAAGCAATGTTTTTCAAGGGAACGACACAACGCTGCCGGTAACAATGGATGAAATGATTTACCACACCAGGGCGGTTGCAAAAGGAATTAACCGCGCCATGCTTGTAGTTGATATGCCGTTTATGTCTTATCAATTAAGCGTTGACGAAGGTTTTAGAAACGCCGGAAGAATTATGAAAGAGACTTATGCCGGCGCAGTTAAAATTGAAGGCGGCGAGAGAGTCGCTGAAACAATTAAAAAAATTACCGCTGCGGGAATTCCTGTAATGGGTCATATTGGTTTAACTCCCCAAAGCATTTATCAATTTGGAAGTTACCGCGAACGTGGAAGATCAAAAGATGAAGCGGATGAAATTTTAAAAGATGCAAAAGTAATTGAGGAAGCCGGAGCGTTTGCAATTGTAGTGGAAAAAATTCCCGCGGCTTTAGCAAAGCAAATTACTGAATCGGTTTCAATACCAACCATTGGAATTGGAGCGGGAGCTTTTTGCGATGGACAAATTTTAGTTACGCCCGATATGCTTGGTTTGAACGAAGATTTTCATCCAAGATTTGTAAGAAAATATATTAACCTTACCGATGAAATTAGAGAAGCTGTAAAAAATTATATTGACGATGTTAAGAAAACAAAATTTCCCTCTGAAAAAGAAAGTTATTAGTATGCCTTGCATAAGGCATTTTTTTGAAAATTTTTTCTGTGAAAACTTCAAACACAATCCCAATAAATTTTTAAAAAACTTTCTTTCATTGCTCATCATTCTTTTTCTATTCTTGCCTAAAATGACAAATGCTCAAGAAGAATTGGAATTATATTTAGAAGATTCCTTCATAACCGGTATTGCTCATGAAGACGGCTATTTATGGGTTTCAACATACGGCGATGGAATTTTTAGCTATTCATATAAAGATGACAAATGGAAAAACTTTTCTTCAAAAAACAATAAACTTGCAAATGATCTGTTCGGGAATATAGCCGCAAGTAAAAGTTATGTTTGGGCTGGAAGTAATGACGGACTGTTTACTTATGATAAGAAACGTGATACCTGGAAAAAAAGAAAGTTTGCCCTCGGCGGTGAAATGGGAAATTGGATAAGAGCTTTAACCTACGATGAAAATAAAAATATTTTGTGGATAGGCAGATTTAAAAATTTAACAACGTTTGATGTTAAGCGTCAGCGTTACGCGGATTATGATTTAACGCAGAATGGCGACGCCAAAACTAATAACATTATTTCGGTTGGTTTGGATGGCGATAGTCTAGTCTGGTTTGGAACTGAATCGGGCGTTCATATTTACGATAAAAGAAAAAGCATTGATAATAAATCAGCGTGGGATTTTATTAGCAACAAGAAAAAAGCATTTCAAGAAGACGGCGACGCTGTTTCTGTTTCAAAAATTTTATTTGAAGACGAGAATGTTTGGTTCGGAACAGACGAATTTATTACTAAAGAATCTCCAAAATTTAATCTTGGTGGAATTTATAGATTTGATAGAAAATTTAATTGGGATAAAATTTCAACTCAAAGCGGTTTGCCGGGGAATGGTATTTACAGCTTAGCGCGCACCGGAAATAAAATTTGGGCTGCCCTGTATTCCTTCAATCGAAATGATAAAAAAGAATACGGAAAAGGAGTAGCGCTTATAAATAGATTGACCGGCATTTCGCAGTCAATTGATTTGAATAAAACAAAATTAAACACTTCGGAAATTCATGCGCTTTATTTCGACGGAACGTATATGTGGATTGGTTCGGTTAAAGGATTGTGGCGCGTTACAATTTTTAATCCGTTGGCAAAATGGTACGCTGTTAAAGAACAGTCGAAGACAAAAACCAAAACAAAATCAAAAAGTAAAAAGTAGTTTGTTTTTTAAAATTATTATTAATGAAATTTAAACCTTCATATTTAACCCTCCTTGAATCCGGGGAATTTGAAAATCGAATAAAACAAGCTGATGAAATTTTAAAATCTTGCGTAAGCTGTCCGCGTAATTGTTTAGTCGATAGAACGAATGGAGAGTTGGGAGTTTGTCAAAGCGGGGACTTGCCGGTTGTTTCTTCATACACTCCTCACTTTGGCGAGGAGCCGGTTTTAGTGGGCGCAAACGGAGTGGGAAATATTTTTTTCGGAAACTGTAATTTGCGGTGTGTGTTTTGTCAGAATTATGTTATTAGTCAAAATTATAAAATTGAAAAAAAGAATGAAGTATCAATTGAGCGCCTTGCTGAAATTATGATTGAACTTCAAAATAAAAATTGCAGCAGCATTGGCTTAGTTTCGCCCACGCATTTTTCCGCCACAATAATTAAATCAATAAAAATAGCCGCTGAAAATGGGCTTCATCTGCCGATTATTTACAACACAAACGGTTATGATTCTGTTGAAATGTTAAAGCTTTATGACGGCATAATTGATATTTATCTCCCCGATTTTAAATGGGGAATGAATGAAGAAGGAAGAGAGTTTTCAAAAGTTAAAGATTATTTTGATCAAGCCAAACTGGCGCTTTTAGAAATGCACCGGCAAGTGGGAAGCCGTTTAATTTATGATAACGATATTGTTGTAAGAGGATTAATTATTCGTCATCTTGTAATGCCCAACGGTTTAGCTGAATCAGAAAATATTTTTAAATTTATCAGCCGTGAGATTGATCCCAAGATTCACGTTTCGCTTATGGCCCAGTATTATCCGACAAACAAAGCACAGACAAATATTTTGTTAGATAGAAAAATTTCTTTTTCAGAATATGCAAGAGCAACTTCATTGTTGGAAAAATACGGACTTTTAAACGGCTGGGTTCAAGAAATGGAAGCCAACGAAAACTACCGCCCACACTTTGAAGAAAATAGAGTGAACCCGTTTAAGAATTGAAATTAAAATGAAGACCATTCTTTTCATAGTTAGCATATTATTTGTTTCGTCTCATATTTTATATGCGTTACCTTTTAATGAAAATAACGGCTACTCAGAAAACGTAATATTTTTCGAAGTTGGCGGAAACGGTTTAGGCGCTTCAATAAATTATGAGAGGTTTCTTAAAGAAAATGTCGGCGTTCGAGTTGGCTTCGGAACTCTTGTAACCTTTGGGATAAGTGTTCCAGTAATGCTAAACTATTACGTTGGGAAAGAAAATAATAAATTAGAACTAGGCGGCGGACTAATTTATTTTGGTGAAGGAATAAAAGATTCATTCTTTGGAGATAAAGGTGCGATACTTCTGGGATTAACAATCGGACTTCGACATCAAAAACAATTTCGGGGTTTGGTAATCCGAGTTAGCCTAACGCCTTTATACAATACAAATCTTAACAAAGCGATACTTTACGGTGGATTAAGTTTGGGGTTTTCATTTTAAAAATAAATGAGCTTAATCTCTTAGCATATTAGAATACTTATTCGCTCCTCTCAAATCTTTTTCAAAGCAAATTTTATCGTTATCTTTATCATCAAAAAAAATGAAGATTAAGGCGGCAAATGATTAAGCTTTCCCGTAAAAGAATTGATCAAATAAAAAATAATTTCAATGGATTGCGAATTGCAATCGTAGGAGATATGATGCTCGATTCATATTTCCGCGGCGATGTAAAAAGAATTTCACCCGAAGCGCCTGTGCCGGTGGTAGAAGTTGATAATGAGTTTTACAGGTTTGGCGGAGCGGCTAATTGCGCGCTTAATATTTTAAAGCTCGGCGGAAAGCCTTTGCCAATCGGCGTTATCGGCTATGATAATGACGGCACAATTTTTCGCTCTTTAATTAATGAAAATAATATTCCTTCGGAGGGAATTATTGTTGATGAATCGCGTCCCACGACTGCAAAAACAAGGGTGATAGCTAACAGTCAACACGTAGTTAGAATTGATAAAGAAAGCAAAGAGTATTTAAATAAAGATATCCAAAAAAAAATTTTTTCTTTTGTGGAAAAGAATATTAATAGCCTGGATGGAATAATTTTACAGGACTATAATAAAGGAGCGCTTACTCCCTGGCTTATCGAAAAAACTATTGAGCTTGCAAATTCAAAAAAAGTATTAGTTACCGTGGATCCGAAATTCAACAACTTTTTTAATTATAAAAATGTTACTGTGTTTAAGCCAAACAGAAAAGAAGCCGAAGATGTTTTGGGAATGAAAATTAGAAGCGATGAAGATATTACTTTGGCTGGAAATAAATTATTGGAAAAACTTAACGCCCAAAATATCCTTTTAACCCTTGGCGAAAGCGGAATTGCAGTTTTTGAAAAAGGGAAGCCGGAAAAAAGAATGCCCACAAAAGCGCGCCGCGTGGCGGATGTTTCAGGCGCGGGCGATACGGTTATATCAACATTAACAATGGCGCTAGCTGCCAAGGCTGATATTATTGAGGCTTCATTCCTCGCTAACTACGCCGGCGGTTTGGTTTGCGAAGAAGTAGGAATTGTCCCCATCGAAAAAGATAAATTGTTTGATACTGTAATTGCGGAAAGCAAATGAGCGTTACTAAAAATATAGACGAGCTATTTTTAATTAGAGAAAACTTAAAATCTCAAAATAAAAAAGTTGTTTTTACAAATGGAGTTTTTGATATACTTCATTCCGGTCACGTTGATTATTTAAATAAAGCAAAAGCCCTTGGCGATATTTTAATTGTTGGAATAAACAGCGATAAATCTGTAAAAAAAATAAAAGGGGATAAGCGTCCCATTTTGAATGAGACTGAAAGAGCATTTTTAATTTCTAATTTAAAAGCAGTTGATTTTGTAACTTTGTTTGACGACGACACTCCGATAAAAATAATTGAGAAACTTATTCCCGATGTTTTAGTAAAAGGGGCTGATTGGTCTCTTGATAAAATTGTGGGAGCCGATGTAGTTATTAAAAACGGCGGCGAAGTTAAAGCAATTGAATTTGTAAATAATCAATCCACTTCAAAAATTATTCAGACCATATTAAACAGGTATAATTCCTAATCTTCTGATAGGACAAGTTTTGTTGACGAACCCAATTTCTACTATGAAATCATCAAACAAAATAAATTTAAAAAAGAAATAGGGTTTGTGCTAAATTTAACTCCGATGAACTGAGCTTAAGCGTGTAGGTTCTAAATTTATTTTTGCAGGAGCTTTTCATAGGAATTTCATCATTTGATTTTTAGATTATTTTATTTAATCTATTACTGAATTAAAATGATGAAATATTTTTTATCCAAATTCAAAATTTATATAACTTTTCTATTTCCCAATAATAATTTATTAAGATTTTAATTTTAAAACTTTTCAGTTAAAAATTGAGCAGCGAAGAAAAAAAAGAACCTGAAAATACTTCTAAGAAAAAAGAAAAAAAGCCAAAGAAAAAAAGAACTCTTTTACAAAAAATTGTAAACGTTTTTCTTTATATCGGTATCGGCTTTTTAATTTTATTTCTGATTTTATTTGGAGTCAGCCAGACTTCAATGTTCAGGGAGTTCTTGCGTAAAACAGCTATCACCGAAGCGAATAAAGCCTTAAACGGAACCGTCTATATTGAAAAAATTGAGGGAACAATTTTCACTTCATTGATATTAAGAAACACCGTAATAAATATGAAAAAGGATACTCTTTTACATGCTCAAAAAATTGAAGTACGGACGAGTCCTTTGCAGCTTTTAATAAAAAAAATTTTTGTAAGAAAACTTGAAATTGCCAACGCTGATATTTCTTTAAAAGAAGACAGCGCCGGCGTATTAAATATTTCACGCCTAATTCCTCCTTCGGAAAATCCCGATACAACTTCGTCTCAGTTCCCCTTTAAAATACAGGTTAGTGATTTAACTTTTAAGAATGTTAATTTTTCCAAGCAGTCATTTGAAAATATAAACAGCGATAAAATTTATCAAAGCTTAAATATGGATGATTTAATAGTTAAAAATATTAATCTTTCTTTAAGCGCCTTCGCCAATTTAAATAAAAATAATTTTGAACTTACCTTAAAAAGGTTTTACGCTGTACCAAATCTTCGCGATTTTAAATTAAATGATTTGACCGGTGATTTTTTTGTCGATAATAATAAAATTACTGTTGACGGCTTAACTTTAAAAACAAATCAAACTAATCTTAAAATAAACGCGGAAATTAATAAACATCATTTTTTTGACGACGGCGGAAGCGACAGCCTTTGGTCAGCCCCCATCAGCGTTGAAATGAATGCGAATGATTTTGCTTTTGACGATCTCTCCGCAATAATTAATTCAACTGAAATTTTAAAAGGAAAAGTTAAAGCAAATATTAAAGCGAGCGGAACTCTACAAAATTTAAACATTGAAGATTTAAATCTTGATTATTTAAATACGCATTTAGAAATGAATGGCTCGGTTAAAAATATTGGCGGCGATGAAAATTTATTTATTAATGCAGATTTGAAAAACTCATTTATAAACGAGCCGGACATTGATAAACTATTACCTTCCATCGGGCTGCCAGTTTATGAAAATTTAGGTGTCGTAAAATTTGATACTCTTCTCTTCAGCGGCGAACCTTTAACATTTAAAACCACTTTTTTTGCTTCCACAAATAACGGGTCAATAGGCGCGCAAGGCAGTATGGATTTAAGCGGACAATTAATGGCTTACGATTTAGTTATCAATACAAATCAATTAAACTTAGCGCCGGTGTTAGATATCCAATCAAATTTAAATACCTACATTGCCGCTAAAGGCAAGGGCGTTGCGCCTAAGGATATCAATGCGGAAATAAAGTTGAAAGCAAATAATTCTTCCGTTGCCGGCAATAAAATTTCTGCGCTAAACCTTAATTTGAAAGCAGATCAAAAAATTATTAATTACAACGTAAAAGTTGATAAGGACAGCGCTAATCTTTCGCTAAAGGGAAATCTTAATTTTACCAATGAAAATAATCCGTCTTACAAATTCGACGGCTTTGCGGAAAATATTAATATTCAAGAGTTTACCGGCGACACAACTTTATCCAGCGATTTAAATTTTGAAGTTAGCGCCGAAGGTGAAAATTTTGATCCGGATTTAATGAATTTATTTTTAACTCTTACTTTGTCTAAATCAAAAATAAACGGGAAAAATATTCCCGACAGCACAAGAGCAATTGTTGATTTACGAAGGAAGGACGATGGAAATCATATTATTAATTTTATTTCAGATCTCGCCGACATAACCCTACAGGGTGATTTCTCTTTAAAGAATGCGGTTGCAATTTTTGGCAGAGAATCATCGCTGCTTTCAGAATTAATAAAACAAAAAACCGATCAGCTTTTTAATAGCGATAAAGCGGCATTAACCAAAATTAATAAAATGAATTTTCCTTCCGCAGCATACAATCAACCGGAAGAAATAGTTATCGATTCGTCTTTATCAATGAAGTATAATATTGAGTTTAAAGATTTTACTCTTCTTTCACTTTTGCTTGGCAACAATCAGCTTGAAGTTGACGGATATATTAGCGGTGAAATTAAAAACAATAACGGCAATCTTTCGATGCAGTTAAATACTCAAATGAAGTATTTAAAATATTGGGGCGCGGATAATGTTTTCTTCTTTTCAAATTTAAATTTGGATTTCAATGTTGAGAATAATTTTACAGCGCAGTCTTTAGATGACGTTACCGCCGCGCTAAAATTAAAAACTGATAGAATTTTTATGGGGAGCGATATTTATGATTTGAATGTTGATTTGAATTTAAAAAATAGTTTAGCTGATTTAAAATTTTCTACAAAGCTGGAAGATTATTTAAAAGCCGGGTTGCAGGGCGCTATAGACCTAAGCGCAAGTAATTTAATTCTAAATTTGGACAGCCTTGGCGTAATGTACAATCAATATGAATTAGTTAATAAAGATAAAATTAGTATTGATTATTCTCAGGATAAAATAGTTTTTAATAATTTTAATCTTGCAAGTAACGCCGGGGAACTTTCTATAAAAGGCTCATTGAACCGCGGCGGAAATCAAGATTTAAAAATTGTATTGAATCATTTAAGCGGAAGAAACATAAGCGCCAAACTTTTAGATGTAAATCAGGAAAATGGTTTGGATGCTAAAATTAATCTAATTACAAACATCGCCGGCGGCTTTGATTCTCCTTTAATTGATATGAAATTGGAGATTGACAGCATATTATATAAGAATACAAATTTTGGTTTAGTGAGAGGAAATCTAAATTATAAAAACCAAAACCTTGCGGCTGACATTAAATTTATTAATCCATTTCCGGCGCTTGCAAACAAGAGCGCAAATACGGATTCAATCGCAATGTCCATTGAAGGAAACTTGCCAGTTGATTTAAGCTTTACTTCTGTTGATGAAAGAATGTTAAAATCAAAACCGTTAAAGCTTGATGTGAACGCTAAAAATTTTAACCTTGGAACTTTTGGCGATGTTTTGCCTTTCGTAAATCATTTAAGAGGAATATTAGACGCCAATATTTCTTTAAGCGGAACCTTCGATAAAATTGATCAAACCGGCGAGCTTAATTTAACTAACGCCGGATTTATTGCCGAAGCAAACAATATGGAATTCAACACCGAACTTCATTTAAAAATTGATCAGCAAAATTTAACGTTAAATAATTTTATGATTGAAAATGTTAAGGGAACTGAAAGAGGCGGAAGAATGAATGCCAGCGGCGGGGCGGTATTGGAAGACTTCAAATTGAAATCATTAAACGTTGAAATGAACGGAGAGTTGAAAGCGCTAAGCGAAGCTTCTAAAGCGGCAAGCCCTTCTGTGTATGGTGATTTAGTTATTGCGACAAATGGTTCGGTGAAATTTACTTTAAATGATAAAGGGAAATTGCTTCAAGCTCCAGTTACAATTAAATATGCAAAGCTGACTTTCTCCCCTGCGAAGACAGCTTATTCAAGTTCATCTTCAAAATTTATTTATCAGTTTATTAATAATCCCGATGATACTTTAAATAAAGAAGTAGATTTTGAAACATTAGTTGAAATGTCGAAAAAAAGAAGCGAGAGTAAAGGGGTCGGACCCGCGCAGCCGGGCTCATTTAATTACAGCATAGATGTAAAGCTGGAAAATGAAGCAACTATTATTTTTGTTTTGTCAAAAGAAGTAAACCAAAATTTAACTGCAATTTTGTCGGGCAATTTTCTTTATGAAAAAGTTGGAAGCAAAACTAACGCTCAGGGCGAATTGAAATTACTGGAAGGTTCCACTTTAGAATTTATTAAAACTTTATCCGCCACCGGAACTATCAAATTTGAAAGTGAATTATCAAATCCATTTTTAGATATTGTTGCAACCTACGAAGGATATTATTCGGGGCAGTCAACATCAACAAGCACAAATGCATCGGGCAGTTCAGTTTCAAACCAAACATCAAATACATCTGAAACGCCGGTTGAGGTTAGAATAAAAATAAGAGGTTTTTTAAACGAGCTGGATAAAGCGCTTCTTCAAGAAAAAGATAATATAGCGGTTTACGTGGGCGCGGAAAATATTGCCAACAATCAAAAAGATCAATCTAAAGACGCTTCCGATGCGCTGCTGTTTTTAATTGCGGGTAAATTTAAAGCGGATGAAATTGGAAGCGGCGGCGGCAATGGAAATGTTACCGCTGAATATGCGGCTTCTCTTTCCGGTTCTATATTAGGGGGATTTTTAAATCGTCAGTTTGGCGATTATGTTAAAAGCGTGGAAGTGCGGCAGACAAACGGCGTAACTAAATTTGCTTTAAGCGGGCAAGCGGGTAAATTTAAATATACAATCGGCAGCACTACAAATAATATTCAGGATGTAGGGCAGGCGAATGTTCAGATCGTTTATCCTTTTTCAAGAAGTTTTTTAATACGGCTTGAGAGAAAACAAAGCATTACTGAACAGCAAAGCAACACAACTGAAATGATAAATGAAATGGGTTTAAAATATATTTTCGAATTTTAACACCGCAAAAAAACAAAACACAAATTAAGGAAACACTTGAAGAAAAAAATAATTGCATTCTTTAAAATGAATGCCGGTCGTTCTTTCAAAACTAAAGAAATTGCTTCCCGATTAGAGATCGAAGAAGAATATGAATATGAATCGATGAAAGCCATGCTTCACAAATTATGCGAAGATGAATTTTTAATTAGAACCGGGAAGAAATATAAATTAAATTTCGTTCCCCAATCCGGCAGAATTACAGGAGAGCTTATAATAAATAGGGGCGGCTTCGGTTTTGTTGTTCCAGAAAAAAAAGACACAGGCGATATATTTATTGCCGCGCGAAATTTAAGCACAGCTTTCAGCGGCGATATTGTTGAAGTGGTTTTATTTGCTCATCAAAAAGGGAAAAATCTTGAAGGGCAAATTATAGATATTGTTAAACGCAAGCGCGACGAAATTGTTGGGACAATTCATAAAACAAAATCGTTTTATTTTGTTAAGCCCGATGAACCTGAAATTCACCGCGATGTTTATATTGAGAAATCAAAATTGAACGGCGCAAAAGAAGGCGACAAAGTTGTGGTTGCCGATTTCGAGTGGGATACTTCTATGCTTAATCCGGAAGGAAAAGTTATTGAAGTTATTGGCAAAGCAGGAAGCCTTGACGCGGAGTTAGTTTCTATTGCGCGCGAGTTTAATATTCCTTATCAATTTCCTGATAATGTTTTAGACGAAGCCGAAAGCAAAACATTAGACGATGAAAAAGATGAATTAAAAAAGAGACTTGATTACAGAAATAAAAATGTAATAACAATTGATCCCTACGATGCAAAAGATTTTGACGACGCTCTTTCAGTTGAGGTTTTAAAAAATGAAAATTATTCCGTGGGTATTCACATTGCCGATGTTTCTCATTATGTAAATGAAAATTCGATATTGGACAAAGAAGCATTAAAGCGCGGCAATAGCGTTTATCTTGTTGGTAAAGTTATTCCCATGCTGCCTGAAAAATTATCAAATAATATTTGTTCGCTGGTTCCCCATGAAGATAGACTAACTTATTCAGTTATTGTGGAATTAACTAAACGCGGTAAAGTTGAAAACTATTCAATTAAAAAATCCGTAATAAAAAGTAAGCGCCGTTTTACTTATGAAGAAGTTCAAGAAATTATTGAAACTAAAAAGGGCGATGTTAAAGACGATGTGCTTTTGCTTCACAGTCTGTCGCAGACTCTTAGGAAAAAAAGATTGCGCGAAGGCAGCATTGAATTTTCAACTCCTGAAATAAAATTTGAACTCGATAAAGACGGAACTCCAGTAGCCATTAAGAAGAAAGAAATAAAAGAAAGCAATATGCTGGTAGAAGAATTTATGCTGCTGGCAAATAGAATTGTAGCTCAGCATATAGCTTTGCCTAAAACGGGACCGGTTAAACCTTTTGTGTATAGAATTCATGATTTGCCGGATCCGGAAAAAATTTATGAATTTTCAAAATTTGTAAAATCTTTGGGCTATTCATTTGATCCCAATTCAAAGTCGCGCTCAAATCAATTCCATCTTTTAATGCAGCAGGTAAAGGGGACAGAGGAAGAAACCTTAATTAACGAACTTGCAATTCGTTCTATGGCAAAGGCAATTTATTCAGCGCAAAACATTGGGCATTACGGATTAGGGTTTAAATATTATTCCCACTTCACTTCGCCCATACGCCGCTACGCAGATTTAATGGTTCATAGGTTACTATTAAACTATATTGAAAATAATAATCAAACTCGTTATACTGTAAGCGCGCTCGAAGAAATAAGTAAGCACATCTCGGAAACAGAAAGAAATGCAGTTGATGCGGAGCGGCTTTCTGTTAAAAGAAAACAAATCGAATATTTGCAGGAACATGTGGGAGAAGAATTTCACGCTATCATTTCAGGCATTACACATTTTGGAATGTTCGTTAAGATAACTGAAATATTAGCCGAAGGATTAATTAGGCTGCGAGATTTGGAGGGAGATTTTTATGTTTACGATGAAAAAAAATATGCTTTAATTGGAAGGAAATCTAAAAAACAATTTAGGCTTGGAGATAAAGTTCAGGTAAAATTAATTAGGGTTGATGTTGAAAAGTCTGAACTTGATTTTATTATACCGGAATAATGGAGTCCGATTATGAAAACTAAAATATTTCTAATTCATTTTTTTACAATTTTATTTTTTGCCTGCTCAATTACATTTGGACAGTTTGGAAAAAATAAAGTTCAGTATAAAGATTTTACATGGTATTACATTCAGTCGGATCATTTTGATATTTACTTCACACAAGAAGGTTCCAACCTTGCGGAGTTTACCTCAAAGGTTGCCGAGCAGTCTTTGGAATCAATCCAAAATAGTTTTCATTATAAAATTAATAATAGAATTTCTGTAATCATTTATAATTCCACAAATGATTTTCAGGAAACCAATGTTACCGATTCATATTTAAGCGAAGGCATTGAAGGATTTACTGAGCTTTTTAAAAACCGCGTGGTAATTCAATTTATGGGTTCGTATAAAATGTTGAGGCATTTAATTCATCACGAACTTACACACGCAGTAATGAACGATATGTTTTACGGCGGTTCAATACAAAATATAATTTCAAATAATATTTCAGTTGATCTTCCGCTTTGGTTTAATGAAGGTATGGCTGAGTATCAAGCTCTGGGTTGGAATATTGACGAGGATATGTTTATTCGCGATGCGGCTATAAATGAGTATTTACCCGACATACAAAATTTGGGCGGGTATTTTGCTTACCGCGGAGGGCAGGCGGTTTTTTATTATATAGCTAAAAAGTACGGCAAAGAAAAAATCGGCGAATTAATTAATAAAGTTAAAGGCGCCGGAAATGTGAACGACGGTTTAAAATCATCCATCGGTTTAGATTTAAAGGAATTAAATGAGCGATGGAAAAAAGACATTAAGCAGCGTTACTGGCCCGACATCGCCGATAGAAAAGATCCCGATGAATTTGCAAAACGATTAACCGACAATAAAGAAGACGGCGGATTTTATAATACCAGTCCGGCTATTTCTCCGCAAGGCGACAAGATAGCTTTTATATCAAATCGTAATTATTATTTTGATGTTTTTTTAATGGATGCAATTGACGGTAAGATTATAAAAAAAATAGTGGAAGGAAATAGAACTTCTGATTTTGAAGAATTAAATATTATTACTCCCGGTTTAACCTGGTCCCCCGACGGAAAAAAGATTGCTCTTTCCGCAAAGAGCAACGGCTACGATGTAATTTATATTATTGATGTTGAATCGGAAGATAAAGAAGCTTTGCCTGTAAGGTTGGAAGGAATTAAAAGCGTTAATTGGTCGCCTGACGGAAATTATATTGCATTCGTTGGGCACACCGCAAAACAATCTGATATTTATTTAATTGATTTGCAGACCAATGAAACAAAAAATTTAACGGATGATATTTTTACGGATAACGATCCTTCATGGTCAAGAGACGGAAAAACAATTTATTTCTCTTCAGATAGAACTGATATTCTTTCCAGCGTTGCGCTTGCCGACAGCTTTAAAATTTATCATCACGATTATCATCAAAGCGATGTTTATTCAGTTAAGATTGATTCAAAAAAAATAAACCGTATTACAGACCTTGAGAACAGCAATGAAATAAATCCTGTAGTAAGCGCCGATGGAAATGAAATTTTGTACATCTCAGATATGAACGGTATAAATAATATTTACAAACAAAAAATTGCGTTAACCGAAAATGATTCCGTTAAAAGCATAAATGATAATACCCCAATTCCTATTACAAATTCTTTAAATGGTTTGTATCAAATATCAACCTCAAAAGATGGTATGAAGCTCACGTTCAGCACTCTGTTTCAATCGGCGTTTAATATTTTTTTAATTACTAATCCCTACGAACCCAAAACAGATTTAAAAAAATTGGAGCCGACTATTTATATGTCGCAGCTTTTAAATCAAAATAAAACTGAAACCACTGCGACTGAAGAAACAATAAATGAAAATGAATTAGAAAAAAATAATGAAGGAATTAATTTTTATACAGGCGCGGTTGTAGATACTTCCAATGCTTACGGCGATTCGGTTAAAATTGATTTTAATAATTATGTTTTTGGAAATAACTTTTATGCCGCTCAAGACACTTCAAACAAAGCGGATTCAGCTTTTGCTTTAAATGATAATCTTGATAAAAAAGGAAATTATAAAGTCAATCGTTACAAAATTACTTTTTCACCCGATATAATTTACGCCAATGCCGGGTATAGTTCTCTTTATGGTTTGCTCGGAACTACAGTAATTTCTTTTAGCGATGTTTTGGGAAATCATAAATTAATTGGTTTAACCAGTCTCCAAATAGATTTAAAAAACAGCGATTACGGATTAGCATATTATTATCTGCCCAAAAGAATTAATTATGGAATTGAAGCTTTTCACACTGCGCGCTTTGTCTATTTATTTAATGGATTGGATGATGATCTTTATAGATTTAGAAATTATGGCGCGGTCTTTTCAATGAGTTATCCATTAAATCGTTTTTACCGTTTAGATTTAGGATTGAGCTGGCTAAATGTTTCCAAAGAAAATTTAAATAACGGAGAGGTTCCTTCAGAAAAAGCAAACTTCGTTATTCCGGGCGTTAGCTTTGTTCATGATAATGTACTTTGGGGACCGACCGCTCCCGTTGATGGAACCAGATATCGTTTTGATGTTTTTGGCAATCCCGGTATCGGAAATAAAAAACTAAACTTTTTGTCTTTTACAGGCGACTACCGAAAATATTTTCTTTTTTGGAGCGATTATTCATTTGCGTTTAGGCTTTCAGGCGGAGCTTCGGGCGGAAACAATCCGCAAAGATTTTTTATCGGCGGAACTGAAAATTGGATTAACAGAACTTTTGCTACCCGAGACGTTCCTATAGAATCAGTTTCTGATTTTGCTTTCTTAACGGCGGCTCTGCCGTTAAGAGGCTATGATTATGCCGACCAAATTGGAACTAAATATGCCCTTATGAATTTAGAATTAAGGTTCCCATTAATACGTTATCTCGTTACCGGCGCGCTGCCTTTGTTGTTCAGCAATATACTTGGCGTGGCATTCATTGACGCGGGTTCGGCATGGAATAATACAAAAGATTTAAAATTTTTTGGTAGAAATGAAAACGGAAATGTTGTGTCGCAGGATTTGTTAATGGGAACAGGCGTGGGAGCGCGTATGTTCTTCCTTTACTTTTTGCTGAAGTTTGACGTTGCCTGGGCTTATAATGTTGATCATTTTACAAAACCAAAATTTTATTTATCGCTCGGCGCAGATTTTTAATCTGATAAAGAAAAATTTAAAATAGAAAACCCGTAATTATGCTTACGGGTTTTTTTATATAATTATTTTGAAGTTGACTTTGTATCGTTTTTTTTAGTTTCTGTTTTTACGGGAGATGCAGTTTCTTTTTTGGGCGATGAAGAATCTTTCGTTCCTTTGTTTTTATAATCCGTTTGATAAAATCCGCTTCCTTTAAAAATAGGACCCGCGCCGGCGCCAATTAATCTCACAACTTTTCCGTTGCACTTCGGGCATTCTTTAATTGGTTCATCGCTCATCTTCTGAAACAGCTCAAAAGTATTATTGCAATTAGTGCATTTATAATCATAGGTGGGCATTAATTTTCTCCATTATTATTTCATATTTCAAAATTAAAATTTGGTTAAAAAACTTAATGAAAATTACCTAAAATTTCTATAACTTTCTTCCAGGTTTATTTCCAAATAAAGAAGTATGAAAATAAAATTAAACTTAACATTCCTTCAATCAAAAAAATAAAATCATAAAAAAAATATCGGTTATTTTCATTTTAGCTTTAGCATTTCAAGGATGTTTAAATTATATCCAGGAAGTTAAATTATACCCGGACGGCTCCGGTAAAATGAAAATTAATTATTGGATGCGCTCCCCTGATAGTGAAAGCATTTCGATAATTGATAAAATTGGTATTTTTAATCCCGACTCAATACGAAATGAATTTACTTCCCCTTTCAGTTCTATTGATAATATTGAAGTTTTTGCCGACACAACGGACAGCACAACTCATGCATTAATTGAATTATCTTTTACTCATATTGATTCTTTAAATAAAGCAAAGGCATTTTCCGAAGCAGAGTTTTCGCTAAAGGACGGAGCTGCCGGGCAAAAAGTTTTTTCACAATTTATTCCCCCCATTGCAACCGGCTTTGGCATTGATGGAAGCGCTTTTCATGTTTCTTACAGATATATTTTTTCGGGCGAAATAATAACTCATAACGCTCCCAAAGTTGAAGGCAGAACTTTAATTTGGGATTATACATTAACTGAAATTGGCGGCGGTAAAACAATTTCAGTTACTTTCATTCCATTCAAATTAAAAGAAACGCCTTATTGGATTTACGCGCTTAGTGGATTGGTGCTTTTAATAGTTATTTTTTTTCTATTCAGAAGAAAAAGAGACTAAATTCAAAATTTTCACACAACTATAGCCTCAATATTTTATTGACATACCTAAACGTTTTGTATATATTTAGCGTCTATTTTTTAAAAAATAGCTCCAAAATTTATGGCAATAAATCAATTTAAAGTTTTTTCAGGCAGCTCTAATATGGCGCTTGCAGAAAAAATTGCGTATAAACTTGGAGTGCAGTTAGGTTCTTTGGAAGTAAAAAGATTTAGCGATGGAGAAATTTGGGTTAAGTACGGCGAGAACATTCGCGGCTTGGAAGTATTTTTAATTCAATCTACTAATCCCCCCGCTGAAAATTTTTTAGAGCTTTTGATAATGGTTGATGCAGCCAAACGCGCTTCCGCAAAAAGAATCACCGTTGTTATTCCTTACTTTGGATATTCCCGGCAAGATAGAAAAGATCAGCCGCGCGTTTCCATAACGGCTAAGCTGGTTGCTAATTTAATTACCGTTTCCGGCGCCGATAGAGTTATGACGATGGATTTGCATGCAGCGCAGCTTCAGGGTTTTTTTGATATTCCGTTTGACCATCTTTACGGTTCTTCAATATTTATAAATGTGCTGGAAGAGATTAAAGAAAATTTGGTTGTAGTTTCGCCCGACGTCGGGGGAATTAAGATGGCTCGTTCTTACGCTAAAAGGTTAAATGCCGGTTTGGTTGTTATTGACAAACGAAGACCAAAACAAAATTTAGCGGAGGTGGTAAATATCATTGGCGAGGTTGATGGTAAAGACGTTCTTATTGTTGATGATTTAATTGATACTGCTGGCACGTTTGTAAGCGCTATTAAAGCTTTAAAAGATAAAGGCGCGCAAACTATATACGGAGCTATTACTCATCCTCTTCTCTCCGGACCCGCTATTGAACGGATAAATAATTCGGACCTTGAAAAATTATTTGTATCCGATACGATAGCAATTGATGACAAATTAAAAAATAATAAAATTTCCGTTGTTACCGCTTCCGATATTTTTTCCGAAGCAATACAACGAACATTTAATAATGAATCCATTAGTTCATTGTTTGATGTGGACAAAGGTTAATTTAGCAGGAGATATTTAATGGAAAAAGTTGTTTTAAAAGCAAACATAAGGGAAGATTTTAGTAAATCATCTCGTAACTCGCTTAGAAAAAATGGTAGAATTCCCGGAGTTTTTTATTCCAGAAACATTAAACCGTTTTCATTTGAAGTGCAAGAGCAGGCTTTGAATCCCCTTGTTTACACTTCTCAGACTCATTTAATATCATTGGAAATTGAAGGTCATGACGAGCACGAATGTATTGTAAAAGATATTCAATTTGATCCTATAACCGATAAGGTTGTTCATTTTGATTTATATGGTTTGACAAAAGGCGAGAAAATTGAATTGGAAGTTCCCATTCAATTTTTGGGCAGCGCGGTGGGCGTTAAAGAAGGCGGTATTGTTCAGCAGGTGTTGCACAAACTTAATATTGAATGTTTGCCTAAAGATATTCCTAATCATCTTGAAATAAATATTACGCAATTGAAGTTGGGAGATGCTATTCACGTTAGCGATTTAAATTTTGAAAATATAACAATTATAACCTCTGAAGATTCTGTTGTCGTAGCCGTTACTCATCCTAAAGTAGAAAAAGAAAAAGTTGAAGGCGAAGAAGGGGAAGCTGAAGCTGCCCAGCCTGAAGTTATTGGCAAAGGCAAAGATGAGGAAGACGAAGAATAATTTGCCTTGTGAAAGTTATTTTAGGAATTGGTAATCCCGGAACAAAATATCAGTTTAACAGGCATAATGTTGGCTTCATGTTTTTAGATTTTCTAGCTGCAAAATATTCAATCCCATTTCACTTTTCAAAAGGCGACTATGCTATTGCTAATGGAAAAATTAATAATTCAAATTTTTCATTGGTGAAGCCGGTTACTTTTGTAAATAACAGCGGGATTGCCGCTAAGCAGATAATTGAAATACAAAATATTTCCGAAGAAGATTTGCTTGTTATTGCAGATGATATCAACTTTAATTTTTCAGAATTTAAAGTGAAAAAGAACGGCGGAGACGGCGGGCATAATGGTTTGACCTCAATTATCTATCATCTTTCCACAGATAATTTCCCGCGTATAAAAATTGGTATCGGTCAAAATTTTGAAAAAGGTAAAATGCCTGAGTATGTTCTATCCGATTTTAATTCTGAAGAAACAAAGCATCTTAAAAATACATTTGAAAAAATATCGCCTCTTGCGGAAGAATTTATTATTGGAGGCGTTAAGCAAATGTTAAATGCAAACAGCAGACTTAATAAAATTCCTAAGGAGAATAATATTAACCACAACGATATAAATTAGGAGAGTTTATGAGTATCACCTTCTACATCATCCCGCTATTTGGTCTTTTGGCGCTGGTTTATACATTCTGGAAATCAGCATGGGTAGCAAGGCAAGACGCCGGCACAGACAAAATGAAAAAAATATCTTCACACATTGCTGAAGGAGCTATGGCTTTTTTAAAAGCCGAATATAGAGTCTTAGGTATTTTTGTAGTTTGTGTGGCTATTTTGTTAGCCGTAACCGCCGATGCAAAAGATTCTTCCCCCATGGTTGCTATATCATTTTTAACCGGAGCTATTTGCTCTGCTCTTGCTGGATTTATTGGAATGAGAGTGGCAACCAAAGCAAATGTTAGAACAACAAACGCCGCCCGTACTAGTCTCGGTAAAGCTTTAGAAATTGCATTCGCAGGCGGTTCGGTTATGGGAATGGGTGTTGTTGGATTAGGAGTTTTAGGTCTGGGAACTTTATTTTTATTATACAGCAGCTACTTTGGCGTTGATACAAGGTTGGATTTACAAAGAGTAATTACAATTCTAACAGGCTTTTCTTTTGGCGCATCTTCTATAGCATTATTTGCCCGCGTGGGCGGCGGAATTTATACCAAAGCCGCTGATGTCGGCGCTGACTTGGTTGGTAAAGTTGAAGCCGGAATTCCTGAAGATCATCCTCTTAATCCCGCTACTATTGCTGATAACGTTGGCGATAACGTAGGCGACGTTGCTGGTATGGGCGCAGATTTATTTGAATCTTACGTCGGATCAATAATTGGGACAATGGTTTTGGGCGCGGCTTTTATGGGTGATAAAGGTTTTGTTGATGAATTCAATGGATTGTCCGCGGTCTTTTTACCTTTGATAATTGCGGGCGTAGGAATTCTAATGTCAATACTTGGAACTTTTTTTGTTAAAGTTAGAGAAGGCGGCGATCCCCAAAAAGCGCTTAACATTGGCGAGTTTGGTTCTTCCGGACTAATGGTTGTTGCTCTTTATTTTATTATAGATTGGGTTCTTCCTAAAAGCTGGATTTTTGAAGATACATTATACGGTACTACTTACACAATAACGTCCCTTGGAATTTTCTTCTCAACTGTTATAGGATTAATCGCCGGAGTATTAATAGGAGTTGTTACTGAATATTATACAGGTACAGGCAAAAAACCTGTGCTTGCTATAGCTAGGCAATCTCTAACAGGTTCTGCCACAAATATTATTGCGGGACTAGGCAATGGAATGGTTTCTACTGCAATTCCAATAATAATAATTGCAATTTCTATAATCGCCGCTTTTTATTTCGGAGGTTTATATGGAATAGCAATAGCAGCCGTAGGAATGCTATCCAACACCGGTATTCAACTTGCGGTGGATGCTTACGGACCAATTTCAGATAACGCAGGCGGTATTGCTGAAATGTCAGAATTGCCAAAAGAAGTTAGACAAAGAACTGATAAATTAGATGCGGTTGGAAATACAACAGCGGCTATCGGGAAAGGTTTTGCCATTGGCTCCGCGGCCCTTACTGCGCTTGCTTTGTTTGGAGCTTATATGACTTCGGCTCAAATCAGATCAATCGATATTTCAAAAGCTATAGTTATGGCTGGTTTATTTATTGGGGGAATGCTCCCATTATTATTTTCTGCGCTGGCAATGAAGGCTGTGGGAAGAGCGGCAATGTCAATGATTGAAGAAGTAAGAAGACAATTTCAAAATATTCCCCCCTTAAAAGCCGCCCTTGCTGTTATGAAAAAAAATCAAAATAAAGAAATGTCGGAATGGTCTGTGGAAGACAAAGTTGTATTTGATCAAGCTGAAGGCACGGCTGAATATGGCAAGTGCGTTGAAATTTCTACTCGCGCTGCTATAAGAGAAATGGTTATACCGGGATTGCTTGCGGTTTTTGCTCCTGTATTTATTGGTTTTGTTGGCGGTCCTGAAATGCTTGGCGGACTGCTTGCCGGAGTTACAGTTGTTGGAGTGTTGATGGCAATTTTTCAATCTAATGCTGGCGGTTCCTGGGATAACGCAAAAAAAATGTTTGAAGAAGGAATTGAAATTAACGGACAAAAGTATTTTAAAGGATCAGATCCGCATAAAGCCGCAGTTGTCGGCGATACTGTTGGCGATCCATTTAAAGATACGTCCGGTCCTTCGCTAAACATTTTATTAAAATTAATGGCTGTGGTTGCTCTTGTAATTGCACCATTAATTAAATAAATTTGAACGTTTTTAAAATAAAAAAAATATAAACCCCTGCTCTCTAAATAAATATGAGGGCTTTAAATCCAAAGGAGTTAAAAAAATCTGCATGAAAACAAATGTTTATGAAAGTACCGTTCTTATAAATGCTGCTTTAGACGACGAACAAATTGAAAATCTTGTGTCTCGCATAAAAGATACAATTGTAAATAATGGTGGAGAAATTAGGGACATTGATAAATGGGGAAGAAAAAGATTAGCCTACATGGTAAATAAAAGTAAAATTGGCTACTATGCTGTCTACCGGTTTAACGCCCCCTCAACTATTGTTTCAAAATTGGAAAGAGCTTATAATCTCGACGATCAAGTTTTAAGATATTTAACTATCAAGCTTGAAAAAGAAGCGGTTGAATATCTTGAAAAAGCAAAAAGCTCAAATATTGATTTTGATTCTTCTTCAGAAAAGCCAGACAATTCTGGTGCAAAACTTGAAAAAGAAAAAACAGAGGAAGAAGCATAAGTAAAGTGATTAATTAACAATTTTAGATTAATGATGGAGGAAATACCATGGCTGATTTGAAAATGCCCGAAATTAACTACGTTATTGTTGCCGGTAACCTGACCAAAGACCCAATTTTTCGTCAAACCACAAATAGCACGCCGGTAGTTAATTTTTCAATTGCGTCTAACCGAAAATATAAAGACAGCTCAAACCAATGGCAGGAAGATGTATGTTACGTTGGTATTGTTGCATGGAATAAGCTGGCAGAAAGCTGCCGGGACAGGCTTAGAAAAGGGTCCGCAGTTTTGGTGGACGGCGAACTTCAAAGCAGAAGCTGGAAATCGGAAGATGGACAAAATAGAAGCATAGTAGAAATTAAAGCGAGAAGAATTCAATTTTTAAATAGAATTAATAGAACAAACGAATCAGAAGAAAATCATAATAATATTTCTGAAGATGACAATGTAGATTTCTCTGAAGATTCTTTCGATAAATTTTTATCAAGTGAAGAATCAGATTTAATAAAGTAATTTAGGTGAAGAATGAAAAAAGAAATTAGGACTAAAAAAGTATGCAGGTTTACTCAAAACAATGTTAAGTACATTGATTTTAAAGACGTTAAACTTCTGCAAAGATACACTACCGAGCAAGGTAAAATAATTCCTAAACGCATTACAGGCACTGCTTCCAAATATCAGAGAGAATTATCTCTGGCTATTAAAAGAGCAAGACACATGGCTTTGCTGCCTTATGTATCCGATACAGTAAAATAAACAGTTATTTAGAGGAAAGAATGAAAGTAATATTAAGACAGAATTTTGAAAACCTTGGAAATATTGGAGACGTAGTTGACGTTAAAAGCGGTTACGCAAGAAATTTTCTATTCCCGCGTAAAATTGCTTACGCTGCTTTAGCCGGCAACGTTCGATCTTTAGAGGAAGAGAAAAAAAATCTTGCTAAGAAACAACAGCAGGAATTAACTTCCGCTGAAGCTTTGTCTAACGAACTTGAAAAAGTATCAGTTACTATTCCAGTGCAAGTTGGCGAAGAGGATAAAATATTTGGAACGGTTACTTCTCAAATGATCGCAGAAGCTTTAAAAGAAAAAGGTTATGATATTGACAGAAGAAAGATTGAAATTGAAGAGCCAATTAAATCTCTCGGTATTTATGAAATCAATATAAAGCTGCACTCTAGCGTAAGTGCAAAAATAAAAGTTTGGGTTGTTAGAGAGTAATAGATATTTCTAATCAAAATAAAAAAAGGAAAGCTGCCGCTTTCCTTTTTTGTTTTAAACTATGCGGAAGATATTAACGAACTTTAATTTGCTTTGTGGTTACCAATTTTGCAACCTGGGATGTACCGTTTTTGGCAATATTTTTAATGGCTTGAGCAGATAACTTTAATGTAATAAATCTGTTCAACTCCTGAACCCAAACTCTTTTTTTCTGAAGATTAGGCAAAAACCTTCTTTTGCTCCTGTTGTGCGCATGAGAAACATTATTTCCTGTAATAGGGCCTATGCCCGTAACCTGACATTTTCTTGACATAAAGTCTCCTTACCGTAAAACCTTAATTAATAATGAACGACTAATATAATAAATTAATAGTGAAAGTGGGAAACAAAATATAAAAATTTTTATGTGATTTACTTTGAAGACTTCTAACTTTTGTTAATTCACCATTGACAATCTAACATTGATTTATATCTTGTATCCGCAAGCTTAATTTATTCACTGCTATAAATTTAAGGAGTAATCTCAATTCATTCTTTCCGAGAACAACTAATCAAATTCATTAAAAAATACAACTCTACTGAAAGGAGTTAAGCAATGGAGTACTACGAACTTCATTCACAAACGCCTCAGCTTCGCTTTATTAATAAAGCGGTTGAGATTCTTAAAAAGGGGGGAGTTATAATTTATCCTACGGATACAGTTTATGGAATCGGGTGTGATATTTTTAATAAAGAAGCGTTAGACAGAATTTTTAAAATTAAAAATAACAGCGATTCGAAATTGTTTAGTTTTGTTTGCAGCGATTTAAAAGATATTGCAAAATACGCTAAAGTATCTGATTATGCTTACCGTACAATGAAGCATCTTTTGCCGGGACCTTACACTTTTATTTTACCCGCGGCAAAGCTTGTCCCTAAAACTTTATGGAGTAAAAGAAAAACTGTGGGAATTCGGGTTCCCAATCATGCGGTAACTTTAAAGTTAGTTGAAGAACTCGGCAATCCTATTATTAGCACCAGCGCCACGGATAAAAATGGCGAGATTGTTTTTGATCCCGCACAGATAAAAAATGAATTTAATAATCAAGTAGATTTAATGTTAGCCTCGGGAAATTTAAACGGACAGCCTTCGAGCGTTGTTGATTTAAGCGATGAAAAACCCTTGGTGATTAGAGAAGGCGCGGGAGATATCAGTTTGTTTGTTTAAGCTAAAAATTATATCTGAAAAAATAGCCGGTTTTTTTGCCGGCTATTTTTTTGTTTTACGAAAAACTTGTGTGGAAGACGCTTGAGCGGCGGGAGTAATTATAACTTCATTTATATTTACATGCGATGGTCTGCTGGCGCAAAATAAAATTGTTTCCGCTACATCATTTGCAGAAAGCGGAGTTAAGCCCGAATAAACATTTTTAGCTCGACCTTTATCGCCAGAAAATCTTACTTCGCTAAATTCAGTTTTAACCATTCCGGGATCAACGCTGCTTACTCTAATATTTTTATCAAGCACATCAACCCGTATTGATTGTGTTAAAGCATTAACCGCAAACTTGGTCGCACAATATACATTTCCGTACGGATAAACTTCGTGCCCCGCTGTTGAGCCAATATTAATTACATGACCCTTTTTTCTTTTTACCATTACAGGCAATATTTGTCGGGTTACAAAAAGCAGGCCTTTTAAATTTGTATCAATCATTTCTTCCCACTCTTCAATACTGCCTTCATATAATTTTGAAAACCCTTTAGCCAAACCGGCGTTATTAATAAGAATATCTATGTTTCTCCATTCCCTTTCTAATGAAGAAATTTGCTCTTTAACTTCCGTAAGATTTCTTACGTCAACCTGCAAACATTTAATTTTTACTTTGTATTTATTTCTTAATTTAATCGATAACTCATTTAACTTTTCAATTCTTCTTGCGCATAAAATTAAGTTGGCTTTTTCTGATGCAAAAACTTCAGCGCATGCTTTTCCAATGCCTGAAGATGCGCCCGTTATAAAAACAATTTTATTCTTAAGTGAATTCATTATTCTCCTGCTTTAATCTTAATGAAATTTTTTAAAATTAATATTCAAACCAGCTTGTTCTTTTAGTTGAAAAATTAGGAGCGATTACATCATAAATATATTTTTTTTCTTTCACGTTTTGCCATTGAGTATTTTCAGATTTAGCTTGCCAGCTTCCGTCAGCAGATGTTTGTACGTTTAAAGTATCGCCGCCTGAAATAATTTGGGAAGTTATATTTATTCCCGCGCTTCCGTTTCTATTATAATTTTCGCAATGAACGGTAATAATATTTTTCCCGGTTTTCAAATACTTTTCAATATCTAAAAATTTGACGCGCTTGTAATCAACGGAAAGTGAAAGAGAGCGGCGGGCATAAACTTGATCGACATATTCATTATTGATATAAAGCTTAGCGTATGTGTCTGCCATTAGTTGAAGATAAGCTTCTTGCGGCTTTCCATTTAATTCAAATTCAGTTTTGAAGTCTGCTATTTTTGAAAAACTTGAATCATCATTTTGAAGATAAATCCATTTGCTTTCAATAAGCGGCGATGGAAGGTTTGTAATATTTTTATTTAACATTTCTTTTGTTTCTGTGAAGTAAGAAGTCAATCTATCAAACTTATCTTCAATCATATTCAAATTATCTTTTTTATAATATTGCAGCCAAAGATTTTTAAATTCATCTTTTAATGTTTTTATTGCGCCAACATTTTCATCAATTAAATTTGTCAAAACATCTCTATTATTATTTACAAAAAGGCTGTCGTGCAGTTTCTCTTGTGTTTCAATTTTTAATGCGTACCAATTATTCAACTTTACAATAAATTTCAGCAGCTCGAAGTGATCTTTATTTTTTATCGCTTTACTTTCAAGCGAGTTTATTTGCTTGCTTACATCCGGCATGGACCAATTAAGCCAATTCAGCTTTGCGGCTTGGGAAACGGGCGACTGCCACCAGGCAGACTTTCTGAAATTTAACAGCGGATGCCGCCACACTTCATGCCAGGCCATTTGATTTAAAGGCTCGCTTAATATTTTATAAATATTTGAAAAGCCATAATCATCAACGCCAAAGAAATCATAAAAATAATTATCAGAAAAAACTGAAACATCGCTCGAATTATAATTCCAGGCGCACTGCGCAGACCAGGCATAATCAAACAAAATAAATTCTTTAAAAGTTTCAGAACCGTAATCTCCCCAATTTGAATTAATCATTCCTGAAGTATTATTATCCAAGCCCGATTTAATAATATATTTTATGTTGGGAAGCGCATTAACATTGGTTGGAAAGGGAGTTGCAAAATTCCAAGAAGAAGGCGAAACATAATATTTAAATCCCTCGTCATTAAATTTTTTTGTTGATTTATAATTAAAGGTAACGCCGTAATGCCAATCTACAATAATAATATCTTTTGGAATTTGAGTAAGAATTTCAGGGTGATCTAAAATTATATCGCCGTACATTAAAACTGTTTTGCCGTACTTCTTACAAATGTTATAAACTTTTTTATAATGATTTGCATGAACTGCGGCAATGTCCGATTCATCAACTAAATATTTGCTGGCGCCTAATCCCACATCATAACTTTCGTCTGCGCCCATGTGAAAATATTTTGACGGGAATAATTCAAAAACTTCTTTAAGCATACTCTCCAAAAAAATATATGTAGAATCATTGGAAACGTTTAGAGAAGCGGCGCCGGGAAATTCAGCGTATTTCAAAAACTCATCCTGCGCAAGAATATTTTCGTAATGACCAAGCGTTTGAAAGATGGGTACAACTTCAACAAAATGATTTTTAGCATAAGTGACTAATTCTTTAATTTCATCCTTTGTTAATCTTCCTCGGTTTTTGCCGATGGAAGGATAAGCGTCAAGCTGAAGCATATCTTCTAGATAAGGCATATAAGTGTTCATCTTATAGCGTGAAATATGTTCAATAATTTTTTTGAAATTTTGAAGAGTTGAAACTTGTCCTCGGCTGATGTCATCAGAAATTCCTCTTACTTTTATATCGGGCCAATCCAAAATATTTACTGATGGAATTTTATTATCAACAGCTTTTTCAATCAACTGAATTAAGCTCTTCGTTCCGTAATAAACTGCTCTGGCGGTTTTCCCTTTTATAATTATTTTGTCGTTTGAAATATGAAGTTCATACGCTTCATCATTATCGAGAGGAATAGAGCTATCTAAATTTTTATTCACTTCTAAAATTATATTGTCGCTGCTAACATCCGCAATTGATGAAGAAAGTTTTAAATAATTTTTTAAAGAGGATTGAATTTCTTTGGCTGAAATACGTAGTTCTTCATCAGCGTTTGGAGCTATTGAAATAGTTGCGCCGTCAGTAAATTGATAGCTTCCATCTTCAAAAGAAATATTTTGAGGAGCGGGAATGATGGGGAGTTTTTTATTCTGCGCAATATTAATATTATTAATTAAAAGCATTAGCGTTAGTGTTGAAATAAATAATTTCATAATCGTGTTTTGACTTGTGAAAAAAATAAATTGGCGTTTCCAAGTTAATTATATTCTAAAGAAAATATAACTATGCTTTAAATAATTAGGCAAGTTTAATTTTAATAATTAAAAACGCCGGGGATTTTTTTACCGCATTTATAGCAGCAGCCGATTTTTATTTTGTTAGCGCGCACGGAATGCCAATCTCGTTCAATTAGTTTTGTTGCGCAGTTAGGGCAATAAGTAGTTTGTCCTTCAAGATGGTGAACATTGCCTACATAGCAAAAATTTATACCGGCGCTAATAGCTATCTCGCGTGCTTGCAGCAAAGTCGAGGGGGGGGTTTTAGTTTTATCTGTCATTTTAAAATCAGGGTGAAAAGCTGTGAAGTGCAGCGGAATGTCTTCACCTAAATTTCTTAAAATCCAATCGCACTCTCTTTTAATTTCATCGGGTGAATCATTTTCATCGGGGATAAGAAGCGTTGTAATTTCAAACCACACATTCGTTTCATTCTTCAGCCAAACAAGAGTATTCAAAACATCTTTAAGAGAAGATGAAGTAACCTTGTAATAAAATCTTTCAGTGAATCCTTTTAAATCTACATTGGCTGCGTCAATATATTTATAAACATCTTTGCGCGCATTTTTATCAATAAAACCCGCCGTAACCATAACGGAATTGATGCCCTCGGCGCGGGCAATTTTTGAAATATCAATTACATACTCGCCGAAAATTGTAGGGTCGTTATAAGTAAAAGCGATAGAAGGGGAGTTATACATTTTTGCAAGTCTAACAACTTCTTCCGGCGATGCCGCCGCTGAATTTTCATCGTCTAACTTAGCTTTGCTTATTGACCAGTTCTGACAAAACTTGCATCCCAAATTGCACCCGGCAGTTCCAAAGCTTAAAACATTTGAGCCTGGGTAAAAATGATTTAAAGGTTTTTTTTCAATGGGATCAACTGCAAACCCGGTGGGTCGTCCGTAACCGATTGAATATAATTTGCCGTAGTGATTTTGTCTAATGTAACAAAAGCCCGGCTGCCCTTCGCCTATCTTACAATAGCGGGGACAGAGTGTGCACAAAATTTTACCGTTATCTATGGGTTCCCACCATTTAGCAATAATTCCTTCAAGTGGAATTTCATTAAAATCATTGGCATTCATATCATTTGGTTCTTTAAAAATTGATGAAAGTAAGTTAAATGCTCGTGATCAAATAATAAAGTTAAAATTTTAAGAACAGTTAAAAAACTCATTTGTAAGAAAAGATAATTTGTTTTTTGTAAAGACGTTCTGCTGAACGTCTTATAATTATATTAGGTTTTTACAATGGTAGAGATGAGACGTTGGCTCATCTCATAATAAAAAATTATTTTGAAAGAAGAGAAAAGTCAGCGCCTTATCTTTACATAGGTTCGGTTAAAAATAAATATTAGATAAGTATAAGATAAACGCATTCACAACGGATTCAGAGAGGAAGGTAAGTACAATAGAACTACTATATCTAAATAACTGTAACAAATTAAAACTAATTTTTTTATTTATTGTTTGATTCTATCTCAATATGTTAGTTAATATTAAAATAAAAATTTTTAACTATTAATATTAGTGCAATTATGTATAGCTGTTTAGTCCGCTAAAAGTTCAATTAAAAAAGGGGGGATGAGGTAAACTGTTGGACGGCATTATTAAAAAAAAATCAAAAGAACTATTTTATATTAAGTGAAAGTTACTAATGGAAAATAAAGATATAAGATGGATGCAGCGTCTTAGCAATTATAAAAAATCTGTGCAACGACTTACGGAATTTATTGATAAAGTAGATCTTAACCAGATGGAGGAGCAAGGGCTTATTAAAGCGTTCGAATATAATTATGAACTTGCGTGGAAGACAATTAAAAACTTTTATGAAGAGCAAGGCGAAACGGGCATCCAGGGTCCTCGCGATGCTTTCCGTATAGCCTTTAATAGGGGAACAATTAGCGATGGAGAATTATGGATGCAAATGATTGTTGACAGAAATAATACATCACACAGTTATAATGAAGAAACCGCCAAAGAAATTATTGAAAATATTAGAGAGAATTATTTCTCCCTTTTTACGGAACTGCGGGATAAGCTGCAAGCGCTAGAGGAGAATGAAAACAATAGATAAAACAGAATTTGGGTTGCCGGAAGAAGATGTAAAAAAAATAAGCAAAGTCTTTTCGCTTTTCCCGGAAGTGGAGGAAGTTGTTGTATTCGGTTCACGCGCAAAGGGCAATTACAAATCTGGTTCCGATATTGATCTAGCTTTTAAGGGAGAAAAAATTACCCACAATATCTTAAATAAAATTTCTGTTAAGTTGGATGAGCTTCTTCTTCCTTACATTATTGAAACTACGCTTTACCGAAATATTGATAATGAAGATTTGATTGAGCACATAAACCGCCGCGGAAAAATTTTTTATAATATAAAGCAATAATTTACTGTTATAGATGAATAAAAATAAATTATACAATACTCTCGAAATCCCCGGTTCTTTTCTTGTCCCCGGGTTTTCCATATATGTTTTGGAAATAAAAAGTGAAAACAGAAAATGGTTTTATATCGGTATGACGGGCGACCCGCACTATCCTTCTGCCAGATCTGCATTTCACAGAATATCGGGACACTTGGAACTTAGCCCCCGCTCCACACAAAACCAGTTAATGCTTGTCTTAAAAAATAAATTAGAAATAGAAAACGCCGAAGAATTTAAGAAAGTAACTATTAAAATGTATCACTACCCGATTGCCGGTTTTAAGAGAATCACCGAAGAGATATTAAATAAAGAAAATGTTGTTAAACTTAAAACTACCGATGATTATAAAAATTATAAAAAATTGCAGCAGAAAGTTCTTGCTTTAGAGAAGGCTTTGATAATTGAATTGAAAGAAAAACTTTTAAATAAAACCACTGTCAAAAAAATTAAAGCAGATGACATCCCTTACCCGGAAATTTATAACAGCATAATTGAGTTGGTGAAGAAAGGCTGATTAGCAGAAAGCTTTTTATTCTACCCCTATTCATACAAATCATTTATATCTGCTTTGTCAAGCTCGATTAAAAACGATGCTATCTTTTCTGTAATATGCTCTAAAAATTTTTTGCCTTTTTTGGCTGTAGCTTTTTTAGGATTCCCAACGCCGGTATCTTCCGATATTTTTGTCCATTGACGCTGCGCAGAAACCCAACCTTCTTTTAATCCATTGAGCTTAAATTTTTTTTCTTTTCCATCTCCGGCTTCATTTAACGCAAGCACAAGATGCGGTGCAATTTCCAGCATTATACTGGTTTCTAATTCGCCTGCATGATCGCCCGGCTCGTCAAAAAATTTATTGTTGTCGGTCATCTTATAAAAATTAATTACGCAGATAAAGAATGACGGAATTTTTAAATGTATTTCTCTTATCATCTGCTTAAAATCATTTCCGCCATGCGAATTAATAATTACAAGTTTATCAAATCCTTGATGTTTAAGTGAATGAACAACATCATATAAAAGCGTCGCTTGCGTACTGGGATTAATGTTTATGCACAATTTAATATCAAGCTGCCCCGTATTTACTCCAAACGGAATTGCGGGAAGGACAATGGTTTTAGCGCCCTTTTCGTTTGCAAGTCTCGCCGATTCGGCTGAAACGTATTCAGCTTCAATAATATCAGTGGAGTAAGGTAGATGATAATTATGCGCTTCAGTTGCGCCCCAGGGAAGTATTGCTAGGTTGAAATCATTTTGCGAAACGTACTTCCAATTTGTCTGTGCGAGTATGTGATTATTAATTTTCATTTTGTTTTATAGTTTTAAATTTAAAAAATCTTATTCTGAATTGGTCATAGAAATATGCTTTCCGATGGAGGCGTTACAAATCCTATCAACATTCAGCCTTCTAAGTGTCATTCTGGAAGAACCTGCCTACCGGACAGGCAGGTCGTGTTTTCGCTGGCGTTATCTTAAAAAATAAAAAGTTTCCTACTGAATGACATTGTTCTATTTTTAAGGAATTAAATTACTTCAAACTTCAACCAGTTTATCCGGTTTTTTTCAGAATAAGGCGCGCCTGCTGTAAAAACTACTATGTCGCCTTTTTTCACCTGACCATTTTCGACAATTAATTTTTTTGCTTTGTCGATTACCAGATTTTCTTTTTTAAGATCGTCAATATAAATTGAAGTTACGCCCCACCTTAAACAAAGTTTATTCATTGTATCAAAGCTGTCAGACAAAGCTATTATTTTAGCGTTGGGACGAAACTTAGCAAGATTAATTGCCGTTCTCCCTTTAGAAGTAAAAGCAACAATTGCCGCCGCATTAATTTGCCTGCTCATTTCTGTAACCGCTCTGCCTACGGCGTCAAATAAATTTTCTTCAATTGTTTTGGGAATTTGAAAATCAGTATGCTTCACTTCAGGAATATGGACTTCAGAATTTCTAACAATATCATTCATTATCTGAACAGTTGTATCTGGAAATTTTCCAACCGAAGTTTCTCCGCTTAACATTACTATATCGGTTCCATCCCAAACCGCATTTGCTACGTCGGAAGCTTCAGCGCGAGTAGGCACCGGATTGTGAATCATTGATTCGAGCATTTGCGTAGCTGTTATTACCAGCTTGCCAACGGAGTTGCATTTTTTAATAATTTGTTTTTGAATGATAGGAACTTCCTGCGGCAAAAGCTCAACGCCCAAATCGCCGCGCGCAACCATTATTCCATCGGCAGTTTCAAGTATAGCGTCAAAGTTATCCACCGCTTCTTTCTTTTCTATCTTTGCAACAATCGGAATAAAATAATTTCTTTCTTCAAGCCAATTTCTTAAAGAAGAAATATCTTCCGCCCGCCTTACAAAAGAGAGTGCGATGTAGTCGATCCTATGCTTTAAGGCAAACTCCAAATCCTTATAATCTTTTTCAGTTACTGAAGGAGTTGATAACTTCATTCCCGGGAAGGTTCATTCCTTTTTTGGGTCGAAGTGTTCCGCCGTTTTGAATTAAGCATACTACGGATTTTTTTCTTTTGTCTATGATTTTTAATTTTATCAATCCATCGTCAATAAGAATAATCTCATTTAATTTTGAATCTTTAATTAATGGTTTGTAAGAAGTTGAAATTAATTCTTTCGTACCCACTAATTCATCGATGGTTATTTCAATTTTATCGCCTGAATAAATTTCAATTTCAGGCTCGGTTAATTCCCCAATACGAATTTTTGGACCTTGCAAATCAATTAATATTGCAAGCGGACTTTCAGTTTCTGAACAGGCTTGTGTAATATTATTAAAAACCGTTTCATAAAAATCATAGCTGCCGTGCGAAAAATTTAATCGCGCGCCGTCCATTCCGTTATTAATTAAGCTTTTTATTGCCTTTGTTGTAGAAGTTGCAGGACCTAACGTGCAAAGTATTTTTGTCTTGGCAAAGTTGTCGTTCTTTATTTTAGTCATTTAAAAATTATTTTTTTCTTCTTCTGGGTTTAGTTGGTTTTGCTATAAATTTTCCTGCTCGAGATTTGCTGTATAGATATTTAATTTTCTTTTCAACTAAATCAAAAACAGTTCCCGCAGGGTAACCCCCTTTAGCTAATTTTTTCCCGCCGGGCACATTTGTTAAAATTTCAATTCCTTCTTCAACGCGTTCAATCGGGTAAATGTGAAATTCTTTTTTTTCAACTGATTGAATAACGTTTCCATGAAGCATTAAATCTTTTACATTTTGAATAGGAATAATGACGCCCTGTTTGCCGGTTAACCCTTTGGATTTGCATACTTCATAAAATCCTTCAATCTTCTCATTAACCCCGCCGATAGGCTGTACGTCGCCTTTCTGATTTAGCGAGCCGGTAACAGCGATGGATTGTTTTATCGGTACGCCCGCTAAAGTGGAAAGCAGCGCAAAAATTTCTGCGCATGAAGCGCTGTCGCCGTCAACGGTTCCGTAAGATTGTTCAAAAACTAAATTAGCGTTAAATGATAACGGAAGGTCTTGTCCAAAAGTTTCTCTAAAATATCCCGAAATAATTAACACGCCTTTATTATAATGCCTTCCGCTCATACCTGCTTCACGCTCAACGTTAATAATACTTCCATTGCCGAGAGAAACCGTAGCGGTAATTCTTGTCGGTCTTCCGAAGGAATAAAAGTCAGCGTTATAAACCGCTAAACCGTTAATCTGTCCGATTCTTTCTCCATCCACATCTATTAAAATAGTTTCTTCATTCAGCATGTCGTTTATTTTTGATTCCAACATGCCGTGTCTGTCTTTAGCAGCGTCGAAAGCTTTTCTAATGTGAGCTTCGGAGACTACTTTAAAGCCGTCGTCATTAGCCCAAAAGCTTGCTTCGCGTGCAAGGTCTGCAATTTGTGAAAAGCGCGTTGTCAACTTATCTTTTTGTCCGGCATACCTTGCAGAAATTTCAATCAATTTTGCAATAGCTGTGTTATCAAACTCAAGCAATCTTTCTTCTTTAATTAATTTTTTTATCACCTGCGCATACTTAATTAAAACTTCATCGCTCCTTTTTATTTCATAATCAAAGTCTGCTTTAATTTTAAATATTTTTTTAAAGTCATATTCATAATTTGAAAGCAGAGAATAAATATGCTGGCTTCCCAATAAAATTATTTTTGCGTTGATGGCAATCGGCTCGGGTTTAAGCATAGTTGAAGACATTTGGAAATAAGCGGGCGGCTCATGAATTTCTAAAATGCGGTAGCTTAAAACTCTCTTCAGTACGCGCCAAACGCCCGGTTCTTCCAAAAGATGATTTACGTTTATAACGAGAAACCCATTGTTGGCTCTTAATAGCGAGCCGGCTTTAATCTTTGTGAAGTCAGTATACCAGCCGCCTCTGCCGTCGCTTAACTTTTCAACCGTGCCGAAAATATTTATGAAAGAAGGCGAGGTTTCAATAATTACCGGGCATTGTTTGGTTTCGCTGTTATCCAAAATTACATTTACTTCATAGACTTTAAAATAATCTATAATAAAACCTTCATCAGTAGCCGCCGTTTCAGTTTTAACGCCTTTAAATATTTGAATATTTTCTAAGATGTTTTCTTTAACTTGATTTAAATAATCATGAATTTTTTCATCTTTATATTCGTCCTTAATATTTTCAATCACGCTGCCAACAACTATTTCAACAGTTTCTTTTTCAATTTTAGAAATTTTTTCCTGAAATTCCTGGTTTAGTTTTAATCCTTTTTTAAATATTACTTGCAGTTCTTGTTGATGGTCTTGATATTTCTTAACAACTTTCTGCGCTTCATCTTTTGAAATTTTCCCTTCTTTAATTTTTTCATCAAGCTGATAAATAGGAATAGCGTTGTCATCAACTATAGGGAACAAATCGGGGCGAACAACCTCGCCCACTTTAATTTGACCAAGCGAGAAATTTTCTTTTTTTAATTTGTTTTCAAATGCGCCGTAGAGGTCGTGTTCATTTTGATTATACTGTTCTACAATTTTCTTTTTACGGTTAACAAAATTTTCATTATCCAACGATTGCGGTATTCTTTTCTTTAGGACTTCAATTGATGAGCTCAATTCATTTCTAAACTCTTTAGCTTTGCCGCAATCAAAATTTAAAAGAATAGGGCGGTCGCTGTCTTTAAAATTATTTACATAAGCGTAATCTTTTAGCGGCGCGCATTCGGTGGAAACTCTTTCTAAAATTTCTTTAGCTGAAGACGCTTTGCCCGAGCCGGACAAACCCGCGATATAAATATTATAACCGGGACTATTTATTTCAACCCCCAGCTTTATTGCCTTTAAGGCGCGCTCCTGTCCAAGTATTCCTTCAAGCGGCTCTAGCTCTTTTGTAGATTTAAAATCAAAAATTTTGGGGTCGCACTTCCAGCTTAGGTCGCTGCTTTTTAATTCTGTTGGTTTAGAGATGCGGGATTTTGCCATTCATTTTCCTGTGGTTCAATTTTGAATTGGTGATTGATATAAACGGACACAAATTAGATTGTGTTATAAAATCTAATTATTATTGTTTAGAATTTCAAAAAAATAAAATTAGGTTATGTTGATGCTGAACGAATTACAAATTGAAAAAGCGAGAAGCTATTTCCCTTTTTTGAAGAATAATATTATCTACTTTAACCATGCAGCTGCCGGTCCCCTCTCTTTAAAAGTAAAAGATGCGCTTGACAATTTAATCAAAGAAAAAAGTGAAAGTAATATTGATGATTTTATTTCGATGCTAAAAATTTTTAATGAAACAAAAGTTGAGGTTGCGGAATTAATTAATTCTTCGGCCGATAGAATTGCTTTCGCAGACAATACCACAAACGGGATTAATATTTTAGCGCAGGGAATTAACTGGAAAAAAGGGGATAGAGTTTTACTGAATGATGTAGAATTTCCCGCCAACGTTTATCCTTTTTTAAATCTAAAAAATTACGGAGTTGAAATTGATTTCGTTAAATCGCAAAATGGAATTGTTACCGCTGAAGATATAATTGAAAATATAAAACCTAAAACAAAATTAATTTCAGTAAGCCAGGTGCAGTTTTTATCAGGCTATAAAATTGATCTTGAAACAATTGGAAAATTTTGCAGAGAAAAAGAAATAATTTTTTGCGTTGATGCAATTCAAGGGCTTGGGGCTGTAAAACTTGATGTTCAAAAATTTAATATTGATTTTATTTCCTGCGGAACTCAAAAATGGTTGATGGGCTTGCAGGGGCTGGCGGTTATTTATATTTCAGAAACGCTTCAAAAAAATATAAATCCAAAATATGTCGGCTGGACTTCGGTGGAAGACGCCTGGAATCTTTTGGATTATAAATTGAATTTAAAAGAAAGCGCAGAGTCGCTGCAAAACGGAACGTTGAATAGTTTGGGCATATATGCTTTAAATGCGGCGCTAAAATTATTTAAAGAATTTGGTTATGAAAAAATTGAACAAACGATAATTTCAAACTCAAAATATTTTATTGATGAATTAAAAAATATAGGAATTCAATCATTGCTAAGCGAGGCTGATGAAAATAATATTGCCGGCATTGTTTCGTTTAAGCGTGATGAATCTCAAAAAATATTTAAGCATTTAAGTAATAAAAAAATTATTTGTGCAGTGCGGGAAGGAGTTGTTCGTTTCTCGCCCCATTTTTATAACGCCAAAAATGAAATTGATAAAGTAATTGGAGAAATAAAAAATTTTAATCCATAAATTTTTATAGACTGATTTAATGAAGATGAATTTAGAAAAATATTTTTTAAATTAGATTTAAGTTAATTGTTTTATTTGGAGCATAAATGATTTATAAAAACATCAAACAGCCAAAAATGCCAAGTTACTTCGGAGGCATTTTTTTAATTGCATTATTTATAATGGCTGCTAATTTTAATATAGCGTATTCGCAGCAGAACAATGAAAACAAAAAAGTTAGGCTCAGTCCCAAAGCCGGAGTTATGCAGGCGGTAGGTTTTACGGATGTGAATATATCGTATAGCCGACCCGGCGTTAATGGCAGAACCATTTGGGGGAAGCTTGTTCCTTATAATGTTGTTTGGCGTGCCGGCGCCGATGAAGCTACAAAAATTACTTTCAGCGCAGACGTAAAAATTAATGGGAAAAAATTAAAAGCCGGTTCGTATAGTTTTTTTGCTATCCCCGCAGAAAAGGGAGAGTGGACATTAATTTTTAATAAAGTTGCAGATCAGTGGGGAGCATTTGAATATAATGTGGCGGAAGATGTTTTGAGAATAAAAGCGAAACCTGAAAAAGGAAATTTGGTTGAATGGCTGCAGTATACGTTTACAAAAACTTCGGATCGGTCCGCAATAGTAAAATTGGAATGGGAGAAATTAAAAATACCTTTTACAATTGAAGTATCTGTAGATTAAAAAAGCGAGGTTCACCTAAAAGGTGAGCCTCACTTAAACATAACAACAAAAAAGTCTTTAATGAAAAAAAATAAACTTAACATTGCATTACTTGTGGGCGGCGCTTCGCCTGAAAGAAAAGTTTCTCAATCATCATGCAAAGCAATTTATAAAACTCTGCTTGAATTAAACTATAATGTAAAATTGATTGACCCTGCTTATGGAATTAATCAGCCAAATAATATAGAAGATTTTTTTGCTGAACAGAATTATGCAGAAATAAAAAATAAAAATTACGTTGAAGCAATAAATTCAAAACTTTTTGACGATGTTGATATTGTATTTATTGGGCTGCATGGGAAGTGGGGCGAGGACGGCGCTATTCAATCATTGCTGGAACTTCGAGGAATTAAATATACAGGCTCAAAAATTTTAGCCAGTTCTATTTCTATGGATAAAGCAATGTCCAAAATATTATTTCAGCATTATGATGTTCTTACTCCCAAATGGCTTATTGCTGAAAAGAATAAATTCAAAATAGATTCCATCAAAAAAAATATTGATAAAAATTTTGGTTACCCCTGCGTTATAAAGCCTAACGATCAAGGATCAACGGTTGGATTAACTATTTGTAACGATTCAGCAAGCGTTGAAGAGGCAATTAATCTCTCGCTCGAATTTTCTAATAAAGCGTTGATTGAAGAATACATTCCCGGCAGAGAACTTACTGTTGCAATTTTGGAAAATAAAGCTTTACCTGTTTTGGAAATTAAACCGAAGCATAACCTTTATGATTATGAGTGCAAGTACACTTCCGGCATGAGCGAATATATTGTGCCGGCAAATATTCCAAAAAATATTTTTGAGAAAATTCAATCGCAATCGCTGTTGGCTTTTAACTCGTTGGGATGCGAAACTTACTCCAGAGTTGATTTTAGATTGACTGAAAATAATGAAGCTTATTGTTTGGAAGTAAATACATTGCCCGGTATGACGGCTACCAGCCTTGTTCCTAAAATGGCAAAGGCTGTGGGAATTTCTTTTGAGGAATTAATTGATAAAATTGTTCAGCTAAGTTTAAAATAATTTCGTTCTTACAATTGACCGCTATGTGGAAAAATAAAAAAACAAAATTTTATTTGTTGTTAGCTGTAATTCTTATCGGAGGCGCCTACCTTTTTTTTAACGAATTTGGAATATTAAAATATATTGAATTAAAAAATGACGTTGATTCTTTAAAACAAAAAATTGCTAAAGTTGACGACGAGAATAAAGCCTTGGAGTCGGAAATTGATTCTCTTAAAAGAAAAGAGCCCGCAAAGATTGAACAAGTCGCCAGAGAAAAATATAATATGATGCGCGAAGGTGAAAAGAAAATTGAAATGAATGAAGTAGAAAAATAATGGCAAAGCTAAACCTGCCTCAAATACCATTAGCTGAACGCGTCCGACCAAAAAATTTAAATGAATTTAAAGGTCAAAGCGAACTTCTCGGCGAAGGAAAACCTGTAAGATTAATGATTGAGAATGACGCTCTTAGCTCTTTCATTTTATGGGGACCTCCCGGCACAGGCAAAACAACCATCGCAAAAATTATTGCCAATAAAACTCAAGCTGAGTTTCATCAGCTTAGCGCGGTTTCTTCAGGCGTTAAAGACATTCGATCTATTATTGAAATAGGCGCACAAAATAAAACTCTAAATAAAAAGACAATTTTATTTATAGATGAAATCCATCGCTTTAATAAAGCCCAGCAAGACGCGCTGCTTCATTCTGTTGAAGGCGGAATATTAATTTTAATCGGCGCTACAACAGAGAACCCTTCGTTTGAAGTTATACCCGCCCTTCGAAGCAGAGCAAGAGTTTTTATTTTAGAAGAGCTATCAAAACAAAATCTTTTAGATATTTTAAAATCTGCAATTAATGAAGATGAACTGTTATCAAAATTAAGTTTTGAAGAAATAGATACAGACTTTTTAATTTATTTATCCGGCGGCGATGCGAGATCCTTATTGAATATTTTTGAAGCTGCAGTTTCTTCGGAGATAACTAAAATTGATGAATTAAAATCGATAAAAATCTCAAAAGCTGTTTTAGAAAATGTCGTTCAAAAGAAAAATATTTTATATGATAAAGGGGGCGAAGAGCATTACAATGTAATCTCAGCCTTTATAAAAAGTGTACGCGGCAGTGAGCCCGATGCAGCATTGTATTGGATGGCTAGAATGCTGGAGGGCGGTGAAGACCCATTGTTTATTGCCCGCCGGCTTGTGGTGCTTGCCTCTGAAGATATTGGTAACGCATCACCAAACGGACTCGTTTTAGCCGAAGCTGCTTTTGAGGCTATCCATAAAATTGGAATGCCGGAAGCCAGAATTATTTTAGCACAATGCACAACTTACCTGGCTTCATCACCCAAAAGTAATGCTTCTTATCTTGCAATTAACGGTGCTTTATCAGCTGTAAAAAATAATCCGCTTTATGCCGTTCCGACGCATTTACGAAACGCCCCAACAAAGTTGATGAAGGAAATTGGCTACGGGAAAGATTATAAATATCCACACGATTTTGAAAATCATTTTTTGGATGAAACGTATTTGCCGGATGAAATGAAGAACAAACAATTTTATTTTCCTACTGAGAACGGACAGGAAAAAAAATTAAAAGATTGGCTAAAATTTTTATGGAGGGGAAAAAAGAAATATTAAAAATTATGAGAGTACAAAATTGAAGGATTATTACATTCAATCTTTCAATTAAAGTAATGCAAATGTCTTTCCGGCGAACTGTTTAACAACTCCTTTAAATTCCAGCGATAATAAATTTACCAAACATTCAGAAGTTGATAGTTTAGTTAAGGCTGCAATTTTATCAATCTGAATTGGCTCATTAGAAAGCACGCCTATAATTTTTTCTTCAAACAAATTTAGCTCTATTTGAGGCTTGGGAATATTTTTGCCGAGTATTGGTTTTAATTTTAATTCGAGCGCAACCAAAATATCTTCCGAAGAAAAAACAATTTGCGCTTCACCTTTTTGAATTAATAAATTTGTTCCTTCGGATTGTTTTACTCCTAAGTTGCCCGGAATTGCAAATACCTCTCGATTTTGATCTAACGATAGGGAAGCTGTCTGCAATGCACCGCCGGTTTTTCCGGTTTCAACAACTAATGTCCCAAGGCTTAAACCGGAAATTATTCTATTCCTTTTGGGAAAATTTTGAGCGTCCGGTTTTGTCCCTAAATTAAATTCTGAAATAATCAGTCCGTTTTTAGCAATTTGTTCAAACAGCTTTTTGTTTTCGGGAGGATAAATTACATCAAGCCCAGACCCAATAACAGCAATAGTTCTGCCGTTATTTTTTAACGCTGAATTGTGAGCGATAGAATCAATTCCTCTCGCTAATCCGCTTACGATTGTTATTCCTTGTGCGGAAAGATCGGAAGCAAATTTTTCCGCTTGAATTTTTCCGTAAGCCGTGGGCATTCGCGTTCCCACAACAGCTATTGAATAATTATCTTCTTCTTTAAATTCGCCTAAAGTAAATAGCATTAATGGCGGGTCGTAAATTTTTTTAAGTAGAAATGGAAAATCAGAGTCCCAAACAGTAACTACATTTCCGCCAAGTTTTTTTATTTTGGATAATTCTTCTTCGGTTTTTTCCATCCATTCATTTTTATCTAAATGAACTCTGTGAATTCTTTTTGCAAGGTTTGTGCTTATACCATCTACCTGCATTAAAGATTGAAAATCAGCAGATAAAATTTTATCGGTGGTTTTAAATTTGGAAAGAAGGTTTCTAATTTTGCCAGGACCAATTCCATCAACGGAAAGGAGAAGATTAATATTCGTAAGCTGGTCTAAATTTAATTTAGTCAAATTAAAAAAAAATAGTTAATGTTTTTTTACTTCGATATTATCAACCACGGCAACAATAATTGTATGCGCCGGCGTTTTTATATTCCCTAATATTTGCTGCACAGCGGAGCCTTCCTGCACAACTAAAACCGTATCGCCAATACCGGCGCTTACAGTATCAATTGCAATAATATCTTTTGATTTGATGAAATTTCCGTTAAGATCAATTTGGCGAATTATGAGGAGCTTATGTCCTTTTAGATTGGAATTTTTTTGAGTTGATACAACGTTGCCTTTAACTTTTGCCAGAAGCAACTTTTTCGTCCTCGGTTTTTACTAGCACATTTTTATCTCTATAAAAAATCGAAGCGGGAAAAATAAGCAAGTAAGCGATGCCAAGAATAATAGGAGAAAAAACTAGTGAAGCGGCGCTGTTCCATTCCCCTAAACTCATTACATAAAATCCGATAATTAAAAGCGCAAATCCTAATAAAAGAAACAAATAATTTTTATTGCTCCAGTAAATTTTAAAAGGAGAAGTGAAAACTTTTTTTGTTTGTCGGACGTTTCTTTTTTTAATTATCTTTGCCATAATTTCTAATCCTAAAAAATAAAATAAAGCCCAGTGATGGGGGTACCACTGGGCTCGACTCGTTTACCATCAAAGGGCAGGGGAGAACCCTTTGAAAGAGCCATCTGAAATATAAACTCATATCAACATTTTGTCAAGAAAAAATTTATTTACTTATTTGATAAACTATTTTTCTAATAGTGTCAAATTGCAAATAAGGATATTCTTCCCTTATACTGTCGATAGCGTCGCCGGCGCTGATTTTACTTGCGCGCAGGCTTTTGAACTTTTTGCGTATTTGATAATCCCTAACTGATTTTTCATCAATCAACCCTTGAGAAGTAAGCAGTTCATAAATGTCATCGCTAACAAGATCCGAAAGAGGATTATCTATTTTAGCTTTAATATTCTTCATCGCTTCATTCCTTTCATTTTATTTATAAACAAGTAACCTGATTATAGGTATCAAATAATGCTATATACTAATTCCTCCAAATAAAGTTCCTATAAATAAAAAAACCGACCAGAGAAAATCCCTAAATCGGTACATTTTGCTACTCTGGTATATTAACTAAAATAAAAAATTCTAACCTGGTAGCAAATCGTTTATAACAAACTATCCTAAATTTTTTTCTGTAAAATTAAGATTTTATGTATTAAAGTCAAAACATAAAATTGTAAAATATGTATAACAATTTTATATCGGAAATGATTAAGGGTTTTCCGGATTCATTTTTAAGCTTTGGATATCTGTTATTGAAATTTATTATTTTATTTAAGTCGAAATTAAAGTTTATTTTTAATTACGTAATTGAAATAGTTCGGGGAATTTATGAAAAGAATTTATTTAATAGTCTTCATCTCAATATTTTATTCTGCTTTAATATCTGCACAGAATAAAAGCGCTTACTCAGCTAGCCAATCAAATTATTTCCCACTTACTAATGGCAATTTTTGGCAATTCAACGAACATGACTATATTGAAATATTGAATGATACAATTATTGGAAATCCGCCTGCGTTCGTTAAAAAAGTTAAAACCTCTATTATGCTAGCACCATACTATTCAGATTCGTTGCAATATTTACGATATGATTCTTTAACTAATTCAATTATTGAGTATAAGGTTTGGTCTGATACCGGTGGAACATTATTTAAATTTAACGCGGTACCATTTGATTCTTGGCAATCCCTTACAACTCGTATGATCTATTATGGGTATGATACACTAAATATTTTTAATACCGTGCAGATTGTTAAACCTTATTTCGGTGGCAATATTCCAACTTTTACATATTATTTAGCAGAAAACATTGGACCGGTTAAAATAATTAACGATCAAAGTTATGGACACTATAATGTTTTCGAATATTATTTGAATTATGCAAAAATAAACGGTATCGAATATGGTAAATTAGTTTCAATAGAATATGATAATACTGAATCACCTAGTGAATTTAAATTATCCCAAAACTATCCCAACCCATTTAACCCAACAACAAAAATAGAATACTCAATTCCAAAGACTTTATTTGTAACTCTCAAAGTTTATGATGTACTTGGAAGAGAAGTTGCAGCTTTGGTTAATGAAGAAAAATCGGTTGGGAATTACAATGTTGAATTTAATGGAAATGATTTATCCAGCGGAATTTATTTTTATAAAATTCAAGCGGGAGATTATTCTTCAGTGAAGAAAATGGTTTTAATAAAATAAAAAGGGAGAAGTAATGAATAAATATTATTGGTTTAATTTATTTATTTTTATAATATTTGATATAAGCTATGCATTAGCTCAATGGGAACAGGTTAATCAAAACTGCAATGGGAGAATATCTGGTTTTATATGTAATAGTGATACTTTATATGTGAGTTCTTTTGAGCAAGGTATTTTTTATTCAACTAATTATGGGGATACTTGGAAAACATTTACTATTCCCGATTTGCGTGTACAATCCCTAGATGTTATTGGTCGGACAATTATTGCTGGCTCCTGGGATGGAATATATTATTCTTCAAATTTTGGTTCTAGCTGGGAACTAATAAAATACCCGGATTATCAAAATTTCAGAGCGAAGTCATTAATTAAGATTAATAATAAAATTCTTGCCGGCACAGAAGGAAGAGGTATCTATATTACTACAGATTTGGGCCTAAGCTGGCAAAATATTACAATAGGTCCTGATTCTTTGTATTATACTAATGTAAAAGTATTATTTAAATCGTACGACAATATATTAGCGTCAATTTATAGGAAAGGGATTTATTCTTCAAGTTACTATGGTACAAATTGGGTAAACGCCAACAATGGACTTACTGATGAAAATGTTACATGCTTTGCAAAAAATGATACAATAATCTATGTAGGTACTGATAATGGAGGAGGATTATTTTATTCAAAAGACAGTGCAAAAACATGGAATTCAGGATCTCATTGGGGATTGGCAAGTCGTTTTTTAAGTTCAATTTCTGCTACTGATAAAAATCTTTTTGCATTAACCGATCATTATAATATTTATTTTACTTCAGATAATGGTAACAAATGGCAAATAATTAATACTGCTACAATTCCAGATCCTTACCGTGAAAATAAGTTTAATTGTATTTCAGTATTTGGAAATTATTTATTTGCTGGAACAAGCGAGGGTATTTGGCGTTGTTCTTTATCTCATATTACTTCTGTAGAAAATGAAGATAGAATTTTTAATAATTATGATTTATTACAAAATTACCCCAACCCCTTCAACCCAACCACAAAAATAGAATACTCAATTCCAAAAGCATCATTTGCTATACTTAAAGTTTATGATTTACTTGGAAGAGAAGTTGCAACTTTAGTTAATGAGGAAAAATCTATTGGGAATTACAATGTTGAGTTTAATGGAAGCGCTTTATCAAGCGGAATTTATTTTTATCGCATAGCGATCCATTCGGATAAATTGCAAGCGGGAGATTATTCTTCCGTGAAGAAAATGATATTAATTAAATAGTATTTTAGATAATAAATTTTTAATAAATGAAATTTCAAAATATTGTCTATATAGTAATCTTAGTAATAATACCTTTTAGGTTTATCCAACCGCAGGAAATTAATTCAAACAAGAACTTTGAGATTGTATATCTTGCCGATGGAAAATATGCAAGTAATCCTGTGTGGTTAAAGAAAATGCGGGATGATTGGAAAGCTACGGGGATAAATTTAAGAATATTTAGATCTGGAGTAGAAAGTTTTGATGGAAAATTGAATTGGAATAATCACCCTTATCAGGTGGATGATGCTTTAACACAAATTGCTGATGTCGGACTAAACATTTATTTACGAATAAATTTAGCACTTCTTGATATTCAAGCAGTAAATAAAACATATACTGATGAAGATTATCATATAAGATCAAATGGGAAGAGATTTCTTAATCAGTATGATGCTCTTAAAAGACCATTGTTAAATTTAACTTCTACAAAATCACGTAGCGATATGTTAAATTTTGTTAAAGAAGTTGTAAAACATATAAATACTCTTCCAAATAACATACGAAGTAAAATAAAATTAATTGTTCCCACAATAAGCACGGAGGATGAAACTGAACTTCCCTTTAATACTTATGATGATTCTACAAAGTCATTTATGAGTAATGTCTTATCGGGTTATTCTAAACCTGAAATTGCAGCATTTATGAAATTTCTTGCAGACAGATATAAAACAATCGACTCTTTAAATGATAGTTGGGGAGAAGATGCAAGGTTCAGTGAATTTAATTCAAATAAAATTCAAATTCGTAATTATAATTGGGATGGAATTAAAACGGATCCCAAAGCCAGAGATTATTATGTATATGAAAATGGAAGAAAAGATTTTATTGATTTTAGAAGAGCGGAACTAAAAAGATTTATTGATGATTGCAGCGCTATAGTTAGAGATGGTGGATTTAATTTCGGAGTTCAGTTTGGTTCTATTTACGATGCAACAATTGAATTTCGTGGATTTTATGATCCGACATCATTCGTAGAGAATGTAGATGAAATAATTACAGATGATATTCTAGAATATTATCCTAATTTTTCTTTTTCTGCAGATTATTCTAGATCTTTATGCAAATACTGGAATTGGGAAAATAAAAATAAAACGAATCCCAAATTTGCGACGGAAGTTAATTGGCCCGGATATAATGACCATAGACCGGAGGAATTAATTAAATATTGGTCAATGCAATTAAGAATTTTTTATAAGAAAGGAGCTTCATGTTTATTTGTTTCCAATTGGGGAGTTATAGGAGGACCAAATAATGTTGGTGAGAAAATTATATCCGGCAACTTATTATCTGATTATAATTCATGGCAAGATACACTTAAAAAATATCGAAATGTACCAATAAAAAATGTGAATATAAATTCAGCTTTTAATTTATCATGTGAGTTAGCGTTAAATTCAGGGTCAAATTCTAATGCAAATACCTCGGGATTGTCAGATTTTTCCTACAATAATGGTATAAGTGTAGGGACAATAGATGGTAAAAATATAGTGGAATTTCCACTTTATATCTTTTCTAAGTTAAAAGGAGAAAATACAGGTGATATTGTTTATCAAAATGAAGGAGATTTTATTACAAATTATATGCTTCGAGACTCACCTGAATATCTTCAAGAGAATTATAAAAATTTTTACTTTACAGGGACAAGCAGGTTTATGCCTAAATCGATTGCTGTAAAATTTAAATAATAGTAGATATTTGTTTCATTATTTCTTTTTAAGAACTACTAAAATATTGGTCCTAAATTTATTTAAAAATTTTCTTTCAGTAATTTTATGCCAGGCTAATAATATAATAAAGACCCATTTTCTTGTATAGTTTAAATCTGAAATAAAAATCATTTCGTCAATTTTAAAATATTTACCAAGCTTCTTAAATTTCTTAGGTGTATTTATCTTATGGTAAGTTGGGAAAACGTCATCATCTTTTACTCTAAACAGCTTTGTGAGAATTTTGCTTTTTATAGAATATGGTAATAATAAACGTGGTAAGAATATAAAGGGACTCAATAGATTTGTGGTGAGTATAATCATTATTCCACCTTTTTTTAAAACTCTTGATAACTCTTTAATATATTCGGCTTCTATTTCAAAATGTTCTACAACAAATCTTAAAGTAACTAAATCAGCATAACCCGATGAAAAAGGTAATTTTTTTATATTAGCTTTTACATAATTATTTTTATTTTTAATATCTACAATATCAACACCTATTGCTTTTGACGCAAGCTTACCAAGGTGTTCTATCATACCATTATTACCACATCCGCAATCTATCCAAATTTTTTCTTTGCTTAAGTTATTTTTTATGATCTCATCATATACTTCCCATCGATGTTTAAATGCTGGGGAATACTTGTTAATAATGTTTTCTGACCAAGTCTTATTGTCCATAAAAAGATGCAATTAAGTTATTGTTTGATATTTTTTAAAAGTCTGATTAATCAATCAACTTTTTTCAGAATAAATTTAAACATAACATATTTTGTAAGACTATTGTTATTGCGATGTGTAATAAAAATATGTTAACTTAAACCTTCAATTATTAATGAATTATAAAAATATCAAATATGACTGAGAATCAAAAAGAACAACTTCAATTTAGTGATTATACGTTTATTTTATTTAAATGGAAAAAATTTCTTTTAATAAATCTGTTCTGTATTGCCGTTATAGTTACAATAATAGCTTTTTTGATTCCAAAAGAATATAGAGCAACAGCGACTGTCATGATTCCACAAAACGAGCAAATGGGTTTGGGCAGCTTAACCAATTTACTTGGGGGAAAATCATCAATAGCGGCAATGGGCTCAAAATTTTTCGGCGTAGTTAATACTTCGGAAGATGTGTTACTAGGAATTTTGTATAGCAGAAGAGCTTTAACCTCAACCATTTATAAATTTAAATTGCTGGATTATTATGATATTGATGATAATAATATGGATAAAGCAATTAAGGCATTCAAAAGCGATATTTCAGCAGAGCCAAATGAATATGGTATGATTGATTTTAGTATTGTTAATAAAAATCCTAAAAAAAGCGCTGAAATAGCAAATTTTATAGTTACGCTTGTAGATAGTCTTAATATTCAATTTAATATTGAAAGATCAAAACAGAATAGAACTTTTATTGAAAAAAGATACATTCAGAATGTAAGCGATTTAAAAAAAGCGGAAGATTCACTTTACAAATTTCAAAAAAAATATAATTTGGTAGCCATCCCCGAACAATTAGAAATCTCCGTAAAAGCTGCGGCTGAAATTGAAGCAGAACTGACTAAAAAGCAAATGCAGGCGTTTATTGTAAAGCAGCAATTTGGGGAGACTTCACCACAATATATTGCATTATCTTCTGAAATAAATTTATTAAATAAAAAAGTACAAGAACTTAAAAACTCTTCAAGTCTTAGCGCCTCTTCAAATATTTTTTACCCTTTTAATGAAATGCCCGATATTGCTATTAAATATTTAAGAACATATAGAGAAGTTGAAATTCAACAGTCTATTTTAGAATTAGTAATGCCTATGTATGAACAAGCTAAAGTTGAAGAACAAAAAAGTATACCAACTATATTAATTATAGATAAAGCAGTTCCGCCTCAAATAAAGTATAGCCCAAGAAAATCTTTAATAATTATCGGGGTTCTTTTTCTTGCCGCCTTTATTTTGATCCCTCTAATTTTTTGGATGGAAATCACAATTACCAGAACAAATTATAGTAATCCTCTTCAAATTAAATTGGCGCGCATATTTAGAAAAACTATCAGTTTTTACAAACTGAAATTTTAATTTATAATATGAGTTTAATTTTAGTTTCAGTAACCTCATTCCTTGGTGCTATTCTGGGTAAGCGGCTCTTTAAAAATTGGATGAATCACCTATCTTTGTACTGCATAATTATGGGCGCAATAATTTTTTTTTACGAGCTGAAATTACTTCCATACGTTGATTTAATTCCCTTAGCCTGGTTTTTCATTATTTCTTCTTTTGTATCTTTTTTGTTTGGGATATTAACAGTAATTAGCGCAAGACAATTGCAATCAACAAATGAAATTATTTCTGAAAAAATTAATTTGGAATTGCCAATTTTTTCTGATAGTGGAAAAACTATTAAATATGCAATATTGTTGTTGGGTTTAATAAGTATCTTTTCAGGACTTCAGCATTGGGCTGTGCTTATCAGTAAATTTGGAAGCATACCTGCAGTTTTAATAAATGCAAACACTATTTATAGATTAAATGTAAATAGAGAAATTGAAGGGTTTATTCCCTATCTGCCCATTGTAGGATATGTGGCAATTTTCTTTGCGGGTATTTACGCTGCTTATAAAGGTAAATTTACATTTTTAACTTTTCTCCCTTTTATTGGAATTATTCTTAAAGAACTTGCGACCGTGGGCAGAGCTGGAATGTTATTAGCCTTGATGGAATTTATTTTTACATTTTCGCTTTTTAGAAATCTTCTCAAAAAAGATGCAAATAATAGTTTTAAGTTTTCAAAAAAGAATGCTGTTGTAGCATTTTTAATCTTGTTCATTTTTATCATAGCTAGCGCTTCATTTGTTAAATTGTTTAGAGGCTCTGCTGAATATTACTCCGGCGCAAGCAAGGAGCTTCGTGAATTTAGACATAATTTAATTTTATCTCCTAGTATATATTTATATCTCAGCAGCGAAGTTGGCGTATTGAGTCAGTATGTAAAAGATAATAATGAAGAATTAAAATTCGGTCAAAATACTTTCTTACCTATTTATGATATTTTAGCAAAATTGGGAGCTTTTAAGCGGGTTAATGATGTTCAAAGAGGATATTTTATTCCTATGTGGACTAACACCGGAACTTATATTAGAGAACTGCATTCAGATTTTGGTTCTGCCGGAATATATTTAGGACCTTATATTTTAGGATTATTAATAACATGGCTTTGGTTTAAGTTTTATAGAGAAAAAAGCCTAATTGTTTTTGTGTTCCTTGTATATATGTACTTGGTAGTAGGTTTTTCATTTCTAGAAATGGTTACGAGAATTTCATATTGGTTTGTTAGTTTGTTTGCCATAGTTTTATTAATACCGTTTTTAGAGAAAATTGCTATTTTAAAAGGCGGTAAAAATATTGTTAGACAACCGATAGATTTTTAATCTATATTTTATGAAATTTTGCGTGCGCTCAATTATCATCCCAAATCTTTCTAACTGTTTTGAATTTCCAATAAACATCTCAATAACCTTGCAATAAGAAAGGTCGCTGTTATCTTAGATAATAAATATACGGGACGGTTGTTAGCTAAAAATTCATTATATAATTTATTTGGTTATGCAATTCCTTTCGCTTTTGCTATTGTTCTTATTCCTCCCATTATTAAAGGGCTAGGAACCGAACGTTTTGGAGTCTTAAATTTAGCATGGATCGTAATAGGGTATTTCAGTTTTTTTGATTTTGGTATTGGGAGAAGTTTAACCAAAATTATTGCAGAAAAAATTGGATTAAATCAAACCAATCAAATTCCAGAAATATTTTGGACTTCATTTTTTTTAATGCTGATAGTTAGCTGTGCAATTTCTGGGGGGCTTATTATTATTGTTCCACTCGCAGTAAACAATTATTTAAATATTTCAAATAATCTTAAGTCCGAAACAATAAGTATATTTTATATGTTAGCTTTTGCCATACCTATTGTTTCTACAACAGCAGGTTTAAGAGGGGTTTTAGAAGCTTACCAAAAATTTGGTATAATAAATATTGTTCGAGTATTTTTAGGAGTGTTTACATTCGCAGGTCCATTAATTGTTCTTCTATTTAGCAACAGCATGTTATGGATCGTTATTTTTTTAATTTGCATCCGTCTTACCGTTTGGGCATTCTATTTATTGCAATGTTTCAAAATCAATAATGAAATTAAAAATAATTTAAAATTTGTATACAGGTTAATCAAACCCATTTTTAAATTTAGCGGTTGGATTACTGTTGCTAATGTAATTGGTCCTTTAATTCTTTACATAGATAGGTTTTTAATAGGTATTATAATTTCGACAAAAGCTATTTCTTATTACTCTACTTCCTATGAAGTTACGACCAAATTACTTTTAGTTCCAAATGCTTTAGTAGCTGTTTTGTTTCCTGTGTTTTCAGCTAGTTTCTTTAAAGATCCCTCGCTATCCAAGAAACTTTTTATTAAGGGGACTAAATATATTTTTCTTATTTTATATCCATTAATTTTTTTATTGGTTACATTTTCATATGAGGGAATATATATATGGCTTGGAGAAGAATTTGCTCTAAACAGTTATTTAGTAATGAAATTGCTGGCTATAGGAATTTTGTTTAACAGCTTATCTTATATTCCATTCAATTTTCTTCAAGGCGTAGGTAAGCCTAACATTCCGGCCATTTTAAATTTAATTGAACTGCCTTTATATTTTGCCGCGATGTGGTGGGCGGCGTTAACCTGGGGAATTAGCGGCGTTGCATTTGTCTGGCTAATTAGAATTTTGGTTGATATGTTCTTATTATTCTATATAACGAATAGAATTTATAAAATTAATTTTGGATCCCGACTTATAATAAATTTATTTTTCTTATTAGTTAGCGGATTATTGCTCCCTTTAATATTTAATAACTTAATAGTAAAATCAATTATTGCAATTTTAATGATGTCTGCATTTATTTTTGTTGCCTGGAAATACTTCTTATTCGCTGATGAAAAGAAATTCCTTTTTTCTAAGCTACCATTTTTTAACAATATAAAATAAATAACGCTTTCAAAGCTAGTTAATCCTTTATAAAATAATAAGATGTATTTTTTTTAATAAGATTGTTTAGAAAATAAGTAAAAGAATATTTTTACAAAAATGAAAAAAATTGCGGCGGTAGTTATATTTTATAACCCTGATGTTAAGGCGTTAAATAACTTAAAATCTTATATTAATAACATAGACAAATTATATGCAATAGATAACTCGGACTTAATACTGAATAGTTTATTTAAAAAAAAATTAGCTGCAATAAATAAAGTAGTCTATATACAAAATAAATCAAATTTGGGTATTGGGGTAGCTATAAATATAGGGGTTAAAAGAGCTATAGAAGATGGTTATGAATATTTATTAACTATGGATCAAGACAGCTATTTTGAAAAAGACGCATTAAAAATTTTATTCAATTTTATTGAAAGATTTCCAACCGCGGGAATATTATCTCCATATCATAAAAACAAATTCTTTACCAATCCCCCAAAAAACATGGAATATGAGGAAATATTAGATGTAATGACCTCTGGGAATTTACTTAATCTTTCGGTAGTGCAAAAAGTTGGCTATTTTAATGAAGAATATTTTATAGATTATGTCGATATCGAATATTGCTTAAGATTAAAGGAAAATGGATTTAGTATTATACGGGTTAATAATTCAATACTAAAACATAACGAAGCCAATATTAGCAAAAAAACAATATTTGGTTCAATTATTTACCCCACAAATCACGCACCGACAAGGTGGTACTATAAAATGAGGAATTTTTTTTATCTCCAAGGAAAATACAAGAAATCATTTAGTGAATATTTTATAAACGAGAAAATAAATATTAGAAATAATATTTTAAAAGTTTTGCTTTTTGAAAGTCAAAGAATGAAAAAAATTAAGATGATGATTAAAGGATATATAGATTTTAAGAAAAATGTGCGAGGTAAATTATTTTCTTAAATGTAAGTATTATATGCTTAAAGTTTCAGATGCCAGCAAGTTTTAAACCAATTCGGAGAAATTATTGATTAGTCTTCCAAAAAATCTTAAAAAATTTTTAAAGCCTCTTTATAATATTATTCAATTAACAAAATTTAATGCACTGGACGCTATTGACAATATGATGGGTCGTAAAGATCCGTTAATCCCCCCCAGACGAATGATTTTTATAGGCGATGGAGATTATAAGAAAATTGGGGAAGAATTTTTAAATTATTTTGTTGAATTAGGTTCTCTGTTGCCTAACCATAAAGTTTTGGATGTTGGCTGTGGAATAGGAAGAATGGCGCTTCCATTAACAAAATATTTATCTTCCAAAGGCGAATATTGTGGTTTTGATATAGTTGAAGATGGAATTAATTGGTGCAATAATAATTTTACCTCAGCTTATCCTAATTTTCATTTTATGCATTCGGATATATATAATAAAACTTATAATCCCAATGGTAAAGAACTTTCTTCCAATTATAACTTTAAGTATGAAAATGATTTTTTTGATTTTGTATTTTTAACTTCTGTTTTTACCCACATGGAAACAAACGATGTAAAAAAATATTTAGAAGAAATTTCTCGTGTCACTAAAAAAAATGGAACATGTTTAATAACTTTTTTTTTAATTAATGAAGTATCAGATATGCTAATAAACGAAAAGAAATCTACCCGCAATCTTATTTATCCAATTGATCAATACTCGCGTGCATTAAGTAAAGAGGTGCCGGAACATGCAATAGGATTTAATGAAGATTTTATTAAAGAATTATATGGGAAAAATAATTTTAGCATCGAAAAAATTTTGTATGGCTCATGGTGCGGCAGGGAGCAATTTAGAAGTTATCAAGATATAATTATTGCGCGGAAGAATTAATAGTAGATGGTTATTGCATTAAATTTATAAATCCCTTGGTAACATGAATTTTTCCATAATAATTATTAATTATAATCTTAGCGACGAAGTTAATAATTGCATAAACAGTCTTCTTAAAAATTTGGATCCATCTGATTTTGAGATAATTCTTGTGGATAATAACTCAGACGATAAATCTATTATAGATATAGCAGCGCGCTTTTCTTCTCTACAAAATATAAAATTCACTTTTCTCCGAACTGAAATAAATTTGGGCTTTGGCATTGCTTGTAATTTAGCGGCTCAACAAGCCGCAAATTCAATTCTTTTTTTTCTTAACCCAGATACATTAATAAATAATAATATTTTGGAACGCTTAAAAAATTTGTTCGAGAATAGTGATGATTTAGGAATAGTTGGACTCAATGTTAATGAAAATGAAATTATGGATTTTTCTGCGGGATTTTTTCCGAATTATTTTTTTGAGTTTTTAAATATACTTTCTCTTGGAAGAATTGCTGAAGCCATATATGTAAAGTTAAAGGTTAAGTTTAGCCGAACAAAAATATTAGACGTTAATTGGGTTATGGGGGCTGCGCTTTTTATTTACAAAAAATCATTTGATCTAGTTAAAGGTTTCGATCCCCAATACTTTCTTTATTTTGAAGAAATGGATTTGTGCAAGAAAATTATTGACATGGGATTATCAGTAAAGTATATAGCAAACGTTAAAGTTGAGCATTTGGGAAGCGTTAGTTCAAAGAAAAATTACTATTTCTTTACTAAAATGATTTATAAGGGCAAATTACTTTTTTTTAAAAAACATTTTAGTAAAAAAACTTTCGCTACATTTGGAAAATTAATGTTAGCGCATATCCAAAATCAAATCCTTTTATGGAAGGTATTAAAGCTAAAAAATGAAGCAAAAGCTATTGGCAAAATAAAAGCGTTTAACGAAATAAAAACCAAGATCAATTCTCCTGAGCAAATTTCATCTAAATTCAGACCCCATAAAAATATTGCTATAAATCTCTTTGCAATAAGAAGTAAAATTGCAGGCGGAGGTAAATATGCCCAAAAGATAGTTGAAGAACTTTCAAAAATAGATTTTGAAAATCATTATTTTTTATTTTTATCGGAAAAAGCAAAAATTAATTTTAAAATTAAATCAGAAAATTTTCATTTAATAGTTTCTAAATTTAATCCAGAATCAGTTCTAACTAGAATTTTATGGGAACAATTCATTTTACCGTTCAAATTATTTCAAATTAAACCCGAAATTATTTTTACGCCTACTGTTGCATTCCCTTTTTTATATAAAGGAAATTTTTTTACTACTATTCATGATCTCGCATATAAAAGTAAAACCAAATATACATTTCTGCGTAGAAAATATGTTAAGTTGATAACAAAAATTTCGGCACAGAAATCAAAAATTTTATTTACAGTTTCAAATTTTTCTAAAAAGGAAATAGAAAATGAATTTAGATTGCGAAACAAAAAGATAGTAATAACTTATAATGGAGTTGAGGATATTTTTTTTAAAACCTATTCTACTGAGGAGAAATTATCATTCATTAATAAATATTCTTTAAGCGAAAATTTTATCCTTTATGTTGGCGCAATTGAGCCTGGCAAAAATTTAGATAAATTATTTATTGCATTTTCCATATTATTAAAAATTTATAAATATGATATTAAACTTGTAATTACATCTGGAATTGGTTGGAGTCAGGATATAGTATTGAATCAACTTGGTGAATTAAGGATTAGGGAAAAAGTAATATTTCTACCATATATTGAGGAAAATGAATTGCCTCTTCTATATAAAACATCCAAAATGCTTGCATATTTATCAAACTATGAGGGGTTCGGAATTCCCGTGCTTGAGGCTATTGCCTCTGAAACACCAGTTTTAACTTCTCAATCGGAAGCAATCCAAGAATTCGCGGGTAACTCAGTTGTATCCACCGATCCTGATAATATTGATGAAATAGTTTCAAATATGATGAAAATTTTAACCGACACAGATTTTGTTTCTTCCAAAATTAAAGAAGGCAAAAATGTTGCGCAAAAATTTCAGTGGAAAAATTCAGCAAGAATAATTTACGATCAAATAATTCACTTTAATGCGTAATTGTTTTTGTGTTAATTTTGTAGATATATAGAAAGGTAAATAAACGGGTTATGTTTAATAATTTTTTAGGTAAGTAATGCAGGATAGAATTCAAAAAGAAAAGGAATTTCATAATATCAGGTTTAACAAAGAAACCAGAGATTCATTGGATAAATATTATTCAATAAGCTTTTTAATTGAAGGTTTCTATCAAAATGAATTATACCATTCATGCAAAAATAAAAGATTGCTAGAATATGGATGCGGATTAGGAAAGCATTCATTTGAACTCGCTAAAGTTGCCGGTGAAGTTTATTCAATTGATATTTCAGATGTTGCAATTGATAAAGCCCAAAAAAAAGCCTTAAGCGAAAATGTAAATAATACTATTTTTAAAGTAATGAATGCTGAATCATTAGAATTTCCAAATGGTTTTTTTGACTCAGTTTGCGGAATTTCAATATTACATCATTTGGATTTAGAGGCGTCTTTATCAGAATTATCTCGCGTTTTAAAACCTGATGGTAAAGCTTTTTTTATTGAACCCTTAGGGCATAATCCATTTATAAATCTTTTTCGAAAGTTAACTTCAAATTTGAGAACGGAAGACGAACATCCTTTGCTTAATAAGGATTTAATTTTATTGAATCAGTATTTTAGCGGCGTTAAAATAAAGTATTATTATTTAACTTGTCTTTTCACAATACCATTTAGAAATAAGAAAATGTTTGTTCCGCTGGTGAATTTTTTTAATGGTTTAGATCAGCTTTTATTTAAGATGGATTTTTTTAAATCTCAAGCATGGCAAGTAGTTATTGAAGTAAGCAACAAAAGATTAAAGTAAAATTCTTGAAGTTCAATTTTTTATAATTACCAAACCTATTTATAGGATTAAATCATTTTTTCATTTTCAATTTAACTTTCAACTTAAATTTTCTATTTATAATATTTTGGAATTCATAATATGCAAATTGATTTAAGTATCGTTATTATAACCTGGAAAATGAGAGACCTTCTGCAGAAATGTCTTACCACAATTTATCAATATACGAGTGAAATAAAATTTGAGATAATTCTTATTGATAATAATTCTCAGGATGGAACTGTTGAAATGATTGAAAATTCATTCCCTCAAATTCAATTGATTAAAAATGAGGTGAATAGAGGAGTAGCGCCTGCAAGAAACCAAGGACTAAAACTGGCGCTCGGTAAATATATACTTATTCTTGATGCCGATATGGAATTAATAGAAAACTCCATTCTTTCTTTATTTAAATTTATGGAACGAACTCCCTCCTGCGGAATTGTTGGCGCGAAGCTAGTTGATTCTTATAAAAATCTACAATACTCATGTAAACGATTTCCATCTTTTTTTGCGCTTGTTTTTCGTAGACTGGAAAATTTTTCCTTGATAGAAAATTCTAAAACTTTAAGTCGTCATATGATGAAAGAGTGGGATCATAAAAGCATAAAAGAGGTTGATTATTTAATTGGCGCTTGTCAATTCTTTCGTAAAGAAGTTATTGATAAAATAGGATTTTACGATGATAAAATATTTTATGGACCGGAAGATATAGATTTTTGTCTTAGGGTTTGGAATGGGGGATGGAAGGTTTGTTATTTTCCATTAACTCAAATTATTCATCACGAACAAAGAATTACCAAAAATAATTTTTTTTCAGCAATAACCTTTAAGCATTTATTAGGCATAATTTATATATACCTAAAATATAAAGGTAGAATCAAAGTTCACACAGCTAAATGAACAAATCCACCGAAAAAATATTAATACTTACCACTGATTTTATTACTATCAATCTTGCGTGGATTGTTTTTTATTTGTTAAGAATTCAAACCGGGTGGTTTCAGCTTTTGGCTATGCCCGAGTTTTACAGTCCGTTGCTTGTAATTTATTTTTATTGGCTTATCATTTTTACTTTTGTGGGAATGTACCGCACTTGGTTTGCTTCTTCCCGCTTTGACGAAATCTCCACTTTGTTCAAAGCTACTTTTGTGGGAATTTTTATTTTGTTTTTTTTCATTTTTGTTAGCGATTATATTGAAGGCGTCGCTTCTTCCACTCGAATATTAATTTTTCTTTATTGGGCTTTGCTTCTTTTGTTTGTCGGTATCGGCAGACTTTTTATCAGAAGCGTGCAGCGCAGCTTGCTTATTAAAGGCATCGGCAGAAAGAACGCTTTAATTGTCGGTTTTAATTCCAAGGCGTTTGATGTTTTCAATCAAATAAAAAAATATAAAGCCCTTGGCTTGGATGTTAAAGGTTTTGTTGCTGTGAATGATGAAAATATGGATAAAAATTATGAGGGAATTCCAGTTATCGGCACAATTCATCAAATAACAAAACTGCAAAATGAATTTGATCCGAAGGAAATTATTATTGCGTTGGAAAAAGGAAATGAAGATGCGGTTATGGAATTAATAGGAAGGTGCGATACAAAAAAAGCGGGATTAAAAATTGTCCCCGATCTTTATGAAATTTTAAGCGGACAAGCACGAACCTCTCAATTGTATGGCTTCCCTTTAATAGATATTGTTCCGGAGCTAATGCCGGAATGGGAAAAAAAATTAAAACGTCTTTTAGATTTTATTGTTTCAATTGCAATATTAATCGTTTCGTTTCCAGTATGTCTCGTTGCTGCAATTGCAATTAAATTAGAAGACAAAGGACCGGTTTTTTTTTCGCAGGAACGCTGCGGAATGAACGGGGAATTGTTTAAGATTGTTAAATTCCGTTCGATGAGAACTGACGCGGAAAAATTAACTGGACCGGTTTGGTCGCAAAAAAATGATCCGCGCATAACTAAAGTTGGAGCATTCATTCGCAAAGTCCGCATTGATGAAATTCCACAAATGTATAATGTGTTAAAGGGCGAAATGAGCATTGTAGGACCGAGACCTGAAAGACCTTTTTTTGTGGAAAAACTTTCTGAAGAAATTCCTTATTATAAGAGAAGATTAAAAGTTCGTCCCGGCATTACAGGCTGGGCGCAGGTAAAGCACAAGTACGATGAAACGATTGACGACGTTAAAATTAAACTTCGCTATGATTTATTTTATATTGAAAATATGTCAATAAGAATGGATTTTAAAATAATTTTTAGAACTGTTTTTGTGGTGTTGTTTGGGCAGGGACATTACGAATAAATAAGTTGATTTCTCAATTATTAATTCTATTTTAATTTTTCAAATTCTTAAAAATATCTTCGTTTTAAATTCTAATGGATAAAAAATCATTAATAATAATTCCCACTTTTAATGAACTGGAAAATGTTAAAAAATTAATTCCGGATATTCTTAGCCGCTTTGAAAATGTTGATATATTAATTGTCGATGACAACTCGCCTGACGGCACCGCTGATTTTGTTAAAGAATTTAGCGTTACAAATAATAGCGTAAATGTTTTAAAGCGCGAAAAAAAAATGGGCTTGGGAACTGCTTATGTTGCCGGCTTTAAATACGCGCTTCAAAAGAAATATGATTTTATTTTTCAGATGGATGCCGATTATTCTCACGATCCAAAAGAAATTAAAAATTTTTTAACCCAGATCGAATTGAACGACCTTGTGTTGGGCAGCAGATATTTAACAGGCGTTAACGTGGTTAATTGGCCCATGCGAAGACTGCTGCTAAGTTACTTTGCAAATTACTATACAAGAATAATAACCGGACTTCCTGTAAAAGATACTACCGGCGGCTTCAAATGTTTTCGGCGAAAAGTTCTTGAGGAAATTAATTTAGATAAGATTAAATCCAACGGCTATGCGTTCCAGATTGAAATGACTTTTAAAGCCTGGAAAAAAGGTTTTAAAATTGGAGAGATTCCAATAATTTTTATTGATAGAACTTCCGGCACTTCAAAAATGTCTAAGAAAATTGTTCGCGAAGCAATTACAATGGTTTGGAAATTAAGGGTGCGCAGTATGCTGGGACTTTTGTAACCAGTACAATGGCACGCGGAGGGCTTAATTAAACTGATTTAACGCTGATTAATAAAATAATTTTTCAAAATGGACATTTGAGTTTTCAAAAACGAATTATATAAATCAAATTGAACCTTTCCATAATCATAGTTAATTACAACGTAAAAGAATTTTTACAAAATTTAATCCATTCAATTTACAAAGCAGCTCAAAATATTTCCTACGAAATTATAATTGTCGATAATGCATCTGACGACGGCAGTGTTGAATTCATCAAAGAAAAATTTCCCGGCATAAAATTAATCGCAAACAGCAAAAACTTAGGCTTCAGCAAAGCAAATAATATCGGATTAATGGAAGCATGTGGGGAATATATTCTTCTTTTAAATCCTGATACAATTGTTCGTGAAGATACTTTTGAAAAGATGATTTCTTTTTTTAAAGAAAATCCTGATGCCGGCTTAGCGGGATGTAAAATTTTAAATCCGGATGGTACTTTGCAGTTAGCCTGCCGCAGAAGTTTTCCAGGCCCCTGGACTTCATTTTGCAAAGTTTCCGGCTTAGGAAATCTTTTTCCTAACACTAAGTTATTTGCCCGTTACAATCTCACTTATCTCGATGAAAATAATACTTACGAGGTTGATGCAATCTCCGGTTCATTTATGATGTTCCCTAAAAAAATTTATGATGAAATAGGCGGTCTTGATGAACAGTTTTTTATGTACGGCGAAGATTTAGATTTTTGTTACCGAATTCAAAGCATGGGCAAAAAAGTTTATTACTTTCACGATACGCAAATAATCCACTATAAAGGTGAAAGCACTAAAAGAAGCAGTCTGGATGAAACAAAAATTTTTTATAGCGCCATGCATCTTTTTGTTAAGAAGCATCTGTCAAGTTCTTTTTTAGTTGAAATTATTTTACGTTTTGCAATTGGACTGAGAGAGCTGCTGGCGTTTCTCGGCAAGAGAAAATTAATTTTAATTTCGGCGCTCGCTGATTTTTTTATTTTCGATTTATGTATTTATCTCGCGGAAAATTTTTACAAACACAACACAACGTGGACTGGATTTAACGCCAATCATTATTTCTTCATTTACACCTTCCCAGCTTTACTACATATTATTATTGCAAGCTTCATGCGCGTTTATAAACGAGATTCATTTTCGGTGCTTAGAAATTTTGGCGCTTTAATAATTAGTTTCTTTTTAATTTCATCTGCAACTTTTTTCTTTAAGCAATTTGCATACAGCCGCGCTGTTGTGCTTATAACTTTTGTTTTAGCTTTTGTAGCTCTTGCTTTATGGAGAATAATTTTAAAATTATTTTTTAAAGTTGGAGTGGATGAATATTCAACTTTAAATAAGCGCGCTTTAATTGTCGGCGTAAATACTCCCGCAATTAAAATTGCAGCAAAACTAAAATCGAGATCGAATGATTTTCATAATATTGTGGGGCTTATCGGATTTTCTCACAAAGAAGTCGGGCAAAAAATTGAAGGCATCGAAATCATCGGCAGCATTGAAAGCATAAAAAAAATTATATCAGAAAAAAAAATAAATGAAGTTATTTTCTCTTCGGAAGAATTAACTTATAACGATATGATGAAAATTGTTTCTTCCTGTCAGGACGAAAATGTTGAATTTAAATTGATAGGAAATAACTTAGATTTTTTGGTTGGCAAGTCTTCCGTTTCAATTCTTGAAGACATTCCATTGTTTGAAATCAACTATAATATTTCTAATCCGTTGCTGCGTTTAGTAAAAATATTTTTTGATTATGCCTTAGCCTCGCTTGTTTTGTTTTTGATATATCCTTTCATATATTTAATCGCTAAAGTGAGCGGCAGGCAAAGTGATTTTAGAAATCTAATTTTAAAAGTTCCCAAAATATTTTCAGGTAAATTCAGCTTTGTAGGACCTAAAAATATCAAACAAAACAATAATCTTTTTTTTGGAAAGCAAGGCTTAACAGGATTTTGGTATTTAGAAAATTCAAGTGAAAGTGATAACGAAAAATTAGATATCTACTACGCAAAAAATCAAAACATTTGGCTTGATATGGAAATAATAGGAAAAACTTTAAATAAAATGTGGAGCGCGCGATCTTAAATGGCAAACACTATATTAGATTTTGAAAAACCGATAGTTGAGCTTGAGGCTAAACTTGAGGAAATGAAAAAATATTCCGGAAATTTAGACATCGAAAGAGAAATTATAAAAATAGAAGATAAGGTTAGGCAGCTAAAGGAAGATCTGTATAAAGACCTTACAAGATGGCAGCGGGTGCAGCTTGCCCGACACGCCGATAGACCTTTTACTTTAGACTATATTTATAATATGACCGATAATTTTGTGGAGCTTCACGGGGATAGACTTTTTAAAGATGACAAAGCAATTGTGGGCGGCTTTGCTTCCATTGATGAATTTAAAGTGATGATCGTCGGTCATCAAAAAGGAAGAGATACAAAATCAAATTTGTATAGAAATTTTGGAATGCCCAATCCTGAAGGCTACAGGAAGGCTTTGCGGCTGATGAAGCTGGCCGAGAAATTTAATAAGCCTATTATTACAATGATTGATACGCCGGGAGCTTTTCCCGGTCTTGAAGCCGAAGAACGCGGGCAAGCAGAAGCAATTGCAAGAAATTTATTTGAGATGAGCAGATTAAAAGTTCCCATAATTGTGGTGATAATTGGCGAAGGCGCAAGCGGCGGCGCGCTTGGCATTGGCGTAGGCGATAGAATTTTAATGCTGGAAAATTGCTGGTACTCGGTTATTAGTCCCGAATCATGTTCAAGCATTTTATGGCGAAGCTGGGATTATAAAGAGCAGGCTGCCGAAGCTTTAAAATTAACAGCCCCCGATTTGCTCGAACAAAAGTTGATTGATAGAATTGTTCCCGAACCAATGGGCGGCGCGCATAAAGACCACAAACAGGCGGCGTCATTTTTAAAATCAGCGTTAAAAGAAGAATTAGAAAAACTCATAAAAATAAGACCCGACAGATTAGTTGAAAATAGATTAGAAAAATTTGGAAGTATGGGCGAGTTTAATGAGTAATTCAAAAGATACAAAAATCGTTACATCCGGAATAGAATTATATATTATATATTTTTGATTTTTCCAAAACTCTAAAAAAAAAGATTTTAAATGTATATGGAGAAATTAAAAAATTTTAAATACAATTAATTTCTCAGCCTCCCAAAATAACCTCCCTTTTTTATAACTTTACTATTAAAAACTTAAACTTAAATGCTTAAACACAAAACAGAGGTTCGTATTCGGTATGCTGACACCGACCAAATGAAATACGTTTATAACGGAAAATATTTTGAATATTTTGAAGTCGGCAGAACGGAGATGATGCGCGATCATAATTTAACCTACAAAAATATTGAAGAGCGCGGTTATTATATGCCGGTGATTGAAACCTATATTAAATTTATAAGCCCCGCTTATTATGACGAGCAATTAATTATAGAAAGCCGCGTGGAGAATCTGCCCACAGTTAAGGTTCGTATTGATCATACAATAATTTGTAAAGATAGAAATGTTATCATTGCTGAGGGATATGTAGTATTGGCTTTTCTCGATGCAAATACCGGCAAACCCATACGCGCCCCAAAATTTTTTATTGATGCGGTGAAAGGTTTTTATGATTAATGAATTTCAGCTAATGAATAAAAAAATAGAAAAAATAATTAGTAACGCTTTAAAAGAAGATATTGCCTCCGGGGATATTACTACTAATGCGACGATTACTAAAAGTTTGAAAGCAAAAGGAAATTTTCTTGTAAAGCAAAATGGAGTTATAGCCGGATTAGAAATTGTAGAAAAAGTTTTTAGCATTAATGATCCTTCTTTAAAATTTAAAAAATATTTTAATGATGGAGATAAAATTAAATCTGGCGCTATCGTCGCTTCTATTGAAGGAAGGGCATCATCAATTTTAACGGTTGAACGCACCGCTTTAAATTTTTTTCAAAGGATGAGCGGAATTGCGACCTATGCAAATCAATTTTCTGAAAAAATTAATCACACCAAAGCAAAGATAATCGATACAAGAAAAACAGCGCCGGGCTTAAGATTAATAGATAAGCTAGCGGTTAAATTAGCCGGATGCGAAAATCATCGCATTGGATTATGGGATATGTTTTTAATTAAGGATAATCATATTGAAGTTGCCGGCTCAATTATAAAAGCTATTGAAGCATGCAAAAAATATAATCTTAAAAACAAAAAAAGATTCAAAATAGAAATTGAAACAAAAAATTTAGAAGAAGTAAAAGAAGCGTTAGCTTGTAGTCCAGATATTATTATGCTTGATAATTTTAAGATAAGTGAAATGAAAAAAGCTGTAAAAATTATAAATGGAAAATGTAAAATTGAAGCGTCGGGAATGATTAATTTAGAAACCGTGAAAGCTATTGCCGAAACTGGCGTTGATTATATTTCGGTCGGCGCATTAACACACAGCGTTAAAGCTCTCGATATTTCGTTAGAAGTTAGAATGTTTGATTGAATGACTGAATGGACGATTGAATGAATGAAATAAATTTTAACTTTTGTTTGTCCGAAATTAGATTTTGAACTTTGATTCGCTCAGGCGGATTGACCTTGTAACTTGAACCTAAACTTGATCTTGAACTTTTAAAATGCTTGATAAATTAAAACAACTTTCCAAAGACACCGCAGTCTACGGTATCAGCACAATGCTGGGAAGGTTTTTAAATTTTATACTCGTCCCGCTTTACACAAATATTTTTCTCCCCGCTGATTACGGAGTGGTGCAAATAATTTTTGCTTACATTGGAATTTTGAACATCGTCTATGTCTATGGAATGGATTCGGCGTATTTAAAGTTCGCATCTTTTTTAGACGTGGGGGATGAGAGGGATAATTTTTCAACTCCCTACATTTCTGTTTTTGTTGTGTCCGTAATTTTCAGCGCGCTAATAATTTTATTGAAGAATTCAATTTTATCTCCGCTAAGCATTCCTTTAGAATTCGATTACTTAATATACATCGGCGCTTTAATTCTTCTGTTTGATTCCATTGCCGCAATACCTTTTTTAAAACTTCGACTTGAAAGGAAAGCAAAAAAGTTTGCGCTGTTTAAAACAATTAATATTATAATCAACATAGCTTCCAACATAATTCTTATCTTTATTTTTCATTGGGGAATTGAAGCTGTTTTTGTAAGCAACTTAATTGCATCCGCGGCGGCATTTTTTCTTTTGCTGCCGACAATCATTTCATCTTTTAAATTTGAATTTCATTCCGAGCTATTTAAAAGATTAATAAAATTTGGTCTCCCATATTTACCGGCGGGCTTTGCCGTAATGCTTGTGCAGGTAATTGACGTTCCAATATTGGAAAAATTAACCGACTTAAAAACTGTAGGAATATACAAAGCAAATTATAAGCTCGGCATTTTTATGATGCTGTTTGTAAATATGTTTCAGTACGCCTGGCAGCCTTTTTTTCTTCAAAATGCAAAGGAAGAAAACGCCCGTGAAATGTTTTCAAAAATACTTACTTACTTTACAATTGTGGGGAGCTTTATTTTAATTGTACTTTCATTATTCATCACCGACCTTGCAAAAGTAAATGTTTTTGGTTTTTCATTAATCGGTTTAAAGTATTGGAGCGGACTGAGTATTGTGCCCGTTATTCTTTTGGCTTATCTATTTAATGGTTTGTACGTTATTTTTTCTGCGGGAATTTATATTGAAGAAAAAAGTTTTTACGTGCCTGTAATTTCCGGAGCCGGAGCCGCTGTAAACATCATTGTTAATTTTCTGCTGATCCCGGTTTTAGGAATTATGGGAGCGGCGTTGGCAACCCTCGCAGCGTATCTTGTAATGGCGTTGGGTTATTATTTTGTTACTCAAAAATTTTATAAGATAAATTATGAAGTTGGGAAAATCTTAAAAATATTTTCATTAATTATTGCGGCGGGAGTAATTTATTATTCGCTTTATTATTCGGGACAAATGTTTTTTATTTACAAAATAATTATTCTCGTTTTATTCACCGCTTCAATTTATTTGTTCGCATTCGACAAAAAGGAAATTGCATTTATAAAAAATAAAATATCCCAAAAAAGAAATAAGGGTTAAGCAAAATATTATGGTTGAAAAAATTCCAATTAAAATAAAAAGACTAAGCGATCAATTTAACGACATTTCTTTGCCTTCTTATTCTACTGAAGGAAGCGCGGGAATGGATATTCGAGCCGCTGTTGAAGAGCCAATAACTATTTCCGCGGGAAGTATAATTTTAGCGCCGACGAATTTTTCCGTGGAAATTCCAAATGGTTTTGAAATTCAAGTAAGACCGCGCAGCGGCTTGGCAATTAAGCACGGCATAGGAATTTTAAATTCTCCCGGCACAATTGATTCTGATTACCGCGGCGAAGTTAAAATTATCTTAATGAATTTTAGTAAAGAAGATTTTATAATTAATCGCGGCGACAGAATTGCTCAGCTTGTAATTTCAAAAGTTTATCACGCAGAATTAAATGAAACTGAAAATCTTCAAACAAGTAAAAGAGGCGATGGCGGTTTTGGGCATACAGGGAAAAGTTGAAGTCAAAAGTCAAAACCTGCCTGCGAGAAGTAAGCGCTGCACAATTGAATATGTCCACCCAAACTTGTTTCGGGTCTCTATTTTACTCAAATGAAGACGCTGAAACCATGCGCCGCGGCGGACAGCATGACGCAAACGAGTTGCGCAACACTCTCGGTAGATAGGGTTCAAAAGTCAAATTTTTTTTATTATAAAACTCCATTATTAATAGCCTCATTATAAATAAAAATTTAAAATCAATATTAACATTGATGAATTTTATTTATAACTTTTTGATGAAATAAAAACTTACTTCACAATAAAATTTTCAAACCGCAGATTTTAATTAAGATAAATTGATGTCCGATTTTATTCATCTACATAACCACACACATTATAGTTTACAGGACGGCGCCTGCACGGTTGAAAGCCTTGTAAACGCCGCAAAAAAAAATAATATGCAAGCGGTTGCATTAACCGATCACGGCGTAATGTACGGCGCGGCGGAGTTCTACAAAAAAGCTACGAAGGAAGGCATCAAACCGATTATCGGGATGGAGGCTTATGTTGTTAAAGAGGGAACAAGGTTTGACAGAGGTAAAGCCGACGAAGCAAAAACAAAAAAAAGGACCAAACATTACAACCATTTAATTCTTCTTGCAAAAAATAAACAGGGCTACAAAAATCTTTCAAAACTTTCATCGCTTGGACACACGGAAGGATTTTATTACAAACCGAGAATTGATCTTGAACTTTTAAAAAAATATAGAGAAGGTTTAATCTGTTCTTCCGCTTGCGCGGGAGGAGTGGTAGCTGTTCATCTTGTGAACGGCAATTATGATAAAGCCCGCGAAGCCGCAAAAACTTACAAAGATATTTTTGAAGAAGATTTTTATCTTGAAATTCAAGACCACAATATGGATGTGGATAAAGCGGTTTTGGAAGGAATGCCTAAGCTTGCAAAAGAATTGGGTATAAAATTAGTCGCCACAAACGATTGTCATTACATCGAAAAAGATCACGCGCTTGCGCATAATATTTTATTGCTTTTGTCTGATAAGAATGGAACAGATTACCGGCAATTAAGATACGGAACGGATCAAGTTTATTTTAAATCATCCGAAGAAATGATTAAGCTTTTTAAAAATTATAAAGGCGCAGTTGAAAACACTTTAGAGATTGAATCAAAAATAAACTTAGATCTTGCTTTTGAAGGGCATCATTTTCCATCGTTCCCAATTCCTGAAAATTCCCCCGCCAAATCGCTTGACGATTATTTCGAATTACTTGCGCGCGAAGGTCTTCATAAAAAATTTAAAAATGTTACTAAAGAAATTGAAGAACGATTTGATTTTGAAATTGATACAATTAAAAAAATGGGATTTTCAGGTTACTTTTTAATTGTGCAGGATTTTATTAATTCAGCAAAGAAGATGAAGATTCCCGTGGGACCCGGCAGAGGCAGCGCTGCGGGTAGTTTGGTAGCTTTCACGCTTGGCATTACAAATATAAATCCGCTCGATTATAATTTATTATTTGAAAGATTTTTAAACCCCGCTCGTAAATCAATGCCCGATATTGACGTTGATTTTGCGGACGATAAGCGGGGCGAAGTAATTGATTACGTTCGCGCAAAATACGGCAGCCAAAGCGTAAGCCAAATTATAACGTTCAATCGTCTTTCATCAAAAGCGGTGCTGCGCGATGTTGCCCGCGTGCTTAAAATTCCTATTCCCGTCGTAAATAAAATTACCAAGTTTATTCCATCAAAATTCGGAAAGGTATTTTCAATAGATCAATCTTTGAAAGAAGTTCCGGAATTAAAATGGGTAAGAGATTCTCAGGAAGAGGATATAAAAAATTTAATTAAGTACGCAAAAGTTTTGGAAGGGATGAATAGAAACGCTTCCAAACATGCTGCCGGCGTGGTTATTACTCCCGGCGACGTCAGCGATTATGTTCCCCTGGCAAACGCGGTTTCGCAAACTGATATTGTAACGCAATTCAATATGAAAGAGATTGAAAACGCCGGTTTGCTTAAAATGGATTTTTTGGGTTTGCGAACGCTTACAATTATTAGGGACACTTTAGAACTCATTAAAAAAAATCATAATGTTGAGATTGATATTGACGGCATTTCGCTTGATGATGAAAAAACTTTTCAGCTTTTTTCAAAGGGGCAAACTACGGGAGTGTTCCAGTTTGAATCTTCCCCTATGCGCGAGTATTTAAAAAAACTTAAGCCCACAAGTTTAAGCGATCTTTCAGCGATGAATGCTTTGTATCGTCCCGGTCCGATGGAATTTATTGATGAGTTTATTGATAGAAAATTCGGCAATAAAGAAATTACTTATCTTCACCAAACATTAGAGCCGATTTTAAAAGAAACTTACGGCATTATAGTTTATCAGGAACAGGTAATTCAAATTGCAAATCAGGCTGGCGGAATGAGTTTAGCCGAAGCGGATATACTTCGCCGCGCTATGGGTAAAAAAGATCTTGCCGCAATGAAAGAGCAGAAAGTAAAATTCACTGAAGGCGCCGTTAAAAACGGCATCTCAAAAAAAATTGCCGAAGAAATTTTTGAAGCGATTGATAAATTTGCAAACTATGGTTTTAACAAAAGCCATTCGGTCGCTTACAGTTACGTTGCATATCAAACAGCTTACTTAAAAGCTCATTACACGCCGGAATTTTTGGCTGCCAACTTAACCAATGAGTTTGGCAACGCAAATAAAGTTACCAGTTTTTTAGAAGACTGCCGCAAACTAAAAATTATTGTGCTGCCTCCCGACGTAAATAATCCTTCAGTTTATTTTGACGTTGAGGATTGCAAAATACGATTTGGAATGTCTGCAATTAAAAATGTGGGAATCTCAGCCGTCGAAGAAATTATTAAAAAAAGAAATGAGCTTGGCAGAAACTTTACCAGCATTTTTGATTTCTGCACAAACGTAGATACGCGTATTGTAAATAAAAGAGGAATGGAAGGCTTAGTGCTTGCCGGCGCATTTGATTCAATTGAAAATAGAAGATCAAGTTTATTTGCAAGCATTGAAGAAGCGCTGGAGTTTGGGCATAAAGTTCAAAACTCAAAATTAGTGGCGGAGAATAGTTTGTTCGGCGGAATTGAAGATGAAGTTTTAATATGCGAACCTTCGTTAAATATTATTAATCTCTGGCCTCAAAAAGAACGGCTGGCAAAGGAACGCGAGGTGGTTGGTTTTTATGTTTCTGATCATCCATTAAGAAAATATGAAATTGATTATAAATCATTTTCAACTATTCATCTTGGCGAAACAGAGCAGCTTGAAGAGATGGAAAAGGTTAGAGCGATTGGCGTGATTACCGGTTTGCGAACTAAGATTGATAAGTCTGGCAGAACGATGGCATTTTTTACGCTTGATGATTTTTCCGGTTCATGCGAGTGTTTAATGTTTTCAAAAACGTATGAAAAATTTTCTAACTTTGTTCAGGAAGAAGAATGCGTTGTGATGATTGGAACGCCAGAAAGCAGCGGCGACGCAATTAAGCTGCACATTGAAGATGTAATTCCGTTGGATAAAGCCCGAAGCCGATTTGCGCAAAGCGTAAAAATCTTTTTTGATAAAGAAAAAAATTCTGAAGAAGACGTTTTATCTTTGAAAAAGATTTTGGAAAAATTTATAGGAGATTATCCTGTTTATCTTCATTTAAATGGCGGCGGTTCCAAAGCAAAATTATTTTATCTTGAAGATTTTAAAGTGAATTTAAGCGACGAGTTTATTCAAGAAATAATAAATCTTTTGGGCGAAGATTCATTAATCTTAAATAAGAAATAAAATCTTAAACTTAACTTAACTTAAACTTGAACTTGAACTTTATTGAGCGTATTATTTAACCCTTAATTTAATCACACTTTCAAACACGAGCGGACTTTATGGCTGATAAAGCGAATAATAAATATTGGGCTGTAGTTCTTGGCGCGTCTTCCGGATTTGGCGAAGCCGCTTCTAAAAAATTAGCTGAAGATGGTTTTAACATTATCGGTGTTCATTTGGATAGACAGGCGACTATGCCCAATGTTGAAAAAATTATTAATCATATAAAATCGCAAAATGTACAGGTAAAATTTTTTAACGCTAACGCCGCCGATGAAGCCAAACGTTTAGAAATTATTAATGAAATAAAATCTTTTGCTAAGGGCGAACCAATAGTAAAAGTATTAATGCATTCATTAGCCTTCGGAACTTTAAAACCATTTATTCCGCAAAAAGATGAACAGCCGCTTACCAAAGCGCAAATGGAAATGACGCTTGATGTAATGGCGCATTCGTTGGTTTATTGGACTCAGGATTTAGTGTTAAATAATTTATTAGCCCGCAAAGCGCGCATTTTTGCAATGACGAGTTCAGGAAGCCACGCCGCCATTCCTTATTACGGCGCGGTGTCAGCGGCAAAATCAACATTGGAATCTCATATCCGTCAGCTCTCAGTTGAGTTAGGGTTAATGGAAGCTTCAGTGAATTCAATTATGGCGGGAGTTACAGATACGCCTGCGTTAAGAAAAATTCCCGGCAACATAGCAATGATTGAAGTTGCAAAAAGAAAAAATCCACGATTAAGACTTACAACTCCCGAAGACGTAGCAAAAGTAATTTCGGTGCTTTGCAGAGATGGCGGCGAATGGATTTCAGGGGGAATAATTCACGCCGACGGCGGCGAAGACGTGGTTAATTATGTGGGGCAGAACGGCGAGCAAATTTGATAATCAATAAAAATATAACTAAGGAATTTAAATGAAACCAATTACAATTACAGATGACAATTTTGAACAAGAAGTTACTAAATCAGATAAACCGGTATTGATAGACTTTTGGGCGGCTTGGTGCGGACCCTGCAGAATGATTGCTCCTATTGTGGAAGAACTTGCTGTGGAATATGACGGCAAAGCTAAAATAGGAAAATTGGATGTTGATGAAAATCAGCAGACTGCCATAAAGTTTGGAGTTAGAAGCATACCAACGTTATTAACTTTTAAAAATGGTTCTTTAAAAGAAACTATAATCGGCGCGGTTCCCAAAGCACAGATTGTTCAAAAACTGAATTCATCATTTTAAACTTTTGCTAAAAGAGAATTCTGAAAAATTAATCTTTCGCGTCATTCCGTTCGCCGCGGTGAATTGTTTCGGAATCTAAAAGTGGGATTGGGAAATAAACCTATCTACCGATAAGTAGATTCAGAATGACGCTTCCCAAATTTTTTTGTCCGTATAATTTTTCAGATGTCTCTAAAATTTATTAAGCAATAATTTTATTTAATTCTATTTTATCAAATCTTAACCTAAGGGGTTATCCTTATGAAAAAGATCATCATTACTGACGCGGTTGATAAAAAAAGCGCGGGCATTTTAGAATCAGCAGGCTTTGAAGTTAATTACAGTCCTGGAATGCCCAAAGATGAAATAAAAAAAATCATAAAAGATTATCACGGCTTAATTGTTAGAAGCGAAACAAAAGTTACGTCGGATTTAATTGAGCTGATGGATAATATGGAAGTGATCGGGCGCGCCGGCACGGGGGTGGATAATATTGATGTTGAAGCCGCCACACGTAAAGGAATTATTGTAATGAATACTCCCGGCGGAAATACAATTTCTACCGCCGAACATTCAATGGCTTTAATTCTATCTATGTGCCGTAACATTCCGCAGGCAAATCAGACTATGAGGGCTGGCAAATGGGATAAAAAATCCTACAAAGGAACCGAGCTTCACAACAAAACTATCGGCATTGTTGGTCTGGGAAAAATAGGGCGCGAGGTTGCTATTAGATGTAAATCTTTCAGCATGAAAGTTATTGGATACGACCCTGTTTTATCGGAGGATATTGCATCAAAACTTGGCGTAGCTTTAGTTGATCTTGATACAATTTTTTCACAATCTGATATAATTACAGTCCACGTGCCTTTAACCGATGAGACAAGAAATTTAATTTCAGATGAAACTTTAGCAAAATGCAAAGACGGCGTAAAAATAATTAATTGCGCCCGCGGCGGAATTGTAGATGAAGCCGCTTTATTAAAGGCATTGGATTCAGGAAAAGTTTCCTCTGCTGCGCTGGATGTTTATATTAAGGAACCGCCGGATTTAAACAGCCCATTATTTCAGCATCCTAAATTAGTAGCAACGCCGCACCTTGGCGCTTCCACCGATGAAGCGCAGGAAAAGGTTGCTATCCAAATTGCCGAAGAAATTGTTGATCTATTTAATGAAACCGCCGTAAAAGGAGCCATAAATGCTTCAGCCATTGAAGCAATGGGAAACAAGGATTTAGCGCCTTTTGTTAAGCTCGCTGAAAGCCTTGGAGCGCTTCACGCTCAAATAATTACCGGACAATTAAAACAAATAAATTTTAATTATAGCGGAGAACTTCTTCACTCATCAACTGCTTTGCTTTCAACCTCTGCCATAAAAGGATTTTTATCTAAAAAGAAAACCGAAGTCGTCAATTTAATTAATGCTCCTTTTTTTGCTGAAGAGATGGGGATAATAATTAATGAAACAAAGTCGGGCGCAAATTCTAATTACACAAATTTGCTTACAATTGAGTTTATAACTGATAAAGAAAATAGGTCGCTTGGCGGCACCGTTTTCGGAAATGAAATTAGACTGGTATATATTGATGGTTTTCATCTTGAAGTAAAGCCTGAAGGTTACATGCTTTTTTACTCAAATATTGACAAACCAGGAATGTTGGCAAACGTTGGAAAAATTCTTGCCGAGGCTAATATTAATATTGCTGGATTGTCGCTGGGAAGACTTGATGTCGGCAAAGAAGCGCTTACAGTAATAAATGTAGATAGTGAAATCAATAAAGATGTGGTTAAGCAGATTTCATCCATTAGCGGCGTAAAAAAAGTATATACGGTAAAAATATAGCGGTGTGCGGTCATTAGCTTGACATATTTATTTTAATATAGTAAGTTGTATTACACATGGTTAATAGCATTTTACAAAAATGATTTAATTAACCGAAGGGCAAAAGTTTAATATTTTATTACAATTATTTTATCGAACTGGTGGAGGGAAATAAAAACTAATTGGGGTATCCTTTTTAATTCACCCACTAATCGATTGATTTTGTTAAAGTTACACTTTAAATAATTCATTCATTAAAATAAGGAGTAGCGTAATGCTAAAACGATTTACCGTTTCATTATTGGTTCTTTCTCTATTGGCTTCCTTTGGGTTTGCACAATCAAAAAAAATGGTTGTACAGCATGCTCAAAAAGTCACAGCAGTTTCTAAAGCAAATGCTAAAAACTTTGTATCAAGTTCTAAAAGTTTAAATAAAACAGCGGCAGCAAGTCAATTAATATCCACTGAATATGACTATGCTGGGAATAATTCAATTCCAGACATGCTGGATATGTATGATTTTACAGGAGACCAAATTTTAGATGTAGTTGCAGTTGCTATGCAGCGTTTTGACGCTGTTGCAGCCAGCCGCGAAGTTAGAATGATAGTGGGAAATCCCACTGATGGCTTTGCTGATTTCCCTATATCTGCAAGCGCTTCCGGCGCTGGATGGGGAAGCGTCCAAGTTGCCACGGCGGGACCATTAGACGGGAATGCTTTAAGCACATACCATCAAGGCGGAAAAACCTGGCTTACCAAGGTTGACTTAACAGATCCTAATTTAACCGTTACAATGTCTGATTCAGGTTTATTTGCAGGCAATTTCCCTTCATTTGTGTATAAAGATGATGGAACTTTTTATGCGACTAATGCTAACGGCGGGCTTTATACTTCCACTGATAATGGAGCTTCATTTAATTTTACAGGCGTTTATTTGGATCCTGATGATCCGGCAATTACTGATTATAACAGTGAATATTTGTTAAAGAAATCTCAAAATGGTCAATATATTTTCCATCCTGGCGCTTGGACTGTTGCAGGAAACGGTGGACCTGGCGGCGTGCCAGATGATTCTACTGATTATGTAGGTATTAACTATTCTACAGATGGCGGCGCAAATTGGAATTTTGAAATAATTGGTAGAGATGGTATTACTCCCGTTGCCAACAGACCTGGGTATTATCCTCTTTTTGAAAATTTTGGACAAATAAACGGCGCCGTTGATAATAACGGAGTTATGCATGTTACTATGAATGGCTATAGTTTCTGGAATAGAACTACTGATACTACTTTTGCTTTCCCCGCAATTTATTGGAACAGCCGTGACAAACAATGGCTTGCAGTTTCTGATACAGCAGTTGAGCATACTATTTACCAAACCGGAACTTATGACAGGCCTGGAAACGGTTTAGGCAATGCTTATGCTACTCCTGTTATTTCCCCTGATGGAAATAATATCGTTGTCTTATATCAGGGTCCAGAGTATGCTGGTACCCCTGGCGTTGGAGAACCAAATGTATGGACTCCAACAACTGATGATCCAAACGAACTTCATTACTGTGATTTATATTATGCAGTTTCAAATGACGGCGGAGTTACCTGGGGAACCCCAGCTTTAGTTCCTGATGCAAGCGCTCAAATGGTTCAAGAAAGTTTTCCCGCTCCCGCTCATTGGCTTTATGCTGACGGCGATAACGGCGTTGTTAATCTTTTATTTATGATTGATGAAATTCCTGGAACAAGTTTGTTTGCTGACAATAACTCAGGCACTAATAATAGTACCTGGAATTATACCAGCTTTACAGTTCCAATGGTTGTAGGTGTGGATGACGCTGATTACACTGTTAATGGATTTAAATTAGAACAAAATTATCCTAATCCATTTAACCCAAGCACATTAATTAAATTCAACATTTCTGAAAGAAGTAATGTTTCATTAAAAGTGTTTGATATGCTTGGAAGAGAAGTTGCTAATTTGATGAATGAAGTTAAAGATGCAAACTCTTATGAAGTTAATTTCAATGCATCAAACCTAGCTTCCGGTTTATATATTTATAAATTACAGGCAGGTAATTTCGCAGCATCTAAAAAAATGATGTTGTTGAAGTAATTTGAATAATCAATTTAAACGGTTTGCCTAATGGCAGGCAGGGCGGATCTTCCTATTAAAGGGATATCCGCCCTTTTTTTGAGTTGTATTTTCTGATGTTTCTTACATTAATACATTCAATAAAAATATTAGAACTCAAAAAAAATTATCTAAAAATATATGGTGGAGAAGATGGAAAAAAAATTTACTGTTTGCTTATTTTTTATTCTTCTTTGTTTTAGCGCTTTTACTTTGTATGCGCAAACGGGAGTAGGAAAATTAAGCGGAAAAGTTGTTGACGCTGATACGCGCGAACCTTTAATCGGCGCTAATGTTATTTTAGTAAATTCCGAAGCCGGCGCCGCTACTAATATTGACGGCGAATATTTTATCTTAAATATTACTCCGGGAACCTACAGCGTTAAGTTCAGCTATGTTGGTTACGCGCCCAAAACTGTTCAGGAAGTTAGAGTAGTTGCGGGAATTACTTATGAATTAAACGTAGAACTTTCTACAGATTTCACGCTTCCTGAAATAGTTGTGCAAGATAAAAAGTTTTTTGAAGAAAAAGCTACCAATACCGTAAAGGTAGTGGATGCCGACCAAATTTCGCGCTTGCCTGTTAGAGGCATTGCGCAAATAGCCGCCTTACAATCCGGAGTGGTTATGCAGGAAGGAAGCGGCGGCGTTGCCGGAAATGCGTCAATTAATATCCGCGGCGGAAGAAGCAGCGAAGTGCTTTATATTGTTGACGGAATTCCGCAAAACAATCTATACACCCGCGGGAATGTTACTCAAGTTAGCAATGATGCCATTGATCAGATTTCATTTCAAGTGGGCGGATATGAAGCTAAGTACGGACAGGCTCAATCGGGTATTATTAACGTTACCACTAAATCGGGCAATCCTTATTATAATTTATCCGCAGATATTATCTCGTCAAACTTTACGGATGATTACGGTTATAATTTGTATTCAGGAACTTTAAGCGGACCGATAATTCCTGGTTTAAATAATAATACAATTTTTCTTTCAGCTGAAAGAGGCTGGTTTAAAGACGGCGATCCCACCGCAATACCTGTAGAGTTTTATTATTTGGAAAATGGGGAATATGTTAAGCATTCATCCCCTACGCTCCCCAATAATGCTGCTGAAGTTTGGAGGATGAGCGGCAGAACTAATCACAGATTTGGCAGCTTCACCGCAAATTTGGGCGCTATTTATAATAAACGAACCGCGAATGTTTATTCACAAAGAGCAGCTAAAAATTCAGCGCAGTTTTTTGATCAATTTTATCAAGAAAATTTGTCTTTAAGTTCAAGAATATCTCAAACCCTCAGCGCCTCAACTTTTTGGAACGTAACTTTAGGTTATAGAACATTCAACTACAAACGATATAACCCATACTTTGAGGATAATTTGTATGCTTATGGCGATAGCTCTGTGTACGCAAATCAATTTGGCGCAACGCTGCTTGCCAACGGGCAAAGAACTAAATCAACTGACGCCAGCGGAGTTATGAGACCTTACGGTTATGCAACCAATCTATATCAAAGGAGAGAAAATAGCGCCGCAACTTTAGATTTAGATTTAACCAGTCAAATTGATAATCACTTATTAGAGTTTGGCGCAGGCATATCCTCTACCATAGTTAGAGGCTATGGAATTTATGCTTATCAAATTGCCGGACAAGCGGATTCTCTTTCTACCGATCAAAAATATTATAACCTTTCGCCTTTTGTGTATGGATATGATTTAAGCGGACAAAATAAAGTCGGAACGAATTATTCTGATCCCACCGGAGAAGGCGCATTACCTCGTCCTGATAAACTTCAATCTGCGCGTAACCCATTTATTGGTTATGCATTTTTGCAAGATAGATTTGAATTAGAAGATTTGGTAATCAATCTTGGACTTAGAGCCGATTATTTTGATATTAAATCCTATGAATTTGTTAATCCAGATTTACCATTTGCAGGCGGAAGTAATCCTATTGGTTTTGATAACGCGGATTTTAAAGTAAGGGATCCTGAAATACTTTTTTCACCTCGCATAGGAATTGGATTCCCGGTAACTAAAGCCACAGTCTTTCATGCGCAGTACGGAAGATTTATTCAACTTCCTGAATTAAACGATGTTTATTCCGGTCCTTTTAGCTATAATGATTATCTTTCATTTGAACCGCAGGACGTGAACAACCCTGCATTAGATAAAGAAATAACAACTCAATATGAAGTTGGATTTAGGCAATTGCTTGGCAGCAGCGCCGCATTAAATATTACCCTATTTTACAAAAATATTGAGGGATTAGTGAACACACAAAATTCTAAATTCCAGCGAACTATTAACGGAGAAATTCTAAATGCAATCCGTAGAACTAATGCAGATTTTGGAACCACTAAAGGGCTTGCCTTTTCACTTGACGTAGCGAGGTTAGATTATATAGGTATGTCTGCTCAATACACCTATTCGGTTGCGGAAGGAACCGGATCTTCAACAAGTTCAAGCCAAACCGCAGTATTTAGAAACAATGATAATTTACCGCCAAAAGTAATAGCGCCTTTGGATTTTGACCAAACACATACAGCTACAATAAACTTAGATATTTATGTGCCCAAAGGTAAAGCAGGTTATTTGGAAATGTTAAATGCAAACTTTTTGTTTTCATTTAATTCCGGCACCCCTTATACGCCTTTAGATAAATATAATATTATTGGAGATAATGGAATAGGCTCGAGTACAACAGGCTACATTAATTCCCGATATGGTCCCAGCAACTTTAGAGTGGATATGAAATTAGAAAAAAGATTTGAGGTTGGCGGCTTGTCTTTTGCTCCATATTTATGGGTCGAAAATTTATTTGATGTAGATAACGTTGTTGCTGTTTGGCAGTCAACCGGCGACGCGTTTACAACGGGTTATCTAAATACGGACGAAGGCAAAGCGGTTTCACAGAACAACGGACCTGGATTTGCTTATGACTATAAATCCTTAGAAAAAACTCCTGGTAATTTTGGTATTCCAAGAACTATTAAACTTGGATTCAAGTTTATGCTTTCAGGGGCAAACTATTAATTTTATGAATTTTAAACAATAAATAGCAGTAAAAAAATGAAATCAATGAGACTTAATTTAAATTATTTTTGGTTGCTTTTTATTTTCCTTATTACCGCCGCAGTTTTTGCAGGTAATCGTAAAGACGATAAAAAAAATAACCAAATAAATAAATCAAATAGCGCATACTCAACTGCGGGCGAAGGAACTGGGAAGGTTGGAGATTCATATCGAATGTTTATTAACAACCTTAACATCCCTTTAAACAGTAAAGGAATTATTGCAGCAGTTAATATTCCTGATGACGATCCAAATATTAGCGGTGCAGGCGGAAAATTTGCCGGCAACATTTTTTTGTTTTCTGGCGGGTTTTTTCTTAGTGGTTATGCTAATGGAACTCTGTTTGCAAATGCGGTTGCTTCCGCCAGTTTAGTAGAGGATTATACGCCGGGAACAGTTGCTGACGGCGCCGCCGACAAAAGAGCGCAATTGTATGTTGTTAAAAAAAGCGATGAGCCGTTTACTAGCCAAAGTTGGCTGGATTGGATAGACGCTGTGGATTTAGGAGCTGATTTTTATGACGGCGACGGCGACGGCGTCTATAATCCTATAGATAAAAATGGAAATGCTAAATGGGATGAAGATGAAGACAGACCCGACCTTATAGGAGATGAAACAGCCTGGTGCGTTTATAATGACGGCTTTGCGCAAAGCACCAGAAGATGGAATACTATTGCGCCTTTAGGCATTGAAGTTAGACAAAGCGTTTTTGCGTTTGCTTCGTCTGGCGCTATTGGTAATATTCTTTTTATAAGATACAGATTTAAATATGTGGGTTTAAACAAACCATCTGAACCTGATCAATTAGATGACGTTTATTTTGGCGTTTGGGCTGATCCGGATATCGGCAACGCTGATGACGACCTGGTTGGCAGCGATATAGTTAGAAACGTTGGTTATACATATAATCAAGGAGCGGATGATGTTTACGGAAGCCAGCCCCCGTCGTTTTTTATTGACTTTTTCTCAGGCCCCATTTCTTACGTTGCCGGTGAAACCTATACTGATAATAATACTAACGGCATTTATGATGATGGCGTTGATACTCCGCTTGATACCGCATACAGTTTAAGAGGGCAGATTAAAGGCATTCAAGTATATCCGGGCGCCAAGAATTTAGGTATTTCCTCTTTTGTTCAATACAGAAATGGCGATGCAACGCTAACCGATCCCGATAATGCAACCCAGGCAAGAAATTATATGCTGGGTAATGATTTAAATGGCAAGCCAATTGACCCATGTACTTTTTCTTACGGAAAAGTAAACGGAATTCCTTGTACAGGAGTTGACAATAGATTTTGGTACTCAGGCGATCCGGTTACAAATGTTGGATGGATAAACACAGTTGCAGCGGATGTTCGTCAAATGCAAAACATAGGTCCTTTTGTTCTACAGAAAAATGTAGAGAAGGAAATAGTTGTTGCCTATATTGCACAAAAAGGAAGTAACGCTATAGATGCAGTTACGCAAGCAAGAAAAATTGACGACGGCGCCCAGACAATTTTCGATAATAACTTTTTAGCTCCGGCTCCGCCTCCAGCTCCAGAAGTATCCGTTTCTACAAATGATCAATTCATCGAACTCCAATGGGATACGCCGGATCAAGTAAATTACACTAACAAAACAAAAACTTATGATCTTAGGTTTAAAGGATATAACGTTTACGCTTATAAGACTTCCATTAACGAAGCTACCGTAAATAATTTACCCAATGAAACTTTGCTTGCAAGTTTTCAATTAAAAGATTTAATTAATGATTTATATTCCCAAAATGGCGCTACCGGGGGAATTGAATTGTTGTATAAAGCGTCTGATAATCAATTAGATAAAAATATTTATGCAGATCCAAGCACAGGAAGAATTAGATTAAGAATTACTAAAGATCCTTTTACCGGAGGCGATTTAATTAAAGGCAAACCATATTATTTTGCCGTTACTTCCTACGCTATAAATTATGATGCCTTAGAGTATAAATTAAATCCTGATACTGCCGGAGTTTTTGGCGATTATTATTTATCATCAAATACTTTTGTGCAAGTATCGGAAAATGTAAAAACTGTAATGACGGTTAAATTGGGTGAAGATTTATATGATCCTCCGCTTACACTTGCCGAAACAAACCATATTGCGGGAGGTTCTTCGGGCGAAATTAAAATTGATCCTGTGGTAAAACAAAATTTAACAGGCGAAAATTATAAAGTTACTTTTAAGGTTGATAGCAGTACCGCTCTTTACTCTGCTTTTTGGAGTTTAGAAAATACAACCACTGGAGCCAAATTAGTGGATTCCTCTAAAACGTATGTGTTTGATCCTGAAGTAATTTCTGTAACGCCTACGGAGGGATTTATTGTTAAGATCGATACTGTGTCTCCTCAATTAGGAAATTTACAATTTGAAACTCAAGAACAATGGTATAACCCTGACAAGACCCAGTTTTTTTATGTCGCTTCCGATATCGCGCAGTCTAAAAAAATCTCAAGTCTCTCCGGATTAAATTCTCTCTATAATTCTTACATAAAAGCTGATCAGCTTAGAAGAGTAGAAATAAGATTTGGAGAATCAGGAAAAGCGTTCAGATACGTTAACGGATTTAAAGGCAGCGCTTTAACCAAACGTAACTCCTATGCTTATGCTGAAGCTGTTTCTGTAGCCGATACTACGGTAAACGGCGCTATCGGCAAATTTGGAGAAGGGTTTGTAGATGTGCCTTTTACTGTTTGGATTTCTGACGATGAAACTGCAAACGGCGGCTTTGGAGAAAAAAGACAGCTTGCTGTGGGCTTCATCGAAAAATCAAAAGGGCTGAAAGGAAATCCTGATGGCGAATGGAATCCCGGAACAAGCATTGATGAAAGTGGAGAGTATATTTTAATTTTTAACTCTACTTATGATCCAAACGGAAACATCCCAATATTAAAAGGTGGATTTGCGGATGGTCAAAATACCGTATGGGCTGATTTAAGAGGCGGAAATAATTATAAAATTCCCGCAGGCGCCGGCGTTTCAGAAGCTGATTTAAAAATTGCCGCTTCGCCTTATCTTAATAGTTTATATGTAGCTGGAATCGAAAAGAAAGAAAATAGTAACTTTTCTTCCGGCGATAAATTTGTAATTCCGGTAACGTCTTATCCCTACACTCCTTTAGACGTATATGAATTTAAATCCAGCGCAGGCGGCGCATTGACTGATGATGATAAAAAAAGTTTGTTTGATAAAGTAAATGTTTTCCCTAATCCGCTATACGGATATAACGTTGCTACAAGCTATACCAACAGCGCGGCTGACGATCCATTTGTTACTTTTTCCAACTTACCAGATGAAATAACAATTAAAATATATTCGTTATCAGGTCAGTTGCTAAGAACTTTAACTTCAGCTGATAAGAGTTCGCCTTCGTCCCCATTTTTACAATGGAATTTACAAAATGAAACCGGCTTAAGGGTAGCCTCTGGCGTTTATTTGGCAATAATAACCTCGCCCAAATTCGGCGATAAAATATTGAAGTTTTCTATCATTATGCCTCAAAAACAAATTCAGAGATATTAATATGATTACACAAGTATATTACCCTAAAACTGTAATTAAATTTTCCAGGAGTTTAATGAAATGAAAAAAATTATTTTACTATTAACCTTACTTAGCGCTTTTGCTTTTGCGGGCGATGAAGCCCGAAAAGGCACTACGGGCGCTGAAGAGCTTTTAATTCCTGTGGGAGCCAGAGGCATTGCAACCGGCGGCGCTTTACTCTCATCGCTCAGCGGGCTGGAATCAATCTATTATAACCCTGCGGGTCTCGATCTTTCTGAAAATACTGAAGCAATGTTCAGCTATATGTCTTATATAGCCGATATCAATGTTTCTTATTTTGCCGTGTCAACTTCTATGAGCGATCTGGGTTCAATTGCGTTGAGCTTTAAAACTTTTGATTTTGGCGAGATACCAGTTACCACTTCAGAATTACCGGATGGAACTGGAAGTACATACTCGCCTTCATTTTTAACAATTGGCTTAACCTATTCCAAGGTTATTACCGATAGAATTTCGGTGGGAACTAACGCGAAACTGATAAGCGAGAAAATTCAAAATACCAGCGCATCCGGTTTCGCTTTGGATGTCGGGGTTCAATATAGATTTAACGAAGCATTATCAATGGCGGCTGTTATCAAAAACATTGGAACAAATATGGTTTATTCGGGGGAAAATCTTCGCCAGAAAACAGATGTTCCTAACTCTTCGCTCGGCTCGCCCAATGCGACTTATGAAGTGGTAGCCGAATCATTCCAAATTCCAAGTTTTTTTGAACTGAGTTTAGGTTATAAATATCAGTTTAACGAGCAGAATAATATTTTACTTGGCACAACGTTTACCGCAAATAATGCTTTGGAAGATAAAATGAACTTTGGTTTGGAATATGGATTTTTAAATATTCTTTATTTACGCGGCGGTTATAATATGATGGTTGGTTCATCTTCGGATGGTTCTATATTCGGGTTTACAGCCGGCGCCGGCGTAGATTATTCGGTGGGTAATGATATGGGTTTTACTTTTGACTACGCTTATAGAGATGTTAAAGATTTTCCCACTGCCAACCATATTTTTACCGTAAAATTAGCATTGCAATAAACTTAATTGTGTTTTAAGTTAAGGCGTCTAAAAAATAGACGCCTTTTTTTTTAATAAAAACTTTAAATTTTAATGAAAACAAAAATTACCTTTTACGTTTTGGCTATTTGTATTTTATTTCTTCTAAACAAAAATATAAACGCACAGCAAAATAATTTTATTTTTGATTTTGATTACGCTCAATTCGGATACGATACAACTTCTAATTATGTAGAGTTTTATTATTCTTTTGATCAAAGCTCGCTCACTAAAATAAAAAAAGATTCCGCGGTTTATGTAGAAGGTATCTTGCATATTACTTTGGAGAATAATCTAACCAATACAAAGGCTGTTGATAACGATTGGAAAATCTCCTATAAAGTTGCAAGCGACACTTCTATTGCGGAAGATAAAAGTTTAATTGGGGTGGTTGGTTTTGTTATTCCCCAAGGCGATTATACCTCTGATATAAGCGGACGCGACGCATCCGATTCATCAGAAATAAAAAGCTATAAAGAAACCATTTCCATTAAACCGTTTATGAATGATGGTTTTTCTTTAAGCGATGTGCAGTTGTCTTCAAAAATTTTGCAGGAAAGCCCCAATGAGAGTTCGGTATTTTACAAAAACACTTATGAAGTAATTCCAATTCCTACCTGCGTATTTGGTGGAAGCCAGCCTGTTGTTTTTTATTATTGCGAACTTTATAAGTTAAAAAATAGCCAGAGCGACAATCCTTTAAAAATGCAGACGCTCGTTGTGAACAGCAAAGGGAAAAGAGTTTTTACCCGCGCTAAAGATATTGCTAAAAGAACTGATTCACGCGTTGAAGTGGGAACTTTTCTAATCAACAAGTACCCGACTGATTCTTATACATTAATTGTTTCGCTTTTTGATACTCTTTCAAACGTAGGTTTAACTTCTTCAAAAAAATTTTTTGTTTATAATCCTGATGTCGCTCAAACGGATACCGCTATTGGATCCCACCAAGATATTTTGGGAAGTGAATTTGCCGTAATGTCCGAAGAAGAAATTGATTTACTTTTTTCGCAATCAAAATATATCGCCACTTCAAACGAAATAGATGAATACAACAAAATAACCGAGCTTGAAGGAAAGAGAAAATACCTTTATGAATTTTGGAAAAAACGCGATCCCGATTCATCCACGCCCGGAAATGAATTTTATAATAAATATTTTAGCAGGGTTAAAGCCAGCAACCAAAAGTACAGCACAATATCCCGAGCCGGCTGGCGTAGCGATAGAGGCAGAATTTTTATTATGTACGGCGACCCCAGTGAAATTGAAAGATATCCAAATCAAATAGACAGCAAGCCTTATGAGATTTGGCATTACAATGAAATTGAAGGCGGAGTAGTTTTTGTTTTTGCTGATTTAACCGGCTTCTCTGATTACACTCTACTTCATTCTACATTGCGCGGCGAGCTTAGAGATGATAATTGGACAAGCAGAATTTCTTCATTTTAAATAAATAAATTTTATTTTTTTTGGGGATGGCAAATTATGTCATCCCTTTTTTTATTTTAGATTATTAACGCGAGTTGACCGCCAACTTAGGCTAATAATAAAATTTATTATATCTAAATTTGAATCAAGTATAAAAATATATATGAAAGATTAATTGCAGAATAGAATTGAATATATATTGTTTGAGGGGCTCAGCCGTTTTTTACGGCTATTCAATCTTAATACCGCGCGAAAATTTTCAACGCTTATCACGTTTATTTTTTACTACTTTATTCCCATCAGAAAAAAAGTTGTATTTGATAATTTAAAACACGCCTTCCCGAACTATGACGATGAAAAAATAAAAAATATTGCTTACGGCAGCTATAAAAATTTTTCTATAGCTTTAGTTGAAATTTTATTTCTTCCAAAACTTACCCGCAGTCAAATGGAGCACACTGTTATTTGCGAAAACCCGGAATTGCTAATAAATAAATTCAACGAAAAAAAAGGCGTTATACTTCTTTCAGCGCATTTTGGAAATTGGGAATACATTGCTATGTCCGTCAGCGCAAAATTAAACATTCCGTTCACGGTTATAGTTAAGCCCCAAAGAAATCCTTTTGTAAATGATTGGCTGAATAAAAATAGAACCAGATTTGAAAATAAAATTGTTTCGCTTGGAATTTCTATTAGAAATGTTTATCAAGAATTAAAAAACAAAAATGTAATTGCAATGGTCGCCGATCAAAGGGGACCGGCTGAAGGAATTAAACTTGAATTTTTTGGAAGGATGACTTCTGTTTACACGGGTCCCGCAATTTTATCTTTAAAAACCGGCGCGCCGATAATTGTTGGGATGCCAATAAGACAGAAAGATTATTCTTACAAAGCAAAATTAATTGAAATTGATCAAAGCGATTTGCCTGAAGATTACGACGGGAAAGTTTTGGAGCTAAGCAAACGCCACATGAAATATTTGGAAAGTGTAATTAAAAAATATCCCGAACAGTGGTTTTGGATGCACAAACGATGGAAACATTAAATAACAAAAAGGATTTCAAAAATTAGCGGCTATTAATTAATATGATTGCAAAATTAATTTAAATGGAAAAAATTTTAATAATTCAAACTGCATTTATCGGCGATGCAATTTTAACTTTGCCGATGATTCAGAAGTTAAAAGATATTTTTCCGCAAAGTGAAATTGATGTAATTGCAATTCCTTCTACATTAGAAATTTTTTCCGCTTCTCCTTATGTAAATGAAGTAATTATTTTAGATAAAAGGCAAAAGCATAATTCACTTTTCTCCCTCATCTCGTTTTCAAAAAAAATAAAAAAAAATAATTACGCCAGAATTTATTCGCCGCATCGTTCTTTCCGTTCAGCATTGCTTGTTATGCTGCTCAACATAAAAAATAGTTTCGGATTTTATAATAGTAGTCTGCGCCACGTTTATAAAAATTTAATCGAATATAAAATTCATCATCACGAAGTTCAAAGGAATTTGGATTTAATTGATTATAAATATGATAATGATAATTGGAAAATTATTCCTCAAGTTTCAACCGATGAAAATATAAAAAAAAATATTTCAGATTTTCTTTTACAATTTAAAAAATCAGGAACAGCGTCTTCGCAAATTAATTTTGCGGCAGTAGCGCCCGGAAGCGTTTGGCAAACAAAAAAATATCCCTTAGAATATTATGAAGAGATAATTAAAGTTTTAATTGAAAAATCATTTTATGTGCTTTTAATTGGGGGAGAAACCGATAAAATAATAAGCGAAACTATTGCAGAAAAATTTGGAGACAAAGTAATTTCATCTGCGGGAAAATTTTCTCTAACCGGGTCAATTGAATTATTAAAAAATGTTAAAATATTAATTTGTAATGACAGCGCGCCCACGCATTTGGGAATGTGCGCGGATATTCCTACGCTAACTTTGTACTGCTCCACTGTTGCCGATTTTGGTTTTTATCCTTACAATTCCAAAAGTAATTTTTTAAGTTTTGATGATTTAAATTGTAAACCTTGCGGAATACACGGATACAATGAATGCCCGATTAAAACATTTGAATGCGGATATAAATTAATTCCTGAAATTGTAAAAAATAAAATAACAGAAATGCTGGATGATAAAAGTTAAAAAAGCTGAGTTGATAAATATTGACGAGGGTATGAATGAAGCGGTTAATGTTGCAAGCAAAATTTTTTTAGAAGGAAAAGTTTTTGTTTATCCCACCGATACAATTTATGGATTTGGCGCCAACCCTTTTAATGAAAATGCTCTTGGCAGAATAAACGAAATTAAAGAGAGAGAAATGGGAAAAATGTATATCCTGTTAATTTCTGACGTACAAACTCTTTTAAAATATGTGGATATTAAAATTGAAAAACATTTGGATTTTTTAATTTCAATGTGGCCAAATCCGGTTTCATGCGTTTTAAATTTGAATAAAGAAACCGGCAAAATTTTGGGTGTTGAAACTGCCGCTTTTAGAATTCCCAATCATCGGTTTTGTTTAAAATTATTAAAAGAAATTAAAATGCCGTTAATTTCCACCAGTGTAAATAGAAGTCAGCAGCACCCACTGAATGAAATTAATTTAATTCATTATGAATTTGAAGAGGAGGTTGACGCAATTTTTTATTCAGCTAAAAAATCTTTTTTTACCGCTTCAACATTAATAGATTTAAGCGGCAAATCGCCAAAGTTAATCAGAGAAGGAAAAATTAAATTTGAAGATATACTTGAAAAATTTAAGTGAAAAACTTAAACAGGTTGATATAAAAAAGAAGCTTCAGCATCTGCGCAGTTTTTCTATTATGATTATTCCCGATCATGCGGGAAGGGAAGCGCAGTCTCATCACGTTAATTTTAATAAGATAGTTTTTTATGCTTCACTTTACACTTTGGCGGCGGCATTTTTAGGTTTCATTTTTTTTTCGGTTACGCCGGTTAAAAAAATCTTCTTCTCTTCAGAAACAAATTTAAGCAGCTCGGATTTAAAAATGGTTGACGAGTTAAATAAAAAAATGATTTTTCTTACCAGAGAATTGGAAGAATTAAAATCAACAAATGAAAAACTGCGCTATGCAATTACGCTCGGCGATTCGTCTTTGCTCGATTCAATTAAAATAAAAAAGAAAAAATTTAATGATTCAAAAAGAAATAAAATTGAAGGATCGTTGTTTGCTGTGTTAAAAGATTTTTTTTCTGATGTGCAGGATAATAATACTAAAAGTTATTATTTTTATAATCCTGTGAACGCATTTGTTAGCAGAGAATTCAAACCGGATAAAGGACATCTTGGAGTTGATTATGTTTTGAAATCCGGCACGCCCGTTTATGCGTCTGCCAGCGGCTATATTGTTTTTTCTGATTACACTTCGGCATCGGGCTATATGATTATAATTGTTCATCCGGATAATTATGTTACTGTTTATAAACATTGCTCTATGCTTTTGAAAAAGGAAAGAGAAAAAATTCTTCAAGGCGAGTTAATCGCTTTAAGCGGCAACACGGGTGAAATAACAACCGGACCGCATTTGCATTTTGAAGTTTGGAAAGATGGAAAACCGATTGATCCAAAAGAAATTTTAATTAACTATTAATTATTAATAAAGGAGAAAAATTGAAAGTGAAAAACAACGATGTAGGCAGAGATGAAGTAACAATTATAGGGAACGGGGTGGTAGTTGAAGGTAAAATGACGTCAAACGGAAACGTTAGAATTGATGGAATTATTAACGGCGACATTCAGGCGGAAGGAAATTTAACAGTGGGAGAAAACGGTGAAATCAACGGCGAGATTAATTCTGAAAATATAACTATCGGCGGAAAAGTTTTAGGCAGAGTGAACGCCAAAGAGAAAGTTTTGCTCGAATCAAAATGCGTTTTAAAGGGAGATATAATTACTAAAATCTTAGTGGTTGAAGCCGGGGCAAAATTTGATGGAAACAGCAAAATGAATACAGGAATAAACGCTCCAATTATTTCTCCGCCTTCGCTTAGTAAATAATTGATGGACGACAAAAAGGATAACAGCGGTAATTCATTTCTAAATCCGGAAATAGTAAAATACTTGGGCTTAGGCACTCAATTAGCCGCCACTGTTACTATTATGTTTTTTTTGGGATATTGGCTTGATTCAAAATTTGATATCACTCCTATTTTAACAATAACTTTTTCTTTATTGGGAGTAGTGGTAGGAATGTATCAATTTATAAAATCAGTAACTAAAACTGATAAATGAAAAATTCCGGTTTGTTTGTAAAAATATGCGTATCAATTACGCTGGTTATTTTTTTTATAATTTATATTTTATTTGCAGCCGGAAAAATTGATGAAGTAATTTTTCACTCTATAATTTTAGCTGTTGCCATAACCTCAGTCAATTTTTTTCTTGGGATCTTAGCAATCAAACTTGGGCTTACGAGTTCTGATAAAATATTTATTATAAGCATTTTAGGGGGAATGTTAGTAAGACTAATTTTGCTGCTTGGGGCGGTATTTATTTCCCTTAAATTTTTGGATATAAATCATAACAGCTTTATATTTACGGTCTTATTTTTTTATATTTATTACTTAACAATCGAAGTTTTTTATCTAAATTCTAAGAAAAAATAGCCTTTTTTATGCCCTTGTTACAAGCAGCTGATACTTTAAAACATACTGCCGATTCTATCGCCACGACCTCCGGCGGTGGAAGCGATTGGATTTTGCATCATGTAATGGACAGCAGAACTATAGAAGTTCCGTTTGGGGAAATTCACTTGCCTCAACTTCCTTTAATTTTTGGAATAGATATTTCGCCCACAAAGCATGTAGTGTTTATGTGGCTGATAGCTATTATTTTGATTGTGCTGCTGACATTCGTTTCAAAAAAATATAAAAAATCTTTAATACCAAAAGGCATAACAAATTTTTTTGAATTAATAATTGTATTTGTTAGAGATGAAATTGTTATTCCAACCATAGGCAAAGGTTATGAAAAATTTCTTCCTTACCTGCTTACAACTTTCTTTTTTATACTTTTCAGTAATATGTTTGGCTTAATTCCATACTCTGTAACCGTTACAAGCAACATTGCCGTTACGGCTGCATTGGCGGGAATTACATTTATTGCCACTCAATTTGGCGGAATTAAAAGTTATGGCTTTGTTGGATATTTTAAAGGATTAGTTCCGCATGGAATGCCGAAACCAATTTTGCCTTTAATGATACTCGTTGAAATCTTAGGATTATTCACAAAGCCTTTTGCATTGTGCATACGTCTTTTTGCAAATATGATTGCCGGTCACGTTGTAATTTTATCGCTGCTCGGGTTAATTTTTATAATGCACACAATATTCGTAGCCCCGGTATCGGTGGGCTTCGCGCTGTTTATTTATCTGCTTGAAATTTTAGTTGCGTTAATTCAGGCGTACATTTTTACGATGCTGTCATCTCTATTTATAGGCATGGCGGTTCATATGGAACATTAGAAAATCTAAAACAATAACTTAAAATACATTAGGAGAAAATTATGGATTTAGCTTGGTTAGGCGCCGGCATTGGAGCTGGCATCGCGGTAATTGGCGCAGGGCTTGGTATTGGTAAACTTGCCGGCTCAGCTTTAGAAGCAATGGGAAGACAGCCTGAAGCTGCCGGTCCTATTAGAACAACAATGATCATTGCCGCTGCGTTAATTGAAGGTATCGCATTCTTCGCTTTGGTTATTTGTATTCTATTAGCAGTTAAAGCATAAAATTTTAATTTATTAGGAAAGATGATTATGCTATTCAATTTAGGTTTAGCCGTAATTGCTTTAGCCCCTGAAAGCGGCGGCGGCAGTTTAATTGATGTTAATCCGGGATTAATTTTTTGGACAATTATAACATTTTTAATATTGTTGGTTGTTCTTACTAAAACAGCCTGGAAGCCGATTTTATCAGCATTAAACCAGCGCGAATCCGCAATAACCGAGGCTTTGGAAAAAGCTGAAAGGGCAAAAGAAGAAGCTAAAAAAATGCTTGATGAAAATCAGGCTAACTTAGCTAAGGCTGAGCAGGAAGCTAAAAAAATTGTGGATCAAAGCAGAGAGTTTGCCGCAAAACTGAAAGATCAATTAATGAATGAAAGCAAACAGCAAGCTCAAAAAATTATTGAAGACGCTGCTGCGGAAATTGAAAGAAAAAAAGAATCTGCGTTTGATGATTTAAAAAGTCAGGTTGTTCAAATTGCTATTCAGGCAACTGAAAAAATCTTACATGAAAAAATGGACGCTGAAAGTCAGAAGAAAATTGTTAATCAATATATTTCTGAAATTACCAAAAATTAATTATGGCAGACTATCAAATTTTAAATAGATATGCAGACTCGTTGCTTCAAACTTCAATTGATGCAAAAAATCTTGATGAAACTTCTAAAGATATTGAACTGATTGTTAATACGGTAAAACAAAATCATCAATTAAAATTAGTTTTAGAAAATCCTATTATTAAGCCGGCTGTTAAGCTGTCAATTCTCAATGAAATATTTCAGGATAAAATAGGTAAAGAAACAAGAAAATTCATAAAATTTATTGTTGATAAGGACCGCGAAGATTTACTATTCAGCATCTTTGAAAAATATTTAGAATTAAAAGATGATTATTTAGGAATTGTTAATGTTGAAGTTAAAACTCCTTTTGAGTTTTCGGCTGACCAAAAAGAGCAGTTAAAGAATAATTTGGAATCAAAATTAAATAAGAAAGTTAAATTCAATTTTAATATTGATTCATCTATGATTGGCGGTTTTATAGCAAGGGTGGGCGACACTGTTTTTGATGCGTCAATTAAGCATCAATTAGAAATTTTGAAGAAGCAGTTTCTGCAAGGAAGCTCTTCGTTAAATTGATTTGAGAAATTAATAAGGAATTAAAAATGGCAGAAGTTAAACCAGACGAAATATCTGCAATACTTAGAAAACAATTGTCAGGTTTTGAAAGTGAAATTGACATTTATGATGTCGGCACTGTTTTACAAATTGGAGATGGAATTGCGCGCGTGTACGGTTTGTCTAAAGTTATGGCAAGCGAGTTAGTTGAATTTCCTAACGATGTTTTTGGAATGGTTTTAAATTTAGAGGAAGACAGCGTGGGCTGCGTTCTTTTTGGCGAATCTTCTTTAGTAAAAGAAGGCGATACTGTTAAAAGAACAAAACGCGTTGCATCAATGCCGGTCGGCAATGAAATGCTGGGCAGAGTAATAAACCCGCTCGGAATTCCTATTGACGGCAAAGGAGCCATCGCCACTGACAAGCTTATGCCTATTGAACGAAAAGCGTTGGGCGTGGTTCAAAGACAATCTGTTAAAGAACCTTTGCAGACAGGTATTTTGGCTGTGGATTCTATGATTCCAATTGGAAGAGGACAAAGAGAATTAATTATTGGCGATAGGCAAACAGGTAAAACAGCCGTTGCCATTGATGCAATAATTAATCAAAAAAATACTCATACTGAAGAAGCAAGCAAGCTTGGCATTAAACCGGTCTATTGTATTTATGTCGCCATCGGACAGAAGAGTTCAACCATTGCTCAAGTGGTGGCAAAATTGCAAGAGCATGGCGCAATGGAATATACAACTGTAATATCCGCTTCGGCTTCGGAACCTGCGCCTCTCCAATTTATTTCCCCGTACTCAGGCGCAACGCTTGGCGAGTTTTTCCGCGACAACGGAAAACATGCGCTTGTAATTTATGATGATCTCTCTAAACAAGCCGCAGCTTATCGCGAACTATCTTTATTATTAAGAAGACCTCCGGGAAGAGAAGCTTACCCCGGCGACGTTTTTTATCTACACTCAAGATTATTAGAAAGAGCTTCTAAGTTAAGCGACGAATTAGGGGGCGGCAGTTTAACGGCTTTGCCGATTATCGAAACTCAGCAGGGAGATGTGTCGGCATATATTCCAACAAACGTAATTTCAATTACCGATGGACAAATTTATCTCGAATCAAATTTATTTAATGCAGGCGTGCGCCCCGCTATTAATGTAGGTATTTCAGTTTCACGCGTGGGAGGAAGCGCTCAAATAAAAGCTATGAAAAAAATCGCCGGAACTCTTAAGCTCGATTTAGCTCAATACAGAGAGCTTGAAGCTTTTGCAAAATTTGGTTCTGATCTGGACAAATCTACACAAAGAACTTTGGCTAAAGGCGCAAGATTAGTTGAACTTTTAAAACAAGGTCAGTACAAACCTGTGCCGATTGAAAAACAAGTTGTTAGTCTATACCTTGGCGCCAACGGTTACTTAGATGACATAGCCGTTTCCGATGTAAAACGATTTGAAAAAGAAGCGCTTGAATTTTTTGAAGTAAAATACAACGATATTTTTGAATCAATAAAAAAAGAAAAAGATTTAACCGACGACATTAAAGAAAGAATTAAAAAAGCCGGTTCAGAATTTTTGAACGTATTTAAGAAAACTACAAAAGAATAATAGCTTTTATTTATGGCAACCTTACGCGATTTAAAGATTAGAATTAAAGGCGTTAAAAATACGCAGCAGATAACCAAAGCAATGAAAATGGTTGCGGCTGCAAAATTACGCCGCGCGCAGGAGAGCATTGTTAATGCCCGCCCTTATGCAAAAAATATTTCTATTTTACTTTCGCATTTGGTTAACTCTGAGGAATCAAATGAAAATGTTTTAGTTGTAGAACGCGAAACAATTAAAAATATTGCTATCGTTTCCGTAACCGCCGATAAAGGTTTATGCGGCGCTTTTAATATGAATATTGTTAAGGAGACTTTAAGATATGTGGATGAAGATTTAAATAATAGCTCCGTTAATGTTCATTATTTTTGCGTCGGCAAAAAAGGCTACGATTATTTCAATAAAAGAAATTATAACGTCTCAAGTAAAAAAACCGGGTTCTTTTCTTCCCTTGCTTATGAAGACGCTTTATCAATTTCCAACGAACTTATTAAAAATTACTTGAACGGAACTTTTGATAAAGTAATTGTTATTTACAATGAATTTAAATCTATCGTTAATCAAAAAATAGTTGTTGAACAATTTTTGCCGATTCCTATAAAACATGAGTCAAGCGAAAAATCAGAAGTTTTGCCGAACTATATTTATGAGCCTGACAGAGAATCAATCTTTAAATATTTATTGCCGAAATATTTAAAAGCTCAAATGTGGCGGATACTTTTGGAATCCAATGCTTCGGAACAAGGCGCTAAAATGACGGCAATGGACAACGCCACCACTAACGCTAAAGAATTAATTAGAACGCTTCAGATCACTTATAATAAAGAAAGACAAGCCGCTATTACCACTGAAATTTTGGAAATAGTTTCAGGCGCTAATGCGCTAAAAGCAAGCTCTTAATTTTTATGATTTTTGAATTGATGTTATGTTAGAAGAATTATCTCTTAAACTTGACCTTGCTTTAAAAAAAGTTACAGGTCAAGGTAAGTTAACAGAAAAAAATATTTCCGATACTTTAAGAGAAATTCGCCGTGTTCTTTTAGACGCCGACGTAAATTATAAAGTCGCTAAAGAATTTATTGAAAATGTTTCTAAGAAAGCTTTGGGACAGGAAGTAGTTGCTTCAATATCTCCAGGTCAACTAATTACAAAAATAATTCACGATGAATTAACCGAGTTGTTAGGCGGAAATCAAAGTGAATTAAAGTTTAGCGGAAGCGGTATTACAACTATTATGGTTGTAGGATTGCAGGGTTCAGGCAAAACTACTTTTTCAGGTAAGCTGGCAAAAAAGCTTAAAGAAAAAGGACAGAAAGTTTTGCTGGTTGCGGCGGATATTTATCGTCCCGCGGCGATAGAACAATTAAAAACTTTGGGTTCTCAAATTTCAATTCCTGTATTTTCTATTGAAGAAAAAAATGCCCGTAAGGTTGCAGTAGATGGTTTGGCATTTGCAAAAGAAAAAAATTTAAATACAGTTATTATTGATACTGCGGGCAGACTTCATGTAGATGAAGAGATGATGACTGAAGTTGCAGATATAAAAAATTTAGTAAATCCAACAGAAACTTTATTTGTTGTTGATTCAATGACGGGTCAGGATGCAGTAAACTCTGCAAAGGCATTTAATGAAAAAGTTGTGTATGATGGAATTGTTCTTACTAAATTAGACGGCGACGCAAGGGGCGGCGCGGCGCTTTCAATTCGCGCAGTGGTTGGCAAACCAATTAAGTTTATAAGCAACGGTGAAAAGTTAGACGCGCTGGAAAGTTTCTATCCTGAAAGATTAGCGTCGCGAATTTTAGGTAAAGGCGATATCATTTCGCTTGTAGAAAAAGCTCAAGAAAATTATGATGAGCTTGAGGCTTCACGTTTAGAAGAAAAATTAAAAAAAAATAAATTTGATTTTGAAGATTTTCTTAAGCAAATTAAAGCAATTAAGAAAATGGGTTCTTTAACATCTTTGCTTGGAATGATTCCGGGGCTTAATTCTCAATTAAAAAATGCCCAAGTTGATGATAATGCTCTCGTAAAAGTTGAAGCTATTATTAATTCGATGACAAAGCAGGAGCGGATGCAGCCCAAAGTTTTAAATGGCAGCCGAAGAAAAAGAATTGCCAGAGGAAGCGGAACCACTATTCAAGATGTGAACCGCTTAATAAAACAATTTGATGATATGAAACGAATGATGAGCAAATTTTCTAAAAAAGGTTTTAATAGTTCAATGTTAAATAATGTTAAGTTCAATTGAAAAACAGAGATAAATCTGGAGGATAAAATAATTTGTCAGTAAAGTTAAGATTGAGAAGAATGGGAAAAAAGAAACAGCCTATTTACAAGGTTGTGGCGGCTGATTCCAGATCTCCTCGCGACGGTAAATTTATAGAATCGATTGGTTTATATAATCCATTAACCGATCCTTCTACCATAGACATTCAGGAAGATAGAGCTTTGTACTGGTTAGGCGTTGGCGCTCAACCAACCGATACCGTAAAAAGTATTTTATCACAAAAAGGAATACTTTTAAAGAGAGAATTAATTCGTAAAGGATTATCCGAAGATAAAGTTGAAGCTGAGTTAGAAAATTGGAATAAGCAGAAAGAGGCAAAACCCAAAGGCGGTAGCTCTAAAAAGAAAGCAAAAGCCGAAAATGTAACCGAAGCTGCAACTGAAATTGAAAAAGAAGTTACTACTGCAAAAGCTGAAAAAGAAGAAAAGAATATTGAAGAAGGTACAGCAGAAGTAAAGGGCGCTGCTTCTGAAGAGGCTTCCTCTGAAAAAGAATAAATAGAATTTAGTCCGTTTATCTTTTCAATGGTTGTTCTTCTGTACATTTATTTCCAAAGCTCCCGAGCTTAAAATATAGGAGGCTTCTTTCTATGAAAGAATTCATTGAATTTATTGCAAAGCACTTAGTTGATAGTCCGGATGGCGTAATGATTGAAGAAAAAACTCCGGAAGATAACAAAGTCGTTCTTTCACTAAAAGTCCAGGCTGATGATGTTGGCAAGGTAATCGGCAAGCAGGGTAAAACTGCCCAAGCTATGCGTACTTTACTAACGGCTGTTGCTGCTAAGGAAGGTAAAAGAGCCATTTTAGAAATTTTGGATTAATTTATCTTTTCTTTGTGTGAAAGAATATTTTCTTATTGCTAAAATCGTTTCGATTATTGGAAAGGACGGGTTTGTAAAAATTCTGTCTTACTCTGATTTTCCTGAGCGTTTTTTCAATCTTAAAAATGTCTATTTGGATTTTTTCGGCGAGAAGAAAGAATTCTTAGTTGAAAAAATTAAACGGCAAAATAAATTCTTCACTTTAAAATTTAATAATTTCAATAACGATAAAGACTCCCTGCTTCTTTTAGGCAAAGATATATTTGTGGATGAAGTAAATATTATTCAGCTTCCTGAAAACTATTATTTTATTCACGATTTAATTGGAAGCAAAGTAATGCGTAATAGCGAAGAGCTTGGAATTATAAAAGATGTTCTTTCTTATCCTGCAAATGATGTTTATTTAATTGAAGATAAAATGAGAACCGAATTGTTAATCCCTGCTTTATCTGAATTGATTGAAAGTTTTGACGCTGAAAAAAAACTTTTAATTTTAAAAGCCGGCGGCGGATTATACGATGATGAGGATTGATATTATTTCTGCGGTTCCTGAATTAATCAAAAGTCCTCTTGAACATAGCATACTAAAAAGAGCCAAAGAAAAAAAGAAAGCAGAAATCTATATTCACAATTTGCGCGATTTTGCTTTTAATAAACATAAGCAGATTGATGATAAGCCCTTCGGGGGCGGTTCTGGAATGGTTTTAAAACCGGAACCTTTTTTTGAATGTTTTGAAAGTCTGCTGAAAGAAAGAAAATATCAGCATATAATTTTCCCTTCTCCAAAAGGGAAAATATTTAATCAGCAGTATGCAAATAAACTTTCTTTAGCGGAAAATATTTTAATTGCAGCAGGGCATTATAAAGAAATTGACGACCGTGTTAGAGAAAAATTTGCGACAGATGAAATCTCTATTGGAAATTTTGTTCTAACCGGCGGAGAACTTCCGGCATTGATTATAACTGACGCGGTAGTTAGATTAATTCCCGGCGTTCTAAATGATAGTGAATCTGCGCTTAATGATTCTTTTCAGGATGGGGAAATTATGGAAGCTCCTCATTATACAAGGCCGGCGGAATTTAGAGGAATGAAAGTGCCTGAAGTTTTATTATCCGGCAATGAAAAAAAAATAAAAGAATGGAAAAACGAGCAGTCAAAAATATTAACTGATAAATGGAAGAAAATTAATAATTAGCTTAGAATATAGGAGAAGAGATGATAGACATAAATAATATATTACCGGATCAGATAAGAACTGATCTTCCCAAATTTAATCCCGGCGATCATATCAGGGTTCATGTAAGAGTAGTTGAAGGCGATAAAGAAAGAGTGCAGCCATTTGAGGGTGATGTAATAAGCATACGAGGCGCCGGCGCGCAAAGGACTTTTACGGTTAGAAAAATTTCCAGCGGCGTTGGGGTGGAAAGAATTTTCCCTATCCACTCGCCTAAAATTGCCAAAATAGAATTGCTGCGCGAAGGTAATGTTAGAAGAGCAAAACTATTTTACTTAAGAAATCTTTCTGGCAAAGCTGCAAGAATAAAATCAAAAAGTTAGAATTCAATTTAAATTATTTCTCAGGGCGTTTATCAACGCCCTTTTTTATTTTTAAATTAAATAATGAATAAAAAATATTCTATCTTTGATGACTCAATCATCAAAAAAATTAAGAGGTAAAAAATGCTTGTTGTAACTACGCCAGCAATTGAAGGAAGAAAAGTTTTAAAATATATTGGAATAGTTAGCGGCGAAGCAATTTTAGGCGCAAATATTTTTAAAGATTTTTTTGCCGGAATTAGAGATATTGTAGGCGGAAGATCAGCCGCTTATGAAAAAGAACTTCGCAGCGCAAAAGATATTGCAATTCACGAAATGACTGAACAAGCGCAATCATTGGGTGGAAATGCTGTTATAGCCGTGGATCTGGACTATGAAACAATCGGCGGCGGTAGCGGAAATATGCTTATGGTAAGCGCCAGCGGCACTGCAGTTGTTCTATCAGAATAAAGGATATTTTTATTAAAATTTAAAAACTTTATGAATCATAAATCAGGATATGCCGCTATAATTGGTTTGCCAAATGCGGGTAAATCAACTTTAATGAATGGGCTGCTCGGGCAAAAAGTTTCCATCATTACTTCTAAACCTCAGACAACCAGAAAAAATATTTTAGGAATTCTTTCAGAAGAAGATTATCAAATAATTTTTCTTGATACTCCCGGCATTTTAAAGCCGAATTATTTGCTGCAAGAGAAGATGATGGAGTTTGTAAATCAATCAACTAAAGATGCTGATGTTTTAATTTTTATCGCTGATTTAGGAGACGATCCCAAAGGCTCTAAACTTTTTAAGGAAGAATTTGTTCAAAACATTTTAAGCAAAAATAAAAAACCAAAAATTCTTTTGCTAAATAAAATTGATCTTACAAATCAGGAGAATGTAATTGAGCTGATAAAAGAATTTGAAACATCAAATAACTTTAAAAAAATAATTCCAATTTCAGCTTCATTAAAATTTAATTTAACTGAAGTAACTAATAGCATTGTTGAATTGATTCCCGAAGGCCCAAAATATTATCCTGATGATATAGTAGCGGATGAGAGTGAAAGATTTTTTGTTTCAGAAATAATTCGCGAAAAAGTTTTGGAGTTATACCAGGAAGAAATCCCTTATAGCTGCGAAGTTTTAATTAATGAATTTAAAGAACGGGACGACAATAAAAATTTTATCAGCGCTGAAATTATTGTTGAACGTGAAAGTCAAAAAGGAATTATTATAGGCAAACAGGGTGCGGCAATAAAGAGCTTAGGCGAAAAGTCGCGGCAGGCGATTGAAGAATTTTTACAGCATCCCGTTTTTCTTGAGCTTCGCGTTAAGGTTAATAACAAATGGCGAAGCGATGAAAAGCAGTTAAAGTCGTTCGGCTATACCAAAGAAAAGTAAATTATTTCAATCAACTAAAAGTACATTCCATTTTCCCACATCAATAAATGAAAAAATATTTAGGCGAAGGGGCTTTACTTTTAAATACAATTATTTGGGGAGGAACTTTTGTAATTATTAAATCCGCATTGCAAGATTCCTCGCCTATGCTTTTTCTTGGGATTCGATTTCTTATAGCCGCAATTATTCTTCTTCCATTCGCGCCGAAAATATTTAAAGGGGTAAATAAAAAAACGCTTTGGGGCGGAATACTATTGGGTTTACTTTTCTTCTTCGGCTTTGCCGCGCAAACTATTGGTTTAAAATATACCACCGCCACTAAATCGGGTTTCATCACCGGAACGTTTGTTGTGTTTATCCCTTTCTTGCAATATATAATCGAAAAAAAAATACCCACAAAAATGAATGTTGCTGGAGTCTTTTTTGTATTCATCGGATTAATTCTTTTGTCAGGCAAGAGTAAAAATATTTTCAATGTTTTTACAGAAATTGGCGACAGCTTTAACGTAGGTGATGTTTTAACTTTATTATGCGCAATAATATTTGCGGTTTACATGGTTTATCTTGATAAAATAACAAAAGTAAATCCGTACATGCCGTTAGTATTTTTACAAATTTCAGTCACAGGAATTAGCGCAATTTTAGTAACGGCTTTCACTTTTGTTTTTGGATTTGAAAATGTTTATTTCAACTTTACGCCAAATTTATTAATTGCCTTACTTTACACATCTCTGCTTGCAACAGTTTTGACAACAACGCTTCAAACAAAATTTCAAAAAGTTGTAACGCCAACTAAAGCGGGAATTATACTTTCATTCGAGCCAATCTTTGCGGCTGTCTCCGCCTTTTTTATTTTAGGGGAGAAGGTTTCTAACTTTGGGTTAATAGGCTGTATCCTTATATTTACGGGACTTTTAACCGCCGAATTGTTTGATAAGAAATAGGATAACTTTTATGAATGATAATGAAAAGCGCGCAGAAATTATTGCCAAGGGTTTGGTTCAAGGCGTTGGGTTTAGATATTTCATAATGAAAAATGCGGAAGCTTTAAATTTAAAAGGCTTTGCGAAAAATTTATTTTCCGGCGAAGTTTTAACCACGGTTGAAGGAAACAAATCATCCATTGAAGAATTATTTAATAAAATTAAAATAGGACCATCTCATTCTTCAGTTAACGACTGTAAAATTATTTGGCGGGAATTTAAAAACGAATTTAATTCTTTTGAGATGAGACATTGAGTGAATTTAGAACAGGCTTAGGATTTGACGTTCACGCATTTACTGAGGCAAAAAAATTGTTATCCGGAAGTAATGGTTTAATTTTAGGCGGCGTAGAAATCCCTTTTGAAAAAAGCCTGCTTGGTCATTCCGATGCAGACGTGCTTTTGCATGCTATCAGCGATGCGTTGCTTGGGGCTTTAGCTTTAGGCGATATCGGAAAACATTTTCCGGATACGGATATTAAATATAAAAATGCCGATAGTTTAAAATTACTTGAACATGTTTTTAAATTAATTTCCGATAAAGGTTTTAAGATAGGAAATGTTGATTCCGTAGTTGCAATGCAAAAGCCAAAAATTTCTCCTTACATTGAAGAGATGCGAACTAAAATTGCAAATGTTTTAAATTGTAGCATCGACCAAATTTCTGTTAAAGCAACAACAACAGAAAAATTAGGATTTGTTGGAAGGGAAGAGGGAGTATCTTCATTCTCAACCGTCCTGCTTATTAAAAATAATTAATATGGTTGAAGATATTCTCAAACACATTTCTGAACTAACTCCATTTTGGATTTACGTTGCATTATTTTTATTCTCCTTTGTGGAAAATGTTTTTCCACCTTCGCCCAGCGATTTAGTAGTTGTAATCGGCGGCAGCTTAATCGCTGAAAGTACAATTCATTTTATACCCACTTTAATTTTAACAACCGTTGGAAGCGTAATTGGTTTCATGACGTTGTTTTTAATCGGCGGACAGTTTGATAAAAAATTAATTAAAAAAGGGAAAGTAAAATTCATATCAATTGAATCCATAGATAAAGTTGACAGTTGGTTTAATAAATATGGCTACTATATAATTCTATCTAACCGGTTTTTGCCCGGTACCCGTTCCGTCATTTCATTTTTTGCCGGACTTAGTAAATTGAGTTTTAAAAAAACAATTGCGCTTGCATCCATAAGCGCAATTGTATGGAATTCAATTATAATTTATTTGGGGATGGTGTTCGGATATAATATTGAAAAGGTGGATTACTTTATATCCACTTATAATAATGTAGCTATAATACTAACTGGTTTAGTTATTGTCTTTTTTGTAGTAAGATATTTTATTCAAAGAAGAAAAAATAAAAGTTGAAGAAATTTTTTAAAAATAAAATTCCCTTAACTTCTGAAGAAAAAAAAATAAGAAATAAAGAACGCCTTCTTCTTGCCTGCAGCGGTATTTTGCTGGGCTTGGCATTTCCTCCTTTCCCTTTCCCGTTAACAATTTTAATGTTTGCCGCGTTAGTTCCATATTTTGATATTATCGAAAAGCGGTCAGGGCTCGCTGAAATAAATCGCGCTACATATTTTACATTTTGGTTTTTCAATTTAGTAACGCTTTATTGGGTTGGAAGCTGGCAGCCGACCGCCGATCCCTTTTTAATGATATCCGGCGCAGTTCTCGTTTTTTTTAATCCGCTTTTATTTATGATCCCTTCTACGCTTTATTATTTTTCTAAAAAAATTCTTCCGCCCTCATTGGCAATATTTTTCTTTCCCCTTTTTTGGGTAACGTACGAATATTTATATATGATAACTGAAGCGAGCTTCCCATGGCTTACGCTTGGCAGCGGGTTGTCGCATTTCATTTCATTCATACAAATAGCAGATGTTATTGGCGCTGTTGGATTATCTTTTATAATAATTTTGTTCAATGTTTTAACATTTAAAGTTTGGAAAAAGTATAAAGTTGATAAAAAAATATTCTCTCCTGAGCTAGTAATTTTTGCTTTGCTTGCAAGTTCAATCCTTTTTTACGGCGGTTATAAATTAAATAGTTATAAATTATCAAATGAAAAAGTTAGAGTAGGAATAATTCAGCCGAATATTGACCCCTGGAAAAAATGGGAAAACGGAAGCGCCGATGAATTAACTAATCTTTATTTTGCTTTATCGCAATCAGCAATTGATAAAGGCGCAAAATTATTAGTTTGGCCCGAGACCGCTTTGCCATTCTTTTTAAAAAATAAAATGTATAGTTCTACGCTTAATTCTATTCATAATTTTTTAGATAGCAATAATGTATTTTTATTAACCGGTATGCCCGATATAGTTTATTACAATAAAAATGATAGGATGCCATCCGATGTAAAATACAGCGAGCTTGGATTTAATTACACTACGTACAACGGCGTTTATTTAATTTCACCGCATTCAAAAATTATTCAGCGTTACGGCAAAATGAAACTTGTTCCGTTTGGAGAGAGAGTTCCGTTTGTGGACGCCCTGCCTTTCCTCGGCGATTTGTTAAAATGGGGAGTTGGAATTTCAGGTTGGAATGTCGGCAAAGACACTGTTGTTTTTAAAATGAATATGAATGTTAAAAATTATTCGCAGCCAAATGATACCCTTAAAATTAATGCGTTGGTTTGTTACGAATCTTTGTATCCATTTTTTGTAAGTGAATTTGTTAGAAGAGGAGCGGACTTAATTTCGGTTGTTACAAACGATAGCTGGTATGGGAATTTAAGCGGTCCTTATCAGCATAAAGAAATTGCAGTTCTTCGAGCTGTTGAAAATAGAAAATCAGTTGTGCGGGCGGCTAACGGCGGCATTAGCTGCATTATTAATCCGTTAGGAGAAACTCTTGCTCAAACTAAAATGCTTACCAAAGATTTTATAGTTGGAGATGTTGTAATTCAAAAAGACGAAACATTTTTTACTAAACACTCTTTAATTGTACCGGTTCTTTGTTCTGTTTTTTCTATTTGGATTGCGGGAATGTTTCTACTTAAAAAATTAAAAGTAAAATTTAAACTCTAAATTAAATTGATAAAAAAAATATGAATAAAATAATAGACCTTAGAAGCGATACCGTAACAAAGCCTTCATCGGCAATGCGTAAAGCAATGTATGAAGCCGAAGTTGGCGATGATGTTTTTAAAGAAGACCCGACTGTAAATAAATTACAAGAATATGCCGCTGAACTTCTGGGAAAAGAAGCGGCGCTTTTTGTAAGCAGCGGCGTAATGGGAAATCAATTGTGCTTAAATGTTTTAACAAGTCCGGGCGATGAAGTTATTTGCGAAAGAGACGCTCATATTTTTAATTATGAATCTGGCTCGCCCGCAGCAATAAGCGGTATTCAGCTTTTGCCTGTTGACGGAGTCAAAGGGGTTATGAGCGCAGAGGACGTGGGAAAAAATATTCGTCCTATCAGCGCTTACTATATGCCGCGCACAAAAGTTATCGCCCTTGAAAATACCCATAACCGCGCGGGCGGGGCAATTCAGCCGATAAATAAAATTATTGAGTTAAAAGAACTCGCAAAAAAATATAATTTATTTTATCATCTCGACGGAGCACGAATTTGGAACGCTTCGGTTGAAACAGGAATATCTGTTAAAGAATATGCTTCACATTTTAATACTGTTTCATGCTGTCTTTCAAAAGGACTTGGCGCTCCGGTCGGCTCAATAATAGCTGGCAGCAAAGAATTTATTAATGAGGCGTTCCGCGTTAGAAAAGCCTGGGGCGGGGGAATGAGGCAAGTCGGAATTTTAGCCGCGGCAGGATTGTATGCATTGCAAAATAATTTTGAAAGATTAATTGACGATCATAAAAAAGCAAAACAAATTGCCAATGTTATTAATGAAATACCAAGTCTTGAAATTGATATGACGGCTGTTCAGACAAATATTTTAATTTTCAAACCCCTTAAAATTTCCGTTGAAGAATCTATTTCAAAATGCAAAGCTAAAGGGCTGTTTATTTCTGCCGGAAAATTTGATTCGGTAAGAGCCGTTACTCATCTTGATGTAAAGATGGAAGACATTAATTCGGCGGCAAAAATATTTAAAGAGGTTTTTGAATAATTTGAATTATAATTAAAGCCTTCAAGTATATTAATAATGTTAAAGGTTATGACGATCTAATTCGATAATAAATTAATATCGCTATAATGGAAAGCGAAATTGCAATGGAGATAAATAGTTTTAAACATAAAATAAAAGTTACCGTAAGGTTTAATGAAGTTGATATGCTCGGCGTATGCAACAACGCTGTGTACTTAAATTATTTTGAAGACGCCAGATTAAACTACATTAAGCAATTGGGATTGATGCCGCACAAGGGAATATTTTCGGACGGCAATCTTTTTTTTATTGTTAGGAATGAATTGAATTACAAATCTCACGCTTATTATGACGACGAGTTAGAAGTATATTCAAAAATATCTTTTATAAAAAATAGCAGCTTTGGCTTTGATCATTTAATCATAAAATCAAAAACAGAAAAGATAATTGTGGAAGGAAGCGGAGTTATAGTGCAAGTAGATCCGACTACGAGGCAATCAACTAATCTCAGCAAAAATTTTTATGATGCTGTTTTGGATTATGAAAAGGAAGTTAAGATACTAAAGGAAGGAAATGAATTTCTTTAATCATAAAGGGAGTTAGAAATGCGCCGAATAATTTTTGATATTGAAACAAGTTGTTATCCATTCGAATCACTTGCTGAAAGTCAGCAAGAATATTTGCTAAGATTTGTTGAAAAGGAATCAGACGAAGGAATTAAAAATCAAAAGCGCGATGATGCTATTCGTTATCTTAGTTTATACCCTTTCACCGCTAAAGTAATTGCCATTGGAATTTTTGATGTTGAAAAAGAAAAATCATTTGTTTATTTCGAGAATGAGAACAAGGAGGAATGGACAGTTGAAGAAAAGAATATTCATTACAAAGGTTTGAGTGAAGTTGAAATGCTGGAATCATTTTGGCGGATAATTGACGTTACAGATCAAGTTATAACTTTTAATGGAAGAAATTTTGATATTCCTTTTTTGATGATGCGCTCTGCTATTCATAAAATTAAACCATCTAAAAATTTAATGAAGAATAGATTTGATACCGCCTGTCATGTTGATCTGCTTGAGCAATTTACCTATTACGGCATAACAAGAAAATTTAATTTAGATTTTTACTGTCACGCATTCGGAGTAAAATCACCGAAGAGTAATAACATCTCTGGAATAGAAGTTAAAAATTTATACGAAGCGGGAAAAATAAAAGACATAGCTATTTACTGCGGCGAAGACATCAACGCAACTTCTCAGCTGTATAAAATTTGGAATGAGTTTTTGAATCTTTAATAGCTTTATAATGATATCTGATTCTCCGGCATTTTCTGCATTACAACTTTAAGCCTCTGCAAATCTTTCCGCACTTGCTTAGTTAAAGAATTTTTTAATAAAGGTAAAATAAACCTATTAATTTTTTTCGGTTCTACTTTTAAATGATAGTGAAATATTGTTTCATCACCTTCGGCGGTTACTTCGCGCGAACTAAAGATTTTTATTTCATCATCTGAATTTTGCAGCGAGATTTTTTTTGACGGCTGAAATTCTTTTACTTCCGCGGGCGTTGAAAACTTTTTGCCAAGAAAACTAATTGTTTCATTAGTTTTAGCGCCAACAATAATTTCATTTATGGGCGGCGCAATTATTTCATCTACCACTTCGCGCCACAACACATCATTTCTATAGTTGCTAATAAATAAAAACATTTTATGCAATGGATATTTAACGCTTATGCTCTCCCTAATTTCAACCATATTATTCCCTTTTTTTGAGTTTTCAGAAATATCACTTAGCAATTTTAACTTCAACTTAGGTTTCTAAGTATAATTTGTATATAGAGCAAATGCACTATTTTATGCTAGTACATTAAAACCCGACTATATCGCCTAAAGCTCCTTTTACTGAAAGCCAAACTACATCCATAAAAGCATCGTCATTTTTTTGGGAGTAATAAAATGTTCCAGTTTTGTTAATACCTTCGTCATTGGGATTTGACTGTCTAAGTACTAATTTGTTACTTAAGAAAGTTTCCAACGATGATGTTTCCGGCTGATCATTCATCCCTTCTTCTTTCAATATTTTTATTTTTAAATCATTATAGATTGCATTTACCTTTGAAGATGACAACCCATTTTCTATTTTTACGTGAAACCAGACTGAATCAATATTGCCTGAAGTGATTTTAGTTAAATCAGCAATCATTAGCTGCGAATTAAAACGTTCAGGATCCATGCTGTTAAGTGTGCCTGAATAAGTTAAAGAAAAATCTTTTGATAAAAGCGGTATGTTCATATTTACTCTTAGCCGCCCGGCATCTGCAATATTAGCGGCGGCAAAAATTTCGCAATTATTATTTGTTTTTTGCTTGTTCCTAATATTGCTTATGTTTTTTATATCTGCTTCAATATTTGTAAATGCTAATTTTGCCGGCTGTTTGCTGTAGTCGTATTTCGATTCAATAACTAAATTGCCTTTTGAAATTGTTAATGCATTAATATCTATTTTGTTTTTTAAAGATCTGAAAATTTCATTTGGCATCTGCGGGCTGTAGTGCGGAACGATTGGCAGATTTTTTGGCGTTAAAATATCCACATAAAAATCACTTATTTTAATGCCATCTGAAATAATATCTCTTTCTTTTAGCAATTGTGAAATATTGAATTTATTCGCTTCAAAATTATTTATATCAATAATAATTCTGTCTGATCTAAATTTTTTCCTACTAAAAAATTCATCATCGCTTATATAAGGTTTAAGATTTATTGATTTTATTTTTATGGATGAATTTGATGAGGAAACTGAAATTAATCCAATCTTAAGTTTATAACCTTCAATTACAAAAAGCTTATAGATGCCTTTAACATCTAGAGATATATTTTTAATAAACTTGGAATCTTTATCGTTTGATGAATCGATATCAATATCCGTAATTTGGATAGTGAAAGAGTTTATAGAATCAACAGTTTTTCCTTCTGTATTTTTTCTAATTAAACTTCCTGAGTTTATATTTATTCTGCTGCATTCAAATAGAAAATTATTTAAAGATTTTAAATTGAATGAATTGCTGTTTGACGAAGATGATTTTGAAATATTTTTAGAACTATAAATATTTATTTGAGGATTATTTACTTGAATATTATTTACATCAATTTTGTTATTGAAAAAATAGTTGAGCCAGTTAATTCCACCGATAGTAATTGAAGGTGCATTAATTTTAAATGAATCTTTTTCTTCAGAATTATTTTTAGTATAAAAAGAGTTTCTTTCCAAATAAAAATTGTTAGTGAATAGATTATAGGTTAAGTCTTCAATTACTAATTTTATATTTTCATTTTTGTTAATTGATTTTAAAATTTTCGGTTTTATAATTCCATTTAAGAAAGGGCCGCTTAATAAAAAGATAAAAAAAATAAAAGCTGCAATTCCCCCTACCGTAAATATTATTTTTTTTCTACTCGCATTTTTGAAGTCTACATTGCTGTTTGTGCTTTTCAAACTCATCCTTTAAAAATTTAATTGGAGTTTTAGAGAGGCTATTTAATGTTGAGATTAAACCTATTCAATCCAATGATTAATTTCTAAGTAAGGATCACATTAAAATTTTTCTGTGATATTAACACGTATCATCATCTGCATGGATGATTTTATCAAATTGTCTAAAATGTTATATTTGTTAATGGTAATAGTAGATATGTGATAAGCAAGCGCTTGATTTCAGAATTATTTTCGGTTTCAAGCAAAAAACACTAAAATAAATTATTAATATTTTTTGAAAGATTATGGCAGAAACTTTAAAAATAAATGAACCCAAAGTAAATATAGATTTAGCCAAAGAACATGGCTTAACCGAAGACGAATTTGAAAAGATAAAAAATATTTTAGGAAGAGTTCCGACTTTTACAGAGCTTGGAATTTTTAGTGTAATGTGGAGCGAACATTGCAGTTATAAAAATTCAATTGCTCTTTTAAAAACCTTGCCGCGTTCCGGTGGAAAATTACTGGTCGGCGCTGGAGAAGAAAATGCCGGTTTAGTGGATATTGGCGATGGACTTGCAGTTGCTTTTAAAATTGAAAGCCATAATCATCCATCTGCAGTTGAGCCATACCAGGGAGCTGCTACAGGAGTGGGCGGAATAATGAGAGATATTTTTACGATGGGCGCGCGACCAATTGCATCTTTAAATTCATTAAGATTTGGATCATTAAAAGATGCGCGCACACGATTTTTATTTGAAGGTGTTGTTAAAGGAATTGGTGATTATGGAAATTGTTTAGGCATTCCAACCGTAGCCGGCGAAGTCTATTTTGATGAATCATATCAAGGCAATCCTTTAGTTAATGCAATGTCCGTTGGAATTGTAAATAAAGAAAATGTTGCCAGCGCTGTTGCAAAAGGAGAAGGCAATACGATTATGATTGTGGGTTCCTCCACAGGCAGAGACGGTATTCACGGAGCTACTTTTGCTTCCGAAGAAATTTCAGAAAAATCAGAAGCAAAACGTCCTTCTGTTCAAGTGGGCGATCCATTTACCGAGAAACTTTTACTCGAAGCGACTCTTGAAATTGTAAAGAACGGCTGGCTTATTGGAATTCAAGATATGGGCGCTGCTGGAATTGCCTGCTCTACAAGCGAGATGAGCGCTAAAGGAGAGTCCGGTATGAATGTAAATTTGAATAAAGTTCCCTTGCGAGAAAAAGGAATGACAGCTTACGAAATTATGCTTTCTGAAAGTCAGGAAAGAATGTTGTGCTGTGTTAAAAAAGGTTATGAAGAAAAAGTTAAGGATGTTTTAACAAAATGGGATTTACACTGTGAAATAATCGGCGAAGTTACTAATGATGGTTTACTACACATTAATTATGAAGGTGAAGAAAAAGCAATTATTCCTTCTTATGAATTGGTGCTTGGAGGCGGCGCGCCGGTTTACCACCGTGAAACAAAAGAGCCTTCTTACCTAAAAGATACTAGATCTTTTGATTTTTTTAATTTGCCTGAACCGGAAAATTTACAAACTGCTTTTTTAAAAATATTTTCATCGCCAAATATCGCATCAAAAAAATGGGTTTATGAACAATACGATTCAATGGTGCGCACAAATACTATTGCCGGTCCCGGACCAACGGATTCAGCGGTGATTTTTCTTAAAGGAACAAATAAAGCGTTAGCGATGAAGACCGATTGCAATTCACGTTTCGTTTATTTAAACCCAAAAGAAGGAACCAAAATTGCAGTTGCAGAATCAGCGAGAAATATTGTTTGCTCAGGCGGAATTCCTTTAGCAATTACAAATTGTTTAAACTTCGGCAACCCATATAAACCGGAAGTTTATTGGCAATTTAAAGAAGCAATCGAAGGAATGGGAGAGGCTTGTAAATTTTTTGATACTCCGGTAACGGGGGGCAATGTCAGCTTCTATAATGAATCGCCAAACGCGGCTGTTTATCCTACGCCGACAATTGGAATGGTGGGCTTAATTGAAAATATTAAAAATGTTACAACATCTAATTTCAAAAATGAAAATGATTTAATTTATATATTAGGCGAGGATTTTGAAGAGATGGGTGGAAGCGAATACTTAAAAATTATTCACAACAAAGTTACAGGAGATTCGCCAAAATTAAATTTAGAGGTTGAGAAGAAACTTCATGACTCGCTTTTAAAATTAATTAATAAAAATTTAGTTAATTCTGCTCATGATATTTCTGAAGGCGGTATTGCTTCGGCGCTGGCTGAGTGCTGCATAATGAATGAAAATATTTTTATCGGCGCAGATGTTTATCTTCCCATAAAAACACGAAATGATTTTTCGCTTTTTTCCGAAAGTCAATCCAGAGTTATTATTTCAATTTGGGAAGAGAATAAAAATAATGTTGAAGAAATCCTTAATGAAACAGAGCAAACTTTTGTTTGCATCGGTAAAACCGGCGGAAATATTTTGAAAATTAATGATGATTTAAATATCGGTTTAGATGAATTGGCTGACAGCTATTATTTAACTATCCCCAGAATTATGAATGATTAATGCGCAATTCAAAAAAATTAAAACTCAGTTTAAAAGGTCAGCTTTATATTCAAGCTTCAGAAAAGTTAGATTCTATCTTCACTTAACTCCTTCCTATCATAAAGTACAAGATTTCCTCAAGCATTATTTTGTAGGACTCTTTAACCTAATTGATGACAATCATATTTTTCTTCTCGGCGGCGGTTTAGCATTTTCCCTTTTTGTATGCATAGTTCCATTTGTGCTTATAATTTTTGCAGTGCTTGGCAATATTCTTGATTCCACGTACATGCAGTATCAGGTTAATTTATTAATTGATACGATTATTCCATACTATAAATATTCTGAGTTTGTAAAAAAAATAATTTTTACCAGAATAAGCGAAGTTATAGAATATAAAAATATTGCAGGCATAGTAGGCGGCTTAGGTTTGCTTATTGCCGCCAGCGGGTTGTTCAGTAGTATGCGGACAATTTTGAGTCGTATTTATGGTATTGAAACCGATGTAAATATTCTTCTCGGTAAGTTGAAAGATTTTGCGCTGGTAATTATGGTGATAATTATTTTCTTCGTTACAACTGTGCTAATGCCTGTGATAGAATTTTTAAGGCAATATGCATCTAGGTTTGAAATATTAAGATTTTTTGAATCGGGTATATTTGAACACATTATTTTTTCATTAATTTCTTTGAGTATAATTTTTATTGTGTTTACAATTCTTTACTACGCTGTGCCGATAAAAAAATTAGGAACGAAAGCTATATTAATAAGCGCGTTGTGGGCGGCTGTTTTATGGGAAGCCGCAAAGCAGCTTTTTGGATTTTATCTTTACAACTATTCTGCGTTTGGAAAGATTTACGGAACTTATGCTCTAATCATCGTGGTGGCATTTTGGATTTATTACTCATCAATTGTATTTATAATTGGAGCAATCATTGGCAGGCTTTTTCAGGATAGGAAATATGCAATGCTAAGGGAAGAAGAAATAATCTAAATTTTTTAAGGTGAGTGATTTTGAATATTGGTTTCAAAATTGATCAAAAAAAATATTAAAAAGGCATCCTAATAAAGATGCCTTTTATATTTTTAAATATTTATTATTTAGAAAAAATTATACTGCAAAGTAACGCTTGAACCGAGATCAGTTTGTTTAGTTAAACCGCTGCGCGTTACAGAAGCATTTATCCCCAAATTAATTTGATTTTCAAGATAGAAGACAAACGATGCAGTAAAATTATGATCGGCAAAAGCATCGCCTACAATTGGCTTGGTAAAGTTTAAATTATAACCCGAAATAAAATTAATTTTATTACTTAGTTCATAAAGATAATCTAATCCAAAAGCTCCTATAATTAATTTAAAAAAAGAAGAATCCAGCGGAGTATTCACATTTGCAAAAGTATTTATTTGCGATCTCCAGCCGATGGGATGAGAATACCTTCCGCCTAAAGCAAGCGCGGGCGAACGCGTTGGCGATTTATCTCTTGTTGATAGATTAAATAAAAATCCAAGCGTTGCATCCCAACCGTAAAATCTATCATTAACTTTTTCGTTTATTGCTTTTAGAACTTGCTGCGTTCTTAAAATTCCAATAGCGCCTAAGCTGGTTCCGTTAAGGTAACCTGAATCCTTAATTTCTTTTTCGATTGCTTCGTACCATTCCTTTTCGTAAGTGTCTCCGTAAATTCCTTTATACTCGTCTTCTCTTTCGATTATGTTTGCAATTTTTATCATTGTTTCTTTAGGCAGGTGATCTGAAATAACATTTTCATTTATTAAATGCTCCTCAATTCTAACGGCTTTGGCAAGCGCTGTAGCATTTATATATCTGCCGTATCCGGCTCCAATGAGTAGGTTGGATTCTAATTGTTTAAAATCATTTCTATGCCTAACATCCAAGGCTGCTGTTCCAAACCAATCTCTATTGTTCCAAATATATTTTCTAATGCTGGGTCTAATGCTTACGTCATGCGTATAATCGTTAAATGATTTTCCGCCAGTTGCATCAACATCAATGAACCAGGCGTAAGGCAAAGAAGAATAAAATGACCTTAAGAAAATAGTTGCTGAAGCTGCATTTGCTGTTACCACTGTGGAGCTATCGGTTGTAGTTTGCCCCCAATTATATGAACCGTTTAATCTTAATATTTTAGCTGTGCTGACGGGAACTTCATAATCGCCCACAGAAACGTTTTGAGCAATAGTAAAAGTTGAAATAATTAGAATTAATAAAGTAAATTTCAAAAACTTCATAAATGGTCTCCTTGAAATAAATTTATAATAATTATAAGCTATTTTCTGTTTTATAATTTTTAACAAATTAGCTATACTCAATTTAACCATATAAATAGAATATACCTTGTGTTTTGTATAAGTTAAATGGACGGGAAATTAGTAGCTCTATTTTTTCTTCTGATTTTCCATCGATGATAATACCAGACTAGAACGTTTAACTCTTTTCGAGAATATAAAACTGTATATCCCTTTTTGATGGAATGAGGCATGGGTGAAATGGCTATCTTGCCTTTTTAAATCCCTTTTACCAATATCTACAGTTTGAAAATGTCTTCCATAGATATCAAGTTTTTTTTCGTTTGTAGATTTTTTTTATTTCCAGACTTCTTACGAATTGATTTTTTTCCTTTAGATATTTTTTTCTCTCTTTTAAAATATCGCTTCTTGATAAAATTGCAACAATTTTTCTGGGGTTTTTCCTTTCCACCACAGGCAGCCTGTTTAATTCTGATTCAGCCATTTGGTTAAGAGCTTCCTTCAATGTATTCTCGGGATGAACTACAGCTAAAGGTTCTTTTATTGTTTCATAAACCTTTATGGTTAAAGGAATATTGGGGCTTAATAATTCTTTCCGAGAAATTATGCCAATCAAATTATCATTCTCATCAACCACGGGGTAGCCATGATGAATACTCTCGGCAGTGCCTTCAGAAAACCAACTTCTAATTTTTTCAATTGAATCATTTTTATTTATTGATACTACAGAATAATTAGCGCAGTTTTTTACTAAAACTTGATCGAGAAAATCTGCTTCATATTCAAAAGGTATTTTAATTCCTCTTCGTGCAATTTTTTCCGTCATAATTGTATTCTTCATCATTAAGCTTGAAACAAGATAAGCGGAGCTGCACCCTAATAACAATGGCAGTAGACTAATCGGTTGCATAGTTGTTTCAAACGCAAAAATAATTGAAGTTAATAATGCTCTTGCTGAACCAGCGAATAAGGCTGCCATCCCCACTAAAGCGGCAATTCTTACATCTATTCCAATGCCAGGGAAAAGGAATATACCGATGCTTCCCAATACTGCCCCCAACCCACCGCCTATTGTAAACAGAGGTGCAAGAGTGCCTCCGGAAGTTCCACTGCCCAAAGCAATAGACCATGAAATAAATTTAAAAACAAATAAGATGATTAATGCTTTTCCGGTTAGAGATGCCGATAAAATATTCTCAATATTATCATATCCTACACCCATTGTTTTTGGAATGAAATATCCTATTACACCAACAACAATAGCCCCAATGGCAGGCCACCACATCCAATGGATTGGAAGTTTTTCAAAGGTATCTTCAATTTTATAAACAGCGCGGGTTACATAAACTGCTGCTAAGCCAACTACAGCGCCCAATATTAAATAATAAACTAAAGCAAAACCGCCCGGCTGCTGCAAATTATCTAATTTAAATATTGGGTCTGATCCAATAAAAACTATTCGAAAAGCCGCTGCGGTTGCACTTGCCAGTGTTACAGGAATTAATGACTGAGGTCGAAATTCAAATAATAATAATTCTACTGTGAGTAAAGCTGCTGATACAGGGCTTCCGAAGGTTGCCGCCATTCCAGCGGCCGCTCCCGATGCAAGCAATATTTTTCTTTCCTCCGCTGATGTATGCAAAAGCTGACCAACCAAAGAACCAAAAGCTCCGCCTGTTGCAATGATAGGACCTTCCGCTCCAAATGGTCCTCCAGTTCCTATAGAGATAGCTGCAGATAGGGGTTTTAAAAAAGTTAATCGTGGAGGGATTCGGCTTTCATTAAGAATCACTTGCTCCATAGCCTCCGGAATACCATGTCCTCTTATTCCTTTGGAACCAAATCTTGCCATTAAACCTACAATAAAGGCTCCGGCAACAGGAACAATTATAACATATAATCCAAGATGGTTGTTTGCAGGGGATGTAAAATCAAAAGAAAATTTTCCGTAAAAAGCAAGATTAGTTATGAAGCCAATTAAGCCAGTTAAAATCCTTGCGATGAAACCAGAGATAATGCCTAATAGGATTGATAAAAGTGATAAACGAACTGTGCGATTTCCAAAGGTTGCAGCGGTGCGGGGAAAATTAATTGAATCTAAAGAAGGTTCCAGAGAGGGAGCTACCGGTAAGCCTTTATTGCTGTTTTTAGAATCTGTCATTTATTTTTTTAATTTTCAAAATATTATCGTCAAAACTTATAAACTTTTTTTAAATTTTATAATATTTTTTTTAATAATATGATTTTTATCAAATATTAGAAAAAGAGCAGTTGATTTTAAGATATAAGATTTAAAAGCCTTTATATTAGCAAGGGGCCGTATTCGAAATATACGTTAATAGTAATTGTTCAGAGTTATAGTCTAAATATTAATCTTGAATTCAGAACAATATAGGAGTGAATATGAAGGGTGGAAGAAAACCAGATTGGGATCCAAAATCCGAAGAGGTACTGAAGGACCAAGTAGCAGCTTTTGATAAAATGCGCGAACACTGCCCAATTGCGTACAGCGAATTAATGCAATGGTCAGTATTTCGGTACGAAGACGTTTTGCGTATAATTAACGACAATGAAAAGTTCAGTAATGCTGTTTCACAGCATCTCACTGTCCCGAGTGGAATGGATCCCCCAGAGCACACAGAATATCGTCGTATCATTGATCCATATTTCACACCAAAACGGATGAATAATTTTGAACCTATCTGCCGGAAAATAGTAATCGATCAAGTGCATCATGTTTTGGAATTGGGTGAATTGGAGTTGATGGCAGAATTTGCTCGCCCCTTCGCTGTTAATGCCCAGTGTGCATTTCTCGGCTGGCCGCAGCGCTTACAAAAAACACTCGCTAATTGGACCGACAGAAATTATGCGGCTACACTTGCACAGGATAGGCAGGCAATGTCGTATATAGCTCGTGAGTTTGAGGCTATCATTGATGAAATGCGAGATTCACGGATCGAATTGAAAGGGAACTCGGAGGACGATATTACAACTTCGTTAATGAACGAGAAAGTTTGGGGAAGACCACTCAACAATGAAGAACTTTCAAGTATTTTACGTATTTGGACGGTGGGGGAAATCGGCTCCATTGCTTCCTCAGTAGGCATTTTGATACATTACCTTGCGGAACATAATGAAATGCAGGATAAACTACGTTCTGATCCGTCGTTGCTGCCTCCGGCTATTGACGAGATTCTACGCATACACGGTCCACTTGTTGCCAGTCGGCGAATTGCTAAATGTCCGGTTGAAATTAATAATTGTAAAATTGAGGCAGGCGAACGAATCTCACTTAACTGGGTATCTGCCAACCGGGATGGGAATGTTTTTGAGGATCCAGAGGAGTTTCGTTTTGACCGAGATCCTTCTATGAATCTTCTATACGGGGCAGGAATTCATGTTTGCCCTGGCGCCCCATTAGCTCGATTAGAGATGCGCGTTGTTTTGGAAGAGATGCTCAAGAACTCTTCGAAAATAAAACTGCTTTCAGAAAAGGAAGCCGATCAAAGCCAGGTATCCCGCGAGTGGTTTTGCTGTTCTACCTGTGCAAATACATTAAGTCTTGCAATTACAAAAAAAGTACAAGATTAATTAATTATTATTAATATAAATGCTCTAATCTTATTTAATCATTGTTAAAAGCATTTTAGATTTTTGCAGTGCTATTAATCCATGGGGAACATTAGGAGGAAGTACAATTATTTCTCCAGCTTTTACATTATTAGGATTACCGCCCACTTTAATTTCCATTTCGCCATCAACAATGTAAACTACCGCTTCATAAGGGGAAGTATGTTCTGTTAATGATTCATCTTTATCAAAAGCAAAAAGAGTAATATTTCCATTCGGCTTTTTAATAATTTGTTTACTTACCACAGAACCATTCTGATAATTTATCTCATCTTGAAGAATTGCCTTTTTTATTTCATCCATTATTTAACCTTTCTTAGTAATATTATTTTTGTTAGATATTTTATAAAATTTCTATTATACCAATTATATTAAAAAAATAAAAACTATTTAAAACCTTTCACCCTTCGCTTCTCTTAAGTGGCTTCCGACTGATCTTATTCTTCCCCAAATCGAGTAAAAAAATAATGCAAAAGCTATTACAGAATCAACTATGTATAATTTCAGCAGCACAAAAATTGGTAAAATTATAACTGAAGCATGCATCAAATGATACACAAAGTAATAAAGTTTTTCATCTTTTAACAGAGTAACATTTTCCAACCCGTATATATTTTTTCCAACTACTGAAATTCTTAGAACAAAATAGCTAAAAAAACATTTAAAAATAAAAACCCGCCAGCCAGACGGGTTTTAGAAAAAGCAGTTAAGAGATTATTAAAATTTACTGCAAAAGATCATTTTTTTTATTTGATGAAAATTACATGTATTAAATTTATAAAAATAAATTCCGCTTGCCATACCGTTTGCGTTTCCGTCAGAGCCGGATCCTACGGAAAATTTAAATTCATAATTTCCACTTGCCTGTTGTTTGTTTACAAGCGCAGCAACTTCATAAACCTAGCTTGCCGCCAGCACGCAGTTGAATATTTGTAAAGCTGCTTATTATCTGAAATGTTCCAGAAAAATCTAAAGAAAATTTTGTACTGACAGGGACTTCATATCCGGCACCAATCGCAAATGTAAATTCCGATGAACTGGCGCTTGCTGAACCGCCCCCAAAACTATAACCGCCAACACTTATAGATGGAATATCAGTAGATACAGAAAAAAAGTTAAGCCCTAACTGACCAATACCATAAAAACCATTTGCAGGATCAAAGAAATATTTTACACCCAAAAGCACAGGTACAGTACTATAGCTTACATTATCGGATTCTGTGCTGTAAGTAATATATCCTATTTGTCCAACACCAATCAGTTGACGCATAAACTGTAATTCAAAAGCTCCCGTTCCTCCGAAACCTAATTTTGCACCGTCACCAAAACTGCCAACAGGAATAGAAACAACCAAACCGGCGCCAACTGCCATGTTTTTTTGTGCATTTGTAAAGCAGGTTAAACTTGCTGCTAATAAGAAAATTGTTATGAATGTTTTCATCATTACTCCTTCATTTATTTAATTATGAATTAAGAATTTTTAATTGTTATTCTATTAAAAAAAATCCAGCAGACCGGTTAATAAAAATGTTATTAGAATACCTATAAAAATTGAAACAATAATTATTAACCTGGTAACTAACTTTTCCTTTTTCTGGATTTGTTTTGTCGAATCTCGCACGGTATTCTTTTTCAAAAATCTTTTAAAAAAATATTTAGTTATTGTTGGTTAAAAGTTAACTTTTGAATGGAAAGTTGGCTATCTGATTTGTTGCAACCTTTTGCTCTTTTGTTTCAAAAGTGGGAAAATATGATTTTGGCTTATTTTTTAGCTTTTATTTTTGGTAGAAAATTCGGACGGAAGACTATTAAATTGTTTTGTGAATGCTCTTGTGAATTGTGCCGGACTTGAAAAGCATATCTCATAAGCAATTTGTGTTACTGAAATCTTTTTTCAATAAGTAATTTAGCTGCGTGATTTAATTTAAATATTCTAATAAATTCGCCTGGCGCTTGCAGAACAGCCACCAAAAATAAAACCCCAAATACCTAGAGTCGGTATATAAGTAGATACAGAAAAAACTTAAGCCCTAACTGACCGATACCATAAAAACAACCGTAGGCACAAAGAAATATTTTACAACTAAAAGCACAGGTACATTTTTATAGCTTACATCTTATGATTTCATATTTTAATTATTTAATTAAAAGCATCTTTTTAGTTTGAACGAAGCTTCCCGCACGTAAAGTGTAAAAATAAATTCCGCTTGCGAGTTGGGCAGCATTGAAAGCAACCGAGTAAACGCCCTTGTCTTTTACTTCATTAATCAAATTTGCAACTTCATTTCCTATAATATCATAAACCCTTATTACTACGTTGCTTCGTTGTGGTATTGTGTATTGTATAGTAGTAGTTGGGTTAAACGGATTTGGGAAATTTTGTGCCAAGTTAAAACTGTTCGGTGATAGCGGTAATCCATGATCAACTCCAATACCTGTTGCCTGATTTTGAAGATACAATGTATCATCAATTGTTCCGTCGTTTCCAAGATCACTCAGAATTATAACCGGTACGTTTTGAAGATCATCCCAAACTGGTACAATTTGATGGGTCGAGTTATCTGCAAGTGTAATTCCATTATGACTGAATCTTGAAAACCCATTAGCGGAGGAATTTCTTATCTGCAAATCATAACTTTTTTCCACTCCATAATTATTTAAAAATAACTGCAACCTATCTTTTTCACGAATATGAATAGAGTCATTTTGAGAGATACGAATATTATCAACTGTAAAAATTTTCTCACTGGTATTTCCTTCAATTATTGTTTCAAGATTTAAACTCTTTATGGTTGGATCGGAATTTTCGATTCCTAAACCAGCTGCAAATTTTAGATTGTCAGACTCATTTACATCAGCATCAGACCTTCCATAGTTATAAATTGTTGAATCAGTAAGAAAAAAAACGTAAGAAGTAGTATCAGTAAATTTTGACAACTGAATAGAATATTCACCTTCAGGTAGATAATACCCTATCGGAGGATGATAATTACCAGTCTTTGGAATAATTGGAACGCCATCCAATATTGTATTAAATATTAAACTGTCGCTAAAGCCAATAGTCCCACCGGCTTGAGATATAATGCTGATATCGGCTTTGCTTGTATTATATAATTTAAGTGCTGCTGATTGAGTTAATATATCAGCAGTTTTTTTGCTTAGACGGTTCGCTTTTGCTAAGGCAGGAGTATTGAGATGATATCCGCTTTCAATTCCCAATACTAAGCCTACGGTTCCATTTCCCCATCCTAAACCAGTTGCTTCTGTCCAGATGTTTGTCAGGGAATCAATAATAATTCCTCTATTATTTAAACCCGGATTATTGCTATCGTAACATCTTAAATTAAATTTTGACGTATTCCCCACTCGTTCAAGTTTATAAGCCACAACTTCGTGCCCGCCCGAACCATTTTGATTATAAAAACCAAGTGGTTTAGCATCAATATTATTCTGACTAAACATATTCTTTGCTTCCTGTAAAGTCTGACGCGCATCCACTGAATCCGATGTCAGAACGTCATAATCAGAATACGGATTACCATACTCATGAAGGAAATACTGATTAATAGCTTTACGGCTGGAATTATTTATAGAAGCAGAAAACAAATTTTGGTAATCACCTATCTCTGGAAAAATATTTAGAAGATATGATTTATAATAAAAATAGAGCAGGCTTGTTACAGCAAAACCATAACAGGAACCACCCCACCCACTCCGAATACCACTCCACGTAGCAATAGCGGCAAAGTTATAACTATTGGCTTGCGGCGGAAAGGTAGGAGAGTTATAACATTGTAAAAGACCGAATGCATCAACAAAAAGTGGCCAATCCGGAAAATCCGAAGAATTAGCCCAATAAAAATAATACCACCCTGGATAGTTAGCGCCAGTAAATGGATCAGTTCCACTATAATTAAATTGCTGCCACCATGATTGAGGCCACATTGGAGAATTATCATTCACAAATGACCAGCCGTCTTGGTCAGGCTCAAAAAGTTCAAAGTCACCGTTTGCGTCAATGCGTGTAAGTTGCCAGGGTTTAATATAAAACCGCCGACTTAAACCCTTTATATTTGGAGCATTCGAATCCTCAATTTTTATCAATGCTTTTGTTGATAATAAACCATCCGGAACCTCCCATACATATTTACCTGAACCTGCTGGATAATTATTAGCGATTGAATGATAAGTTGATCCATCATCAAAACTATAGGAAATATTAATATTCCCGGTGGCACCACTCCATTTTATAGTATCTTTTTCCCCGGCAATAACAATATCGTCCAATGCAGGACTTATAATCTGAAGAAAATCAAGCGACAAATTATCTACATAAAACACACTGCCAGGTGCAACGCTCCCGCCAATACTTATATTTATATATAAATAATCTGGCTGCTCAGAAGAATAGTAACTGATTGGAAGAACAAATTCTGTATAAATTGAATCAAGGAATATTGTATTTGCAATTGCGGTACCGCCTGTACCAACAATTTGGATGTCTTTATTTCCCAGATCCTTGATTAATTTTACATCGATAGATAAGTATTCGCCAGCTTGAACTGGTTCATAAATATAATATCCCCTAAAATTTACAGGTCTGGAATTAATTGGAAAACCTAAAATATCTTCATAGTCGAAAGTATGAACACTAGGTGGATTATACCAACTATGTCCTGTTACCTCAACTACTTCTCCCCTCACAGCATAAATCCCATCCTGAGCATCGGTTGTTTTTATAACATTTATACTGTTAGGATCAAATTCCGGGTGATTACTTGTGAACCATGAAACAGGCTCTCCACCGGACCAATCTTCAAAACTACCATTTAAGATTTGAGCATTTAATGTTTCAAGACCTAGAATTATCATAATTAAGATCGCACTTATTCTCATAATATATAATCCTTAAATTGACTATGACTTAGTTTGCAGATTTAAATTTAGTTATCACTTTTACTGTATTAATATTTTTATTTTAGCAGCAACATTTTTCGTGTTTGGACATATTCTCCTGCAGAAATCCTCGCGATATACATACCGCTCGGAAGATCTTTTGCACCGAAATTTGTCTTATAATTTCCTGCTGAATAATTATCACTAACTAAAGTAGCAACTTCTTTTCCCAACACATCAAAAACTTTTAACTCAACAAATGATTCTTGTGGAATGGAAAATTCTATAGTTGTAGATGGGTTAAATGGATTTGGATAATTCTGCTCTAAAGAATATTCTGAGGGCAATTGATTATTAATTGACTCTGCAGACGTTGCCTGGTCAAAACTAAGCTGATCAATAAGAGCATAAGCCCCAGGTGTATAGCTAGAATTTCTTATATCAATTTTAATAAATAAGTAACCTGATGCTCCAGAAAGATCATTCTCTATGTCAAAACTAAAAGGCATATAAGTGGGGGCTGCAGCTTGTATCTTAATAGATCCGTCATTACCAAACTTTCCATCATAAGTAGTAGCGGATATATTTAGAATGTCTTGATCATTAGCTGGATAAAACTGATAATACCCGCTTATACGTCCATAATTCTTATTGGCTGGATAAGACATATATATACCTGGTAAAACCGTTTTACCCATATATTCTGTGGCTTCAAGTTTTATAGCATAAGACCCAGTATAAGCAGATGAAGTTCTTGATATTGGATGTGATTCCGAAGCATTAAGATTATTCCAATCCTGTGGTGTAAATTCGTCAATCCAGTTTTCAAATCCCGCATTTGGTATTTGAGCATAAAGAATAGTTGAAATGGAGCAAAGTAGTAATGCCAGTATTACAATTTTCATATTGTCACCTTGTTTTTTTAATGAATATTTCTATTATTATTTTTTGAAAAAACTTGAAACAAAGTTTTTTTTAAAACAATTCCAATAATCATGTAAATACAAATGTCATAAACATTCCTATGATAATTGAAATTATAATTATCAAACGCGTAACTAATTTTTCCCTCTTCTTTAATCGTTCGGTATTGTAAGTAATAAGTTTTTCTTACTCAATCTTTATTCGTATTAAGATTTCAAAGGGATCAAAAACTATCGTAAAGTTAGAATATTAAAATTGGGTGAGCTATCTGATTTGTTGCAATGTTTTGCTTTTTTGTTGCAAAAGCGGAAAAATAAAATTTTGGCTTATTTTTTAGCTTTTATTTTTGGTAGAAAATTCGGATGGAAGACAATTAAATTGTTTTGTGAATGCTCTTGTGAATTGTGCAGGACTTGAAAAGCCTATCTCATAAGCAATTTGTGTTACTGAAAATCTTTTTTCAATAAGTAATTTAGCAGCGTGCTTTAATTTAAATATTCTAATAAATTCGCCTGGCGCCTGACCTGTAATTGCCAAAATTTTTCTATGAAGCTGTGTACGGCTGACAAATAATTCCTTTGATAATTGCTCCGTATTAAAATTTGTTTTATCAAGATTTTTTTCTATCAAATCCAAAGCTTTATTAATAAAATCATCGTCTGCCGTAGTTAGTTTTTCTCTTTCGAATAATGGTTCAAGATTTTTGCTGTATTTGTCTCTTAATCTTTTTCTTTGCTCAAGAAGGTTTTTTATTCTTGTAAACAACTCTTTTGAAACAAATGGTTTTGTTAGATAATCATCCGCACCAATTTCTAATCCTTCAATCTTACTTTCAGATGATACTTTGGCTGTAAGAAGAATTACAGGAATATCGCTTGTCTGCCAGTCAGATTTAATCCTTCTGCAAAACTCAAGACCATCCATTGAAGGCATCATCACATCGCTGATAATTAAATCAGGAATTATTTCAGCCGCCGAATTAATCCCGTCCATTCCATTCTGTGCTTCAAAAATTAAATATTCATCTTTAAGTAAACTCGATAAATATTTTCTAACATCTTCAGAATCATCCACAATTAAAATAGACGGTTTATTATTTGAACTTATAAATCCATTTTGTTTTTCAATATTAATTTTTGAATGAATGTTTTGCCAAGAATTATCGCTGATCAAATTTTGATTAAAAGGAATGTGTACCGATTTACTTTCTATCTTTTCAGTTTCATTTAGATAATCATCCCTCTGCGGTATTTCAATTGTAAATTCAGTGCCAAGTTCCGCATTGCTGTTAACAGAAATTTTCCATTTATGCAAATCAATAAATTCTTTAACCAAAGCTAAACCGATCCCTGAACCACCAAAAGACCTTTGGGTTGAATCATCCACTTGAAAAAAACGATTAAAAATTTTATCAAGTTTATCTTTAGGAATCCCCACCCCGCTATCCGCAATTTTTATTTGAATGGAACTTTCTTTTAATTCACCTTTTACTAAAGGGGAAAAGGAAGGGAGTTCGGTATTTATGGAAATTTTAATTTTACCTTCCTGAGGTGTAAACTTAATAGCATTTGAAATTAAGTTATTAATAATTTTTTCAAATTTATCTCTGTCAATCCAAATAATTATTGAATCTAAATCGCTTGAAAAATTTAAAGCAATATTTTTTTGAAGTAATATAGATTCAAATGAAGATAAAATACCTTTTAAAATTTCAACTAAATCTCCTTGTTTTGTCTTTAAAGAAATTGCAGCTTTTTCCAATTGTGAGAGTTCAAGAAGCTGATCAATAAGTTCTTTAAGCTGATCACTATTTCTTTCAATTATTTGAATATTTTCTGAAAAGTTTCCATTTCCTTTTTCTTTTTTTAATAATTCAAGTGGACCTTTAATTAGCATAAGCGGAGTCCTAAATTCGTGTGAAAGATTGGCAAAAAATCTTGATTTTAATTCTTCCAATTCTGATTTCTTTTTTACTTCTAATTCACGAAGCTTCAATTCGTTTCGCAGTTTTGCTCTGTTCATTTCAAATCGTCTTATTAATAAAAGCCCGATTACAATTAAGCAAATATAAAATCCATAAGCCCATAATGTTTTCCACCAGGGGGGATTTATTGATATATTTAGAGATGCTATTTTATTGCTCCAAACTCCATCGGCATTCGTAGCCTTTACTTTAAAAACATATTTGCCGGGATTAAGATTGGTATAAGTTACAAATCTTCTTGTTCCGCTTTTTATCCAGTCTTTATCAAATCCTACCATCATGTAAGCATATTGTATTGATTGGGGTGAGTTATAATCTAGTGATGCAAACTCAAACGAAAAAACATTCTGATCGTGAGATAAAATAATTTTATCATTATGTGATATATTTTTTTTAAGCGGAGAATTTTTTCCTGCAATTACAGATTTATTAAATATTTGAAAATCTGTAATAACAACTTCCGGTTGAAAATTTGATAACTTAATTTTTTTGGGATCGAAAATAGTTAGACCTTTTGTACTTCCAAATAATAATAAATCATCTAATCTTAAAGCAGCTTCAGGGTTCATAACTGTACCATTTATTCCATCCTCTTTAGAAAAATTTGTAAATGTTTTTTGGCTAACATTAAAAAATGAAATTCCAGATCCAGTACCCAGCCATAGATTTCCATCATCATCCTCCAAAATACTATTTACCGAATTATCAGGTAAACCATCATTTATAGTATAAGATTTATTGGTAACATCAATATCATAAAGATTAGAATTGCCATTTTTATTTTTTACAACAAATTTATTTAAGCCGTTGCTTGTACCTACCCATAAAATTACTTCAGAATTATTTGGTCCGGTAAATTTTTTTGATTCACAAATTGAATAAATATTGTTACTGCTAAGGTTGCTCAAATCTTTCTCGAATTGCAGCCAATGATGAAAAATTCCATCGTTCTTATCTTCAAATAAATTTAAGCCGCCGCCTTGTGTTCCGAACCATAGCCTGCCAAAGCGGTCTTCTGCAATTGTCCAGATATCACTGTTAGTAATAGATTTTGGATTATCCGTTTCTGTAATCCATAAATTATAATTGCCTGTTGTAGGATTTATTCTTCCAACTCCCGATCCCCAATATCCAACCCAGATATTATCTTTGCTATCCTTTAGCAGAGATTTAATAAACAAAACTGTTGTAGTTCCTCTTTTAGGAAATTTTAATAACCAATTTTTTATTTTACCAGACGTAGGGTCAAATTGCTTTAGTCCTTGTCCAAAAGTACCAATCCATAAATTATCATTCGTATCTGTGGATAAACTCCAGATATTAAGATTCTTAACTTTAGTGTACTTGTATGATGGCTGGGATGGTTTTTTGTAACTTAATTTTTTAATTCCATCATCAAATCCAAACCAAATGTTTCCATCATTTGATTGGGTAATTGCTCTTAGATTTTTTTTATCTTTAAAAACTTCTAAAAAATTGTGGTAATATTTAGTGAATACAGAATTAAATTTTGAGAGTTTTGATGGGAAGAAACTAACACCGTTTTCTGTAGCTATCCATATCACGCCTGATTTATCTTTTATAATTTTATTAATTTGATTAGAAATTATACTATGCGGATTGTTCTCATCGTGAACAAAACGATGCCAATTTCCAGAATTAATATTCATTCTTATAAAGCCGCCGTAAGTATCAATCCAAAGTATTTTTTCATTATCTACTATTTCTTCAATTACAGTACTTGCCCCTGATCCAAACTGTAGTTTATCCGGATTCGGAATTTTTATCTTTTTAAATGAATTATTTTTTGAATTATATTGCGTCAACCCTTTAGGAGTTCCGATCCAAAATATATTTGGATAAGTTGACGATTTGGAGAGATTATAAATTTGATTATCGCTTAGGCTGTTATTGTTATCAGATTCATAAAAGAATTTTTCAAAACCTTTACCTGGTTCTTCAGGATTAAATTTGTTTAATCCAAAATAAGTCCCAATTAAAATATTGCCGGAATTGTCTTCGGCAATTGTTCTTACGCTATGATGAGACAAACTTGAAATATTTGAAGTGTCTTTATTCCAATAAAGAATTTCTTTTGTTTCAGGATTTAATTTATAAACCCCGCTTCGTCTGGTTGCAATCCATATATTTTTTTTGCTGTCTTCAAAAATATTTGCAATACCATTTCCGCCTTTAACATTTGTTTTTAATTTCCACTTAATAAAAATTTCTTGGTTAGGATCATATTGATTCAATATCCCATCTTTTGTACCTATCCAGATATACCCGGAATGATCTTTAAATAATGCCCAAATGCTATTGCTAGAAAGACTGTTTGAATCGGAAGGATCGTTTCTAAATACTTTAAAGTTATATCCGTCGTAGCGATTCAATCCATCGTCAGTGCCGAACCATATAAATCCTGTTTCATCTTGTATAACTGTATTTACTTTATTATTGGAAAGCCCGTCTTCCACGGTGAGATGTTTAAATATTATTTGCTGTGAATAATTAAATTCTGTTAATAGAAATAGGATAAATAAACACAATTTAAAAGTGAGGATTTTTCTGATTAAAAATATCATATTGGATTTAGTAATAACATTCAGAATTAATACTTTCATAAAGATAAATTATAATATTCTTTTAACAGCACAAATGAAAAAAAATATTTGTAATGTTATTTCGTGAAGTAATGCAGGCGGGCTTAAGCGGGATTTCAATTCTTACAAAGAAAGAAGAAAGAAAATATTAAAAAGGCTTCTGTTAATTTTGACCCTGAAAAAATTTAATAATCTCTCTCTTTTTTATTTCTAATTAAATTAAAATTAATTAATAAAAAATCAGGCTGTTTGATAAAAGTCAGTGCCGGTTATTTCTATTTAAAACCTTTCCCCCTTCGCTTCTCTTAAGTGGCTTCCGACTGATCTTATTCTTCCCCAAATCGAGTAAAAAAATAATCCAAAAGCTATATACCTGAAAAATTGAAGTTACTGTTACCATATAACTGATCAAGTTCATAAATAAAAAACTGTCGAGGACTTGAAAAATAAATCTTAGAGCTGTGGAAATTGTAATTACCCAGTAGGTAAAAAGTATTAGAGCAGGTTTATATTTTTTGTCCTCTTTGCCGGGCTTTGGAAAAAACCACAAAGCCACTCCCATAATCATCATCATTACAGATCCAACTAAAATTAAATGCGTATGCGCTGATATTAATGAAGGATGATTGCCGTTAAATAAAACATATTGGCTAATTGACATATAAACGCCTGTAAGCAAACCAATGAACAAAAATGTTAAGCTGGTTTTTATAAAATAGCGTACGGTTGAAAACATCTTCCTACATCCTTCCCAGCTGTCGTTTCGCTTCATCGCTCATATCTTCGGGGGACCACGGCGGAGACCAAACTAAGTTTACGTTTGCTTCCACGCTTTCATCAATTTGAGTTAATGCTTCTCTCACCCAATTTGTAATGCTGTTGTGCATCGGGCAGCCCGGCGTAGTCAACGTCATTGTAATCGTAACTTTATTCTCTGAAAATTCTAAATTATAAATCAATCCAAGGTCAACAATATTAATTCCTATTTCAGGATCAATCACAGTTTTTAATCTTTCAAATATTTTATCTTCGGTTAAAATCATTTTATTTCACCATAATTTTTATCATGTTAAAAACAAAAAGGATTACGCTAATCAGCATCAAAATAAAAAAAACAAGGACTAGAATATATAATTTTAACAGTACAAAAATAGGAACACCAATAACCGAGGCAACCATCAAATAATAGCCTGCATAAGATATTTTTTCGTTATACATTTCTTTTAAAGTAGGAACTTTTTCCAGTCCCGCCTTGCTGCTGTATTTATGATACCACGTTAAGAAGGGGAGTATTTTGTACATTTGTCCAACGATCAGCATCGAAATAAATCCAAAGAAAATCAAATAACCGAAAGCGAGCGTAATGTTCATTACGTTTGAAAGATCAAAAATTAGAAATGAAAATCCAAACACAGTTGAGATGCCGAAAAATATAAAAGCAGTTTGTGTAAACTTTAAAGCTGAATCCAGCTTTCTTCTGATTCTTTGTTTAAATATTATATAAACTTGATAAAGGAAAAAAAATATTCCCGCTGCAACAAATACAGCCGAGATAAAAAATAAAATTGAATTTTTAGAATGGAGTTCATAAAGAAAACCAAATAGTCCAAAGTTGATTAAACCAAATGCCCACTTGCCGCTGGTGGTTGAAAAATTATGAGACAGCGTAAACATAGGAACAAGTTTAAATGTTACTCCCATAATTACCATAGCCGCCCAACCAACAACTGCAACAATTAAATGATAGCTTATATAATCTAAATGATTTCCTTTGATGTAAGGATAGCCGAGGTTTATAGCGAGCAGAAGCCCGGCTGCGCCTGTTGTTAGAAGATAAAATAATGAGGCAGTTAAATATGACGCGGTTAGATTCCACTCTTTAACTCTTGTAAGCGTGGCAATTATATTTACTAAAAAAATTATTACGGCAAGATTTATTAACGAAGCGCCGATAGTTAAAGGAAGATCAATTGTAAAAAACCAAAAGCTGTAAGTCAGCGTAAGAACGCCGAAAGAGAAAATCCAAAATTGTATTTCAGCAAGAGTTTCGCTAAAAAGTTTTACTTGAAGAACCACAGGAATAAGCTGAAACAACGCTCCAAAAATTGTCATCGTTATCCAGCCGAGAGTTGCAATGTGAGTAATTGATAAAAGCTTCGGTTGAAAATGATGACCGGAGAAAGTTTCAAAATTAAAGGTTAGAAGTATATTTAAAAGTAGAAAAGAAAAAACTGCCGCGCCAAAATATTTTAATACTATTCTAAACGGCGGCGCATAAGCAGTGGAGACTAAGCTGGTTTGATTCATTGCCGCTGTTTTTTTGAGATCAAAATTTTATAATTATCTTCGTCAAGTTTTTTGCACACAGCACGGTAGCCTCTTTCTTCAAGTATGGGATAAAGAAGAACCGGTTCGCGGTGATGATAAACAAGCATAACGGATTTTTCGTCAATGCGGTTAAGACTTTCAAGTATCTTCATCATTGGCTCAGGCGGCTGCAGTTCGTGAACATCAATCTCTATAATATTTTCAAAATCGTGTTCATTCAATTCTGTATTTATTTTGGCTGCCAATTTTTCTTCTGAATCTTTTACGGAATTCTCCAAAATATTTTCATCTCCGTTTTCTTTATAAAAATATATTTTAAAAAGCTCGTCTGATTTTTCCATCCAATGTAAAAATCCTTTTTTAGCAAGTAAAGAATAAAGCGGAATTGGTTCGAAAGAATTAATAATTAAAAGCGCTTCGCCAATTTTTAATTCTTTAATTTTAGATAAAATATTTTGTAGTGGATCTTTGCCTGAATCAAGAATTGGGCGTACATCAAATGTAATAATTTTTTCTTTGTTTAAAGGCTTTAAAAATACCGGTTTTTCTTTCTTTAACTTTTCCAAATTTTTTCCTTCAGCTTTTGAATCTTCATTACATAAGCTTGAACCTACCTTCGCAAAGCCTTCGGCAAGCAGGCTTGCACTTGAACTTGCACTATTCAATTCCGTTAAAAGATTTTCTAAATCAACTCCGGCAATTGAAGCCGCCTGTTCAACTGTAACTCTTCCGGCCAAAGCTTTTCTTAATAGTTTATTTTCCAGCTTGCTGAAATGAGGACTTGCTTTTAGCAACACCTCTAAGGAACCTGGGTATTCCTTTAGCAGCTTTGATATTTTTATATCTTTTGTAATCATAACGAAATAATAATTGCAGCACTTATTAGTAATCTATGCTGCGAATTTACTTTTTAGAAATATTTACGCGCCAAACTTCGGGACCCTTTTCAACATAATTCCATTCAAACTTATTTTTTCTTTCCGCTTCAAATTGATAGTAAAGCGGCATAGGGTCGTGATCATTTACTAACTGAAATGTTTCGCCTTCTTTCAAAGCGTCAAAAGTTAAAAAAATTGTTGGATGCTTTTCTCTTGGGATAATAGGTCTTACGTCAAGCTGTTTTATTTCTGATGGCATAATAGCTCCTTTGTTAAAAAATATAATTCAAAAATAAATCTCAAGAAATTTTATTTCATTGACTTAAGTCAGTTTTATAAATAATTAATAAATAACATTATAAATACTTAACTTTGAAAAAAAAATTAAAATGATTTTACAAGATATACCTCTTTTTTCAGAGCTAAGCGTTGAGGAATTAAGGAAGATTACTGCCCTAAGCAGACTTTTAAATTTTAAAAAAGATGAATACGTTTTTCATGAGGGAGAAGAATTTAAAGGGATTTTTATAGTATTAAAAGGAATGGTAAAAATATTTAAAATATCACCGCAGGGGAAAGAATATATTCTGCATTTATTAACAAAGCCGCACTTGTTTGGAGATGTTCCGCTATTTACAGGCGGAGACTGCCCGGCAAGCGTGCAGGTTTTAGAAGATTCCACTTTGCTTTTTGTTCCGAAGAATGAATTTTTATTACTGCTTGAAAATAATCCAAAACTTAGTTTTAAAATAATGTCGGGATTTGCAAAGCGACTAAAATCAATAACAGTAAAAGCAGAAGATTTATCGCTCAAAGAAGTTATAAACCGTTTGGCAGATTATATTAAAAATGGAATTGAACAATCTAAAAATACCAATCTGCCGGAACCATTCTTTAAAATTCCATTATCCAATCCAACCTTAGCTGCTTTTCTCGGCACAATTCCGGAAACAATTTCGCGCGCAATAAAAAAGTTAAAGGATAACAAAATTATAAGAATGCAGGGGAGAGTTGTGTTTGTTAAAAATTTAGTTGAATTGAAAAAATTAGCTGAATAGAAAGTATTAATAAAAAGATATTTTTTTTTATCGAATCATTAAACTTTACGCCTAATTCTTTTGCCCCTTATTTTAGAGTTGTACCAGTTGTACCCAAAGTTGTACCATAACTGTATAAACCCTACACAAAATAGTTTGCATTTAATTTAAAATGCTGATATATTTGGGGCTCGTTTCTAAAAATGGGCGGACGCCGGAGTTGGAGAGCCGGGGCGGACTGTAAATCCGTTGGCTGACGCCTTTGGGGGTTCGAATCCCTCGCCGCCCACTCTAAAAAAATTGCTGGTGGAATATTAACCCAAGGGAATATTGAAAATAGTTTTTATATAGTCCCTTATTTTTTTGCTCTTTTTGTTACTGAAAATATTTTTTTAAAAGAATTTTTTTCTTTAAAAAAAATAGAAATTCGCCTTAAATAAGCGGGAGTAACTCAGTTGGCTAGAGTCACAGCCTTCCAAGCTGTTGGTCGCGGGTTCGAGTCCCGTCTCCCGCTCCAAAGCACAGCTTGTTGTTCATAAAAATTTTGAAATAAAAATGCTGACGCAGCTTTCAAAAAAATTAGGCTGACGTAGCTCAGTTGGTAGAGCACATCCTTGGTAAGGATGAGGTCACCGGTTCAATCCCGGTCGTCAGCTCAAAGGAAAAACTGAATTTAAGAAAAAGAGTTTTCTGGTAAGAATCAGGTCATCCCGATATAATCGGGATCGTCAACTCAAAAAAAATAAAACAAAATATTGCTATGAGAGATATAATAACATTGGAATGTACAGAGTGTAAAAGAAGAAATTACACTACTACAAAAAATAAAAAACTTCATTCCGGCAGAGTAGAATTTAAAAAATATTGCCGCTGGGATAAAAAGCATACTATTCACAAAGAAACTAAATAATTTTTTAGCTACGCCAGTGGCTCAATTGGCAGAGCAGCGGTCTCCAAAACCGCAGGTTGGGGGTTCGAGTCCCTCCTGGCGTGCTGAGTAAACATAAAAAGATATGTTATGAAAGATAAAATTATAAACTTTTTTCAGGACGTTGTTAAGGAAATGAAAAAAGTTACCTGGCCAACAACTGAAGAATTAAAAGAATCTACTTCTATTGTAATAGTTGTTTGCTTAATTATAGCGGCATTTACTTATGTAATTGACTTTGCAATCAACAAAATTTTTCAGGGCATTTTTTAGGTAAGCAATTTATATGGAACAAAGATGGTATGTAGTTAGAACTTTTTCAGGGCATGAAAATAAGGTGAAAACTCATCTCGAAACTGAATTGAATGAGAATGAATCTTTGAAGGCTAAAATTAACGAGATTCTTGTTCCTACTGAAAAAGTGTTTGAGGTCAAGGACGGAAAAAAGAAAAGTAAAACTAAAAATTTTTTCCCGGGATATATACTTGTACAGACCGATTTAGATAATCAGGTAAAAGATTTTATTTTGAACACGCCTTCAGTTATGGGATTTTTGGGAACGCGAAATAATCCTAATCCGCTTCAACCCGAAGAAGTAAAAAGAATTGTTGGTAGAATTACGCAAGATGAAAATACTGAAAGAATGGAAACTATTTTCAGAAGCGGCGATATAGTTAAAATTGTAGATGGTCCCTTTAACAATTTTAGCGGAACGGTTGAAGAAGTAAACGAAGAGAAAATGAAAATTAAAGTTATGGTTTCAATTTTTGGCAGAAAAACTCCTGTTGAAATTGATTTTGTTCAAGCGGAAATAGAAAAATAATTTAGAATTTATTTAAGTAGGTAGATAAAATGGCTAAAAAAATAACTGGTTATATTAAGTTGCAAATTCCCGCCGGCAAAGCTAATCCTTCTCCTCCGGTCGGTCCTGCTTTAGGGCAAAAAGGCGTTAATATTATGGAGTTTTGTAAGCAGTTCAATGCAAAAACTTCAGATAAAGATGGGTTAATAATCCCTGTGGTTATTACAGTATTTAGTGATAAATCATTCACGTTTATTACAAAAACCCCGCCTGCGGCTGTACTTTTGAAAAGAGCGGCTAAAGTTCAAAGCGGCTCGGCTGAACCGAATAGAAATAAAGTTGCCAAAGTTTCTAAGAGTCAGGTTAAGGAAATTGCGGAATTAAAAATGCCGGATCTAAATGCTTTTGATATTGATCATGCAATGAGTATGGTATCAGGCACTGCAAGAAGCATGGGCATTTCGGTAGAAGATTAAAATAAAATTAAATTGAGTATTAATTTGAATATTAGACGGTGTAATTATGCAAAAATCTAAAAGAAATAAAGCTATAAGCGAATCAGTTGATGTTAAAAAAGAGCATTCCCTTTCTGAAGCTATTCAAATATTAAAAGATAACTCTAAAGTTAAATTTAATGAATCATTGGACTGTGCTATTAGATTGGGAGTTGACCCGCGACATGCAGACCAAATGATTAGAGGCACTGTTTCTCTTCCCCATGGAACAGGCAAAACCGTTAAAGTTTTGGTTATTGCAAAAGGTGCTAAAGCGCAAGAAGCTTTGGACGCGGGCGCAGACTTTGCCGGCTTTGAAGAATATCTTGAAAAAATTAAAGAGGGTTGGGCAGATGTTGATGTTATTGTTGCAACTCCTGATTCAATGGCTGATTTAGGAAAACTGGGAAGAGTTCTCGGTCCAAAAGGTTTAATGCCAAATCCTAAAAGCGGAACTGTTACAATGGATGTTGCGAAAGCCGTGAAGGAAGTTAAAGCTGGCAAGATTGAATTTCGTGTGGAAAAGGCAGGAATAATTCATACATCATTAGGCAAGTTAGATTTTGAAACTGAAAACTTAGTTGAAAATACAAAGGCGTTTTTAAATACAATCGGCAAACTAAAACCATCCTCTGCAAAAGGACAATATGTAAAAAGTCTTTATCTATCTACTACGATGGGTCCCGGCATTAGAATCTCAAAAGATGAAGTTGTCGTCGTCTAATTAGTTTTTATTAATTGACCATAAAATTAATTAATTATAAAAAGTTTACGCACTCAAAAATAAATGCTTCTATTTATTTTACTTGTTTAAATTAAAATCTGGTATTGGAGAAACATGAACAAGAATGAAAAAGTTGATCTCATTTCAGAAATGAAAGAGATGATTGATAATAATTCTGCTGTTTATCTTACCGATTATTCAGGAATTACTGTTTCGGATATAAGTGATATTCGGAACGAATTCCGTAAAGAAGGCGTTAAGTATAAAGTATTTAAAAATACTTTATTCAAACGCGCTTTGGATGAATCTGGTAAATTTGATAAACTAACCGACCACTTGGTTGGAATGACTGGTTACGCTTTTGCCGGCGGCGATAATTCCGTAGCCCCCGCTAAAGTAATTAAAAAATATTTTGACGCTAAACAAAAGTTAGCGTTAAAAGCCTGCTATATTGAAGATCAATATTACGACGGAAGCCGCTTGGCTGAATTAGCTGCGCTGCCATCTAAAAATGAAATAATAGCGGCAATTTTAAGCAGCATAAATGCGCCTGCATCAGGTATTGTCGGAGTATTAAATGCCGTTATGCGGGATTTGGTTAGCGTTGTTGATCAAATCTCCAAAAGAGAAGCGGCATAATTTTAAATAGTAAAAAAGTAATTTAATAATTAGGAGAATATAAATGTCAGAAAAAATATCTGAAATCGTTGAGAAAATTAAGGGATTATCCCTTATGGAAGCATCTGAATTAAAAACAGCATTGGAAGATGAATTCGGCGTAACAGCCGCAGCTCCAATGATGGCTGCAGCAGCCCCGGCGGCAGGCGGCGCGCCGGTAGAAGAAAAAACTGAATTTGATGTTATCGTTACTTCAGCAGGCGACAAAAAAATTAATGTTATTAAAGTTGTAAGAGCTCACACAGGTTTAGGCTTAAAAGAAGCTAAGGATTTAGTTGATTCTGCGCCCAAAGCAGTTAAAGAAGGCATCTCTAAAGACGAAGCTGAAAAACTGAAAAAAGAGTTTGAAGAAGCCGGCGCTACGGTAGAATTAAAATAAAAACTACTCTCAGATTATCGTTGTTTTATAAAAAGTGATAAGCGGGTGAAGTCCGCCTTATCGCTTTTTATATTTGTATTGTATTAGATGTGATTGATTAGAAGGATTTGAAAAGCAATTGAAAATTAATTGGAGGTTTACAATTGGATAATAATTTGGAAAATAATAGAATTTCATTCGGCAAAATTCCCACCGTGCTGGAGGCTCCTAATTTATTAAGTATTCAAAAAGATACTTTTGAAGAGTTTGTTCAGAAAAATACTGCGCCGGGCAAAAGAGAAAACAAAGGTCTTCAGCAAGTGTTTACTTCAAATTTTCCGATTTTTGATAATAAGGAAAATTACCGGTTAGACTTTATTGAATATTATATTGAAAAACCACGCTACACTGTTGAAGAATGCGTAGAGCGCGGTTTAACTTTTGCCGCGCCGTTAAAAGGCAAACTAAGGCTTTCAACTAAAGACCCGGAAACTGAAGAATTTGTTAATAGCGTTGAGCAAGAAGTTTATCTTGGCAATCTTCCTTTTATGACTGATAAAGGTACTTTTGTAATTAACGGCGCTGAAAGAGTGGTGGTTTCACAATTGCACCGATCACCCGGCGTAGCGTTTTCGCAAACTGTGCATCCCAACGGCACTCCAATTTATTCTGCCAGAATTATTCCTCTTCGCGGTTCCTGGGTGGAATTTGCTACAGATATTAATTATGTAATGTACGTTTATATTGATAGACGAAAAAAATTCCCCGCAACCACTTTATTAAGAGGGCTTGGATACGCTACTAACGAAGAAATTTTAAATCTTTTTGATTTGGTTGAAGAGATAAATGTTAAAAAATCTAAAATGGAAGATTACATCGGCAGAACTATTGCCACAGATGTTTTTGATATGTCAACCGGAGAAATCTTCTTAACTAAAGATAGCGTTATTACCGAAGAAGATTTAGATAGATTAAATGAAGCCGAAGTCGATTCTATTAAATTAATAACCGACGCCGTTTCTCCTGATCAAGATTTAATTGTAAACACACTACGTAAAGATACCGCGCATACGGAAGAAGAAGCATTATTTGCAATTTATAGACAATTACGTTCCGGCGAAGCTCCCGATTTAGATACAGCTAAATCTTTAATTGAAAAATTATTCTTTAATGATAAACGATATGACCTTGGCGATGTTGGTCGTCATAGAATGAATGATAAACTTAAACTGGATATTCCCGAAACCACTACTGTTTTAACCGTAGAAGATATTATTTCAATAATGAAATATATTATAGATTTAAGGATGGGACGCGTTACTGTCGATGATATTGATCATTTAGGGAATAGAAGAATTAGAACTGTCGGAGAGCAATTAGGCCAGCAGTTTAATATTGGTATGGCAAGAATGGCTCGTACTATAAAAGAACGTATGAACATGCGCGACACCGAAAGTTTTACTCCTCAAGATTTGGTAAACGCAAGAACGATCAGCAGTGTTATAAATGCTTTCTTCGGAACAAATCAGCTTTCGCAATTTATGGATCAAACAAATCCATTAGCTGAACTTACGCATAAAAGAAGAATGTCTGCTTTAGGACCTGGCGGCTTAACAAGAGAGCGCGCCGGTTTTGAAGTGCGCGATGTTCACTATACTCATTACGGACGTCTTTGCCCAATTGAAACTCCCGAAGGTCCAAACATTGGACTTATTTCTTCCCTTACAATTTATGCAAGAGTTAATAAATACGGATTTTTAGTAACTCCTTATAGAAAAGTTGAAAAAGGAAAAGTATTAAGCGAGGTTGAGTATTTAACCGCTGAGCAAGAAGATCAATTTACTATTGCGCAGGCAAATGCGCCTTTAAACGAACAGCAAAAATTTGTAAATGAAAGAGTAAAATCACGTCACAAAGGTGATTTCCCAATTATCACTCCTGATCATATTCAATATATGGATGTGGCTCCGGCGCAAATTGTAAGCGCTGCTGCGGCGCTCATTCCTTTCTTAGAACACGATGACGCCAACCGAGCTTTAATGGGATCAAACATGCAGCGTCAAGCCGTTCCTTTGCTTATACCGGAAGCCCCAATTGTTGGAACCGGAATGGAAAGAAAATTAGCGACTGATTCCCGCTCAGTTATTATTGCTGAAGACAGCGGAACTATTGAATATGTAGATTCTGATAAAATTACAGTTCGTTATGATATTAATCCAAACAGCGTTGATGCTTTAACCAGCTTTGATGATGTTAAAAGAGTTTCTTATAACCTTTCAAAGTTTAATGGAACAAACCAGGAAACTTGCGTAAACCAAAGACCAATTGTTCACGAAGGTCAAAAAGTTGTTAAGAACGAAGTTATTGCAGACGGAACTTCAACCGACGGCGGCGATTTAGCGCTTGGAAGAAATGTGTTGGTAGCTTTTATGCCCTGGCGCGGTTATAATTTTGAAGACGCTATTATTATCAGCGAACGAATTGTAAGCGAAGATGTTTATACTTCAATTCACATTGAAGAATTTGAATTGCAGGTTAGAGAAACTAAACGCGGCGAAGAAGAACTTACCAGAGAAATTCCAAATGTAAGCGAAGAGTCAGTTAAAAATCTTGATGAAGATGGAATTATTCGCGAAGGCGCTGAGGTAAAAGAAGGCGATATTCTTATTGGAAAAATTACCCCTAAAGGCGAAACTGATCCAACTCCTGAAGAAAAATTATTGCGGGCTATTTTTGGAGATAAAGCAGGCGACGTGAAAGATGCTTCATTGAAAGCGCCTCCAGGATTAAAAGGCACAGTTATTAAAACAAGATTGTTCAGCAGAAAAAGAAGAGATAACGAAACTAAAAAAGTTGAAAAGAAGCAGATAGAGAATTTAGAGTATGACCACAAGCAACTTTTAGCGGATCATTACAAAAAGTTAGTTGAAAAACTTACTAAGCTAACTGACGGATTAACATCAGCGGGGATTCGCGACCTTGACGGAAGCGTTGTTTTAAGAAGCGGAACTGCAATTAAAGATACAACTTTTTCTTCTTTAGATGACATAACTAAATTGGATTATACACTCGACTGGTTTGAATCAAAAAGTAAAAACAATCACGTAAATACTCTTTATAAAAATTATTTCAATGTGCTTTCTTCTTTAGAAGAAGATTTTAAACGCGAAAAAATAAAAATTACTAGCGGCGATGAATTGCCTCCGGGAATTGTTCAGCTTGCTAAAGTTTATGTCGCTAAAAAACGTAAACTTTCTGTGGGCGATAAAATGGCTGGAAGACACGGAAACAAAGGCGTTGTAGCCAAAATTGTTCCGATAGAAGATATGCCTTTTCTGCCTGACGGAACTCAGGTTGACATCGTATTAAATCCGCTCGGCGTGCCTTCTCGTATGAACCTTGGTCAGCTATATGAGACCGCTCTTGGATGGGCTGGGAAAAAATTAGGAGTAAAATTCGCAACTCCAATTTTTGACGGAGCTAAAATTGAAGACGTTGATGAATGGCTGGAAAAAGCAGGTTTGGAACGCGGCAGCAAAACAGATTTATATGATGGAAGAAGCGGCGATAAGTTTCATCAAAAAGTTACCTGCGGGTACATCTATATGTTAAAGCTTAGTCATTTGGTTGATGATAAAATTCATGCAAGGTCAATTGGACCATACTCATTAATTACTCAACAGCCTTTGGGCGGTAAAGCGCAGTTCGGCGGACAGAGATTTGGCGAAATGGAAGTTTGGGCTTTGGAAGGTTACGGCGCTTCGCATATTTTGCAGGAAATTTTAACTGTTAAAAGCGACGACGTTGCTGGAAGAGCAAAAGCTTATGAATCAATTGTTAAGGGTGAAAACTTACAGGAACCTAATATTCCTGAATCATTCAATGTATTAATTAAAGAGCTTCAAGGTTTGGGGCTGGATATAACAATTAATTAATCATTGAAATTAAATTTCACTTAGAAATTAGGAGATAAAAATTATGCCTTATAGAGTTCAAGAAAATGCAATGCGTGATATAAACAGTATCACTATTAGTTTAGCAAGTCCCGATGCAATATTATCTAGATCTTATGGAGAAGTTACCAAACCGGAAACAATTAATTATCGTTCTTTCCGCCCTGAAAAAGACGGATTGTTTTGCGAGAAAATATTTGGTCCCACAAGAGATTGGGAATGTTTTTGCGGAAAGTATAAAAGAATCCGTTACAAAGGAATTATTTGCGATAGATGCGGCGTTGAAGTAACGCAAAAAAGCGTACGCCGAGAAAGAATGGGTCACATTGGTTTGGCGGTTCCGGTTGTACACATTTGGTTTTTCCGTACTCAGCCTTCCAAAATTGGAAATATTATTGGAGTTAGTCTTAAAGAATTAGAAAAAATAATTTATTATGAATCTTATGTAGTTATTAATCCTGGTCCCACTGGTTTAAGCCGTTTAGATTTAATTTCTGAAGATCAATATTTTGAAGTTATAAACTCGCTTCCTCAGGGAAATGAAAAATTAGCCGATGACGATCCTAAAAAATTTGTGGCTAAAATTGGCGGCGACGCAGTAAAAGATATTCTTAAGCATACTGAGGTTGAAAAATTATCAAAGGAATTAAGAGATCAATTAAAAGTTGAAAACTCTCAGCAAAAGAAAGCTGATCTTCTTAAAAGATTAAGAGTGCTTGAAGCTTTTAAAGAAGCGGAAGGTAAAATAGCAAACAGACCTGAATGGATGGTGCTAAGTTACATTCCGGTTATCCCTCCGGAATTAAGACCATTGGTTCCGCTTGAAGGAGGAAGATTTGCAACTTCAGATTTAAACGATCTTTATAGAAGAGTTATAATTAGAAATAATCGTTTAAAAAGATTAATAGATATTAAAGCTCCTGAAGTAATTCTTCGTAACGAAAAAAGAATGCTGCAGGAAGCTGTTGATGCGTTGTTCGATAATTCTCGAAGAGGAAGCGCCGTTAGAAGCGACAGCAATAGACCTTTAAAATCTTTAAGCGATATGCTTAAGGGAAAGCAAGGACGCTTCCGTCAAAACCTTTTAGGAAAGAGAGTTGATTATTCGGGGCGTTCAGTTATTGTTGTTGGTCCGGAATTAAAGCTGCATCAGTGCGGCTTACCAAAAGATATGGCGGTGGAACTCTTCAAGCCTTTCATCATAAAAAAATTAATTGAAAGAGGACATAATAAAACAGTTAAAAGCGCGCGAAAAGTTGTTGATAGAAAAGACCCTTTAATTTGGGATATTCTTGCTAAAATTATTGAAGGACATCCAATATTATTAAACCGCGCTCCAACGCTGCATAGACTGGGAATTCAAGCGTTCCAACCAATATTAATTGACGGCAGAGCTATACAGCTTCACCCGATGGTTTGTACCGCATTTAACGCTGACTTTGACGGCGATCAAATGGCGGTTCACGTTCCTCTTTCTTTTGAAGCGCAATTAGAAGCATCTTTGTTGATGTTAAGCAGTCATAATATTTTATCTCCTCAAAACGGCAGCCCTATTGTAGTTCCAACTCAGGATATAGTTCTCGGCTGTTACTATCTTACAAAATATAAAGAGGGCGAAAAAGGCGAAGGCATGATTTTCGGTTCTGCCGAGGAAGTTATAATTGCTTATAACTCCAGGATCATTGGACTTCATGCAAAAATAAAAGTTAGAATTGATGGGAAATTTATTGAAACGACTGTTGGTCGAGTAATCTTTAACCAAATAGTTCCCAAAGAAATGGGTTTTTTCAACCAGCTATTAATCAAAAAAACATTTGGCGGATTCATCGGTCAAATGTTTATGAAGATGGGCAACAAAGTTACAGCAAAATTTCTTGATGATTTAAAAGATACCGGCTTTAGATATTCAACTGCAGGCGGTTTATCCGTTAGTTATGCTGATATGATTATTCCCGAAGAAAAAGTGAATCTTATTACTAAGGCAAACAAAAAAGTTGAAGCAATTTTAAATGAACACGAGCAAGGCGTTATTACGGACGCTGAACGATACAATAAAATTATAGACGTTTGGACGCACACTACAAACGATGTGGCTCGCGCGCTTATGGAAAAAATTAGAGTTCATAACCACGGTTTTAACTCTCTTCACATGATGGTTGATTCGGGCGCAAGAGGTTCGCAAGAGCAGGTTCGCCAGTTAGCCGGAATGAGAGGTTTGATGATGAAACCTCAAAAAAGTTTATCGGGACAAGCGGGCGAAATTATTGAAAACCCAATCGTCGCAAACTTTAAAGAAGGATTAACCGTACTCGAGTATTTTATTTCTACTCACGGCGCAAGAAAAGGATTGGCTGACACGGCTTTAAAAACTGCTGATGCCGGTTATTTAACAAGAAGATTAGTTGACGTTTCTCAAGATGTAATTATCAGCGAAATTGATTGCGGAACTATTTTAGGAATTGAAGTAACTGCAATTAAAGATGTTGAACAGGAAAGAGAACCGTTAAGCGAGCGTATCACCGGAAGAACCGCTCAAGAGGATGTATATGATCCAAAGACGGAAGATTTGATAATAGCCGCCGGCGATATTATTACTGAAGTTATTGCGGACAAAATAGAAGATTCAAATATTGATTCGGTATATATAAGAACTGTATTAACCTGCGAATCAAAACGCGGCGTCTGCGCAAAATGTTATGGTAGAAATTTAACTACCGGAAAAATTGTGGAAATTGGCGAAGCGGTAGGAATTGTTGCCGCTCAATCAATTGGCGAACCTGGCACGCAGCTTACGCTTAGAACCTTTCACCTTGGCGGCACTTCTTCAAGAATTGCAAGTCAATCTCAAGTTGAATCTTCCATCGAAGGTATTGTTAAGTACGAGCATATTTCATTTGTAGAAAAATCAGATTTTCTTGGCGAAGTTAAAGTTGTTACCGGGCGAAGAGGAGTGATAGGAATTTATGATGAAAACAATCGACAAATAAAGAAATATGACGTTCCTTATGGTTCGGAGATAGTTGTTAATGACGGTCAAACTGTTAAAAAGCGCACTCCGTTATATAATCACGATCCTTACAACGCTGTTATTTTATCGGACATTGCCGGCAGAGTAAGATTTGTTGATTTAATTGAAGGCGCAACTCTTCAGCAGGTTACAGATGAACAAACCGGACACGTTCAAAAAGTAGTTATAGAATCTAAAGATAAAAATCTAACGCCAAGCATAGCTATTGAAAATGAGGATGGAACTAAAAAGTCATTCAATATTCCTACCCGCGCTTATTTATCAGTTGACGAAGGTGAAAGCTTAACGGCTGGAACCATCTTAGCCAAAATTTCTAAACAAACAACAAAGAGTAGGGATATTACAGGCGGTCTTCCAAGAGTAACTGAATTGTTTGAAGCAAGAAGCCCGCAGGAATCTGCTATTGTTTCTGAAATTGAAGGTTCAATAAGATTTGGCGCGCGGAAAAAAGGTTCGCGAGAAATATTTGTAACTGCTCCAGATGGCTCTGATGAGAAAAAATATAATGTTCCTTTGGGTAAACATATTTTGGTTCAGGAAACTGATGAAATTCCCGCGGGTGAAAAAATAACTGACGGGCCAATTAACCCTCACGACATTTTGAAGATCAAAGGCACCAGCGCTGTACAGGAATATTTGGTTAATGAAATTCAAGATGTATATCGTCTGCAAGGCGTAAAAATTAATGATAAACATATTGAAGTTATAGTTCGTCAGATGCTTCAAAAAATTAGAATTGTTTCTCCCGGCGATACAAAATTCCTTGAAGAAGATATTGTTGACCGAAATGAATTTATAGAAGAGAACAGTAAAATTATGAATATGTCTTATATCGATGATAAAGGCGATTCAAAATATAAAGATGGTCAACTAATTGCTAAAAGCAAGTTGAGGGAAATGAATTCTGATTTGAAAAAGAAATCCAAAAAAACAATTGAAACCCGAGATGCGGAGCCAGCAACTTTTGAGCATATACTTTTAGGAATTACCCAGGCGGCTCTTTCAACAGAAAGCTTTATCTCTGCGGCTTCATTCCAGGAAACAACAAAAGTTCTTGCCAACGCAGCAACAGAAGCAAAAATTGATCATCTATTAGGCTTAAAAGAGAATGTTGTTATGGGTCATTTAATACCCGCTGGAACTGGTATCAAAAAATATAAAAATGTTATTCTTGAATCTGAAGAGGTAGTTGAAGAAACCCCTGAAGAAACAGAGCAAGTTCAAGCTCAATAGTATTATTTAAGTAAGAAGTCAGGTGGTTTCTTAAAATCAACCCGACTTTTTTTCCGTAAAGTGAAAAAATAAAAATTATATTATTTATAATTCTTGACAAAATTTTGCACAACGCCTATATTAGGAGTCTGAATTTTTTTAAGGTTGTAAAGTTTAGGAGAAATTTGTGCCTACAATAAATCAGTTAGTTAGAAAAGGTCGCGTTCAGATATTAGCAAAAAATAAAGCTCCGGCTCTTGATGCATGTCCGCAAAAAAGAGGAGTGTGTACAAGGGTGTATACAACCACGCCTAAAAAGCCTAACTCAGCTTTAAGAAAAGTAGCGAGGGTACGATTGACTAACAGCATGGAGGTTACGGCTTATATCCCTGGTGAAGGTCACAATCTTCAGGAACATTCAATCGTTTTAATTAGAGGCGGAAGAGTTAAAGATTTGCCGGGCGTTCGTTATCATATAATCAGAGGCACTCTTGATACAAGCGGCGTTGAAGATAGAAAAAAAAGCAGATCAAAATATGGAGCTAAAAAACCTAAGGCGGCTAAATAATTATGAGAAAGAAAAGAGCTGAAAAAAAATATTTAAAACCTGATCCTAAATTTAATGACGTGCTGGTTTCAAAATTAGTAAACAGCATAATGTATGACGGTAAAAAGTCGGTTGCCAGAGACGTAGTTTACAGTGCATTTGAAATAATTGAAGAGAAAACAAAAAAGAGCGCCATCGAAGTTTATAAAAAAGCTTTAAACAATACGCAGCCTTTAATTGAAGTTCGCAGCAGAAGAGTAGGCGGCGCAACTTATCAAGTGCCAACAGAAGTTAGACCTGAAAGAAGATCGGCTTTGGCGTTGAGATGGATTAAGACATACGCACGAGCAAGAAATGATAAATCGATGGCTCAAAAGTTAGCCTCGGAATTAATTTCCGCTTCCAATAATGAAGGCTCTGCAGTTAAGAAAAAAGAAGATGTGCATAGAATGGCGGAAGCAAATAAAGCTTTTGCGCATTTCAAATGGTAAAGATAAATAGAAGAAGAAAAGGATAATTAGAATTAGATGGCTGTAAAAACAGATATAGACAAAGTAAGAAACATTGGTATAATGGCGCACATTGATGCGGGCAAAACTACTACCACTGAGAGAATATTATTTTATACCGGAAGATTACATAGAATTGGCGAAGTGCATGATGGCGCAGCTACAATGGATTGGATGGAACAAGAAAAAGAACGCGGCATTACTATAACAAGCGCCGCTACTACCTGCTTCTGGAGCGATCATCAAATTAATATTATTGATACGCCTGGGCACGTTGATTTTACCGTTGAAGTTGAAAGATCATTAAGAGTGCTTGACGGCGCCGTAGCTTTATTCTGCGCAGTTGGCGGAGTTGAACCTCAATCAGAAACTGTATGGAGACAAGCGGACAAATATAAAGTACCGCGCCTTGCTTTTATTAATAAGATGGATAGAACAGGCGCAGATTTTTATAATGCATTAGCAATGATGAAAGAAAGATTGGGTGCCAATGCAGTTCCATTAACTTTGCCCATTGGCGAAGGCGATATTTTTTCCGGCGTTATTGATTTGATTTCCTTTAAAGCAAGAATGTATCACGAGGAAACTTTCGGCGCAACTTTCGATGAAATTGAAATTCCGCATGATTTAGTTGAAACCGCAAACACTTATAGAACACAAATGTTAGAAGCGGTTTCGGATGTTGATGATACTTTACTTGAAAAATATCTTGAAGGCAAAGAAATATCGGAAGATGAAATTAAAACAGTTTTAAGGAAGGCAACAATTGACCTTAAAATAATTCCCGTGCTTTGCGGTTCTGCTTTTAAGAATAAAGGAGTTCAGAAATTGTTAGATTCTGTGGTTGACTTCTTGCCATCTCCTTTAGACTTTAAAACAATTGAAGCTCATCATATTGGAATTAATGATAACATAAAAAGAAAGATTGATAAGGATGAAAAATTTACAGCATTAGCTTTTAAAATTGCTAATGATGCTTATGTTGGTAAGTTAACATTTTTCAGAGTTTATTCGGGTACGCTAAAAGCTGGCTCGTATATTTATAATTCTGTAAGTGAAAAGAAAGAAAGAATAAGCCGGTTGCTTCAAATGCACGCTAATCATAGAGAAGAAATTGACGAAGTTAGAGCCGGAGATATTGCGGCTGCTGTGGGCTTGAAGTTTACCAAAACGGGTGATACGCTCTGTTCGGAAGACGATCCTGTTTTATTGGAAAAAATTATTTTCCCTGAACCTGTTATTCAAATTGCTATTGAACCAAAAACAAAAGCTGATCAGGATAAATTATCTGATGCTTTAGTAAAACTTTCTGACGAAGACCCAACTTTTAGAGTTAAGGTTGACGAAGAAACTTCTCAAACTTTAATAAGCGGTATGGGCGAACTTCATTTGGAAATTTTAGTTGATAGAATGAAACGTGAATTTAAAGTTGAAGCCAACGTTGGCAAGCCGCAAGTTGCTTACCGCGAATCTATCACTCAAACCGTAAATGCTGAAGGCAAGTTTGTTAAGCAATCCGGCGGGCGCGGTAAATATGGACATGTGTGGATTGAGTTAGGTCCTAATGAACCAGGCAAGGGTTTTGAGTTTATCAATGGTATCGTTGGCGGCGTTGTTCCTCGAGAATATATCCCCGCGGTTTCCGCCGGTATTCAAGAAGCAATGCGAAATGGAGTTATTGCAGGTTTCCCTGTAGTTGATATTAAGGCAAAAATTTATGACGGCTCTTATCATGATGTAGATTCAGATGAAATTTCATTTAAAGTAGCCGGCTCAATTGCTTTTAAAGAAGGCGCAAGAAAAGCTAAGCCTGTTTTGCTTGAGCCAATTATGGATGTTGAAGTTGTAACTCCCGAAGAATATTTGGGAGATGTAATGGGCGATCTTAATTCCCGTAGAGGAAAGATAGAAGGATTCTCAGCAAGAAAGGATGCGCAAGTTATTAAATCAACTGTGCCGCTTTCTGAGATGTTTGGATATGCAACCGTATTAAGATCTATGACACAAGGAAGAGCAATTTACACAATGCAATTTGCGCACTACTCTGAAGTGCCAAAATCAATTGCCGATGAAATAGCGGAAAAAACATTAGGAAAAAAAGCAACTGCATAAAATTAATTTGAATAAAAACCAAGAAAAATTTAAGAAGGAGATCTAGATGGCAAAAGCAAAATTTGATAGAAGTAAACCTCACGTTAACGTAGGGACAATTGGTCACGTAGATCATGGTAAAACCACTTTAACCGCTGCCATCACTATGGCTCTTGCTAAAAAGGGCTTGTCGGAAATCAGAACGTTTGATAGTATCGATAACGCTCCAGAAGAAAGAGAAAGAGGTATTACCATCGCCACCGCTCACGTAGAATATTCTACTGAGAATAGACACTATGCGCATGTTGATTGTCCCGGTCACGCAGATTATGTTAAAAATATGATTACAGGTGCAGCGCAGATGGATGGAGCTATATTAGTTGTAGCCGCCACTGACGGTCCAATGCCTCAAACAAGAGAGCACATCCTTCTTGCTCGTCAGGTTGGCGTACCGAAAATAGTTGTGTTTATGAATAAAGTTGATATGGTTGATGATCCAGAATTATTGGAATTAGTTGAAGCTGAATTAAGAGATTTATTAAACGAATATAAATTCCCCGGCGATGAAACTCCGATAATTCAAGGCTCTGCGTTAAAAGCTTTAGAGGCGGCTTCTTCTGATGCACCTTCTGACGATCCAAGATTGCAGTGCATTTGGGATTTGATGAAAGCAGTGGATGAGTATATTCCAGTTCCTCAACGAGATTCAGATAAGCCTTTCTTAATGCCTGTGGAAGACGTTTTTTCAATTACCGGTCGCGGAACTGTTGCTACTGGAAGAGTTGAAAGAGGACAAGTAAAAATTCAGGAAGAAGTTGAACTTATTGGATTAGGCGTACATAAGAAAACGGTTGTTACCGGTATCGAAATGTTTAGAAAAGAATTAGACGCCGCTATGGCTGGCGACAACGCTGGTATTCTTTTACGAGGCGTTGATAAAAATGAAATTGAAAGAGGAATGGTTCTCGCTAAAACCGGTTCTATTACTCCTCACAAAAAATTTGAAGGCGAAGTTTATATTCTTTCTAAAGAAGAAGGCGGACGTCATACTCCATTCTTCAACGGATATAGACCTCAATTTTATTTTAGAACAACTGACGTAACAGGCGTTGCTACTCTTCCTGAAGGAACTGAAATGGTTATGCCTGGCGATAACATTAAATTATCAGTTGAACTAATTACTGATATTGCTATGGATGAAGGTTTACGTTTTGCTATTCGCGAAGGCGGTAGAACGGTTGGTTCTGGCGTTGTTACTAAAATTTTAGAATAATATTATAGCTTCAATCAAGAAGGGAGTTTCTACTCCCTTTTTGCGTCTAAATATTTAAAAGGAGTTTCTAAGTGCCCGGTCAAAAAATAAGAATTAAATTGAAATCATACGATCATATATTGATTGATAAATCTACAGAAAAAATTATTAAAACTGTTAGAAGTACTGGCGCAGTTGTATCGGGACCTATTCCATTACCAACCCGCAGAACTATTTATACAGTTTTAAGATCGCCTCACGTAGATAAAAAATCTAGAGAGCAATTTGAAACCAGGGCGCATAAAAGAATTATTGATATTCATAATTCAAATAATAAAACCGTCGATTCGCTAAGTAAATTAGATATTCCGGCGGGCGTTGATATTGAGATTAAGCTTTAATGAATTTTGGAGAAAAGATGTCTGGCATAATCGGGAAAAAAATAGGAATGTCGAGTGTATTTGACGCTGCAGGCGAGTTAGTGCCTGTAACTGTCATTCAAGCTGGACCGTGTAAAGTAGTTTCCATCAAAACAAAAGAAACAGATGGCTATAGCGCTTTGCAGCTTGGCTTTGGAAGCAGAAAAGAAAAAAGAATTAATAAGCCTTTAATGGGGCATTATAAAAAAGCTGATCAGGCTCCATCTTTAATTCTTAAAGAATTTAATTTTCCAACTAACAAAGAATTTAAAGTTGGCGAAGAAATTAAAGTTGACTTTTTTTCCGAAGGCGAAAAAATTAAAGTCCGCAGCAAAAGCAAAGGTAAAGGTTTTCAGGGAGTTATGAGGAGACATGGATTCAGCGGCGTAGGCGGAACAACTCACGGTCAAAGCGATAGGCTTAGAGCTCCTGGTTCTATTGGCGCAAGTTCTTATCCATCGAGAGTTTTTAAAGGTCAAAGAATGGCTGGGCGTCAGGGATACGAAAACGTTACTATTGCAAATTTAAAAGTAGTAAAAATTATTCCTGAAGATAATTTGATACTTGTTAAAGGAGCTGTCCCCGGCGCAATAAATTCTTTTGTTGAATTGATTAAAAAGTAAATTGGTTTAAAATGAAATTAGATCTGCATAAAATAGATGGTAAATCATCAGATAAACAAATAGAATTATCCGATGAAATTTTTGGAATTGAACCAAACGACCACGCTATTTACTTAGCCGTAAAATCTTATCTTGCTAACCAAAGACAAGGCACAAGCAAAACCAAAGAAAGAGGCGAAGTAAGAGGCGGCGGTAAGAAACCATGGAAACAAAAAGGAAGAGGCGGCGCACGCGCTGGCACAACCCGATCTCCCTTATGGGTTGGCGGCGGAACTATTTTTGGTCCGCGCCCAAGAAATTACAGACAAGATTTACCCAAGAAAATTAAGCGCTTAGCGAGAAAATCCGCGTTAAGCTACAAAGTAAAAGATGAACAAATAATTTTGGTTGAAGATTTTAATTTTGATAAACCCAAGACTAAAGAATTCGTTAGCATTTTAGACGCTCTAAAAATTACCGGCAAAAAAGTATTGGTGTTAACAAACGGCAATCAAGAAGTTGTTTATAAATCCGGCAGAAACGTAAAGAAGACTAAAATATTAGAAGCTTCAAAAGCATCTACTTATGATATCCTTAATAATCAAGTTTTAGTAATTCAGGAAAGCGCTATTGATGTAATTCAAAAAACTTTTGGGAATGATGAAGGAGCGGTAAATTAATATGCACAACATTTTAGTAAGACCACTTATTACTGAGAAGATGACTAATTTATCTGCCGACGGCGGTAAGTATGGATTTTTAGTAAATCATCAATCAAATAAAATTGAAATTGCAAAAGCAATTGAAAAAAGATTTAACGTGCACGTTATTACCGTGCGGACTATAAATTATTCAGGAAAAACAAAAACTCAGTTTAGAAAAAGCGGAAGATTCAGCGGTAAAACTGCAAAGTTTAAAAAAGCAATTGTTTCCTTAAAAGAAGGCGAAACAATAGAATTATTCGAGCAAGTTTAGAATTTGAAATTTAGATTTTGAAAATAGGATAGCTTAATGGCATTAAATAAATTAAAACCGACGACCCCTGGTACAAGATTTCGATCTAATTCTTCTTTTGAAGAAATTACGAAAACTACGCCCGAAAAATCTTTAATAGTTTCATTAAAGAAATCAGGCGGAAGGAATAATTTAGGAAGAATTACAACGCGTTTTAGAGGCGGCGGTCATAAAAGAAGTTATAGAATAATTGATTTTAAAAGAAACAAACATGGAATTCCAGCAAAAGTTTTTTCAATAGAATATGATCCCAACCGCACTTCGCGCATTGCGCTGCTTCATTATGCAGACGGCGAGAAAAGATATATACTTGCGCCAACCGGTTTAAAAGTGGGCGATTCAGTTACATCCGGCAGCGGAAGTGAAATTAATGTTGGCAACGCATTACCTTTAAAAGAAATGCCGCTTGGCAGTTTTGTTCACAATGTAGAATTAAAACCTGGTAAAGGCGGACAGATTGGAAGAAGCGCCGGCACATCTGTTCAAGTTATGGCTAAAGAAGGAAATCACGCGCAGCTTAAAATGCCATCGGGCGAAGTTAGATTGATTAGGCTTGAATGTCTTGCAACTTACGGTTCAATTGGCAATGCTGAACAAGAAAATATTAGTCTTGGAAAAGCTGGAAGATCAAGATGGTTGGGAAGAAGACCTCACGTTCGCGGCGTGGCGATGAATCCAGTTGATCATCCAATGGGCGGAGGCGAAGGTAAAACCTCCGGCGGCGGACACCCGGTTTCTCCCTGGGGACAAAAAGCCAAAGGATTAAAAACAAGAAAACATAAAAAAGAATCAAATAAATTTATTATTAAAAGAAGAAAATAACAGAGTTTAAGTATGCCTAGATCGGTTAAAAAAGGTCCTTTTGTAGATTATAAACTGCAGGATAAAATAGAAAAGTTAAACCAGACTAATCAGAAGAAAATTATTAAAACCTGGTCCAGGTCATCTACTATTACGCCTGATTTTGTGGGACATACTATTGCAGTGCATAATGGAAATAAAATGATTCCCGTTTATGTCACCGAAAATATGGTTGGTCATAAGTTAGGAGAGTTTTCACCGACGAGAATTTTTAGAGGTCATCCAGGCACAAAAGCTGAGAAAGCTTCAAAAGCAAAATAATTGTAATTAAAGGAATTTGAATTAAATGGAAGCAAGAGCAGTACATAGATATATTGGTTCATCGCCAAGAAAAATGAGGTTACTAATCGATTTGATTAGAGGAATGAACGTGGAAAAAGCAATTGAAGTTTTACACTTTCATTCTAAACATGCATCCAAAGATGCCGAAAAAGTTTTAAGATCTGCCGTTGCTAACTATATGAATAAAGAAGAAGGCAACAAAGTTGAACCTTCTGATCTTTTTGTGAAAGAAGCATTTGTAAATCAAGGACCGACGTTAAAACGAATTTCACCTGCGCCTATGGGTCGCGCATACAGAATTAGAAAAAGATCTTGTCACTTAACTATTATAGTGGCAAGTAAAGCATAAATTTTTAGGAGGTTATTTTTTGGGACAGAAAACACATCCGGTTGGCTTTAGAGTTGGAATCATTAGAGGGTGGGACTCTAATTGGTATGAAAATAAAAGCTATGCGTCTAAATTATATGAAGATGAAAAACTAAGATCTTATATTAGAAATAGATTAAAGAAAGCCGGTATCTCAAGAATAATAATTGACAGAACTTCTAAAAATATTATTTTAACTATTCATACTTCTCGCCCCGGCGTTGTTATTGGCAAAAGCGGAAAAGAAATAACTCAGTTAGAACAAGAGTTAAGGCAAGTAACTGATAAAGAAGTTAAGATTCAAATTTCGGAAATTAAAAGACCGGAGTTGGACGCTTATCTCGTAGCTGAAAATATTGCGAACCAGCTTCAAGGAAGAATATCTTTTAGAAGAGCTATGAAAATGGCGATTACCGCAGCAATGAGGATGGGCGCAGAAGGAATAAGAATTATGTGTTCGGGTCGTTTAGGCGGCGCAGAAATGGCAAGAACCGAGCAGTACAAAGAAGGCAGAATTCCGCTTCATACTATAAGAGCGGACATCGATTATGCTAACGGCAGAGCTGAAACAGTTTACGGCTCTATTGGAATTAAAGTATGGATTTGCCGTGGCGAAATTTTAGGAAAAAGAGTTACTGAATAATTGAAATTGAAAAATTAAAAGATTAAAAAATTTAATGGTTAATCTTTTTAAAATGGAGTTTGCAATATGTTAATGCCTAAAAGAGTTAAGTTTAGAAAATCGCAGCGCGGAAGAATGGCGGGAAAAGCTACCCGCGGCAGCAGCGTTGCTTTTGGCGATTTTGGTTTGAAGGCATTGGAGCCTCATTGGATTACAAGCAGACAAATTGAAGCTTGCCGTATTGCTCTTTCACGTAAAATGAAAAGAGACGGGAAGGTTTGGATAAGAATATTTCCTGATAAGCCTGTTTCTAAAAAACCTTTAGAAACAAGAATGGGTAAAGGAAAAGGCGCCCTGAATTTTGGGTTGCGGTAGTTAAACCGGGAAGAATATTGTTTGAAGTATCGGGAGTTACCCGTGAAATTGCAAACGATGCATTGAAATCCTGCTCTTATAAATTACCTATAAAATGTAAAGTGGTTTCCAGACCCGATTTTGAGTAAAACTCTGACAAGGAATTAAAAATGAAAATTCATGAAATACGAGAAGTTAAAAGCGATGAACTTCTAAAACTTATAAATGAAGAGCAAAAAAATTTAGTTGATTTACGTTTTGCGCATCAATTAAAACAGCTTACAAATACGACAAAACTTAAAGACGCAAAAAAAGATATCGCTAAAATGAAGACTGTACTACGAGAAAGAGAAATAGCTGAATTAAAAGACAATCAAAATTCAGCGGTTAGTAATAAAGGAGCTAAAGCTTAAAAATGGAACAACGCACTTTAAGAAAAACGAGAACCGGCATAGTGGTTAGCAATAAAATGGATAAGACAATTTCTGTTTCAATAGAAAGAAGAGTGCCTCATCCTATTTATAAAAAATATTTTAAAAAGACTACTAACCTTAAAGCTCACGATGAAAAAAATGAATGCAGCATTGGCGACAAAGTTAAAATAATGGAAACTCGTCCTCTTAGCTTAACCAAAAGATGGCGATTAGTTGAAATAGTAGAAAAAGCTAAGTAGTTAAGGAGCAGACAATAAAATGATTCAAGAAGAAACAAATTTAATAGTTGCCGATAACTCTGGGGCTAAAAGAGTGCGATGCATTAGAGTGCTTGGCGGAAGCGGTAGAAATTATGCCAGCCTAGGCGACTTAATAGTTGTTTCTGTTAAAACAGCTATACCGAATGGCGCGGTAAAAAAAGGCGAAGTTTCAAGAGCTGTAATTGTGAGAACTAAAAAAGAAGTTAGGCGAAAAGATGGATCATATATTCGCTTTGATGAAAATGCCGCTGTTCTTTTAAATGCTCAGGATGAGCCCAGAGGCACTCGTATTTTTGGTCCAGTTGCCAGAGAATTAAGAGAGAAGCAATTTATGAAAATTGTTTCGCTGGCGCCGGAAGTTTTATAATAGTTTGGGATTGAAATGAAAATTAGAAAAAGCGATAATGTAATGGTTGTTTCCGGCAATGATAAAGGCAAAACCGGAAAAGTTTTAAAGGTATTTCCGAAGGATAACCTTGTTATTATTGAAGGGATTAATCTTCGAAAGCGGCATACAAAAGCTTCGCAAAAGCATCCGCAGGGAGGAATAATTGAAAAAGAATCTCCCATAAATGTTTCTAATGTAATGCTGCTGGATCCTAAATCCGGCGAGCCTACCAGAATTGGTTCGCAAATAATATTGGATGAAAAAACCGGAAAGAAAAAAAGAGCGCGCGTTGCAAGAGTTAGCGGAGAAATGCTTTAATTATTTTATAATTTATTTTAGAGTTTAGAATTAAAATGGCTGAGAAAAAAACAAAAAAAGATAAAGTTGAAGTTCAACCTAAAGCTTCAAAAAAAGAAGAAAAAAAATCGGATAAAAAATCCAAAGCAAACGCTGAAGCGAATGTAAAAATTCCCGCAAGGCTTTCTAATGTTTATGCTAAAAATATAACTCCTTCTTTAATGAAAAAGTTTAGCTATAAAAATGTAATGGAAGTCCCTAAGCTTCACAAAGTTGTTGTAAACATGGGCGTTGGCGCCGCGGTAACCGATTCTAAAATTCTTGATGAAGCCGTAAAAGAATTGGAAACTATTACCGGGCAAAAAGCCAGCATTCGCAAAGCTAAAAAAGCTATTTCTAATTTTAAATTGAGAGAAGGCGTAAACATCGGCGCAATGGTTACTTTACGCCGCGAAAGAATGTATGAGTTTATGGATAGACTTATAAACGTTGCGCTGCCTCGCGTACGCGATTTTAGAGGACTATCGGATAAATCTTTTGATGGTCGTGGAAATTATACCATCGGCATTAAAGAACAAATTATTTTCCCTGAAATAAATGTCGATAAAATAAATAAAATATTAGGAATGGATGTAACGTTTGTTACTACCGCCAAAACTGATAACGAAGCTTACGAACTGCTTCAAGAGTTTGGTATTCCATTCAGAAAAAAAGAAATTAAAACAGCTTAAACAGGAGAATTAATGGCTCGTAAATGTTTGATTGCAAGACAAGAAAAAAGAAAAAGGCTTGTAGAAAAATATGCTAAGCTTAGAGAAGAATTAAAAGAGAAAGGCGATTACGAAGCCTTACAGAAATTGCCCAGAGATTCTTCGCCTGTTAGATTAAATAATAGATGTATGTTCACCGGTAGAGTTCGTTCCTACTATAGAAAATTCGGTGTATCTCGTTTAGTTTTAAGGGAAATGGCTTTAAAAGGCGAAATTCCCGGTTTAAAAAAGTCAAGTTGGTAAAAGGAGAATAAATGCCGGTTACAGATCCTATTGCAGATTTTTTAACAAGAATTAGAAATGCAGCGCAAGCTAAAAAGATTAAGGTTGATATTCCTTCTTCTAATATGAAAAAAAGTTTGGCTGAAATTTTAAAAAATCAAAAGTTTATTAAAGATTATATTGAAGTTGAGGACAACAAACAAAACGTTTTGCGTATTCAATTAAAATATACTGATGGCGCTTCAGCAATTAGCGGTTTAAAAAAAATAAGTACCCCCGGACTAAGAGTTTATAAAAATTCTTCCGAACTTCCGCGAGTGCATAATGGTTTAGGCGTCGCTGTAATTTCCACCTCTAAAGGACTTCTTACAGATAAAGAAGCCAAAGCTCAATCAATGGGCGGTGAAGTAATTTGTTATATCTGGTAAATTTTTTTTTTTGAACGGAGATTGAACTGTGTCAAGAATTGGTAAAAAACCTATAGAAATTCCTAAAGGAGTTACGGCTTCTTTAGAAAATAACACCATAAAAATTAAAGGACCTAAGGGTGAACTTGAGCAATCAATTCATCCCAATATGAGCGTTGAAGTATCTGGCAATGAAATTCTTGTCAAGAGACCAAATGATGAAAAGCAAAATAAAGCTCTTCACGGGTTATCTCGCGCTTTAATAAATAATATGGTTGAAGGCGTAACGAACGCTTATCAAAAAACCTTAGACATTGTCGGCGTTGGATACAGAGTTGAACTGAAAGGGAACAACTTACTTTTTAATATTGGTTATTCGCATCCTATATATTTTATTCCTCCGGATGGAATAACTCTTCAAGCGCCTGTTCAAACGCAGATTGTGGTAAGCGGTATTGATAAGCAGCTTGTGGGTATGGTGGCTTCTAAAATAAGATCAATTAGAAAGCCTGAACCATATAAAGGCAAAGGCATTAAATATTCTGACGAACAAATTCAACGTAAAGCTGGTAAGACCGCCGGTAAATAATTTTAGTGGAGATAATTAAAAATGATTAAAAGAAATAATAATTCTAGATATCGTTCTAAAATAAAAATTAGAAAAAATATTTCCGGCACTTCCGATGCGCCGCGCTTAACCGTCTACCGCAGCCTTAATAATGTGTATGCTCAGATTGTAGATGATTCAACAGGCAAAACTTTAGCGGCAGCTTCGTCTTTATCTAAAGAAATTTTGGACGATGTAAAAAAGGCAAAAGGAAAAATTTCAAAAAGCAAATTAGTAGGCTCGCTCGTAGCAAAAAAAGCAATAGAAAATAAAATTTCAACGGTAGTTTTTGATAGAAATGGCTACAGATATCATGGCAGAGTTCAAGCTATTGCAGAAGGCGCTAGAGAAGGGGGCTTAAAATTTTAACCCCAATTTTTGGGCAATCTTTGCCGGATCGTCTAATGGTAGGACTACGCCCTTTGGAGGCGTCTGTAGAGGTTCGAATCCTCTTCCGGCAGCCAAAGTTTAGTTAATTAGAATTTATATAATTTATTTGATTAAGAGAGAATCACTTGAAAACAGTTAAACCGATTGAGTCAGAAAATTTAAAAGAAAAAGTTGTTCATATTAATAGAGTTGCTAAAGTCGTAAAAGGTGGTAGAAGATTTAGCTTTAACGCTATTGTTGTTGTGGGCGATGGCAATGGAACTGTCGGCGTGGGCTTGGGAAAAGCCAATGAAGTTACAGACGCAATTTCTAAAGGAATTGACGACGCTAAGAAAAGTTTAAAACATGTTTCTGTTATTAAAGGAACTGTGGCTCATGAGATTATTGGTAAATACGGAGCCGGAAAAGTATTGTTAAAACCAGCGTCGCCCGGCACAGGACTTATAGCCGGCGGCGGAGTTAGAGCAGTTTTGGAAGCAGCCGGAGTTCAGGATATTTTAACTAAACTTTTGGGCTCAAGCAATCCTCATAACCAGGTTAAAGCAACTTTAAATGGATTGCTTAATCAAATTGACGCTAGAACTATGGCAAAGAAAAGAGGAATGACCATCAATGAATTATTCAGCGCTTAATTGAGGAATGTATGTCGAAAATAAAAATTACACAAATTAGAAGCATAATTGATAGACCTAAAACTCAAAAAAGAACCATTGATGCATTGGGTTTAGGCAGACCTAATTGGGAAAAAATTCACAACGATACTCCTCAAATAAGAGGTATGATTAATAAAGTAATTCACCTGGTTAAGGTTGAAGATTTTGTAGAAAAGAAATAAGGTTTTTAGAATGGATATACTTAGTAATTTAAAATACGCCAAAGGCTCCAGAAAAAATCCTAAAAGAATCGGAAGAGGCGAAGGATCAGGGCACGGCGGAACGGCTACAAAGGGAATGAACGGACAGCTTTCACGCTCCGGCGCTAAGAAAAAAGCCTGGTTTGAAGGCGGTCAAATGCCTTTGCAAAGAAGAATTCCTAAAGTAGGATTTACAAATATTTTTAAGAAATATTTTCAATTAGTTAATGTTAACGATCTTCAAAAATTATCTGATAAAGTTAGTGATTCAAAAATTACCGCTGAAGTTTTGAAGAAAAGCGGATTAGTTAGAAGCATTTCGGACCCGATTAAAATATTGGGGAACGGTGAATTAAAAGCTAAGCTTCAAGTTGAAGCAAATTCATTCACTAATTCAGCAAAAGAAAAAATTGAAGCTGTTGGCGGAACAATAAAAAAGATTTAATCTGGTTTTAAATGTCAAAATTTACTGAAACATTCAGAAATATATTCAAAATTCATGAGCTGCGCCAAAGAATTCTTTATACTCTGGCGTTATTAGTAATTGTAAGATTAGGCGCGCATATTACTTTGCCCGGCGTGGACGCTGCCTTGCTTGCTCAAAGCGCTAAAAATTCTACCGCAGATAATCTATTTGGATTATACGATCTTTTTGTAGGCGGCGCTTTTAGAAACGCAGCCATATTTGCGTTGGGAATTATGCCTTACATTTCTGCTTCAATTATACTTCAATTGATGGGCGCAGTTGTTCCTTATTTTCAAAAGCTGCAGCAGGAAGGCGAAGAAGGCAGAAAAAAAATTACACAGCTTACGCGTTACGGCACTGTGTTTATTTCTGCATTACAGGCTTATGGCGTTACAATAAATTTAACGCACACTAATTTTCAAGGCGTGCCAGTTGTTCCTATCGAAGTTCAAGGATTTTTTTGGGTGATAACAACTGTTATAATTTTAACCGCCGGCACTGTATTTATGATGTGGCTTGGCGAGCAGATAACTGATAAAGGAATTGGAAATGGTATTTCATTAATAATTTTTATTGGAATTATAGCGGTATTTCCAAACGCTGTTTTAGATGAAGTTAGATTGATTTCTGAAGGAACACGAAGCATTATTGTTGAGTTAGTTGTTCTGGTTTTTATGGTTTTTATTATTGCCGGAGTCGTGCTTGTAACTCAAGGCACCCGTCGTATTCCAGTTCAATATGCTAAACGAGTTGTTGGTAGAAAAGTTTATGGCGGAGTTACACAGTATATTCCATTGCGCGTTAACACTGCAGGAGTAATGCCTATAATTTTTGCTCAGTCAATTATGTTTATCCCGGCAACTGTTTTACAGTTTTTCCCTAATAATGATTTTCTACAATCAATCGCAAATTTGTTAGCTTATCATTCTCCAGTATATTCAATTATATATGCGATAATGATAATCTTCTTTACATATTTTTATACGGCAATTGCCTTCAACCCAAAAGACGTTGCGGATAATATGAAAAAGCAAGGCGGTTTTATTCCTGGGATTAGACCCGGAAAACAAACATCGGATTTTATAGATAATATTCTTACGAAAATTACATTACCTGGTTCGTTCTTTTTGGCTATCGTTGCAATTTTGCCTGCTTTCGTTTCAGCATGGGGCGTATCAAGCAGATTTGCAAATTTCTTCGGCGGCACAAGCCTGCTGATTATTGTCGGCGTTGCTTTAGATACTTTGCAGCAAATTGAATCTCATTTGTTGATGAGACATTATGATGGTTTTATGAAGTCAGGTAAAGTTAAAGGTCGTAGGTAGTTTAAACGATTTTATGGTTTTAATTAAAAGTAAAAAAGAAATTGATTTAATTAGAGAGAGTTGCAAGATTGTTGGAGAGACTCTTCAATTAATGAAAGTAAATGTAAGACCGGGAATTACAACAAGAGAATTAGATCAGATAGCGGAAGATTATATAAAAAGTAATAATGCGGTTGCGGCTTTCAAAGGATATTCTCAAGCCGGCTCGTTTGATTTTCCCGGTTCAATTTGTTCTTCAATTGATGATGAAGTTGTTCATGGAGTTCCCGGAAGCAGAGTTCTTAATGAAGGCGAAATTATATCATTAGATGTTGGCGTTTTAAAAAATGGATACTTTGGAGATGCCGCATTATCTGTTGCTGTCGGAAATATTTCTGCTGAAAAACAAAAGCTGATGGATGTTACTGAAAAATCGCTTTATTTAGGAATTGAACAGGCAAAAGCAAATAATAAATTGCACGATATTTCATTTGCCGTTCAGGAGTTTGTTGAAGCTAATGGATTTTCTATTGTAAGAGATTTATGCGGACATGGAGTTGGTAAATATCTTCATGAAGATCCATCGATTCCTAATTTCGGAAAAAAAGGAACAGGCGTTAAATTAAAATCTGGTATGACTCTGGCAATCGAACCAATGGTAAACGCCGGAAATTATAAAGTTAAAACCGCCACCGACGGCTGGACAGTTTTAACTGCCGACGGTTCCGCTTCAGCTCATTTTGAACATACAATATTGGTCTTAAATGGAAGACCTGAAATTTTAACAGTAAGTTAATGGCAAAACAAGGACCAATAAAAGTTGACGGTATAGTTACTGAAACTTTACCAAACGCTCATTTTAAAGTTAAGCTGGATAACGGGCATGAAATTTTAGCTCATATCTCCGGCAAAATGAGAATGCACTTTATTAAAATTCTTGTAGGAGATAAAGTTTCAATTGAACTTTCTCCTTATGATTTAACCAAAGGTAGAATTACCTATAGATATAAATAGCGGAGCTTATATGAAAGTTAGAGCGTCAGTTAAAAAAATATGTGATAATTGTAAAGTAATAAAACGCAAAGGCGTTGTTAGAGTTATTTGCAAAAATAAAAAACATAAACAACGTCAAGGTTAATATTTAAAGTAAGGAGTATGTAATTGGCTCGTATAGCAGGCGTAGATTTACCTAAAAATAAAAAAGTTTTATTTGGGCTTCAGTATATTTTTGGAGTTGGTCCAAGTATTTCCAAAGCTATTTTGGAAAAAGCAAAAATAGATCAAGATAAAAAAATATCTGATTTAACCGAAGAAGAGGTTGCCGACATTCGTTCTGTAATGACTTCCGACTACAAAGTTGAAGGAGCTTTACGTTCTGATGTTCAGCAGAATATTAAAAGGTTAATGGATATTGGAAGTTACCGCGGCGTAAGACACAGAAAAAGTCTGCCTTCCAGAGGTCAAAGAACGCGTACCAATTCCCGTACAAGAAAAGGAAAAAGAAAAACTGTCGCCGGTAAAAAGAAGGCGCCATCTAAGAAATAAGATAGATATTAAGTTTGATAATCAGGAGGTTTTAAGTTTTGGCTAAAACATTAAAAAAAGCAAAGAAGAAAACGCATGTTGATGCAAATGGCGTTGCTCATATTAAAGCAACTTTTAATAACGTTATTGTTACGTTAACTGACGTTTACGGTAATACAATTTCCTGGTCGTCAGCCGGCAAAAACGGATTTAAGGGATCGCGTAAAAATACTCCTTATGCAGCGCAAGTTTCGGCGGAAGCGGCGGCTAAAGAAGCTTATGATTCGGGATTAAGAAGAGTAGATGTTTTTGTGAAGGGACCGGGATCGGGAAGAGAAGCTGCTATCAGAGCTTTACACACCGCCGGATTAGATGTTAGTTCAATTAAAGATGTTACACCAATTCCTCATAACGGCTGCAGGCCGCCAAAGAGAAGAAGAGTTTAATTTTTGGAGAATTACTAAATGGCAAGATATACAGACTCAGTTTGCAAATTATGCAGAAGAGAAAAACAAAAATTATTTTTAAAGGGTCAAAAGTGCTTTACTGAAAAATGCCCTATCGAAATAAGAAATTATCCTCCGGGACAACATGGAATTAGCAGAAGATCTAAGGTTTCCGAATATGGCATTCAGCTAAGAGAAAAACAAAAAATTAAAAGACAATATGGTTTGTTAGAAACACAGTTCAGAAATTATTTTGAAAAAGCTAACAAGTCAAAAGGTATTACCGGCGATAACCTGGTGAAAATTTTGGAAAGCAGATTAGATAATGTCGTGTACAGAATCGGATTTGCTTCATCACGTAAACAAGCGCGACAATTGATTAGACACAGACACATAGCAGTTAACGGGATTTCTGTTGATATTCCTTCCTACATTCTTGGCGCAGGCGATATCATTCAGATTAAAGATAAGAGTAAAAAGTTAGACCTGATTCATGATTCGTTAAAGAGAGTAAAAGACAGTACTTATTCATGGCTTTCAATTGATAAAGCCTCTTTATCGGGTACTTTTATTAATATACCTGAAAGAGCAGATGTTCCTCTAAATGCCAACGAACAGTTGGTGGTAGAACTTTACTCCAAATAAAAACTATTTTTTAAGATTAATTTTTTTAGAGGATTTTAAATGAGCGTATCATATTTAAAGATGCCTGAAGCAGTAGTTTTAGACGAGACAACATATACAAATACTTACGGTAAATTTACACTTCAACCCCTTGAAAGAGGGTACGGAGTTACAATGGGAAATTCATTACGAAGAGTTTTATTATCTTCGCTTACAGGCGCGGCAATAACCTCTGTTAAGTTCAGCGGCGTTCTGCATGAGTTCACTACCATTGAAGGAATTGTTGAAGACGTCTCCGAAATCATTCTTAATCTTAAACAAGTTAGAATGAAATTTTTAACAAAGAAACCAAATAAAATCGATTTATCTTTTAACGGAGAAGGTGAATTTACAGCTGCTGATTTACAAAAAAACAGCAGTGAAGTTGAAATATTAAATCCTGATTTACACATTGCCACATTAAACAAAAACGCTAAAGTGGATATAGAAATAACCGTTGGAAAAGGGAAAGGTTATGTGCCTGCCGCTGAAAATGTTTCGCCCGAACAAACTATCGGCGTTATTCCAATCGATTCAATTTTTACTCCTATCAGAAATGTAAAGTATGACGTTGAAAATGTAAGAATTGGCGATAAGAATGATTTTGAAAAATTAACTTTAGAAGTTGCAACCGATGGATCAATTACTCCCGAAGACGCATTAACGCAAGCCGCTAAAGTTTTAAAAGATCATATACAATTATTTATTAATTTTGATATCGATCAGGAAGAAGAACAAGCGGTAAGCCAAAAGGATAGCGAGAAGGAAAGAATTAAAAAAATTCTTCTTACTAATGTTGATGATCTTGAATTAAGCGTAAGATCGCATAATTGTTTGAAGGCTGCTAATATTAAAAATTTAGCCGAGCTTGTGAGAAAAGATGAAGCTGAAATGCTTAAGTTCAGAAACTTCGGAAGAAAATCTTTAGCCGAATTGATGGAAATTGTAGAAAGCTTGAATCTTGAATTTGGTATGGATGTGGACAGCTACATTAAAGACGAAGTAGAATCAAACTAATTTTTTTGCAGAATAGGATATAAATAATGAGACATAGAGTAAGAGGAAGGAAGTTCAACAGGACCTCAAGTCACCGCGCAGCAATGCTAAACTCGCTTGCAACTTCTTTATTAAAGCATAAAAGAATTACTACAACTGAAGCTAAAGCTAAAGAAGCCAGAGGTTTTGTTGAAGGAATAATTACTAAAGCTCGTAGAAATGATCTTCATGCAAGAAGATTGGTTATGAGAAAAATTCATGATAAAGATGTTATTAATGAATTGTTTAATGAGATTGTTCCTAAAGTTGGCGAACGTCCCGGCGGCTATACAAGAGTGGTTAAATTAGGCAACCGTAAGGGCGATGCCGCAGCTATGGCAATTCTTGAGTTAGTTGACTATAACGATGTAATTAATAAAAAAGCTGAAGAACAAAAAGATAAACGCGAAGCTAAAAAAGAAGCCAAAAAATCTTCCGAAAAAAATGAAGAAATTGAAGACGCGAAAGTTGTGGAAGAATCAAAAGAAAAAAATAAATAGATAATTTAATCAGCTTATGATTTTAACGCCCCTGCATTGGGGCGTTTTTTGTTTAATCCTGATATTTTTTTTATGAATTTAAAATAAAAATATTTTAATCCTATGTTTGATCAGCAAAAATTTATTACCTCGGCATTCAGTTTAAACGACTTACCAAAAGATAAATTTCCTGAAGTTATTCTTTGCGGAAGATCGAACGTTGGCAAATCTTCATTTATCAATTCGCTTTTTAGTCGCAAAGATCTTGCAAAAACAAGCTCCACGCCGGGTAAAACTCGTTCTATTAATTATTATTTAATTGATGATAAATTTTATATTGTTGATTTGCCAGGCTATGGTTACGCTAAAACATCTTTAAAGGAAAGAGAATTTTGGGGTAAGCTTTTAAGCGAATTCATAACTAAATCAAAAAATATTTCCATCGCATTACATTTTATAGACAGCCGCCATAACCCCACGGAGCTTGATTTAAACCTTAACGCTCTCTTGCGCGAATCAAATTTACCCTACATCGTTTTGCTAAATAAAATTGATAAGCTAAAACAATCAGAACTTTCAAAAGTTCAAAAAAATATTATTAGTTTTTTCCCCGAGTTAATTTTTGGCGATAATCTTTTTATTTATTCTTCCGTAAAAAAAATTGGCAAGAAGGAAATTCAAAATAGAATTTATAATTTGTATTATAAATAATTAGAATAATTCTACTTTTCATTTCATCATTAATTGATTACAGTTTTACATTGTATTAGATTTGTAATTATTTTTTGGGCTTAATTATCCGCATGATTTTTTCAAATATGGACCGCAGACAAAGAAAAAGAATAGGAATTTTTCTTCTCGCCTTATTGCTGGCTATTATTCTTTTTCTTACGGATGATTTGGTTATACGAATAATTACGCTTGCGTTAATTGTAATTTATCTTGCGTTTATAATTTTTCTTAGAGATACGCTTCGTTTTAATAAATCTTTTTCTTCCTTAGATATTGATGAAGATTTATTGCCGGAAGAAACCGGCGAAACCCAAAGTCATTTTGATGATTCATTTGAGATAGTTTCCAAAAATAAAAAATTAGAAGTTATCACTTCTGATAATTACACGCCCGAAATTCGTCTTCCCAAAACAACATTAAAGCCGCCAGATCTTAAAGAACGATTTGAAGAAATTGCAAATGAAAGCCTGCCCTCAGGCATTGGGCACGATGGGCAGTTTACATTTGTGCTGGAAAAAATGCTTACCGTAATTAAAGAAGCTTACTCCGCGCACACCGCAATTTTCTTTTGGTACAATAAGAAAAAAGAAAAACTAACAGTTGAAAAATATGTTTCAAACTCCACTGAAATCGCCCAACGCAAATTTGATATTGAAGATGATATTCTAAGTAAGATTGTTCAAAAAGGCGAGCCTGAATTATTAAGCGATGTTTCGCCCACCGCTGAATCGGATGTAATTAGATATTACAGCGCTCCGCAAGGAATAAGAAGTTTTGTCGGCGTTCCGCTTTTTTATGATAAAAATTTAATTGCGATTATTGCTGTTGATTCTAAAATGGATGATACTTTTGGAATCGAAACAATCTATGCTTTGGGTAGATTCGTCCGCGTAATTACAATGATCATCACAATTTTTGAGGAGAAACATTCCGACTCCGTTTCGCAGCAGCGTTTGAAAGGAATGTTAAACCTCATCAATGCAGAAAAGAAAATTGACTCTGAAGAAGATTTAATTTCAACCGTACAAAACTCGGTTAATTATTTAATTGCCTGGGACGCTTTTGCGTTTGTATATTTTAATCCTATTGATCAAAAATTCAAAACAATAAAAATTACAAATAACACATCATTAAAATATGTTGGGCAAAATTTAGACGTTGATTTAGCCGGCACGTTAACCGGCAAATCTATTGTTACCGGTATGCCTGTTAAAATTGATGACACAAGCACAGGCGGTTATGTGCGTTTTTCCAAAGTTGAAGATGTAAGTTTTGACGGATCTTTTCTTGCTATTCCGCTTGTGTATGGCGGACAAAATTACGGCGTACTATGTTTTGAAAGCTTAAAGAAAAATGCATACACAAATTCCGATATTCAGTTTTTAAAAAGCGCCGCAAATATTTTATCGTATGTTTGCCATTCCTTTTCAACCCAAAGTTTATTAAAAAGTTTTCTTGCTGTTGATATTGAAACCAGAGCTTTGAATGAAGAAACATTTAAGGAAAGATTAAGCTCTGATTTAATTAAAGCCGACCAATTAAAAATTCCGGGCGCGCTGGCGTTAATTAGAATTGATGATTTCCTTGAACAAGAATCTTTGTTTGACGGAAATCCATTCCCCAAAGTACTTACTACCGTTTCAGAAACTATAGCAAAAGAATTAACCCCGATGAATATATTCGGACGGCTTAATGAAAAAGTTTTTGCCGTGTATTTTTTTAATTCCAATACAAAAGAAGTTTTTATCTGGGCGGAAAAACTTCGCGTGAAGATTGCCCGCAAGCCAATTGCCGTGGTTTCAAAGCAGACTACTTACACTGTCTCCATCGGCATTGCATCTGCGGCAAGCAAACTTGATTCGGATGAAGTGATTTACAATGCAGATCTGGCATTGCAGAAAGCTCTCGAACGCGGCGGCAACACCGTGCGGAATATTAATTAGACTCAAATTTCAAATTTAAAATGAAAAATTTCTTTCTCATAATTTTAGATGGCGTCGGCATTGGAGAACTACCCGACGCCGCTGATTATAAAGACGAAGGTAGCAACACACTTGTAAATTTAGCTAATTCGGTTAACGGTTTAACTCTTCCTAATCTTGAAAAATTAGGATTAGGAAATATTACAAAAATTAAAGGCGTTGCAGAAGTAAAGAATCCCTTAGCTTCATTTGGTAAGATGACTGAAATTTCTAAAGGCAAGGATTCAACTACAGGACATTGGGAAATGGCGGGGCTTTATGTTGACACTGATTTTTCATATTTCCCAAATGGTTTTCCACCGAAGATAATTAAAAAATTTTTAGAAGAAACTAACTGCAAAAATGTTCTCGGCAATAAAGCAGCTTCCGGCACCGAGATAATTAAAGAACTTGGCGATGAACACGCTCTAACGGGGTTTCCCATTGTTTACACTTCCGCCGATTCTGTTTTTCAAATTGCGGCTCACGAAGAAATAATTCCTTTAAATAAACTTTATGAAATTTGTGAAATTACACGCAATAAAGTTTTAGTTGATCCGCTAAAAGTTGGAAGGGTCATCGCAAGACCGTTCGTCGGCAAGTCCGGCAACTATACAAGAACTACTAATCGAAAAGATTTTTCGATGGATCCGCCTTCAAAAACAATTCTTAATATATTATCCGAAAATAAAATTTCTACAGTAGCTATTGGAAAAGTGAATGATCTTTTTAATTATAAGGGAATTCAAATTCAAGAAAAAACTCATTCCAATAAAGAGGGGAGTGATAAATTATTAGAATATTCTAAAAATGGAGAGAACAATTTTGTATTCGCAAACTTAGTCGATTTTGATGTTTATTACGGACATCGAAATGATCCCGAAGGTTTCGCCAAAGCTTTAAAAGAATTTGATGATTTTATTCCTGAATTTATTTCAAGTCTTGATGAGACCGATGTTTTAATAATTACCGCCGACCATGGGAATGATCCTACCACTCCCAGCACTGACCACAGTCGTGAATATGTTCCGCTTCTATTCTTCAGAAAAAAAAATGCTGCAAAAAACTTGGGAATTAGAAACACTTTTTCCGATGTGGCAAAAACTGCGGCAGAGTTTTTTGCAATTTCAAATTCATTAAAAGGCAAAAGCTTTTTAAACGAATAGAATATCTCAACATTTCAATTTGATTTAAAATAAATTATAAATTATTTTTAATGGCGTTCAAGCTTATTCAAAAAAATTGTTTCTTTAAATTGCCTCAACTATATTAGCGAGAGTTCAGTCAATTTAATTCATTTATAAAGCGAGGATGATTTGTTTCTCGGCAAAGTAGTTGGCACAGTTTGGTCTACAAAAAAAGATGATAATTTAGTAGGCGCTAAATTTATGATAGTTAAGCAGCTTGACCTTGAGCTGAATGAAAAGGATAATTTTGTTGTGGCCGTTGACAGCGTTGGCGCCGGCGAAGGAGAAATTGTTTTAGTTGCAACCGGCAGCTCATCGCGCCAAACAACTTTTACTAAAAACAAACCGGTAGACGCAGTTATAATGGCTATTGTAGATAAGCTGGATGTTGCGTTAAAGGAAATGTTAGAACAAGAAGAACAGTAATTTATTTTTTAACTGATTAGTAATTTAAGTTTAGTAAAAATGTTTCTCGGAAAAGTAATAGGAAATATTTGGGCTACAAAAAAATATGAAGCGTTGTCTAATTTTAAACTTATGCTTGTCCAACCTATAAACTCAGAAATTAAAAATGACGGCGAGCCTTTAATTGCTGTGGATACAGTGGGCGCCGGTCCCGGTGAAATAATTTTTTACATAACCGCCTCTGAAGCAGTTATTCCGCTGCCGGTGGACATGGCTCCCGTAGATGCTTCGATTGTTGGAATTGTTGATTCAATTAATTTAGAAGTGAATTAGTAAGAGGATAATCGTGCGTATAACTAAACAGTTTACTTACCGCGAAAGTCAATCACTCGACAAATACCTGCAAGAAATCGGCAAGGTAGATTTGCTTACCGCTGAACAAGAAATAGAATTAGCAATTAAAATTAAACATGGCGACCACTATGCTTTGGATGCGTTAACAAAAGCTAATCTCCGCTTTGTTGTCAGTGTTGCAAAGCAATATCAGAATCAAGGATTGTCATTAGGCGATTTAATTAATGAAGGTAATCTTGGACTTATAAAAGCCGCCAAAAGATTTGATGAAACCCGCGGATTCAAATTTATATCCTATGCTGTTTGGTGGATAAGACAATCAATTCTTCAAGCATTAGCAGAGCAGGCGCGAATCGTCCGTCTTCCTTTAAATAGAGTTGGGGCGTTAAATAAAATTGGAAAAGCATACAGCAATCTTGAACAAGAATATGAAAGAGAACCAAGCGCGGCAGAGTTAGCGCAAGCATTGGATATGGATGTAGGCGATGTTTCTGAAACATTAAAAATGTCCGGCAAGCATGTTTCAATGGATGCGCCGTTTACTCAAAGCGAAGAGAATAGTTTGTTGGATGTTATTCAGAATGATTTGCAGCCGTCGCCGGACTTTAGTTTAATAAGCGAATCTTTAAAAGTTGAAATTGAAAGAGCATTAAATTCATTACCTGAAAGAGAAGCGGAAGTTATAAAACTTTATTTTGGTTTGAATAAAGAACATGCTTCTACGTTAGAGGAAATTGGCGAGATGTTTAATTTAACGAGAGAACGAGTAAGACAAATAAAGGAAAAAGCTATAAGAAGATTAAAGCACGCCTCCAGAAGTAAAAATTTAAGGGCATACCTTGGTTAATAGAATTTACAAATATCATTTTTCAGTAATTTGTTTTTTGATTTTAGGTTCAATACTTTTTAACGCAGGCTGTTCTTCTTCCCTTAATTCTGAAAGATATAAAACCAAATCTGAAAATTCTAAAACAGAAAAAAAATCCCCGGTAAGGTTCACATCAGAGGATAATGATGATAACAAATCAGTTGAAGATATAAGCGAGGATGAATTAAAAAGCGCCGCGCTTTCTGAGGATATTGATTCGGAAGATGATGATGCGGACGATATTCCTGAAGAAAAAAACAATCTGGATTTGTCATCTGTTTCTTCAAAACTTTTATCATCCAATAATGAAGCGAATGGTTTTAGCACAGCCAAAGAAAAAATGCTGATGGAAATTATCCGCTATTTAAATACTCCTTATAAATACGGGGGCAACTCAAAAAACGGAATTGACTGCTCGGCTTTTACCCAAACAGTTTACGGCAGCGCAGTGGACTTTCCTTTATTGCGAACCGCACGCGACCAATTTACGCAAGGGAGTGAAGTAGTTGATAAAGATGAATTGAAGTTTGGCGATTTAGTATTTTTTAATACGCGGAAAAGAGTTCGTCCCGGGCATGTAGGAATTTATATTGGAGATAATTTATTTGCTCACGCAAGTTCAAGAAATGGAGTAATAGTTTCTTCATTGGAAAATGATTATTACTCAAAAAGATTTATGGGGGGAAGAAGATTGGAAGATTTATCTGCTTCCAGGTAATTAATAGAAATCAAAATCGATAAAAAAAAGCCATTCACATTGAATGGCTTTTTTATTAAACAACATTTTTAGTTTCAGCTTAGCTGCACCCCGAAGTAGAGCCGCAGGTCATACATTTTAAGCAAGTTCCGTTTCTAACCATTGTCAAACTTTGGCATTCCGCGCAGACATCTCCGGTGTAACCATGTTCTATCGCTTGTTTCATTTTTGTATGAATTGAATTTCTCGGCTGAACAATTGATTTTGTTCTAACCGTTGCATCAACAGGCGCGTATTCTTTCGAGCTCATCACTTCTTCATCTAATTCTATAACTCTTTCGCTTACTATTTCTTCGCTTACAAATTCCGGTTCTATCCTTTTAACAATACTATGAGAGGCTTTGCTTTTATATTCTTGAGGCTCAACATGGGAAAGATCATTTCTGCCGAGATAAGTAACGGCAAGCTCTCTAAAAATATAATCAATTACGGAAGTGGACATTTTAATTCTTGAATTGCCTGTAACTATTCCCGCCGGATCAAATTTTGTAAATACAAAAGCATCCACAAACTCTTCCAGCGGAACACCGTGCTGTAAGCCCAGAGAAATGGAAATTGCAAAGCAATTAAGCAATGATCTGAAAGCGGCGCCTTCACGGTGCATATCAATAAAAATCTCGCCTATCTGTCCGTTATCGTATTCGCCTGTTCTAATATAAACCGACTGTCCGTTTATTTTAGCTTTTTGCGTATAGCCGGTTCTTCTATCCGGCAGCCTTCTTCTTTTTGCTATGTATCTGTGAATTATTTTCTCGGCAATCTTAACAATATCATTATGTTCTTTTTCTTCCAGCAGGGCTTCAAGTTCTTCATCGCTTATTGAGTTTAACGGCTGTGAAAGCTTTGAGCCGTCGCGGTAAAGCGCATTAGCTTTAATTCCTAATTTCCACGACTGCATATAAGCGTCTTTAATATCTTCCACAGTTGCGCTGTTGGGAAGATTAATAGTTTTAGAAATTGCCCCGGAAATAAACGGCTGTGCGGATGCCATCATTTTAATGTGTGCAATTGAACGAATAAATCTGCTTCCTTTTTTACCGCATTTATTTGCGCAGTCAAAAACGGGATAATGCTCGTGCTTTAAAAATGGAGCGCCTTCAATTGTCATTGTACCGCATACATAATCATTTGCCGAAGCAATTTCTTGTTTGGAAAATCCAAGCGCTGTTAAAAGATTAAAATCAAATGAATCAATTTCTTCTTCATCCAACTTTAAAGTGTTCACCAAAAATTCAGAGCCGAGCGTATATTTGTTAAAGGCGAAACTTAATTCAAAAACTGAAGGAAGAGTTTTTTCTAATTTATTTAGAATGTCATCAGTAAACCCTTTAGCTTTTAAGGATTGAGGATTTATATAAGGACAGCCTTCCAATGAACCATGCCCTTTGCCATACTTTACAATTTCGGATATTTGATCTTGATTATAACCTAATCTTTCCAGCGCCGGTGGAATGGATTGATTTATAATTTTAAAATATCCACCGCCCGCTAATTTCTTAAATTTAACGAGAGCGAAATCCGGTTCAACGCCGGTTGTATCGCAATCCATAACCAAGCCGATTGTTCCGGTAGGAGCAATAACAGTTACCTGCGCATTGCGGAATCCAAACTCAGTCCCTAATTCCAAAGCAAGATCGGCGTCTTCTCTTGCGGCTTTTAGTAAATCCGAAGGGCAGTATTTTGGATCAATACCCCTGGGATAAATTGTTAGAGTTTCATATTCTTCATGAGGAACATTATACGCGGCGCGCCTGTGGTTTCTAATAACACGCAGCATGGTATTTTTGTTGTTTTCATATTTTGGGAATGGATCTAATTCCTTTGCCATTTCCGCCGATGCCGCGTAAGCAGTCATGTGCATAATTGCGGTTAATGCGCCGCAGATTGCAAACGCTTCATTGCTGTCATAAGGAATTCCTTGAAGCATTAATAAAGAGCCTAAGTTTGCGTAGCCCAAACCCAATGTTCTAAAATCATAACTTAGCTGTGCAATTTCTTTGCTGGGGAATTGCGCCATCAAAACGCTAATTTCTAAAACGATTGTCCATAATCTTGCCGCATGCCTATATGCATTAATGTTGAACTCTTTGGATTTAATATCATAAAATCTTGTAAGATTTAATGAAGCTAAATTACACGCAGTGTCATCAAGAAACATATATTCACTGCAGGGATTAGACGCTTTTATTTCTCCATCAGCTGGACAAGTGTGCCATTCATTTATGGTAGTATGATATTGAATTCCGGGGTCAGCGCAAGACCAAGCTGAATAAGAAATTTGTTCCCAAAGATCGCGGGCTTTTAAAGTTCTGCTCGGTTTTGGTTTACGATTTTCTTTGGCAGCTTTTTTCTTTTCGATTCTCCAAAAAAGATTCCACTCGCCGTCTTTTAAAACGGCATTCATAAATTCGTTTGTAACCCTTATTGAGTTGTTGGAATTTTGTCCCGACACAGTTGCGTAAGCTTCAGAGTTCCAATCAGTATCATAAATTGGAAACTCAATTGATTTAAAGCCGAGCTTTGCAAGTTGAATTACTCTTTCAATATAGTTGTTGGGAATTTGAGCTTTACGGGCTTCTAATACCGCAAATTTTAATTTCTTATTTACTTTTTTGTTGAACCTGTCATTTTCAGGATGCTCATCATAGCAAGCCTGAATAATTGCATTCAAATGAAGATTGCATAATTTTGAACCGGCAACTAATGAAGCTACTTTTTGTTCTTCGGTAACTTTCCAATTAATATATTCTTCAATATCGGGATGATCTAAATCCAATGTAACCATTTTAGCTGCGCGCCTGGTTGTTCCACCGGATTTAATAGCGCCAGCAGAGCGATCGCCGATTTTTAAAAATGACATAAGTCCCGAGGATTTTCCGCCGCCGCTTAACGATTCATCCGAGCCTCTAATGTCGGAAAAGTTTGAGCCGGTGCCGGATCCATATTTAAATAATCTTGCCTCGCGAACCCACAAATCCATTATTCCACCGTCATTAACCAAATCATCTTTAACAGATTGGATGAAGCATGCATGCGGTTGTGGATGTGTATAAGCATCGGTTGACGCTGTAAGTTCCCCCGTTTTATAATCAACATAATAATGACCCTGCGCAGGTCCGTCAATTCCGTAAGCCCAATTTAAACCGGTGTTAAACCATTGCGGGCTGTTTGGCGCAGCCATTTGATTTGCAAGCATGAAAACCATTTCATCATAAAAAGCTTTGGCGTCTTCTTCGGCGTCAAAATACTTGCCAAGCCAGCCCCAGTAAGTCCAATTGCCTGCAAGGCGATGGAATACTTGTCGGCAATCTGTCTCTGATGAATATCTTTCTTTTTCAGGAAGAAGTTCTAATTTTTCTAAATCTGCTTTTGAAGATTGTAACCAGGCGGGAACATTTTTTTCGCGGCTCTTTTTTAGCAGCTTTGGAACTCCGGCTTTTCTAAAATATTTTTGCGCAATAATATCAGTGGCAACTTGCGACCATTGTGAAGGCACAAAAACATCTTCCATTCTAAAAACAATAGACCCGTCAGGATTTTTTATTTCAGAAACTCTTTTTGTAAACTCAAATGATTTTAGAGGGTCTTCGTTTGTTTTAGTGAAAAGCCTTTCTATTCTCATTAATATCTCCCTAAGCTAATAGTTATCGTTTTATAATTTTTAGTTATATAATTTTAAAATTTTTATATGAAGTGATATGAAAAAAAGAAAATTTCATTCGCAGAATTTTAATTTTGAACGCACAAGTTGATTAATTTGAAACTAAGAAATTTTCCTGAAAAAGAAAATTTTTTGATCTACAATTCTTTAAATATTTTTTAAAGGAGTGAAAGAACTGAAAGCAACTTTGCAATATTTTTTTTAAAAACCAAATTAAATTTTTTATAATTTTTTTGTGGTTCTAAAATCAAATGAAAAGAAAGTTTTTTTTAAAAAATTAATTTTTACTCATCTTAATTATCTCATCAAACTCATTTTTTTCTACCGGCATAACTGAAAGTCTTCCCCCTTTTTGAATGAGTCTCATATTTTTAAGCTTCGGGTTAGCTTTAATTTCCTGTAAAGTTACGGGACGCTTAAAAATATTTATAAGTTTTATATCAACCATAAACCAAACAGGTTTGTCAGGATCGCTTGATGGAAAATAATGTTTCGCATCAGGATCAAATTGGGTATGATCGGCGTAGCCTTCTTTAACAACCTCGCAAACGCCCACAACAGCAAGGGGATCAGAGCTGCTGTGATAAAATAAAACGCCGTCGCCTTTCTTCATTTCGTCGCGCATAAAATTTCTTGCCTGGTAATTTCTTACTCCATCCCAATGGGTGGTTTTGTTTTTGCTTTTTGCTAAATCTTCAATTGAAAAAGAACCGGGCTCGGATTTTACAAGCCAATATTTTTTTGCCATTTTAACATCCCTTTATATTTAAAAATATTTTGCCGCCTAAGTGCGATTATTAAGTAAATTGATATTCTATTTTTACATAAATATATTGCTCAATAAAGTTATGATGAATAAAATATTAATCATATTATTTGCCGCAAGTTTTTCGTTTTCAATTACCGCGCAAACCGAAAAAGGTTTTGAAATTGCGCGTCTAAAATATAACGGCGGAGGTGATTGGTATAACGATCCTTCAGCGGAAGTTAATCTTTTAAATTTTATTAAATCTAATACAAATATTGCCGTTAATTCTGAATATAAATTTGTTGACATTGCTTCGGATGAAATTTTTTCTTTCCCCTTTTTGTTTATGACCGGACACGGAAACGTGGTTTTTTCAACTGACGAAGCGAGCAGATTAAAAAAATATTTAGAGAACGGCGGCTTCCTTTATATTGATGATGATTATGGTTTGGATAACGCGGTAAGACGTGAAATGAAAAAAGTCTTTCCGGATAAAGATTTTGTGGAGCTTCCTTTTAATTTTGGTTTGTACAACATACTATTTGATTTTAAAACTGGTCCGCCAAAAACACACGAACACGATAATAAACCTCCGCAGGGTTTCGGACTTTTTGTTGATAATAGATTGGCTGTTTATTATACCTTTCAATCTAACCCGAGCGACGGCTGGGCTGATCCGGAAGTACATAACGATCCGCCGGCAAAGCGGAAAGAAGCTCTTAAGTTTGGGGCAAACATTGTTGTGTGGGCGCTCTCTAATTAAGCAATTAGTTTTTTTTACTTTGACCTTGACTATCGAGAGGTTTGCGCAAACCCTTCAGATGTCATTTCGATCCCATCAGGAGAGAAATCTTTTTCTAAATAATGTGAAAGATTTCTCAGTCGAATTCGCCGCGGCGATTCGTTCGAAATGACGATACCGAGTTGGGCAACGCTTTCTTCCGACAGGCAGGGTTTTGAATTGGAAATTATGAAAGATTCAATTTTTTATAAAGAAATAATTAATAAGTTAGAAAAACTTACAAAGAAGGAATATGCACTTTTTTCTTTTTTTGGTTTTCAAACTTTTGCCATAATTACTCTATCAGTTTTTTTAACTTTTGTTTTGCTGGAAACGATTTTTCATTTTTCATCAAGCGTGCGCACCGCTCTATTTTTTATTTTTCTTTTAATTTCAATCGGGGGTTTCACTTTTCTCTTCTTTATTCCGGCTCTCAAATATTTTAATATTTTTAGAAAAACGAATTACTTTAACGCTGCAAATAAAGTTGGGAAAAATTTTCCTTTAATAAAAGATGATTTATTAAATGCAATGCAGCTTGTATCAATTGAAAATAAAAATAACTTTTATTCTCTTTCCTTAATTGACGCTGCATTTAAAAATGTTTATAACAAAAGCAAAAGCATTCAGTTTGAATCAGTAGTTAATTTTAATAAAGCAAAAAATTTATTTTTTTATTTTATCGGAATTGTACTTATCTCAATTTTACTTTTAGGTATTGCGCCTGGAATTAATAGCGCTTCAAATAGATTAATAAATTTTAATACGGAATATACACAACCTCCAAAATTTTCTTTTGAAGTTTTACCGGGGAACGCTCAAGCAACAAAAGGCGATGACGTTGAAATAATAATAAGGGTAGTTGGCTCGCCGCTTCAAAATATTAATTTAGAAACTAAATCCGAAGATCAGGCAGATTTTACGACGGAAAATTTAGCGGCTGATTCACTCGGCATTTTTCATTTTGAACAAAAAGCTGTTCGTAATTCTTTTAAATATTTTGCCGAAGCTGAAAATATTAAAAGCGATGAATACCAAATTGAGGTAATCGATCATCCCATAATTAAAAATTTAGAAGTTAAAATAATTTCGCCATCATATTCAAAAATTCCTCCAGTTGTTTTAAATGATAATGGCAATATAAATACGCTAATCGGTAGCAGCGTGGATTTGAAAATAAATTCAACTAAAACTATTAAAAGCGCTGAGCTGCAATTTGGCGATTCAACTTCACATAAATTAAATATTGAAGGTGAAAATGCTTCCGGAAAATTTATTGTTAGAAAGGATAATAATTATAAAATTATTATTACTGATGAGAATGAAAATCAGAATTTGTATCCTATAACCTACACCATAAAAGCGGCTTATGATGCTTATCCAACCATTGAAATTATTGATCCCAATAAAGATGTTACTTTGGCGAATGATAATCGCTTACCAATATATTTAAAAGTTACAGATGATTTCGGATTCACAAAACTTATTCTTAATTACAGGTTGTCTGCTTCTAAATATGAACCGCCGCAAAAAGATTTTAAAACGATAGAAATCCCCTTTAATAAAAGCAGCTCTGAAAACAGTGTAAATTATATTTGGAATCTTTCGCAAATGAGCTTAGCTGTTGATGATGTAGTTTCATATTATTTGGAAATTTTTGATAACGATATTTTCAACGGACCAAAATCCGCAAAGTCTCCTTCGTTTAATATTCGCGTGCCCTCTTTGGATGAGCTGCTGGCAAAAGCTGAAAACACGCAAACTCAATCTGAGCAGGATTTAAAAGAAATTTTAAAGCAAGCCGACGACTTGAAAAAAAATCTGGAAAAAATAGATCAGGAGCTAAAGAAAGATCAAAAAGAATTATCGTGGGAGGAAAAAAAGAAAATTGAAAAAAGTCTGGATCAATTTGAAGACTTGCAGAAAAAAGTTGATCAAGTGAATGAAAAGATGACGAAGATGCAGCAAGAGTTGCAGGAGAATAATTTGCTTTCCAAAGAAACGATGCAAAAATATATGGAGCTTCAGGATTTAATGAAAGAACTTTCCAGCGAAGAGATGAAAAAAGTTATGGAGCGAATGGAAAGTCTGCTGCAGAAAATGGATCGCAATCAAATTCAGCAGGCTATGCAGGATATGAAAATTGATGAAGAAAAATTTCAGAAAAGTATTGAGCGTACTCTTAATTTGTTAAAGCGAATCCAAATTGAACAAAAGGTTGATGAATTATTAAAACGCACCGAGCAAATGACGAACAAGCAGAATGAGCTTCAAAAGGAAACTGAGAAAAATGATTTATCAAAACAAAGTGAAAAAGAAAATTTAAGCGAAAAGCAAAATGAAATTTCCGATGAATTAAAAAAGTTTGATGAAGAAATGAAAAAGCTGGAAGAAAAAATGAACTCGCTTGAAGACATGCCCAAAGACGAGCTTGCAAAAATGATGGAGGAATTTGAGAAGCAGCAGAACCAGGAAAAATCTGATCAAGCTTCGCAGGATATTCAGCAGAGCCAAAAGCAAATGGCGCAGCAGAATCAATCGCAAGTAAGTAAAAATATGCAGCAGATGAATAAGATGATGCAGCAGCTTCAGGAATCAATTAAGCAGCAAAATCAAATGCAGACTTTTACTGATATGATGAAGATACTTGATAATTTAATTAATCTTTCCAAACAGCAGGAAGAATTAAAAAATGAATCAGAAAATTTAGAACCGAATTCATCTTCATTTAATGAAAACGCACAAAAGCAAAATGACATTGCGCGCAACCTTGATAAGCTGCTTCAGCAAATGTCTGAACTTTCACAAAAAACTTTTGCAATTACTCCGGAGATGGGAAAATCTTTGGGCGATGCAAAAAAACAAATGGATCAATCAATTCAATCATTGCAGAATAGAAACAGCGGAATGTCTTCCATGAGCCAGGGTGAAGCGATGAAATCATTAAACGAAGCGGCGGCGATGATGAAGGGTTCGATGGAATCGATGATGCAGGGGGGCGGTAAAGGCGGGATGATGTCGCTTATGCAGCAGCTTGGTAAAATGTCTCAGCAGCAAATGCAGCTAAATAATTTAACACAGCAGCTTCAGCAGGGAACGCACAATCAAGGACCGTTAAGTCCGCAGCAGCAAGCTGAACTGCAAAGATTATCTCAGCAGCAGGAGCTAATTAGAAAATCAGTTGAGCAGTTGAATCAAGAGGCGAAACAATCCGGACAGTCAAAAGGAATGGCGGCAAACTTGAATGATGTTTTAAATAAAATGCAGGAGGTTATAACCGATATGCAGACTGAAAAGCTGGACGACCCTTTGGTGCAAAAGCAGGAAAGAATTTTATCAAAGCTTTTAGATGCACAGCGTTCAATTAATGAAAGAGATTTTGAGAAAAAGAGAGAATCTAATTCAGGTGATAATTTAGTACGGCAAACTCCGGATGACTTAAATTTATCATCAGAAAAAGAAAAAAATAAAATTAGAGATGAATTGAACAGAGCAATTAACGAAGGCTACACCAAAGATTACGAAATGCTGATTAGAAAATATTATGAAGCGCTTCAGAAAGAGAATGCGGTAAATCAATAAAATAAATTTTCTTAATTATTACGAAATAACTTGCCCAAAACTAAGTCTAAGTGAAACTTCGCTCTGGAAGCGGATATTTGGTCATTTACCGCAATTAAAGCAGAATTATGCAATATTTTTCCTTCATTCAGCTTTTCGGCTTAATTTTTAAGCCATTTTATTTATACACAAGTAGAGTTTGCTGGTCAGCTTTCCTTAAGTTTCTATTGATAAACGTAATTTGCTGCAATTCCTTTACTCCTCGTTGATTTATGATTCCGGCTAGCTGCAATATTATTCCCCCAGCTAAATTGTCATTCACCCTGGTTACATTGCCATTCCTACTAATTACAATGCAATTCATTCTAATTTAAAGGAAGTTATATGTTAACTATTTTATGAGAAGGGGAAGAATTGCGGGGAGTAGATTTAAGCGTAAACTCATGAGTGAGTGTTACACCGGATCTATATGTACAAAAACCTGGTTAATGTCTGCAATTTTTAAAATTTCATTTCTAACCCCCACGCCTGTTTCATGCGAGTCTTGCGTAGTAATATTTTTATCCACTTCAATATGAATTTCTACATGAAACTTATTGCCAACATAATGGGACTTTAAATCATTTATACCTTTAACTCCTTCAACTTTCAAAGCTTTATTTGCTATCTCCAAAATCATATCTTCATCGGCGGCTTTGCCCATTAAGTAATTAATATTTTCTTTTGCAATTTCGTAACCGGATTTTAAAATAAATAACGCAATAAAAATCCCCACAATGCCGTCAAGTTTTGGGTAGCCGAATTCAATTCCCGCAACACCGATTAATGAAAGCAATGAAGCGAGTACATCGTTCATACTATCAACCGCGCTGGCTTTTAAGCCAGGACTTTTAAATGCCTTCCCCACCTTAGATTGGTAACGCATCAGAATTATTTTTACAATTACAGTAAAAACTAAAACCAAATAAACAGGCAAAGTAATTTCCGAGCTTGTAGGTTCAATAATTCGTTTTACGGATTCTTTAATTATTTCAATGCCCACAATTGCCGAAAAAAGGGCGATAATAAATACTGCAATTGGCTGCGCTGCATTATGCCCGAATTGATGTTCTTCATCAGGTTTTTTTAACGACACATGCACGCTGTACATAATTGCTGCGGAAGAAACAATGTCGGTTAAGTGAATTAACTGCATCAGATATAACGGCAATGGAGTTGGAGAGTACACCGATAAATCCTTTTATAATAAAAAGGAAAATATTGGTTATTAAGGAAAGTGTAGTCGCCCGTTTTAATATTTTTGCCATAGATAAAGATAAAATAGATTTTCTTCAGAATAAATTTTTTTTGTTTATTATTTGTAATTGAAGGTTGGGAAAAGAGGAAATCATTTGCAGGCTGCAATAAATTTCTCACGAAAATTCATATAAATATATGTACGCAAAAAGATTATTGAAGATTACTAACATCGTAAACATTTTTAGATTGAAACAGCTTCTAAAAAATCCACCGCCCCTAACAATCTATATTTTATGTCAACAATTTCTTTTGAAAGTTTTAGTAGATTATAGACACAGTTTATCCGACAATCTAAACACTCTTTAATTGGAAAAGGAAATTTATGTTAATAGATGTTGCTACTTCTTCGCCCCCTTATAAAGTTCCACAAAATATTGCCGCTGCAGAATTAAAAAAAAGAATGGCTGATCGTCCCGCAATAGAAAGGATGATAGATTCCGGTTCTAATTCTTCCGGCATTGAACAAAGATATTTTGTTGTACCTGATGCCGATGAAAATGAAAAAAATAAATTTTATTCTAACAGCGGAAATTATATAAAGCCTGATACACAGCTAAGAATGATTGAATATGAGAAATGGTCAAAGGCTTTAACTAAGCAGGCGGTTTCAGATCTATTAAAGAAAAATAATTTTGATCCTAAAAAAATTGAAAGATTAATTACAATATCATGCACAGGATTTTTTGCGCCGGGCTTGGATTATTTTTTAATTGAAGAGTTTAATATTCCGCATTCCGTTAAGCGCACCAACATTGGATTTATGGGCTGTGCCGCCTCTATAATCGGGTTTAACTCTGTGTTTGAAGCTTTCAACTCTGCGGATGAAAAAGAACTGAATACGCTTTTAGTTTCAGTGGAACTGTGCAGTATTCATTTGCAGACTGAACCAACGAGGGACAATATTATTGCTAACTTAATTTTTGCCGACGGCTGCGCGGCGGCTTTGTTTTCGAATTCTCCCCAGCTAAAGCCTAAGCTAAATTTGGTTTGGGTTGAATCTTTTTTGTTTGAAAACTCCGCTGAATATATGGGCTGGAAAATCGGAAATTTTGGTTTTGAAATGATGCTGTCCTCCAATCTTCCAAAAATAATTTTGAATGACACAGTTCCACAATTATTAAAAATATTTGATGACAAAAAAATAAAAAAAGAAGATATAAAACATTGGGCATTGCATCCCGGCGGCAGAGCGATTTTAGATTCACTTCAAAACGGAATTGGGCTTACAGATGAGCAGCTTAAACCTTCTCGCGAAGTTTTAAGAAAATACGGCAATATGTCTTCGGCTTCAATTCTTTTTGTGCTTAAAGAAATTTTTGATTCAGTAGAAATTAACAAAGGCGATTTTTGCTGCGCTGTTGCTTTTGGTCCAGGATTAACAATGGAAGTAGCGCTCTTTCAAAGTTTGTAAAAATGTTTAAGCGAAGTTATAAAAAGGAGATGATGGATGATTATACAATTCACGATGAAAGAATTATTCATGCTTTAAATGAATTAAAAATTATTAATAAATATTTAGGCGGAAATTCAACAACAAAAAAAGCAATTAAAGTTTTTTTAAATAAAAGTAAAATCAAAAAAATTAAAACTATTTTGGATATTGGCGGGGGCGCTTCCGATGTTTTGCTCTCTTCTAAAACAAATTTTAAAATAACGAATATGGATATAAATATCGGAGCAAATAATTATGTTAAAAATATTTCCTCTAACGTCAATATAGTCTGCGCCGATATTTTTCATCCTTCTTTTAAATCAAAAAGTTTTGATGTTGTTCATGCCTCGTTATTCTTTCATCATTTTAATGAAAATGAAATAAAAAAAATACTAATTAGTATGAAACAGATTGCTATTTCAGGAATTATAATTAATGATTTGCATCGTTCTGTTTTTGCTTTAGCGGGAATAAAAATCTTGACTTCCATATTTTCAAAAAGTGATATGGTAAAAAACGATGCGCCTCTTTCTGTAAAAAGGGGATTTAAAAAATCGGAGCTTAATAATATTTTAACTGAATTAAATTTTAATTATCAAATAAAATGGAATTGGGCTTTTAGGTGGCTTGTAACAATTTATTTATAGATAAAAGGTAAACCTGCCTGCACTTCGTTTCCGCAGGAAGTTTAAAATTTATACAATGAATTTGATATAAAATAAATGAGTAAAAGTGAATTTGATGTAGGAATTATGGGAGGAGGCCCGGCAGGTAGTACAGCAGCAATTTTACTTGCGCAAAAAGGATTTAATGTTTGTCTGATTGAAAAAAAATGCTTTCCCCGCGAAACACTCTGCGGTGAATTTCTTTCTCACGAAGTTATTCAATTTTTAAAAGAGCAAAATATATTTGATGATTTCCTTTCGCTAAATCCAAATCCCTTAGCTGCTTTTAAGTTTTATAATAATAACGGCAAAAGTATTTATGCTGATTTTGATTTCACCGCATATGGATTAAGACGATCCAAGTTTGATAATTTTTTATTGAATAAAGCTAAAGCAAACGGCGCGAAAATTATTCAGCCAGCCGAGGTTAAAAACATAAAAAAAATTAATGACAATTATGAACTAACTATTTCCAGCGGGGAGGGGGAAGATTATTTAATAAAAGTAAATAACTTAATTGCGGCTTATGGTAAACAAAATAATCTAGATAAATCATTGGGTAGAAGTTTTGTAAATGTTAAATCAAAATTAAACGGAATAAAATTTCATATTGAAAAAAAATTGCTGAATGATTTTGACGAAGAAGAAATTCAAATTTATTCTTCTGATAAAATATACTGCGGAATAAACGCAGTGGATGCAAACATTGTTACATTATGTTTTTTAGAAAATAGAAGTGATGATCAGCCGGCGCCAAGACAACAGCTGCCGGAATTAATGCTGAAGAATAAAAGTTTTGCTAAAATATTTAAGCCTGAAGCATTTGATTTTTTTGATGAAGCTAAGATTTATGGAACGGGAAATATTTATTTTGGGAAAAGAAATTTAGTGGAAAATGGAATTTATATGATTGGCGATGCCGCCTCAGTTATTGCTCCTCTGGCAGGGGATGGAATTGGGATGGCAATGGAATCGGGGAAAATTATTTCTTCATTATTAAAAAGACAGAGGCAAGAAAATTTAAATAAAAAAACTATTGAAGAATTATATAAAAAAAAATGGCGACAAAAATTTGCCGGACGAATCAAAACAGCCGGGCTGGTGCAAAAAATCATTTTAAATAAAGCGCCGCGCTTTTTAGGTTTTGAATTAGTTTACAATATTCCTTCTCTTCTCTCTGTATTAATTAAGATGACAAGAAATTAAGCCCTATTGCTATTGAAACAATAAAAGAGATGAATCGCTTCAGTTTTTTTGTAAATTAAAACTAAAATATTTCACAGGGAATTATCATTGAATAAATTATTAAAAACAGCTTTAATACTTTCAGTAATTACAATTGGATACAATTTAATTGAAGGTGTTGCATCACTGCTTTTTGGTTTGGCAGATGAAACATTAGCTTTACTTGGTTTTGGAGTGGATAGCTTTGTGGAAGTCTTTTCGGGTATCGGAATTTTCCATATGGTTTTGAGAATGAAATTTTCTAAGGTAAATGAAAGAGATAAGTTTGAAAGAACCGCTTTAACAATTACCGGAATAAGTTTTCATTTATTAGCTGCCGGGTTGGTATTCGCTTCAATTATAAATATTATTTATGACGTAAAACCCACTACTACGTTAGCCGGAATAATTATTTCTTTAATTTCTATTGCCACCATGTTTTTTTTGATGAATGCAAAATTAAAAGTCGGTAAAGAGTTAAACTCTGATGCAATAATATCCGACGCTAACTGTACTAAAACTTGTTTTTATCTCTCATTTATCCTTTTGGTTTCAAGCGGGCTTTATGAAATTTTTAAGATAGGGTATTTTGATATTCTGGGGTCGATAGGGATTGCATATTACGCTTTTAAGGAGGGGAGGGAAGCATTTGAAAAAGTTAAATCGGGAAACTTAGCTTGCTCGTGTGAAAGTGATGAAAATTAAACTCCGTGAATATTTTTATAGCTAATTCTAAAAAACTTCTTCATCGAAATAAAGATTAATATGAGTTACGCCTTCAACCTTTCCTAGCTCCGCAATAAACTGCTGATTGATTTTTTTATTTCGAAGACCGACGTGGTAGGAAATTTCTGTTCCGTTATTAAAAATTGATTTAACATTTAAAAGATTAATTTGCTTGCAGTATTTTTTTAACACGGGATAGTACGGCGCTTTTTCTTGCACCTCATGTCCGGCGTAAGTAAACTGAAGTAAAAATTTTTCGCCAGCCATTGAAAGGGCGTTGGTTTTAGATAAAACAACTATAACAGAACCGACAAATAAAGTCCCGACAATTGCTACAATGTGCAAGCCAACTCCGGCTGACATTCCAATTGCCAACGAAAAAAATATATAAACAATATCCATCGTTTCTTTAACCGCAGTTCTAAAACGGATAATAGACATCGCCCCCACCAGTCCGAAAGCGCGGGCAAGATTATTTCCTATTACCATAATTACAATTGCGGTTATCATCCCTAATACTACTAATGAATTTATAAATGAGATTGAGTAACCGGGACCGCGGTAGGTAATTCTATAAAAAAAAGAAATTACCAGTGTGCATAAAAATGCTATTAAAAGATTTTCTAATACATCACCAATGGTTAGCGAGTAATTAATAAAATTTTCAAAATCAGAAATCATAACAAAGAAAATTCCTAAACGTTATTGTGAGCAAACATATTTTTTGAGAAGGCTTCTCTAATATTATTATTTAAAGGATGAAGCTTTGCATAAGTATCAAGACAAATAGTGTACTTTGAAACTGATTGTCTTATCAATCTATATTTTGTAACAGCATTCTGCAGCCACATCGGAAAACCCTTGCTGAATTTTATTTCAAGTATTGTATCATATCTCATTGCCGGCAGCAATTCGTTTTCATTAAACAAATCTGAAATTTTGGGGAAGGCGAAATACCTTAAATTTTTATCAAACGTAACTCTAACGCTGCTGTCAAATCTGCATGCGTATGCTTCACGCTCATAAACAACCAACGTGGTGGGTCTTAATGATTTATGAAGATAATGATAAAAAAATTTTTTTCCGTCTTCGCAATAATTATCATTTAAATCGCTGAACAAAACATAGTCTTCAACTTTACCCTTTTCTAAAAGCTCGTCTAAATTTTCATAATAAAGCGGCGAACGATTTTTTGAAATAAAATTTTCATTCTTCCTTTTGATTTCCAGAAATATAACGTTCTTTCCGTTTTGAGTATTATAGCCTCTTATTCTAATTTTTTTTCTAATTTTTATTCCATCTATTTTTTCATGATAATAGTCAAGCTTTCTATTATCAAAGTAAATGCTTCTTACCGTGTATTCTTTTTCTTTTCTCTCAACCGCATATTTGTCATAATTCAAAAAAGGGATAATATCAGCACGAAACTTTTCTAATTGTGTATTAGGAATAAGATATTTGTATTCTAATCGCATATACTTTTAAAATAAATTGTGATTCATCATTCGTTTAACATGTTCAAAAATAGTAATGTAGCCGCACTCAATTGTGCATCTTGCCAGCATATCCGTTAGTAGGCTCTTATCTTTAACACGTATGAAAGCCTTTCCATAAACCACGGGAGTTTTTGTAAGATAGTGAACTGAATTTCCAATTACCTTTAATTTTGCTTCTATTTTATTTTTTAGGAATGGTGATTCAATTGTAATTAAGTCATCAACTTTAATATAATTTTTTTCCTGTAGTTTAATGGGAAGTAAAACAATAAATGAACTTGTATCGGAAATAATAAATAAAGTATCTCCCATAGTCATTTGATTAACAACGCCTGAAATAGGGGAAACCAGTTTGTCGTCCTTAAGTCTATTTTGCCAAATTGCTATTTCATTTTCATAAGAATTTATTTGCTGTTTGATTAAATCTACCTGCTGATTTTTAGCGCCGCTCTGCGCTGATTTTAATTGTGCTTCAGCAATGCCGATTTCAATCTCGTTTAAAGCTGCAGTTCCGGCGGCGATTTCATATTCTTCCTGGGAAATTAGATTTGATTCATAAAGCGCCTTTTTTCTGCCGAGAATTTTTTTCTGTTCTTCAGCTTTTCTTGTTTGAAAAGCAAGATTCTCTTTTGCTTCATTAATAATAGATTCTTTTTCTCCGGAAACATTTAATTCAAGGTTTGCGCGTGCTACATTTAACTGACCTTTGAGTAAAATAATTTGTCTTTGGATTTCATTTGAAAAAATATATCCGATGGTATCGGCTTCATTAATAGAAGCGCCCATTGTAAAATGAGGAAGCATGGTAAATGAAACATCGTCGCCTCTTTCAAACTCACGTATGGAATAGTTTTTTACAATTCCAGTTCTTCTATTATTAAGCTGCGTTATTAGTTGTCCATTATTTCCCTTATAAACTACCCATTCGGATGCAGCATAAATTTTTCCCGGCATACTAATATGGTAGGGGAGTTTAACGATGAGTGAAATTATTGAAATTAAAATCAGCGCCCCTATTCCAACCAAAAGTTTTACTATAGTATTTGAAGACATTTAATCCAAAAATCATTTTAAGAAATTTATACTAAAATTTAACAATAATTTAATAGAGTTAATTGAATTTTTTATAATCGAATAAATATATTTAGTGGTTTACCCTGTACTAATTATGTAAGAATGTTATCTGAAATTTTGCCTAGATAATAAATTAATATGTGATTACAATATTTTGTTGGATATTTTTATTGAAATCAAACCGATATTCAAGTAAATTAGCGCCTTAATGAAAAAAATTAATTTTACAAAAATGAGCGGCGCCGGAAATGATTTTATCGTTATCGATAGAAATATAAACGGCGAATTTGAACTGGACCCCTCCAAAATTAAAAGTTTATGCAATAGAAGAACCGGCATTGGTGCCGACGGCTTTATTATTATTTCTGATATTGATAAATATGATTTTGTGATGGAATATTTTAATGCCGACGGCTCAACGGGAAGCTTATGCGGAAATGGCGCAAGATGTGCAATTAAATTTGCAAATGATACAAACAGATTAAAATATGGGAAAGCAAAATTTATATCCAATAATGAATATTTTCTCGGCGAAGTAATTTCTGAAGATATAATTAAGTTCTGTTTAAATAATCCTAAAAAGATCAAAATAAATTTTAAAATTAAAGCCTTTAATCAATTAATTAACTCATCTTTTGCAGACACCGGATCGCCGCATGTGGTAATAAATATTGATGATGTTTTAGTAAATGAGAAAAATACCGCATCAAATTTTACTGAACTAGAAACTTTCCCTGTATACGATGTAGGGAAAGAGATAAGATGTAACAAGGATTTTTTACCGGAAGGAACAAATGTAAATTTTATCAAAATAAAAAATGATAAAGTATTTATTAGAACTTATGAAAGAGGAGTGGAAGACGAAACCCTTGCTTGCGGCACGGGGTCAGTTGCTGCGGCAATCATAAGCAGTATTAATTCTAATTTAAACCCGCCTATAAATTTAATTACCCGCGGTGGCGATGAATTAACTGTTGATTTTAAATTAGACAAAAAAGAAATAACAAATATTTCCCTTATAGGTCCGGCTAAGACAATTTTTAACGGGGAAATTTTATTAAACAAGTTTTTATAAACAATGGAGAACAAATGGCTAAAGTAATATTTTCAATTCAATATGAAATTAATGGCGAAAAAAGAAATGATTATTTATCAACAGCAAAAGAACTAAAAACACTTTTAAAAGCTGATGGTTTGGAAAGTTATTCTATTTTTGAAGTAAAAGGGAAAAAGAATCATTTTCACGAAGTTTATTTATTCGCGACCGAAGAAGCATACGAAAATTTTGATGACAACCAGAACGAGCGTATAAATATTCTAATAACTAAAATTAGCGAAATGACTGTTGATAGCTCAACCCGCTATATAACTATGCACGAAGCCGTTGAATAATATTTATTGTTGACTTTAAATTTTATAGTGAAAATCGAAAGTCTCATTTATTATTGTAATACTGGATGAATAAATCACTTCACAAAATTTATGTAACTTTATTTTTCTTGGTTGGAACGGCTGTTACAATTCTGCTCGCAGTAAATGGATTTCAATATTATACCGCTTCAGTTGAAGAAAGATTTTTCCTTGCTCAGCACACTGCTTTAAAACCAAGCGGCTCTTGGGGGCACGGACTTGGTATTATTGGAACTTTGATGATGATTGCAGGCGTCGCCACATACATGGTTCGAAAACGAACTTCTCTCTTTAATTACGGCTATTTAAAACATTGGCTGGAGTTTCATATTTTTTTATGTACAGTGGGACCAATACTTGTTCTTTATCATACTGCTTTCAAATTCGGCGGCATAGTTGCGGTAAGCTTTTGGAGTATGGCAGCGGTTGTTTTAAGCGGCGTTGTAGGCAGATTTCTTTACGTTCAAATTCCTCATACAATTCAAGGAAAAGAATTAAGTATAAAAGAATTGGATACGATGAGTGAAAATTTAACAAATAAATTAAGACGTGATTACAAGATTGACGAAAATGTAATTGAGAAGTTAAACCAGCTTCAATCATTCCAAAAATATAAACATATTACGCTTTCACAAAGTTTTATTTTTGTTTTAAAAGATTCACTGTCAATGCGCTCTGCCCTTAAAGTTTTAAAATATAATATGATGCAGATTGGTTATTCTAAATTGCAAATGAAAGAGATAATAAAAATTTCTAAATCAAAACTTATTTTAAGCAGAAGAATTGGATTACTTAGGGTTATGCAAAAGCTTTTTAAATATTGGCATATTGTACATCTCCCTTTCGCAATTACTATGTTTATTATTATGCTGGTTCATGTAGCAGTTACAATTACATTCGGGTACAAATGGATTTTTTAGGAGAATTTTAAATGAAGATTAAAGCTTTATATATTTATATATCACTAGCCGCTGCTGCAGCAATATTTTTAATTATTGTTTCACAAAAAGACGATGCCCTGCAAAATGCTAAACCAACTTCATCAATTACTAATAGCGAAATGCCGCAAGATGATATTCATAAAGGGCTGCAGGCTCCCGGGTCACAATCTCCCAGCAAAGAAAATGTAAGCAGCACATATAAACATCAAATTGAAATGCTGGACAAAGAGATAAAAGAAAACCCGAATGATACTTTTAAACTTAGGCAATATGCTGATCTTTTAACCGCCGGGCATCAGAGTAATGATGCAATTGAATACTATGATAGAATTTTAAAAAAGGACCCAAAGCGAAAAGATATTTATTTTTCGTTAACCTTCATTTATTATAACCAGCAAAATTTTAATAAGGCTGAAGAAATGACAAAAAAAATTCTTCAGTTAAACCCAAAAGATGAACAGAGTTTATATAATTTGGGAGCCATATATATTGCTAAGGGAGATAACCAAAAAGGGAAGCAGATGTGGGAAAATTTAATATAAGGATCTCCCAAATTCTGAAGCTGCAGCTCAGGCAAAAAGTTCACTTCAACAATTGTAAATTATTTAATCTATATTTTTTATAGTTTAAGAAGACGAATTTTTTTCAGTCAAAAGAATTAAATTTCCTGTAAATATTATTCACTTCTATAAAATTGGCTCTTTTCGGTATTTAAGTGGTGGCTTAATTATTGCTATTTAGCAACAATTGAAATTTTATTCCACAGAAATATACGTAACATGGAAGCTCAAGTAGAAAATATTATTTCCTATATTTTGATTTTTGGTATTATCGTCGCAATCATATTTCTTTACCTGCGTAAAAAAAACAAAAGTTACAAAACTGTTTCCAATAAAATTGAAAAAGCTATTCAGCTCGGATTTCATGAGCCAGTTACACTGCATCCGGTTATTGATCCGGAAAAATGTATTGGCAGCGGCGCATGTGTTGCCGCTTGTCCGGAGAATGATATTTTGGGAATTGTTGGTGGACACGCAAAAACCATTAACGCCTCCCGCTGTGTAGGGCATGGCGCTTGTTTTCATGCCTGCCCTGTAGAAGCAATTACGCTTGTAATAGGGACAGAAAAAAGAGGTGTCGATCTTCCGCATTTAAGCCCTGAATTTGAAACGAATATTCCAGGATTATTTATTGCCGGCGAATTAGGAGGAATGGGACTAATAAAAAATGCTATGGCTCAAGGAAAACAGGCAGTAGAATTTATTATTAAGAAGTTGGACAATACTCTTCAAGTTAAATATGACCTTATAATTGTGGGAGCTGGTCCCGCCGGTATTTCTGCAGTTTTAACCGCCGCCAAGTACAATCTAAAATATTTAACAATTGAACAAGAAAGCTTAGGCGGAACTGTGTTTAATTTTCCGCGTGCAAAAATTGTAATGACATCTCCGATGGACTTACCTCTGCACGGAAAGGTTCATCTTGCTGAAACTTCAAAGCTTGAATTGTTAGAATTATGGGGTGAAGTATTGGGAAAAAACGGTATTTCAATTAACGAACAAGAAAAAGTAATATCTATTGAAAAGGTTGAACGCCAATTCGTTGTTAAAACTAGCAAAGAAACTTATAGATCAAAAGCTGTACTCCTTTCAATTGGAAGAAGGGGATCGCCGCGAAAATTAAATGTGCCCGGCGAACACAAACAAAAAGTATATTATAAGTTATTAGAGCCTGAGTTAATTCATAATTTAAATATTTTAGTTGTCGGCGGGGGAGATTCTGCAATTGAATCAGCTTTATTACTAGCTGATGAAAAAAATTATGTTACCATTTCCTACCGAAATGACTCTTTCTCAAGATTGAAACCTAAAAATCTTGAAAGAATAAGTGAAGCAATTCATTCTAAAAAAATTAATATCATTTTTAATTCTAATGTAAAAGAGATTGATGATAATGAAGTTGTTTTAAAATTGAATAATTCTAATTCAGAAAAAATATTAAAAAATGATTTGGTATATATTTTTGCCGGAGGTGAATTACCCTCGCAATTTTTAGAAAAGATTGGAATTAAAATTACAAAAAAATTTGGCGAAGCAATTTTAAAACATTAACAAAATTCGTAGTAAAATTTTCAGGAATTATAGTTGAACAAGTTTTTTTCTATTAAGCTCATCTTGTTTTTAGTTGCTGTATTGTCGTTTGATCTTTTTGGACAAATATCTCCTGGAGACCTTACTCAAGCTCATGCAAAGCTTGAAGGAATCAGCAATTGCACAAAGTGCCACGTTTTAGGGGAAAAAGTTTTTAATTCAAAATGTCTTGAATGTCATTCCGAAATAAAAGATCTGATAAACTTAAACCGAGGTTATCATTCAAGTGAAGAAGTTCAAAAGAAAGAATGCCGAAATTGTCATAGCGAACATAACGGAAGAAATTTTAGAATAATAAATTTTCAACCAAAAGAATTTGATCATAGCAAAACTAAATTTGAATTGAAAGGGAAACATGCTCAATTAAATTGTGAGAAATGTCATCAAGCTAAATTCATAAGTGATAATAAAATTAAAAAAAGAAAGCATACTTTTTTAGGATTAGAAACATCATGCAATTCTTGTCATGAAGATATGCATGAAAAAACTTTAGGATATAATTGTAAATCGTGTCATGGTTTTGATTCATTTAAGCCGGCAGTAAATTTTAACCATGCCAACGCAAAGTTTAAACTATCCGGCGCGCATCAAAAAGTGGATTGTATTAAATGTCATGTTATTAAAAATAAGGATGGAAAAAATTTCCAAAATTTTAAAGATATTAGTTTTGCTTCCTGCGAATCATGTCATAAAGATATTCATAATGGAAAATTAGGTAAGGAGTGCCAAAGCTGCCATAATACAGAAGCATTTAAAAATATAAATGAAGGATCATTCAATCATAGTAAAACTAACTTCTCATTAGCTGGTAGGCATAAATTAGTTTCGTGCAGAAATTGTCATACTCAGGGAATTTCTAAAAAACTTAATCATGATAAATGTTCTGATTGCCATAAAGACTATCATAAAGGCGAGTTTAAAATTAAAAAAATAAGCAGAGATTGTGTTGAATGTCATAATGAAAATGGATTTCACCCATCAGTTTTTACTATTGCAAAACATAATCAAACAAAATTTAAATTAAGCGGCGGACATCTTGCGGTACCATGTGAATCATGTCATTATAAAAATGAAAAATGGAGTTTTAAAAATATTGGAATAGATTGTATAGCCTGTCATATAAATATTCATAAGAATGAAATTGACAAAAAATTTATGCCTAATGATGATTGTAATTCTTGTCATCAAACTGACAACTGGCAGTCGGTAGAGTTTGATCATGATAAAACTGAATTCAAACTTATAGGCAAACATAAAAATGTTGAATGCCGTAATTGCCACTTAGATAAAAAAGGGAGCAATAATTTGACGAGTAAATATAAATTCGTTTCAATGAACTCTGATTGTGAAAATTGCCACAAAGATATTCATTACGGACAATTTAAAACCGATCAGAAAACTGATTGCGGAAGCTGCCATGGATTCGATAATTGGAAGCCTTATAAATTTGACCATGATAAAACAAAATTTTCTATATCAGGCGCTCATCAAAAATTAAATTGTTCAGCGTGCCATAAAAAAATAACTGAGAATGGATACACTTTTACAAAATTTAAATTAGAAGATTATAAATGCGCTTTTTGTCATTCATAATTATATTGCTATCGATAAGCGTTTTTACAAATGGACAATCGCCGCATGGTGATGATTTTGATATTGATTGCTCTAATTGTCATCAGGAAGATAATTGGAAGGTTGATTTAGATAATTTAGAATTCGATCACAATCAAACCGGTTTTAAATTATTTGGTCAACATAAAACCATAAATTGCAAATCGTGTCATGAATCTTTAGTATTTCAAAAAGTAAAAAACAAAACTTCATGTTTTTCCTGCCATAAAGATATTCACCAAAACAGCGTGGGATTTGACTGCGCAAAATGTCATTCACCACAAAACTGGTCTGTTAAAAATATAAATGAATTACATCAAATGAGCCGCTTCCCGCTACTTGGCAGGCATATTAACGCTGACTGTATTCAATGCCACAAGCAATTTGCTTCTTTAAATTTTCAGCCAATCGGTATTGCCTGTTATGATTGCCATGCAAAAGATTATAAGGCTGCGGCAAATCCAAATCATGTGCGGGCAGGCTTTTCTACAGAGTGCCAGGATTGCCATACAATTACATCTTCAAATTGGGCTGCGGAAACTTTTGCACATGAGTTTTTCCCTTTGGCTGGAGGTCATAAGTTAGCTACATGTTTTTCATGTCATGGTCAAGGAAGCGATTTTAAAGGCTTATCAACTGATTGTTATTCCTGTCATAAAATAGATTATGAGGCGGCAATAAATCCAAATCATGTTTCAGAAAAATTTTCTACCAATTGTAAAAATGTCATAGTATCAATTCGTTTATTCCTTCAACTTTTCAGCATAACAATACAAGATTTCCATTAACTGGAAAACATTTATCGGTAAATTGCAGTAACTGTCATAATTCAGGATACACAGCAATTTCAACTGATTGTTATTCATGCCATAAAAAAGATTATGATGCTGCTGCTGATCCAAATCATTTGACTGGAAAATTTCCTACTGATTGCACACAATGTCATAGTACTTCAGGATGGGAATCATCAACTTTTAGTCATAGCATAACTAATTTTCCTTTAACCGGTGCGCATCAAACAGTTGAATGTGCAAGCTGTCATCAAAACGGATATGCCGGAACATCCACTAATTGTGTAAGCTGTCATCAAAAAGATTTTAACAGTACAACAAATCCGAATCATAAAACATTAGCTTTATCCACAGATTGCAAAACTTGCCATACAACTGAGCCGGATTGGAAGCCGGCATCATTCTCGAATCATAACGATTTCTATCAGCTTTTAGGTGCACATTCCACAATAAAAAATAATTGTTCAACTTGTCATAACGGAAATTATACGACCACGCCAAATCAATGTGTTGGTTGTCATCAAACAGATTATAACAACGCAGTAAATCCCAACCATAAGAGCAGCGGATTTTCCACAGACTGTGAAAGCTGCCATAGTCAAACCGCCTGGAAGCCCTCTACATTTGATCATGACAATAAATATTTCCCAATATACAGCGGGGAGCATAATGGGAAATGGAGTGTGTGCGCAGACTGTCATGCAACCCAAAATAACTTTGCATTATTTTCATGTATAACTTGTCATGAACATAATAAAAATGAAATGGATGGTAAGCATAATGGAATAAGCGGATATGTTTATGAAAGCGTTTCATGTTTTAGCTGTCATCCCAAAGGAAGCACAGAAGGTGCGTTTAATCATACATTATCTAATTTTCCTTTAACCGGTGCGCATCAAACAGTTGAATGTGCAAGCTGTCATCAAAACGGATATGCCGGAACATCCACCAATTGTGTAAGCTGCCATCAAAAAGATTTTAACAGTACAACAAATCCGAATCATAAAACATTAGCTTTATCCACAGATTGCAAAACTTGCCATACAACTGAGCCGGATTGGAAGCCGGCATCATTCTCGAATCATAACGATTTCTATCAGCTTTTAGGTGCACATTCCACAATAAAAAATAATTGTTCAACTTGTCATAACGGAAATTATACGACCACGCCAAATCAATGTGTTGGTTGTCATCAAACAGATTATAACAACGCAGTAAATCCCAACCATAAGAGCAGCGGATTTTCCACAGACTGTGAAAGCTGCCATAGTCAAACCGCCTGGAAGCCCTCTACATTTGATCATGACAATAAATATTTCCCAATATACAGCGGGGAGCATAATGGGAAATGGAGTGTGTGCGCAGACTGTCATGCAACCCAAAATAACTTTGCATTATTTTCATGTATAACTTGCCATGAACATAATAAAAATGAAATGGATGGTAAGCATAATGGAATAAGCGGATATGTTTATGAAAGCGTTTCATGTTTTAGCTGTCATCCCAAAGGAAGCACAGAAGGTGCGTTTAATCATACATTATCTAATTTTCCTTTGACCGGTGCGCATCAAACAGTTGAATGTGCAAGCTGTCATCAAAACGGATATGCCGGAACATCCACCAATTGTGTAAGCTGCCATCAAAAAGATTTTAACAGTACGACCAATCCGAATCATAAAACATTAGCCTTATCCACAGATTGCAAAACTTGCCATACAACTGAGCCGGATTGGAAGCCGGCAAAATATCCGCAGCACTCAGCGGTGTTTGCATTAACAGGCGGTCATACGAATGTTGCAACAGATTGTCAAACATGCCACAATGGAAATTATACCACAACCTCATCCAATTGTGTAAGCTGTCATCAAAAAGCTTATGATGACTCTAAAAATCCAAATCATAAAGCTGCTGGCATTTCATCTGAATGTAAAACCTGTCATAACACTAATGCATGGGTTCCTTCAAGCTTTAATCATACCGCTACAGGATTTGAATTAACCGGAAAACATTTAAATGCTGATTGTTCTTCTTGCCACAAAGGATCTACATCAGGGCTTAATGATAAATGTATTACTTGTCATCAAAGTGATTTTAATACAGCCGACAATCATGTTTCACAAAGCTATCCAAATACCTGCGAAACATGCCATAATACAAACTCCTGGGATCAATCAACTTTTGATCATGCAAAAACAAATTTTCCGTTAACCGGAGCGCACGTAAATACAAATTGCTCTTCATGCCATTCAGGCGGTTTTAGCGGAACTTCCCCTGAATGCTATGCTTGTCATAAAACAAATTTTGACGGCACAACAAATCCTAATCATAAAACTTTAGCATTATCAACAGACTGTAAAACTTGCCATACTACAATTTCAGGATGGAAGCCGGCTTTGTTTCCGAATCATAATAGTTTTTATCAGTTATTAGGTGCGCATTCAACAATAAAAAATGACTGCCAAACTTGTCATAATGGAAATTATACAAACACGCCTAATCAATGCGTAGGCTGTCATCAAACTGATTATAACAATACCACTAATCCCAAACACTCTACGAGCGGATTTACAACAGATTGTGAAACTTGCCATAGTCAATCAGCCTGGAAGCCTTCAACGTTTGATCATGATAATCAATATTTTCCTATATACAGCGGAAGCCATAAAGAAAAATGGAATAATTGCAGCGATTGTCATACTTCGGCAACAAACTTTGCAGTTTTCTCATGTCTTAATTGTCACGAACATAATAAAACTGAAATGGACGATAAGCATAAAGAAGTTAGAGGATATGTTTATGAAAGTTCAGCTTGTTTTGATTGTCATCCCAAAGGTAAAAGTCGATAGAACTCTATAAGAGTCTGCGGCAGTTAAAGAGATTATTAAAAGATAATTGTATGAAAATTATTAAAAATTTAATCGCTGCTCTTGTTATAATATTTTTATTATGTGCGGAAAATATTTTTTCTTTACAAGGGTATTACAATTGAAAGAAAAAGGGAATGTAACATATTTGTCATCGCAAAATGTTTATGTTCAGTTTGCAAATACTGCGGGCATACAAATAGGCGACACGCTTTATTCTTTTCTTAAAGAAGAAAAAATTCCTACTGTTGTGGTGAAATACATTTCTACAAAATCATGTGCGGGAGAAAATATAAGCTCTGAAAAATTAAATGTGGGAGATAATTTATTTGCCTTTATAAAAAATGAAATTGAAAATGAAACAATTCCCACCGACACTTTATTGAAGGCGGCAGTTGTTGAATCTCCGAGTGTTAAAATGGAAATAGAAGATAAAAGTTTTACGGCACCGGAAAAATTTGAAAAAAAATCAAATGTAAGCGGAAGATTTTCTATTCAATCTTATTCTGATTTCAGCAACAGTATTTATGCAAATGATTATCAGCGTTGGCGATATACTTTTTCACTTAATGCAAAAAATATTTCCGGCTCCAATTTATCATTTAATAATTATATGAGCTTTAATTATAGGGCTGATCAATGGAACAGCATTTCCTCCAATCTTGGAAGAAATTTAAGAATATACGATCTATCCCTTAAATATGATTATAATGAAACAACAAATATTTGGATTGGAAGACATTTGAACAATAAAATTTCCAGTATATCTTCAATTGACGGAATTCAATTTGAAAAATCACTTGATAAATATTTCTCCGGCTTTGTGGTTGGGTCAGCTCCAAACTTTTCAGATTTAGGTTATAATATTAAGCTGTTTGAATTCGGTGGATATTTTGGAAGAACTGATTCCTTAAGCAGCGGTTATATGGAAAATTCTATTGCTGTTTTTCAGCAGACAAATGATTTTAAAATTGATAGAAGGTTTTTTTATTTTCAGCACAGCAATAATTTAATTTCTAACCTTAATTTATTTTTATCATCCGAATTTGATTTGTATAAAAGGACAAAAGGCAAAGCTGAAAGTGATTTAAGTTTGACTGGTTTGTTCTTTTCAGCAAGATATTCTCCGCATAGGATTATTTCATTATCAGCAAGCTACGACGCAAGAAAAAATGTAATTTATTATGAAACATACAAAAGTTTTATAGACAGCTTAATTGAAAACGAAACTCGCCAAGGCTTACGGGTTAATACAAATATCCGTCCCGTTAAATATGTTTTCATGGGATTAAACGCGGGGTACAGATTTCAAAAAGGAGACGCGAGATCATCAACTAATTACGGTTTCTATTTAACTTACAGCAGAGTTCCATTTTTAGAAATTTCTTCTACCATAGCATACAGCACACTTAAAACTAATTACACAAAAGGCTCAGATTGGGGAATAAGTTTTTCCAAATACAATATTTTCTCAAATATTGATTTAACATTTAGCTACCGAAAAAACATATATGAATTTCAAACTGCCGCTTATTCGCTTAAGCAGGATGTATTGTCGGTTGATGCTTATATAAGATTAATTGGACAGTTTAACTTATCATTTTCATACGAAGGCACTTTTGAAAATCAAAGAACCACAAGCCGTTTATTAGCGGGATTTTCCAGCAGGTTTTAATTGTCTAAATCAAAACATCTAATCTAAAATAACTTTTCATATAATTATTTTCTTTCTATCTTACATAACAAAAATTACTAAATCACTTTGGTGAAATAAAATTATGAATGAGTATGTGGGCGCTATTCACATGCATTCAGTTTACTCTGATGGCTCAGGCAAAGTTGAAGAAATTGTAAAAGATGCAAGTGAGGTTGGTCTTGATTATATAATTCTAACTGATCACAATACTTTGCGTGCTTTAAAGGAAGGAAAAGAAGGCTGGTATGGCAATACGCTGCTATTAGTCGGTTGTGAAATAAATGACAAACAAAATAAAAATCATTATCTCGCCTTCAATATTGAAGAAACTTTTTCTACAAGAATTTCTGCAAAGGAATATATAAGAAAAGTTAAAGAAGCCGGTGGAATAGGATTTTTAGCTCACCCCCATGAAAAACGGGAACATATGAAAGAGCATCCGCCCTATCCATGGACAGAATGGGACACCGAAAACTTTACAGGAATTGAAATTTGGAATCATATGTCCGAATGGATGGAAAATTTAACAGAGCAAAATAAATATCAATCCTTTCTTCACCCTTTAAAATCAATTGAAGCGCCGCCAGAAGAGACTTTAAAAGTTTGGGATGAATTAAATTTAAAAAGAAAAGTTAGCGGCATCGGCGGAGTTGACGCTCACGCTCACAAACATAACATACTTGGATTTTTAGAAGTAGAAATTTTTCCGTATAAAGTATTATTCAAATCAATTCGCACTCATATAATTACAAATGAAGAGTTGCAAAAAGGGAAAAGTTTAAAAGCATTAAAGCACAATAAAAAAGTTATTTATGATGCTCTGGAAGATTCGAGATGCTTTGTTGCCAATGATTATCACGGAGATTCAAAAGGATTTTATTTTTCCGCCGTATGCGATAAAAAAAATTATTTTATGGGAGATGAAATAATTTCTAACGGCGAAGTTACTTTTAAAATTTCAGCGCCAGTAAAAAAAGCTGAAATAAGAATTATTTATAATGGAATAAAAATTAAAACGAGTGAAGCGCACTCGACTTCCTTTTCAACAAAAGAAAAAGGCGTTTACAGAATAGAAGTTTATTTAAACAACAAAGCCTGGATTTTTTCAAATCATATAAAAATAAGTTGAAGCAAAGTATGAAGGTCAAAAAGAAAGCCTTCTTTTTTTGACCATGAGACAGAATAGGGGAAGGTCATTGATTTTTTACCTTTGACTTTTTTTATATATTTACCCGCAAATAATTTTAATTTTTAGGAAAAAAATGTTAACCAAAAAGAAAAAGTTATCTAAAAAACAAATCAAAGAAGACAAGCTGGTTGTAAGCTACTACAAAGCGCGCGGCTATTTTGAAGAAAATAAAAATAGGGTTGCGTTATACGGAGGAGCGTTTTTAGTCTTGGTGGCGGCGGTCTTCTTCTACATTCAAAATAAAAAACAAAACAATTTAAAAGCCGGCGAACAGCTTGCCAACGTAATGAATTTATACGATAATGGTTCTTACTTAGAAGCTATTGAGGGACGCGCAGGCACAAATATTAAAGGTTTAAAATATATTGTTAATGAATACGGCAGCACAGAAAACGGAGAAACTGCAAAAATATATATGGCAAATTCTTATTTTATGCTGGGTAAACTTGATGAAGCTTTTAAATATTACGACGATTACAGCGGAGATATTAATATTTTCAAATCAGCTTCTCTTGCGGGGCGAGCAGGATATTACGCATATAAAAATGATTTTGAAAAAGCTGCAGATTTATATAGACAAGCCTCGCGAGTGTCAGAAGCGGATGTTTTGAACCCTGAATATATGTTGAAGGCAAGCATCAATTATATTAAGGCCGGCAAGCAGGATGAAGCAAAGGAGCTTTTAGAAAAAATTAAGAAAGATTATACTACTTCTACAGCAAGCAGAGAAGTTGATAAGTATCTCGCTCAGATAGATTAATTGACAAAAATTAAATCTCATCCTTTTTTGATTAGATAAAGAGGTGAGAAAATATCGCGACAGATTCTTCGTATAAATATTTATTAAAACTTGTAGCCTATTATTTCCGTGGGTTCATTTTTATCTTTTATTGTTAATTACTCTTTTTAGGGTTTGGAATAAAGTGAAATAAAATTTAACTTATAAACACACTTTTAATCAATATTCACTAAAACAAAAAAGCTCGGAGGGTTTTATGAAGCGACTATTTACCGTATTTCTATTTTTTGCTTTCTTCATTAGTATAAATGCACAAGATGTATTTGAGAGAACTTCTGTAATTCACACATTAACTTATGAACCAGGAGGCGGCGGAATTGGGGGCATTGTTGCAGGGGTTGATTGGGATAATGATGGCAAACCAGATCTTTATGCATGTAATGCAAATTATATCGATAGACAAACAGGAGAATTGATTCCTAAAGTATGGAAATTCGAATGGAATGAAGCTACTGCCCAATGGGATTCTGTTTGGGGCGCAAGTCTTCCCGCTCAAGCACAAAATACCTGGACTAGTTTGGTTGCCGCAGATTTAGATAAGGACGGAAAACCTGAAATTGTTTGGACTCCTGTAAATTTCCCTTCACCGGATCCGCCTGCGCCGGAAAATCTTAATCCATTAAGAATTGTTGTTTTTGAATCTGCCGGTGATGGAACTGATAATATGGGTGTGGACGATGGCTTCGGAAGCTTTTTACCAAATGCCGCAACCACAATTGTTAATGAGGATAGCTATAATTTAAGACCTATAGCAGTAAAGGTAATGGATATTGACGATGATGGAACAGATGAAATAATTTTTGCAGACCAAGCTGCAAATTACCATTGGGCTGTTATGTCTGTAAGCGACGTTCCGGATAACGGCGATGGAAGCGAAACATGGACAGTTGAAGCAAGCGGTTTAGACGATCCTGTTCAAACCGGCATGGGAAGCTGCTATGATTTAGCGATTGTCGGTAAAACTATTTATGTATTTGCAAGCACAGGATTAATTTACCCTGTAAAGTATGATGGTTTTGCTTGGGTAACTTCTGCCGCTCTTACAAATGTTGCAAATGAAGATGGTTCCTTTAGAGGAACTGCTACTGCTGATCTTGATAATGATGGAACCGACGAAATTATTTTAGGCGGCTGGTCAAGTGGGAATGTATTTGTTCTAAAACAAGTAGATGATACACTCCAAACATTTGTAGTTGCCGATCTTTCTACTATAGGAGCTACCAGACTAAACGGCGCTGCTGTAGGAGATCTTGATGCCGATGGAAATCCTGATTTTGTTTTTGGAACCAGACCAAACAGCACACCGAACAATGCTGTTTACCGCGTTGAATTTCAGGGCGGCGATATCACCGATCCTGCAAATTATCAATCTCAGATAATTGATTCATTATTAGTCCCTGCACCGGGCGGCACAGGCGGTCAGCTTGATGTTGTATATATGGCTAATGTTGACGGCGATGATGCAGATGAAGTTCTTTATACACAAGGGTACACCAGAGGTGTGGCTAATGACACAACTGCTGATTTAGCAATTGTTGATTTAATGCATACTCCGGTTAGCGTAGAAAGAGAAACTTCCGGTATTCCTAAAGATTTTTATTTAAATCAAAACTATCCTAATCCATTCAATCCTTCAACAACAATTAAATTTGGAATAACAAGCGAAATGGTTGTTGAATTAAAAGTGTTTGATATTTTGGGTCGGGAAGTAATGACTTTAATTAATAGAGATATGATGCAAGCCGGAAATTATAATGTAACATTTGACGCTTCCAGTCTTGCAAGCGGAACTTATGTTTATCAATTAAAAGTTGGCAATAATGTTACATCCATGAAAATGACGTTGCTGAAGTAATTTTGTTCGTTATATTTATTAATAAATTGCTATGATAATTGCCACGATCTTCAGGTCGTGGAATTAATTCAGAAAATCTAAAGGCTTTAGCCATATTATTTTTTATAATGTGGCTGAAGCCAAAGTATTAAATCATCATAAGTCCCCGATATAAATATCGGGGCAATTGATTATTAAACTTGATTTATTAATAGATTATTTTTGATGACAACCACAACGATACGATGATTATTCTTCAAACACGGACTAACAAATTTTAAAATTTTTGGGAGATTGGATTAAGTAATTTTTTACATCCTTTAAAATGAGCAAACTTATCCTTTTTAACGCCGCACTATTTTCTAAATCATTTAATATCCTATTGATTCATTGAGGTTATAATGAACAGAAGATTAATTACATTCATTCCATTGCTATTATCCTTCATTTTATTCACAAATATTTATGCAGGCATAACCGGAAAAATTTCAGGTAAAGTTACCGATGGTCAAACTGGCGAAGATCTTATCGGCATAAATATTCTTATTCAAGGAACCACGCAAGGCGCAGCCACCGGTATTGACGGCTCTTATATTATTAATAATATAGACCCCGGCAGCTATAGTTTGGTATTTTCCGGCGTTGGTTATCAGAAAAAAATAATTACAAATGTTAAAGTATCAAGCGACTTTACCACGCAGATTGACGTTCAATTATTGACTGAAGCTATAGGACTGGAAACTGTTGTAGTTGAAGCGACAAAACCTTTAGTAAGAAAAGATTTAACATCTTCGCAAGTTTCTATTGATGCAACACAAATTTCAACTCTGCCTGTAGAAAACATAAATCAATTATTAACATTGCAGGCTGGCGTTGTAAGAGGCGCGGGCGGTGAAATTCATATTAAAGGCGGACGCTCCAGCGAAGTTTCTTACAACGTAAACGGAGTTTCTATTGTAAACCCTTTTGATAATTCTAAATCAGTTGAGATTGCTACTAATGCGATACAAGAGTTATCCGTAGTAAGCGGTACGTTTAACGCCGAATACGGAAATGCGCTTAGCGGTATCGTAAATTCAATTACAAAGGAAGGCACAAAAAATTACAACGGAAGTTTATCTTTTTATTCAGGGGATTATTTAAGCAGCCGCGATGATGTTTTTTATAATATTGACGCTGTTGATCCTATTAATAATTACGTTGCTGAGTTCACCCTCGGCGGTCCTATTCCATTGCTTGATAACTATGTTACGTTTTTCTTTTCCGGAAGATTAAATGACGACAAAGGTTATTTGTATGGAATAAGGCAGCACAACCCAACCGATTACATTCAGTATTTAGGCGCCGATAGTATAAGCGTACTTGCTACCGGAGACGGCAAAATTGTTTCTATGAATCCAAGTAAAGATTGGAGCGGTAACGGAAAACTTACTTTTAAGCCTACCTCTACCTTCAAAATTAATTATGATTTTTTAATCTCCGATTCTAGATATCAAACATATAATCACGATCTTAAATATATTCCCGATGCAAATTATCATCGTTATAATTCCGGTTTGTTTAATTCCATTGAATTAAGACATGTTTTGAGCAACTCAACATTTTATTCGTTAAAAGGTTCTTATAATATCAATGACTATAAAAGATATTTATATCCTTTGCTGAATGCCTCAGGAAGCGAAGCTGATTTTTCTGCGGGAATGGATTTAACCGGGCTGCAAGCAGACTCCCGTTATGCTAGCAGTCTTCAATATGCTGCTCAAAATACTTTCCCTTCTGGCGGAACTTTGAATCAGCATTTTTATCAAAAAACTAGAACAATCGGCGGTAAATTAGATTTAACAAGCCAGTTTACTTCAAACCATGAAATTAAATTCGGCGCTGAGTACAAACATCATATTCTTGATTACGAAAGTTTTCAAATATTAAAGAATGGACAAACATCATACATCCCCCCGGTGGATAATATTCTGCACGACAGTTATACCAAAAAGCCTACCGAAATTTCAGGTTATCTTCAAGATAAAATGGAGTTTGAAAGTTTGATTTTAAATATTGGGCTGCGAGTTGATTATTTTGATTCCGATGCTAAATACTCAATCAATACTCAGTACCCATCTCCTAATGATCAAACTATTCCAGATAATATTGATAAAAGTTCGCTACTTAAAAATGCTGCTAATAAATATCAACTTAGTCCAAGAGTTGGAGTTTCATTTCCTATTACTGATAGAGGAATTATTCATTTCTCATATGGTCATTTTTTCCAAACGCCCCCTTTCACATATTTATATACCAATCCTGATTTCAAATATCCCGTTTCCGGCACTCCAACCTTTGGCAATGCAAACTTGAATCCAGAAAAAACAATTACTTATGAAATAGGTTTGCAGCAGCAATTATCCGATAATCTTTCTTTTGATATTACCGGATATGTGAAAGATGTTAGAGATTTATTAGCGCTTCAGAAAATTCAGGCAAGCGCCAGCAAAGCATATTTTATGTATGTAAATAAAGATTACGCAAATATAAAAGGTATAACTTTTTCAATTAAAAAAAGAAGAAATGCTAATGAGTTATTCGGCGCATCGCTCGATTATACTTTTCAATCAACTGAGGGAAGCGATACAAGATCAGCGGCGGCATTTTTGGATATTGCTTCCGGAAGACAAAGCGAAAAAATTCCTTATTATCTCGATTGGGATCAGCCGCACACATTAAATGCAACTGTTAATTTTGGAGGACCATCCTGGAACGCAACGGTAGTTGGAAGAATAGGTTCGGGTCTCCCATACACGCCGCGACTTCTTTTCGAACAAATATATTTAAAAACAAACAGCGAGCGTAAACCTTCGCAGGCAACAGTCGATCTTTTAATTGATAAAACTGTAAACATTTTTGATTTGGGACTTACTTTTTTTCTAAAAGTATTTAACCTATTTGACGGCTTGAATGAAAACAGCGTTTATGATGACACTGGCAGATCGAGTTACACACTTGAAAATGAATTGGGAACAACACAAGCTGCAGATTATTACGCAAGTCTAAATCCATTAATTAAATCGTCTAAAGAATATTTTTCAAGACCCAATTATTATTTGCCGCCCCGGGAAGTAAGATTAGGTTTAACTCTTGAATTTTAGAAAGCTATTTACGGAGTTTAAATGAACATAAAGTCTATAACTAACTATTTAATAGTTTTTACTTTTCTGTCAAGCAGTTTAAGTGTTGCGCAGAAACTTGATCCAAAAACTAAGGCAGAACATCAGGCTGTTAAAGATTATATACAGCGTGTTATGCAGAATAATCCGGCTAAAAATAACTTCCTTAAAGAATCTTTACCTAAAAAAGATGGCGGAGGAAAGTTGTTAAAGACTGCTGGAATGAAAGACCGAAAAAATTATATAATGAACGGAAATAAAGTTCTAACTTATGTAACCAATTTTGGCGGCATAGGCGGCGGATATTCTTTAGAGCCGAATAGAATTTTGGGCGGTGTTGTGTGGAAAGGTCTTCCAAATGTTTTCCAATTCGCCCCTATTGTTGGCGCATCAGTTCCTGATGCAAGAGACCCGAATAAAAGGCTGCACATTATTTCAGATGCTCTTGATGATTATCCTCATTCCGCAAGACCAAGTGATGATTTTATTGAGATCAATCCTACCGAAGATACACTTTGGCAATTTCAGCCTTTAGAAGGCTATGCTGATCCAAATCAGGATAACATGGCTCATAACCCGGACTTTGATGCTGATCAGGATGGAAAACCTGATAGCTGGCCGCGCGATTGGTATAATTCAACTCTCGGTAAATATGTTTGGCCCGGGTATTTAAAGCAGGACGCTAATAATTCGGACCTTGAAGTATTTTGGTCAATGGATGATAGGGACAATCGAGAATTTCCGTATTATCCTTATAATGATGATTTAAAAGAAAATGGGAATTGGAGTTCAAGTGGACGGCAGAGCCTTGCAGTGGAGCAATGCATTAGTAGAAAATGTTGTCTTTTTTGTTTATACAATTACCAATGTAAGTGATAAAGATATAGATAGTGTTTTCTTTGGCGTTTATGGCGATCCTGATGTGGGCGGACAAAAAGATAATGGTGACGATGTAGGTATTTTCTTTCCGCCTTATTCAATTCCAAGTCATGATGTTACTAATATCCCCATTTATGCAAGAAGCATGGTTGCATTTAAAGATGACGGAAACAGCATTGGTGAAAATGGATTAAAGGATGGAATACTTGCCTGTAAATTTCTTGAAAGCCCAGGCAATGCGGATGATGGTTTAGATAATGACGGCGATGGTATGGTTGATGAAAGCCAGTCTAATGGTATTGATGATGATGGAGATTGGAATGCAGAAACAGATGACGTTGGTCTGGATGGAATTGCAAGCACTGGTGATGAGGGTGAAGGAGATGGAATTCCAACTGCAGGAAAACTTCTTTCAACAGGCGCTTTAGATCCTTTGCATCCTGGTGAACCTAATTTTGAATATACAGATCTTGATGAGGCAGACCAGATTGGATTGACAAGTTTCAGCACCTGGCCATGGGGTAAAAAAACAGGCAATCCAAAAAATCCGAGAGAAGGGTATTATGTAAGTAATGATTCCTTAATGTGGGAAAAATCAACTCCATCAAACTTTGATGAAGTATTGCCTGAAGGCGCGGATATTACGTTTGTATTTGGTTCAGGGTATATCTCCCTTAAGCAGGGCGAATCCAAAAGAATTTCTATGGCGCTAATTTTAGCTGATGATATTGATGACTTACTTACAACAGCTTCAACAGTTCAGGAAATTTATAATAGGAATTATAATTTTTCTAAGCCGCCGGAACTTCCTACTTTAACTGCTGTCCCAGATGATAAAAAAGTAACTCTTTATTGGGATGATGCGGCGGAAAGCAGTGTTGATCCAATTACAGGTGAAGACTTTGAAGGCTATGTGCTTTACAGAAGCACCGACCCAACTTTTTCAGATATTCAAACTATTTCAGATGGAAAAGCAACACCGTTTCTATCAGAGCCTCTTAAAACTTATGCGGGAGCGGAGGCTAAATGGGATTTGGTTAACGAATGGAAAGGCTATCATCCGGTTGCATATCAGGGTCGCGGGCTTCATTATTATTTGGGGGATAATACCGGCTTAGTTCATTCTTATGTTGATTCGAACAATGTTATAAATGGGCAAACATATTACTATGCTCTTGTAGCCTATGACCACGGCGATTCTTCAAATTTTTCACCCACAGAAACAACAAAAAAAATAACTGTGGATCCTATTTCATCCAAAATTATTTTGGATAAAAATACCGCTGCGGTAACTGCGGGACCAAGAGCCAGCGGTTATATGCCGCCGGCAATTAATAATGCAAGCGTAAGTCATATTGGAGTCGGCAATGGCGTGGTCGATTTTTCAATATTAAATGATCTTTTAATTGAAGATAATGAATACAAATTATTCTTTAATGATTCGCTTACAGTAAGCGGAAATAAAATTGCAAAAAAGAACTATTCAGTATTAGACTCAAAAGTTTATACAAAAAAAATAACTTTCTTCGGATTAAAGTTTGCGGATATTGGAGTTAAAAATATTTCCGACGATCAATATCTTCAGCTTATGGATGAAAATGGAAATGCTTTTTCATTGGTGAATGTTAATGACACTTCAGATTTTGTTATTGATTTGCAAAATGGCAAACTAAGAAGGTCATTCGGAAGCTCTATTCCGGATAACTCAGATTTGAGCTATACGCTATCGTATCGGTATATGCCCATAGCAAGAAGTATTTTAGTAAATACCGAAGATAAAAATCCGGTATTCGACGGTATTAAATTAAAACTGACAGATCAAACTAAAATTGAATATGATCCCGATAGATCGAAGTGGTTGAACGGAAATTCCAACTTATCATTCAGCATGGCGATATCATCGCTTGGGCAGGCAAGCAAAAAAACCGTTTATCCCGCAGATTATGAAATGACATTTTCGTCTTCATTTATTGACTCAGCTTTAATTTTACCGCCCGGCAAGGCTCTTACAATGGTTCCTGTTAAATACACTGTTCAAAATGTAACTAGCGGTGTACCACAGCGTATTTTAACATTTCTAAATGAAAATAATACAACGCGTGATTCGGCTTGGACTGTTGGCGAAGAAGTTATTTTTTATAAACCTGGCAGCAAAGATACTTTGACCTGGGGATTAAGAATTAAATTACCGACCGATGCTGTTGCTGATACTGTTTATCCTGGAGAAGGCGATGTTCTTTTTCTTGCAACTAAACGCCCGTTTTCTGAACAAGATACTTTTTATTTAAAGACCAATAAAGGATCGATTGATTATTCAACAGCCTCTTCAAATATGGATAATATTTACGTGGTTCCAAATCCCTATGTAGCATTTAATGATTTGGAGCCGCAAAACAGATTGTCTGATCAATCGCGCGGTGAACGAAGAATTTATTTTGAAAACTTGCCGTCCAAATGTACTATTCGCATTTACACTTTAGCGGGCGATCCTGTTAAAGTTTTAGAACATGATTCCGGCGTTTCAAATGCGCGGGAGTTTTGGAATTTACTAAACAGTGATGGTTTTAGCGTGTCCTATGGTCTTTACATTGCGCATATTGATGCGCCGGAAGTCGGCGAGAAAATTATAAAATTTGCTCTTATTAAGTAAAGAAATTGCAGGAGTTAAAAATGAAATTTAAAAAATATGTAAACGCAGCGGTTGTAATTATTTTATTTACTTCCGGTTTGTATGCGCAAAGTTTAAAGACCGGCACAACGGCTTCTCAATTTCTTAAGATAGGAGTTGGTCCCCGTGCAATAGCAATGGGCAGCGCTTTTACCGCAACCTCGGATGATATAACCGCTATGTATTGGAACCCCGGCGGACTTGCAAACATAAACTCAAACCAGGCTTTCTTTAACCATGTAAATTGGATAGCCGATGTAAATTATGATTTTGCAGCCATAGCAACCAACGTTCCCGGTTTCGGTACCCTCGGCGCTTTTGTTTCAGTTCTTTCCACAAATGATATGCTTGTAAGAACGATAGAAAAACCTGAAGGCACCGGAGAATTATTCGCTTTTAATACGCTTGCTATTGGTTTAAGTTATGCAAGAAATTTAACCGATCAATTTTCAATTGGGTTTAACGCAAAATATCTTAGCGAAAATCTATGGCACATGAACAGCAGCGGTTTTGCTTTGGATATTGGCACGCTATATAAAATTCCAATGTTTGAAAGAGAATTAAGAATTGCGGCAAGCATTTCAAACTTCGGAACTAAAATGAAGCTTTCCGGAAGAGATATACTCTCAGTTAAAAATGTTGGTTCGGGAAGTTCGCCTAATTTAATTAATACTGATATTCAACTTGACTCGTATGATTTACCTTTGCTTTTTAGAATTGGAGTCGCCGCCGATCTTATTAAATCATCATCCAATCGCATTACAGTTGATGTTGACGCTATTCATCCGAATGACCATACGGAATATATTAATTCAGGATTGGAGTACGGATGGAATGAAATAATATTTTTACGGGCGGGTTATAATTCTCTTTTTGAAAAAGATACCGAGAAGGGCTTGACTTTAGGATTTGGCTTGAATTATAGAATTGTCGATCTCATCAAGTTAAAAGTTGATTATGCTTATGAAGATTTCGGAAAGTTAAATAACGTTCAATATTTTTCTGTGGGAATTGAATTTTAGGAAATTAGTATCTTCAAATTATATGAGGCTGATCATTCATTTTGGTCAGCCTTTTTTATTACCTTCGTGGAAGAAAAAAACTTTCACAAAGAATCACGAAATTCTCTCGAAGAAATTTATTCGTGTAACTGATGGCTTTATTTTGATTAACTTTTCGTAATTCCTTCCCGAAAAATATACAAATTCGTAAAAACAAAACTTTAATGTTTTTAATCAATTAATTAAAAAAATTAAAAAGAATCAGCCAATATTAACTTGATTTTAGTGAAATCAGAGATATTCAATTTCTTGACTTTCAAGCCTTATATATCTATTTTTTCCAACCTATTTAATAACAAACATTCCCAAGGATTTATGGCAGACACTTCAGATTTCAGAAATGGATTAATAATAAAATATAAAAATGACCTCTACACAATAACTGAATTCCAGCATGTAAAACCAGGCAAAGGCGGCGCTTTTGTAAGAACCACTCTTAAAAATTTAAAGTCAGGAAAAGTTTTAGATAACACTTTCAGATCAGGCGAAGGAATTGATATTGTTAGAGTTGAGAGAAGAAAATATCAATATTTATATCGCGATGGTAATTTTTTAGTTTGTATGGATAATGACACTTACGAACAGATAAATGTTCCTATTGAACTTTTTGGCGACGGAGTTAATTATTTAAAAGAGAGCGTTGAAGTAGAAATTTTATTTAACGGCAATGATATTATAAATGTTGAAATTCCAATTTTCGTTAATTTAAAAGTAGTGGAAACAGAGCCTGGCTTCCGCGGCGATACTGCAACGGGCGCTAACAAACCCGCAAAGCTGGAAACAGGCGCAAGCATAAATGTTCCGTTGTTTGTTAATGAAAATGATTTATTAAGGGTAGATACTAGAACCGGGGAGTACGTAGAGCGAGTAAAATCTTAAATAGAAGGTGATTAAATGGATTTAAATCTTATTAAAAAACTTGTAAAAATTGTTGACTCCACTGAGATCACCGATCTTGAAATTGAAGAAGAGGGTCTTCGAATTAAGATTGCAAAAAAAATTAGAAATAGTCAGTTCATAACACAGCCCCAAATAATGGCGGCTTCCAATCCGCAGACAGCTTCGGCAGTTTCGGAAACCAACGCTGAAGAATCAGAAGAATCAAAAAATAAAAAATCAAATCTGCACGAAATACATTCCCCAATTGTGGGTACTTTTTATAGGGCGCCTGCCCCTGACGCCGACCCGTATATACAAATTGGCGATACCATTTCCGCCGGCAGCGTGCTTTGCATAATTGAAGCAATGAAATTAATGAATGAGATTGAAAGCGACGTAAGCGGAAAAGTAGTAAAAGTTCTTACGGAAAACGGCAAACCGGTAGAATATAACCAGCCGCTTTTTTTAATTGAGTTGAGTTAATTGCTTTTATTTAAGTTGAGATAAATTTGTTTAATAAAATTTTAATAGCCAACCGAGGCGAAATTGCTTTAAGAATTATTAGAACCTGCAGAGAACTTGATATTAAAACCGTAGCTATTTATTCTGAAGCTGACCGCGATTCTCTGCATGTTACATTTGCCGATGAAGCAGTATGCATAGGACCTCCCCCCAGCAAGGAAAGTTACTTAAAAATTCCTCTCATTATTTCCGCCGCGCAAATTACAGGCGCAGATGCAATTCATCCGGGTTACGGTTTCCTTGCAGAGAACGCTAACTTTTCTGAAATCTGCAAGGAGCATAGCATTAAGTTTATTGGTCCGTCTCCCGATATGATAAACGCTATGGGCAATAAATCTTTTGCAAAAGATACAATGAAAAAGAACGGCGTGCCTGTTATACCCGGCAGCGATGGAATTATAAAAGATAAAGAAGAGGGCGAAAAAATTTCCGCGGAGATGGGTTATCCCGTAATTATTAAAGCTTCTGCGGGCGGCGGCGGAAAAGGAATGCGTATTGTTTGGGAAGGAAAAGATTTTGAAAAAGCTTTTCAAACGGCGCGTAATGAAGCTGAAGCGGCATTTGGAAATGCCGACGTTTATATTGAAAAGTATATTGAAAATCCGCGACACGTTGAAATTCAAGTTTTAGGCGATACTTTTGGAAACGTTTATCATTACGGCGAGCGCGATTGTTCTGTTCAGCGCAGACACCAAAAACTTATAGAAGAATCACCATCGCCTGCCATCACTGAAGAAATAAGAAATAAAATGGGTGAAACGGCAATCCTTGGAGCTAAAGCTGTTAATTATGAAGGCGCAGGAACAATTGAGTTTTTATTTGACAAGCATAAGAATTTTTATTTTATGGAAATGAATACACGAATTCAAGTTGAACATCCTGTAACTGAATTTGTTTATAGCGTTGATTTAATTCGTCAGCAAATTTTAGTGGCGGCGGGTGAAAAAATTGAAACGCTTCCCGGCAAACCGCAAGGTCATAGTATTGAGTTTAGAATAAACGCGGAAGATCCGCAAAATAATTTTCGTCCATCGCCCGGCAAAATAGAATCGCTTCATTTTCCGGGAGGATTTGGAGTGCGCGTGGATTCTCATATTTATAACTCTTACACTATTCCGCCTTTTTATGATTCTCTGCTTGCAAAATTAATTGTGTGGGGAAAAAATCGCTCACACGCTATTGCCCGCGGCAGAAGGGCTTTGGAGGAATTTACAATTGAAGGAGTTAAAACTACAATTCCTTTTCAATTAAAAGTTTTGGAAGACCCGCGTTTTTTAAGCGGCAACTTCGATACTGGTTTTCTTGAACATTTTAACTTTGAAGATTGATAATTAAAATTATTTTAAATAAATATTTATTGAGGTAGTAAATGAGATTTCCGGATAACATAAAATATACAAAAGACCACGAATGGATTTCAATTGACGGCAATACCGGCACTATTGGAATTACCGAATATGCGCAAGGAGAATTAGGCGATGTTGTTTTTGTTGACATCGATCCGAATCTAAAAGAAATAAAAAAAGGCGATACATTCGGAACAATTGAAGCCGTTAAAACAGTAAGCGATCTTTATGCGCCTTGTAATGGTAAGATTGTGGAGATTAATAAAAATCTTGGCGACAATCCTGAGCTTATAAACAGCGATCCCTATGCGCTGGGCTGGATGATTAAAGTTGAAATTAATGACTTATCCGAACTTGATGATCTGATTGACAGCAAAGCTTACAAAGAGTTGGTGGGGCAATAATTTCTTTTAAAACTTTTTTTTGGGGGGAGAAAAATATTTTAATAATTGGGAATAAATTTACGATTAGTAAACTGTAATTAGATGGAAACGATAAAGTATATTGATTTGTTTTGCGGCATAGGCGGTTTTAGAGTTGCCATGGAAGAAGCATGCAGTGAAATTGAAATAATTCCCCAATGTGTTTTCTCATCGGACATTGATAAATATTGCCAGGATTCCTATGAGTTGAATTTTGGCGAAAGACCTTTTGGAAACGTAACCGAAATTAACCCTGAAGAAATCCCCCGCCACGATATTTTATTCGCCGGTTTTCCGTGCCAACCGTTTAGTATAATTGGTGAAATGAAAGGCTTTGATGATATAAGAGGAACTCTTTTTTTTCATATTGCTAATATATTAAAAAGCAAAAAACCTAATTTTTTTATATTAGAAAATGTTAAGCAATTAGTCGGGCATGATAAAGGGAACACTTTAAAAGTTATAATTAAAACTCTAAGAGATTTAGGATATTTCGTCCAATATTCTGTATTGAATGCTTTAGATTTTGGGCTGCCGCAAAAAAGAGAAAGAATTATTCTAACCGGTTGCAAAGAACCTTTTTTGTTTTCTTTTCCATCTCCCCAAAAGCAATTTAAACCTCTTAGCGAGATATTAGAAATTAAAGTTGATAAGAAATATTACGCTTCTGATTATATTAAAGATAAACGCAAAGCTGTTCATACATCTGCACATCAACCTTCAATATGGCATGAGAATAAATCTGGAAATATAAGCTCTTATCCCTATTCATGCGCGCTTAGAGCAAGGGCTTCATACAATTATCTTTTAGTTAACGGTGAAAGAAGATTAACGACGAGGGAAATGTTTAGGCTGCAGGGTTTTCCCGACTGGTATAAAATTATAAATAACGAAGCGCAAGCAAGAAAACAAGCAGGCAACGCTGTTCCTATAAATTTAGTCAAAGCGGTAATTTTAAAACTCCTTCCATATATTATATCATCAATAAGCGCCGCTGAAATTTCACAAGAGTGCGAAATTTTATATGACGAATAAACATGAAGTGTAATTTTTCAAAATTACGTACTGTTAATAAATTCTACCCTTCTTTTCATTTTAATAAGTTTGCGAATTTTTTTTGATGACAGGTTATGAATATTATTTATTTAGATTAATAAAAATCATCGATAAATGTAATTAAAAAAATGGCTGATACTTTTACAAAGGCTGAACGAAGCCGTATCATGACCCAGGTAAAATCTAAATTTAATAAATCAACTGAATTAAAATTAGTTCAATATTTTAGAGAAAATAAAATTACCGGTTGGAGAAGAAACAGTAATTTATTTGGCAAACCGGATTTCGTTTTTCCCAAAAATAAAATTGCGGTGTTTGTTGACGGCTGCTTCTGGCATGGGCATAGCTGCCGAAATACTAAACCAAAAACAAATGAAGAATATTGGAGAAAAAAAATTGGTAGAAATAAAAAACGAGATAAAGTTGTTGCAAAATTTCTCGCGGACGAAGGTTTGACTGTAATTAGAATATGGGAATGTAAACTCAACAAGCCTAAATATTTAAATAACATTTTTAAGCAGATAAAAATATTTGATAATACGTTTTAAAATTATGAACCCAATTTTCATTAAGAAATTAGGCGAATAGTTTTTCAGTTAGAAGAAAAATTAAATGCACAAACAAACTATTTTAATAATAGACTTCGGCTCGCAATTTACGCAGCTAATTACGCGGCGCATAAGAGAAGCTAAAGTCTATTCCGAAATTCATCCGCATACAATCTCAATTGAACAGATAAATGAAATAAATCCGGTTGGAATTATTCTATCCGGTGGACCGATGAGCGTTTACGATAGCGGCGCTCCAAATCTAAATAAAGAAATTTTAAAACTTAAAATTCCGATTTTAGCTATATGCTACGGGCTGCAATGGCTTTGCAAAAATCTTGACGGAAATGTTGAGCCGGCAAAAGATAGAGAATATGGAAAAGCTACATTAAAGGTTTCTGAAAAATCAAAACTATTCAAAGGAGTAAAAAAAGAATCCACAGTTTGGATGAGCCATGGCGATCTTGTTTCAAAAATTCCTACGGGATTTAATGTAATTGGAGATTCAAACCATTCCCCATTTTGTGCAATTGAAAATGAAAATGAAAAATTATTCGGCGTTCAATTTCATCCCGAAGTTTATCATACTGAAGAAGGCGCAAAAATAATTAATAATTTTTTATTTGATATCTGCGAATGCAATGGCGATTGGACGCCTCAAAATTTTATTGAAGATAGTATTTCAAAAATTAAATACATCGCCGGAAATAGTAAAGTTATTTGCGCTCTTAGCGGGGGCGTTGATTCTACCGTTGCCGCTGTTTTGGTTGAAAAGGCAATTGGCAAAAATTTAATTTGCATTCACATCGATACCGGATTGATGCGAAAAAATGAAAGCAAATTAATTGAAGAAATGTTTAAGAATAAATTTAATTTGCAAATCATACATATTGACGCATCAGAAAAATTCTTAAAAAATTTAGAAGGCGTAGTTGAGCCCGAGCAAAAAAGAAAAATAATCGGCGCCGCATTTATAGAAGTTTTTGAAGAGCAGGCTGATAAATTTGAAGACGCAAAATTTTTAGTTCAGGGAACGCTTTACCCTGACGTAATAGAATCTGTTTCAGTGAAGGGAGCTTCTGCTACAATTAAGACTCATCATAACGTGGGCGGGCTTCCCGAGAAAATGAACTTAAAATTAATCGAACCATTTAGAGAATTATTTAAAGATGAAGTAAGAAATGTGGGAAGGGAGTTAAACATTCCCGAAGATTTTATTCAGCGGCATCCATTTCCGGGTCCCGGTTTAGCGGTACGCATTTTAGGTGATGTAAATAAAAGCAAACTTGACATTCTTAGAGAAGCTGACGATATTTTTATTCAAGAAATTAAAAATGCAAATCTTTATAATAAAATATGGCAGGCTTTTGCCGTGCTGCTTTCAGTAAATTCTGTGGGCGTTATGGGCGATTTTAGGACTTATGAAAATGTGCTTGCGCTTAGAGCCGTAACTTCCGTGGATGGAATGACCGCGGATTGGTTTAATTTTGATCATGAATTTTTATCGGGCGTTTCTAACAAAATTATAAACAAAGTGCGCGGCATAAACCGCGTTGTTTATGATATTAGTTCAAAACCTCCTTCAACAATAGAATGGGAATAAATTTTGGATCCAATTTTTCAACTTCAGCATAGAATAAAAACTGCGCGCGAATTTGAAGCGCAGGGCAAGCTGCTTCACGCCGTTCAAATTTATCATTTAATTTTAAATGATAATCCTGATTTAGTGGAAGTCTATTTTGATCTTGCCGATTTATATGAATCGCTTGGAAATATTCAACCGGGAATTGAAATATTACAATCGCTGGTTGAAAAAAATCCTGAAGATAAAGAGATAAGATTATTTCTCGGACAATATTTATTAAGAAATTCAAAATGGAACGAAGCGATTGAAGCGCTGAGTTATATTTTACCCGAAGAGGAACCGATGGTTTCTTTTTTCCTTGGGTACTCACATTACATGCTTTCAGAATTTGAAATTTCAAAAATTAATTTTTTAAATTTCACTGCAAAAGAAAAACAATCAGAGCTGTTGCACGAAGCGAATTTATATATTGCTAAGATTGAAGTTAAGCTAAACAATTTTGAAAACGCTTTAAAGTTTGCCAAAAAAACTGAAGCTCTTTATGCAAATTTTTGGGAGCTAAATTTTATTTATGCCGAATGCTATTTCAACTTAGGTATGTACGCTCATGCAGTAAGCCCGGTTGAAAAAGCAATAAAGCTTAATACAAAGGAACCAAAATTATTACAACTTGCCGGGATGATTTATTTAAAGCATGGCGATTATTTAAAAGCGGAAAAGCAATTTTTAAAATTTATTGAATCTATTGAAAATGTTTCGTCTGAAGATTACACCAAGCTGGCTGAAGCATGTTTAAAAAATTTAAAAGTTAAAGACGCCGTAAATTATTTTGACGTGGCGTTAAAACTTGACCCCGCAAATAAATTTGCATTGGAAGGGAAAAAGAATGCATCCAAAATGCTAAAGAAAAATATGGTTTCCGATGGTTAAAAAAATATTATTTATAACGCTGCTGCTGCTTTCAGTTTCCTTTCCGCAAAAAACATCTAACGAAAACAATAATTTAAAATTTAAGCAAGCTGTAAATTTATTTGAGGCTCTTGAGTATAAACGAGCGTTGGATTTATTTAATTCAATTTTAGAAGAAACAAATAATTCCAAAACCACATTAGCAAAATTGTTTAAAGCAAAAACGCTAATTAAGCTTGAACAGTTTGAAGAAGCCTATGATGTTTTAGATGATTTTATAGCAGAATATCCTGAAAGCAAATATTTAAATGAAGCAAGGTCGGGGTTAATTAAAATATTTTATTTGCAAAAAAATTATTTGAATGTTTTAAAAGAATGCGTGAAAATTATAGCAGACTCATCGGAACAATTTTATACAGGCTACGCAAAAAATATTGCCGCACAAGTTGGCTCAAATTATTTAAATTCATTTCAGTTAAATCAAATTATTAATGATGTAAAAAAAGATGAGTTAAAATCATTTTTACTTTTAATGCTTACCAAAGTGTATTTAAAAGAAGGAAATATTTCTGAATCAAAAAAAATAATTGAAAGAATAATTAGAGATTATCCTTCATCCGAAGAAAGCGAAGAAGCTAAAATTATAAATGAAAATTTAAACTCGCTTCAAACTGAAAATTCATCAAATAGTATTATAGGCGTTCTACTTCCATTAAATGGCGAAAATGTAACCGGCGATGAATCCGCTATAGCGAAGGAAATTTTAGAGGGAATTAAATTTGCGGTTTCTGAATTCAACAAAGATAGAGAAAAAAAAATCGGCTTGTTAATTTTAAATACTGGAATGGATGCGGAAAAAATTAATCAGATTAAAAAAGAAGTTGAATATATTCCGCAGTTAAAAGCTATTATTGGTCCGATATACAGCGAGGAAGTGAGGCAAGTTTTAAATGTTTTTGAAGACTCAAATATCCCAATCATCTCGCCGACAGCCACAGATAACGATTTAACGCGGTTAAGTGAAAATTTTTTTCAGGCAAATCCATCATTGGATAATCGAGGAAAAATTATGGCGCAGTATATTTTCTTCGTGGAAAATATTAGAAAGATAGCCGTGCTGAATTCAATTGATGGCTACTCGCCGATATTGAGCGGATCATTTAAAACTGAATTTAAAAGATTAGGCGGAGAAATTATTGTAAGCGAAACTTATAAAAGCAATAGTTTTGATATTTCAACTCAGGTAAAAAATATTTCTAATTATAAAAATGATTTTGAAGCAATTTATATTCCTTTGGCGGATAAAATTGACGCCACAGTTATTTTATCGGAGCTTGCAATTGATGGCGTTTATACTTCAATTTATGGAAACCAGGATTGGTTTTTATCAACCGGCTTTGACGCTTCGCCGGAGTTGGGAAATAAAATAACTTTCACGTCGGATTATTACTTTGATTTTAATAATCCTGATTTTCAAGATTTCAGCAAAAGTTTTTTAAGTCAAACTAAAAAAGATATGAATAGAAATATTTGCTACGGATATGATACGGCAAATTATTTGCTCAATCTTTTACGGGGAACTTTTATCTCACGCGAAGCAATAATTACTAAAATGGAATCAGGTTTTACTTCAGTTGGTTACCACAATAATATTTCATTTGACGAAAATAGAATTAATCGCTATTTAAATATTCTTAAATACAACAACGGTTTATTTGAATTAATAGATAAATTTAAAACAAATAATTAAATAAATTAGAGGAAAAAATTTCAACCGTAAAAGATTTACCTTTGGACGATAGACCCCGCGAAAAACTTACTATACGAGGGGCGCAAAATTTAACCGACGCGGAGTTATTAGCAATATTATTACGCACTGGTAAAAAAGGTCAAACTGTAATTTCAATAGCCAATGATTTAATCATTCAAAATAAAAATTTGGCGATGCTGGCTTTAAAAAATTTAAATGATCTTTTAAAAACCAGCGGAATCGGGAAGGACAAAGCAGCAACTCTGCTTGCTGCTTTTGAGATTAGCCGAAGGATACAATCGCAAACAAAATGGCATTCATCAAAAAAAATTACTTCTCCCCAGGATGTTGCTGATATTTTTATTCCTTTAATGCGCGATAAGTTGAAAGAAGAGTTTATGATTGTTTGTCTAAATTCCGCAAACAAAATTATAAAATATGAAACTATTTCGGTTGGAAATTTAAACTCAAGCGTTGTGCATCCGAGAGAAATTTTTAAAGCCGCAATTGAGAATTCATCAGCCAGCATAATACTGCTGCATAATCATCCCAGCGAAAATCCGGAGCCAAGTAATGAAGATATTTTAATTACAAAAAAAATAGTTGAAGCGGGAAAAATTTTAGACATCCCAATTTTTGATCATATAATAATAGCAGGCAACTCATACACAAGTTTTGTGGAAAAAAGGCTAATATAATAGGTGTAATTTAGCGCAAATATAACCTAACCATTATTTACGATTGCTTGAACTTATAATCTAAATTTGTTATTGTAGTGCATTAAATTAGTACCTATTTTTATAAACGATTATAAATAAGAACATTATAAGTTTTTTTATTGATAACTAAGCACTATATTTAACAATCTAAATTAACTAATATAAGCGGAGGTTCCCATATGAAAATAGTAAAATCAGTTCGAAATACTCTATTTATCGCTACAGTTGCGGCGTCAGTTGCACTAATGAGCGGTTGCGGCGGAGTGGACGAAGAAATGATGCAGCAAATGAATGACTTAAAATCTGAAGTTAATTCATTGCAAGATCAGGCAAATTCCTTAAAAGACCAGCGTGCATCTCTGGAAAAGGATATGGCAGAAAAAAATGCAAAGCTTCAACAATGCAATAAGGACAAAGAAGAAGCGCGGGCTAATTTAGATAAATTACCCAAATAACCCATCAATTATTGAAATTAATTATTAAACATGAATTTGGAGGAAAATCTATGAAATTAACTAAATATGTAATTAGTATTTTCGCGCTCATGCTTCTTTTTTCTGTTGCTGTTATTGCACAAGATACAGAAATGACTGAAGATGAATGGCAAAATGAAATGAATCGTTTGAACGAACAGAAAACTTCTCTTCAACAAGAAATTCAATCTTTGCAAGATGACATTGATAAAATGAAATCTACCGAAATGCAAAGTTATGAAGATTGCATGAATGAGCTTTACGCAATAGTTGGCGCAACAAAAGCTGACGTTGATAATTTTAGAAAAGCAGTCGCTGAATTAGGCGGAAAAGTAAATAGAAAAGAAGGTCCTAAAGCTGACAGACAAAAAGATCTTAACGCTTTAAAAATGAATAAGATTAGCGCTTTACCAGAATTTTTTGATAAAGTTCACAATAACATGCAAAGTTCTATGGATGGCTGGGTTGAAGAGCCTACCGACCAAGAATATACAGTTGTAAAGGGAGATTATCTCTGGAAAATAGCTAAGAAAAATGAATTTTATGGCAATGGTTTTGCTTGGCCAAATATTTACAAGGCTAACAAAGATAAAATTAAAAACCCTGATTTAATTTATCCTAAACAAGTATTTACCGTTCCTCAATTAACTGAAGAAGAAAAAACTAAATACGAAAAATTAAGAACAAATTATAAACCTGCTCCAGTTCAATAATTTATTTTGTTCTGCTCGTATGTTCTATATTTATTTTCAGAATACCCTCATCATTTTTATGTTGAGGGTTTTTTTATTTAAAGAAGAATAAATAATTAAGTATGTAATTAAAAAAGGATTGTAATGACCGCGATTGAAAAAAGAATGAGTCTCGATAATGTTGATATGATGAATTTATTAGGCGTTAACGATGGAAATTTAAAGTTGGTGGAGGACAGGTTTAATACTTCAATTACCGTGCGCGGCGATAATGTAATTATAAAAGGCGTGCCTCAAGAAGTAGAAACCGTCGAAAAAGTTTTTAAAGAAATGGCTTATGTGTTAAATACTAAAGGCTCTATTAAAGTTTCCGATGTAGAAACAATTTTAGATTTATCAATTCAGGGAAAAGAAATTGTCGGCGAAAAAGAAATTGATTCAATTATTCTTTATACAAAAAATGATGCAATAAAAACTAAAACTTCAGGGCAGCAGCAGTACATTGAAACTGCTATGAAAAATGATATTTGTTTTGCTATTGGTCCCGCGGGAACCGGCAAAACTTATCTTGCCGTTGCGTTAGCTGTTTCCGCTTTAAAAAAAGGAATAGTTAATCGTATCGTTTTAGCGCGCCCCGCCGTGGAAGCGGGTGAGAGCCTAGGATTTTTACCCGGGGATTTTCGAGAGAAAATTGATCCGTATCTTCGTCCCTTGTATGATGCTTTGGACGATATGATGCCTTCGGAAAAATTAAAGGGCTACATTGAAAAAAGAATAATAGAAATTGTTCCGCTCGCTTATATGCGCGGAAGAACTTTAAATAATGCCTATGTTATTTTGGATGAAGCGCAGAATGCAACCGACACTCAAATGAAAATGTTTTTAACCAGACTGGGCGCAAATTCCAGAGCAATTATAACAGGCGATATTACTCAAATTGATCTGCCTTCTAAAAGTGTAAGCGGACTTGTTCAAGCGAAGGAAATTTTAAAAAATATTACCGGCGTTGGTTTTGTTTATTTTGATAAATCAGATGTTGTAAGGCATAAGTTGGTTAAAGATATTATTGACGCCTATGAAAAATTTAGAAGCAATGAGGAGCTTTGAAGATTGGGAATTTAGAGAATTTGAGAATTGGAGAAGGGGAATGATGGGGTAGTCTGAAATTCTAACTCCATTCCAATACTACAACATCCCATTTTCCCTGGCGTTAATTATCTAAAGCATTTTTACTTTCGTTCCAGTATTTATCCATCTCTTCAAGATTTGATTCATTAATTTTTCTCCCCGATTCTGAAATCTTTTTTTCTATGTACATAAATCTGTTAATAAATTTTTTGTTTGTTTTTCGTAAAGCGTATTCCGGATTGATTCCGAGGAATCTTGAGTAATTAGCAAGCGCAAAAAATACATCGCCAATTTCATTCTCTAATTCTTCTCTAACTTCATTTTTAACCTTTGACTGCTGCCTGCCAGAAGTCAAGGCTTGAATTTTGATTTCTTCCTCGTGCATCTCTTCAATTTCCTCAATTACTTTTTTCCAAACGTCTTCTTTCGTCTCCCAATCAAAACCAACCTTAGCCGCTTTTTCCTGAAGTCTGTGAGCCCTCTGCAATGCCGGCAGATTATTAGGAACGCCTTCCAGTAAAGAATTTCTGCCCTCGCTTAATTTTATAGTTTCCCAATTTCGTTTTACATCTGAAGAATCTTCAACAACAGTATTTCCAAAAACGTGCGGATGCCGGCGGATTAATTTTTCTTTAATTGATTCAATCACATCTTCTAATTTAAATTCCTTTTTTTCTTCAGCCATAATTGAATGAAAAACTACGTGCAGCAGAAGATCGCCTAATTCTTTTTTCAGTTCGTTATAATTTTTATTATCAATTGCCTCAACAACTTCATAGGCTTCTTCAATGGTTGCAGATTTTATGGATTCGTTGGTCTGTTCTCTATCCCAAGGACATTCAATGCGCAATCTTTTTATAATATCTACTAACTCATTAAAATTATTTTCTATCATTTAAGTTTTCCTTATCTAAAAGCCCATCTAAATCTTCCCAAAGTGAAGACTTAAGACCAATTAATTAATTTGGTATATTTGAAAATAAATTTTACAAAAAAGAAAGATAACTAAAAATGATTCGAGTAAATAAAAGGAGATATAATATGATTGAAGAAAAAATTAAAGAACTTGGATTTGAATTACCTGAAGTTGCTAAACCCGTTGCTGCATATATTCCTGCTTTAACGGTTGGAGATTTAGTTTTTACCGCGGGACAGATCCCCTTCATTAAAGGAGAGTTAAAATATAAAGGAAAAGTCGGCGGTGATTTAACTTTGCAAGAGGGACAAAAGGCGGCAGAGATTTGCGCTTTGAATTGCCTTGCTGCGATTAAAGGCGTAGCTGGCGATTTAAATAAAATAGAAAGAGTTGTTAAGCTTACAGTTTTTGTTAATAATATTGATGGTTATGCAGATCAACCCAAAGTTGCAAACGGCGCTTCAGAATTAATTGGGAAAATTTTTGGCGAAAAAGGAAAACACGCTCGAGTCGCAGTGGGTGTAAACGGGCTTCCGTTAAACGCTGCTGTTGAAGTTGAAATGATTGTTAAAGTGAAAGCATGAAAAATTTATTGTTAATAACTCTCATGAAATCCCCGTTAATAAAGGGGGAAAAGAGGGGGTTGTTAATTTCAGTTTAATAATTTTAAAATATTAGTTGTATTAATATATTAGACAACCCGCTAACCCCCTTTTCTAAAAGGGAATATTATTTTCAGAAATGTCATTCTATTTGTGTTGATATCTTTAGATAATTAATATCTTTCAAAGTACAATTTTTAAATTTGTGTTGTCAATGTGCTATTGATTTTCACCCACAAATTTATAAACAGCAGAAAAATCCAAATCACCAAATCCCTTTTTTAAAGCTTCTGTATAAACATTGCTGGCGGATTTCGTAATAGGCAAATCAATATTACATTCGTCCGCAGTTTTTTGATCAAGCTGTAAATCCTTAAGCATCCAGCGGAGAGGGAAGTCCGGATCGTATTTATCTGTTTCCAGCTTGTTCCTTTTGTATGACATGAAAGGTGGAACAGAAATTCCACCAATCATGATATCAAAAAGTTTTTCTTTCCGTAGCCCTAATTTTTGTCCCAGCTTAATGGCTTCGGAAAAAGCTGCCATGTTAACTCCGAGCATTAAGTTAACAACCATTTTAATTGACGTTCCCATTCCGGCTTCACCCATGTGGTGAATTGCTTTTCCCATTATTTTCAAAAGCGGCTCGACTTCTTTCAAATCTTTTTCTTCACCGCCTACATAAAAAGCCAATTCTCCTTTTTCTGCAGGCATTCTTGTACCGCTTACCGGGGCATCCATGAATCTAATTCCTTTTTCTTTGGCTTTGCTGTTCATCTCTTTTGAGAAGGAGGGATTTACTGTGCTGCAGTCAACCCATAAAGAATTTTTCTTTAGCGATGATAATAAACCATTTTCACCTAACGCTGTATCTTGAACAGCTGTCGGGTCTCCAAGCATTGTAAATAATATGTCTACGTCTTTTGCAGCATCTGCGGGAGTGTCTGCCCATTTAGCTCCAGCTTTAATTAATGCATCAGCTTTGGACTTTGTTCTGTTGTAAACTGTTAAATCATAATTATTCTTGACTAAATTCATAGCCATCCTATTTCCCATAATTCCTAAACCAATAAAACCTAATTTCATTTTATCTCCTTTGTTTGGGTTTTTTATTTCAAGAATTGTTTCAATAAAAATAATTTAATTGAGAAAAAATTGGAATGTATTGACTCACAAATGGGAAGCGAGAAGAAAGCAACTTTAAATTTAAAACAATATTAGTTTCAATAATTAAATTTAACTTATTGTAAACCAAACTAATGCACAACATGATGTGTGTATTACTTCCATCAAGTTTGCGAAATTTAATAATACCTTAAACGTCCAATTGAACCGAAAATTAAACGTCTACTTTTACAATTCTAAAAGTAAAAGAGACTGCTGATTCTCCTCCTAAATGTTCAAATAGAGCGGATTTTAAACTGTCATTTGCGATAGCAAGATGATCTATAATTCCATTTTTATTATACAGAATTATAACTCCCGGTAATTCCGGGGCATGCTTTTCTATATTCGTTGAATTTAATTCATACTTTTTTGAGAATAAGTCTTTCATGCGGGGTAATGTAATAGATGTAATTGTTAAATATTAAAGTTGTTTACTATTAAACACCTTTTAATAGGTCATAAAATTGGTCAGAATTGTTTCACAATTTTACAAAAAATGAATATGCAATCAAAAACAAAATTTAAAAACTTCAGAAGATTTTTTAAGAAAGTCCTTATTTAGTTATAGTCAACCTTCTATTTTAATACACATAGTGATAATTTAAATCACATTTCAACGCTATTCTAAAAATTATTTAAAAATATTTCCTGAATTATTTGATATCTAAAAAAAATATATTTATGTTTGAACGAACGGTCAATCAAAAAATAGAAGTAGAAACAATATGGCACCGAGAACAAAAGAACAATTTGAAAATATAAGACAAAGCAGCAAGCAGAAAATAATAGACGCCGCATTAGAAATTTTTGCTAAGAACGGATATCATAATTCTTCTGTCAGCAGCATAGCGGCAAAAGCTGGGATATCGAAAGGGCTTATGTATAATTATTTCAAAAGTAAAGATGAAATGTTGAAGACAATTATTAAAGAAGGCATGGAAGCGATAATGCAATTAATGATGTTCCAGGAATTGAAATTAACTCCGAAAGAACAATTGAAGCAAATGATTGAGCTGTCGTTTGAACATATTAAGACAAACACTGCCTACTGGAATTTATTTATTTCATTGATACTTCAGCCTGAAGTGCAAAAAAATATTGGCGCTACAATAACAAAATTCAGGGAAGAAGCAATTCTTGTTATGGCTGAATTATTCAAGCAGATAGGTTCTAAAAATCCAACCACCGACGCATTCTCTTTAGGTAGTCAATTGGATGGCATCGCGCTAAATTATGTTGCAGCGCCGAAGAAATTTCCCATTGATGAAATGCAAATTTATTTAATCGAAAAGTATTGTAAATAAATATCGAGGAATCAAATGAAAAAAATATTAATCTTAATAATTTTAATAGTAACAACAAGCTTCGCTCAAAATGCTAAAGAAATTGTCCAAAAAGCAGATAGGCACATGCGGGCAAACAGTAGCTATTCGGAAATGAAAATGACAATCATAAAACCTGAATGGAAGCGAACGATGGGAATGAAAATCTGGGCGCTTGAACCGGACTATTCTTTAATTTTTATAACTGAGCCGGCACGCGATAAAGGGACGGTTACTTTAAAAGGAAAAATGAAGTTTGGAACTGGATTCCTTCTGCGCAAAAAATCATTAAGATTCCGCCTTCAATGATGCTGCAATCATGGATGGGTTCTGATTTTACAAATGATGATCTCGTTAAAGAATCTTCTATCGTTCAGGATTATACTCATACTCTTCTCGGAGAAGAAAAACTTGATGATTATGATTGCTGGAAAATACAATTGAAACCCAAACCAGATGCCGGCGTAGTGTGGGATAAAATTATTATGTGGATTACTAAAGATAATTATCTCGAAAAAAAAGCTGATTACTACGATGAATATGGCGATGCAGTTAAAACGTTTATTGGTTCTGAACCAAAAAAAATGGATGACAGAATAGTTTTTTCTCATTGGGAAATGATTCCCAACGACGAGCCGGGGCATAAAACAATCCTTCAATATGAAAAAATAGACTTCAATAATGATGTCAGTCAGTCTTTCTTTTCTGAACAAAATATGAAGCGCGTTAGGTAAAAATAATGGCAATGTATTTTCAGTTGGCGTGGCGGAATTTATGGAGAAATAAAAAGCGGACTTTAATTGCCGCTGCTTCAGTATTCTTTGCAGTTTTGTTAGCTCTTGTAATGAGGTCTTTGCAGCAAGGCTCTTACAATTATATGATTAACTCTTCAGTTAGTTTGTACACTGGTTTTCTTCAGGTTCATGAAAAAGGATACTGGGATAAAAGGTCTTTAGACAAAAGCCTGATTATCTCAAATGAAAATTTTAATGAATTAAATAAAATTCAAAATGTTACTAGCGTTCTATCGCGGATTGAATCATACATGCTTATTTCTTATGGCAGCAGCGCCAAAGTTACGCCAGTAATTGGGATTGATCCTGAAAAAGAAAACAGCATGACAAAGCTGAAAGATAAATTAGTAAAGGGTTCTTATTTAAATGATTCTTCTAAAGGGATGTTAATATCGGAGGGTCTATCAAAGATTTTAAAAGTTGAAGTTGGCGACAGCTTAGTTTTATACGGGCAAGGTTATCATGGCGTAACCGCCGCCGCACAAGCGCCAATAATTGGAATTGTTAAAATTCCCATTCCCGATTTAAATAATGCTACGGTATATCTTAGTTTAAAATATGTTCAATGGTTATTCTCCGCCCCTAATAGAATAACTTCGGTTGTATTGATGATTGATAAGCAATCCCATCTTGACGAAGTAACAAGCAGCGTTAAAAAAATATTTTATGATAATAAATATGAAGTAATGAAATGGTCTGAGTTAATGCCGGAGTTAGTTCAGTCAATTCAAGTTGATAATGCCGGGGGAATAATAATGCTGGGCATACTTTATATCGTAATCGGCTTTGGAATTTTTGGGACAATAATGATGATGACATCTGAAAGATCAAAAGAGTTCGGCATATTAATTTCTGTAGGAATGAAAAAATGGAAATTGGTTTTTGTTACTACAATTGAAACAGTTTTCATTTCATTCATCGGGATAATGGCTGGAATAATAGTAAGCATTCCAATTTTAGTTTATATGTTTTATAATCCAATTCACCTAACAGGCGATACAGCTCAAGTATATCTTGCGTTCGGTCTGGAACCAATTATGCCGTTTGCAATTAATATTGGAATGTTTGTAGCCCAGGCTTGGACGGTACTTGCAATTACTCTTTTATCTGCGCTTTACCCGTTTTTATATATTAGGAAATTATCTCCTATCGATGCAATAAGAAATTAAAAGGAGAAGTAGTAAATGCTCATTTCACTTGCGTGGAAAAATGTTTGGCGAAATAAAAAAAGAAGTATAATAATTTTAATTGCAATTGCACTAGGGTTATGGGCTGGGTTGTTTGCGGCTGCAGCTATGTATGGAATGTGGGACTCAACAGTAAACTCGGCCATTAATAGAAATCTTAGCCACATTCAAATTCATAGCAAAGCATTTCAAAAAGAAAAATTAATTGAAAATTTTATTCACAATGGAAATGAAATTGAATCTGAAATTAAAAGAATTCCAAATATTAAATCATTTTCCACCCGCACTTTAATTGAAGGAATGGCTTCTTCGGCTGCTTCCTCATGGGGGGTGATTATTACCGGAATTGTTCCGAATCAAGAAGAAAAAATAACCAGCATTCATAGCCAAATCAAAAATGGAAGTTACTTAGGGGAAGATAAAAAAAACCAAATTGTTGTCGGCAGCAAGCTGGCTGAAAAGCTTGGGCTAAAACTGCATTCAAAAATAATATTAAGTTTTCAAGCATTAGACGGCAGTTTGAACTATGCCGCGTTTAGGATTGCTGGAATTTTTAAAACCGAATCTTCAAACTTTGACGCATCAAATGTTTTTGTAAAGCAAAAAGATCTTTTCAAAATAATGAATAGTGAAAATGTAATTCACGAAATTGCTATCAGGGTTTCATCAACTCAAGTATTGAATCAAGTCTTAAATAATTTAAAGCAAAAATTCCCAATGCTTGATGTTCAAAGCTGGGAAACCCTAGCTCCGGAATTAAGCTTTTCATATAAAACATTGGACCTTGAGTTAAATATTTTTTTGGGAATAATACTATTCGCATTATTGTTTGGTATAACAAACACAATGCTTATGTCTGTCTTAGACCGCGTTAGAGAGCTTGGTGTGTTAATGGCTGTCGGAATGAAAAGAATACGATTGTTTATTCTTATTATCATAGAAACAATTTTGCTTTCAATAACGGGAGGCATTTTGGGAATAGCTTTAGGAACGATTACAGTTTTTTATTTTTCAAGCAGAGGGATTGATCTTTCATTATTTGCTCAGGGATTATCAAGTTACGGTATTAGTTCTATGCTTTATCCCTCATTGCCGTTTAATAATTATGTTACGCTTACAATAATGATAATTATCACCGCAATATTTTCAGCGATATATCCTGCAGTAAAAGCAATAAGATTAAATCCTTCAGAAGCTATTAGAACTTATTAAAAAAAATTAGCGGAGTTTTCAAAATGGCATTAATTGAAATATATGATGTTAAAAAAATATATAAAGAAACCGCTGTTCCGGTTGAAGCTCTAAGAGGTGTGAATTTAAAAATTGAAAAGGGAGAATTCACCGCAATCGTTGGACCTTCCGGCTCGGGCAAAACAACTTTGTTAAACATGATTGGCGGGTTGGATATGCCCACTTCAGGAAAAATAATTGTTGACCAAACCGATATTTCAACTTACAAACCGGATGATCTAATTAATTTTAGATTACATCACATCGGTTTTGTTTTTCAAGCATATAATTTAATTCCAGTCTTAACAGCAAAAGAAAATGTTGAGTTTATTATGCTGCTTCAAAAAGTTCCCAAAAAAGAAAGGGAAGAAAGAGCAGTAGAATTATTAAAAGCCGTTGAACTTGGCGACCGCATGGACAGCCGTCCTTCTGAGCTTTCCGGCGGGCAGCAGCAGCGTGTTGCCGTGGCGCGCTCATTAGCATCCAAGCCGTCTTTTATATTAGCTGATGAACCAACCGCAAATCTTGATTCCCACACAGCAGAATCGCTTTTAGATTTAATGGAAGACTTGAATAATAAATTAGAAATGACATTTATTTTTTCCACCCATGATACGCGTGTTATTAAAAGAGCGCACAGAGTAGTTACGCTTTTAGACGGCATTATAAAAAATGATGAATTTCGAACGCAGGAAAATAGTTTTCTTGAAAAGTAATTTTGTAATGAAGCTTAAACTCTTTTTCTTAATACTATTTATTTCAGTATTAAACTGTTATGCACAATTATCTGATTTTTCCTACAATGGATATATTAAAGATTTAGTTAGCGCTTATAAACTACCCGATCAATCGGGAAACAATTTTGATAATCTATTACACTTCAGATTAAATACAAGATGGTATCCTACTCAATCAATTACCGGCGCTTTGGAATTACGGCTTAGGGCTTTTTACGGAAGCAATGTTGAGAAGATTCCTAATTTTATTAATTCGATAAAAAGCAATCATCAATTCACCCAATTGGATTGGACTGTCTGGAATGAAAATAAAACTATTGGGTACGGTCAAATTGATAGACTTTGGTTTGATTGGAATAAAGATAAAGTTGAAGTTACAATTGGCAGACAAAGAATAGCATGGGGGACAAGCTGGGTTTGGAATCCTATTGATATTTTTAATCCATCAGATGTTTTAGATTTTGATTACGAAGAGCGTCCCGGAGTGGATGCTTTCAGAATTCAATATTACACGGGACCAATTTCAAAAATTGAACTTTCTATTCGACCGGGCAAAACAAAAAAAAGATGGATTGCTGCGGGGTTATGGTCAGTAAATGCCTGGAATTATGATTTTAATTTAATTGCAGGAATAAAAGAAAACCATTGGCTGTTTGGCGGCGGATGGTCAGGAGATATTTTAACTGCCGGATTTAGAGGGGAAATTTTGGTTTCCCAAAAACCAGAATATGCTTCCGGAATTTCAGAATACTTACAAAAGAATTGGAGGACCATGCCGCTATCAATTTTTAATAAGCCAAGGGTTTCATTTGTTGTTTCAGGCGATTATACTTTTACAAATTCATTTTATATCCATACTGAGATTCTACATAACAGTAGTGGAGTGGAAAAGTACGCCGGACTTTATTATTCGGAAGCTATGAAGCTTGGTATGCTTACTCCGGCAACATGGTCAATCTATCAAGAATTTTCTTATGACATTACCCCGCTAATTAGGGGATCAATTTTTGGTTTATTTAATCCTAATGATAAATCTAATGTAATCGTCCCGTCAGTAAGTTATTCTATTTTTACTAATTGGGATTTATATTTAATTGCACTTTATTTTCATGGGGATTCATTAACCGAATTTGGAGATTACGGAAGTTCAATTTACGCAAGAGTAAAATGGTCGTTTTGATTTGATTCTTTGAGATTTAAATAATGAGGAAAGTATTCATCCTCTACAAACTTAAACCGCTTTTTAATTCTTTGATAAGTTTTAATGTATTTGTATAATTTTTATCATCATTTATTAAAGATTTTATAACTGCGCTGCCGACAATTACGCCGGAACAGTAAGGTGAAAACATTTTTACATCTTCTGAATTAGAAATTCCGAATCCAATTAACATTTTATTTTTTTTAATTAAAGAATAAGCTTTTTTTATTGGAGTTAAGATTGAATCATCATGCTTGATTTGATTGCCAGTTGTTCCAGTCATACTAACGTAATAGACAAAACCGTTACTTAAATCGTCAATTTTTTTTAATCTTTCATCGGAAGTTGTCGGGGTTGCCAGTAAGATAACATCCAAATCTTTAAAAGACTTGTTGAAGAAATTTTCGTACTCATCAATCGGCACATCAGGAATTATTATTCCATTAACTTTTGCTGATTTTGAATCACTTACAAACTTCTCAAGTCCATAATTTAAAACCGGATTAGCATATCCCATAAGTATAATGGGCTTATCAGACTTGCGTCTTATTTCTTCAACATATTTAAAAGTTTTTTTTAGATTGACTCCCGCTTCTAAAGATATTTGAGATGATTGCTGGATCGTAGGTCCATCAGCTAATGGATCGCTGAAAGGAAATCCAATTTCAAGCATGTCGGCGCCGGAATTTAAAACTTCAATAGCTAATTCTGAAAAATTATCTTTATCCGGAAAACCGCTGGTTAAAAAGATTGATAAAACTTTTTCACCGTTGTTATTTTTTTTGGATATGTAGTTTGAGATTGACGACATTTTTTATTTTACCATTCAGTTTAATTTCTTGACCTCACCCCTAGCCCCTCTCCTTATGAAGGAGAGGGGGGACGCTTAATTAAATATTCTCAATTTTCTTGAGTTTAAATTTTGGATGAAATGTATTCCTTTATTAAGCCTAAAGTTTTGTCAATATCATTGATAACCATTTCATTTTTAATTCTTAGTTTTTTTCTATTTGCTTTTTCAGATTTTCTATTGTAATGAAGCGTCATATTTAATATTTGTTAATGTGAAATTCTTTCGTAACCAATTAGTACAAAAGTCCTCTCCTTCATAAGGAGAGGATTTAGGTGAGGTTTATAAATAGCTGTTAACCTAAAAAGATTTTGTATTCTTTTCAAAACACTATGCTTAAAATTTGCTTGTAATATTTTTAGATTTAAAATTTGTAAAGAATGCTGAAAGGAAAATCAGCATATTACGATAATTATAATTTCATCTTTTCTCTTAATGTATTCAAATCCTTATCACCTCTCCCGCTGATATTAACAACAACAATTTCATCTTTATTTGTTTTAGGTATTAAATAATTCAAGTAAGCGACTGCATGCGCTGTCTCTAGAGCGGGAATAATACCTTCACTCTTTGAAAGCAGTTTTGTTGCTTCCAAAGACTCGTCATCCGTTACGGAAAAATATTCGGCTTTTATTTCATCTTTTAAAAAACTGTGTTCGGGACCCACGCCGGGATAATCAAGTCCGGCGGAAATTGAATGAACTTCAGAAATTTGTCCTTCATCGCTCTGCAGTAGATAAGTTTTCATACCTTGAAATATTCCTTCTCTGCCGAGAGTTAACGTTGCGCAATGCTTATTTGTTTTTATTCCGTAACCCGCCGCTTCAACTCCAATTAATTTTACATCATCATTTATAAAAGGATAAAAAATTCCGATTGCATTGCTTCCGCCGCCGACACACGCAACAATGTAATCAGGATTTTTATTTTCAAAATATTTTATCTGCTCTTTTGTTTCTTTACCAATAATAGATTGAAAATCTCTAACCATCCTTGGATACGGATGCGGACCAACAACAGAGCCGATTATATAGTGCGTGTTTTTTACGTTTGTAACCCAATCGCGGATGGCTTCGTTAGTTGCGTCTTTCAAAGTTTTGCTTCCGGAAGTTACCGGGATTACTTCAGCGCCAAGTAATTTCATTCTAAAAACATTTGGACTTTGTCTCTCCATATCAACTTCGCCCATATAGACAAAACATTTTAAACCAAATTTAGCGCAGACAGTTGCGGTTGCAACTCCATGTTGTCCGGCGCCAGTTTCAGCAATTATTCTTTTCTTGCCGAGTCTTTTTGCTAAAAGAATTTGTCCAAGCGCATTATTAATTTTATGTGCCCCCGTATGGCAAAGGTCTTCCCGTTTCAAATAGATTTTTGCTTTACCATAATGTTTAGTTAAGCCTTCAGCAAATGTTAAAGGAGTAGGACGGCCTGTATAATCTTTATTTAAATCGAAAAGTTCCTTTTGAAATTCTTTGTCATCTTTTAATGAAAAATAAATTTCTTCCAATTCCTGCAAAGGTGTAATTAAAGTTTCAGGAACATACTTCCCGCCGTATTTCCCAAATCGTCCTTGTTTATCTGGATAATTATATTCAATTGTGTTTTGCATAAATATTAATTCTCTTATTAACTATTGGTGCTATTTGTTCGATTTTATCTAATAATATTTTAAAGTTCTTTGGTGTTAGCGATTGAAAGCCATCCGATAAAGCTTGCTCTGGATGGTTGTGAACTTCAACGATTAATCCATCGGCGCCGCAGGCAACAGCAGCCAAAGCCATCGGAGTTACTTTATCCCAGATTCCAATTCCATGCGAAGGATCAACTATGATTGGCAGATGCGAATGTTTTTTAATAACCGGAACCGCATTTAAATCAAGAGTATTTCTAGTATGTGTTTCAAAAGTTCTTATTCCTCTTTCACACAGAATAACATTGTAGTTGCCTTGCGATAAAATATATTCAGCGCTCATCAGCAAATCTTCAATCGTCGCCGCCAAACCTCTTTTCAACAAAACAGTATTTTTTAATTTCCCAACTTCTTCAAGCAGCGAAAAGTTTTGCATGTTGCGCGCGCCGATTTGAATTATATCCGCTACTTCAGAAATTAATGGAAGGGTTTGAGTGTCTTTTGCTTCGGTTACAATTTTCATATTAAATTCTTTTTTAACTTCCGCGAGATATTCCAATCCTTTTTCTTTTAAACCTTGAAACGAATACGGGCTTGAGCGCGGCTTGTAAGCGCCGGCGCGTAATAAACTAATTCCAATTTCTTTCAACTCTCCGGCAATATCAAAAATTTGCTGGCGGCTTTCTACGGAACATGGACCGGCAATTATTCCGATTTGTTTTCCGCCAAATGAAACGTCGTCAATTTTTATAATAGTATCTTCCGGCTTCATTTCGCGGCTGACTAACTTGTATGGCTTTGTAACTCGAACAACATCTTCCACCGATTCCATACTTAAAAAATCTTCTTCAATTAATTTTGCGCTCGGACCTGTAATTCCTATAGCTAATTTTATTGAACCGGGAATTTCGTGAGGAGTGCAATTGTTAAAAGCTATTTTATCTTTAACTTTTTCTATTGATGAACGTGATGCGTCCAATTTCATTAATATCAGCATTTGTAATTCCTTAGTAAGTTAACTTTTTCAAAAAATTGTTTAAGCTTTTGGTGGTCTTTTTTACCGGGAAATTCTTCTAAAGATGATGAAACATCAATAGCAGCCGGCTTAATTTTATTTGTAACTTCTTCAATATTATCTATTGAAATTCCGCCTGATAAAATAATTCTAGTTCTATATTCTTCAGGAATTAAATTCCAGTTAAAAGTTTTACCGCTTCCGCCGTATTCATCTTTCTGAAATGAATCTAATAAATAAAAAACTTTTTTATATTTTTTTAATATTGAAAAATCAAAATCATTATTTATTCTAAAACTTTTTATTATCGGTAAATTAATTTTATTAATAATTTCCGGCGGCTCATCACCATGAAGCTGAACTGTATTTAATTTTACTTGATTCGAAATTGAATTTATTTGTTCAAAAGATTCATTTACAAATACTCCAACCTTCATAATAAAAGGAGAGAGATGTTTTGAAATTATTTCAGCGGCGGCTGGAGAAATATATCTTTTACTTTTTTTATAAAAGATGAATCCAATTGCGTCTGCGCCAAGCTGCTGCACTAATAATGCATCTTCAATATTTGTAATTCCGCAAATTTTAACTCTCAACTTCGCACCATTCTTTTAATTCAAGTAGTTTTGATTTAATATCGTTATGTTTCATCAAATGTTCGCCAACTAAAATTGAGCTTGCCCTAGTTCGTTTAATAAAATCAATGTCATCCTTAGATTTTATTCCACTTTCTGCGACTAATATATTTTCTTCTGGAATAAATTTTGAAATTATATTTATAGTATTTAAATCAACTTTAAAAGAATTAAGATTACGATTATTAATCCCAATTATTTTATTTTGCTTAAAATTAATTTTCTCAATTTGATCAATTGAATGAAGCTCAAGCAATACTTCTAATCCTATTTCTTTTGCCGCAAAGGTTAATTCATTTATTTGTTTAGCTGAAAGAGATTCTGCAATTAATAAAATTGCATCAGCTCCGTTTGCTTTAGCTTCGTAAATTTGATACTCGTCGATTATAAAATCTTTTCTTAAAAGAGGAACGGTTTTAAATCGTGCAATATCATTTAAATATTTTATACTTCCTTTAAAAAAAATTACATCAGTCAAAACAGAAATAGCATTTGCCCCATATTCCATGTAGGTTTCCGCTATTTTCAGATGATTGAAATCTTCCCTAATAATTCCTTTGGAGGGACTCGCTTTTTTTATTTCTGCAATTATCGAAATATTATTTTTATTACTTACGGCATTACCAAATTCTAAACATTTAATATTAAAATTCTCAAAATCAGAAAAACGAGAAATTGTAAATTGTTTCCTAAGCTCTTTTACTTCTTCTTTTTTTACGTTATTTATTTCTTCAAGAATTGTCATTTATATTTATCACCGAATTCTTTCAGCTCATTTAACTTTTTTAAAGTAGCACCGGATTTTATCGATTCTTCTGCAATGTTTATACATTCAATTAAATCATTAGAAATGCCTGAAGTTTTTAAAGCCATTGCCGCGTTGGCCACCACTACTTCATAAGCGGCGCCGTTAGTTTTGCCGGAAAAAATATTATAAATAATTTCGGCGTTTTCTTTCGCCGAACCTCCTTGAAGTTTATCCAGTGTAATTTTAGGGAAACCGAAATTGTCATTTGTCAGCGAGTAGAAATACATAGAGTGATCTTGATTAACCTCGTAAACTTTTGTTATATCGGTTAAAGTAATTTCATCATAAGCATTGCTGGTGCATAGGAAAGCTACTTTTTGCATTTCCAACAATTTTATTGCATCACTCATTAGCCGGGCTGTTTCATCATTGAATGTTCCAATTAATTGTCTCTTTACACCTGCGGGATTTGTAAGTGGTCCGAGAATGTTAAAAATAGAACGGAACTCCAATTCTTTTCTGATTGGCGCAACATGCTTCATTGCCGGATGATAAAGTGGAGCGAACAAAAATGCAATCCCTATTTCATTTAACGCTTTTTCGGATAACTCAGGATTAAGCTGAACATCAACACCAAGTTCATGCAGTACATCAGAACTTCCGCTCCGGCTGGAAATGGATCGATTACCATGTTTGGCAACGCTAACACCTGCCCCGGCAACAACAAAAGAAACTGCGGTAGAAATATTAAAAGTTCCAGAACCATCACCGCCGGTTCCGCAAACGTCAATTACTCGTTCATTATCACATTTTACATTTATAACTTTTTCACGCATTGCTTTTATAAAGCCGGCAACTTCTTCCGATGTTTCACCCTTAATTTTTAGAGCTGTGAGCAAAGATGCAATTTTAGAATTGTTTTCTTCACCGCTCATAATTGAGTGCATAATTTTGTAAGCTTCGTCAAAGGTTAAGCCTTCGCCAACCATAACTTTTTCTAAATAATTTTTTATCATAGCTCCAACCAGTTTTTAATAATGTTTTTACCTTCCAATGTTAAAATTGATTCGGGATGAAATTGAATACCTTCAACAGGAAAATCTTTATGACGAATTCCCATAATGATTTCATCATCTGTTTCCGCGGAAATTTCCAGGCAATCGGGCAAAGAATCTCGTTCAACAATTAATGAATGATATCTCGTTGCTTCAAAATTTTGCGGAATATTTTTATAAATATTTTTTTCATCATGCTTAATAAAAGATGTTTTACCGTGCATTAAAACTGGCGCCTTCACAACTTTTCCTCCGTAAACCATTCCCATTGTCTGATGGCCAAGGCAAACACCAAGAATCGGAATTTTATCACCAAAATATTTAATTGCAGTGATGGATGCATTTGAATCTTCAGGCTTTCCGGGTCCGGGAGAAATTAAAATTTTATCCGGTTTTAATTTCGTCAATTTGGTTTTCATCCAGCTTCATCATTTCTTTTAATGATTAGCTTACTTTTGTATTTACCTAAAAGCTGAACAAGATTGTAAGTGAAAGAATCGTAATTATCAATTACCAATATTTTCATCAATAACCTCGGCATAATTTAAAGCATTAACTAGTACGGCTGATTTATTTTTTACTTCTTTTGCTTCAAGCTCCGGCCTGCTGTCAGCGACGATGCCGGCACCAGCTTGCCAATAAATGGTATTGCCTTTGGCAAACAAAGTTCTAATCGCAATGCACATATCAAGGTTTCCGGAAAAATCAAAATAGCCTACCGCGCCGGCGTAAACATTTCTAGATAATCTTTTCATAATCATCAATCAATTGAATGGCGCGAATTTTTGGAGCTCCGGTTACTGTCCCGGCCGGGAAACAAGACATCAAAGCATCAACTGAATCTTTATCCGATGCAAGCTTTCCTTCAACTTTCGAAACGATATGCATAACGTGGGAATATCTTTGCACTTTCATTTTTTCAGATAACACAACCGAATCATATTCGCAAATTCTTCCCAAATCATTTCTGCCTAAATCAACAAGCATAGTATGTTCGGCAAGTTCTTTGGGATCATTCATTAAATTTTCTTCCAACTCTTTATCTTCTTGAATAGTTTTGCCTCTCCGCCTCGTTCCGGCGATGGGGAGCAATTGCGCTTTACCGTTTTGCACTTTCAATAAATCTTCAGGAGAAGTTCCTATTATTTTAAACTCATCTTTAAATTCCAGAAAATACATATAAGGGGATGGATTGATAATTCGAAGTGCACGGTAAACATTTAAAAGGTCACCGGAAAACTCAGTGGAAAATCTTTTTGATATCACAATTTGAAAAATATCTCCTTCAACAATATTTTTTTTGCTGGATTCAACTTGTTCAAAAAATTCTTTTGCATCAAAGTCTTCGTTAATCGTCCCTTCAATTTTAAAATCAGAAGTAAATTCAATTGGCTTTTTTAATTCTATTCTAAGCTGTTCTAATGTATTTTTAGCCTTTTGAAAAGCTTCATACAAATTTACTTTTTCATTAATGCTTACATTTGTTATTAAAATTATTTGATGTTTGTAATGATCAAACGCAAGAATGGTATTGTAAATTCCAAAGCAAGAATCATAATTATCAAATCTCTCCGCTTTAAAATTTATAACTCGTTCGATGAGAGAAATATTTTCATAACCAAGATGACCGACGATTCCTCCCGTAAAATTTGGAAGACCGTCAATCTTGGGCTGCCGTTTAGACTTTATTTCATTTCTGATAAATTCAAAAATTGAAATTTTGTGTTTTATCGAGCTGTCTTTTTTAATCTCATATAAATCTAAACCAATATTTTGAAAAATCTTTTCCGGGTCTTTCCCGATAAAAGAATAGCGAGCCATATTAGTTGAGCCTTCAACTGATTCTAACAAAAAACTTTGCTTGTCTTTTTCACGAATCTTTAAATAAGCTAAAACCGGAGTTAAGAGATCGGCGGTGATAACTTCATAAACAGGAATAAGACTATAATTATTTGCAAGTTCAGAAAATTTTTCAAATTTCATATTTATCTTTGTTATGTTGTTTGACTAAAACGAAAAAAACCCTTCTCAGTTTGCCGAGAAGGGTTTTTAAATAAAAAATTATTTTCTCAAGTTCACTGAGTCATATTAAAAAATAATCCAAAGCGCCACCAAGCATTTTGGTTTGAAGTATTATTTGTTTTGAAATATGATTCAGTTAAATTTTTCATAAGGTAATTGCAAATATAAAATAGTTTCTTTTATTGTCAAATAATTATAGCTGCGTTCTAACATAAAAGTTTTACTTGGCAAGATAACCGCCATCGACAGGGAAATAAGCGCCGACAACAAAGGAAGCTTTATCTGAACTTAGCCACATAACTAATTCTGCAATTTCTTCCGGCGTACCTAATCGCCCCATAGGATGTAAAGATACAAGATAATTTAGCGTATCTTTATCGTCCTCTAAAGCTGAAATCATAGGAGTTTTAATAAAGCCTGGTCCAATGGAATTAATTCTAATTCCTTTTTGAGCATATTCTACCGCTGCATTTTTGGTTAAGCCCACCACCCCATGTTTTGAAGCTACATAAGCAGGCGAGTTAGAAAAACCAACCTGCCCTAAAATTGACGCCATATTTATTATCGCCCCTCCGCCATTTTTTAACATCTCCGGAATTTCGTATTTCATACAATAAAATACGCCGGATAAATTTATTTCAATAACTTTTTCCCACGCATCAATACTGTAATCTGCAATAGGATTCATTTCCCCTCCTATCCCAGCATTATTGCAGGCAAAGTCTAAACGTCCAAACTCAGCTGTAGTTTTGTCAACAAGGTTTTTACAATCAGATGGATTGGAAACATCAGCTTTTATAAAAATTGATTTACCAGAATTGTCATTTATTAATTCAGCAACTTGTTTTCCTTTTTTTTCGTCAATATCCGAAATAACAACAGAAGCTCCTTCGCGCGCATACAACTCCGCCGTTTTTTTTCCGATACCTGATGATGCCCCAGTTACTATAGCAACTTTGTTTTTGAAATCGTACATACTACTACTCCTGCTTATTTAGAAATAAATTTTTCTAAAAAAAATACCTTGGAAAGGTAATAGTTTTAACTATTCAAGTAATGGAATAAAATCAGCATAGAACTAAAACAATATTCTTTTTATATTTCCGATTCAAAAAAAAGAATTATTTATTTATGACAAGAGAAATGTTCAAATCTAAAATACACTTTGCTACGGTCACTATGTCCGAGTTGTATTATGAAGGAAGCATAACTATTGATAAAAAATTATTGGAAGCCGCCCAAATCTTACCTTATGAAAAAGTTCAAGTTGTAAATGTAAACAACGGCGCACGTTTGGAAACCTATTCGCTGGAAGGTCCGCCGGATAGCGGAATGATTTGTCTTAACGGACCGGCTGCAAGGCTGGGAGCAGTTGGGGATAAAGTTATAATTATTACTTATTCTCAAATGTCTGATGAAGAAGCTAAAAAGCACAAACCAAAAATAGTTTTGGTTGACGAAAAAAATAAAGTTTCCAAGATTTTATAGATGATAAGATTCATTTGGAATTTTTGCATCATTGATTTTTTTAGTTGTTTTATTTAATATTCCTTTAATTAAAAAGGCAGTAATAAAATGAAAAAGATATTAATAGTTTTTTTGATGTTTATCGGAACAGCATTTTCACAATATAAAGATCCGGCTTTTCCTACTTCAAGCGTTAAAGATGGAATTGTAAGCGGATACACAAATTCATTATTTGGATTTTTAAATTCTGATAATTTTCAAATGAAACATTCATTCAGTCTTTCATATTCAGCTTCTGGCGCTAACGGGTTGGCAATGGGCATTTACACAAATAGTATGCTTTATAATTTTTCTAATAACTTAAATGTGCAGGCAGATATAAGCGTCGTCAATTCTCCATACAGCACGTTCGGTAAAAATTTTCAAAATAACCTTAACGGAATTTATTTAAGTAAAGCTGCAATCAATTACAAACCATGGGATGATTTTTATGTAACATTCCAGTATCAAAATTCGCCTTTAAATTATTATTCGCCTTACGGATATGGAAATTATAGAAATAATTTTTTCAGCGGCTTTAATGATGATTGGAATTGGGGAAGATAAAATTGTGCGAAACTATAAATTTATTGGACGCAATTTGAGTTTTGTTAAGTGAAGGGAAATAAATCATCGCCTAAAATACCAAAAGAAGTAAGCCTTAAAACCTCCACATCAAATCTTTTCTTAAATATTATTATTATTTTATTTGGACTGATCGTCGTCTTTATGTCTTATTCTTTAATAAGCAAAATAGATGATAGCAAAACGAAAAAGGAAAAACTTCTCGCCGAAAATAAAGCGGCTGATATTATTCAAGTTCAAGTTTTAAATGGCTGCGGCAAATCCGGTGTGGCGGATAAGTTTACAAGTTTTTTACGTAAAAATAATTTTGATGTTGTGGAGATGGGAAATTATATTTCTTTTGATATTGATAACACAATGGTGATAGATAGATCAGGCAATAAAGCAAATGCCGAAAAAGTTGCAGCTTCAATTGGCGTTGATAAAAAAAGTGTTACGCAACAATTAAACAAAGAATATTTTTTAGACGTTACAATTGTTATTGGAAAAGATTTTAATCAATTAAATCCATTCAAATAAAATGAGGATATAATTTGGATTCAAAAAAATTAGCGGAAAAAGTCACCGATCTTATTTTTAATAAAAAAGGATTTGACGTTAAAATTATTGATCTGCAAAAGGTTACGACAATTGCTGATTATTTTGTTATTTGCAGCGCCGATTCCGATACGCAAGTTAAAGCGATTGCGGATGAAGTTGATAAGACTTTGCGCGACGAAGGAATCCGATCGTGGCATAGGGAAGGATACAAATCTTTAAATTGGGCGCTGCTGGATTTTGTTGATGTAGTGGTTCATGTTTTTAAAAAAGATTCACGCCAATTTTATAATCTCGAAAAACTTTGGGGAGACGCTCCAATTACTGATGTTACCGATCCTGCGCTTAAGCAGCCGGAAGCTAAACGTAAACCCGGCAGACCTAAAAAAATAAAATCAGAATAGCGCGAATAGAATTTTAATATTCAACACAATTATTGCGGATAAATCTTGAAAGAATATCTAACTGAAATATTTAAGAAAGCATCTCAAAAATTATCATATCTAAATGAAATTAATTTAAACTTTGATGTTCCTAAGATTGAATCACACGGGGACCTTTCGTCAAATGCAGCAATGCTTCTTGCAAAAAAACTAAAAAGAAAACCAAGTGAAATTGCCGATGAAATAATTTCGTCCTTGGAATATGATCTGGAAATAATAAGCAAAGTTGAAATTGCAGGAGCCGGATTTATAAATTTTTTTTTCAATCGCAAATTTATTTCTAAAATTATTAAAGAGATAATTTCTATTGGCGATGATTTTGGAAAATCTAAAAAGTATTCCGGGAAAAAAGCTAATGTAGAATTTGTTTCTGCAAATCCCACGGGACCATTGACTGTTGGTCACGGAAGAAACGCTGTAGTCGGCGATACGATTGCAAATATTCTTGAATGGGTTGGTTACGAAGTTGATAGAGAATATTATTTTAATAACGCCGGCAGACAAATGCGCGTCTTAGGCGATTCGGTGCGCTTGAGGTATTTAGAAATTATTGGCGGCAAAAATGATTTTCCCGATGATTATTATCAAGGCGAGTATATTAAAGAAATTGCAAAAAAATTATTTAATGAGTTTGGCGATAAATTATCAATTGAATCCGCTGAAGGAATATTTAAAAGAAAGAGCCGAGAAAGAAATATTTCTAGAAATACAATCAACTCTCAAAAGATTAAAGATTGAACATAAAATATTTTTTAATGAAAATAGTTTGTATGAAGAAGGCAAAATAAAAAGTCTCTTAAATATTTTTGAAGAAAAAAAATTATCGTACGCAAAAGATGGAGCGACCTGGCTTAAGCTTTCTGAAATGGGAAACGAGCAGGACAAAGTTATTGTTAAGTCCACCGGCGAGCCTACTTATCGGCTTCCGGATATTGCATATCACGCGGAAAAATTTGAAAGAGGATACGATTTAATTGTTGATTTATTTGGCTCGGATCATAACGCCACTTACCCTGATGTGCTTGCCGGAATTAAAGCGCTAGGCTACGATTCAGAAAAAGTTAAAGCGCTCATCCACCAATTTGTTACAATTATGGATAATGGCGAAGTTGTAAAAATGTCCACCCGCAAAGCAAATTATATTATGCTCGATCAATTGATTGATGAGGCGGGAGCTGACGTGGTTAGATATTTTTTTAATATGAGAAATATTACCACTCACATGAATTTTGATTTAGGATTGGCAAAAAAACAATCCGATGAAAATCCGGTATTTTATCTTCAATATGCGCATGCAAGAATCTGTTCTATCTTAAAAATGATAGAAGAAGAAAATTTAAATTCATCTGTTGAAAATTTAAATTTATTAACCACAAACGAAGAGCAGCAATTATTAAAAAAGCTACATCAATTTAAAGAGGAAATAATTTTAAGCGCCGCGTTTTTTGAAACTCATCGAATTTGCAGCTACTTAGAAGAACTTGCGGCGGCGTTTCATAAGTTTTATACTTTTTGCAGAATTATTGGAACTGAAAAAAAATTAGCTGAAGCCAGAGTTGCCTTAGCGCTTGCGACAAAAGTTGTAATTAAAAATGGATTGGAAATATTGGGAGTCAGCGCGCCGGAAAGAATGTGAAGTTGGTTTTATTACTTCAGTAAATTATATTTGAAATAAAATATTTATGAGCGAAAATTTAAAAAATTTATCCGATCCATTTTGGTGGATTACCGCAATAATTATTGGAATCATTCTTACATTTTTTGGAAATTTTCTATATAGTATTCTAAGTACTACGTATATAAAGTGGCTATTAATAAAAAAATATTCTTTAGATAAAATTGCAAGGAAATCTTTTGAAGATCGGCTGAAAAATAATAAGGAATATAGAGAAATATGGTATCACAAAATTAATGAGCTTAGAAATAGTAATTTTAATTTGGAACTTCTTCACATTCATTTCTTTAATAATTTTTTCAATTATATACTATACAGGAAAAAGTTCATTTATTTTTATTATTATTTTTAATTCAATAATTTTAGTGTTGAGTTCTATGTTGATTTATTTTAATTCAAGATTGATAAATAATCTAAGCAAAGCAATGAAAGTTTATGAAGATGAAATTGTTACAGAAGTTGACAAAAAAAGTTTTGAAGATTTTAAATTTTAAAAGATTATACCCTTCTCAGTCTGCAATCGCAACGGAAGCAGCATAAACTTTGTTTGCTCCGCTTTTCAATAATTCATCAGCGCATTCCGCAGTTGTGGCGCCCGTGGTAATTACATCATCAATTAATAAAAGATTTTTTCCTGTAATTTTTTTTCTATTTTTTACTTTAAAAGCCTGCCCAACATTTTCTCTTCGTTCAATTAAAGTCATTGTAGTTTGAGATTTAGTATACTTAATTCTTTTAACAATTTTATCGCTTACTTTTATTTTTAAAACATCGCCCAATCCTTTGGCAATGTAGTATGATTGATTGTATCCTCTGTCAGCTTTTTTTAAATGGTGTAAAGGTATGGGAATTATTACATCTATTTCCCAGCGTTTTAGTCTATCAGATAAATGTTCACTGATTTTTTCACCTAAAAATTTTCCAATCAAAAATTTGTTTGTGTATTTAATTGAGTGAATAATCTGCTGAAGCTCTTTATCTTTTTCAAAAACGTAAACTGATGCAAAATCAGTTATTAAATTTTTGCCTTCAAATTTTCTTGAGAATTCATATCTAATTCTTTCTTCGTCAGCCAATTTAAGATTGCTAATGCAATTATCGCAGACATAAAATTCTTCAGCAATTAATTTATTTTCACACGCGGGGCAAATACGCGGAAGAAAAAAATCAGCCACTCTGTTAAAAGATTTAATCATAAATTATTTGTTAGCATTTGATCAAGTTCAAAATTTAATACTCAATTTTTTTTTAACTTTTGAATTTTGATCTTTGACTTTTCAAAGCATTCCCCAGCGTTTTCTAAAAAACCATTCCAAAGCGAATAAAATAATAACAGCAATCATCAACCATTCATTAGACCATAATCTTAATTCTGAAGTAATTATTTTTTCTTTGATTGATTTTTTATTTTTTTCATTTATAATATCAAAAAGCTGTTGATGATTATCTGCATTAAAATATTTCCCGCCGGTAAAATTCGCAAGTTGATTTAGGAATTCATAATTCATTCTGGGATTGCTCATCTCAATGTCTACCTCTCCAATATTAAATGCTCCTTTATCCGCCCCTAAGTTTTTATCATCTTGAATTGCCTTACCAATAAAGTTGTAATCGCCGGGAGTATTTGATTGAAACATCCCTTCATATAATCCGCCGCCTACGGAATTTAAATTGATTTCATTTTTATTGCCGCTATTTTTTATTTCTATTTTTATTTCGGCATCGGAAATAGGGTTAAAGGCATCGTCATAAACTTCAGCGGAAAATTCGACTTGTTCGCCAAGCGAATAACTTTTTTTTGAAGTTTTAATATTCACATTATTTTTGTCTTCGCTTGTGTTCAACCATTTTGCGCTGTTAAGAATAAAGCTGTCAAACAGATTTAAATTCTTATCAGCATTTTGCAATTTCCATTTCCAAATATCTTTCGCCAGCACATTGATTGAACGCTTCTTCCCTAATTTTCTCGTTAAGATTAATGGTTTATTTAAAGGAATATTTTTTTCTTTAATTCGAGCGATTATTTCGCTTTCTGGTTTTGCCGAAAGATTACTGTTTATTTGAAAGATGGGCGGTAAATTATTCCATGCTTCCAAAATATTTTGGGAATTATTTTGAATGATTGGATTTTTAATTTGATTGCTATTTATATACGGTTGAACTTCATTATAATTTTCAGCGGGCGAAGTAATGATAAATCCTAATTCATCAGCAATTAAATTCAGCTTATTTAAATCAGTTCCTTCGGAAAGTAAAAAGAATAATGGCTTATTCATTTTTGAAATATCATTTTTAATTTTATTTAGTAGTTCGCCGCTAGTTTGATGAGATGGAAAACTAATTAAAAAAAATATATCTGCGCTGTCAATTAATTGGTCGCGCTTGTTCGATTCCAAAAATTTATTTTGAGCGATTTGAGTAATTGAATTAACAGAAAAATTTTTGTCTTCCTTTAAAGCATTCTTAATGAAAGATAGGTCGGGAGAGGGCGCGCCCGCCAATAATAATATTTTGATTTTGTTGCTTAATACATTTACATAAAAAACTTTTTTATTGTTTGCATAAGTAAACTCACCTTTTTGATTTGCAACAGTAATAGTTAGTTTTTTTTCTCCGCTTGATTTTGGAGTATAATTAAAATTAATATTTTGGCTGCCGTCTTTAGAAAGAATTAAATTTTTACTCTCAATTAAAGTTTCGTTTTCATAAAAAGAAACGCCCGCTTCCTTTCCGCCAAATCCTTTATTTGATATCGCGGCTAATATTGCAGTTGGTGTTTCGTTATAAATGAATTCATTAAACAAAACATTTTTTAATTCAACATCGTTTCTTTCCGTAGTATCGCCCACGCCCACAGTATAAACCGGAACGCCCAGCTTCTCGGCAGTGTAAAGCGGATTTTCACCTTCGTTAATAACTCCATCGCTAACTATTACTATTGAAGAAATATTTTGTTTTTCTTTTTTTATAGTTGAAAATATTTTAGAAAAATTACTGCTCCCTTCGCTAAAATTTATTCGTGAAAGACTATCATTTAAAACTTCATTTATTCTGCCGCCAAAAGAATAAATGGAAGTATTACGAATTAAATTTTCTTCCCCAACTTCTTTAATAAATTTCCGAACATTTTCTTTTCGTTGTGTTCCATCATTAATTAAAATTGATTTTGAATTATCAATGAAAATTAAATTTGATGTTTCTATCGTTAGCTTTTTTGAAAGAGATAATATCGGTTCAAAAAAAATAAATAGCAGCAGCAGCAATGAAAGCGTGCGTAGCGCAGTTAAAAAGAATCTTCTTGCCGGACTTACAGTGGGAATGGTATAGCGGTAAACGTAAAATGCATAAGCGGCAAGAATTATTAAAGTGATAAAAAAAAATATCGCCGAAAATGAAAATGTTAAATTGAATTTTTCATAATTGAACATTAAAAGAAAAGCTCTCCCTTCAAAACTGTTGCCGCATTCCCTGATATATACAATTCATTTGTGAGTGAAGAATAAGTAACTCCAATTCTTCCCTTGCGGTTTTTAAAATCGCCTTGTTCAAAAATAAAAGAATAAACATTTTTATTTTTGTCTATCAATCCAAGTTTAAGCAATACCAACAGCAATGGTCCATTTGCGGAGCCGGTAACAATGTCTTCATTTATTCCATCAGCGGGAGCAAAATACCTGAGATGAGCAAAACTTTCTTTATCAATTGTTTCAAGCGTGAAAACCGCGACGCCCTCAATTTCTTTTTTTTCTTTTATGATTTTTTTTAAAACGTTAAAATCCGGAGAAATTGATTTTAAAATGTTTAAGCTTTCAACCTGTATGTATAAATTTTTATTTTCTAAAAGAACAAATGGAATTGGTTTCTCATCTATACTTTTAATATTCAACGCAGATAAAATTTCTTCTTTGTCTCCCATAAAATCCTGCATATTAAAAATGGGAATTTGCATAAAATATTTTCCGCTTTGATACTTGCATTTTAAAATTCCCGATAAAGTATCAAAAGTAATTTCTGAATTTTCAATAAGTAAATTATTTTCATATAAAAAATGAAGCGAGGCAATTGTGCCGTGCCCGCATAGTTCAACTTCAGTAGTAGGCGTAAACCATTTTAAATTATAATCGGCTTTTTTTGATCCGTCTTTGGATAAGTTCGACTTAGAAATGAATGCAGTTTCTGCAAGATTCATTTCGTTAGCAATCATCTGCATTTCATTTTCATTTAAATCATCAGCAAAACAAACAGCCGCCGGATTGCCCTGGAACGGCTTACTTGTAAAAGCGTCAATCTGAAAAATTTTAATTCTTTTTCCCATTTAAAAGACTTTCTAATTTCCAGCTTTTCATTTTATTAAAAGTTACATAATCAGTTAAGTCAAAATGAATTGGAGTTACAGAAACATAATTATTTTTTATTGCAATCTGATCGGTTTCAATTTCAGTATCAACCACATTTAAATTCCCGGTAAGCCAATAATAATTTCTTCCCAAAGGATCTTTCCTTTGTTCATAAGTGTCATCCCATTTTGATTTTCCCTGTCGCGTAAGATGAATTCCTTTTATTTTTTCTTCAGGAATATCGGGAACATTAATATTCAAAAGCGTCCCCAAAGGTAAATCTTTCCCCGCTGTTTCTTCAGCAATTAATTTTGCAACCTTTGCCGCAAAACTAAAATCATTTACAAGATGATTTGTAACGGAGATTGCGATGGAAGGAACATCCATTATGGCGGCTTCACGCGCCGCTGAAACAGTTCCAGAATATATAATATTAATTGCCGTATTAGAACCGTGATTTATTCCCGATACCATAAGGTCCGGAGTATCTTGCATAATATTTCTAATTCCAATTTTGACGCAATCAGCGGGCGTTCCATCAACGGCGTAACCAAAAAATTTCCCATTTTTTTTATACTCAATAATTCTTAAAGGGGTTTTCATAGTTATTGCATGACCCACCGCGCTCTGTTCATAAAGAGGTGCAACCACAGTAACTTCTCCAATGTCTTTTAAAGATTCGGCAAGGGCATAAATTCCCGGAGAATCAATTCCATCGTCATTTGAAACTAAAATTTTCAAGCGCAGCCTTATTTTTATTATGATTAAAAAATAAATATAACATATACGTTTTTGACACTCAATTAAATAATTTTGATATAAAATTGTAATTCATAAATTAATATCAAATAAATTCAAAACTCTAAAATTAAATTAATAATAGCTAAATTTGACGGCGTTATTTTTTAAAGAAATATTTAATAATGATAATTTTAAAACCAATAATATTTGAACAATTCCCCAAAATAATTTTTGGCTTCAGCTCTAAAGTTGGACTGGGAAGAAAAGCTCCATACTATTTTAATTTATCTCATTCAGTTAATGATGATAAAAAAAATGTTGATGAAAACCGGTGTAATTTTTTTGGCGCGTTAAATTTAAAAATGGAGAATATTGTTTTTCAAAAACAAACACACAGCAATACTGTTACTTATGTCTCCAAACCAGGCAACATTGGCGAGAGCGATGCCTTAATCACTGATAAAAAAAATTTAGCATTAACAATCAGCACAGCCGATTGCGTTCCAATTTTTATTTATGATGATAAAAATAAAATTATATCTGGCGTTCATTCCGGCTGGAGAGGAACGGAACAAAAAATTCTTCTAAAAGTTTTACAAAAATTACATAACGATTTTAACTCAAGTCCCGAAAATTTATATGTCTATATAGCCCCTTCTATCAGTCAGATAAATTATGAAGTTGGTTCGGAAGTAGCCGAAAAGTTTGATGATAAATTTTTACTTTATGCGGACGGCAAAATTTTTCTAAATGTGGCGGGAATTAATTACGACATACTTTTAGATTTTGGAGTGAAAAAAAATAATATTCAGTTTTCAAATCTTTGCAGCTACAAAATGAAGAATCTTTTGCATTCATACAGAAGAGATGGACTTTATTCAGGAAGAACGCTTGGGGTTATTGCGCTGAAGGGCGATGATGAATAAAGAAAAAACAAAAATAATTTTGTTGTTCGCGCTTTTATGTTTTATTTGGGGATCAACCTGGATGGCTATTAGAGTTGGGCTGGAATCCCTTACGCCAATGTTTTCAGCCGGCATAAGATTTTTTATTGCTTCCATTGCTGTTCTAATTATTATGAAGTTTAGAAAAATTAAAATTCAGAGCGATAAAAAATCAATCATACTTTATTTGCTGATGGGAATTTTTTCGTTCGCGCTTCCGTTTGGATTTGTTTATTGGGGCGAGCAATATGTCCCTTCGGGATTAGCTTCCGTGCTTTTTGCCGTCTATCCATTTTTTGTAGCGCTGTTTTCATATTTATTTATTTCATCTGAAACCATTGGCGTTTATAAATTGCTTGGAATAATTTTAGGATTTTCCGGAATCGTAATCATTTTTTCGGACAGTTTTTCAGCGAATTTTTCTTCGTATGTTATAGGAATGATTGCTATAGTTTTAAGCGGCGTAATGCAAGCCGGCATTGCGGTAACAATAAAAAAATATGGCGGCCATTTAAATCCGTTATCGATGAATCTTGTGCCAATGATTTTTGCTTCGCTGGTAATGATGTTTTACGGATTTTTATTTGAAGATATTTCTTTTCTTAAATTAAATTTAAATTCAGTCTGGTCAATATTATATCTTGCAATTTTCGGAAGCGTAATAACTTTTACAACTTATTATTGGCTGCTGCAAAGGGTGAATGTAGTTATGCTTTCGCTGCTTGCGTTTATTACGCCGATCGTCGCTTTATTTCTTGGATGGATTTTGTTGAACGAACAATTGTCTGCCAGGCATTTTGTGGGTTCGTTTTTAGTTCTTATTGGTTTGATGACAGCTAACTTTATAAATCTAAAAAAAATAAAAAAAGAAAATCTAATTAAACAAATTGCAGAAATATGATTTTTAAAAAAACGAAAGTTATAAATGATTAATATCATCCGTATAAAAAAAGCGTCATTTTATGGATACCATGGCGTGCTTTCTGAAGAACAAAAAGTAGGCGGAAAATTTGAAGCAGATGTTGATATCTATACTGATTTTTCAGATGCGGCAAAAAAAGATAGTTTGAAACAAACAATAGATTATGATAAAGTTTATAAGTTTATGTATCGGCTTGCGCTGGAACAAAAATATTATTTAATTGAAGCGCTTGCTATGAAAATTGCCAACGAACTTTTATTAAAATTTAAAGCGATTGAAAAAGTCGCCGTGCGCGTTAGAAAGCATAATCCACCATTAGGCGGAGTTTTAGACTGTGTTGAAGTTGAAGTGATTAAAGAGAGAAGCGAGTTAACAAGTGAAAGAAAAAATTAGCAATATAGCATACATTGGACTCGGCTCTAATGTCGGAGATAAAATTTTTAACATTACTACTGCGGTTAAAGAAATTATTTTAAACGAAAATTGTTCTTTAGAAAAAATATCTTCCATTTATGAAACCAAACCTTACGGCGTTAAAGAACAGGAAAATTTTATAAATTCGGTTTTAAAAATAAAAACCAAATATGATTTGGTGGAATTATTTTATTTTATGAAATCAATTGAAAAAAAGCTTGGTAGATCAAAAACAAAAAAATGGGGACCGCGAGAAATTGATCTTGATATTCTTTTTTTCAATACCGAAATATATTCTGATGAAATGATTAATGTTCCGCACAAGGATATTGAAAACCGGGATTTTGTTCTTGTTCCATTGTGTGAAATTGATAAAGATTTAGTTCACCCGGTTCTCAAAAAAAAAATTTGCGATATGCTATCGGATAAAATTGAAAAAAATATTATTAAAAAATTACAAGTAAATATTTTAAATTAACAGTGGAATTAAATTGAGCGAAATTAGCGAAGTTAAATATATTGCGATTGAAGGAGTGATTGGCGCGGGTAAAACATCGCTTGCAAAAAAGCTAAGAGAAAAATTAAACGCCGAATTAATTATGGAACAGTTTGAGGCAAATCCTTTTTTAGAGAATTTTTATTCAGATAGAAAAAGATTTGCTTTTCAAACGCAAATGTTTTTTTTAATTAATCGTTTCAAACAACAGCAGGAATTAAATCAGGAAAATTTATTTACCGACCATTACGTGTGCGATTATATATTTGATAAAGATAGAATTTTTGCTTATCTAAACCTTAGCGGCGAAGAGTTAAAATTGTACGAATCTATTTTCCCTTTGCTTTCCCGTTCATTAAGGAAACCGGACCTAGTTGTGTATTTGCAATCGGGCGTGGATAGATTAATGTACAACATTAAAAAAAGAAGCAGGCGGGTAGAACGAAACTTAACCCGAAATTACATTGAAGAATTAAGCGAATCTTACAATCACTTTTTTTTTAGATATAATAGCGCCCCGCTGTTAATAGTAAACTCAACTGAATTAGATTTTGTAAACAGCGAAAATGATTTTGAAGAATTATTTAAACAAATTTTTAGAGAAGATAGAGCGTTCACAGAATATTTTAAACCCGAAGCCAAGAGAAGTTAAATGTTAAAATTTATTTTTTATGTATTATTATTTTATTTCATTTATAAGATTTTCAAGTTAGTTAAAAATTATTTGTCTTCATCAAAAGAAAAAGTTGCTCCTATAAAAGGCAATCCCCCTGTCGAGTCTAAATTTAAAAATGTAGAAGAAGCCGACTTTAAAGAGATTGATCCTAATTCCAAAAACAAAAATGATAGTAATTAAAATTTAATGGCTGAGAAGAATATCTTTTCCCAAATTATTAATAACATCTTAGAAAAAATATTTGCCATTCCCGAAAATACAAGTCTTGATATTGGCAGCCCTAATAATTTTTTAATAGTCCGACAGCATAATCAACTTGGCGATTTGCTTGCCGGCGTTTCTTTATTTAGAGCGCTAAAAGAAAAATTTCCCAATTCAAAAATTACTTTAATTGTTAGTCCTTTTAATTCTCCCGGCTTAATTAAAAATAAATTCATAGATGAGATATTTATTTTTGATAAGAAAAAAATTTTTATTCCTTTTTACCTTTTTAATTTTTTTAAAATTTTGAAAAAAGAATATGACGTTGCAATTGTTCCTGTGGTAGTTTCAATTTCTTTTACAAGCAATTTAATTGCGAGATTATCTAATTCGAAAATTAGAATCGGGGCAAAATCATTAGACGGAAAAAAAAACAAAAGCGCTTATTTATTTGATAGAAGAGTTAATATTGATTGGCGAAGGCATCCGGATTCAAATGTTTCTGAAAGAAGCCTGGATATAATTAGACCCTTCGGAATTAATACTCAAAATTATAGAAGCGAAATAACTTTTGACGAAGATGATTTAAAAGCCGCAAAAGATTTCTTTATTAAAAACAAAAAATTTGACGATGAAATATTAATTGGTTTGCATGTTGGCGCGGGTAAAATTCCAAACCGATGGTCGCTTGATAAATATGCAGCCTTAATGAAGCAGCTTTCTGAAAAATATAAAACAAATTTTTATTTAACGGGCAGCGGCGCTGATAAAGAAGAAATAAAATATCTTACGAGTAAATTAAAATTTGAAGTTGGTTTATTTATTAACAAAAAAATTCCGGAAGTTGCCGCATTAATTTCTTTGTCTAAACTTTTTATTTCGAATGACACAGGCATAATGCATGTTGCCGGCACAACCGATACCCCGCAAGTTTCTATATTCGGTCCCACCAATCCGTTTAACTGGGCGCCGATTGGGCAGAATAAATATTTCGTTAGACGATCTGAATTTATTGATGATGTTTCTGTAATGGATGTTTTTCACATTTGCGAAATGATAATTACTAATAAAAAAAACAGTGAGTTCATTGCATAAAAAATATGTTGCCGCAGTTGATATCGGTACAAATTCTTTCCACTTAATTATTGCAGAAGTTGATAAAGAAAAAAATATAAAAATAATTGAACGTGAAAGAGAAGTTATAAGACTTGCTTCTCATCAAGGGAATGAATTAAGCCACATATCAAATGGCGAAATGGAAAAAGCCGTAATTACCCTTCTTCATTTTAAAAAACTCGCCGAAAAACATAACGCCAAATTACGTGCAGTTGCTACCAGCGCGGTTCGGGAAGCGGATAACAAAGAATATTTTTTAAGTGAAATATTTTCCAAAACCGGAATTAAAATAGAAGTTATTGATGGACGCGAGGAAGCTAAATTAATTTTTAGCGGAGTTCAAAAAGCTTTGCCGATTAATGTTAAAAATGTTTTATGCGTTGATATTGGCGGAGGAAGCGCTGAGTTTATTTATGCTGAGAAAGGTAATATAATTTTTGCGGAAAGTATAAAAATTGGCGCGGTCAGATTGTCGAGAAAATTTTTCCCAGATTATATTATTAATGATTTATCACAGCAAAAGTGTGAAAATTATATTGAGGAAAAACTTAAAGAAAACTCCACAATAGATTTTAACATTCCGATTGAAGTTGCAGTTGGAAGTTCAGGCACAATTCAATCAGCGGCAATGATGATAAATTATCAATCAAAAAAATTACCTGTTAGTAAGATGAATGGATTTAATTTTTCTGCTGCGGAATTAAATGATCTATTAAAAAAAATTTTATCTTTAAAAACTAAAGAAGAACGATTATCAGTTGAGGGTTTAGAAAATAAAAGAGCGGATATTATTCCCGCCGGTTTGCTCATCCTAAAAAAATGTTTTGAACTTTTTGGAATTAAAGATATGATAATTTCCGAATACGCTTTGAGAGAAGGAATATTATTGGATGCTTCAAAATAATTCCTTCGCCCATTCTTCCCAAACTCCAAAATTACATATTCCAACATTCCATATTCCAACACTCCATTCTTCCAATACACAAAGGCGCTTGCCAACACCTTTAAAGATACTCGTTACGTGTGTATATTTACATTTCAATTTTCAGGAAATGAATGAAAAATATTAGAAACTTTTGCATTGTTGCGCACATTGATCACGGGAAATCTACAATTGCCGATGGACTTTTAGAGAATACCGGTACCGTTACAGATCGTGAGAAAAAAGATCAGCTACTTGATGACTTGGAATTGGAACGCGAGAGAGGCATTACAATAAAATCACACGCAATCCAGATGAAATACAAAGCATTGGATGGCGTTATTTACACGCTTAATTTAATTGACACTCCCGGGCATGTTGATTTTTCCTATGAAGTTTCGCGCTCGCTTGCCGCGTGCGAAGGAGCATTGCTTGTTGTGGACGCCGCGCAGGGAGTTGAAGCGCAGACAATCAGCAATTTGTATTTGGCGGTTGAAGCGGGGCTGGAGATAATTCCCGTTATAAATAAAATAGATTTGCCGAGCGCAGAAATTGAAAAAGTCAAATCTCAAATTATTGATTTGATCGGATGTGAAGAGAATGAAATAATTCTTGCAAGCGCTAAAGCTCGAATTGGAATCACTGATATTTTAGAAGCCGTTGTAAAAAGAATTTCTCATCCCAAAGGCGACCCGGAAGCGCCGCTTCAAGCTTTAATTTTTGATTCTGTGTTTGATGCTTTTAGAGGAGCAATCGCTTACATTAGGGTTTTTAACGGAAGAATTAAAACTAATGATAAGATCAGATTTTTTGCACATGATAATGAACACCCCGCAGAAGAAATTGGGGTGCTGGGTTTAAAAAAAGTAAAGACCGATATTTTGGAAGCCGGCAATGTCGGCTATTTAATCGCCGGCATTAAAGATGTTCACGATACTAAAGTGGGCGATACAATAACTCATGCAAAAGGTGGATCCGATAAACGGCTGCCTGGCTATAAAGATGTAAAGCCGATGGTTTACAGCGGACTTTATCCCACCGACTCCGACGATTTTGAAGACCTGCGCGATGCGTTGGAAAAATTTAAACTGAATGACTCGGCGCTTATTTATCAGCCTGAAACTTCGGCGGCTCTCGGTTTCGGTTTCCGCTGCGGATTCCTCGGACTTTTGCACATGGAAATTGTGCAGGAAAGATTGCTTCGCGAATACAATCAATCAATAATTACAACACTACCAAACGTTGAATATTATGTTTATAGAAAGAACGGCGAAAAAGTAGTGGTTGATAATCCCGCCGAAATGCCTGTAATTGGCGACATCGATATTGTTGAAGAGCCTTATGTAAAATCACAGATTGTTTGTCCCAGCGAGTACGTCGGCAACATAATGAAACTGGCAATGGATAAGCGCGGAACTTACATCAACACAACATATATTGATCCTACAAGAGCGGACATACAATTTGAATTTCCTTTAGCCGAAATTATTTTTGATTTTTTTGATAAGTTGAAATCGACCACGCGCGGTTATGCTTCTTTTGATTATGAATATATTGGTTATAGAGAATCCGATTTGGTTAAGCTTGATATTTTATTAAACAGCGAGCCGGTCGATGCTTTATCAATGATCGTACACAAAAGCAAATCTTATGATTGGGGAAGAAAAGTTTGTTCAAAGCTGAAGGATTTAATTCCGCGGCAGATGTTTGAGATTTCAATTCAAGCCGCAATAGGAACAAAAGTTATTTCAAAATCAGTGGTAAAAGCTTTGCGAAAAAACGTACTTGCAAAATGTTACGGCGGAGATATTTCAAGAAAAAGAAAACTTCTTGAAAAACAAAAAGAAGGAAAGAAACGGATGAAGCAAGTGGGCAATGTTGAAATTCCGCAGGAAGCATTTTTAGCGGTGCTGCAGATAGATGAATAGGATTTTATTTGGAAGAGCTAAATTCTAATAAAGAAAAAAAATCAACTCACAACTCAGTTCTCAACTTCAAATTAAAACGAATTATAAAAATTTTTTTCTTTGCATTAATAATTACAATTGCAGTTAAATCATTCCTTATTAATGCGTTTCATATTCCCACCGGTTCTATGAAGAATACATTGCTTGCGGGCGATTATATTTTAGTAAACAAAGCGGCTTACTCAATCCGCTCACCCAAACATTTCCCTTTAACTGATTTTAAAGTCCCTTCATTTAAAATATTTGAAATTAAAAATCCTGAGCGAAATGATATAATTGTATTTGAACATCCTGCATTCTTTCAGGGAGATAACAATAAAACTCAAACTTTAATTAAAAGAATTGTTGGTCTTCCGGGGGATACATTTCAAATTATTAACAAGCATATTTTTATTAATGGTAAAAAATATATTGCACCCATATCTGTTAAAGAGAATTTGAATCTTTCCATTGATAATAAAATTTATGATAAAAAAATATTTTCTTATGGAGAAAAATGGAATGCAGATAATTATGGTCCCATAATAATTCCTAATAAAGGACAAAAAATAAATCTTAATTCTAAAAATATTAATTACTGGAAATTATTAATTGACAATGAATTGGGCAGTAAAGCAGTTCAGGAGGAAGGAACCGTCATTACAATTAATGATAAACCTACAAATGAATATATTTTAAAAGACGATTATTATTTTGTATTGGGGGACAATAGAGACAATAGCGTGGACAGTAGATTTTGGGGATTTGTTCCTTCCAATTTTATTATCGGCAAAGCGGAAATAATTTATTGGTCAGTTGAGCCGCATCCAACTTCCGGCGTAAGTTCATTTTTCAAGTCTATAAGATTTAACAGGTTTTTTCAATCGATCAATTAATAGTAACAAATTGAACGTAGTTAATTTAAATTTATATTTGTGTTTTACTTTTGGAAATCTATTTATTTAGTAACCTTATTGTTATCCGCTATGCCTTGTTAAATAGATAACAATTAGTGCATTCATTTTTCTCTATATTCCTTTCCATGTTTGTTCAATTTAAGACTATTTTATTTTTAATTAACGATCAAATAATTATAACCAAAGACTTTTTTATGAAGATTAGGATTGCAGCTTTAGTATTACTTGCTTTTTTTTCTAATAACATATTTGCCCAATATGCTTCTTCAAATTCTTCTTTTATAGGAAGATGGGCGGGCGGAAGATGTTTAACGGCGACATCGGTAGGAGATTACACATATTTCGGCGATGGAGGAATCCTCCGGATCTTAAATACAGTTGACCCTACTAACCCAGCGCTGCTTGGTTCTATCGCTACGCCGGGAGTTATTGAGGGGATAACGATTGTCGGTGATACAGCTTATGTAGCAGATGGAGGCAGCGGCTTAAGAATAATAAAGCTTATCGATAGAACTGCTCCAACAGAAATAGGAAATTTTGATACGCCCGGTTATACTTATGGAGTTTCTGTTTCTGGAAATTATGCATACTTAGCTGATGGCAACAGCGGATTTAGAGTTATAGATATTAGAAATCCGGCAGTTCCAACTCAAGCGGCATTTTTAAATTTCAGCAAAGCTTATGATATTGATGTGGAAGGAAATTATGCGTACGTGGCAACGAGCGATGCGGGAATCACCATAATTAATATCAACATCTCCATCCAGTCCTACAATAGAGACTACTTATGCTACCGGCGGAAAAGCTTATGGAATTAATGTAGTTGGCGCTTACGCTTATATAGCTGATGGTCCAATCGGTCTGTCTGTCGTTGATGTTACAAATCCTACGGCTCCAAATCTTTTAGATACACTCCATACCCCGGATGTTGCCCGAAAGGTTGAGGTAGTAGGCACTTATGCTTTCGTTGCTGCAGATTATTCAGGGTTAAGAATAATAGATATTTCAAATCCGCTTAAATTTAAACGAAGCAGGATTTTATAATTCACCGGGCAAATCATATACTGTTTCTGTTAATGGAAATTATGCTTACTTGTGCGATGGCGGCCATAGCTTAAGAATAGTTAGATATTTCAACAATAATCGTATCTCCGTTAGGAAGTTACTTATTATGATACTCCAAGCTATACTTTCGGGGTTGATGTATTAGGAAATTATGCTTACGTAGCCAGCGCCGGGAAAGGTTTAAAAATAATTGATATTACTAATCCAAATAATCCCCAGCTATTAAGCAGCTACTATGAAGAAGGCGGAGTATATGATTACAACTTTAAAGTTGTGGGCAATTATGTTTATGCTGCAAGCGCTTCAAATGGATTAGTAATATATGATGTGTCTAATAAAAATTTGCCATCAAGAGCTGGGGTCTACGACACTCCCGATAGAGCCTTAGATATTGACGTTCAAGGTGATTACGCATTTATAGCCGATCAAAATGATGGCTTAATTATAATTAATATTTCTGACCCTACTAACCCAATACTTGCCGGAAGCTTTGATACGCCTGGTAGTGCAAACGGAGTTTTTGTGCAGGGCAATTATGCTTATGTGGCAGATGGCTTATCGGGATTAAATATTATTAATATAACTGATAAAATAAATCCTGTTTCTGTGGGAAATTATAATACCAGCGGTGAAGCTATTGACGTTGTAATAAAAGATAATTTTGCTTTAGTCGCTGACTACGCAGGCGGATTGCAAATAATTAATATCAGCAATCCGGTAACTCCTACTTTGGTTGGCTCTTACAATGCTACCACTAAAAGAGCGCGTGGAGTCGCATTCAGCGGAGATTTTGCTTATATAGCCGATGAAATAAATGGGGTGCGGATAATCAATATTTCTAATCCTGCTTCTCCTATACAAAGCGGCTACTTTCTAACGCCAAGTCAAGGATATGGAATTATAGCTCATCAAGATACTTTGTTTGAAGCAGATTATGACGGCGGACTTATGATTATACGCAATGATTTACCTTTGCCTGTTGAGTTAGAATCATTTAGCGCTAAAGAAAATAAAAGTTCAGTTTCGTTAGATTGGAGAACGGCAACGGAATTAAATAATTACGGTTTTGAAATAGAAAAAAAGAAACAGGACAAAAGTAATTGGTTATCAATAGGATTTGTCGCGGGCAATGGGAATAGTAATTCAACAAAGCAATATAATTTTGTTGATAGGGACATTTCAGGATCATCAAAACTTTTTTATAGATTAAAGCAAATTGATAATAATGGGGCTTATAAATATTCCAATGAAGTTGAAGTTAAAATAAACCCCGATAATTTTTCGCTTGCACAGAATTTTCCAAATCCGTTTAATCCAAGCACAAAAATAAAATATACCGTACCTTCCGTAGGAACCGAATTAATGACATTCGTACAATTAAAAGTCTATGATATTTTGGGAAATGAAGTTGCCGTCATAGTAAATAAAGAACAGCGTGCAGGATTTTATGAAGTTGAATTTAATGCAGGTAATCCCGCAAACGGGAATAGTCTTTCAAGCGGAGTTTATATTTATCAATTGCGAGCAGGTAAATTTATTTCCACAAGAAAAATGATTTTAACAAAGTAATGTTAAGGATTAATCTAAAATGAATAAGATTCTTTATCCGGTTCAAAATAATTACTTAGAAGAATTTAAAAGAAGTAACGATCCATTAATTGCTGAAATGGAACTGTATGCCGGCGAAAATAACGTCCCGATTTTATCATGGCAGTCGGCTGAATTTTTAGAACAATTAATAAAAATTGTTAAGCCTAAAAGAGTTTTGGAAATTGGAACTGCAATTGGATATTCATCAATTCGAATAGCAAAAAATTTAAAGAAAAAAAGTAAGTTAACTACCATTGAAATGAGCAAGGATAATTTAGAATTAGCCAAAAAATATTTTGCAAAATCAGAAGTGAATAAAAAGATAAAATTGGTTTTTGGAAATGCTCTTGATGTTATTCCCACGCTTAATAAAAAATATGATTTTATTTTTTTAGACGCGGATAAAAATTATTATAAAAAATTATTTGATTTATCTTTAAACCATCTAAAAAAAGGCGGAATAATATTCGTTGATAATTTATTATGGCATGGATACGCCGCAGCAAAAAGGGTTCCCTCAAATTATAAAGTTTCAGCAAAATTTATAAAAGAGTTTAACAAAATTTTCACTTCGCACCCTCATTTAAAAACAACCATACTTCCAATAGGCGATGGTATTGGATTGGGTGTAAAAATTTAATTATTTATATGGATAAAACTCAGTCTGCATTTTCAGATAAACTTATTGATGAAGTGGAACAATTTTCTAATTCCCAATTGAAACGGAAAAATGATCTGCAAAAAATTTATAAAGAATGCCTGGTGAATAATACCGCTCATCTTTTTGAGGAATTAATCTTTACCGGCAAATATGTGAATGGATTAATGAAAGTTCTTAAAAAGTCAGCTAAAAGTCCTGAAGTTCAAAATATAGATTATGTAAAAAAAGATTTGTCGTCTAACATTAAAAAGCTTATTGAGCAAATAAATAATATTCTAATTCATTCCGATGAAGAAACAAAAAATTATTTTTATAATAATTTACTCCAGCTAACTAATGAAGCCTTTTACAATTTAAATGAACTTATTTCTGATTTTGATTGGACGAAAAAATATTTAAACGAAATCAAGCGGGACGTCTCAAACTAAAAAATATTTTGCTTTTCGCAGTTAAGTTTTAGCAATCCATTTTTCCAAAGCAGAAAGTAAATTAGTCATAGCATCAATCAAGGGGGAGTGCTGCGTTTTATCAATATCTTCTAAAATTTCTTTGTGAATATCTATATAAGCCTCATTCAGCTTTTGCACAAATAAAACGCCATGTTCTGAAAGTGTAACCCGCATATGTCGTCTGTCTTCAGGGTCAATTTCTCTAAGCATATATTTTTTATTAACAAGACCGTCAATAATCCTTGTCAGTCGGCTGGCGCTAAGATTCATCCTTTCAGCAACTTGTTTGTTGTTAAGAGTTTCTGAAATACCAAAAAGTCTCAAGCATCTAAATTCAGATGGAGTTAATTTGTACTGTTCAGCCAGCCTCATTTCTTTTTCCTGGCAGGTGGCGAGCAGCTTGAATGTAAGATCAGCTAAATCTTTTGCAGTGGTTTCAATCTTTGTCATAATTTTTCTTTCTAATTTATTCGCATAACTAATATCAGCGTAACGATTAATAAAAACTAATTTTACTCCGTCATATATTTTATTTCATCATAAATAGAAAATCTAATTGAGCCGCGAGAAGCGTCATTTAAATTTTGTTCCAAAGGTTCAATGCTGTCCGGCTTGACGAAGCATATAAATTCAGCTTTGTCAGCGTAGTTAATGGAATGTACTTTAGCATTAATGTTTGATAAAAATGTATGAGCGCCGCTAACAAATTCGTAATCAATAATAAATTTAATTTTTACAAAAGAATATTTTATAATTTTTTCCGCTTCAGATAAAGTTTTAAAAGCAGAATCATAATAAGTTTTGCCTAAAAGTCCTACGCCTAATTTAGCGCCTCCAAAATATCTAATCACCACAACTAAAATGTTCGTCAATTTAAAATGGTCAATACAATTTAATAATCTTATTCCCGCGCTTCCTGATGGCTCGCCGTCATCTGAGTATTTTATATTTTCATTTAATTTAAAAGCGTAACAATGATGAGATGCATTGTAATATTTTTTCTTTACTGCGGATAAAATCTGACGAAAATCATTTTCGATTTCTATTGGAAAAGCCTGCGATGTAAAGAGAGAATTTTTCACTTTTAAATTTGTTTGGTGAAAATCTTTTATGGTTAAAATTTGTTTTTCATTAATCATAAAAATAGAGAAAAGATATACCTGAAAGTGTGAGCAGTCATGCTAAATATAATTGATTTTCAAAACGGCTATAGGTAATATAAAGGTTTGAAATTTAAAAATTGAAGTGAAATTTGGAAAAAGAAACGATAATAATTAAAGGCGCAAGAGAGCATAATTTAAAAAATATTGACGTTGAAATACCGCGGGATTCATTTACTGTTATTACCGGATTGTCGGGCTCGGGAAAATCATCTTTAGCCTTCGATACAATTTATGCGGAAGGGCAGCGAAGATACATTGAATCGCTGTCTGCTTACGCCCGCCAGTTTTTAGACATGCTTGAAAAACCAGACGTTGATTTAATTGAAGGTTTAAGCCCGGCAATTTCAATTGAACAAAAATCCACTTCGGGCAATCCGCGTTCAACCGTTGGCACCGTTACTGAAATTTATGATTATCTTCGCCTGCTTTATGCAAGATTAGGAATTCCTCATTGCTACAATTGCGGCAAGCCGGTAACCAAACAAACCTCGGCGCAAATAATAGATAACATTATTTCAAATTTGAATGGGAAAAAGATATATGTTTTAGCCCCCGCAGTTAGAGGGCGAAAAGGTCATTACAGGGAATTGTTTGAAGAAATTTTATCCGATGGTTTTTTAAGAGTTAGAGTTGATAATGAAATTCATGAAATTACAAAAAATTTTCAAGTCGATAGATACAAACTTCATAACATTGAAATTGTAGTTGATAGATTAACGGTTAGCGAAAAATCAAGGAGCAGATTATCGGAATCAATTGAAGTTGGATTGAACTATGGAAATGGAATTGTAATTGTTAATGACGGCAGCGAGGATTTTGTTTACAGCCGACACTTAGCTTGCTTAAACTGCGGAATTAGTTATCAGGAGATGGCGCCGAATTCTTTTTCATTTAACTCTCCTTACGGTTCCTGCCCCGATTGCGAAGGGCTTGGCGAGAAAAAAGAACTCGACATAAAATTAATAATTCCTGATTGGAATAAAACAATAAATGAAGAAGCGTTAGCCCCCGTTGGAAAGCCAAGATCGATTTGGTTTTTCAATCAGCTTAGCGCCGTGTCGGAAAAATATAATTTTAATTACGATACTCCGCTTAAAGATTTTTCTGAACTGCAAAAAAAAATATTATTAAACGGAACTGAAGAAAAAATTTCTTTCATTTATAATTACGGAAACGGTAAACCTGCTACATACCTTCATCGGTTTGCCGGGTTGTACAGCTATTTAAAAAATTATTATAACACTACGAGTTCAAATAATATTCGCGAGTGGGTTGAATCATATATGAACACAATTAAATGCCCAAACTGCGGCGGCGGCAGATTAAAAAAAGAATCTCTTGCCGTAACTTTTCAAAATAAAAATATTAGCGAAGTTACCTCGCTTTCAATTTTTCGTTCTTATGAATTCTTTAAAGGAATAAAACTTTCCGGCAGAGAACAAATAATTTCTAAACCAATTTTAAAAGAAATTATTACTCGGTTAAATTTTTTACTTAATGTAGGTTTGGATTATATCACGCTTGATAGATCCGCACGAACTTTATCGGGCGGCGAATCTCAGAGAATAAGATTGGCGACTCAAATAGGTTCTCAATTAGCAGGCGTGCTTTACGTGCTTGATGAACCCAGCATTGGCTTGCATCAAAGCGATAATATTAAATTAATTAATTCGCTAAAAAATTTGAGAGACCTTGGTAATACAGTAATTGTAGTTGAGCACGATAAAGAAACAATCGAGAGTTCTGATTACATGATTGATCTTGGTCCGGCGGCGGGCATACATGGCGGCGAGGTTTGTATTTCCGGTGAAACAAAAAAACTTATGCAATCAAATAATGGAATTGACTCGCTGACTTTATCCTATCTTAAAAACAAAAAAGAAATTCACATTCCAACCGAAAGAAGAAAAGGAAACGGTTCAACATTAGAATTAATAAAAGCCAGCGGCAACAATCTTAAAAATGTTAAATTAAAAATTCCGCTCGGAACCTTCACTCTTATTACCGGCGTTAGCGGGTCGGGAAAATCTACGCTGGTAAATGAGACTCTTGTAAAAATTCTGATGAATAAAATTTATAAATCTAAATCCGTTCCGCTTCCTTATGAATCAATTAATGGTTTAGAGAACATAGATAAAATTATAGAAATAGATCAGTCGCCCATTGGCAGAACGCCCCGTTCAAATCCAGCAACTTATACCGGGCTTTTTACTTTCATACGGGATTTATATGCGCAGCTTCCCGAATCAAAAATACGCGGCTACAGCACGGGGCGTTTCAGTTTTAATGTTCCTGGCGGAAGATGCGAGGAATGCGGCGGCGATGGATTAAGAAAAATTGAAATGAATTTTTTACCCGATGTTTATGTTGAGTGCGAAGTTTGTCATGGTAAAAGATATAACCGCGAAACATTGGAAGTTCTTTACAAAACTAAATCCATTTCCGATGTGCTTGAAATGAGGATAGATGAAGCGTTAGAATTTTTTAGCGACTTGCCGAGAATTAAAAGAAAATTAAAAGCAATTCATGATGTGGGATTAGGATATATTACTCTGGGACAACAGGCCACAACCTTGTCCGGCGGCGAAGCGCAGCGAGTTAAACTTGCCACCGAATTAAGCAAAGTAAGCACCGGAAAAACTTTGTATATTTTAGACGAGCCGACTACCGGGCTTCATTTTGAAGACGTTAATATTTTGTTAAAGGTTTTAAATAAGCTTGTTGACAAAGGCAATACGGTTGTGGTGGTTGAGCATAATTTAGACGTGATTAAAACGGCTGACTGGATTATTGATCTCGGACCGGGCGGCGGTGAAAAAGGGGGTAAAATAATTGCCGAAGGGACTCCGGAACAAATTATAAAAAACAATAAAAGCGTTACCGGTAAATATTTAAAGAAAGAATTTGTAAAACGTAAATAATATTTATTACATTATATTTCATAATTGGCAGTCAAAATTACAATCAATTAATTCCAAATTTAAGCAAAGCAATGCGAAAAATTCTTCCGGCAATTTTAATAATTTTAATCTCGCTTAATACTTTCGGATTCAATTTTATTTTAGGTTACTTGCTTTATTCCTGCAAAAAAGATTTCAAAGAATTTAACAAAGGACAACTAATTAAAAATCCTATTACCTGTTTTAGATTAAGCCTTCTCGATAAAACTAAGCTTAAGCGTTATGATGATGAAATTAATTATGACGGCAAAATGTATGATATAATTAAGGAAGAGAAAAAAAACAATGATGATTTTATATACTGTATTAGCGATGAGAAAGAGGACGTTTTAAATCAAATAATTAATAAAAGAACCGACGAGCAAAATAATCCTTCCAAAATAAATTATCTTCAAAAAAATCTTGCAAAGATATATTTATCGCCAAATGATGATGACAGTCCATTCATTTTTAATTCTGATTGCTACATTGAAAGTGGAAAGCGAATCTATTATTCACACTTTTCTGATATAATCTCGCCTCCGCCAAATTTAATCTAATCCCGCAAACTGCTTTAATATTTTTATTATTCATTGAGATTAAGGATGAATAATATCTGATCTTTCAAATTATTTTATCAAGATTAAATTCAGGTGAAGAATGAAAAATTCAATTATACTATCGTTTGTATTATTAATTTTTGTATCGAATCTGCTATACAGCCAAGGGACTTTAAGTGGAAGGGTAATTCAAAAAAATACCGGCAATAAATTAGAGGGCGTAAACATTTTTGTTAATGAAATTCAAAAAGGCTCTGTTACCAACGCCGAAGGAATTTATAATTTTAGTAATGTTCCCTACGGCAATTATCATGTCCAATTTAGTTATATAGGTTATAAATCTGAAGTGAAACTTATTTCCGTTAACCAGCCGGAAATTAAATTAGACGTTGAATTGATTCTATCCGATATTAATATTGGCGAGGTTTTAATTCTTGGAAATTCAATAAGACCTAAAGAAAAAATACCCTACAAAGTTGAGACGATTTCTAAAAATCAATTAGAAGAAAATGGTTTTATTACAGTAACAAATTCTCTTTCTTTGCTCCCGGGAATTGCAGAGTTATCTAATGGAGTTGGAATTTCAAAACCGGTAATAAGAGGTTTGTCGGGCTATCGCATTGCGCCTGTGGTTAATGGGCTACGAATTGATAATCAGCAATGGCAGGACGAACATGACTTTGGATTAAACGATGCCGGCGCTGAAAGAGTTGAAATTATTGAAGGACCGGCTTCATTGTTATACGGCTCGCAGGCTTTGGGCGGCGTTATTAAAATTGATAACGAAAATAATGCGCCGGTTAATAGAGTTTTAGGTAATTACAATTTAAAAATATTTTCCAACACTTTAGGCGCCGTTACTGAAATTGGTTTAAAAGGCGCTGAAGAAAAATTAAGCTGGCAGCTTCATTTAAGTGGACAAAGCCATGCCGATTATTTGGCTGGCGGAGAAGAAAAAATTCCCAACACTCGTTTTGCCGGAATAAGCGCCGCGGGATTACTTAGCTATAATTCTACTTGGGGAGTTTCTTCTTTAAATTATAATTTCTCTCATCAAATTAACGGCGTAGTTGAAGAAGCTGATCTTACAAATCTTAAGGATAAAGAAGAAGATCATTTTGAAAGAGAGTTTGAAGGACCACATCATATTGTAGATTCGCATATTATTACTCTGCGGAATAATATTTTCCTGAGCGGCTCGATGATTAAATTAAATTTAGGGTTTCAAAATAATCATCGTGAAGAAGAAGAGGGAACTGAAAACGAAATGCCCGGTCAAATTGAAAAGGCTTTGGATGTCATGCTTAATACTTTTTCTTTAGACGCCCAATGGATTAAATCTTTTTCCTCAGAAACTGAATTTACAATTGGAGCGCAAGGTTATTTCCAGGGTAATGAAAATGAAGGGATGAGAATTTTAATTCCGAGTGCGGAATCAAATGAGCTTTCATTATTTGCTTACTTAAAACAAAACGTCGGTATTGTTGATTTTGACGCCGGAGTGAGATTCGATACTAAGAAAATTGAAACTGATGAAATGGGCATTGTCGATTCGGCAAATTACTTTAAGAAGCTGAATGAAGATTATAAAACTTTCAACGGCGCTATAGGCGCAGCACTTTCCGCTATTGAAAATTTAACATTTAAAATAAATTTAGCTTCAGGCTACCGCGCTCCTAACCTTGCAGAGCTGACTTCAAACGGCGTGCATGAAGGAACCACGCGTTATGAATTAGGCGACGCAAATTTAAAAAGCGAACAAAGCATTCAAACTGATTTTGGTATTAATTTTCAGAATAAATATTTTAATTTTAATCTAAGTTTGTTTTATAACGCAATAAACAATTTTATTTTTTTACAACCGACTAATTTATTTAGGCAGAATTATCGCATTTATCAATTCATGCAAACAAATGTAAATTTAAAAGGCGGAGAATTAAGCGCAGATTGGAATACGCTGGCGTGGCTTAATTTATACGTTTCATATTCAACTGTTATTGGTAAAAGAAGCGACGATTTGTATTTGCCGTTTATGCCGGCTGACAAAATCATCAGCAAAGTTAAAGTTCATTGGGATGAGTTTACTTCATTGAAAAAATTTTATTTTACCGTTATGCTCCGGAGTTATTTAAAGCAGGATAAAATTGCTGATGAAGAAATTTCCACGCCGGCTTATGGTTTAGTTGATGTTAGCGTTGGTTCAACTGTGAACGTATTTAATTTAAATTTTAATCTGGCGTTGAACTGTACAAATTTGCTGGATAAAAAATATTATGATCATTTAAGTTTATTAAAATCTTTGGGCGTTTTAAATATGGGGAGAAATATTTCTTTAGCTATAAATGTTCCTTTCGCCTTGAAATAATTTAAAAATAAATTGCTGACTCAAATAAAAATTATTTGAGTCAGCCTTTAATTTATTGAATGCCGTAAGGATCGGGCGCTACGCGTAAGTCTTCATTTTTAGAATTTAAAATTTCCATATCATCTTCGTCAATTTCAAAATCAAATATTTTTGAGTTTTCAATTATTCTTTCTTTGTGAGTTGATTTAGGAATTACAACAGCGCCGTGCTGCAAACTCCATCTTAATAAAATCTGCGCGGGAGTTTTATCATATTTTTTAGAAATATATTTTACATCATCTTCATCAAATCTTTGGGTTCGCGCTAAAGGCGTGTAAGCTTCCAGTCGAATATTTTCTTGTTTACAAAAATCAGCTATCTTCTTTTGATAAACGAACGGATTAAATTCAATTTGATTTATAGCCGGCGTTACATCGCAGTTATCCAAAATTTCCTGCAAGTGTCTTGGAGTGAAATTGCTGACTCCAATTGATTTGCATAATCCTTTTTGCTGCATCTCCTCAAATGCTTCCCATGTTTCAACTCGCTTGCCGTTTGACGGCCAATGGATTAAATACAAATCCAAATAATCAACTCTTAATCTAACCAGCGTTTTGTTTAAAGCATTTAACGCTTCATTAAAACCATGCTCGTCGTTATCCAACTTTGATGTAATAAAAATTTCTTCGCGCTGAACATAACTGCTTTTAATCGCCGCGCCAATGTCTTCTTCGTTGTTATATGCTTTTGCGGTATCAATGTGACGATATCCGGCTTCCAAAGCATACTCAACTGCTTGCCTTACAACCTTGCCCCTGCTTTGGTAAGTGCCTAACCCTAAACTTGGTATTTCATTCCCATCATTCAATTTAACTTTGTGCATTTTTTTTAACCTCAATTTTTTTTCACAAAAATATTTATTTAGAGATTAAGTGAGAATGATATAACTCAATAATATTTTTAAATGTTAGATAAATTATCGGAAACTCATATTTGACAAAATTGTTTCCGCGCTTTATATTGGAAACGTAAAAAACGAAAATAGTTTCTGCAATAAAAATTCAATAAAAGTTATATGAATAATGAACACAAGAAAATTTTAGATTTCTGTAATGAATATTTTCTGACAAAAGGATTTTACAAAACAACTATGGATGAAATCGCCTCTGAGTTACGAATGAGCAAAAAAACCATTTATAAATATTATCCTACTAAATATGATTTGGTTCGTAAAGCAATTACCAAGTTTTTAGAATTTCATAAAAAAAGTATTGCAAAAATTGTAAACAACAACGCTGATGCTGTTACAAAACTGAATGAAATACTAATATACATAGGAAATTTTATTGCCAAGATTGATGAACGATTTATTAAAGACATTCAAAGCCACATGCCGGATTTATGGGAAGATATAGATTCGTTCAGGACAAAAATGATGAACGTAAACATTGGAAAAATTATTGACCAGGGTAAGAAAGAAGGTTTTTTTATTGATAAATCTTCAGCCATAATTACGGGAGTTTTTATTTCAGCGGTAAGAGGAGTGATAAATCCCGATTTTATAATGAACAATAAATTCTCATTTAAATCAGCTTTAGAGGAAACTATTGAAATAATATTAAACGGCATAATGACGGAAAAAGGAAAGAAGAAATTTAGTCAGCTTAAAACGGAGAGTTCAAATGAAAATAATTAAATATTTAGTAGCATTTATTCTGCTAACTTATCTCGGATGCGGAAACGGAAATGATCAAAATAAAATTGAAGCTTCCGGAAATATTGAAGCAACAAATGTTACCGTAAGCTCGCAAGTTACGGGCAAAGTTATTCAGCTATTTAAAGATGAAGGCGACCTTGTAAATACCGGCGACACTGTTTTAATAATTGATCATGAAAATCTTGAGTATCAGCTTCAGCAGGCAATAGCTTCGGCAGAGGGCGCTAAAGCCCAATTAAGTCTTTTAAGAAACGGAGCCAGAGAAGAAGATATTAAGCAAGCCGAAGAAGCTGTTAAGCAGGCGCAAATAAATTTTGATAATGCAAAAAAGGATAAGGGAAGAATGGAAGCTTTGTATGAATCAAAATCAATTACAGCGAAACAATTGGATGATGCAACTTCAAAGTTTGAACTAAATCAGGCGCAGCTTTCTTCAGGTCAGGCAAATTTAAAGAAGCTAAAAGATTTTGCCCGCCCGGAAGATATAAAACAAGCCGAAGCAAATGTAAACAGGCAAGCAGCATCCGTTGATCTTTTAAAAAAACAAATTCGTGATTCTTATGTACTGTCGCCGTTAAATGGAATAATTGTAAAAAAATATTTTGAGACGGGCGAAGTAGTTACTATGCTTTCGTCATTATTCAAAGTGTCCGATTTAAGTATGGTAAAATTAGTTATTTATGTTTCAGAGGAAGAATTGGGAAAAGTTCAGTTAGGCAAAACTGCTTATGTAAGTTCTGATACCTATCCAAATAAAAAGTATGAAGGCAAAGTAATTTATATCTCTCCCGAAGCTGAATTCACGCCAAAAAATATTCAAACAAAAGATGAAAGAACAAAATTAGTCTTCGCAGTTAAGATTGAAGTAAAGAATTCTAATTATGAATTGAAAGCTGGAATGCCGGCGGATGCTGTAATAGAAGCCCCCTTTAGCTCCTCCAATCGGGGAGAATAGGAATTTTAATTGACGGCAATTATTAAAATAGAAGACTTAAAAAAATCGTACGGCGAGGTTGAAGCAGTTCGCGGAATTTCAATGGAAATTTACAAAGGCGAAATGTTTGGATTAGTTGGTCCCGACGGCGCCGGCAAAACTACCACAATTAGAATTTTATGCGGCTTGTTAAATCCTAACTCAGGCTCTGCATTAATTTTTGATAAAGATATAAAAAAAAATAGAAAACAAATTCAAAATCAAATCGGATATCTATCGCAAAAATTTAGTCTTTATGGCGATTTAACGGTTGATGAAAATATAGAATTTTTTGCGGAGATACACGGCGTAAAAAATTATGACGATAGACGAAATGAATTATTGGAATTTACACGTCTAACTGAATTTAGAAAAAGACTTGCAGATAACTTATCAGGCGGAATGAAACAAAAACTTGCTTTAGCTTGCAGCTTAATTCATCGCCCCAAAATATTATACTTGGATGAGCCAACCACCGGCGTTGATCCGGTTTCGCGAAGAGATTTTTGGAAAATACTTTCAGGTTTGTTGAAAGAAGAAATAACAATTTTTATGACAACTCCATATTTGGATGAAGCGGAAAGATGTAATCGCGTAGCTATGATGCACAAGGGAGAAATTATTAGTCTTGATACTCCGAAGAAAATTAAATCTTCTATCGAAAAAGAAGTAATTGAAATTGTTTGCAGCCCCGTTAGGGAGGCGTATAATTTAATTAAAAATAAAACTGATTTTGAAATTCAAATGTTTGGCGATAGAGTTGATGTAATGGTAAATAACTTCGAAGATGATTTTAAAAAGCTTGAACAGATATTGCTTAAAAATAATATTGAAATAATTAGTCATCGGAAAATTTCACCTTCGCTTGAAAATGTGTTTATTCATTTAGTTAGTGAAGATAAAAATAGGAAGTAAGAAAACACAAAAAATGAATAGTATCGAAGTAAATAATTTAACAAAAAAATTCGGCGGCTTTACCGCCGTAGATGAAATCTCCTTTAACGTGAAGAAGGGAGAAATATTTGGATTCCTCGGCGCTAACGGAGCGGGGAAGTCTACGACAATTCGAATGCTTTGCGGAATTTTAGAACCGACTTCCGGCGATGCTTTGGTGGGCGGTTTTAGCGTGATGAAGCAGCCCGATAAAGTGAAGCGGAATATTGGTTATATGTCGCAGAGATTTTCTCTATATAATGATTTAACGGTTGAAGAAAATATAAATTTTTTTGGCGGAGTTTACGGTCTTGAAGGCGATGAATTTATCGAAAGAAGAAAATGGGTTTTAAATATTGCCGATCTTAATGGGCAAGAAAAAATATTAACCAATTCTTTACCCGGCGGAATAAAACAAAGGCTTGCATTAGGCACAGCGGTAATTCATAAACCTGAAATAGTTTTTCTTGACGAACCCACCAGCGGGGTTGATCCTATATCAAGAAGAAATTTTTGGGACTTGATAAATGATCTTTCCGCCGAAGGAACTACAATACTTGTTACCACTCATTATCTTGAAGAAGCTGAATTCTGTAATAACATTATTCTTATAAACGCCGGAAAACTAATAGCAGAGGGAACTTCCAAGGAATTAAAATCAAATTATCTTAAAAATACAATTTTAGAAATTGAATGCGGCAAAGTTATTGCCGCCATGGAAGTTTTAGAAAAAGAAATTTTTGTGGATGAAACTTCAATATTCGGCAATCAAATTCATATCATCGTTAATGATAATTATAAATCTCAGGATCAAGTGAAAGAAGTATTAAATAAAAACTCAATTTCAGTAATTAGAATTAATAAAATTGTTCCCACGTTAGAAGATGTGTTTATTCATTTGTTGGAAAAGCCAACCCCATCCCAAACCCTTCCCGAAGGGAAGGGCTTAAAACAGAAAAATAGTGAATTGTAATTACGTCGAATGAAACAAAAACTTAAAAATAAAATGTCTTTTAACTCCTCCCCGTTGGTGAGGCTGGAAGGGGCATTTAAAAGAATTTTAGCAATTGCAAAAAAGGAAGTTAGACAGCTTAAGCGCGACACGCGAATGCTATATGTTCTCTTTGTATTTCCATTTGTGCTGCTTATAATTTTTGGATATGCAATTAATTTTGATGTTCACCATATTAAACTTGCCGTTTATGATCTTGATAAATCAGAAAACAGCAGAGAATTTATTAATCGTTTATCAAGTTCAAATTATTTTGATATTGTCGGGCATTTAAATTCTGAAAAACAAATAAGGGAAGCGCTTGATCAGAATGATGCGCAAGTAGTGATAGTATTTCCGCAAGATTTTTCCCGCAATCTTTTTTCAAACAATGAAGCAAAAATCCAAATACTCGTTGAAGGAATTGATGCAAATACCGCTTCAGTAATTTCCAACTATATGAACGCCGCCGCAGCAACATATAATAATAAAATAACTCAAGAAGCTTTAGCAATTAAAGGAAAGCAGGCATATCTTCCTATTAATCTTCAGCCTAGATTTTGGTTTAACCCGGATTTAAATTCTACGCTTTACTTAATTCCCGGATTGATTTCCATGATTCTAATTATGACCGCCGTTATATCAATTGCAATGTCAATTGTAAGAGAAAAAGAAAAAGGCACCATCGAACAAATAAATGTTTCCCCACTTTCATCAATTGAATTATTACTTGGTAAAACTTTACCATATTCAGTAATTGCGTTGTTAATCGCTTCAGCAATTTTATTTGCCGGTTATCTTTTATTCGGCTTAACAATAAAAGGGAATGTGCTGCTTTTATTTTTTTCAACGTTAATATTTCTTTTTGCAAGTTTGAATTTAGGAATTTTAATTTCGTCTATTTCTGAATCGCAGCAAGTAGCGTTTCAACTGTCATCCCTAATTTCTTTGCTGCCATCTTTTTTACTTTCGGGTTTCGTTTTCCCCATTGAAAGTATGCCTCCCGTTATTCAAATATTAACCAACATTACTCCGGTTAAATTTTATATAATCATTTTAAGAGATATACTTTTAAAAGGCGTAGGATTGGAAGCCTTCTGGCAGCAGATAATTTACTTAGTAATTTTCAATCTGTTTTTTTTAGGATTAGCTTCTTTGATTAATAAGAAAAATAAAACTGCGTAAAATTAATGTTAAAAGTTTTTTATGAAAAGATTTTAGAATGAAAATAATTATCCACATAATTATTAAAGAATTTTTACAATTGAAAAGAGATCCGCGCCTATTTGGAATAATTTTCATTGCCCCAATTGTGCAGCTGATTTTATTAGGTTATGCGGCAAATCTTGATATCAACAACATCAATACAATTGTTTATGATCAGGATAAAACTGAAACCAGCCGCAATTTTATAAATAGTTTTGAAAGCTCGGGGTATTTTTTAATTAAAAATTATGCTGAAGATTATTCTCAGATAGAAAATGATATAAATAAAGGTAAAGCCCTTTGGGCATTAGTTATTCCAAAAGATTTTGAAAAAAAATTAAATCGAAAAGAACAGACAGGCGTGCAGGCTTTATTTGATGGTTCAGATGGGAATAAGGCTGGAATCGCTTTTGGTTATGTTACAAATCTAGTTTCAAAATATTCGCAAAATATTCTATTAAATATTAAAGATAAATCGGGAATAAAAATCTCAACTGCAGGAATAATAAAAACTGAGATAAGAGTGTGGTACAACCCTGATCTTAAAACCAGATATTTTATGCTGCCGGGAATAATGGGATTGATATTAACTATAATTACTACCACTCTTATGGCAATGGCAATTGTAAAAGAAAGAGAGATCGGCACGTTTGAACAAATTATTGTTACGCCCATTAAACCTTTTCAGCTTATAATTGGCAAAACTATTCCTTTTGTTATAGTCGGATTTGTAGATGTAATTTTGGTAATGTCTGTGATGGTTTTTTGGTTTGGAATTCCGATTAGAGGAGATTTTATTTTTTTAATGATAGCTTCATTTATTTATGTGCTGTCAGCTTTAGGTCTTGGTTTGTTCATCTCAACAGTTTCAAAAACACAGCAGCAGGCAATGATGGTGTCGATGTTTGGAATTCTTTTGCCGATGAATTTTCTTTCAGGTTTTGCATTTGCAATTCAAAATATGCCGGCATGGATACAGCCCATTACTTATTTAATTCCTTTGAGATATTATATTACAATTTTGCGCGGCGTAATTCTTAAAGGCGACGGATTTTTACAGCTGATTCCTGAAACAATGATTTTGTTGGGAATGGGAATATTAATTTTAACGTTGAGTTCGTTTAGATTTAAAAAGCGATTGGAATAAAAGTAATTCTTGAGCATAAAATATTTTTTGGTTTGAATAAATTTTTGTAATTCTCTCCATTTGACTCATCTTTATATTTGTGTATTTTAAAATTAATTACAAGCTATATTTAAAGGAAAAAGATGAACCAAAATGAATTACATAGCAGCTTAGAAAAAATGCACAGTGAACTCAACAAAGTTTCAACTTTGGATGCAGAATCAAAAACAATATTACTGCAAATTTCAAATGATATAAATAATTTGCTTGCCGGCGCGGCGAATGAAGATGAAACAGTTATTGAAGAAAAAGATAATTTGATTAATAGTTTAAAAGATTCCGCCGCTGCATTTGACTCAGAATATCCTGAATTGGCTGAGTCAATTCACATTGTAATTCATACGTTAAGCAATATGGGAATTTAGTTTTTATCATTTGCTAATCGATTCCTAATGGAGGTCCAACTACTTTCATACCGTGCTCATCAAACACTTTTATTATTTCTTCTTTGGTCGGAGGTTTAGTCCACGAATTTGTTGCCTTAAAAAAATCTTCCATTTGCCCGGCGGGTAAATATGAAACTATTACCTTCGCATTTTTTGTAAGTTGAATAAAAGCATGCTGCACATTTCTTGGCAGAAAAATAGTATCTCCGGCAGAAAGATTATATTTATCTTCTCCTACTTGAAAAGTATATTCACCTTCTATAATGTAAAACCATTCATCTTGCAATGGATGAATATGTAACGGGGGACCGCCTTTTTCAGTGAAACCTGTTTGTTCGAAAACAGCTAAACCTCCATCAGTATCTTTACCAGAGATCTTAATATCTAAATTATTTAAAGTAACGCCTTTCATTTTGTAATGTTCGCCGAATCTTGCTTCGCCGGCATTTACTTTAAATCCTTTTTGAGATCTCATATTATTTCCTTCATATAAAGTTTTGTATGTGTACAATTTTGCTAAAATATTTATTGGAAAAATAGCCACCAAAGAAAAAATGAACTTATATCGATTCATAATAGTTTATTTCTTTTTTAAAAATTAAAATTAAAGTAAGAATAGTTTTCTAATGATGATAGAATTTTAACAAAATTAATTAATATTTAAAAACACTTATTTGAAATTTGCGGCGATATGATGCCGGGGTTAGTCTTGTAGCCCGTTTAAAAATTCTCGTAAAAAATCCAACGTTTTCATATCCAACTAGATAAGCAATTCCTTCAACAGGGATTTTTGTACGTTCCAATTTTTTTCTTGCTTCAGCAATTCGCATATTTTGAACATAGGTAAGTGGGGGTAAACTAGTAGCTTTTTTAAAACGGCGACCGAAACTTCGTCTTGTTAAATTTGTTTGTGAGATCATTTTATCTACAGGATTTGTAATCATATAATTTTTCTTCAGCCATTTTTGAAGTTTTGCAATTAAAGCATCATCATGATTAATGTTAGGTGAAAATGAAATATAAGGAGCTTGTCCATCTGAATGCCATTGCAGCATTAATAATTTTGCCATGCTTTGGGCTGTGGTTGGGCCGGCATATCTAGCAATTAAATAAAGTGCTAGGTCATGCCATGACATCACCCCGCCAGTCATTACAAATTCTTGATTTTCACCAGCCGTTATAAGAACCTCTTCGGTACGCAGGTGTACTTCGGGAAAATTGCGCTTAAATGTATTGGCAAAAGCCCAATGTATCGTTGCCTCTTTACCTTCAAGTAATCCGGTTTCTGCCAATAATAAAATCCCTGTACAAGTTGAGCAGAGAGTTGCTCCATTCACATGCATCTTTTTCAGCCAACTCACTATCTCGGGATAGCGTCCTTTGATCCAACCCAGTTCTTTTACTGCCATTAAAGGTACAATAACTATATCAGAATTATTTATCTCATTAACATTGTGCTGATGACCCAAACCAAAACTAATCCTATTTTGATTTGAATCGTTTTCAGGTACAATAATATCAACGGAAAATGGTTGAGGCGGAATATCAAGTTCTAAGTTTGAAAGGAGATCAAAGGAATTAAATGTTTCATACAGTCCACTCATAGGAGAAATTTGAGCATCCGGTGTAGCTACGATTGAAACATGAAAAGTCTTTTTTAATTGTTCATTCAAAATTAAGTCTCATATGGTACATATTCGTCTAATTTAGCACTAACCCCTTAAAATTACCAATTGTATTTTAGAATTGTTAATTGAAACATATAACAATCGAAAGGAGCTATTATGCCTACAGAATTAAATGGATGGAATTTAGATGCAATGAAGGAAGCTGTTGAAACAATTAAGCAACAGCCTGAAGCGGGGAAATTGGCTTGGAGAAGCAGTCTTGAATGGGATGGCGGATTTGGACTTGATATCCAAACGGATGAGATTCAGCAGCTCGGCGAAATTATGAAAAGGTCTTTCACGATTCGCGGGGATCATCCACCGGAACTGCTTGGAAAAAACACTGGTCCTACCGCAATAGAAACATTAATGGCGGCTCTTGGTTCGTGCATGGCCGGAAATTTCGCGTTACAAGCAACAGCCCGAGGTGTGAAAATCGATTCACTGAAAGTTGATTTAGAAAGTGTAATTGATTTAAATGGTATGTTCGGTTTAAAAGATATAAGGCCTGGGATTTCAGATGTTAAACTTTTATTCCATGTCAAATCAAATACCGATAATGAAACGCTTCAAGAAATTTTAAATTCTGCACAGTCTCTATCACCTGTTTATGATTCAGTTAGTAAACCGGTCAAAGTTAAAAATATACTCATGAAAGAATGACTTGAAAAGTTAAAAAAACAGCTGAACTAAAAATAGTTCAAATCAATGGCAGATTTATAAACAAAATAGATGTAACTATAAATCTGCTGTTTATATTTTAAAACCCTTGTATCAAATTAAACTGCCACATCCATTTATCGCCTTGACGTTCAAATGGATGAACGTAATCCACTTCCCCAACTGCAAATCCAAATAAATTAATCCTTATTACCGCGCCGTAGCTGCTCATAAGATTTCTGTTTCCGCCAAATAATTTTGCTTGGGAATTATTTGTCCAGGCAACGCCCGTATCAAAAAATAATCCTGTCTCGATAGGAAAAAATCCATAGTAGCCGGAGCCTAATCCAATCAGACCAAAAAATGGAAATCTGATTTCAAAATTACCGACAAGCATTTTACTGCCGTAAAGATTATTGTAAACTTTATTTGTATTTATGGAATCAGAAATAAATTCGGCAGAATTAAATGAATTACTTTCATACCCCCGAACAAAACCCGGATAGCCAATTGACAACGGATAAATGCGGTTATCTTCCGCTTCTCCTCCGTATCTGCCTAAATGAAAAATTCTTGCAGCAATAGTAAATGGTCTTACCGGCATAATATATTTTCTGAAATCAGCTAAAAAATTTATAAGATTCAATGAGCCGAAAGAAGGACTAACATCTACTCTAAATCTTTGACCAAGTATTGGTGATGTTGCCCCGAATATACTGTTGTCGTATACCAGCGCCGTTCCAATTGTGCCAATATTTAACGGTGGAGGATTACCTAAATCTTCGGTTTTATCTACAATTAATTCTCCGGTATTTAATGAAACTGCCTGGGTAGTTCTTTCATTTTGAAAACTAATATTTTGAAAGCCTGCCGAAAATTCTACGCGCATAACTTGACTGAAAGGAAAAAGCACAACGCCTGAAACATCGCGCGTAATTTCTCTTGAAATAATTTCCTGCTCAATATAAGCAGGCTCGCCGTTGACGTTTTTATAACCCGCTTGATAGCCGCGTAGAATATACGGTATTTGACTTATGGAGCCGCCCCAATTCCAGCGGCTTTTAGTATTTAGATATGCAACTAATGCAGTGATGTCGGCAAATCTAAAGGACCTGTAAGATTGAATTTGCAGCACAGTTGTCAAGTTATTATTGCCGAGCATATCAGTCCAATACAAGCCCACTCCGCCGCCAATGTTAGTTCCGTATCTATCTACGCCAACGCCAACTGATGGCTGAAGAACTCCCGTTAACGATAGTGAAGCATTATAATCAGAGAGCGCAAAATTATTTTTGGGCGGCAAGTTTATATTTGGATTATTTAATCTTGTAACTAACAAACTATCGCTGCGCTGTTCGGGGGGAAGATTTGCCGGATTGAACTTTTGTAAGTCCGTAATATTTTCTACGGAAATTGTTTTGGCGCTGTCGTAAGAATAAATATTATATTTCCCGTTTTCATAAGCGCTGTAAACAATTTTATTGCCTGCAACTGAAAGCGCGGGGCTTAAAGCCTGTTATTCCGCTAACGCCGGTGTAAAGATTTGTAAGCTGTACAATATTGTTATCAGTTAAATTTAACTTATAAATATTTGTAATGCCGTTTCTATCGGACAAAAAATAAATGCTTTTACCATCCGGAGACCATTGAGGATTTATATTTTTTGCATTTTTTAAATTCGTCAGCTGTGAAATTATTTTAGTATCAATATTAAGCAAAGCAATTTGATAATTTCCGATATCAAGATTTTCAAGATCGGTAGTAAATTTATCCGTAACAAAAACTATTGAACTCCCATCCGGGGACCATTCCGGTTGAAGTTCTGCATAAGCATCGTTTGTTAATTCTTCAAGTTTATCTGATTTAAGATTATACAAAAATAAATCCGTAAAGCCGCCGTTCAACGCTGAAAATAAAATTGAATTTCCATTTGGCGACCAGCTCACATTAAATATTTGACCCAAGCTGTCAAACCTAATTTCATTTTCAATTTTATCATTTTCAATATTTAAAATTGATAAAGCCGGTCTGCCTTTTTCGGTTGTGATGAATACAAATTTATTTCCATTTGGACTAAATGCGCCGGTCGAATTAATAAACTCAAGCGTTTGTAAGTGAGGATCAAGCGCTGTACTGAGAATTGTTTTATTAATTTTTCCAGTTTCAGCGTCGGCTAAAAATATATCAATTGAAAAAAGGTTTCGCGAAGAATAGAAAGCTAAGTTTTTTCCATCGGGGCTAAGAACCGGCGAAATATTCAAATCGCTGTATTCGTCATCGTCATCTTTGCTTCCAATTAATAATGAACCATACTCAGAAGGCATTGAAGTTATTTTTTTAATTGAATCTGCTTGGGCGTGAATAGCTTTATGCCATAAGATTGAAAGTGAATCTGGCGATATCAATAAAACGCTGTCAATAGCAGTTTTAATATTTCCGCTTCGGCTACCTTTTATCAGCAAATCAATAAGTTTTTTATCTCCCCAATTTCCTCCGATAAAAGCTAAAAGAGATTGTCCATATCTATATGGGAAATATTCATAAATATTATTTAGATCGGAAATATCCGGAAGCTCTTTAAGCGCCGCATCACGCATCCACATAGCGGTGTACGAGTCCTTCGGACCGATAGAAAAATATTCAGCCATCCCTTCAATAAACCATAAAGGCATACTTTCAATTGAAGATTTTGTATAAGCGCCGGGACCTGCACTTTTTGAAAGGTCATATTGAAAAGCATGAACTAATTCATGTCCTAAAACATGATCAGTCTCTTTCAAAGGTCCTGCGAAGGGGAGAACAACTCTTCTTTTTAAAGGCTCTGTAAAACCTCCAGTTCCTTGACCAATAAAACCTTGAGTAACATTATTTTCAGCAAAGTGAGCAAAACCGTTGTACATTATTAATGGCTGCTTACCTTGCAGGGAGTCGCCGAAGATTTCATAATGCCGCGCATACCAGCGTTCAGCTATTTGAGCAGCATCATAAATTGCGGGTTTCTCTTCGGGATAAAAGTAAACGTCAAAATTTTGTGTGTGCAGTTCTTCAAAATTAAAGTTGTTGTAGTTTACTTTATTTTGACCAAAGTATTGTGCGTCTGTTTTATTTGATATTAATAAAACAATTAAAAAAATAGCTACTTTTAATTGAATATTATTAAACATTTCACATTTAGCTTCTTTAAAATTTTAATAAAATAAATTATAAAATAAATGGGGGCGATCATTATCTTTTCATCACAAAGTAATAATCTAAATTTAGAGAGAATATTAATTGAGCTAACTTCACTTAAATAGAAACTTTTTTATCTTTCATAGTAAGATTAATTTAAAATTAATTCCAGGTATAAGGTAACAGATGAAAAAGACAATTTCAGAAACTCGAAAATACCGTTCAGAGATGAATGATATAATCTTAAGTTCCGGCTTTCGTGATTACAATAAATTTTTTGCGCTGGATAATAAAGCCTATGTTAATGGAGCTCTTAATGCAAAAACAAAAGAGCTTATGGGGCTTGTAGGGTCTATGGTTTTAAGGTGCAACGATTGCATTTTCTACCATATTGACCGCGCAATACAGGAGGGCGCCGGTAAAGATGAGTTGACGGAAAGCTTTAACATTGCGCTTGTAATCGGCGGCTCAATTGTAATTCCGCATCTGCGTTATGCGTTTGAAGTAATGGAAGAAATTTTTAATGATATGAATTCCAAACCCAATCAATAAACTATAATTACGATCAAACCCAAATTTAAAATAAAAAATATTATACAAGGCGCGCTAATTTATTCAATTGGCGACACTATTGCCGCATTAATTATTAATGATTTCACTATCGGCAGACTACTGGGAATTTTGTTTCTCGGCGGATTAATTTATTCTTTTGAAATCCCTTTTGTATTAAAATGGTTAAACAAAAAATTTAATCGTGATGATTTTAAAACTAAATGGCTCAGCGCTTTATTATTTACGCTTTATTTTAATCCGCTATGGATTGCGCGACATCTTTTAATATTAAATTTGTTTAAGGGTAATTATGATCAAATTAGCTGGCAGCTGCTTGAAATAGGATTTAGTTCATTCATTTTTAGTTTTCTTTTTACGCTTCCTGCAAATTATATTATAATAAATAAAATTCCGCAAAAATTTAAGTTTCCGGTTACGGCGGCGTTTTCAAGTTCAATGGCTATTTACTATGCTTTAAGCGAGGTGATTTTTAAATGATTGATAAAATTATTTTTGCTTCTAAAAATAACGGTAAGGTTAAAGAAGTAAAAAATATATTTAATGACTTAAATATTGAATTGCTTTGTTTAAATGATTTTGATGATATTCCCGATATAGTTGAAGATGGAAATTCTTTTGAGGAAAATGCTAAAATAAAAGCGAAAATTATTTTTAATCATTTTAAGATAGCAACTATTAGCGATGACTCCGGATTATCAGTTGAGCGGTTAGGCGGCAATCCCGGAATTTATTCCGCAAGATATGCCAAAGTAAATGCAACTGATGAAGAAAATAATTCTAAGTTGATAAGCGAGCTAAGTAAATTCTCAGAACCCCATAAAGCAAAATATATTTGCGCTGCGGCATTTTATAATGGAAATAAATTTATAATTTCTGTCGGTGTAATTAATGGAAAAATTGTTTTAGAGAGGAAAGGAAATTATGGTTTTGGATACGATCCTTATTTTGTTCCCAATGGTTATAAAAAAACAATGGCTGAAATTGAACCAGCTGAAAAAAATAAAATTAGTCATCGTGCGCAGGCTTTTAATAAATTAAAAAACATATTATTTGAAAAGGAGAACTAATGTTAAAGAAAATTTTTGCTTCGATATTTATGATTGCTTTTTTATTTGCAATTGCATCATGTGGTAAAGACGATAAAATTACAGACGGAGGCACAGACCCTTCAAATTATTATCCCTCTGCTTCCGGCAATTATTATAAATACAGCATAGATAGAACAGATTCCACTGGTACGCATTCTACCGGCACAAGCTCATCAACTTTTAATGGGACAAAGACTTTTCTCGGAACTGAATATCAAATAAAAATTGACAGCATTAATATTGCAAATGTTGTAACTGCCAATGAATCTTATGTGCGAACTACGCAGGCGGGAGTGTATGCTTATTTTGATACTTCAGGAGTTTCGGAATTTATTCCTGATACTCTTCTGCAATACATAACTATCAGCAATGAAATGACGCTTTACTCTTTCCCATTTACAGCGGGAAAAGCGCCTTGGTCGGTTTTTAAAATGAGTCTTAGTTTTGGTTTTATTAAATATTAATTTGGTTTCAGTTGACGCTTCATATCTTGGAACTGAAAACGTAGCATTGAATTTAGTAAGCGGCGCGCAAACAATGAGCGCGGCTAAAATTAAATATGATTTAACGCTTACTATTCCTGATCCCAATAATATTTTTGCAACGCCGACCACACGCGTATTTAGCGCTAATGCCTGGCTTGTAGATAATATTGGTCCTGTTAAATGGACGGGAAACTCTGCAATATTAAATGCGGTGATTGCAGGGAATGTAATGCTTTCAGATACAACGGGCAGCGTCTCCCAAAGTTTAATTGATTATAAATTGAAGTAGCGTTTTCGATAGAACAAACCCAAGTTCTTTAAAACTTACATTTTGAAACCGCTAAAATTTAGGGATTGGGTTTGCGTGCATTATTAATTTTCTCTTTCGATTATTCTTAGAATTAAAATTTTTATTCTTATAAACAGTAACTTTTGCTTGCATAAAAACAACCTTCTAAGTAAATTAAACAGAAAAATTTTAGGAGTTATTCCATGAAGACTAATGTAAGTGAACAGTATAATGCTGTTATTATTGAACTTAAAGGGAATGTAATGGGCGGAGAGGATACCAAGGAATTTAACGATCTCCTTCATAAAATTATTGATGAAGGGAAGAAAAATATTGTGTTGGATCTTGGACAGGTAAAATTTATGAATAGCTCTGGATTAGGAATGCTTATCGGCGGTCTGACCACTATGAAGAAAGCTGAAGGGCATTTAAAGTTAGCGCGTGTAACCGATAAAATTGAAAGTTTATTAATTATTACAAAGCTTATTACAATTTTTGAATTTTATGAAACTGTTGACGAGGCTATTAGCAGTTTTTCTTAATTGATCTTAAATGATATTTAGTAAATTTTAATTTAACTCCGAATTTAAAAATTCGGAGTTTTATTTTGTTCAAAAATAATTGAGGTTTCGGGAGAACTCAATTACATAATTCTTCTTATAAAAAAAATTATCCGGGTAAAAAAATGAGCGTTACAGTTCTTGTCGGCAGCCAATGGGGCGATGAAGGTAAAGGAAAAATTGTAGATATTCTTAGTGAGAAGTATGAAATTGTTGTACGCTATCAGGGCGGCGCAAATGCCGGACACACTGTGGAAATCGGCGATAAAAAATATATTCTCCATTTAATTCCTTCAGGAATTTTAAGAGACAAATGTATTTGCGTTATTGGCAACGGCGTTGTAATTGATCCTTCCGCGCTGCTGGAAGAAATTAAATTTCTTGAAAATCTTGGAATTAAAGTAGACGGCAGATTGTTTATTAGTCAGAATGCTCATCTAATTATGCCTTATCATAAACTGCTCGATTCAATTAATGAAAGCGGCGACAAAAAAATCGGCACTACCGGAAGAGGAATTGGTCCTTGTTACATTGATAAATTTGCGCGCAAGGGAATTAAAATTGTTGATTTGTTAAATAGAAAATCCCTCGAACTAAAAATTAGAGAAAACATTGCCGAAAAAAATATTCTTCTAAAAAAACTTTATGACCAAAAAGAATTGGAGGTGGAAGCGATAGTAAAAGAATATTTAGAGTTTGATAGCGCTATTGATAAATATATAAAAGACGTCCCTTCATTTTTAAATCAATCTATAATTGATGGAAAATCTATTTTGATGGAAGGCGCACAGGGCGCATTGTTAGATGTTGATCACGGAACTTATCCTTATGTAACTTCTTCCAATCCAACTTCCGGCGGAGCTTGCACAGGCTCAGGCATACCGCCCACAAAAATTACTTCTGTAGTGGGAATAGTTAAAGCCTATACCACGAGAGTTGGCAACGGACCTTTCCCAACAGAATTGCTGGATGACGATGGAGAAAAGCTTAGAAAAATTGGAGCTGAGTTTGGCGCTACTACCGGACGTCCGAGGCGATGCGGATGGTTCGATGCTTTTTTGTTAAACTATTCAAGAATGATTAATGGAATTGATTCAACAGCAATTACCAAGCTTGATGTATTAAGCGAGTTTGAAAATATTAAAGTCTGCGTGGGTTATGAATACAACGGCAAAAAGTTAAAAACATTTCCAACGGATTTTGAAAGATTAAACAACGTAAAAACTATATATGAAGTTTTGCCCGGCTGGAATAAAGATTTATCTTCATGCAAACATTACGATGAACTACCCGGCGCTACAAAGGATTATTTGTCGTTTATTTCTAAGCATTCAAAATTAAAGATTGATATTATATCTATCGGACCAAAAAGGCAGCAAACTTTTTTTGTTGATTAAATTTTTATATCATTCAATTCACTTATAATCTTATTACTATTTCCCTTGTAATTATCTTTCCGAAAAAATTAAATTTACATTTCAATTTATAGGAACACAAAATGAAAATGTCCGGGGGACCAGCATCTGTAAATATTAAAATCATACTAATAGTAATTGCAGTATTAATTGCCGGCGGTACTCTTTTCTACACTCAAGCATTAGTTGAAAAGCTGCAGGCAAAAGAGCGGCAGATGGTTGAGCTTTACGCTAAAGGTATTGAATATATTGCAAATTCTTCCGAATCCGACATTACATTTTTGTTTGACAATTTTATAAAGCCGATTGACTTCCCTTTAATCCTTACCGACGCAGATAATAAAGTTAATTTTTCAAATGAATCAGACGTAAAAAATGTTAGAAATATAAAATATGATTCATCGCTTTCTCCCGCAGAATTAGAAAATTATTTTGCGAAGAAAGTTAAAGAAATGGATGAACTAAATCCCCCGATTGTGGTTACATATCAAGACACTCTCATCTTTCAAAAAATACATTACGGCGATTCGGATTTAATTAATCAATTAAAATTCTATCCGTATTTACAAATAATAATTGCCGCACTTTTTATAGTAATAGGGTATATCGGTTTTAGCAATATTAAAAAAAGCGAACAGAGCAATATTTGGGTGGGAATGGCAAAGGAAACCGCGCATCAATTTGGAACCCCAATTTCAAGTTTAATGGGCTGGCTGGAAATGTTAAAAATTAATTTTAATGATAAAGACAAAGTTCTGGATATTGCGGAAGAAATTTCAGATGACGTTGAAAAGCTAAATAGAATTACATATCGATTTTCAAAAATCGGCGCATCGCCTGAACTGAAAAAAAGTATCGTTTTTGATGAAGTGAAAAAAGTAACGGATTATTTTCAAAGGCGACTCCCTCAAAGCGGGAAGAGCGTCGAGTTGACAATTGACGGAGATAAAGAAGCCTGCGCGGAATTAAATCCCGAATTATTTGAATGGGTAATTGAAAATCTTGTTAAAAATGCTCTTGATGCAATTGACTCTAAAAGCGGAAAAATTTCCATTTTAGTTACAAAAAATAAAAGCCATGTTGAGATTGATGTTTCTGATAATGGGAAGGGGATCGATAAAAAAAGGAGAAAGGATGTTTTTCGTCCGGGCTACAGCACCAAGCGCAGAGGATGGGGTTTAGGTTTAAGTCTTTCAAAAAGAATAATTGAAGGCTACCATGATGGGAAAATTTTTGTAAAAAATTCTGCTTTAGGCGAAGGGACAACTTTTAAAATTATTTTAGATAATTATTAGCTCATTTCCAGCATTCGCTCAATTGGGATTAATGCTTTGCGCATTAATTCTCCATCCATAATTATTTGCGGAGATTTATTTTTCATGCAAGCGTATAATTTTTCCATCGTATTTAATTTCATGTAAGGGCATTCATTGCAATTACAATTTTTTTCAGGGGGAGCTGGAATGAGATTTTTATTTGGAACTGCTTTTTTCATTTGATGAATAATACCTGGTTCCGTAGCCACAATAAAAGATTCAGAATTATCTTCCTTAACAAATTTTAATAGCGCGCTGGTTGAACCAATAAAATCAGCGCGATTTAAAATAGATTCTTCACATTCGGGATGAGCAATGATTTTTGCTTTTGGATATTCCAATTTTAAATCATTTATTTTCCTTTCGCTAAAAGTTTCATGAACGATACATGTACCATCCCAAAGAAGCATCTCTCTGCCGGTCTTTTTTATTAAATATCTGCCAAGATTTCTATCAGGCGAAAATAATATTTTTTGATTTTGGGGAATTTGATTTATTATTTTTTCGGCGCTGCTGGAGGTACAAATAATATCGCTTAAAGCCTTAACGGCTGCGCTGCAATTTATATATGTAATAGCTAAGTGATCCGGATGTTTTTCTCGAAAAGCTTTAAATAATGGGGCGGGACAACTATCTGCCAAAGAACAGCCTGCATCCAAATCCGGTAAAAGCACTAATTTATTTGGATTTAAAATTTTAGCAGTTTCCGCCATAAAATGCACGCCGGCAAATACAATAACATCCGCATTTGTTGCTTTTGCTTTTCGAGCTAATTCTAAACTATCGCCTACAAAATCCGCTAAATCTTGTATTTCGCTTTCCTGATAATAATGCGCTAAAATAACTGCATTTAGTTCCTTTTTCAGTTTAAGAATTTCTTCCTCTAAATTAATATCTACTGCTTCGTCATAACTAATCATATAATTCTTTCTAATTAATTTAAAACAAATTTACTGTCTCATAACAGACCAATTATCTGGTTATTCTTGAAATGAGAATTAAAAAACTCTGAAAATTGAAGAAAAATTAATTTTAATACTCGTTTAAAGGTGGCGCTACAATTGAATAATGGTTATAAATTAGAAATAATTTATAACAATAGCATCCTTCCTTAAATAGACACACATATATAAATTGGTTTTGCCGAAAGTTTACCTCAAGACTTTCGGCAGTTTTATTTTAAAGTAAATATCAATCATAAAGTTTAAGTAAAAAAGTAATAAAAAATTATTTTTACAGTTTGGTTTAGGTAAAATTTACTTTGAAATTTTGCGACAACAAACTTTCCTTTCAAAATACCACAATTTCATTAGTTTTTAATGGCGCTCAAGTTGATTATTAAACTGCGAAATAGAAAATAGTTTTAAGCATAGCACCCTCCACAAAATGACACACAGACTGTCGGGCTCTTATGCCCTCAAGAACCCGACAGTTTTCCTCTCCTCAAAATCAGAATTCCAAAAAAAAATTAAACACAGACCTTTTGCATTTTATTTATAGCATAAAAAATATTTTTTTTATCTGCCTGCATATCAATTAAAATTTCACCAATATCAGAAACTAACACAAATTTAATTTTTCCTTTCCTATTTTTTTTATCCATTTTCATAATCTCAAAAAGATTTTCCATATTCATACTATTTAATTTTTTTGAGAGTTTGATTTGGGAAGGGAGTTCTAAAAATTTTGCTAATTTATTTTTATCAATAATATTAATTTTTTCCGAAAGATATAATGAAGAAATAATTCCGGCAATTACAGCTTCTCCGTGCTTTATTTTAAAATTAAGATCGCTTTCAAAAGCATGAGCAAAAGTGTGTCCCAAATTTAAAATTTTGCGCAGCCCGGATTCCTTCTCGTCCTGCGAAACTACCGATGCTTTTATTCCAGCAGATTTATAAATAATTTTTTGTAAAACATCGGAATCTTTTTTAAAAATTTTATGAAGATTATTTTTAGTAAAATTATAAAAATCATCATCCGCTAAAAAAGCATATTTTATTATTTCACCCACTCCGGAATTAATTTCATTTTTTGGTAAGGTGTATAAAAATTCCATATCGATAATTACTTTTTCAGGCTGATAAAAAGCGCCGATCATATTTTTTTTATTATTAAAATTGATTCCTGTTTTACCGCCGATAGAACTATCTACCGCAGCCAAAAGAGTCGTGGGAATATGGACTAAATCAACACCGCGCAAAAAAGTTGAAGCTGCAAATCCAACTAAATCGCCAGTAACGCCTCCGCCAATAGCGATTATTAACGAATCTCTTCCGAAGTTTTTTTCTAAAAGGAAGGAATGAATTTTTTTTAATTCCGAAAATGATTTTGATTTTTCACCCGGCTTTAAAATATAGAATTGAATTTGATTAGATATTTTTAACAGAGAGTTTTTGATTGTTTTTTCAAAATGATTAAAAACATTTTTATCAATTACGACTAAAATATTTTCATAATTTTTATCAATTAAATTTTTGATATCGGGGAGAATTGAACTGCCGATTAATATTTTATAGGGATTATTTTTTAACTCAACTTTTATTTCGTTCACTTGTAATCTTTCTTCTTTTTATCAGAAAAATATTTAAGAACTATTTTTGAAATCTTATCAACTGTTTGTCCCACGGAAATTGCATCGGTGTCAATTTTTATATCTGCGCTGTCGTAATATTTTTCCCTTTCAAAATAAATTTTGGAAATTCTATTAATAAATTCCTCTCTTTTTAATTCATCTCCTCCGTTTGCTAGAAGAACGGGTCGGTCTCGTTTATAACGAAGCCTTTTATAAATTGCATCAAAGGATGATTCCAAAAAAATTATTAAACCCTTAGCTTTTAAAATTTCCAAATTTTTATCGGAGACAATCGTTCCGCCGCCAAGAGAAATAATTAATTCGTCTGACTTAGATAAATTAATTAGGACTTCGGTTTCAATGTTTCTAAAATATGGTTCGCCTTTTTCTTCAAAAATAGATTTAATTTTTAATCCGGTTTGATTTTCAATCGCCTGATCCAAATCGAAAAAATCCCAGCCCAAAGTGTTTGCCAAAATTGGTCCTACGGTGCTTTTGCCCGATCCCATAAAGCCGGTTAGATATACTATTTTATGATTCATAAGAATTTAAACTTATTGATGCGCCAAGGTAATAACAAATAAATAAAAATTAATGGATTAAAATTGAAATGAAATGCCTGCAATAAATGTTACGCCGTCAACATTTATTTTTGAATCAAAAGTTTCTTGCGGCAAAGTAATAATATTTCCATTGTATTCGGCAGTTTGCTTATTGTATTTGCTTTTAACGGTAAACTGAGGATCCCTAAATTTCATTTCCGTTCTTAATGAAATATTTTTTCTTAAAAGGTATTCCATTCCAATTGAAACATGAATTCCGTATGCCGCTTTCCTTTCAACATTGCTTACTTCCACGTCTCCAAGTTTTCTTATATGTTCGCCGATGTAGTAAGCCCCGCCCGCTCCCATCAAAAATTTAAACTTCTCCGTTGAGAACGGCATTAAATAATGAAGAGATAATTCAATTGGAACAAGCGCGAAGCCGTCCTCAACTTCTATTGTGGCTGTATTATTTCCGGCAAATACTGTAAGATTTTTTCCCGATTGCGTGTGCTTCATATATTCTGTACTCAATCCAATAAAAACTTCATCGTATATTTTATATCGAAAATCAATTGAAGGATTAACTATATCCGTAAGCGGGAAGGCATAATTTCTTAAAATTTCATCGGATGAGTTTGGAGTTAAATAGACTTTAGCGGTAGTGGTGTAAACTGCGTTTATGCTTACGCTAAAATTATCGCCGTTAAATTGAGCAAATAAATTTAAAGGGAAAATTAATATTACAATTATGAGGAATGAATTTTTCAATTAACTTTAAAATAGATTAATTATTTGTTTGACATTAAATACAAAATAAATTTAAAAAGAAAACCCCCAAAATTAAGTAACAATTTGAGGGCTGTAATAAAAATTAAATTGTGTTTATTGCTGACTATAAAACTGATCTCTCTTGTCAACAATATCCGCATCCTTTTTCAGATTCACAATCCACTGATTTAGAAATGCGCCTTTTTTCTCCTGCAATATTTGGTCGCGCAAAGTATTTCTTTGCACATTATAAGCGGCGCTGTCAAAATTTGTTCTGCTAATTACATCAATTAAATAATAACCTCTAACGCCTTTAATTGGTTCAGAAATTTTATTTAAAGGAAGGGCAAGCGCCTTTTCCATATACGCATAATCTCTGCCGACAGTAGGAACATTTCCGGTAGGTTTAAAGTCGCCTGTTTCATTTACTATTATTTTAAAATTAATTTCTTTGGCTTTATTTAAATCCCCATTTATTTTTGTTTTGATTTTTGAAGCCTCTTCTTTTGCTTTTTCAAATTTCTTTTGTTGAAATACAAAACGTTTTATAGATTCTTTTACTTCATCGAAAGGCTTTACGCCTTCATTTATAACTTTGCTTACTTGCACAACAGCGTAGCCTTGAGTTGTTCTAAAAACCGGACTAATTGAATTCATACTATTGTTAAAAGCAAAATCAACGATATGCTTATTTGCCCCGATACCCGAAATCATGGGAGCTTCTTTTCCAAAAGGAGGCGTGACTTGAACTTTATAATTCATAGATTGAGTAGCTTTATCAAAACCATCTTGATCAGCGAGATAAGCAAAATCGCCCGCTTCATTAAACTTAGCGTCGCGGGTTGAAGGCGAAGGTTTTATTGGTAAAGTTAATTTTTCAATAATATATTTTCTATCGGATTTGCCGGTAACTTTAATTATATGATATCCGTAGCTTGTCTTGATAGGCTTTTGAATAACTCCAACCTTCCCGTCAAACGCAGCTTTTTCAAATTCAGGAACCATCATACCTTTACCGAACCATCCCAAATCTCCGCCTTTAGCGGCGCTTCCCGGATCAGCCGATTCTTTTTTTGCTATTGTTGCGAAGTCAGCGCCATTAATAAGCTGGTTATAAACTTTCATCGCTTCTTCATAATTCTTTTCATCGCTGCCTTTTTGATTAATTAGAATATGAGAAGCGCTAATTAAATTTTCTTTTGAAGGAACAGATCCGATGTAATTTATTAAAACATATCCCTGGGGAGTTAGAACGGGTCCAACTAAACTTTTAGGCTGAGATTTTTCTAACTGAGTTACAGTCTCGCTGGCTAATGCCGTTGGGCTTACAGTATCCTTGTTTACAGGTTCGTCAGTATAAATTTCTGCGGTAGCTTTAAAAGCGAGGGTATCTTTTTTAAAATTATCTACAATATTTTCCAATAAACTTTTTGTAGTTAGGCTATCATCTTTTGAAGCAGTATTAGCAAACGTAACATATTTTACTTGTCTTTGAGGTTCAATTTTATACTTCTCAATATTTTTATTGTAGTAATCTTTTAAATCATCATCGGAAATATTAAAGGAAGAATCAGGATAAATGTTTATAGGCGCTAAAGCGTACTTCGAATTTATTGTTGTATTTTGCTCTTCAAATTTTCTTTTTATTTCACCTTCGCTTACGGTGATTGAAGCGGTAACTAAACTTTGCAGCTTTTCATTCAACTTATTTTGTCTTACAAATTCCTCAGCCTGAATTAGGACATCTTTATTTTGCGGATTGAATAACGCTTGCTGATATAAATCTTTATTAAATTTCCCGGTTGAATCAATAAAATTTCTTTTTAAAAAAGCGGGAGGATTATCGCTTAAAATTTCACTCTTTATTTCATCATCGCTTACGTGAATATTATATTTATCAATTTGCTGAGCAATTAAATTTTGAGAAACCAGCGCATCCCAAACTTCGTCTCTAAATTGCTCTGTATTTTCATCCTCAACCTCTTTGCCTGACTGCGCTTTAAGATTTTCCCTTTGCCTATCCAGCGCGGTAGAATAATCCTGGTAACTAATTTCATTTCCATTTACTGAACCAACGTAATTTGTTCTTCCGCCTAAAGCAGACATAATATTTGAGTCGGACATTACCATAAACAAAACAAATATTGCTCCCACGGTAAGAATAAACGCCGGCGCTAAACTTCTCATCTTGGCCATCATAGCCATAATTTTTAATTCTCCAGATTAGAATAAATAATTTTTAAGAGCTTAAAAATAGACACATACCCTTAAAAAAGCAATGAAATTAGAGATTGAATTTGGCAGAACATGAACTTTATTTTATAAAAATGATATTTAAAAAAAATGAAAATTTTTATATACTAATCCTGTTTATTGTTTTGCATAAAAGGTGTAAATTGCAACGCTATCGCACAAAACTATTTTTTATCATTTTATAAATAACGAGGGTAAAATGCCAAGTAATAATGAGTTCCTCAAATATGTTCCTATTTTTGCAGATTTAGATGAAAAAACTTTAGAACAAATTTCAAGTTTAGGCATAAGAAAAAATTTTACAAAAGACTCGGTAGTATTATTTGAACACGAAGCCGGCTCGGCGCTTTTTGTTATCGTTTCGGGCAAAGTTAAAATTTCAAGAGTAAGCGATGACGGCAAAGAAGTTATACTTACAATTTTAGGAGAGTCGGACTTTTTTGGCGAGATGGCAATTCTTGACGGCGCTACCCGTTCGGCAAATGTTACGGCTATGGAAGACGCGGAAATTTTTATTATTCAAAGAAGTGAATTTTTAGATTTATTGCATCGCCATCCGGAAGTATCGGTTGCTTTGCTGCAAGAGTTTACAAGAAGACTTCGCTCGGCGGATATGAAAATTAAATCGCTTTCTTTAAAAGACGCTGAAGGAAAAGTTGCTACTGTAATTTTACAATTGGCTGATGATGTAGGAATGATTAAACAAGGAACTGTGGAAATAGAGAAACTCCCTTACCAGCACGATCTGGCAAATATGGCTGGAACTTCCCGCGAAACAATTTCGAGAACGCTTCATTCATTTGCAAAAAAAGGTTTCGTTGAATTAGACGGCTCGCGTTTAAGAATAATTGATTATGAAAAATTCAAGGAACTTTACAGCTAATTTTAAACATCAAACTAAAAAAAATAAATGAATCAAAAAGTAGATCTTCACTTACATACAAATCATTCGGATGGATTCTACCCGCCGGCGGAACTTGTTAGAAAAGCTAAAGACGCCGGGCTTGATTGCATTGGCATTTCAGACCATGACAGTCTTTCGGGATTTGAAGAAGCGGCGTTGGAAGGAAATAAAATTGGAATAGAAGTTATTCCAGGCGTGGAAATTAGCTCTGATGTGAAAGATAAAGAAATTCATGTATTAGGATATTTTGTTGAACCGGGCAATTCTGAACTGGAGCGTTATTTAAATTTTTTTAGAGAAGAAAGAATTAAGCGCGCCGAACAAATAGTTATTAAAATTAATAATTTAGGAATGCCGCTTAATATTAATGACGTTTTGGATATAGCTAAAAATTCCGCTGTGGGCAGACCTCATATTGCACAGGCAATGTTAGAACGAGGTTTTATAAATTCCTACTACGAAGCATTTAATAAATACATTGGAAATGACGGACCCGCTTATGAAAAGAAAGTTCACGTCTCCCCCAAAAGCGCTTTTAAAATTATTAACGACGCCGGCGGATTATCATTTATTGCTCATCCAGGCTATATGCACGAAAATTTGTTGAAAGAATTAATTGAAGCAGGCGTGGATGGAATTGAAGTTTTTCATCCATCGCATTCAAATCAGCAAATTAAATTTTACAAAGGAATTGTAAGCGAATATTTTTTATTAGAAGCCGGCGGGTCGGATTTTCACGGCGGTAAAAGAGAAGATGAAAAAAATTTGGGGAGAGTTTATACTAACTATTCTGCGGTTGAGGCTATGCGTAAAAGATTAATGCGTAATTCAGCCTAATATTTAAAACAAAAAATTTAAGCAATGAAAATTATTGAAGGAAATTTAAATGCATCCGGCTTCAGGTTTGCCATTGTTGCAAGTAAGTTTAATGAATACATAACTCAAAAGTTAATTGACGGAGCGGTTAAAGCATTAATAAAATATGGCGCGGAGGAAAATAATATTACAATTATAAAAGTACCCGGCGCTTTTGAAATTCCCCTTGCCGCTGATAAACTGGCATCTTCAAAAAAATACGACGCTTTAATTTGTCTGGGCGCGGTTATAAGAGGCGCAACTCCCCATTTTGATTTTGTGGCAGGAAATGCAAGTTCGGGAATTGCACAAACAGCTTTAAAATATTCTTTGCCTGTAGCTTTTGGCGTTTTAACAACCGATACAATTGAACAGGCGCTTGAACGATCGGGACCTAAATCAGCGAACAAAGGATGGGACGCCGCTGTTACAGCCATCGAAATGATAAACTTGCTTAAGCGCTTAAATTAATTGAACCCTAAAAAAATTCTCCCCAAATTATTCCAAACTAAAAGGAGCTAATTTTACACTTTTTCATAAAAGAAAAAATGTTAAATTTATCCTTCAAATAATTACCATTGTCCAACGAACGAGGTTATAATTAAAATCTTTTTACTTTTAGTTTTGTTGAAAATTACTTAGGAATAATTAAATGAAAAAGATTTTAACTTTTATTCTCTCCTTCCTTCCTTTTATTTTTTGCATTTCGCAGCAGGCTTCTAATTGGCGCACTTATACCGATATGAAAAATGTAAAAGATATAAAATCTTTTGAAGATGGATTTTGGGCTGCCAGCGGCGGCGGCGCTTTTTTTTATAATCCTTTGGCTGATTCATTTATTGTAATAAATAAAACTGAAGGTCTTAACGGAAATTCTTTAACCTCTTTAACTATTGATAAACAAGGCTCAGTTTGGTTTGGAAGCGATAATGGAATTATTGATATTTATAATCCCGAAACTAAAACTGTGAATTCTATTCTCGATATTTATAACAACACTGAACGCACACAAAAAGCAATAAATTCCATGTCATCAGGGGGCGATACTATTTACATTGCAACTGATTTTGGCGTGGGTTTAGTTGATCCAAATAAATTAATTTTTTATGATACCTTTTTTAAATTTGGAAATCTCCCTTCATTTATAAAAGTAAATAACGTAAATAAGATTGATAAAATTTATGCGTGTACAAATCAAGGGCTTGCAGCGCAGAAAGACGGCGACTTAAATTTTTCCGCGCCTGAATCATGGAATGTTTATACTACAAATAATGGTCTTCCTTCAAACGTCGTCTTTAAAGTCATTCAATTTAATAACACAATTATAGCGGCTACCCAAAAGGGTCTATCGAAATTTGACGGCGCAGTGTGGAGCGGATTTTTACCTCAATTAAGCGGCAGTATTTCAGATGTAGTAGTATTTGGAAATTCATTAATCATTTCCACCGGTAATGATATTTATTCCTATGAAAATGAAAATTTATCTTTAATTTATACGTCTGCATTTCCCTTAATAAAGCTTAATATTCTTAGCAACAATAATATAGTTGGCGTATCAAACAATGGCGTATTGAATTTAACAGAAGATAAACTACTCTTTCCCAATGGACCGCAGGCAAATCAGTTTATTTCATTAAGCGTTGACAATGAGGGTACGCTTTGGTCGGCTAGCGGAAAAGACAATACCGGGGTTGGTTTTTATAAATTTGATGGACAGCAATGGATGAATTATAATATGGCAAACACGCCGTCGCTCCCTTCAAACGGATATTACACTGCTTTCAGCGCTCCAGATAATACAACTTATATTGGAAATTGGGGAAATGGTTTTGCAAGAATAAAGAACGATAACCTCTCAATTTTTACAACTGAAAATACTGACCTTAAGGGTACGCCGGAAGACGAAGACGCCCATTTTTTAGTAATAACCGGCTTTGCTTCTGATTCGAAAAATAATATTTGGATTTTAAATTTTTGGGCTGCTGATAAAAAACCTTTAAGCGCTTTAACTCCCGACAGCGCATGGTATCAATTTAATGTTCCTGCCGCCAGTCGGGTTTTAAAACAACAAATGTCTTTGGTAATAGATCAGTATGATACCAAATGGTATATATCTCAAGATAATACTCAATCAGGTGTTTTTTATTTTAATGAAAATAATACTTTAAGCGATCCCGGCGATGATGTTTCCGGTTTTCTAAATACTTCAAGCGGACTAAATACAAATACTATTTCCTCAGTATTAGTTGATAGAAGAGGCGATATTTGGGTCGGAACCAGTTTGGGCGTGAACGTAATAACACAGGCTTTTACAATAACGTCGTCAAGTAAACCACAATTAATTGTTTCATCAATTTTTTCACTAAGGCAGCAATCAGTTAATTGCATGGCGGTTGATCCATTGAATCAAAAATGGATTGGAACAAATGAAGGTTTGCTTCACGTTACTTCAGATGGGACTGCATTAATAAATGCGTACACTTCAAAAAACAGCCCGCTGCTTTCCGATGTAATTAGAAGTATTGCAATTGATCAAAACACCGGAAGAATCTATGTCGGCACAGATGCAGGCTTAACCTCGTTTGTAACCCCTTCAGTTTTACCGAAGGAATCATTTGACCAATTATTTATTTATCCCAATCCTTTTCAAATAAAAAATGAAGGAAATCTTCTAACCATTGATGGGCTTATACGCGACTCTGATTTAAAAGTTTTAAACATAAGCGGAAAGTTAATAGCTGAATTTTCTTCCCCCGGCGGAAGAGTCGCTTCATGGGACGGCAGGGACTTAAACGGGGAGCTTGTTAGCAGCGGCGTTTATTTAATTGTTGCGTTTGATAAAGACGGCAACAGCGTTTTAACAAGCAAAGTTGCAATTTTAAGAGAGTAGATGTTTAGCAAACAATGATTGACCTTTCTAATATTTCACTTCAGTTCGGTGGACGATATTTATTCAACAGCATCAATTATAAAATTAATGCCGGCGATAAAATTTCTCTCGTCGGCGCAAACGGTACCGGCAAGTCTTCGCTACTTAAGATTATCAATGGAGAGCTTCAGCCTGAAAACGGAAAAGTTTTAAAGCAAAAAAATATCAGCATCGGATATCTTCCTCAGGAAAATGTAACTCATTTCGGCAAGACTTTATTGGAAGAAGCAAAATCTGCTTTATCCGATATTACTCTACTTCAAGAAAAAGAAATTGAATTAACCAATAAACTTTCCAACAAATTATTGAATGATATTGAAAGAGATGATTTGGTTAATCAATTGGGGGAAGTCCATCATCGTTTGGAAGAGCTTGATTCATACAGCGCTGAAGCTAATGTGGAAAAAATTCTTGCCGGGCTTGGCTTTGATGAAAATGATTTTAACAGACTTACAAATCATTTTTCCGGCGGATGGCAAATGAGAATTGCTCTTGCGAAAATTTTAATTTCGCAAAATGATATTCTTCTAATGGATGAGCCTACCAATCATTTAGATTTTGATTCGCTGGAATGGCTGATTAATTTTTTAAAGAATTACCGCGGCTCTCTTTTAATTGTTTCGCACGATAAACATTTTGTAAATGAAGTAACAAATAAAACTTTGGAAATTTATTTGTCAAAGTTTAACGCTTTCAATGGAAATTATGACGCGTTCTTAAAATATAAATTAGAAAGAGACACTTTAGTTGAAAATCAATTTGTTCAGCAACAAAAGAAAATTAAAGAAACAGAAAAATTTATAGAACGCTTCCGATACAAATCAACTAAAGCAAAGCAGGTGCAAAGCAGAATTAAACAGCTTGAAAAAGTAGAGTTAGTTCAGCTTCCCGAAAACACAAATGAGATTGATTTACGGTTTCCCGAACCGCCCAAAAGCGGTAAAATAAATATTGAATTACATTCAGTTGCAAAATATTATGACGACAAAAAAGTTTTTGAAAATTTAAATTTTCAAATTGAACGCGGCGATAAAATTGCATTCGTTGGTCCCAACGGCTCCGGTAAATCTACTCTTGCAAAAATAATTGCGGGTGAAATAAATATAAATAATGGCGAGAGAATTGTTGGACATAATACAATAATTTCCTATTACGCTCAGGATGTTGCCGATAACCTTGAGCCTTCTTTAGATATTCTAGAAAGCGTAGACGGTATTGCCGAAGATAAAACGCTTGGACAGCTGCGGTCAATTTTAGGTTCGTTTCTTTTTACAGGCGATGATGTTTTTAAAAAAGTTGGCGTTCTATCGGGAGGTGAAAAAAGTCGCGTCGCTCTCGCTAAAATTTTATTAACCAAATCCAATTTAATTGTGCTGGATGAGCCAACAAACCATTTGGATATTTCATCAAAAAATATTTTACAGAAAGCTTTAATGGATTTTAAAGGTTCGTTGATTTTGGTTTCGCATGACGTTGATTTTCTATCGCCAATAGTAAATAAGGTAGTGGAGATAAGAAAAAATTCCTTTAAAATATTTTTGGGCGGAATAAATGATTACCTCTATAAACGTAAGCAAATAGTGGAAAGCGAAAAATCCGATATTAAAAATTCTCAAATAGCCCCCGATAATTTTTCGCGCAAAGATCAAAAAAGAATGGAAGCAGAGCAGAGACAAAAAAAATATCAAGCAACAAAAGATATTTTGAAACAAATTAAAAAGTTGGAAGATAAAATTGAAAGGCTGGAAAAAGAAGAAAAGCAATTAGAAACAAATTTAACTTTGGAACATATATACAGCGATGCCGAGCTGCTAAAAAAAACTACCTCAAACTTTCACATCAAAAAAAATGAGTTAGAAAAATCGATTGAACAATGGCAAAAATTATCAGAGGAGCTTGTTAAAATTGAAAATCAATTCACCTAAAGTAACATCAAACTTTAATTCCTAAAAATTCTTCCGCTAACGCAATGCCGCCGTATAATGCCGCGTCATCGCCAAGTTTAGTGGAAATTATTTTTAATCCTTTGGCAGAATCTTTAAGGACAGTTTTGTTAAACGACTCTTTAATCTTTGGCATCATAAAATGATTTAAAGCTTCAATCAATCCACCGCCTAAAACAATCGTATCAAAATTTAAAAGATTTTCAACGCTCGCCAAAGTAGTTCCAACAATTCCACAAGCGTCTGAAATATGTTTGACAATTAATTTGTCATTTTTTTTAACCGCGCCGGCTAAAACTTTACTTTTAATTTTTTCATTTCGTTTTACTGCTTTTGAAATAACGCTTTTTTTACCGGCTTTAATATCAGCGCGAATTTTCTTTTCAATAGCCGTTCTGCTTGAGACAGCTTCAAAGCAGCCTTTTCTTCCGCAGCCGCAAACTGGTCCGTTATCTAAAATGTGCATGTGACCAATTTCTCCCGCTACATAATTTCCGCCTCTATAAATTTTACCGTTAAAAATTAACGCTCCGCCGATTCCGGTGCCAATAAATACAACTAAAACATTTTTTGCTTTTTCATTCAATTCAAATTTTTGAATACCTAACGCGGCTAAGTTTACATCATTCTCAATTAAAACCGGATAAGAAATTTCGGCTTGCAATTTTTCTTTTATTAAAAAATTTTTTATTCCAAGGTTAGGAGCTAAACCAATTCTTCCAATATAAGGGTCGACCGAACCGGGAATTCCTAACGCCACAGCTTTAATATTACCCGCGCTTACATTTGAGGTGGCAATTGTTTCGTTAACTATTTCAGTTAAAGTTTTTATATATGCTTTTGTTGTTGAGTTTGACTTAGTTGGTTTTTTTATACTGTGAACGATGCCGTTTTCGGAATTAATTAGGGAAGATAAAATTTTGGTTCCGCCCATATCTATGCTGATGATGTATTTCTTTTCCAGAAATTCCTCCAGTTTTTAAGTTGATTATTGTCGTGTAAAAAATTATAAATATATTTTTCTATTTCAAATAACGTTAGACAATATATTAAATATAAACTATTGTGAATATTTCTATTCGAATATTTATCTTAATAATGATCTTAATCGGCTTTGGAGGGAATTTAAGAATTAGGGTAAGATTATGATTTGGATTAAAAAAATTGATAAACGAAATTTTATTAATTGTATATCAAAAGCACAATATCTAACTTTGAAAAATGGAAAAAGTAAAACCATTAAAAAAATTTGGACAAAATTATCTCACCGATAAAAATATTTTAGATAAAATAATTTCGGAAATTTCTCCAAATGAAGGGGACAATTTAATTGAAATTGGTCCCGGTACAGGCGCATTAACAAATCAATTAATTAGTAAAATTAAAACTTTTTCAGCGGTTGAAATAGACACGCGAGTTATTGAACAGCTTAAAAATTCATACCCTAATTTAAATGTTATTCAGCAAGATATTTTAAAAACAAATTTGCATAATTTTATTTTAGATGATAGAAAACTGAGAATTGTCGGTAATATTCCATACAACTTAACTTCGCCAATAATTTTTAAAATGATAGAAAATATAAATCTCATTAGCGATTCTGTTTTAATGGTGCAGTACGAAGTTGCAAAAAGAATGACCGCCCAAAAAGGGACGAAAGATTACGGTATTCTTACCGTGCTTTTAAAATATTTTGCCGACGTTAAATTATGTTTTAAAGTTTCGCCTAAAGTTTTTTATCCAAAACCAAAAGTTTATTCTTCAGTAATTCATATATATTTTAACAAGAAGTTAAATAGAAATTTAGACGATAAAATTTTTATTAAAACCGTAAAAGCTGCATTCGGCAACAGAAGAAAAACACTTAAAAATTCTTTGGGGAATAGTATATTTGGAAATGTGAATTTTTCAGAATCCGGAATTGATCTTTCTTTGCGCGCCGAACAGCTTGACGTTGAACATTTTGTAAAGCTGGCATTGCATGTTCAGTCAAATTTTATAACCGTACTAAACAACTAAAAATTATTTTTTAATGCGTTATCTTAAATCATTTCTTCATAATCTTAAAGCCTTTGACCTTGTAGTTGTAGTATTTCTTAGCCTGCTTACAATTGTAAATTTAATTTTTTACCGCAAAATTGAAATTTGGATGAGCCTCGTTTTTTTGAATGTGGGAATAATATCTTTCGCTTTTTTTCTTGCCTTTATGGAAGAAAAATTTAAAAATAAATTTTGGCGGATGCTTCATTACTGGTACATACCGCCGCTAATATTAATAACTTTTAAAGAGCTTAATTTTTTAATAAAGCCTATAAGACTCGCCGATTATGATTATCTATTTATTAAAATAGATCATTTCATTTTCGGCGCTAACCCCACGCAATTTTTAGCTCAATTTTCTCATCCGCTGCTTACGGAAATTTTACAAATTGTTTACGGTTTATTTTATTTTCTTCCTATAATTCTTGCAATTGCTTTGTTAAAAAAGAATAGATTCGTTGCAATGGATTACGCTGTGTTCACGGTGATTTATGGATTTTATTTATCATACGTTGGTTACTTCGCTTTGCCGGGAATTGGGCCTAGATTTACGCTTCATAATTTTGATACAATTAATACAGATTTGCCGGGATTATTTTTAACAAATTTTTTGCGTGAGCTTGTTAATTTAGGCGAATCGCTAAAACCCGGAACTCCTAATCCTGCCGAAGTTGTGCAACGCGATGTTTTCCCAAGCGGACATACGATGATAACTTTAATAGTTATGTTTTTATCAATTAAACTTAAAAGCCGTTCAAAATTTTTTCTCGTGCCTGTTGGAACACTATTAATTTTTTCGACCGTGTACCTTTGGTATCATTATTTTGTTGATTTGCTGGGCGGCGCTGCGCTCATGGTCTTTACAGTTTGGTCGGGTAAATATATTTTTAATTGGTGGCGAAGGAAAATTGGGAAAGAAGAATTTGAATACGGAAAGTATTAATGGTTTAATGCTTTAATTGCTAGACTGTTAAAAACCAAAAACTTTTATAGCGAAATTTAACCGTTTAAGAATTTCAACTAAAAATAATTTATTTACTAAAAACGATGATAGATAATTCAGATAAAAAAATTAAGGTAAAAAATATTTTTGATTCTATAGCATTTAAATATGATTTTTTAAATCATCTTTTAAGTTTCGGAATTGATAAACATTGGCGTAAAAAAGCTTTGAGATTATCAAATATTAATTCCGAATCGATTTTATTAGATGTTGCCTGCGGAACAGGAGACGTAGCAATCGAAGCAAAGAAAATGGGAGTTAAAAATATTTACGGCGCTGATTTTTCTCACAATATGCTTCAGTTATTTAATAAAAAAAGCGAATGGATAATCGGTAAAAATATTCAGTTGGCTGCGGAGAATATGCCGTTAAAAAATAATTCAGTTACAAATATCACCGTAGCATTTGGAGTTAGAAATTTTTACAATATTCAGCAAGGCTTTAATTCTTTTTATGACGTTTTAACAAAAGAAGGCAAGGCGACGATTATTGAATTTAGAATGCCTTCAAATTTTGTTTTTAAAAGATTGTATAAATTATATTTTAAAAAAATCCTCCCCATTATTGGGGGAATAGTTTCGGGGAATAGAGAAGCATATAATTATCTACCACGTTCAGTTGAAGAGTTTGATGAAAAAATAAATCTGACAGATCTGTTAAAAAAATCCGGCTTTAAAAAAATAGAAAATCATATTCTAACTTTTGGAATAGTGCAGGTAGTAATTGCATATAAATGAAATTTGTAAAAATGAAGTTCGAATCATTTTACCAATACAAAAATGAATTTACCTTTTTGTCATTACTAAATTATAATTTTGCGGAACAATCATTAATCAAACGCGTCTAAAAAGATGAATTTTAAAGGAAAAAAAAGATCGCTTTACCGAATCCGCAAATACTAAATTTGGATGAAGATTTTTCTTTAATAAAACAATTTATTGAAGGCGATCAATCTGTATTCAAATCCCTGGTGCATCGTCATAAAGAAAAAGTAAGAAATATAATTTACTTAACCATCGGCAATGTTGATGTTGTTGATGATATTGCTCAGGAAGTTTTTATCACGGTTTATAAAAATTTAAATAAGTTCAGATTTGAATCGCAGTTTACGACCTGGCTTTACAGAATTACAATTAATAAATGCAAAGATTATTTAAGAAAAATTAAAATTAGAAGAATTTTTATTCCGTTGGATGAGCAGCATAATAATTATAGCTATGATTTCAGCCATGAAAATAAAGACACAGCCGAAGTTGTTAGAAAGGCTATTTCAAAATTACCAGAAAAATTAAAAACGCCATTAGTGCTAAAAGATATTGAAGGATTAAGTTATCAGGAAATTGCAGATACAATTGATTGTGAAATCGGAACAGTTAAATCAAGAATTTTCCGCGCCCGTGAAGGTTTAAAAAATCTTTAAAACCTTTAGAGCAGGAGTTATTATAATGAAGTCAGAAAAAATAAATAAAGAATTAGAAGCGCTTTCAGCTTATGTTGACGGCGAGCTTTCTGAAAATGAAGCCCGCGAGTTAGAGCAAAAGATTAAGCTCTCAGAAAAATTGAATGAGAAAGTTGAAGAATTAAAAAATTTAAAAAAACTTACTTCGGAATCATTTAATAAAATTCCCGAGTCGCCTTATTTTGAAACTAAGCTGATGGCTGAAATAGAAAGTTCAAAAAAACCTTCGGTAAAAATTAAAAAATGGTCGCCCGTTATTGGCGTTACTGTTTTAACTATTGCCATTATGCTCCTTCTAAAATTAAACCCGGGATTATTAAATCAAATAGTTGAAGATCAAAAAACAAATATTGCCGGCTTTTATACTGAAAATTTAAAACCGCTATTATTCGCCGCCGACTTAGACAACGAAGACATTTTTAATTTTGCTTTTTATAATCAACTGCCGCTTGATAAAACTAACCAGCAGTATTTGCATCTGGGTTACGAGCCGAACGGAAAAGAATTTTTTGAAATTAAAACCGCCGGATTTACAGGAAGCGGTCTAAACAATCTTAATCATTTTATAACCGCGTTAAAATTAAATACAAAACAGAAAAAAGAAGTTGATTCAATTCTTGATACTTATGCGGAAGATTTGCAGTCTCAGGTTTTGGTAAATGAAAAAAATACGGTGGCTATAAATCCCAACTTATGGAATTACAACAAAGCAATACTTGCCGACCTTTTATCTTACGCCGAACATGCGAATAGCTCTGAGTTGACAAAAATGATTCCCGCTAATTATAATTATGATCGTTCATCCGTAAACAGAATGGTTCGCACAGTTAAGGCTTCGGATGATGACGAATATATTTTTCTAACTCCCGATACCATCTTTTATGGGTCTTATTCTTTTGATAAAGATAAATTCAAAAAAGAAATGGAAAGCATGAAGGAGGAATTAAATAAAGGTTTAGCGGAAGCTCAAAAAGAATTGCAGAATGTTGAAATTCAAATTAAGCTTGACGGTAATTTTACTAAGCTGAAAAAAAATAAAATCAAAAATAATGATTTTAATATTTGGATAGATTCAAATACTTGTAAAATTAATTTATCAAAAATAGATATTCCTAAAATTAACTTTCCTGATTTCGACAGCCTTGGTAAACACTTAGCTGAAGCCGCAAAACATTTTGAATCTTTTTCATTTAATTTCCCAAAGGATGGACAAGTTAAAGGCGGCTACAAATTTAAAATTGATTTTGGCGATTCATCAAAATCATTAGACTTTAATTTTAATGCGCCTAATGCTGATTCGCTTGCTAAAATTGAAAAATTTTTTAGCGACTCGTTAGCCAAAAAGTTTAATAAAAATTTTAATAAAAAGTTTAAGAATTTTAATTTTAATGGAGATTCATTGTCAAGCTTCTTTAAGCTTTTTGACGACGATTCTGTAATGATTATTGATAAAGAAATGTTTCAACAGCAAATGGAAGGCATTCAAGAGCAGATGCAATTATTCCGCGAAGAAATGCAAAAGATGCAGAAAAATTTACCAAAAATTTCACCGCAACCGCCTGAGAAAAAGAAAAAATCAATTGAAATATAATTTCAAGTTATAATCTCGCCCTTATTAAATTCCGCTTGTTAAAAACAAGGAATTTTTTTAAAAACCATATTCATGTCAATCATCCGAAATATTTCCCGCTTATAATTCTTTTCTTTACATATATACAATTTTCATATATTTTAACATTGGACTGTAGCGTAAATCCTATAATAATATGTTTTTATAGTTTCGTTATCAAAAAAATAATTAAATGAATTTCAATTTAAAGTTTGATATTAAAAGCTTAAAATTTCAGGCGTTTGTTGCGGCGGCGCTTCTGCTATTCTTTTTTAAATTATTTTTTGCGCCTGCAAATTCTATCTATTTAAAATTTATAAATGAAATTTTAGTAATAGCAACCTCTGTAAGCTTTATTGTTTACCTGATAGAGTTAATGCGTTCAAAAACCATAAATCCATTAGCAATAGTAATGAACGTTGGTATTTTAAATGCGTTCATTTTTTTTCTTTTAACTTTTTCTGATTCAATTCTTGGGGGTTTGTTTGATAATTTAAAAGAGACAATTACCCGCCCCGGAATGGCTTATTCTATAATTTCCTTTCTTTTCATATTTATAATTTTTGTGTCCGTCTCATACATTTTTTTAACATTTAAAGAACTTTTTTTTCTTAAGCAGAATAAAAATGTAAGCACATTTTTTAACACAATGCTCATTTTCTTTTTTCTCACATCAATTTCAACGGCGCTTGATGGAATGAAGGAATTGTCATTTATAAAAAATACTTTTTTGATTGTGTCCATAGTTTTAATTTTTATTAATTCGATAAAAATTTCGTGGATAGCTTTTATAATTAAGAAAGAAAAAATTTACTTGTTATTTCTTTCAATAGTTATTTCAGTTTTATTTTTAATGAATCTGATAAAAAGTTCGGGAGAAAATACAAACGACCAAATACTTACGGCTTTTTCACCCGCGCTCTCACAATTTATTTATATTATTTTTCTTTACGGAGTTATTTATTTCGGAATACTTTTTTTTACAGCTTTATTCCATTTGCCCACTGCCGAAGCATTCGATCGAAAAGCGCAGGAAGTTTCATCGCTTCAATATTTCAGCAAACTTGTGAACCAGGTTTTAGATTTTAAAGAGCTTGCTGAAACCGTTACTGATATTGCCGTTAAAGTCTGCAATGCCGATGCTGCATGGATTTTTTGGCGGGAGAAAAATGAAACAAATATTATCGCCAGCAAGTTTATAGGTTACGTTGACGCAGATTTAATCACTAAAAATATTTTAGAGAAAAATAATTTGAACAGCTTAACCAGCGCTAAAATTATAAAGCTGGATAAAATAAACACCATTAATAATTTATCGGAAAATTACACTCAAGCGGCGGTATCATTAATTAAATCTCATAATGAATTGCGCGGGTATTTATTTGTAGTAAAGAAAAATTCTAAAGTTTTTGATGATGAAGATAGACAAGCCATAAATACTTTTTCTGATTATGCGGCTGTAGCCATTGAAAACAGCAGGCTGCTGGAGGAATCGATTGATAAAGAACGCCTGGAAAAAGAGCTTGATTTGGCGAGAGAACTTCAAAGAAAAATTTTACCTTTTACAAATCCTAAATATGAAAAGTTGGAAATCTCATCCGTATTTATTCCTGCCTTTGAAGTGGGCGGCGATTATTATGATTTTTTTGAAATAAATAAAAACAACCTTGGTTTTATAATTGCAGATGTTTCGGGCAAAGGTATTTCCGCTGCTTTTATAATGGCGCAGATAAAAGGAATTTTTGAATCGTTATCGTCAGAATTTAAGACGCCTAAAAATATTTTAATTAAAGCAAACCAAATCTTAAAAAGAACTTTGGATAGAAAAACTTTTATTAGCGCCGCCTACGGCGTTATAGATTTTGAAAATGAAGTTTTGCATCTTGCGCGCGCCGGGCATTGTCCTATTTTAATTTTAAGAGACGGCGCTGCAAAAAACATTCGACCATCGGGAATTGGTCTTGGTCTTATTTTTGAAAATAAATTTGAAGACACTTTAGAGGAAATTGAAATTAAACTTAAAGACGACGACGTAATTGTACTTTATACTGACGGAATTACGGAAGCAAAAAACGGCGCGATGGAAGATTTTGGCGACAAATATTTTCAAAAAATATTATTAGAAAATTATAAATCAAATGTGGATGAAATTACAAACAAAGTTATAAGTGAAGTTACGCTATTTTCGCAGGACACTTCCCAGCATGACGATATAACGCTTGTAATATTTAAATGGAAACAAAAAATAAAACTTGACGGAGAAAAAGAATGGCAGAATTTAACGCCTCAATTTCAGACAAAGGCGAAGTAAGCATAATTTATCTTAAAGGATATTTGGATGCGCATACCGCCCCTCAATTAGAAAATGAATTTTCAACTCTAATTGATAAAGGCAGAAATATGATTGTTGTAAACTTTAACGACCTTATTTATATAAGCAGCGCGGGGCTTGGCGTTTTTATGGCTTTCATCGAAAATATTCGCGATAATAAAGGCGACATCAAACTTACAAACATGACCGAAAAGGTTTTTAACATTTTTGATTTGCTGGGCTTTCCTCTTCTTTATGAAATTTTTAAAAATGAAGATGAAGCTATTCAAAAATTTAAAGAGACTGACAATCTTGAAAACAAATAATAACATAAAAGAAAAAAAACTTGTTATAAAAAGCCGAACGGAAAATCTTTCTGTAATTCGGAATTTTGTGCAAGATAATGCATTGGCGGCGGGTATGTCTTCAAAAGCTATTAATGACATTATGCTCGCTGTGGATGAAGCCTGCACCAATATTATTAAACACGCTTATAAATCTTTTCCCGACGGCGAAATAGTTATTACCATAAAATCTTTGGCAAAAAAAATTATTATTAAAATAACTGACTACGGAAAATCTTTTCATCCCGAAGTTATTTTAGAACCGGATATAAGGGAATATTATCGTCAAAAAAAGGTTGGCGGATTGGGAATGTATTTAATGAAATCTTTAATGGATGATGTTAAATATGTTTCTATTCCCGGAAAATATAATCAAGTTTTATTAACCAAAAATTTAAACTCTGCTCACTAAAATGAGTGAAATAGAAAATTTAAAATTTAAAAGAAATTTAACCGCTCTGGTTGAGTTTAGCAGAATAATTAATTCCAGCTTAGATCTTAATTTTATACTCAACAACATTTTGCTTACCTGCATGGGAAAATTTTTTGCAACCCGCGGGCTAATTGCGTTAAAAGAAAACGGAGAATTAAAATTAAAAGTTTCAAAAGGACTTAATGATGAATTGGCGTTAAAGTTTCCATCAATTACTTCATCAAACGGCAGCTTTAAAAATGATCCCGCGTTTAATGAATTTATTGACGAAGCGAAATTTTTTGCGGTTGAAAAAATTAATTCTTCCGACGAATGTTTGGGCGTTATTTGTCTTGGTGAAAAATTAAATAAATCTCCTTACTCCACGGATGACCTGGAATTTTTAAAAACTATAATTTAATATTTCCGCCACCGCAATTCAAAATTCTATTGTATTAAACAAGGTTACAAAATTAAACCGCACGCTTGATTCAAGGTTAAACAGACTAAGCTCGCTATTCGAGTTGAGCAAAGAGTTCGGGTTATTTTCTGAATCAACCAAAGTTGCAAAGCTTTTAATTTATTCAATCATCGGACAATTTTTAATTTCAAAATTTGCCGTGGTAACTTTTGATGAAGAAAATATTGAAGCGTTGGAATCAAAAATTTTAAAAGAAGATTTGCTTAATTCAATTAAAAAATATGAATATAAAAAAATAACAGTCTCGCTAAAAAAAGAAGAATTAAAAAATAAATTTGAAGCGTTGCATAAATTAGGTTTTGAATTAATTGTGCCTATGCAGCTTCAGGGAAATACCCGCGGATTAATTTTGCTGGGCAAACGAATTAACAACAGCGAATACAATGAAAGCGATATTGAATTTATTTATTCAATCGGCAGCCTGGCGATTATTTCTCTTGAAAATCAAAAGCTATTTGTTGAAGCTTTGGAAAAACAAAAAATGGAAGAGGAACTTGAAATTGCAAGAGAAATTCAATTAAACCTTTTGCCGAATTCAATTCCTAAATTTAATTCATTTGATATTGCAGGAGATAACATTTCGTCCAAACAAGTCGGCGGCGATTATTATGATATTATAAAAATCGACGATAATAAATTTTATACTGTCATAGCCGATGTTTCAGGCAAAGGCGTTCCGGCGGCATTGCTGATGGCTAATATTCAGGCTTTCTTAAAAATTATATGTAGACAAGGAATGAAGCTTGATGAAGCAACCGGAATTATAAATGATTTAATAACCGAAAATACTTCTGATGGAAGGTTCATAACTTTTTTCTGGGGAATTTTTGACGAGTTTGAAAAAACTTTAAGCTACGTAAACGCCGGTCATAATCCTCCGCTTTTAATTAGAGACGGTAAAATAATAAAATTGGATAAAGGCGGAATAATACTTGGGGTGATGAAAACTTTTGTTCCGTATGCTATGGAAAAAATTAATCTTCAGGAAAATGACGTTATAATACTTTTTACGGATGGCATTACTGAAGCAATGAATAAAAATCACGAAGAATTTTCTGATGAAAGATTGGAACGGCTTCTTTTAAATCTTACAAAAAAAAGCGCCGAGGAAATTTTAAAGGAAGTAAAAAGAGAAGTTCAATTATTCACAATCGGCGCGCAGCAATCTGACGACTTAACGTTAGTAATAATAAAAGTTAAATAAAAAAATGAAGAACACCCCAAACATTTTTAAGCATTTGCAGTCTAAATTAAAATGAATACGCTTAAAAAAATTATAGAGAAGTATAGACAAAAATTAATTATAGTATTCACTATAATATTGCTTTGTTTTTCCGTCGCCAATATTCTATTAACAATTGATGTTAATACAATTTCCAATGATGAATGCATTTGGCAGCCAATCATGGTTGAAGGAAAAGACAGCGTTGCTCTCAAATTTACAAACGTTAAAGAAAACGGCGTTACCTGGAATGCCGGTATCAGAAATGGAGATTATCTTCTTGGCATAAATAATAACAGAGTAAATAACGCCAACAAAGCCCAATTAATTTTAAATGATATTAAAGCCGGCGAGTATGCAGATTACTTGGTTAAAAAAGAAAACGGAAAAGTAGTTGAAACAAAAGTTTTTATAAAAAAGTTGGTTGATTTTTTTCAACTAACCATAAATCTTTTGGGATTTATTTGGCTGATAATTGGATTTGTAGTGGTTACCGCTAAACCTAATGGTTATGTTCAAAGAAGATTTTATGCAATCGGCACAACGCTTGTAATGTTTGGGACCGTTAGCTTTTTGTCTTTGCATGCTGTGCAGACGAGCGTTTTGCTCTCTCTCTTTTTTGATTTGTTTGCAACTTTTGGAATGCTGTTTACCCCTTTTCTCGTCATCCACTTTTTTCTGATCTTCCCAAATGAATTAAGATTAATTAAAAGAACGTGGGTAAGAAAATCTATCTATATATATCCCGCTTTAATATTTGTATTAATAATTTTATATAGAATTTTTTTTGTGTGGGGAAAACCTAATCCTGCAAATCATTATCAATGGTATTTTAGTCTTGTTAGATTTTATTTTTTCAGCGGATTTTATATCGGGCTTGTGGCTTTAATAATTAATTACTTAAGGATTAAAACTAACGAAGCGCGAAAACCTATATTCGTAATACTGGTTGCGTACATTTTGGGTATTGCCAGCGTTACCTTTGCCGCTCTTGTTGCCCCCGCAATTTCAGATACGATCTTTAATTCGCCGGAATATTATATGCCGATGGTAATATTAATACTGCTTCCCATCGGTTTTGCTTATTCGATTTTTAAATACCAATTAATGGACGTTAGCGTTGTTATAAAAAATACAATTACATACGGCGCGCTTACCCTGGCAATTGCCGTTACCTATTTTGTAGTTATTTATGGAATCGGATTAAGTATCAGCTCCGCAATTGGAACTGAATATCAGGGAATTATTGCAGGCGTAATATTTATTGTGTTCGCTATTATTTTTCAATCTACAAAAGATAAATTTCATGATTTTATTACCGCAAAATTTTATCCCGAACAATTTGCATATCAAAAAGTTTTAGTTCATTTCAGCGGCGAAATATCAAGTATGGTGGGGCTGGAAAATATTTTAGATTACACCGAACAAACATTAGTTGAATCATTAACGATTAATCATTTTGGAATTATGATTAAAGATAATGACTCCGGTAATTTTAATTTGGCGAGAAGCAAAGGATTAAGCAGAAATGATTTAATTATTAATAAAATAAATCTCTTAGAAATTATAAATGATAAAAAGCAAATAAATAAAACTCCCGTTATTGAAAGAGAAAATTTCGAAGAATTATTTAAAGATTCTGCCGTTCATCTTAAAGAAGAAAAAATTTATACAATTATTCCCATGATAATTAAACAAAAAATTGTGGGCTTAATGTTGTTTGGATTAAAACACTCTGGCTCGCAATTCGGGGGAAAAGATTTAGAGCTTCTTTTTTCGGCTGCTTCACAAACAGCGGTTGCAATTGAGAACGCGCGCTTATACGAAGCTGAAGCGCAAAAAATAAAAATTGAAAGAGACCTGGATTTAGCCAGAAAAATTCAGCAGGGTTTACTGCCCGCCTGTATTCCAAATATAAATGGACTTGACATCAGCGGCGAAATGATTCCCGCAATGCAAGTCGGCGGAGATTATTTTGATTTAATTCCTGTTTCCGAAAATAAATTATTTGTTGTAGTGGGCGATGTTTCAGGCAAAGGATTATCGGCGTCGCTATATATGACTAAGCTGCAAACCATGATTCAGCTTGCCTGTACTATAGACAAAACTCCCAAAGAAATTCTTGTGGACATAAATAAAAAAATGTACACATCGCTGGATAAAAATTCTTTTATCACAATGACTCTTGCTTTATTTGATATGAAAAAAAACACAATCAGGTTTTGCCGGGCTGGGCACATGCCAATTTTAACAACTGCAAATGGAACCGTGAATGCTTATAAAACTCAAGGCTTGGGCGTCGGTTTGGAACACGGGGTTATTTTTGAAAGCACGTTAAAAGAGGAAGAATTAATTTTAAAACCTGGGCAAATTTACGCTTTCTTTTCGGATGGAATTACTGAAGCGATGAATGAGCGAATGGATTTATTTGGGGAAGAAAATCTGGTTCCCATTCTTCAAAATAAAACAAATCTAAAAACACCTGAAATTATGGCTGCAATATGGAAGTCAATTAATTTTTTCCGCGGTAAAGCAAAACAGAACGATGATATGACGATGGTTTTGGTGAAAGTAAATTAAACTTTTGCCGTAGGCTGCTCGTCCGTTTATAGCTCTTTTATATTCAACCTGTATTAAAACTCACCAATTATTAATCGGCATTTCCTATTAGCCCAATTATTATTTAATTTATTCTTCAGCTAGTAATTTGATTTATTAGAATGAGAAATTTTCACTGCTAAAATTTAAACGCCCTTCGTTTTATTATATATTTATGAACAGTTACAAATCTGTAAAACCAACAACTAAAATATTTTTAATACTGTTGGTATTTCTCATTGTCATTTCCCTTAGCGCTTTTTTTTATTATCAAACAGAAAAAAATAATTTAATAAAACAAAATTCTTACCGGCTTCAATCCATTGCATTGTTTAATGAAAAGCAAATTGTCTATTGGTATAATGAAAGATTATCCGATGCAGAATTTTTATTGCACGATAACTTTATAAAAAATTATCTTATAAAATTATCCAACACATTTAATGCGGATGATTCGCTTGAATTGGCGAAAGTAATTTATCCGATGTTTAAAAATCATGATTACAGAACTATAATTATTTTAGATAAAAATTTAAAGACTGTAATTAACTATAATCAAAAATTTAACCCTGATTCAAATGAAATTAGTAATGTTAAGAAGACTTTTAAGCTTAAGGCATTTGGAAAATCAGAAATAAATAAAAACAAGATTTCTAATGAAATTTATTTTGATTTATACATTCCTATTATTGAAAATAATGATGTAATATCGGTAATTATTTTAAGCATTGATCCAAATAGATTGCTTTACACCTTTATAGATAGAAAGCATTTCGGTTTAGAATCTATTAAATCGATATTATTTAGAAAAGAGGATAGTTTAATTATAAATTTATCCCCCGCCAGGTTAGATAATTTAGCTCCGTTAGATTTAAAAATTCCAATTAAAGAAAATGATTGGACGTCTTATTTCAAAACAAATAAGACAAGCCAGGAACAAATATTAACAGATTATAGAAACGAAAAAGTTTTAGGGGATATTAGAAAAGTCAGAAATACTAATTGGTATCTTTTAACTAAAATTGATTCCTCAGAAATTTTTGGAGCAATTTATTTTAAAATAATTGCGTCGGCTGTTATTGTATTTCTGCTTGCAGGGATAATAGTTTTTCTCATTGATTATTTTAATCAAAAGTTTAAGCTTGAACAATTAAACCAAATAAGGGATTCAGAAATAAAGTATAAACAAATAATTGAGCTGGCTTTGGAAGGAATAATTATTTTTGATGAAAGCTTAAAAATAATTCATGTAAATTCCGTTATTTGCCGCGACCTTAATTATTCGCCGGAAGAATTACTAAAGAAAAAAATTCCGAGTATTTTCGATCCTTCAGATCTCAATAAGCATCCATTCAAAATTAAAGAGTTAATAGCCGGTGAAAACGTAATTAACGAAAGATACCTTTTGAAGAAAGACGGCGGTATTTTTTTAGCTGATACCAGCGCAAAGATGCTGCCGGATAAAACATTTTTTTTAGTGGCAAGGGATATTACGCAAAAGCATAAAATAATGGAGCAGATAAAAAATTCGGAAAGGAAATTCCGCAGCCTTTTTGAATTTTCCAACGACGCCATATTTTTAATGGATGATATTAATTTTATTGACTGCAATCCAAAAGCCGAGCGGCTTTTCGATACAACCAAAACAGAAATTGTCAATAAAACTCCTCTTGATTTTTCCACGGAGTTTCAGCCGGATGGAGTTAGTTCACAAGTGAGCGTCGTAAAAAGAATTAATAAAGTTTATAAAGGGAAGCCGCAGTTATTTGAATGGCTGCATGTTGCAGGCGGAAAAGAAATTTATTGCGAAGTAAATCTTTCGCTTACTGAAATAGATAACAAGCCGATTTTAATTTCGCTGGTTCGCGATATTTCAGAAAGAAAAAGATTTGAAAAAGAATTGATTGCCGCTAAAGAAAGAGCCGAAGAAATGAATTTGCTCAAATCCAATTTTCTAGCAAACATGAGTCACGAATTAAGAACGCCGCTGGTTGCTATTTTAGGTTTCACTCAAATTCTTACCGATGAAATTAAAAATGAAGAGCAAGTGGAAATGCTTCAAAGTATTTACAAAGGCGGAAAAAGACTTTTGGAGACGTTGAATTCTATTCTCGAATTAACGCAAATTGAATCTAAAGAACATGTAATTAGCAAAGCTCCGGTGAAATTAAATGAGTTGTTAAAATCGGAGATAGCTCTTTTCAACCCTGAAGCTTTTTCAAAAAAATTAAATCTAAAAGCGGAGCTGCCCGACGATGAAGTAATAATTTTTACCGATGAAAGATTGCTAAAAATTATTTTAAGAAATCTTTTAACAAATTCTATTAAGTTTACTGATAATGGCAGCGTAATTTTAAGTTTAAAGCGCAAAAATTTTATGGGAATTGATTCAATTGTTATATCAATTAAAGATACCGGAATTGGAATTTTAAATGAACATAAAGAATTAATATTTCAAGAATTCAGACAGTCGAGTGAAGGGTTTAACCGCAAGTACGAGGGCTCGGGGCTGGGTTTAACTATCGCTAAAAAATTTGTCGCTATTTTAAACGGAGAGATTGAATTTGAAAGCCAGGTTGGCGTTGGAACTGAGTTTATTATTATCTTACCGGTTAATTATCAATCCGAATTTATTGAAGCAAAAGATACTTCAGTAAAAAAGATTATAAATAAAAAATATTCTTCTCAAAATGAAAGGCAAAATATGTCGCTGCCAAAATTATTAATTGTTGAAGATGACATAAATACAATAACATTAATTAATATATATTTACGCAACATGGCAATAATTGATATTGCCGGCAGTTCCAAAGCTGCGCTGGAAAAAGCCGAGCATAATGATTACCATTTAATTTTAATGGATATTAATTTGGGCGAAGAGATTGATGGTTTGATGCTGACAAAAATTTTACGAGAAATGAAAAAATATGAAAGCGTTCCTATTATAGCCGTTACAGCTTTTGCAATGGAAACCGATAGAGCAAACGCTATTGAAGCCGGCTGTTCCAATTATATTTCTAAGCCGTTTGATAAAGCGGCGCTTATAAAAATGATTAAAGAAGAATTAAGCCTATCAGCTTTTCCCCGCTAAAAATTTACCAATTTTTAAAAAATTAAAATGAAATTTTCCGAAGCATTCCATTTAATGGCTAAGCCCACCGGAGCTATTTGCAATTTAGACTGCGCTTACTGTTTTTATCTTGAAAAAGAAAAGCTCTATTCAAATAATCAAAATTGGCAAATGTCAGTTGAAGTTTTGGAATCTTATATCACCATATATTGAAGCCCAAAAAGTTCCGGCGGTTACTTTTTTAGGGCGGCGAGCCCACACTGCTTGGTTTAGATTTTTATAAGAAAACAGTTCAGCTTCAAAAAAAATATTCTAACGAAAAAAAAATGAAAATACTTTTCAGACAAATGGCGTTTTGCTAAATGACGAGTGGTGTGAATTTTTTAATGAGAATAATTTTTTAGTCGGGTTATCAATTGACGGTCCCGAAGAGTTGCACAATAAATATAGAATTTACAAAGGGGGACAAAATAGTTTTAAAAAAGTAATAAGCGGTTTGAGCTTTCTTCAAAAGCATAATGTTGAGTTTAATACTTTAACCTGCGTACAAAAACACAATTCATATTATCCGTTGGAAGTTTATAATTTCCTTAAAGAAATCGGCAGCGTTTTTATGCAGTTCATTCCAATTGCCGAGCAAAGAGCTAACGATTAATGAATTAAATATGGCTGCCTTTTCATTTTTTATTGGAAGCGATCCCGTTTATTTTGATCCCCCGCAAGGACGGAATGAAGGAACTGAGATGCTGTATAATATTTTACAGGGTAAAATCGGTTCAACCGGGGAATTTTATTCAAACCCCCTCACTTTAGAAAAAACAAAATATGCGCTTTCTGGCGATCCTATTTTAAAGACGGGATGGATAGATGGAATATTACATCCACCAGGCGATAGAAGAATTGTAGTTTGCGCCGGTCCATTTAAATGAAAATAATATAACTATACCCAGCGGTTTATTTTTAGCTTATATAGAAATGCCTGAATTAAATGAACAAAAATTTTAAAGCTGGCGATAGTTTATCCAACTATTATTCCGGATAGCTATTGAGGAACAGAAATTATTTTGTAAGAAAGAATTTTATTTTAAAAAGTATGCGCTAAATCACATTAACAATTTTGTAATTGTATTTAGCTAACTTAAAATTTATGTTCACTTTCAGAATTAGTTTATGAAGTTGATATACAAATCTGCATCTATAATCTAATTCTTTATCGACCACTGCTAAAAAATTTTCATCTTGAAATAGTTTCACCCTTCACGTACCGCTCGTATAGATAAATAACCATTTTAAAATTCATTTTAAATGATTGGGATTTATTATGCCAAATGAGCCGGTTTCTAATGAGCAGAACGAACTTTTTAATCTTTTAAGCAAACTATCAGGACACCTCAAAACATCTCCTAAAGAGGATGAAAAATCAATTGAAAATCTTCAGGAAAATTTAGCGGCAGCTTTACCGGGAGAAAGTATCAATACCGTTAAAAATAATTTTTCATCAATTGATAATGCTGATTTGTTTTTTACCGATGCCATTCCCCAAAGCCGCTTAAAAAAAATAAGAGATATATCTGCCGGTGTTAAAATTACGGATGAATCTAATATGCGTGTGTTTGCAAGGGAAGTTCCTATTAGAAGTTCACAATTAAAAGGATCAGTACCGGTTTGGGCACATGGTGCAGCGGTTGAAAAAACATTAGGACCTTTTACCAACAAAGACGGAAAAAAGATTTGGTATGATTTCTATAAAACAGAAAAATTAATAGCGCTTTATCTTGAAGGAGAAAATAATCCGGCAATTCTTTTTAACGTTTCTTTGTTAAAAAGATTTGTAATAAAAACGCTTCCCCCCATTATTGATCCCGCAGCAAAATACAAATTGCAGCCGGATAGCGTTTGGGTTAATTCTAAATTGCTTGCTTCAAATTCCCCGGCGGGATATTACACAGGATTTAAAATTAAATCGGGTGAAATAACATTAAACAATGCTCCCAAATTAATTAATAATAAACTCACAATTTTAGGAAACACAGTCGTTTCAGTAAAGTTGGAGCTTGATCAGCCGGGTGTTACTGATGCTGATGAAGCAAGCTCCGTATGGTATTGATGCAAGAAATTCCAAATTAAATTTACCTTCAACTATTACTTTTAGTTTTTCAAAAACTAAAACAACATTGAAGAAATCGGCGGAAGGGTTGGATGGAATCGTTTTCGGGCATCAGGCGGCATTTAATTGGAATAATGATAAGCAGCCAGAATACAATTTAATTTTAAATAGAGTTTCAATTCCTTTTATTTGTTCAGAACAAGCCTTTACTGTTAAAGAATGTAAATCACCTTTTAATACATTTAAGCGGAAGCGCTGCCATCAGCGAAAGCGCCTGGGTTATTCCTTCAGCGCAGATTGATATTACTCAGCCTTCACCCGCAGCCGGCATTGGCGGCTTGGCAGTTTTATGTAAAGAAAGTTTAACCGCATCTTGGTCTGGATTGAAAGGCGGAGAAGCTAATTTATCACATACTTTTATTCTTGCCGATGTTGGAAGAATTTCACTTACTGATTTGCAAGCCGGGAATATTAATTGTAATCAGGAATATAAGCTATGGAAAGATGAGCAAAATAAATTCGGCACAACAATTAAGCTGCAGTACACTGATGCTTTTCCATTTCTCTATAATACACTTGCCAGCGGTGTTGAAACTGTTCTTGTGCAGGCAAATACAAATCCATTGGTTGATAGACCCGTTACTGTAACCGGGCAGCCTTTTGATATTCATTCAAAAAATTCTATGCTTCTGCTGGCAGCATCCAATTTGTTAAGAATTATTTATCTGTATGATGACAATATTATTTTTGATAATTACGATCCTAAAAATCCGGCTGATACCCTCCCCAAGCCGTTATCGTTAGCTTTGAACAATGCTTTATTTAAAGTAACGCCTGTGAACGGCTGCTTGCTTTTTGGTGAATTAAAAGATGATTGGGTGAAAGTTGAGAAGGGAGTTTTATATTTAACTTTTGGACTTTATGCTTATCTTCCAACTTTACCCGATCCTTATGCCGCTAATATCAATAAATTAAAATATCAGTTTAGAGGTTCAAAAAGATTAACAGACAACGATGCAGGATCTGCTACAGCAATTTGGGCTTGGCTTGTTTCTCAAACTATCTGGAATCCTGACAATGAAGAGAATGATAAAGTTGAAGTATCATTTCACTTTGCACCGCTTCAAAATCAATTTCAAATTTCAGCCAATACACAGCAATCTGAAAATGCAAATATTAATTCATCAGCATCAAACATTTCATCTGAAATTATCAAACCAGCCGTTTGTAAAATTATTTACTTCTGATGAATCAGCGAACAAAATTAAAGCTGAAAATTTTTCTAATGTTTCCGCCAAAGCCCAGGCTGCTTCAATAAGAGGAAATGATTTAGACTATGAAAAAATTTGGGATGAAACTTTTAGATTATTTCTTGATGATATATTTGCCCTGCTTGATGTAAGCAGCAATGCAGATCAAATGGGAGTAAGTTTTGGAGCCTATGAACAGCAGCGGTCAAATTTATTGGGAAGATTTTCAATTAACGCTGTTGATGATAACACTGTAAACTTTCAATTCCCTATACAAGTTCAGGGGATGGATGTAACAACGTACGGATTGTTTGCAAAGGTTTTTGCGCTGCCGCAGATTTCCTGGGAGCCTGTATTAAATCTTACAGATCCAAATGTAATTAATCCCAGCGCACCATATTTAGAGCCTCCTGTCGGTCCAAATTATTATCCTAATGACGGAGGAGCCACCCGTATATTAAATAATAGTGTTAAGCAGGTGCCCCTAGCTCCGATACCGTTAATTGATTTTGTAATTGAAAAGTTCAAAAATGAAAAAGGAAATGTAACTGCAAATTTATTTTCACTTCCATTTCGGAATGAAAGCAATAACTGTTTTAAACAAAGATGCAGATTCAATTAAATCAGCAGAGATAGAAAAAATTGAGCATGAATTTTCTAACAATGTTAAAACAGGAATTCAGATTCAATTTACTGCCGGGATGTTATCTACAGATGTATTTCCCTTTATTCCACGGCGGTACTCTTCAGCTAAATAATATATTAAACATAAACGGACAAAAAACGTTTACCACCACTTTAGGTGACAGCGTATCATTTATTTTCAATGGGGAGTTTAAACCTAAAATAGCTAACCTGGTTGAAAGCAGAGGCGTTCCGCTTATGCGTTATGATTTAAGCGGCTACGGCGCAAGTATATTTAGCAACTGGTTTAATCCCGATGCACAGTTTGCGCAAACTTCTCAAGCCAAGTTTGATGTTTTTGTGGGAAGAACTTCGCATGAAGTTATTCAGGTGAGAAGCATAATTTATCCGTGGGCTATTCGTGTTGTTCGTACAATAATTTTATTTAGAACCGGAAGCGGTTACGTTTATCGTGTTGATACCGGATGGAAAGCTGAAAGCGACGGCAAATTTGATTTCAGTTATAAGCTGAAAAAAGTGGGGGATAATACACCGGACCCAAGCAAAGCACCGACAGAAAACATTGATACTCAGGAAATTTTTGAAATTCATCCTGGAATAGTAAACGGCTTATTCAACATAAAGAATATTACAGAGCAGGGAGATAAGTTCCCGCTTCAAACCACAGTGAAAAAAAATACATTTTATGTTGATGCAAATAATAACACTGTGTTTAATTCTGGCAGCGATTTTACATTGCCAGGTATGCTCAAAATGGTTGAGTTTGATTGCGATGTTGAAATTGAAGGAGTTGTTCAAGGTGCGGTAAATGGACGGGTTCCTTCAAAAAAAATGAGAGGATATGTACAATTAGCGCCGATGGGAATTCCATTGTCCGATGATGCGCTGGAAAATTTACACATACTTCAAGGCGGCTCCATTGGCGGTCCGGCTGATTGTGTTATTGATATTGGTAAAAATGCACAGCTAATGCGGCTGAATAGAATTGATTGTAATAATGGAAAAGATGCTGCTGGTACAAAGCCAGTATTTTCGGCGGCAGGCAGAGGCAACGTAATTCTTCCGAAGGAAGGTTCGTGGAGTATGGTTATGCATGAGCATGATTCCGGCGAAGTAACTCCATTACCTGAAAATATTACTGTACCATTAATTAGAATTGGTGAAATACAAAAAATTGGTGATAAGCTAGAAGTTAATCCTAAACCTGATAACGAATTGCTGCGAGTTGCCAATCCAACTGAGTTATTAAGACTTCCAACAAACGGAACAATAAATTTTGGATACCTGCAAACTACCGATACACAAAAAGCATTATTCTTAACTCCTGCTTATCAAAAATTGCAAAACCTTTCTAACACGGCAAAGCTGATGAGTAAAACCCCACCGCTTTTTGCAGATGCATATCGTACAATAAGCGCTAAAGGAATATTTCCTAATATCGGTGATGCGGTTACAAATTTTGGCGATGCAATTGCACTGGATACAAACTTTGCAAAAAACGCAATTACTGATGCCGGTAAACAAGTTTTTGAATTGCTTCAGATAAATGAAAAAGCCGGCGAAGAAATTGTAAAAGAAGGTTTGAAATTATTAAAGCAAGATCTTGATCCCACTAAATATTTTACGCTTCCGGAAAAGTGGTATTTAATTGATGAAGATTATTTAAAAATTTATGTAAAGTATAAACGCGATAAAAAAGTTGGTAATACTACACAGACTATTCCCGGCGCTTTAAATTTTGATATTAATTCATTTGCCGGTGCAGTTGAAGATAAATGTAAAAGCGTTATGAATGATCTTTCAATGGTTCTTGATTTGGGACCGTTTGAAAGTCTTATGACTATTAAAGGAAATTTTGATTCTAAAAAAGGATCTGAAGCAAGCTTTAAGGGAAGCGACAGTGATACAACATTTCCATCTCCCCAAATTGAGTTTAGCGATGCACTAAAAACTGTAATTGAAATTCTTCAAATACTTCAGGAACTGCAAGGCGCTAAATACGGAGATGCAATTAAAAAAGGATTAAAGATTGCAATGAGCAATAGCGCCGACAGCTGGGAATATAAATTTGAAGCAACAAAAGAAATACCGGTTGTAAAATTTCCTATTCCCGAATCGGTTTATAACGCCCCCACAACTCCGTTAAAGCTAGAAGCATATTTAAAAATCGGCGTTTACTTTAATGCCGCTCTGCAAGTAACTACTGATCCCGGTAAGCTTCTTCCAACTGCCGGAGCATTTTTAGATTTTGGAGCCAGGCTTTCAGTTATGTGCGTCTCGCTTGCGGCAGCAACTATTTACGCAGTCGGGCAAGCAGATTTGGCAATTGGAGCCGATACAAAAGTAGGTCCCAATTTAAAATTAAAATTTGGATTTGGCGCTCAAATAGTTGTAGGGCTTCCGGTTGTTGCAAATGTAAGCGTGCTCTATATGGTTGGAATTGAAATTTATTTGGATTCTCAAACTATTGCTGTAACTGCGTCAATGCTGTTCCAAGGTCATGCTGATATACTCGGCGGCATAGTTGGAATTACAATAACCATTGAAGCTAAGGGATCAGTCATCCGTACAAATGAAAGAACAGACTGCTCAGCTCAAGTAACCTTCGCAATTGAAATAAGTATTTTCTTAGTGATAGATATTGATTTCAGCACTTCGTGGCAGGAGAATAGACAGATTGCGTAGTTATTAATTTGTTTGATTTTTTATAGAAATAATTTTTCATAAAAGGATTTTAAGATGGAAAAAAACAGAAGGTTCACGATATTTGCTTTCCCCCAGGGTTTTAAAAATAACATATTAAAATTAAATATTTTATTTCTGCCGCGAAATCAAAACCCGCTTAACCCTGCCATTGAGGGGCATTCAATAATATCCGACTCAGTTTCTTTGGCTGATGCTAAACTATCATTTAACGCTCATATTGTTTCAGGCTTGGCTGATTTTCCGATGAACACAAATATTTCTGAAACAAGATTATTAAATGTTGTTAATCCTAATCCGGCAGATAAAAATTCTTTGTTTACAACTTTGGCAGGAAGTTTTCAAATAACAAATCTTAACCAGGTAAATACTAATTTAAATATTAATAGTTCTGAAAAAGCGCCTGAGCCAATTAAGAAAGCAGATATTGATAGGTCGATTAATAAATACCTTCCTTTAACCTATCGTAAATCCTTTAATTTTGTGGCGCCAAGAATTAAGAATGCAAAGATTGATGACAGCTATCATTGCGCAATAAGAGATGCCGGCAAAAAAGACGGCTTTATAATTTCTCCTGACACAATTAGCTGGGGTAAAGTTTTTGCTTATGCGCTCCGGCATTCAGCGTTAGCAAAACAGCTTGGAATTATTTATGAAACTGAATTAACTATTGAAGATACATTCTTTCCCGACGGCGGATGGCTTTATGTTGATCTAAATGATGAAAGCGATTTTTTCAAACAGCAAAAAGAATCCGCGGATGGAATTATTAGTAATACTATTGATGAAGAGAAGGACGGCTTCTACATAAAAAAATATGCGGCAAGAATTCCGGCTTTAACAATGGATAGTGATAGAAGCGTTTTTGCGCCGCTTCAATTTCCGGTTCTTTTCAAAAAGAAAGAAAGCGACCCTGATCCGGAAGCCCCTGGAAAATTTGACCAGGCATTTATTGAAACTTCAGAATATGATGACGGGTTTGCAAAAATTGTGCATTCGTTTCAGCCGGTAAGTCATAACTTCCTGCATGAAGAAAGCGATGGATTTCATCCCACAAAAGAAATGGGCATTAGGCTTGGCTGGGATGATGAGCAAATTTTGATTTGGTATATTCGTCAATTAATGGAAGATGAAAGCGCCGGAGTTGATAAGCGTCTTGATGCGCCTTTGGGTGTGCTTGGCTATAAAATAGATGTGCGGGAAATAGGAAATGCAATTTGGAACTCATTAAATGAAGTTAAAAATAAAATTCCTCTTAAAATTAATGGAGATACTTTACCCGATTTCGCAGGCGAACTTCTTTACCAGGTTTATCCAAGTCAGCTTGACGGCGATAAAAATAAAAGTTACTGGCTGCCTATGTACTTTGCAAATTGGAACGGCAAAAGTATGGTTCTCCCAGATCCCGATGCAATTGAAATCTATCAGAATGATCAGGATGTACAGACCGATCCGCGAAACCTTCCCAACAATAAAGAGGGGACGGGCGTAACTGGTCCGGCGCAAAAAAATCTTAACAAAATGTATGACGCTGGTCCAATTGATTCTCCATTACGATATGGAAATATTTATGAATTCAGAGTTAGGTTAAGTGATTTAACAAGCGGTGGTCCCGATATTAAATCCGAATCATTTAACGCCGGACAAGCTCCAATTGCAGAATGTCATTTTAAAAGATTCATTGCGCCGAGCGGAGTTATATTAAATAACAACCCGGTAAATAATGATGATGAGTTTTTTGAAGATGATCAGCTTGTAATTAAGCGTCCCTTGCTCGGCTATCCTTCTGTTGTGTTTACCGGTAAATATCCTAACGCAGTCGATTTATTAAAAGCTCAAGTAGCAGCCAATATCGAAATCCAAAAACAAAACACACAGAATATTGAAGAGTGGAATGCTAATCCTGATCCTAATAAACCTGAAGAACCGGAAACTTTTCCATTTGAACCATTAGGCATAGCAGACCCCGATGTGGAGAGCGTTGAAATAATTGTGGAAGTGCAGACTTTGAAAATGGATAATCTGCTTAGTTTATCGGGTAAAGAATCGTATATAAAATTTTATACTACAAAAAGAAATTTCCCTGCTCAGTTTGATGGTGAACTTACTGTCCCTTTAGAATTTAAGGACTGCAATGTTTTAAACTTCGGTGACCCGATGAGCCTTGGCGATTTAGGATTTACACAAGCTGAAATTGATGGAATGGATCAGCTTGTCCTTCCAACAGCAAGAAATATTCGATTAACTCTTCGAGCAGTTTGCAAAGAAAAAGCCGGTTATTACGGACTTGAAAAAAGTGATCCGCAATTCAATACCCGTTACGGAAGAACAAGTAATGTTGTTTTTTACAGACCCTCAGTCAATGAAAAAAATCTTTTTGCTAATACAAGTCCCGCTGTAAAAATGAAAGGAATTTATTTGCAGCCCGATCCGCCAAAGCCTGCATTCTTCGGTAATTTTACTGATCTCTTAGTAGGAAAACAGGAAGAAAAAATTCCTGATATGATTCAAAGATTAGCCCAAGAGCTTGATCTGGAAAATACCGGATTAACTTTAGTGGGAAGAAAAGGGGAGAGACTTCAATTCGGATGTTCAAATAGAATTAGGCACTCATTGGCGCCGGATCATTCCTCAATCACTTTTGCAAGCAAGGGAGATTTGATGAATCATTGGCTTTGCTGTTTGACTTTGCAAATAGAAAGAGACTGGACGTGGGATGCACTTGAAGATTTAAGTTTTGTACTAAATCGAAACAAAAAATTTAGAGAGGATCAGAACTCGGAAGATTTAGAAATTGGCGATATTGAAGTAAAGAAAACAATCTCTATAAATGCTCTTCAAAAACCGGATAGAAGCTTTACTAAATTGATTTTTATTGATGCGGTTGAACCTAAGCACGATCCGAAATTTCCTGATCTAATTGATTTAACTTATACAATTCAGCCTAAATTTAAAGCTGATCACGCAGCGGAAAAAGATGATCCTCTGCAGCTTACTTTAACTTTGCCTGTTACAAATAATCCTGCTCAGCTTCCTCAAATTGCTTCGGCGGGGATTGCTCTTTCACCATATATTAGAAATGAAAAATATTCAGCCACTGAACCCCGTACGCGATATTTGTGGATTGAATTTAAAGAACCAGTTCAAGATCCTAATGATCTTATATTTTGCAAGAGTGTTGGCGTACGCACCCGATCAATTGTTGAGTAATAATAATCCGGAATTATTAGTCCCGCCAACTGAACCATCTTTGCCGATTGACCCTGAATATATTCGGGTAATTACACCTGGACAATCAGACGATGAAGCAGGGATTAGCGCAATGCAGCCGATGGAAAAAGCAATTGATTCCGACAAGCATTATTTGCTTCCGCTGCCTCCCGGCTTACATTCGGAATCGGATGAACTGTTTGGATTTTTTACTTATGAATTGCGGTTAGGTCATTCAAAAATTTGGAGTACTGCACAAGGAAGATTCGGCAGAGCTTTAAGAGCAACCGGAATGCAGCATCCAGCTCCGACATTAACTTGCATCTGCAATCGTGATGAAGAAAAACTTTATATTACGGCACCTTACGCTGTAGCGGTTCACAAAGGGAAAAATGTAACTTCAAAACCGCCGCGTTCTTCCATCTGGGCTTTGCTTTATGCGCAGGTAAAACAAGCTGATAATAAAGATTTTAGAAATGTTCTTTTGGATGAAAAGAAACTTGATTGGCGAATTCGTGTTGAGCATAAAAAAGATGTTAAGTGGATTGAAAAATATGATGACTACCAAATTAATACTTTAAAATATATTTCAATCAAAAACACTAACAATGAAATAAATTATGGCAATATACAGCAGGTTTATAAGTTAGCTGACCTTACAAATGTTAATAAAGATTCTACCAAATACGGAACTGGAATTTGGACTAATAAAGAAATTAACCAAATTTTAAATTTGTTCGGACTCCCATTAGATGTGTCTTTAAGTGTTTTGTGTGTAGAAATGCTTCCGCATATTTCAAATATTTATGAGCATGTTAATTCGTTAAACAATCAAAAGATAAGAACTAATCTTGGTAAAATTGTAAACGAAGATCAATTACCAAATGAAGAAGAAATAAATTATAGAAATAATGTGAACGAAGTTAATTCAATTTTTAATGACATTAGGCCTTTGAGCAATCAGCTGGGCGAGTTTAGAATTTTACGAACATCGCCTCTTACTGAAGTGCCTTTTGTCTGCTGTACGGAATGTTAAAAAGTTCTTTTCCTTACAGAAAATTTTTAGCAGTCACAAGATTATTTTTTGCGGCTGCTAAATTATTATTTACATTTTCATATAATCAAATCTTAACAACTTTACTCACTCCTAAAATTAACTTTCTCAATAATTATTTTCACTTATAAAAAATATAGCTGCATATCAACAAAATTGCATACTGCCTAATCATCTAACTCTTCCTCTAGATTTAGTATTAGATTTAAGTTAAACTGTTTTTGTTCTTCTCCAACTATGGCTCTCAATATTAAATAATTGTTAAAAATAAATTAAAAACCTTAAAATTATTCGTTAGATGAAGTTTATTAAATAAAGTAGAAAATCAATATTGCAGGCTACTATTTTTAAATAGATATTTGGGAGAAATTTTTTAAAAAAATATCTCTTCGAACAATTACATTTTTATTTTATCAATTTAAAAAAAGGAGTTAGAGCATGAATAATTATATTACAAAGTTACAATTATTAATTGTAGCTATTGTTTTTATACTTTCCGTTCCGGCTTGGAGCCAGGGTTTAACAACCTCTGCAATCCATGGAATGATAACAGACCAAAATGGCGATCCGCTGCCAGCAGCTACAATAATTGCGGTTCACAATCCGACAGGGACACAATATGGAATAACTTCCCGAAGCAATGGTTTATATAATCTTTTAGGGCTTAAGGTTGGCGGACCCTACTCAATAACAGTTTCATATGTTGGTTACGCAGTAAATAAAAAAGAAGGAATTCAACTCGAACTGGGGCAAGATTTAGAATTAAATTTTTCTTTAAGTGAAAAAGCTGTTGAATTATCCGAGGCTACAGTCTATGGACAAAAAAATACAATTATAAGTTCTGCAAGAACCGGCGCTTCACAAAATATTTCCACAAAAGAGATAGAAACTATTCCAACTATTAGCAGGCGCTTCCAGGATTTTTCAAAAATGTCCCCTCAATTTTCCGGCGCTGAAAATGGTTATCAATCCGGTTCAGGCTCCTCTGCCGGCGGAAGAAATAATAGATACAATAATATTCAAATTGATGGAACGCAGTACAATGATCTCTTCGGGTTAGGCGCGTCAGGTACGCCGGGCGGACAAACAAATACTACCCCAATAAGTTTAGATGCTATTCAAGAGTTTCAAGTTGTTATTGCTCCTTATGATGTGAGACTTGGAGGTTTTACCGGCGGCGGAATAAATGCAATTACAAGGGGCGGTTCTAATACTTTTCATGGATCTATTTATGGTTATGGCAGAAATGAAAACTTTGTGGGTAAAGCAGGTTTTAAAGAAGATAATCCCGCTACAACTGTAAATGAACAAGAGTTTGCTGAGTTCAAAGAATACCAAACAGGCCTTAGGCTCGGCGGACCAATTGTAAAAGACAAAGTTTTCTTTTTTGTAAACGGCGAACTTGGAAGAAGAGATCAACCCCTTTCTAATATTTCACTATCACAAGGTCCAGCAAATGCTCAAGCTCTTGCTGAAAGATTCAGTTCAATTTTAAAAAATACTTATGGCTATGACCCGGGCACTTATCAAACCTTTACTGCTCAACAACCGAGTGATAAAATTTTTGCGAGATTAGATTTTAACCTTTCTCAAAATCATAAGCTTACTTTACGAAATAATTATGTTAATGCTGATAGAGACATTATTAATAATAGAGATTATAATAATAGAATAAGCTTCTCAAGCTATAATTACCGAATTAACAGTAAAACAAATTCCGCCGTTGCGCTTTTAAATAGCACATTCGGAAACAATATGTCAAATGAATTGATTGTAGGTTACACAACTATTCGTGATAGAAGAGCGGGGACATTTGCAGATGCGCCTGAAATACAGATAAATGAAACAGGATTAAGATTAACCGCGGGACCGGATCAATACTCATCTGCAAACGAGCTTGATCAGAATATATTTGAGTTCACAAATAATTTTACATACCTAACCGGTAATCATGTTCTTACATTTGGAACTCATAATGAATTTTTTTCATTTAGAAATTTATTTATAAGAGCTTTCTTCGGGTATTATCAATTTGCAAATTTAGATGCGTTTGAAAGAGGAAGACCTTCCGGTTATACGAGAACTGTAAGTAGAACCAGCGACCCCGAACCTGCCGCGGAATTCGATGTAAATCAATTTGGCTTTTACGCGCAGGATGAATGGAGCTTAATGCCTAACTTCAAATTAAATCTTGGCGTAAGAGTAGATATTCCAATATTCCCTCAGGCGCCTGCAGCTAATGACTCGGTTTCAAAATATTATCCTGCTTATTCAACTAACAATATACCAAGTGGAAATTTATTATTCTCTCCGCGCCTTGGGGTTAACTGGGATGTTAACGGCGATGGAACAATGCAAGTTAGAGGAGGAATTGGAATTTTTACAGGACGCGTTCCTTATGTTTGGATGTCAAATAATTATGGCAACACAGGTACAACCTTGGCAGAATTGGGGCAAGCAAGCGGAGATACTGTGAGGTTTACAATTGATCCAAATAATTTGCCGGGCGTTGGCGACCCGGGAACTGGCGCCGCTAGTTTCAGATCGGAAATTGATCTTGTTGATCCCGATTTTAAAATGCCTCAGGTGCTAAGATTTAACGCCGCTTTAGATCATAAACTGCCATTTGATTTTATAGGCACTCTTGAATTTCTTTATTCTAAATCTGTAAATGATTTAATTTATCAAAAAGTAAATCTTTTAGATCAGACCGGCGTAGATGTAACAGATGGAAGACCAATTTTTGGCGGAACTAATTCGGGCAATAATAATTTTAGAGATATGTTATTGTTAAAAAATACAAGCGAAGGCTCTCAATATAATATAAGCTTTCAATTGCAGAGGAATGTCGCAAAAGGGATTTCCACAAATTTAGGTTACACTTACGGCAGCTCAAAAGATCAGAATAGCGTGTTGTCATCGCAAGCCCAATCCCAAATGAGATATAATCCCGTAAGCGGAAGCCCAAATGATCCAGCATTAGCAACATCCACATTTGAAGTTAAGCATCGTGTTTTTGTCGCTTTAACTTACACGCAAGAATTCTTTAAAAACGCTTCAACTTCAATATCTCTTTATTATAACGGACAGTCTGGTTTCCCTTTCTCATTTATTTACCAGGGCGATGTTAATAACGACGGTTTTGATGCAAATGATCTTTTCTATATTCCTAATGATAACAGCGAAATATTATTAGGTAAAATCCAATCGGGCAATTATGTTGCGGCGCCCCAATCTACTTATGATGAATTCAATTCTTTTATAGATAATAATGAATACTTAAAAGACAACAGAGGGTCAATTTCAGAAAGAAACGGCGCGCGCAATCCATGGCGGAATACTTTAGATTTAAAAATATCACAAGAAATTCCCGATTTTGTTGGAGTTGGACGTTTCCAATTATCTTTAGATATTTTAAACGTATTGAATCTTTTAAATAGTGAATGGGGATATGACGAAGGCGTATTCAGCACTTATCAAATTGCTGGATTTCAGGGAAGGCTGGCGGATGGAAGACCGGTTTATTCTTTTAGTAAGCCGGCAAATAACACTCCTTTTGCCGCAGACGATTCCAATTCTCGCTGGGCAATGCAATTGGGTATTAGATACACGTTCTAATAAAATATCTTTTAAAATATAAAACAAAGCCCCGGAAATTATTTCGGGGCTTTTGATTTTTAAATAAAAAGATTATCTTTAATTAAACAAAATCCTCAATCCAAACCGCGCAGTAATTTAAGAAAATTTATTTTTATCATATTCTTTTAATTAGTAAAGGATAATAGTTATGGAAACTGTAAGGCAAATACTTCTAAAAAAGGGACATCAAATTTACGCTATTCCTCCCGACGCTAAAGTTATTGACGCATTAAAGCTGATGTCAGAAAAAGGCGTCGGCGCATTGATAGTAATGGAGGGCGATAAGGTTGAAGGAATTATGTCTGAAAGAGATTACGCCCGTAAAGTAGTGTTGATGGGTAAATCCTCGCGTGAAGCTTCAATAAAAGAAATTATGTCCCAAAAAGTAGTTTATGTAAATCCGCAGCAGAGCGTTGAAGAATGTATGGCATTAATGATTGGTAAAAAAATACGTCACTTGCCTGTAATTGAAAACGATAAACTGACCGGCATAATTTCCATCGGCGATGTTGTAAAAGCTGTAATTGGTGAAAAAGAATTTGTTATCGACCAGCTTACGCATTACATAGTCGGAATGCCTTAGCGTAGAAATTAAACCATACTAATTCGGAAGATAAGTTTTTATTTGTTTCACTTCATAAATGGCATTAATTTTTTTGTAATAACTTAGCGCGTCATTAAAATATTTTTTGCTTTCTTCATTCTTTCTTATTTCCTTATATAAAATTCCGAGTTCGTAAGCTGTTTCGGCTTTATTTAATTTGTTTCCTAACTCGTCATTTATGCGCAAGCTTGTTAGCAAATAATTTTCTGCTGATTCAAAATTATTTCTTTCCCGCTGAATGATTCCTTTTATTTTATATGATTCCGCGATTGAAAGCCTATCATTAATTTTATTAGAAATCTCCAAAGATTTTTTTGCGAATGTATCGGCAATTTCCAACTCGCCAATGCGGGAATAAGCATCGGCTTTGCTTAAATAAGAAATTCCCAGATGCTGAAGGCTATTCGATTTTAACGAATCTGCAATGCTTTCATCAAACTTTTCAATTGCAAAATTATACTCGCGCTTTTTAAGATATAGCATTCCAATGTTATGTTTTAATTCAGCGGCGAGTTTATAATTATTTTTGTTTTCAAATGTTGATAGCGCGATCTCATAATAATGTATTGCCGAATCAAAATTGCCTAAAATGTTTGCGATTATTCCTAGGTTTATTAAAATTTTTCCCTTCAAAAATACATCCTCATCTCGCTCCAATAAGAGCAGACTTTTTTGAAAATGCTTTTGGGATTTGATTACGTTGCCGCGGTCGCCCTCAATTATTCCATTAAGATTTTCAACCTTCGCTAAGCCTTTATAATTATTTACAGCTTTAAAATTCTTTTCAGCGGATTTTAAATACTTATTAGATAATTCCCATTCGGCAATTTGGCTGTAGAGTTCAGCAAGAGCAAAGTAAGCTTCTGTTTTTTGATTTATGAGTTCATTTCTGTTTTTAACAAAATTAATAATGCTTTTATAAATTGATATTGAAATTTTAAGTTCGCCTGCATTCGCAAAATGTTTAGCAATTTCATTTAGAAAAACACAGAATCTTTTATCGTCTAATTTTTTTAAAGCGAATGTTACAAGTAAGTTTGAGTACTCAATTAAACTCACATTATCAATTTTATTGTTTTCAGCGAATGTGGAGAATTCTTTTATGTCGTTTTTATTAAAGAAGTGCAGCGAAGTTTCATTTAATAAATCTTTAATATTTTCTGTATTTGGTTTCAATTTATTACTCCCGAAATATTATAAAATTATGATTTATTATTTAGCCCACTGATATCTTGAAAAATGTTTTAGCTTAGCATTCTTAACCTCTAATACGCCGCCTTTAATTTTATATGTTAGACCTTCGTTCTCAATTATTTCTTTATGCCCATCATCGCTTATATAATAAAAGTCAAGTTTGCCGGGCTTTAATAATCCTAATTGATACAGCGTAAAGAGGTTTATTCCTGAATAACTTACATTAAGTTTTAAAGACTTATCAAATTGCATTTCTGGATAAAATTGAATGGAAGCAGTTTGGATGTCGGTTATAACTGTAATTTCTTTCGTTCCATCAAATGCGCCTTGGGGAATATTTAATTTCGCAATAGTTGTCATCATTCCCCATTTAGATAATTGTTCATTATTAATAATAATATCTCCGCCTTTAGCGCCGTTAATAACTTGAGTAATTTCTTTTGGAGTCGATTCATCTATTGTATTTAATCTAAATGTTTCTTTGTAATTTAATTTTCCAGACTTTGCAAATGTTTGCTCGGTAACCGGATTGTTTTCTGTTATCGGATTTTCTTTACAGCCCCATTGTAAGTGAAAATAATAGTCGCTAGATGATTAAAGCCAGTTTTAGAAAGTTTTTTCATTTTAATTCCCTATTAAAAAATATTTTGAAGAAATAATTTCATCCACAATAATACAAAGAGCATACCCAAATTTTGATTTGTAAAACCTACTTGATGCGAAGAAGTATCGAAAAAGATAGAACAGCAAAAAATTACTGTACAAATAAGTAGTAATTACTTAAATTCTATATGATAGGAGATTAAATGGATGTGTTTTAATATGATAATTATTTATTGAATGGAGAGTATTAATTAAATGATATAGCAGTAAATAGTTTCCTTTAATTATCCAGACATTTATAATTTAATTAAATTTATAAAAAAAATGAAGTATTAATGGGAGTAAAAAATAATATTAATCGTGAAATAATTACTGAAAAATTAGTTGAAGAGTTATTAACAATCAAAAATGTATTTATTTGATAAAGAAATTATTCTCAAATTAGGTTAGATTACTTAACAATTTGGGATATCGCTTTAAATTCCTCGGTGCCGCAGACGTTTAACATTTCAAATAAAACCGCTTCCGCTGTAGTGATTTCCGCGCCGTTTGATTTCATTCTTTCTAAAGCAATTTTATAATCTATCTCAGAGCGTGAGGAAATTGCATCAGCGCAAACATCCACTTGAAAATTATTTGCAAGCAAATCCAAAACCGTCTGCTGAACGCAAACATGCGCTTCAATTCCGCAAACTACAACTTGAGTAATTTTATTATTCATTAACCGATCAATAAAATTACCCGCTCCATAGCAGCTAAAGCTCATTTTTTGAATAGGGCTTAATCCTTCTAATTCTTTTAATAAAGGCGCCGCAGTTTGCCCTAATCCCTTTGGATATTGTTCGGTATAAAAAATGGGAGCGGTTAAAGTTTTAAAGCCTTTAATTAAACGGATGGTTTTATCAACAACCAAATCTTTTTGTGCCATCACGTTTAATATTTTTTCTTGAATATCAATTAAAACCAGCGCGGTGGTTTCGCGATTTAAAATTTTTGGATTTCTTTTAATTGAAGCCATTTTATTCTCCTTTAATAAATTGCGTCCATTCCATATTTGCCGCATGAGTACATCATTAATAGTGCGGCTAAATCAACTAAAGCTTTTTTTTGATCTTCTGTGTGAATTACTAAATCATAAACTTCAGCGACAAACTGCATGTTGTTTAAAATTTTTTTAAGTTCTTTATAAGTTGGCGTGCCGTGCCAATCGGCGACTTGCTTAACAATTAGTTTTTCATATCTTCTTAAAAACTCAGTGAAAGAAATTGTTTTTGTGGTGTGCAAAGTTCTTGGGCGGCAAATTGTAATTAAATCATTAAAGTAAGTGTCCCATTTTTCAGCTAAAACTAAGTTTCTATCACGCATAACATATCGTGCTTTAGCAAGAGAAAAATGGGCTTTAGTTCTCGGTTTATCCTTTGAGGTTAAAGCATAACCATCATAACTAGCGTCTGCGGTTTCTTTATCAAAATATTTCCATCGTTTTAACAATTGATTAGCAGAATAAATTACAATTACCTTATCTAAAGCGCTGTCAACAACAATAAATTTTTTTTGTTGTTCTGTAATAACAGTAAACCAATGTTCCCAATTATCTACACTTAAAATGCATGGCAGTCCTTGTTTCAAATGGCTACTTAAAGCTTTGATGGCTTCATCTGGAGTTTCCCGCCGGAAATATTTCATTTTGCAGTTGAAACTTTTAGCAGCTTTAGCCAAGCCAATCTCATCTGTCCCATACCACCATGTGCTTCCGGCTTTTTTCCCAATAACTCTTTCATTTTCAAATCTTCCCAACATTACTAAAGCATATTTAAGTGCAAAGGGACCGCATTGATATTTATAGGGTTGGGGATAAAAGCTCATAAGTTATTTTTTTTTTGCTTTTAATTTAGCTAATGTATTTGAATTATTCATTATAGAATTTTGGCTAAAAATCATTTTTACCTATTTTAAAACTATGAAAGAAAAACTTAAAGTTGCTGTTGTTTTTAATGAAGCAAATCCTGAATTGTACATTAAAAATAAAGAGTTAGTAAAACATGATTTAGATTTCATTCCCTACTTTGAAGTTGATGACTTAAACCCTATTGATGAATATGAAATTTTAGCCAAAAGACTAAGTAAAACCGGAATAAATGCATATACTTTAAATATTAAAGATGATATTCAAATATTAATTGATGATTTCAAAAAGCGCAAACCCGATGTTGTTTTTAACTTTATAGAGATTTATAAAGAAAATTCCCGCTTAGAAATGAATATTGTGGGATTGTTAGAACTTCTTCATTTGCCCTATACAGGGGCGCCGGCAATGTCGCTTGCTAATAGTCAAAGTAAAGTTCTGGCAAAAAGGTTACTTAAAACTCTGGGAATTAGCACTCCTAATTTTATGGTTGTAAAAAAAGCGCTGTCACACTATAAGCACGATTTAAAATTTCCACTAATGATTAAACCTGCCTTTGAAGATGCAAGTGTTGGAATTGAAAATGAATCGATTGTGGCAAATAATAATCAGCTTAAAAAAAGAATTAATTTTGTATTACATCATTTTCTTCAACCCGCTTTAGTAGAAGAGTTTATTGAAGGGCGTGAATTAAATGTTGCAATTATGGGAGATGAAAAACCAAAAGCGCTTCCCATAAGCGAAATTGATTTTTCAGAAATGCCGGACCATCTGCACAATATTGTAAGCTACCAGGCAAAATGGGACCCCGACCATGAAGCGTATCATAAAACCATCCCTATTTGTCCAGCCGAACTTCCAATTGAAATAGAAACCAAAGCAAAAGAAATTGCCGTTACTGCATTCAAGGCGATGGGCTGCCGGGATTATGCGCGGGTTGATATGCGGCTTTCAAAAGATAACAAGCTGTACGTTTTGGAAGTAAACCCTAATCCTGATTTAACTGAAAGCGCCGGTTTTATGCGCTCCGCCGAAGCTGCGGGTTATACGTACGCCGCCGCTTTGAAAAAAATTATTAAGCTGGCTTACAAAAGAGGGAAAAAGCAAAAACTGCATAAAGCCTTTTAAATTTTATTTTTTAATAAATCTATAACTTCGGTAAGATTTTGCGCTTCAAAATCAGGATGAAAAGAAGAGTTTTGCGGTAAGGGATATTTTGTTTTTCCGGTGTAAACTAACACTCCAATTCCGCCGATATTTTGCGCTGCGTAAACATCCGTTTCTAAATCGTCGCCTATCATTATAAACGGGAATTTTTCTTTAAAACCAAGCTGTTCTATTGCGGATTGAAAATATAGCGGCGAGGGTTTGCCAATTAATTTTGCTTCTATATCGGCGGCGTATTCAATTGCGGCAATGTATGAACCGGCGTCTAACGCTAAATTTATTCCATCCGGTTTCCAGAATTTATTTTTCTGCATCGCAATAAAATCATTTCCGCTTTTTACCTTTCTAAAAATTTCGTTTAAAATTTGCGGCGACCAATCTTTGCCTAAATCTCCGACTAAAACCGCTTCCGCTTTTTCATCATCAATAAATTCTAAAAATTCTTTTTTGATTTCTTCGCTGCAATAAACTGAAACTTTAGTATAATTTTTTTTGATATAATTTAATGCGGCATCAACCGCCGTTAAGATGGGAATATTTATTTCAAAATTATTTTCAGTAAAAAATTTTTTAATATTTTTTGATGTGTGTAAAGTTGAATTGCTTACAATTATTGCGTGTACATTTTGAGAGTAGATAAATTCAATAAATTTTTCCAAATCTTCGGCAGGCTTGCCCCCGATTTTTATAACGCCGTCAAAATCAATTAATACTGGAATGTCGCTTTTTATTTTCATTTAAAAAAAAGGCGATTTGCATCGCCTTCAATAATTATGTAGTTGCTTCTGCCAGCATGGGAAGTTTTGATTTAACTATTTCAAAAATTCCAAACATCAAACCAACGTAAAATAAATCGCCGAGTAATGTGTAGTGAAAAAATGGAACGGCTGCCAAATAACATTCAGCCAAGCCTGCAAGGTTTGAAGAATAGATTCCGCCAACCGTCCACATTGCAAAATTTGTAATTACAAAAAATAAAACTGAAGCAGAAATAGACGCGAGAAAAACATTTGTCAATTTTACTTTATTAATCATTAACATTCCGATAACTACCATTAACCCGAAGCTTAAATAAACCGACCACATTGTGGCGTGAAAGCCAAGGATAAGATCCGTTAAAAACATTGCGGCAAAGGGGACTAAAAATGCCAAATATTTTTTTGAAAAATACGCGCCTCCAAATAACGCCATTGCGCCAATTGGAGTAAAGTTTGGGTAATGGGGAAGCAGCCGAATAAAAGCGGCTAATAATACTAAACCGACTAAGGTTAAAAATCGCGGTGAAATTAATTTTGAATTCATTCTGTTCTCCTAATAATTTTTAAAATTTAATTTTCAATTCAATTGATTAAAATATAATTAAAATAAATATGTATTTAAATTAGTTTTCATAAGTTTAATTTAAAACCAGCATAACCGGATAAACCGGCTGTTCCGAATCCAAATATTTCTTCGTATTCAACGTCAAATAAATTTACAACTCTGCCGTATAGCTGCAGCATATCTATTAATTTATAAGTCATTGAAATGTTTACCAATGCGTAGCTTTTTAATTTTATGCGCTCAGCGGGGAATTTAGAAAAATCTTTATCATCTCTTTCGCCGATATATAAAATTTCAAAATCAGAATTCAAATCTTTTAAAATATTATAATTTACATTTAATGCAATTTTATTTTGGGGTCGTCTTAGCAAAGGCAAATCGGCATCCGTTATATTGGCGCTTTCATCTTGTGTGTGTGTAAAAGTGTAATTGATTTTAATTTTTAAATCTTCTATCGAATTTATAGTTGAATAAAATTCTAAGCCGTTTGTTTTTGCTTTATTAATGTTTATCGTTTTAAAGTTTTCATCAAACCCGAATAAATTTTTGTAGGCGTTATTAAAATAAGTTAAACCGAAACTCAATTGCTCTTTCCAAAAATATTTTTCGACTCCTAAATCCCATCCAAAACTTTTAACGGGCTTCAAATTAATATTGCCGTAAGCAGGATCATATAAATAATAAATTGAAGGAGCTTTGAATCCTGTTCCGGCGGTTGCTTTAATTTTTATTCCGATTTGTTTGAAGAAATATGCCGGCGCAATTCTATAGGTTATTTGCGAGCCGAATTTTTGGTGATTGTCATATCTTAAACCAACGCTGTTAAAAAATGAATTATTAATATTCAATTGGTTTTCTAAATAAACGCCGCTGGTTCTCGCGCTGTTTATAGGCAGCATGCTTGAAAATGGAAATGAAGATGAATAAATAAAATATTCAGAATAAGCTCTTTCATTTTCAGTTTCTAAACCAAGAATAAATTTATTGTTATTAGAAAGTTCAAGAATATTTTGAAGATCAAGTTTTAATTTATTTCCATCGTAAAAACTTTTTGAAGAGGACGGATTATTTAAGGTAGAATCATAACTGTATTTTCTAACATTTTTGAAATAAGATATTCCAACTTTTTGTTTTAACATACCGCCAAAAGAATTAACAACAGCTTCCATTCTAAAAGTAGATTCTGTTAATTTGTAAACGTAAGTCGGGTCGTCTCCAAACGCTCCCCCAAATTGATCATAGTCAGTATTCGCGTTATTGTATCGATACAAAACATTTAGGTTTAATTTCTCTGAAAAATCAATTCCCAATTTTGCATCTGCGCTGTAATTTGTTGTGCCGTCCTTTTCCGTGTTTCCATATTTTGAATATGCGGAAGAAAATCCGTCAGACTTAAATTTACTTCCATTCAAATTATAATTAACAATTCCTATACTTCCGTTAATTCCACCATTAGCGCTATAAGTATTAAATGAGCCGCCTTCCGCCGACAATGAAAATTTTGTTTTGCCCTCTCCCTTTTTTGTAATAATATTAATTACTCCCGAAAGCGCATCGGAACCGTAGAGCGTGCTTTGAGGTCCGCGCAATATTTCAATTCTTTGAATGTTATCTGTCGTGAGCGTTGAAAAATCAAAAGTGTTTGCAGGGTCATTCGGTAAATTAACTTCAACGCCGTCTATCAATACTAAAGTCTGATCATTATTACCGCCGCGAATGTAGGCTGACGCGAGCATGCCGGCGCCGCCTTGCTGGGTTATGTAAACGCCTGGTTCATCTCTTAGTAAATCAAGGACAGTGGTTTTATTTTTTGCTGCAATTTCTGCCGAATCGATAACTGAAATTGAACTTGCAAGTTCTAAAGTTGAGGTTTTTATTTTGGTGGCTGTTATAACTACATCGGAAAGTTTGTACATATTTACTGAATCAGTTTTGCCGAAGGTAAAATCTTGCGCATTCAAAAAAGAAGAAAAGACCGAAAAGAAAAAAATGATCAGAAAAAATTTGTTCAATGAAGTTACTCCGAAAACTATTGGTGATAGTAACTTCGTGGGAGTTGTGAATTTTAAACGAAATGGAAAATTTGAAATTTCGTTAATCCAACCTTGCCCGCGAAGGTTGATTATTTTTATTTATGGCAGGTCTCCTGGCTTGGCTGGTTATTAACCAACTATACAGTTGCGCGACAGCGCCGGATTTACACCGGACTTCCCTATAATTCCCGTTGCTATTTTTTAGTCGGGACACCATAAAAAATTTTTAAGAACTGTTTGAAAATAAATTGAATAAAACTTAATTCAAAATTTGTAAATAAGATTTACGGTTTAAATTGATTTTATAATCTTTATTTGATAATTTTTGTAACAAAAATGAATATATCAATTTCAAAAAAAATTCTGTCCGTTGAAACATTTCTACAAAAACATAAAATTATTTTTTAAAGGGGAGATTGACATTCCCAATTGATTTTAATTCTAATGTAAATTTATTTCGTTTTTAAAGGAGAATTGTATGGGTTGGTTTCTAAAATTTATTGATTCTTCAGTGGGGAAAAAAATCATTATGGCGCTCACCGGTTTATTCCTCTACTTCTATTTAATCGTTCACTTAATTGCAAATTTATTTTTATTAAAAAATGACGGCGGCGATGCCTTCAATGCTTATGCGGATTTTATGAGCAGCGGAAGCAACATTCCCGTGCGCATAATTGAAATAGTTTTGTTTTTACTTTTCGCTTATCACATAATTGACGGCATTCGTCTTTGGTTTAAGAATAACAGCGCCAGATCAGTTAAGTATAAAGTAAACAATGCATCTGCGAACAGCACATTCTTTTCGCGCTTTATGATTTACAGCGGTGGAGTTGTTTTAATATTTTTAGTTATACATTTAATGGATTTTTTTATCCCGCATAAATTTGGTCACCCAATGGAAACAATGTATGAATCGGCTATACTTAAATTTAGCTATCCGGTATATTCGTGGTTTTATATTATATGTATGATTCTTCTTGCCTTCCATCTTGTTCACGGATTCCAAAGCGCTTTTCAATCTCTCGGTCTTCGGCACAAAAAATACACGCCGTTTATAAAAGCGTTTGGGGTTTCATTTTCAATTCTTTTGTGCATTGGGTTTGCCATCATACCCTTATATTTTTTATTTACGAATATGGGAGGGAATTAGAAAATGAAATTAAATTCAAACGTACCCGAAGGAAAAATTTCTGAAAAATGGACAAACCATAAATTCAATTTAAAGCTTGTTAATCCCTCCAACAAAAGAAAATATAGTATTATAGTTGTAGGAACCGGACTCGCAGGCGGTTCGGCTGCTGCTTCTCTTGCCGAACTTGGATATAATGTAAAAGCATTTTGTTTTCAAGATTCGCCCAGAAGAGCGCACAGCATTGCGGCGCAAGGCGGAATAAATGCCGCGAAAAATTATCCCAATGACGGCGACAGCGTTTACAGATTATTTTATGATACGGTTAAAGGCGGCGACTATAGAGCCCGCGAAGCAAACGTTTATCGGCTTGCAGAACTTAGCGCAAATATTATTGATCAATGCGTTGCCCAGGGAGTTCCGTTTGCACGCGAGTACGGCGGTCTTTTAGATAACCGTTCTTTCGGCGGCGCCCAAGTTTCCAGAACTTTTTACGCAAGAGGACAAACAGGGCAGCAGCTTTTGCTTGGCGCTTACAGCGCTTTGATGCGGCAAGTCGGATTAAAAAAAGTAAAAATGTTTCCGCGCAGAGAAATGCTCGATTTAGTTGTCATCGACGGAAAGGCACGTGGAATTGTAGTTAGAAATATGATTACAGGCGCGTTAGAATCTCACGCCGCCGATGCAGTTGTGCTTGCTACAGGCGGCTACGGAAACGTTTATTATTTGTCAACGAACGCTAAAGGTTCAAACGCAACCGCTGCCTGGCGCGCATATAAACGCGGCGCTCTGTTTGCAAATCCTTGCTTTACCCAAATACATCCAACCTGCATTCCCGTTACCGGTCATTATCAATCTAAATTAACTTTGATGAGCGAGAGTTTAAGAAATGACGGAAGAGTTTGGGTGCCTAAAAGTAAAGACGATAAAAGAAAACCAAATGAAATTCCCGAAGCTGAAAGAGATTATTTTTTGGAAAGAAAATATCCATCTTTTGGAAATTTAGTTCCCCGCGATGTCGCTTCAAGAAACGCAAAGGAAATGGTGGATGAGGGAAAGGGAGTTGGTTCAAGCGGCGTTGCTGTTTATCTTGATTTTGCCGATGCAATTAATCGCCTTGGCAAAGATGCCATAAAAGATAAGTACGGAAATCTTTTTGATATGTACAAACAAATTACAGATGAAGATCCGTATCAAGTTCCGATGAGAATTTATCCAGCGGTTCATTATACAATGGGCGGGCTTTGGGTTGATTATAATTTGATGACCACCGTTCCCGGCTTGTTTAGTTTGGGCGAATGTAATTTTTCCGACCACGGCGCTAACAGGCTTGGCGCCAGCGCTCTTATGCAAGGCTTAGCTGACGGGTATTTTGTTATTCCTTATACAATCGGCGGCTATCTTGCAAGTCATAAAACTGATGGAATAAAAGAAGATCATCCTGAATTTAGAAAAGTTGAATCGGAAATTACCGGCAAAATTAATAAACTGTTAGCCGATTAATGGAAATAAAACCGTTGATGAATTTCATAGAGAACTCGGCTTAACGATGTGGGATTATGTTGGTATGGCAAGAAATGAACAAGGTTTGAATAAAGCCATTGAAGAAATAAAAAGAATTAGAAATGATTTTTGGAAGAATGTAAAAGTCGCAGGCAAAAATGAAGAATTAAATCAATCTCTCGAAAAGGCGGGCAGAGTAGCTGACTTTTTGGAATTGGGAGAATTGATGGCTGTAGATGCGCTGCAGCGAAGAGAATCTTGCGGCGGACATTTTAGACTCGAAAGTCAGACTGAAGAGAATGAAGCTAAGCGCGACGACGAAAATTTTGCTTACGTATCCGCGTGGGAATTTAAAGGCGAGAATGAAAAACCTGAAATGAACAAAGAAGAATTAACATTTGAAAACGTCCATCTTACTCAAAGGAGCTACAAGTAATGAGCAATATGAATTTACATTTAAAAGTTTGGCGTCAAAAAAATAAAGATGACAAAGGGAAGTTTGTTGATTATGAAGCTAAAGATATTTCCACTGAAATGTCTTTTTTAGAAATGATGGATGTTGTAAATGAAGGGCTTATAAAAAAAGGCGAGGAGCCGATTGCATTTGACCACGACTGCCGCGAAGGAATATGCGGAAGCTGCGGAATGTTTATAAATGGAAGACCGCATGGTCCGCAAGGCGCAATAGCAACCTGCCAGCTGCACATGAGAAAATTTTCCGACGGCGATACAATTGTGATTGAACCGTTCAGGGCAAAAGGTTTTCCCGTTATAAAGGATTTGGTTGTTGACCGTTCTGCGTTTGATAGAATAATTTCCGCTGGAGGATTTATTTCAATTAATACCGGCGGAACTCCCGACGCAAATGCAATTCCTATTGCAAAAGAAGATCAAGAGTCTGCTTTTGATGCGGCGCAATGCATTGGCTGCGGCGCTTGCGTTGCCGCTTGTAAAAATGCATCCGCAATGTTATTTGTAGGGGCTAAAGTTTCTCACTTTGCGCGGCTTCCGCAAGGCAAACCCGAAAGAGAAAGAAGAGTAATGGCAATGCTGAATCAAATGGAGGCGGAAGGATTCGGCGCCTGCACAAATACAGAAGCCTGTTCAGCCGAATGCCCCAAGGGAATTTCGATGGATGTAATAGCGCAAGTGAGAAGAGAATATATGCGGGCTGGAATTATAAGCGGGGAATAACCCGGTAAAATTTTGTTAAACGAAGGAATTAGATTAATCCAATTCACCCTTAAATACCTTCTATAAAATTATTTATCCACAAGTGAGGTTCATCTTAAAGATTAGCCTCACTTTCCCATAACATACAAACCCAATTCCTAAATTTTAGCAATTTCATAGCGTAAGTATTAAAAGAATTGGGTTTGTAAATTTAGAAAATCAATACTTCAAATTAGTAAGCCACGCTTCGCGCAATTTAATTTGTTCATCTGAAGCATTTTTGTTTACTTCAATAATATGTTTAAGAGCAGCAGGCGCAGTTTCTTTTTCAACTGTAATTTCTTCATCGCCTCTTTTTACTGTAACGTTATATTTTTTACCAATGCCCAAATCTTTTATATCTGATATTAATTTGCGAAGGTTTGCTTCGGATAATTCAGCGCCGTTTAATTTTAAAATTATATCGCCGGCTTGCAATCCATCATTTTCATACGAGCTCAAAACAACTGGTTTATTTTCCGTCATACCTATCGGAATTCCCAAAGAAACATTAGAACTGTCAACGCCTTTTTCTTCATAATAATCTATTCCTATTTTATTAAAATATTCTTTTAAGGGAAGTTTCTCCGTTCCTTCAACATAAGCGCTAAAAAAATCTGCAACTTGCGGAAAAGTTTCATCGGCAAAAATTTGGAAAAAATTATCTTCGCTGAATGGCTTTGACGGTCCATATTGTTTTGACAATTTATTAATAATTTCACGCAATCCGAATTTGCCATCGGAAAGCGAGAGTAATTTTATATCGAGCAAAAGCCCTATAACGGCTCCTTTGCAGTATATATTGTAGTATTGATCTTGAAAATCCGTAACATTTTTTCCCAGTTCAGTTAAAGATAAATTTTGATCAAAGCGGTCGTTAAATTTTAACTTTCGCGAGAACTGTGAAAAGTAATCATCCAAACTCATCAAGCCGGATCTTAATTGCATTGTATGCGCAGCCCATTCCGTTACGCCTTCATAAAGCCAAAGATGCCGGGACATTACAGGTTTAACAAAATTAAAATGTTCAATCAGTTCGCTGTGAATATTTAGGGGAGTTACAACGTGAAAAAATTCATGCGCCACAAAATCCCGTATGTGCTTTTGATATTGCTCGCTAAAAGGCAGCTCTTTCATAATATATTCGGAGCTGTATGAATGTTCCCATGCGCCGGCGGGCGTGTCTTCAAAGAAAAAAAGAAATGTATAATGCTGTACCGGGAGTCCGTTAGTAAAATTACTTGCCGCAATTAGCACATCTTTTATTGTGGATAAAACATCAGCCGATTTAATTAAGCCGGTTTTGGAATAAGTATAAATTTCAATTTTTGTATTCTCAATTTCGATGGTATCTTTAGTTAAAGTTCCCAACAGAATGGGCGAATCAACAACCTGATCAAAGCTGTTGGCGTCATAAAATCCATTTTCATCTTTTGATAGCGCGGTTCCAACAAGCCAATCATCCGGATAAATCAATTTAATTTCTACAGGCTCAAACTGCATATTTTTTATGTACCCGAAAACAGCCTGACCGTTAATTAATACATGATCTTTTTCAATTGAAGTGCCTGACATTTCATAAACGGGATTTTCTGTAACGGGCGTGTCAAACGTTTCAGCTATCTCATAATATATTTTATTTATTTTTTCAGGGTTATGAAGCAGCCATTGGTTGGTAGAAATATTTTCCGTTGCTAATATGTTGCCCTCTTTATCGAAAGCTGAAAATGATTTTACGAATCTTCCAATATCCATTGTTTCATAAGCGCCCGGCGCGGTTGCGGCAAATTGAAATACATTATTTTCAGCGGATAAATTTTCGGGATATAAAGTAACTTTAAATAAGTCATCCGCTATATTGTTAAGATCGACATAAAACTTTTGTTGAGAAAACAGTGCCGAAGTAAGAAAGAAAAATGCCGAAAAAAAATGACAAGTAATCTTTTTCATAATTTTTTTATTTCTTATAAATTTTTTGGGAATGTTGGGATAAATATAACTTTTTTTGGAATGCAAAGAAGTTTGTTTTTAATAGGAAGCTTAACTTGAGGGTGTAGCTGAACTCACAAGCTTATCATTGCGAACTAGTCATAAAGTGATTTTGACAACCCTACTTAATAAAGTTTGAAATAAAGCTATAAAGAAATTGAGATTGTCAAACCCGGCTGAAAACTTTTAAATATTTGTTTAACTTTGGCTAATTCAAAATATACAAAATAAATTTAATGAAGCAATTCAACATACCCGACTTTTATAGAAGTTCATTTATTTCTAAAATAAAAAATTCAAGGAAATTAGATGATCCGCGCAAAAAAGATTTTACTCCCACGCTTTTAGATTTTGGTCCGGTAAGATTTTTTATCGCCCGGCATTTTGGTTTTTGCTACGGAGTTGAAAATGCAATTGAAATTTCTTACAAAACTCTTGAAGAAAATCCTAATAAAAAAATTTATCTTTTAAGCGAGATGATTCATAATCCAATTGTGAACTCTGATTTGTATGAGCGCGGAGTAAAATTTATAATGGATACTGGCGGCAATCAATTGGTTGATTGGAACGAGTTATCGAGCGATGATATTGTAATTATTCCCGCTTTCGGAACTACTCTTGAAATTGAAAAGCGTTTGAATGAAATTGGAATTAACGCATATACTTACAACACTACTTGTCCTTTTGTTGAAAAAGTTTGGAACCGTTCCAATCAATTGGGAGAAAAAGATTATACTATAATAATTCACGGCAAAAGTTACCACGAAGAAACGCGAGCGACTTTTTCGCACACGGTTACAAAAACTGCTTCAGTAATTGTACGGGATATTGAAGAAACAAAAATTCTTGCCGATATAATTTTGGGGAATGTTGATAAAGAAAAATTTTATTCAATATTCGAAGGGAAGCATTCCGATAATTTTGATGTGGAAAAAGATTTGATAAAAGTTGGAGTTGTAAATCAAACCACAATGCTGGCAACTGAAACGCAAGCCATTGCCGATCTTTTAAAAACTACAATGATAAATAAATACGGAAGTGAAAATTTGCAAAACCATTTTGCGGATACCCGCGATACATTATGCTACGCAACTAATGATAATCAGGAAGCGACTTACGCTCTGCTTAAATGCAATGCTGATTTCGCTATTGTAGTTGGAGGTTATAACAGTTCCAACACCAGTCATATTGTTGAATTATGCGAAGAAAAATTTAAAACTTATTTTATTTCCTCTGCAGATGAAATTATATCGGATGAAGTTATAAACCGCTTCGCCATACAATCTAAAAAAATTATTACAGAAGAAAATTGGCTGCCGAATAAAAAGCCGGTGGATATAATTTTAACAAGCGGCGCTTCCTGCCCTGATGCAATTGTTGATCAAGTGCTGCAAAAAATTTTATCATTTTTTCCTAAATCAAAATCGCTTAATGAAGTTTTAATGTCCGTCAGTTAAAACTGACGGCAACAAAAATGTGCAGGTAAAAGTGACGGCAATAAAGTAGATAAGTTGTAACTGACTGCAATAAAAAATACAAACATTTGAATAGCTTTATTATTATTTTATTCCTATCTAACTTTTATTCAAAAAATTAAGGCAATCTCAATTTAAAAGGAGCTGTAAAAAAATGAAATCACTTATCTACGTTTTATTTTTATGTGCAATTTTAATTTCAAGCTCTTCTGCTCAGTTTGATTGGAACGCTAAGCCGCAGAATTTAAAAGTTTTACCCGATACTATTTCGGGACAAAGTTTAAGAAATACTATGGTTGGATTTGCGCAGGCTTTGGGCGTGCGATGTTCATTTTGTCATGATGATTCCAAAGGGAAAGAGTTTTCTGATATTGATTTTGCATCCGATAAAAAACCTGAAAAAGATGTTGCCCGCGAAATGATGAAAATGACGCACAAAATTAATAAAGATTTTATTTCTAATTTAAAACAATATAGAAACCCGGCGCTTGAAGTAAGCTGCGTTACTTGCCATCACGGTTATGAGGAGCCAATTGCTTTGTCGTCTTTACTGATGGAGACTTATAAAGAAGATGGATTGGAAGCATCGATGGATAAATATAATAATTTGAAACAGCAATATTACGGCGGCTTTGCTTTTGATTTTAAAGAAGGCTCATTGGATAAGTACGGAAAAAATCTTTTGGAATTAAATAAAGATGATGACGCTTTAGCCGTCTTTCAAAAGAACGCTGAATTGTTTCCGGATTGGGCTGGAGCTTATGAAAGTCTTGGCGAAGTTTATATGAGTTTAAACAATAAAGAAGAAGCAATCAAAAATTATAAAAAAGCTTTTGAAATGAATCCTCGGAATGAACACGCAAAAGAGATGTTAAAAAAATTAGAAGGGGAGTGAGGTTTTTAAATCAAGAATCAAAAATCAAAGGTCAAAAATTAAAAGTCTATACCAATAAGATATTAAGGGTATTGATTCTTTTCAGTAAATTATATTGTGGTAATAAAATATTTTTGAGATTTGATTTTCTTATAAGGAGGTTATAAATGAATAAAAATTTGTCTGATAGAATAGGAATAGATGAAAAAATAATAAATGGAAAACCTATAATAAGAGGAAAGCGAATTACAGTTAATACTATCTTGGAGTTTCTATCGGCTGGTGAAACTGTCGAAGAAATTATAAAACAATATCCTTCTTTAGAAAAGCAGGATATTGCTGCATACCTTAAGTTTGCGGCAGAATTAATGAACAGAAATTATATTATTAAAGCCGTTTAATTGAAAAGAAAGTTTTTAATCGACGTTAACCTACCTAACTATTTTTCGGTATGGAATACTGATGAGTTTATTCATCAATTGTTGAATTAAATTTACAATATAAACTTGTTAATGTTTTTGAAGATCATATTGAAGGAATCGAATAGTTATTTAAAAGAAACAATTTGAATTCTTAATTCTGACCTTTTCACCCCCGCCAACTTATTGGTTCAATGTCAGCCATCGTTCTTAATCCCGGTTTTGCATTTATAACCGTTGGGATTGCGTTAACTGTAATTGCACAGGTTGCAACATCGCCATTCACTCCATCTTTAATTGTTGAGTCGATTTTTGGCTCGCCTTCAATTATTACTCTATCGTGCGGATCAGGCTGCCCTATGGCGGCGACAAAGATTAGTGAGATAACTTCTTCTCCGTTCATAATTCCTTTGCCAATTTGTTTTACCCCCAGAGCGTTTCCTTTTTGAATTTCTAATTCACCGGCTGAAAATTTTTCTTTGGCAATAATTGGTTCGATGATGTCCTCAACGCTATCTAAATTCCAGCCCAAGCGTGAAGCAATTAAATTAACCGATTCCGGTAAACCAACGTGTCTTAAGGTTCCTTCTTCTTTTTTAATTTGGAATTGTTCCGGAGTTAAACCGGCGCCTATTTTTTTTTGAAAAGGTATTCTTCTAAACTGCGCATCTTGGATTCTTTCAACGGTAACTTTTTTTACATTTCTGCACAAGGCGGTAAAAGCCATAGGAAGAAAATCCATTAAATATCCCGGGTTTACTCCCGTCGCCAAAACTGAAACATTATTTTTTATTGCCGCATCATTAATTTCATTTGCTATTGATGAATTGGTCATCCATGGGTGCATCAATTCTTCGCATGTGGAAACGATGTTTATTCCGTACGAAAGTATTTCTAAAACTTGAGGCTTAATTTTTTCAAGACTCGAAGCTGTAGTTAATATAACTGCGTCAGCTTTTATTGATTCAAAAACTTTTTTTGCTTCGTCCAAAACAATTACATTTAAGTTTTTATTTAAGCCTGCAAGCTCTCCCAAATCTTTTCCAACTTTTTCATTATCAATATCAATGGCTCCCACAATTTCAATTGACTGACGTTCGGAAATATATTGCGTTACTTTTAATCCTATTGGTCCTAAACCGTATTGAATTACTTTAAGATTATTTTTCATTTTGATTATTCCCTTTTAAATGAAGTATGAGGAAAATTATTTTTGAACTATTAACTTTTTGAACATCAAAAATAACGTAAAATAAAATCAACTAAGCAATAAAACTTCATTTAAATTTCAGCGGAAGCAATCTGTATAATTTTGAAAATACATTTCAATGGCTCTGAATTACCGCAATCATTCTATTCATCAGCGTGTTGGTTTATTTGGTATTAATTTAGGGAATAAGTAATTTTGTAGCTCAAAAATCAAAGAGAAAAATGAGAGCGATTATTCCTGTTGCTGGTATTGGAACGCGTTTAAAACCGCATACGCATACTACTCCAAAAGTATTATTAAACGTAGGCGGCAAGCCCATTCTCGGACATATTTTAGATAAACTTTTAGACGAGGGAATTAAAAAATCAACCTTAGTTATTGGTTATCTTGGCGAGATGATTAAAGAGTACGTGCAAAATGAATACCCTCAAATGCAGTCCGATTTTATTGAACAAGAAACAATGGAAGGATTGGGACACGCTATTTATACGGCTGTCCCGACTTTTGATGACAAAGAAATTTTTATAATTCTTGGCGATACGGTTTTTGATGTGGACTTGAAAAAAGTTTTTACAAAAGAATATTCTGCGTTAGGCGTTAAAGAAGTTGACGACCCCAGACGCTTTGGCGTTGCTGTTATGAAAAATGGTTTTATTGAAAAGCTGGTTGAAAAACCGCAGACTCCAGTTTCAAATCTTGCGTTAGTTGGTTTGTATTATATTGCAAACTCCGATTCATTAGTAAAAAGTCTTAATACTTTAGTTGAAAAAGACATTCGTACAAAAGGGGAATTACAATTAACAGACGCGCTTCAAATGATGATAGAGAATGGAGAAAAAATTACGACCTTTCCCGTTGACGGCTGGTATGACTGCGGTAAACCGGAAACTCTTTTATCAACAAATCAATATCTGTTAGATCAAAAAAGCGTAAGTAAAAAATTTGAAAATAACGTAGTAATTAATCGTCCGGTTTTTATTGCCGATGATGTGGAAATTTCAAATTCAGTTATTGGTCCATACGCAACAATAGATAAAGGCAGCAGCATCAAAGAATGCATAATTAAAAATTCTATAATTGGTTCTAAGGCTCTGGTATCAAAGTCATTGCTTGATAACAGTATTATTGGAAATAATTCAATTATAAAAGGAACATTTAAACGTTTAAATTCAGGCGATTCATCTGAAATCGATTTTTATTAATAAATAATTTATATAGGAAAAAATACACATGTCATATTTCTTCACATCGGAATCAGTTTCCGAAGGTCATCCCGATAAAGTAAGCGATGCTATATCCGACGGAGTTTTAGACGCTATCTACAAAGTAGATCCGAATGCAAGAGTGGCTTGCGAAACGTTCGTTACAACCGGATTAGTTTTGGTGGGCGGCGAGGTTACAACAAAAGCTTACATTGAGGTGCAGGATATTGTAAGAGATACCGTAAAAAAAATTGGCTACACAAAAGCTGATTATAAATTTGATTCGGAATCATGTTCGGTTTTAAATGCGCTACATTCACAGTCGCCTGATATTGCGATGGGCGTTGATAAAGGCGGCGCAGGCGATCAGGGAATTATGTTTGGCTATGCTTGCGATCAAACTCCCGAACTTATGCCTATGCCCATTATGTATGCTCATAAGCTGGTAAAAAAATTAGCGGACATTAGAAAAAGCAATACCGGTATAATGCCTTATCTTCGTCCCGATTCCAAATCTCAAGTAACTATAGAATACGATGATGTAAATAATCCTATTAGGGTTGATGCAATTGTAATTTCAACTCAGCACGATGCCGATGTAAAACAAAAAGCTATTAAGGACGACGTAATTAAATATGTAATTAAAGAAGTTATTCCTGAAAGTTTAATTGATAAAAAAACTAAATATTTTGTAAACCCTACCGGCAGATTTGAAATTGGCGGACCCCACGGCGACAGCGGTTTAACCGGCAGAAAAATTATAGTTGATACTTACGGCGGATGGGCTCCTCACGGCGGCGGCGCTTTTTCAGGCAAAGACCCTTCCAAGGTTGATAGAAGCGCAACTTATGCGGCAAGACATATTGCAAAGAATGTTGTCGGCGCTAATCTGGCAAAAGAATGTTTAGTTCAATTGGCTTATGCTATTGGCGTGCCTGAGCCGGTTTCAATTTTTGTTGATACAAAAGGAACCGGGATAATAACTGACAGCGAAATTTCTAAAATGATTCGTCAAGAGGTTGACTTAACTCCCAAAGGAATTATCACACGTTTAAAATTAAGAAGACCAATTTATCAGCAGACTGCAGCTTATGGTCATTTTGGAAGAACTGAAAAAGATTTTACCTGGGAGAAATTAGATTTAGTTTCTAAATTTAAAAAGTATGCCTAAGTCGATATGAGCTTAAATCGATTTTAATTTTATAAAAACAAAAAACGAAGGACAGACAATGAGTCAAGTAGCAGAAAAAACAGACAAGTATGTTAAATATAAAGTGAAAGATATTTCATTAGCAGAGTGGGGAAGAAAAGAAATAAAACTTGCTGAAGCCGAAATGCCAGGACTAATGGCTTTAAGAGAAGAATACGGAAACAGCAAACCACTAAAAGGCGCTCGCATTGCAGGTTGTCTGCACATGACCATTCAAACAGCGGTACTTATTGAAACATTGATTGAACTCGGAGCTGAAGTAACCTGGTCGTCCTGCAATATTTTTTCAACGCAAGATCACGCCGCCGCTGCTATTGCCGCCGCTGGTATTTCTGTTTATGCCTGGAAAGGAATGAACGCTGAAGAATTTGATTGGTGCATTGAACAAACTTTATTTTTTGGCGAAGATAAAAAACCGTTGAATATGATTTTGGATGACGGCGGAGACTTAACAAATATGGTTCTTGATAAATATCCTGAATTAGTTTCCGGAGTTAAGGGTTTATCTGAAGAAACAACTACCGGCGTTCACAGGCTTTATGATAGAGTTAAAAACGGCGCTCTTCCAATTCCCGCATTCAATGTAAATGACTCTGTAACAAAATCTAAATTTGATAATAAATACGGCTGCCGCGAATCATTAGTAGATGCTTTGCGCCGCGCTACCGATTTAATGATGGCTGGAAAAGTTGCCGTTGTTTGCGGCTACGGAGATGTAGGCAAAGGCTCGGCTGAATCTCTTTCCCATGCCGGCGTTAGAGTTATTGTAACTGAAGTTGATCCAATCTGCGCTTTGCAGGCTGCAATGAGTGGATTCCAGGTTAAGAAGCTGGAAGATATAATTGATCAAGTTGATATTGTGGTAACAGCTACAGGCAACAAAGACATTGTAACTTCAAAGCATTTCCAAAAAATGAAACATAATGCTGTCGTTTGTAACATCGGTCATTTTGATAATGAAATTGATATGGCATGGCTGAATAAAAATCACGGCGGCACAAAAGATATTATCAAACCGCAAGTTGATAAATACACAATTGACGGTAAAGATATTATAGTTTTAGCCGAAGGAAGATTAGTTAATTTAGGCTGCGCTACCGGGCATCCTTCGTTTGTAATGTCAAACTCTTTTACTAATCAAACTCTTGCGCAGATTGAGTTATGGACTAACAGCGAAAATTATAAAAACGAAGTTTACGTACTTCCAAAACATTTGGATGAAAAAGTTGCAATGCTTCATCTAAAAAAACTGGGAGTTGAATTAGAAACACTATCGCCTGATCAGGCAAAATATATCGGCGTTGAAGTGGAAGGTCCATTCAAACCGGATTATTATAGGTACTAATATTTTTTTGTAGAGATGGAGTTTTGCATCTGGCAGCTGCCTGATCATTTCAGTCTTTGCAAGTTTCCGATAAAAGGGTTTCTTTCATTTATAAATAGAATAACAACGTAATAAAAATTGTCCTTCAATAAGAACCTGCCTGTCTATGCCGAAGCTGCTTCGCGAAGGCAGGTTTTTGTTGAAGCAATCTTAAATGACAACAAGTTTCCTTCTGAATGACACATTCTAACCGCCAAAATTTTGTAAAAACGGAAACGCTTTACCTAGTCCGAAGAAAATTAAACTGCCGATAATCCATAAACCGAAAACTAAAAAATAATATTTAGCGTTGGATTTTGATTTAAACATTTTTGCTAATCCAATGCCTAAAACAATGTAAGCCCAAATTGAAATTGGATCGAGTTTGGCGAGCAAGTAACCCATAAAAGTGCTTTTCTCTATTCCCATAAATGAAGCTACGCTTGTGTCGGACATTAGCTTGCCGAATGCCAAAGCTAAAATTGCCGCGACGATTATTTGAATCATCGTTATGTAAGAGGTAAGTCCGCTGGCAACCATAGCCGATTTATAACTGCCCTCATCTTTAAATACAAACTTTGCAAATACAAAATAAATTGCGGCAACAAGAAAAAAGAAAATAAATCCAATTATAAAAATAGAAACGAACTGAATAATTTTTCCTACGGCGCTTTTAGACATATCAAACTGTCCTTCAATTCTTTCCATTGTCTGATTAGCTTGTTCGCGGGTCATCTTTCCTTCTTGAACAGCTTTGTCGAACTGCTGCTCAATTTTTTGCATTCTATCATGCTTAATCTTGTAAGCAATTTCTTCATTTGACATCATTAAAACTTGTGAGAGGAAAACTAAAAGAAGCAGAAGCGCTACGGGTAAAAACCAATCGATAGTGCGCGGAGGAAATTTGGCGGTTGCTTCGTATGTGCTAGAAGGCTCGCTAAAAATTCCCGTCATTTTATCTGTGTGGCTTAGCTCCTCTATTGGCGGCTCTGCGGGATTGCCGGAAAGATTAATTGAGTTGGAATCTGTGGCGTCAAAATTATCCATTGTAACTCCCTATTAGTTAAAGTGAAAAATGATGTTAAAAACTAATTCTACTTTCATCAAAAGGCAACAAAAAACGTATTTTTGATAAGAAACAATTTGAGTAAAAAGTTTCATGGCTTCATGCCTTGATATTGATATTATTAAATTTTCAATAATAACTTTTTAAGTTATTGCCTATAGTAAAGAAATAATCTAAATGTACTTACTACAATCAAAATTGTGATTAACATGTAATACAACGCTAACTTGTGTAATGATATTAAATCGGTTATATGAATTTTAAAAACAAAAACGCTCAAAATTATAATAGCGATCATCGCATTAACAATATATTGCGTACCCCTAAAAAAGAGTTGAGTCTCTCTTTCATCTGGTTTAATTTTTTTTAATCGATAAATTATTGGGACTAAAGCTAGCAAGGCTAAAGCCACAATTCCTTTTTCTCCAAAAATTAGAAGTGAACAAAGTGATATTATTGAACTGATTAATTCTAACCAAAATCTTAAAACCATTTTAATCCTCCTTTAGAAAAAAAATTTCTTCTATTTTTTTTCCAAAATATTTGGAAATTTGTAGCGCTAGTAATACTGATGGGTTGAATTTTCCATTTTCAATTGAGTTGATTGTTTGTCTGCTAACATTTACAGCTTTTGCAAGTGCATCCTGTGAAATTTGATTCTTTTCAAATCGTATATTTTTGAGATTATTATTAAGTTTCATTTTTATAAAAATTTCTAACATTAATGTAAAGTATTCGTTACAATCTGTCAAGTATTATTGACATAACCTATGGTTGGAAATTTAGATATACAATAATGATTTGTAAATTTGATAAATTGTTTTACCAAAAGTGAGGACAAAGTGAATTTTGAAACTATTATTGAACCATTTAGAATAAAATCTGTTGAACCTATCCGCTTCACCACAAAAGAAGAAAGGGAAAAATTATTAATCAATGCCGGTTATAATCCATTCCTTCTTCGCGCTGATGATGTTTTAATTGATTTGCTAACCGACAGCGGCACTTCCGCAATGAGCGCAAAACAATGGGCGGGAATTATGGAGGGCGATGAATCTTATGCCGGCTCTAAAAGCTTTTATCGCTTTGAGGAAAGCGTACAAAAAATAACGAGAATGAAATATATCATTCCAACTCATCAAGGAAGAGCGGCGGAAAAAATTTTATTTTTTATTGTCGGCGGCAAAGGAAAATATTTTCCGAACAATACGCACTTCGATACAACCCGCGCCAACATTGAATTTACGGGCGCCGAAGCTTTTGATCTTCTAAATGAAACCGGCAAACATCCTGAAATAAGAGCTGACTTTAAAGGAAATATGGATGTTGAAAAGTTAGAAAAATTTATTAATCAGAAAGGAAAAGAAAATATTCCTTTGGTGATGATTACCGTTACAAATAATTCCGGCGGGGGACAGCCCGTTTCAATGCAGAATATCCGCGAGACAAAAGAAGTCTGCAAAAAATATGGAATACCATTTTTCCTTGACGCCTGCCGATTTGCGGAGAATGCGTACTTCATTAAAAAAAGAGAAAAGGGATATGAAAATAAATCCATTTTAGAAATTGCACAGGAAATGTTTTCTTATGCCGACGGCGCAACAATGAGCGCGAAAAAAGATGCGCTGGTAAACATCGGCGGTTTTCTTGCTTTGAATGATGAAGAGCTTGCTATGCAATGTCGAAATTTATTAATTGTTACTGAAGGATTTCCAACATACGGCGGTTTGGCCGGGAGAGATTTGGAAGCCGTCGCACAAGGGTTGGAAGAAGTTTTAGACGAACACTATCTTCAGTACAGAATTAGAAGCGTTGAGTACCTTGGCGAAAAATTAGTCGCCGCGGGAGTTCCAATTATCGAGCCGCCAGGCGGACACGCTATTTATATTGACGCTAAAAGATTTCTTCCTAACATTCCTTCCGAACAATTTCCGGGACAATCCATTGTCGCCGAGCTTTATATCGAAGGCGGAATTCGCGGCGTTGAAATTGGCAGCGTTATGTTCGGTAAATATGATGACAGCGGGAAATTAATTCCTCCGCCGATGGAACTTGTGCGTCTGGCTATTCCCCGCAGAGTTTATACGCAAAGTCATATCGATTATGTTTTAGAAGTTATACTCGAAGTTTTTAAAAATAGAGATAAATTAAAAGGTTATGGAATTACCTATCAAGCGCCTATGCTTAGGCATTTTACCGCAAAATTTAAACCCATTGACTGAATGAAAAATGATTGAATGAATGACTGAATGAATTTTGAGTGGATGAAAAATATATGAATGAAATAAAATTATTATGAAAATTAAAAAAGAATATACATACTCAAACAAAAGACAAATCTGGAGGCTACTTCCAACTTCTACAGAAAAATTAATTATTGAAGACAGAGATATCCAATCCAAAGAAGTTTTTTTTAACTGCGTTGATATTAATTCAGGAAAAAAAATATTTTTAAATTTTCAGCTGGATGAAAAGTTTTGGATTGGAATAGAAGCAATTTCTGAAGACATAATTATCTTTCACAAATTTGCAAAACCGGATATGCCCGGACATTCCTCCATCATTGCCTTTGATATCTTTAGTAAAAAAATTCTTTGGCAAAATGATGATTTAGTTTTTCTTTTTATTAGCGATAAAAAATTGTATGCGTACAAGCAGAAGTTTGAAGGTAGAACGTTTTTTTCACTTAATATTTCCGATGGAAAGATTGTTGATGAATTTGTAAATAATTCGGACGAAATAAATTCTTCAAGAGAAAAAAACTTTGAAGCGGAAAATAAATTTACAAACTACTATTTCCCCGAAACATTTGACCCAAATACTTACAGCAATGAAGCCGCCGAATTTATAAATGAATTTAAAATTGAAAATGTAGTTACCGGAAAAATTGACTGCGTTGAATTGAAAAAAGTTTTTTTATTTAATTGTCATTCAGTTTTGATGGATGGAAAATTACAGAATATGTTTTATGCTGTTGATATTGAAATGAAAAAAATTATTTTTAAAGAAATACTCGACCGCGAAACTCCGGTTTTTATTCCTGATTCTTTTTTTGTGAAAGACAATTTAATTTTTATGATAATAGATAAATTAAAGTTACTTGTGTGTAAAATTGAAGACTAAATTAAAAATACCTTACGTAAAAAAAACTATTTTAAAATGGAACTTTCCCTAAAAGATAAAGAAGCCTTATTAACCACAGCCCGCAGCGCTATAATGGCTTTAAATGAAAACGTAAATCCCCCCAAAATTAACTATGAAAACTTTCCAAATTTAAAAATTAATGCCGGCGCTTTTGTAACTCTTAAATATCTCAATCAATTAAGAGGCTGCATCGGTTATATAATTTCACAAACTCCTTTAATTGATACTGTCGCTAACGCCGCCATACAAGCCGCTGTAAACGATCCAAGATTCTTGCCGGTGAAAAAAGAAGAAATGAAAAATATTACAATTGAAATTTCTGTTCTTTCTCCTCCGGTATCAATTTCAGATTATAATGAAATAATTTTAAGCAAACACGGACTTATTTTAAATTATAAAAATTATAGATCGTTGCTTCTACCTCAAGTGGCGGTTGAACATAATTTTACTGTCGAGCAATTTCTTTCAGCTTTATTTGAGAAAGCCGGATTAGATTCGGCGCTTTGGAGAAAAGATAAATTTAATATTCAAACTTTTACAGCCGAGGTTTTTTCAGAAGACGAAAGGAGAAATGAAAATGAATAATATTAGACAACCTGCTGTAGCCGGAATGTTTTATCCTTCTTCGCCAAAAGAATTAAAAAAAATGATTCTTGATTTATTAGAAACAACAAAACCGGAAAAAGAAATAAAAAATATTTTTGGATTGGTTGTGCCGCATGCCGGATATATTTATTCGGGCAAGACTGCCGCCTTTGCTTTTAATCATTTAAAAGAAAAAAATATTAAAACTGTAATTGTAATTTCTCCCAGCCATCGTGAATACTTTCCCGGCATTTCAATTTATAATGCCGACGGTTACGAAACTCCTCTCGGCGTTGTTGAGATTGATAAAAAATTGAGAGATTATTTAATAAACGACAGTAAAATAATTTTCAGTGGAGAAGAAGGGCATCGAAATGAACATGCCGTGGAAGTGCAGCTTCCTTTTCTTCAGACAGTTTTAAATGATTTTAAATTTGTCCCCATTGTTATGGGCGATCAAGGCGATATGTTTGTAAACGAATTAGCGTTAAAACTATCTTCTGTGGTTGATGTAGAGACAGTAGTAATTGCTAGCTCAGATCTTTCGCATTATTATCCCAAATATCAAGCGGACAAACTTGATTCAATTTTGGAGCGGCGAATAATAAATTTTGAATTTGACGAACTTCAACAGGATTTGAAACACAAAAATTGTGAAGCCTGCGGAGGAGGACCAATAGTTGCAACGATGAAAGCCGCTTCGCTAAAAAATAAACTAAAATCTGAAGTGTTTAATAGAAGCGATTCCGGCGATGTAACAAACGACGACGCCGAAGTTGTCGGCTATCTTTCCGCTGCAATTTATGGAGATTAATTGTTTTCAAAAAAGAGCCGGATAACATTTATCGGGGCGGGCAAAGCCGCTTATTCGCTTGCTGATGCAATTAAAAAAGCGAATTATAATATTACCTCCGTATTTAGTAAAAATTTAAATTCAGCGAAAAATTTTTCGCAAAAATTTAGCGCAGGTCTTTACTCAAATAAAATTTCTGATTTGCCGGAAGAAAGTAAAATCATTTTTCTTTCTGTGCCGGACAATCAAATAAAAATTTTAGCGGATGAAATTTCAAATTTAAATTTAAACTTTGAGCAAAAACTTTTTATTCATCTTTCAGGCGCAAATGACACATCAATTTTATCTTCTTTAAAAAGAAAAAAGCGCAAACTGCTTCGTTTCATATTATGCAGACGTTCCCTTCAAAAAAGATAATTTCAATAAAAAATTGTTTTGCCGCAGTTGAAACTGAAAACAAGAGCGTTGAAAAGTTTTTATTTAGCGTTTGTAAAAATTTAGAATTAAATCCATTTAAAATTAATTCCGATGATAAAACTTTTTATCATTTGGCGGGAGTTTACGCTTCTAATTTTTTGGTGGGGAATATTTTTTCCGCTGAAAGTCTTTTCAAAAACAAATTAAAAAATGATTTGAAGTTTTTTAAAATTGCCGAGCCAATAATCAATTCAACTTTAAGCAACATCAAAAAAAACAAAGTTGAAGATTCATTATCGGGACCAATTGATAGGGGTGATTATAAAACAATTTTAAAACATATTTCTTCACTTAAAAAAAGAAAAGATTTTATTTATGAAGATGTTAATCTTCAGCTTTACAATTATGTTTTACAATCGTTAATTCTTTTAAAAACTACAGAAAAAAAATACGAGAAATTAAGCGACGATCATTTAAAAATAAAGATGATTTTATTTGACGAAATAAAAAGTCTTCAAAATTAAACGCGCAAATTTTTGTAAGATTGAATTCATTTCTCCGTTATATTTCCCTTCCTTTTTCATTATATTTCCGCTCAAAATTTTTTGAATTCATTTCGAGGTAAAAGTTATCATGTCCAAGTCTTCCAAAAGCGATGTAGTAGAAAAAATTGTTTCTCTTTCTAAAAGAAGAGGCTTTGTTTTTCAATCAAGTGAAATTTACGGCGGCTTAAACGGTTGCTGGGATTACGGTCCGCTTGGCGTTGAGCTTTTAAAAAATGTAAAAGAAGAGTGGTGGAAGTTTATGACTTACCGCGAAGACGTGGAAGGTTTGGACGCCTCTATTCTTATGCATCCAAAGGTTTGGGAAGCTTCGGGGCATGTTGAAAATTTTACGGATCCTATGATTGACTGCAAGCAGTGTAAGTCAAGATTTAGGCTTGACGTTCTCGGCGAACAAATAAATGAAAAGAAAAAAACTAAGGCTGTTGAAGCGTTAAAAGAAAAAATATCTAACGATAAAATTCTTTCTGAAAAACTTGAAAATATTTTTTCTGACAAAAATAATTTTGACGAATCTTTTAATCTTCTTTTGGAAAATTCCGACCTTGGAAAATTATTATTGAGCGAGATTAATTGTCCCCAATGCGGCAACAAAGATACATTCACAGCGGCGCGTCAGTTTAATTTGATGTTCAAAACATTTATTGGACCGGTGGAAGATACAGGCGCAGTAGTTTATCTCCGACCCGAAACAGCACAGGGAATTTTTGTAAATTTTTTAAATGTGCAAAGTTCAGCAAGACAGAAATTACCTTTCGGTATTGCGCAAATCGGCAAAGCTTTCCGCAATGAAATAAATACAAAAAATTTTCTTTTTAGAACGCGCGAATTTGAGCAGATGGAAATGCAATTTTTTGTTAAGCCGAGCGATGATAAAAAATGGTACGACTACTGGAAAGAGCAAAGATTAAATTGGTTTACTTCTTTAGGAATGACAAAAGAAAAATTACGATATCATGATCATCCCAAAGAAAAACTTGCGCACTACGCTAAAGAGGCGACGGATATTGAATATCAATTCCCATTTGGTTGGGGAGAGATTGAAGGAATTCATAACAGAACTAATTTTGATTTAAGCAGGCACGAACAATTTTCAGGCAAGTCATTAAAATATTTTGATGAAGAATCAAAAGAAAAATTTATTCCATTCATAATCGAAACATCAGCCGGCGCAAGTAGATCGTTCATGGCATTTTTAACCGACGCTTATTATGAAGAAGAAGTGAACGGCGAAAACAGAACCGTGCTAAAGTTTCATCCAAGGTTAGCTCCAATAAAAGCGGCAATATTTCCATTGGTTAATAAAGACGGTATGCCTGAGATAGCAAGAAAAGTTGAAAATGATTTAAGGAAAAACATTAAAGTTTTTTATGATGACAAAGGCGCGGTGGGAAGAAGATACCGCAGACAGGATGAAGCCGGAACGCCTTTTTGCATAACTGTTGATACGCAAACGCTCGAAGATCAATCGGTTACAATTAGAGAAAGAGATTCGATGGAACAAATAAGAATTGATAGTCATCAAGTGAAAAATTATTTAATGGAAAAACTCCATTTCGATTGATATATTTAAATCAAATTTAGTTTGAAATTTTTTATAATTATTCTGGAGATAATTAAATGCGCTACGCTAATAAATTATTTTTTATAATATTCTCTTTATTTTTATCGTTTGTTTTTTTTGCTGGATGTAATTCCGATACTATTGTTGATCCAGGGAATATCGTAAGCGTTGCTCCTCCCACAAGCGTTGATCTCTTGGTTGACGCTATACCCGGCGGAAGTTCTTACGCGTTAATTACATGGAATGCTTCTGTGGATGAATCACAAAGTGATTTTAAAGGTTACCGAATTACCACCTACGCTTTAAACTCAAGCAACGTAATTACTTCTACTAAAAAAAATGAGCTTGTTCCTAAAACTTCTCATACAAATCAAGTAAATTCTATTCAAGCGGGAACAAGATATATTTCGTACATTGTATCTGAATTGAACGATGGAACTAAAAGTGATTCTGTGGCAACTAAAATTTACGGCGGTGTTTTCTTTAATACAGACGGGGTGATTGATGAGTTCTCTACAACAAATACCAACGCTGAAAGCGGCTACGGCTGGAACGTAAGCGCCGGAGCGGGAACTCAATACGCATTTACTTCTGGCAACAGCGCTGCAATTGATGTTCACATGCGATTTTTGGGCGTATTAAAATTTTATTCTCCAAATAAATATTTAACCGGCGGCAAATCAACTTTGTTTGGCGTTGTTGGAACTGGGCAGGACGCCTTTAACGAAACTACTTTAGATGAACCAACTTTTTCAGAAGTTGACGTTGTTAACGGTCAAGTATATTTAATTAAAACTCAGGAAAATAATTATATTAAAATTTGGGTAAAAGGAATTGTACAAAACGGCGGAATTTATACCGTAACTTTTGATTATAAAGTTCAGCCGATTGTTAATTTAAGATTAGTGAAGAAATAAACACAGGCAACTTTTTTCGCTTGTCTGTGTATAACGCGGAGAAAAATTAATTACAATTATAATTTTTCTCCGTTTTTATTTTTAAAGAAATATTTTTTAGGAATTTTTTAGATTTGAAAAAATACATTTTTTTGTTTTTTATTTTGATGGCCTCCATTTCATTTGCCAACGAATCAAAATTTGATTCGCTTGTAAACACAGGCATAAAAGAAATATATAACATTAAATTTTCTTCCGCCGAAAAAACATTCCGCACTTTAATTGCCGATTATCCAAACCATCCTGCCGGAAGATTTTTTCTTGCAATGATTGACTGGTGGAAAATTTTATTGGATTTAGATAATGAAAGTTATGATGATATTTTCTTCCAAAAACTTGAAGATGTTATTTATCAATGCGATGAAATATTGGATAAAGATCCCAACAACGTTGACGCGCTATTTTTTAAAGGCGGAGCTATCGGTTTTCGAGGGCGGCTTCGCGCTTACCGTGAAAGCTGGATTAAAGCGGCGGACGACGGCAGAGAAGCGCTTCCGATTGTTGAACAAGCATCCAATCTTGATCCCAATAATGTTGATGTGCAATTAGGTTTTGGTATTTACAATTATTACGCGTCAGTTATTCCCGATGAGTATCCTTTAATAAAACCATTAATGATTTTTTTCCCTTCAGGCGATAAGCAGAAAGGAATTGAACAGCTTGCCAACACTGCGCAAAACGGAAAGTACGCGAAATATGAAGCTCAATATTTTTTGATGACTCTTTACTATAATTACGAAAACAATTCAAATCAAGCGGAAGTTTATGCAAAAATCCTGACAACTGAATTTCCCGACAATCCAACTTTTCAGCGGTGGCGCGGAAGGATATCAGCTAAGCGGGGCGATATTGTTTTGTCATCAAAAATATTTAAAGATTTTTTAATCAAAAATAAAAATCATCTTCCAGGGTATGAAGTTAAAAATGGTTTGCGCGAAGCTTTGTATTATGTAGGGTTGCAATATAAAAATGAAAATAATCCTGACTCGTCTTTATTATATTTCACGCAATGTGAAAAACTTTCCCGTGAAATTGACGGCGATGAAGAATCAGGATTTTTAATAAACACAACTTTATTTTTGGGAATGCTGAATGATGCTTTAGGAAATAGAGGCAAGGCTCTCGATTATTATGAAGAAGTTTTAGATATGAAAGAATATGGACGCTCGCGCTCGCTTGCTAATCAATATATACAAAAACCATTTAGTAATTAAATACTTCTTTAAAAAAATAAATTTGCTTAATATTTTGGAAATGAGCGTCTGACATAAGAATCAAACAAAACATAATTTTTATATATTATTTTTTATTAGCGCTTATTTTTGCTTCCTGTTCTTCTGCGGATGTTTTTAAGGCATCTTCCAAAAATCCGCTCAAACTATCCGACCAAAAAAATCAATTCAGCTTGGTTACTTATAATATTAAAGCAATTTATGAAAAAGACGAAAGCCAGGTTGATAAAATCATGGGGTTCATCAATGATGAAAATTTTGATTTTGTAATTTTTCAGGAATTGTTTAACGAAAGCACGCGCGATTATATAATAGAAAAAACTGATACAAATTTTTATCACAGTATAATTTCGCGTATAGATTATAATTCTTTTCCGGAGTTTCTGTTTCAGGATGCCGGGCTTTTTATGATGAGCCGTTATAATTTAATTGATTTATCCGAAGTAGAATTTGACGATAAAATATCTCAATCCAACGGCGTAATTCATATGATACTCGAAAAAGAAATTTCAAAAACAAACGACTTCCTTGCAAATAAATCTGTAATGGGCGCGCTGTTTAATATCAATGATTCCACAAAACTTTTTTTATTTGCAACGCACGTTCAGGCAATAGGCTCAATTGAACATAAAAATTATCAGATGCAGCAAATAAGAGAGTTTATTAAAAACGCAGTTTCAAGCGTTATAAAATCCGGTTTTGTTAAATCCTCTAAAACTTTAGCGGTGATGTTGGCAGGTGATTTTAACAGCGATGCATATGATATTCAAAGATTTAATAATATGCGTAAACTTTTAGGAAATCCGAGAGATTTACATTTGGAATTTAACGGCAATAAAAAGGAATATACTTTTAGGTTTCATTCCGATAGACCTAGCCGCCGTTTCGATTATATTCTTTCTTATGATGAAATTGAAAATTTTAAGTTAAAAAAAGTTACCGCAAATTCTATAAATGTTTTTGATTTAAAAGATGAGAACAATATTAGTATATCCGACCACAGCGCTTTGCGCGCTACAATAGAAATTGAATAACGAGTAAATTTATTCTCTGCGAAATTGTTTGTTGTTAATTGAAATGTTTTTGCTAAAGAGCGGTTGAAACGCTAATCCTATGAAGCCCGCCTATTAAACCCATGGAAGAAAATCCATAATCAAAATTGTAATCTGATATGTGCAAACCGAGACCAACATTAAACCCGGCAATTCCTGCAAACGAACCAATTTTTAATTCGCTTCTTTTTTGATTGTCATAACCTAAACGCAGACGCATTACGCGGCTCAAAATAAATTCAGCGCCGACGGCAAAAGCTTTAAACCGGCTGCCGAAGTTTTCTCCTTCTTTATTTAAACGATGAAAATCTAATGATAGTCTTAGCGGAAGATGCTCAAGTTTTTTTGATACTCCAACCATTACGTCAAGCGGAAGTTCTTCCTTTGTGTTTATGTAAGAAGATAACTGCGCGCCGATATTTAAAACTGAAAATCCTAAACTCATTTCGCTGGAAGGTATGTTGTAATGAAGACCTAAATCTAACCCAACGGCTGAAGAAGAATATTTTTCAATTGAAGAATAAATAAATTTTGCGTTTGCGCCGTAATAAAAATTTTCATCAAGCTCATTTGCGTAACCGAGTACAAATGCAACTTCACCCGCGCCAAATTCGTTTGTCAACGCGGCGTCATCGGTAGCCCCTTGAAACGTTCCATAATTAATATATTCCACTGCGCCGCCCACTCTACCTATGCCTTCAATTTCAGTTGAGTAAGCCAGGCTTGCCAAATTTATATCAAGTAAATGTTTAATAAATGAAAAAGAGATGGGACTTTCGCTGAGCATTTTAAGTCCGGCGGGATTATAAAAAATTACATTTGGGTCGTCGCTGTTTGCTACAAAACTGCCGCCAAGCGCGCCGGCTCTGGCGCTCATATCAAGACGCATAAAATCATACGTGTTATTTTGCGCAAATGCATTTGAAATTAAAAAGAGAGCGGTAAAAAGTAACGATGAAAAGAGCTTCATATAATTCCCAAAATTTTGATGCTTTATTTAACGATATTTAAAAATAAAGGCAAGGGGAAAATTTTGAAAAGTAAAAGTCAATCCGCCGTGGCAGATCAAAAGTCAAAATAAATCCAAAATAATTTAGAAATTAATAAATAATTCTTTTGCGCCTAATCAAAACAAAAACTCACAAATCTAATGACTTGCCTAAACAATAAACTCTAACTAATTTTGAATTAAAATATTAACGGAGAAAATAAAAAAATGAACACTCTTAAAACAGTATTCTTAATGACTTTAATGATGGTTTTATTTTTAATTGTCGGGCAATTGCTCGGCGGTAAAACCGGGTTAATTATGGCTTTTGTTTTTGCGCTTATAATGAATTTTAGTTCGTATTGGTTTTCTGATACAATAGTTTTAAAAATGTACCGCGCCCAGCAAGTTGATAGCCAAACGGCGCCTAAACTTTATAGCATTGTTGAAAAATTATCGCAGGCTGCAAATCTTCCCATGCCCAAAGTTTATGTAATTAATGATCCCACGCCAAACGCATTTGCAACAGGAAGGAATCCCCAGCATGCCGCGGTTGCAGCTACCACTGGCATTTTAAGAATTTTAACTGATGATGAAATTGAAGGAGTTCTCTCTCACGAATTGTCGCACGTAAAGCACCGCGATATTTTAACCGGAACTATTGCCGCGACTTTTGTTGGCACAATTACATTTATTGCGCAAATGGCAGGCTGGGCTGCAATGTTCGGCGGCGGAAGTCGTGATAACGAAAGAGGCGGCGGTTTAGGTTCTTTAGTTTTGTTAATTGTCGCGCCGATTGCAGCTACACTTTTGCAGTTAGCAATCTCCCGCTCGCGAGAGTTTGACGCGGACGCGGGCGGTTCGGCAATTTCCGGCAAACCTTTATCACTTGCTTCCGCATTAAATAAATTAACGCGCGCAAATGATGTTAAGCCTGTTAATAATGCAGGTCCGGCAACAGCGCACATGTTTATAGTGAATCCTCTAAAAGGCGGCGGCTTAATGAAATTGTTTTCAACTCATCCTCCCATGGAAGAAAGAATAAAAAGACTTCAAGAAATTGCGGAGGGGAAAAGATGAAGTGGGGTTTAAGAAATTTTGAAATTTAATTATTAAAAAATTAAAAGATTGAATTGAATTTTGTTCAAGGCTCATCATTAATTGATTAATTTTAAAATCATTTATAAATATCTTTCGTGCAATTTCCATTCTTTAATTATATTTTAACCATCAGAAAAAAAAACATTTGCCTTCACATAAAGGAAAATTAATGAACAGAAAATTAAATTATAAAGAGCCTACGCCTATTAAAGATAAAGAAAATCCTTTTGAATCGATGATGCAAAGATTTGAAATTGCCGCTAACTTTTTAGGTCTTGATAAAGGGATGTATAATTTTCTTAAAAATCCTGTAAAGCAAATAATAATTTCCGTTCCTATAAACCTGGATGACGGCACGTTAGAAGTTTTTGAAGGCTACCGCGTAATTCATAATGATGTTTTAGGCCCTTCCAAAGGCGGAATAAGATATTCGCCTGATATTTCTCTTGATGAAATGAAAGCCTTTGCAGCCTGGATGACATGGAAATGCGCAATTGTAAATATTCCTTTCGGCGGAGCTAAGGGCGGAATAAAATGCGATCCTTCAAAATTAAGCATGGGCGAACTTGAAAGGTTGACGAGAAGGTTTACCGCAAGCTTGTTAGATGTTTTTGGTCCTGATAAAGACATTCCCGCTCCCGATATAAACACCAACGAACAAACTATGGCGTGGATAATGGATACTTACAGTATGCACGCAAAAAAAAATGAAACGGCGGTTGTTACAGGCAAGCCAAGCATACTCGGCGGTTCGCTGGGCAGATTGGAAGCAACAGGAAGAGGAGTGATGACGGCGTCGATTGCAGCTCTTCAAAAAATTAATATTGATCCCGCAACTGCGACGGCTGTTATACAAGGTTTTGGAAATGTGGGTTCTGTTTCAGCAAAATTGCTTTTTGAACGCGGCGTAAAAGTTATCGGCATCAGCGATGTAAATGGCGGGTTGTATAATGCAAACGGACTTATGATTCCCGAAATTTTAGAACACATAAACACACACAAAACAATTGTTACTTATCCCAACGCCGATGTTATTAGCAATGATGAAATTTTAGAATTGGAATGCGACATATTAATTCCGGCGGCAATTGAAGATCAGATTACCGCGAAGAATGCCGACAAGCTTAAATGCAAAATTTTAGTTGAAGGAGCTAATGGTCCTACAACTTCTAAAGCGGATCCTATATTGCAGGAGAAAGGAATTTTAGTTATCCCTGATATTCTGGCAAACTCGGGCGGGGTTACTGCTTCTTATTTTGAATGGGTGCAGGATAGAATGGGATTTTTCTGGACGTTGAACCGCGTAAACACACGGCTTGATAGATTTATGCACGAAGCATTCAATAATGTGTACGCTGCATCCGAAAAATATAATGTGCCGCTTAGAATTGGAGCTTATATTTTAGCAATTGATAAAGTTGCAAGAACTTTAAAGCTGCGCGGGATTTATGCGTAATAATTTTTTCTTTAATCATTAATAAAATGAAGGTAAGAAAAATTAAATTTTTTATTCCGATATTTTTCATTTTAATATTTTGTTCTACGCTGCAATCACAAACAAAATCAAACCTGGATATATTTTACAGTTTAGCTGATTCTTCAGTAAATAAAATAACTGATGAATTACCATTAACAAAAGACAGCATAAATCTAAACTTAACCTTGGGGAATGCATATTCAATTTTTGGGAATAGAATTATATCATCTCTTACAAAAAAAAATAAAATAATTGTCGGCGCTGAAACTGAAAATACTTTAACAATAAATTTAGTAATTGATAAAGCCAAAGTAGAATACGGGGAAATGTTTAGAGATGGATTTTTAGGTTCGCAAAAAGTTCCCCGAAATTTATTTTTAACGGGCAATTATTTAATTAAAGACAAAAACGAAAAAGTAAATTACTTCAATTATGCTTATGCCGATACAATCGATGTTGCTGAAATAAAACAGTTAGAAAACATATCTTACCCATTTACGCAAAATGAAATGCCCGCCGAACCGTTTTTCTCTAGTCTTTGGGAGCCTGTAATTGCCATTGGCGCCGCAGCCGCGGCTGTTTATCTTTTCTTTTCTGTAAGAAGTAAATAAGATTATAAGATTGAAAGATTGAATATTAGGTTGATATTACATTAAAGAAATCACTTTTAGATTAGAGAAATGAATATTCCTTTAGCAAAATTACTCGTTACATTTAAGAAATTACTTGTTGCATTGGAAAGGTTCTATTGCTTGTTTTGTTTTTCCTTTCCAGCGGATTAAAATCCGCCGTTACACAAAATATTATCGAAGCTATGCTTCTTGAATAAAATATTACCGATCTATGGCTTCTTTATAATTTGGAATTAAAGCCCTCCATTGGAAGGATTAGGTAGGCTTTAAATATACCTTTGAAGCATATCTTATTTTATTTATAATTGTACTTTAATTATTCACAAAAAATTTTGAAAATGAAGTATTTCTTAGTTGTAATTTTTAGCGCTTTAGTTTTATGGGGATGCGGTTCTTCAGTGGAAACTGTAAATCTTTCTGCAAAAGAAAGATTAGAATTTGCCCGAACTTTATATAATGATGAAGACTATCTTGAAGCTGTAAACGAGCTGCAGGCAATTGTTTTACAGTACCCCGGTAATGAAGTTGTTGACGATGCACAATATCTTTTAGGAATGACGAGATATAAACGCGAAGAATATATTTTGGCGGCTTATGAATTCAGCAAGCTGGTAAAAAATATGCCGGCAAGCGAGTTTGTACCCGATGCTCAATTTATGCTAGCTGAATCTTATTTTCAGCTTTCGCCGAATTTTACTTTAGACCAAAAATATACAGATAAAGCAATTGAAGAATTTCAGGCTTTTATTGATTTCTTTCCCACGCATGCAAAAGTCCCTGAAGCGGAACAAAAGTTAGATGTGATGAATGAAAAATTAGCGCATAAAACTTTTAACGACGCAGAGATTTATGAAAAGCTGGAATACTATTCTGCCGCTATAATCTATTATAATGATGTGTTGGAAGTTTATCACGACACCAGGTACGCGCCTTTGGCAATGTATAATAAAATTAAAATCTTAGTTGATAAAAACAGAAACTCAGAAGCCATGTCAGAGATTTCTAAGTTCATCGAAAGATATCCCGAAAACAATAATTTGGATGAACTTAAAAAAATTAAATCTTCATTAGAAAATAAACTCTCCGCATCCAAAGAATGATCCAGCCAAAAAAAGTAAGCGAATCAATTATTACAATGACTGAGCTTGTGCTGCCTAATCATACAAATCAATTAACAAAATTATTAGGCGGACAATTAATGCACTGGATCGATATTTGCGCCGCGCTTTGCGCCGCCAAGAATAACCAAAATATTTGCGTAACCGCTTCTGTTGACAGCATTGATTTTCATCATCCTATTCAGCTTGGCAATGCAGTTACTTTGGTGGGATCAGTAAACCGCGTTTTTAAATCATCGATGGAAGTGGGCGTAAAAGTTTTCGCCGAATCTTTTAAAGAGGGCGTTCGCGTTCACGCCAACACCGCTTATTTAACTTTTGTAAATGTAGATGAAAATGGAAAACCTATTCCCGCAGTTCAGGTAATTCCCGAAACCGAAGATGAAAAAAGAAGATATGATGAAGCCTTACAAAGAAGAGAGAACAGGCTTAAAAATAGATTTAAGAGCAGTTAGTTTTTTTATAGGCGCGCTGCTTCTCACCCAAAATATTTATCCGCAAATTCCCATCAACGGATTTTGTAAATACAACAGCGTTCAAATTGATTCAGGTTATAATTCATTTTTTACTTTGAATTATAACGGCGATTCTTACGCCGATCTTTTTCTTTACAATTCAAATAATAAAAAATCAGTTTCGCTTTTGGGCGATATTAACGGTAGTTTTTTAAAAGATAATTCGTTTGAACTTCCTTTTGAAATTTCAAAGCTGCACAGCATTGCTAGAAAAGACGGTTCAATAAAAGAGTATGCATATTCATCCCGAAAATCCCGACAGGTTGGCGTTTTAAAATTCAACGAAAAAGGAAAACCTGAAATTATTTCGCGTCTTCAATTAAAATCTTATCCGGAAAATTTGAGTCTGGGAGATATTGATAACAACGGCGAATTAGAAATGCTGATTTCCGGCAGCTCGTTTGAAGGTTTATCCCTAATTTTATTTAAAGATGATAAGCTGATCGAAAAAAAAATTATTGATAAATCAATTTACTCCAGCGCGGCGCTAACTGATTTAAGCGGCGATGGATATTTGGATATAGCTTCGTACAACGTAATCTCAAACTCAATAAATTTTTTTTATAATGTAGGGGGGAGTAATTTTAAAAAAGTGAGAAGCATTCCCCAGACTGAAAAAATATTTTCGCTTGCTTCAGCCGATTTAAATTTTGATTATAACCCGGACTTAATTTTCACAAATAAATTTTCAATTAACATTTTATACGGCGACTTTTCTTCTTCATATAAAAAAAGCCTTACGCTAAAAACAAAAAACTTTCCCGATAAAATAATCTTCGGCGACTTTAACAAAGACGGTAAAATAGATATTGCTTACGCAGATTTTAAGGAATCAACATTTTCCATTTTCTTCGCGAAAGATGAATTTCAATTTTATCCTGAAATGGTTTACTTAAAAAGCGGCGGCATAAAAGATATTATTCCTTACTACAGCAAATTTATTGACGGCATTGCTTTGCTGAGCGGCGAAGGTAAAATTATTACTGTAACTAATCTGGCTTCCGTTTCTGAAGGCGCGGATTTAGCTGTGGGAGTCTCGCCTTCATCTATAAAATATTTTGATTTGAATAATAACGGCATAATTGATATAGCTTATTTTGATAATTACACCTCAACTTTAAACTTAATTATTAGGAATAATGCCGGCATACCTTCAATCGTTTATGTTTCAAAGATGCGCCAAAATCATGATGAAATTTTAATTGATAACACATTGCCAAATACAAAAACATTTTTCTGTTATAGTCTCGGCGAAAAACTGATAGAAGTTTTTGAGATTAATGTTGACGCAAATAAAATTACCCGAAGTGATTTATATTCGCCGGGAAATATTAAAGACCTAAAGTTCAAAAGAACGGATCAAACTTTTAATTTATATACAGCATACGTAAAAGAAGGGTGGCTGGGAGCCGCAATTTTTGAAAATAAAGATTCAAGATATTATTTAAATGATTATCCAAACATAATTTCTAACTTGCAATCAGCTAATATTTCTATAAACCCGCAGCCTTCAATTTATGCTTGGAACAATAACAAAGATTCGCTTTTACTTTCTATTATAAAAATTGGAGATAGAAATAAAAGCTGTGAAATTATTTCATCTTTAAATTCTAAAGCTCAAATTAACAGCGCTTTTTTAGAGGATTTATTTTATAAGAATAAAAATATTTTGTTAAGTTTCTTTAAATTAGATAATCAAAAAAAAGCAATGGTAAGTTCAAAAGAAGTTTCGAACAATTACCAAAATATTAAGCTGGCAAATCTTTTTTCGGAGCAAGGAATTAATAAATATTTTTATGGAGAGAATAGGTTTGGCGGACTTAAAAAATTATTTATTTATAATTCCGAAAGAAATTTTATTAACAAAATTGATTTTATAAACGGCGGCAAAAATATGGTAATTACAAAAATTGCCGATAAAATTAACTTGGAAAGTTTTTTTATTAAGAATATGAATTCAAAAAATTACCATTTGATCTATATTAATAATTTGAATAGCTGCATTACAATTAAAAAATTATAGCGATGAAAAAAATATTTTTTTGTTTAATTATTTTTCTTTTGCAAAATTTATATGCAGGCGAGTTAAGTTCAATCCAGCTTGATTCATTGTATAATCTGTTTGTGGGGGAAAAATCATCAGTAATAAATGAAAGCCCTGAGCACGAAACAAAATATATTAAATGCGGTTTTGGTTTAGTTAGCGCTATAAGAGAAAATTTTAATTCGTTCACTATTGAACAGCAAACAGTTTTAAGGAAACTGCTCCAGCGCCCTGAAAAAGAAACGAGCATAATTTCTCCCGACGGATTTTTTAGAATTCATTATAATACTACTGGTAGTGATGCGCCAAATTATGATAGTATGGGTGTGCAGGAATCTGTTCGCTTGCTGGCGGAAGCATTTGATTCAAGTTACAATTTTGAAGTTGGATTTTTTAGGTTACTTGCCGCCGCCTTCTGATAATGGCGAAGGAGGAGATAATTTGTATGACATTTATGTAAATGATTTCACAGGATTAATACTTTATGGACAAACTAAATTTGATTTTTCCGACGGAGGGACGGGTCCAAGTTTTATGGAAATTGAAAATGATTTTAGCAGCTATCCAACCAAAGGAATTAATGCCGCGCGCGTAACTGCCGCGCATGAATTTCATCATGCAATTCAACTCGGAAGCTATATTTACCGCGCCAGCGATCTTTATTTTTATGAAATAACTTCAACTTCAATGGAAGAGTTTGTTTATGATTCCGTTAATGATTATTACAATTATTTAGAAAATTATTTTAATTACTCCACAATAAACCATTTACATATCCCAGTTATGAAGTCATGAATATGCGATGGCAATTTGGAATATTTATTTAAAAGATAAATACGGAATTGATATAATTAAGAAACAATGGGAGATGATGAAAACTAACAGAGCTTTCTCTGCATTCAAAATAGTTTAGCGGATGAAGGCAGTTACTTTTGGCAAAGCATTAAATGAATTTGGAGTATGGACTTATTTTACGGGTTATCATGCGTCAAACTCTACCGCAGTTTATTTTGAGGAAGGGGAAAATTATCCGTTATTAAAAACATCAGAATCAATAAAATTAAATTCAACCCCCGTAAAAATTAACACTAAGGCTGCTTCAAATTTTATAATTAAATTTGTCAATCCTGACAATTCAGATACCCTGGCAGTAGTAATTACAAATGGGGATTATGTTTCAGGGTTAGACAGCGTAAATAAATATTTTAGTGCTGAGTATAGTTTATCGCTCTCTCCAATTGACGGCGGTTACAGCATCGGGAATGTCTATTTTGCCAGGTTAGCATCCGGCAAACCTCTTTCATGGTATTCATCTGAAATACTAAATAATTTATTAATTAGAGAAGGGGAAATTATAAATACTAATTCAAGTTTCGCTTATCCAAATCCGTTTATTTATGATAAAGGCAATGATGGATTTATTAAAATTCCTTTAAGTGGAGAAAATACTGCTTCTGTTGAAATGAATGTTTATTCCGCAAGCATGGAACTGATTTATTCTTCCAGCATTAATGTTTCTGCGGGTAAGCTTGTTAGATGGAATGCAAGAAACAACAATAATAATAGGCTTGCCAGCGGCGTTTATATTTATGCTATTAAAAACGGAGATGAAACTGTTACAGGCAAAGTGGTGATTTTTAATGAGTAATTATTCTATTGAAGCAAAATCAGTTAAAAAGAACTTTGGCAGAAGACTTATTTTTGATAATATTAATTTTCAATTCAGCGGCAAAGGAATTTTTGGAATTTCCGGTCCAAATGGTTCAGGTAAATCAACGCTTGTAAAAATTATTGCCGGATTAATTTCACCTTCGCAGGGAGAGATTATTCATCAAAACAGAGGCGGAAAAATAATTTCAGAAAAGCTGCACAATCATATTGGTTTTGTTTCACCTTATCTTGTTCTGTATGATGAGTTCACTGCGCTGGAAAATTTAAATCATTTTGCAAAAATACGCGGCGTTAATTTTAATAAAGAAAAAATTGAATATCTTCTGAATAAATTTTTACTCTTTAACAGAAAAGATGATTTTGTTAAAACTTATTCATCGGGAATGAAACAAAGAATGAAATTTATTTTTGCTTTGATGCATTCCCCTGATTTACTAATACTTGACGAACCGACATCAAATTTAGACGCTGAAGGAAAAGAATCAGTTTATTCAATTGTAAAAGAAGAGGGGTGTTAATAATGTTGTTATTGTTGCTTCAAATGAAGAAACCGATTTAGCTTTATGTGATGAAATAATAAAACTGGAAAATTTTAAAAATTAAATTGAACCTTGTCCAGGCTCTAATGTCATTTCGACCCAAGGGAGAAATCTTTTCTCAATGTTATGATAGATTTCTCACTCGAATTCGCCGCGGCGAATCAATGACAAATAAATGGAAGCGTTTTGAACTTTGATATTTGACTTTTGAATTATGAAATCATACGCATTATTTAAAAAAGATTATAACTCAGAATTAAGAACGCGCTACGCGGTAAACTCGCTGGCGATGTTTATAATTGTTGCTATTAGCGTAATTCTATTTTCCATTGGAAACGAAAAAGTATCACAAAATTTAACCGGCGGATTATTCTGGGTAGTTATATTCTTCTCTGCCATGTCAGGTCTATCGCGCGCGTTTGTTTCTGAAGAGGAAAGAGGAACAGCTTTAACATTGCAGCTAATCTCGGCGCCTTCAACAATATTCACGGGAAAATTAATATTTAATTTAATTTTAGTTTTTTGCATGAACACAATCATCGCATTGCTTTACTCAGCTTTGTTCAGCGAATTTGTTGTTCGAAATTTTCTTCTTTTTATAATAACTTTTGTGCTCGGCAATATCGGGCTTGCGGTTTCATCAACAATCATCGCGGCAATAATAGCAAAAGCCGGCTCAAAGGGAACGCTTTATCCTGTTTTATCATTCCCCATTTTACTGCCTTTGATTTTAACCGCAGTCAAATTAACTTTGTTCTCAATGGATGGCACAACTATTGAAACTTCTAAAGTTGAACTTGCAATAATTGCATGCTATGATGTAATAATGATTTCTGTTTCTTATATGTTATTCGATTTTATTTGGAAAGATTAGTAATTTTTAACTCATTTTGGATTAGAAAAATATGGTTTGGAAAATAGCGCTTTTTTTATTGATCTGTTTTGTTTCTATTGCGGGAATTTCTTTTCCCATAGTAGAGAATCCAACCGCCTGGTATCAATTTCCGCTAATACCCGGATTAGAAGAAAATGCTAAAATAATATTCTTTCACGTACCCACAGCATGGCTTACAGTTGTTGCTTTTTTTATGACCGGATTTTATGGATTCAAATTTTTACGCAAAAAAGATTTGGACGACGATGCAAAATCTTATGCAGCCGCTCAGCTTGGAATTGTGTTTTGTATTCTTGCTACGGTTACCGGCGCAGTTTGGGCTAAGTTTGCCTGGGGTTCATTTTGGAGTTGGGATCCGCGTCAGACAAGTATTTTTGCTTTGCTGCTTATCTATGGAGCCTGGTTTGCGCTTCGTTCTTCAATTGAATCGGAAGAAAAAAGAGCCACGCTATCCGCTGTGTACAGTATGATTGCATTTGTAACCGTTCCATTTTTTATTTTTGTTATGCCAAGAATAATGACCGGACTTCATCCCGGTTCTGCTGATGATACCAACGCCGGTCCCGTTGTAAATTTTAAAATGAACGGAAATATGCTTTTAATATTTTTCCTTTCATTAATTGCGTTTACAATACTTTATTTTTGGATGTGGAACGTGGGTTACAAATCAATTATCTTTAGAGATAAATTAAATAAATCATATATAAGAGGATAAATGGAAGGTCTTTATCAGTTCCTTGAAAAAAATTCAATTTTTATTGTGATGATTATTGTTCTTATTGTTTGGGCGGGAGTTTTCTTCTACTTGTACAGTTTAGACAAACGAATTAAAAATGTAGAAAAAGAAATAAATGGAGAAAAAAATGAAAAATAAATATGTCTTCGGTGGAGTTATTGTTACGGTGTTCTTGCTGCTTATGGTTTACTTGTTCACACAAAGCAATATTCAATATGAAAATGATTTTGCAAAAGTTATGCAGAAAGATAAAACCTTTAAAGCAACCGGAAGCTGGGTTAAAGAAAAAAATTATCAGTACGACAAACAAAATAAAACCTTTTCATTTTATATGATTGATAATTCAGGAAATGAAATGAAGGTTATTTATGACGGTTCTATTCCTAATAACTTTGAAACCGCTAAAAGCGTTGTGGTTACCGGGCAATATAAAGACGGTCAATTTCATGCAAAAGATATTTTAACTAAATGTCCAAGCAAATATCAAGATCAGAAAACTGCAACATCAAGCCTATAAATAAAATTTAAAATTAAAAAGATTCTATTTTTAACAAGCAGAGCATCTTTAAAATAGATGCTTTGCAGCAAGAGGTAAAAATGATTGGAAGTATAGTTCTAACATTAGCGTTAACAGCAAGCCTAGTAGCAATGATAATGTATTTCTTAACTTTTCGAGGTTATAAAAATACTTTAAACTTTGCCAGAATTGCATACCACTCAATGGCAATACTTGTAATAACCGCTTCTACAGTTCTTCTGTATTCAATACTTACTCATGATTATAGTCTAAAATATGTTTACAGCTACAGCAGCAATGAACTGCCCAAAGGAATTTTAGCCGCGACATTTTGGGCTGGGCAGGAAGGCAGCTTTATGCTCTGGCTATTGCTTACTTCAATTGTGGGGTTAATACTTCAATCTTATTCTTCTAAAAGAGGAGACCTTGAACAAAGAGTAATGGTTGTATTTACTCTGGCGACAACTTTTTTATTAGTGATGGTTTCGCCGATGTTCAAAAGTCCATTTTCATACATTTGGGCTGAACCGGTTTTTATAGCGCTTAAAGATATTAACCCCGCGTTTATAAATCAGTCATGGCTTCAGGCTTTCCTTTTTAATGATGGAGCTAACGGACAAAATTTTATTAAGATGAATGCTGATTTACACAATCTTTTAGCTTCGTCCGCAATTCCGGTTAAGCAATTTATAATTAATGGAAAGGGATTAAATCCACAGTTAATGAATTTTTGGATGCAGATTCATCCTCCAATTTTGTTTACCGGCTTTTCGATGGCAACCGTTCCTTTTTCTTTTGCAATGGCTGCGTTAATGAAAAATGATTATCGCGATTGGGTTAAACAATCATTTCCCTGGGTTTTGGCTGGCGCAGGAATTTTGGGATTAGGAATTATGCTTGGCGGGTATTGGGCTTATGAAATGCTTGGCTGGGGCGGATATTGGGCTTGGGATCCCGTTGAAAATTCAAGCTTAATTCCCTGGTTGGTGGGCGTTGCTTCAATTCATACTTTGTTGGTTCAAAGAAAAAGTCAGGCTAAAGGCGGAATAGGGAAATTCGCAAAAACAAATTTGATCCTTTCAATAATGACTTACATTCTGGTTTTATACAGCACCTTTTTAACCAGAAGCGGCGTGCTTGGCGATGCGTCTGTTCATTCATTTGTTGATCCCGGAATGCTAGTTTATTTATTTCTCGTAATTTTCATCGGCACTTTTATTTTAATTGGATTCGGATCAATTGCATATAGATGGAAATATTTAACCGAGAATACTGAAGTTGAAGAAGGATTGCTCTCACGCGACTTTGCTCTCTTTACAGCCGCAGTTGTTCTAAGCGCTTCCGCAATAATTGTTTTAGTTGGAACATCAGCGCCGATTTTTGGAAATTCGGTTGATACATTTTTCTATAATGAAATGCACTTGCCGCTTGCAATAATTATTGGGCTGTTAAACGGTCTAAGTCTTCTTTTAAAATGGAAAGAAACAAAAGGGAAAGAACTATTTAAAAAATCAATTCCATCAATTGCAATCGCGTTTTTGTTTACTGTGTTAGTTATAATCTTCGGAAGAATTTCTGAAATTATGATGATACTTTTAACTTTTTCATCGGCGTTTGCATTGGTTGTAAATATAGAAATTGCAATTAAAATAGTTAAGGGCAATTTGAAAATGCTTGGCGCGTATGTAGCGCACATTGGAATCGCGCTTTTTATTTTAGGCGTTATCGGATCATCGGCATACAGCCAGCAAGTAAATATTGATCTCGTAAAAAACCAACCTACTGAAGCCTTCGGATATAAAATGATGTTTACCGGATACGAGCCAATTGATAACGGAAGCAAATATGCTTTTAACGTCAATATGACCAAAGGCGACAAAACTTATAAAGTCTCCCCAATTATGTACATCAGCGAATTTAATAATGGCTTGATGAGAGAACCGGCTATTTTAACTTTAATGACAAAGGATTTTTATTTATCCCCGCTTGGTTACGAAGAAGGCGAACAGCATGAAGCAGGAAAAAGTGTTTCATTAAGCGTTGGCGAGGAAAAGGAAATTAATGGCGCAAAGATTTCTTATAACGAATTTGTAAAACCTGATGTTAGCGTAATGCAGTCCGGCGGAAATTTTACTATGGGTACAAATGTTACGATAACAACCAACGGAAAATCATATAACATTGAGCCTGTAATTAAAAGAGACAATGGTCAGTTTGAATATGTTCCCGCGGCAATTGATGAGATCAATTTAAAAGTTGAATTAAAGAAAATTGATCCCGCAAACGACACCGCTGAATTTTTAATTTCCCAAATAAATAGTACGGCAAAAATAGAAACGCCGAAAGAAGTACTAAGCGTTACTGCAAGCGTTAAGCCGTTTATCAATCTTGTTTGGGTTGGAGTTTTAATTATGGTTGTCGGATTTTTTGTTTCAGTTGCCAGAAGATTAAAAGAATCATTAGTTTGATTTAACACTAATATTAAAACCTCAATTTGATTAGCCCACGATGTAAAGTCGTGGGTTTCTTAATTTAAAACGAAAGAATAATTTTTAATTTTTGATTCCTGAAAAAAGTAGTGAGCTTTATCCGCAATATTAATAAAAAGTTGATGGTAAAAACTATTCGCACCGAATAAAAGAGTTTGAGCATTATAGCCCAAAATGCGTAAGTAAGCTGTAACGTATGCCCCCAGTTGACCATTGTAAGTAAATAAAATTATCGGTTTGTCCGCCGGCAGCGTTTGTAAATAGCGAACGCTTCTTAAATCTCTAAAAGCGGGATCAAATGAATAATAGACTGCGCCTGCGGGATGCCCAATTCCATTTTTTTTTGATTTATATAAAATCTCGTCTGAATAATAAGCGAGATAAAAATTATTTGGATAAGTTATAAAATCTATTTTTATTGAAGTAGAAGAAACGCTTGAAGTCTCATCAAATCCTTCGTTTAATAAAGTTTGAATTCTATCTTTTAACTTTTCTTTAATACTCAAGTCTTGCCGTGAAAAAGTAATGTTCGGTAAATTATTAAAAGAATTTCGAGTTCCATCCTCTTCAATAAAATCTGAGGCGCGTCCGTTATCCGAACTTATTTCATCTAACCAGACTTTTGAAAAATCTTTATTCCAATATCCCATTCCGAAATTCATAGAATAAACTTTATCATTTCCACTAATCCTTAACAATGAAGCATAAAATCCTGCGGCTTGTCCTGCAGCGCTGATAATAATTAATTTCTGATAGCTTGATTGCATTAATGAATCTGAAATGATTAATAAATTTTTTGGCTGAATATTTATTGCTTCCTGAATATGTCCCGCATTAAAATCGGATTCACTTCTTACATCTATAATTAAATAGGAATTAAGATTATTATAAACCTCTTCAACTTCAACTAAAGAAGGGATTTCATCTGAATAAATGTAATCTCCATTCTCTTCCATATACTGCAAAATTTCTGCGGCGCTTTCAAGTTGAATATTTAGCGGCGGAACAATTGCATCTTTTAAACATCCGCTTAAAAATAAAAGGAAAATAATTGGTAAAATTTTTATTTGATTTCTCATTTGTAATTAATATGAAGGAATAATTAATTCACTTTCATTCACGCCCATAAATAAACCGATTGTTTTTTCACCCTCCACATTCCATTTAACCGCGACCCGGCCTTGAGCAAAAGCATCGCCAACCGGTTTATTGCTATCGCGCGATTTAAAAAAATCCTGATAGGATTTATCAAACGCAAAAACTTTTAATAATCTTCTTCCTTGATAAGCGCCGCCTCTGTATTCTTCCGGAAGAGTAGGTGTGCGAACCGCAATTACGGTTCCAGGCGATGTTATTTCGCCGCCTGATAATGAAAAAAAATCATCAGGCATTGTCTGCATAGCTCTGTCAATAACCCACACCGCTCCGTACACATCGGCGCCTTGCGGTTTCAAATTAATTAAATAATAATAATCAGCGGTATTAAAAGAAGAAGAAACAATTGCCGGTTTTTGAGGGACATAAGTTGAACTGTAAATAATTTTCCCTTCAGTTCTGGCAAACAATTCATAATTTCTTCCGGCTTCAATTTTATAAATATATTTAGGAATATAAATTCCTTCCTTTGAATAATGAAGAGGAATTACCTGCGCCCCATCCACCTTAATATAAGCCACAACATTTTTTAATTCCGCTAAATTAATATCGTATGAAATTTCCAGAGGCAAAGTTTTTGTAAATCTAACGCCTTCAAAATCTTTACCGGCTTTTAATTCAGCGCGCACAACCGTGTACTCTTTATATTCAATATCGGGATTAACAATTTCAGTTTGTTCGCATCCCCAAAATAAAAGTTGACTAATAAAAATAATTCCTAAATATTTTATCGTTTTCATTTTAAAACTTAACGTTAAATCCTAATGTAGGAATGAAAGGGAATAAAATTAATCGTTTAAGCTTTACAATTTTTTTATCTCCGTTATTTTGAACGCTTAAATATTGCGCAAAGGGATTCTGCCGATTGTAAACATTATATAAGTTTAAGTACGCTTCAAAATTCAGATTTATAAAATAGAATTTGTAATTTAAGTTAAGATCAAGTTTATGGTATGCTGGAAATTTTGCTTCATTTAAATTTGCTGAATTAAAACGAATGCTTCCATTATTTGAAATTCCTACGTCTGTAAAAAAGTATTGTCCCGGCGGCATTGAAAATCTTTGTCCTGTAGCGTACGTCCAGGTCATCCCGGCAGAGAGATTTTTAAATAAATCATAAGTCAAAACAAAAGAAACATCGTGCAGCCTGTCATAGCGGGGCGCGAAAACTTTACCGCCGTTTAGCTCGTCAAATTGCCTGCGCGTCCAGGCAAGAGTGTAACCCAGCCAGCCGGTTAAATCGCCTTCTTTTTTATTGAAAAAAAATTCTATTCCATACGATTCACCTTTACCTTCAGTAAGCTGATCTTCAATAGTTTTATTAAAAGGATCAAGCTTAGCGGCGTTTTTAAATTCGTAAAGATGATCCATTTCTTTATAATATGTTTCTATTGACAAAAGGTATTTTTGTTTTGAAAAATATGAATCCAAACCTAAAACATATTGTATTGATTTTCCCGGCTCTATGCCTTCTGAAGAAGGATACCATAAATCAGTAGGGAGGGAGACGTCGTTTTTATTTACCAAATGAAGGAACTGATGCGCAATAGCAAAAGCCGCTTTTAAAAATAAATTATCAGTAAAAGCAAAAGAGGTTGAAAAGCGGGGCTCGAAACTTAAAAGTTTTTGTCCGCTGAAATAATAAATTCTTACGCCCGCATTTGTAGTTAGCCGGGAAGTTAATTGAGATTCATTTTGAAAATATATCGATCCTTCTATGGATTGAATATCGCTGCCTGCAAACGGATCATTCTCAAGAAGCTGATCATAAAAATCGCTATATAGAAGTTCATAGTTATGCAGACTTATTTCAATTCCAGTTTTAAATACATGATCTTCATGCCATTTTAATTCTACACGCTGTTTAAAACCCAAATCTGTTAATGAAGAAGATGAGTAATAATTTGAAGAGGAAATTGAATTTGTATTCTGATCTACAATCGATTTGAAAAAATAATTTACATAACTGAAAGTGGAATTTAAAAATAATGATCGGGAATTTATTTGAAGCCAGTTTAAACTAATATTTGAATTTTTCCATTCTATGTCATAGTCAAGTTCAGCGGAATTTTCAGGACTGTATATTTTATCTTTACTGAACAATGCGCTAACGGAAATTATATTATTATTCGAAAGATTATAATTTACCTTTGAATTAATATCAAAAAAATTATACCGGGGCGTAGAACTTGCTTTATCAAAACTTTTTTGAAAAACATCGTAATACATTTTTCTTCCTGAAATCATATAAGTAGCTTTTTCGTTTATTGGTCCTTCAAAAGAAGCATAAGAATTAATTAATCCTAATCCAATAATTCCTTTTTCTTTTTCCTTTGTTCCCGATCGAAGTTTAATATCTAAAATACTTGATAACCTGCCGCCGTACTCCGCCGGAAAAGCGCCTTTAATTAATCTAATATTCTGCAGCGCATTTGAATTAAATGTACTGGCGATATTTCCCAGGTGAGAAGGATTATAAACAATAACGCCGTCAACCAAAGTTAACGTTTGGTCAGGCGAGCCGCCGCGAATATATAAACCATTTGAAATTTCACTCCCGGTTTTTACTCCAGGCAGCAATTGCAGCGCTCTAAAAATATCCGTTTCGCCGCTAAGCGATGGCAGCTTTTGGATAAGATCGGTGGGCACATCAATAGCGCTAATTAGATTTTTATTGTCTCGCTTACTTTCAATTAATATTTCATCCAACCTAAGCTCTTCCGGAGTCAAATCAATATTGTAAGTTATAGTTTCAATTTTTGTTAGAACTTTTATTTCTCTTATAGCAGCTTTATATCCGACGTATCTTGCTATTAAAATATAATTGCCCGCAGGTACTTTGGGAATAACATAAAATCCATATCCGTTTGAAGCCGCGCCGCTGAATGGCGGTGAGTTGGCGTTAATACTGTCTTTATAAATTAAAATATTTGCCCCAATCAAAGCTTCGCCCGTTACAGCGTCTTTAATAAAACCTGAAATATTAATTGAAACATTCTGCCCGGATGCAGCAACTGGAAGTAGAAATAAAATTAAAAATAGGTTATGAAAAGTTATTATAGATTTCAAAAGATTATAAGAATATTTTGTTAAGAGGAACTACACAAAAAATAACATAATAATCAATGAATAATAACTGTGAGTGGCTCTAAAAGAATAAAGCGAGTAAATTTTAAAATAGAAACGGAAGCAAAATATTTTTGTTTACAAAAAAAATATGTTAAGCGAGGTATGGGTGAAATTAAAGGGAATCTAAATATTTTGGGAAGGGGAGCCGAACCAGAGTGCAATCATCTATTCGAAAGTGCAATGCCCTTAAAAGCAAGTGGGAATTAAAATCAAAAAGTCGTTTTACTTTTTCATTGGGGTGTAAGGTTTAAAATTGTTTGTTATTTCTATTTACCGATGGCAGCTTTCTTTCATTGCTTCATTCTCGGCAAATTAATTAATGCCGCGGCAAGAAAAATTAAATTAGCAATCCACGCAGTTAAAAAGGGATCTAACGCACCGTTCTTTCCAAACGCCTGGCTAATCTTCATCGATACCAAATATATAAATGTTAGAAGAATACTTATTCCCACTTGAATGGCGACTCCTCCTTTTCTTTTATTCGCTGAAATCGGAAGTCCAAATAAAACTACAACCAAGCTTGCCATCGGGAAAGAGAAACGAGAGTAATACTCAATCATTGCGCTGGTGGGATCATTGCCGGCTTGGGATTTTGAATCAATTAAATTTTTCAGTTCCGTTAAATTCATTTCTTCAGGCTTCTGCTGTTTGGAAATTAAATCTTCGTTTGAAAATTTCAAATTGCCTAAAGTCATGGTATTAAAATACTGAGCTGTTTCGCTTCGCTTTTCAAATTGTCTTTTAACTCCATTATGAGCGACCCAAACATTTTTTAGAGTATCGTAAATCATATTTGCCGCGTCAATTCTAGAAGTCATCATTGTAGGATTATAATTTGCGAACTCTTGAATGCTAACTCTATTAGCTTGATTTCTCGAATCATCAAAAAATGAAATACTAATAATTCTATTTTTTACATCTTGAAAAAAAAGATTGCTTCCGGCAAAATTATATCCTCTATTTAAATATGTACGTTCAAGATTTACTTTAGTTTTATTTGCCATCGGCACAAGATAGCCGATAAAATAAATGGAGAACGCGCTTATTACAAAAGTAGCGGCGAGAAACGGAAGCATAAATCTATACATGCTAACGCCGCTTGCTTTTATTGCGGTAAGCTCGCTTAAGCTGGACGCCTTTCCCGCCGTAAACAACGCTGAAAATAATACCGCGACGGGCGTCATCAATTTTATTATTTCAGGCGAGAACACAAAGTAGTAATGAAGAATTATATCAATGCCCGCTTTTGCGTCGATGAAGTCGTCAAGATTTTCCATCATATCTATAACCACAAAAATTACAGTGAATGCAATCAAACCAAAAAAAACGGTTTGAATAAATTGCTTTACAAAATATTTATCAAGTATTTTCAAATGTTATCTTCTTCTTCGTCTTTATTTTGAAGTTCGAGAATTTGTTTTGGAATTAATTTTTTCAGCCATGAAAAATTTAAAGTTACAGTTTCTTTAACGGTCCTATAAGTTAATAAAGCCCCCGCTACGCCGAGCAAAACATTTGCAGCCCACATTCCCCAAAAAGGAGTAATGATATTTCGCTCGGCTAATTTTTCTCCGCCGATTAAAAAAGCCCAGTATAAAACAAAGAAAAACAAACTTATGCTAGCCGCCATTCCAAATCCGCCCTTCTTCGTCATAACTCCAAGCGGCGCGCCTATCAAAACAAAAATTATGCAAGCGGCGGGCAATGAATATTTTTTATAAATCTCCACTTGATATTTATTTATTTCACCCTGGGTAAACTCTATTCTTTTTTGGTTTGATGAAATAATATTTCGCGCAGTTTTAACTTTTTCTAAAAGTTTTGTGTAAACCATTGCGGTATTAATAGGCTTAATAACATTGGAATTATTTGTGGTTCTAATTATTGAATCGGCGAACAAATATTTTTTTGCTTCGCTGTTAAAAGTATTTACCTGCGCTGTTTTTATTGCTGAAAGACTGTCAACTATGGATTGCATTGCCTGTGTGCTTAATTCTCTTTCGCCCCTTGAGCCGCCGGGCGATGATTGCTGAAATGAAAATTGATCCGCATCCATTGCAATTCTATGTTTACTGAATACTAATTTTCTGTAAAGATTAGTATTGGAAACATTAGACTCATGAATTTCACCGTCGTTTAAATCCATAATTAATTTTGTCTGATCTTTAGAGAAAAATATTTTACCTTTTTTTGCGGTAACAACATTTATAGTATTTGGATTTGTATAATCATAAATAGTTACGCCGCTAAGCTCGTTTGATTTTTGATTAATTCCTCTTACAAGAATTGCGTAGTTTGAGACTTCCTGAGAAAAAACTCCCGGCTCTAAAGATAGAGTTGGTTTCTGCCGCGAGATATCTTGCATTAAAATTTTAGCGTTATGATTTGCATCGGGAAGCACATCATTATTAAAAAGGAAAAGCAAATAACACACCACAACTCCCGCGGCAAGAGGCGCAGCCATCATTCTGTACAAACTAATTCCGGAGGATTTTATAATTGTTATTTCATTATTCTGAGAAAGATTTCCAAATGCCATTAAAGTTGCCACCAAAGTTGCCATCGGCACAACAAGCACAACCATCCACGACAAATTAAAAACGATGAGCTTAATTATTATCCAAAAGTCTAAACCTTTTCCCACCAGCCTATCTGCAAATTTCATCATAAACTGTAAAATGAAAATGCAAATCAAAGTAAAAAGCGAAAAGACAAACGGGGCAAAATGATTGCGCAATATATATTTGTATAAAATCATTGCATCAATATATGAAAGCAAAAAAAGTTTAACAACCATTCAACCCGCCTGCTGATTCATTGTATTATTTGCTATATTTTAAACTCAAAAAAATCTGAATATGAAAAATTTAATTCTAATTTTCGTTTTCTTATTTATTTCTATCGGCTGTGATTCTCCCATAGAGAAAAAAGACTTTACTATTAAAGAAGACGGTCATTATCCGCGCTGGCTGCAATCAGCAACTACGCATTCGGATCAAACTTCAGGGATTACTTTCATCAAATCTATTTCTAAAACAAAAAAATTATTCTTAATTGCTGATGATATTGGGAAAATCTATCATCTAACAATTGAAGACGACACAATTTTTACTTTGAAGAATGTAAATTTTTCGGAACAGGTTAAAGCTTACCTTGATACTTTTCCCAAAGCTGATTTTGAAGAAATTGTTTTCGATAAATTTACAAACGATGTTTATCTTTCAATCGAGGGAAACGCGCCCGATCCTAAAAAATTTGTAGGCATTTATAAATTAAATTTTGAAAATGACGATCCCGCATCCAGCAATTTAATTTCTATGGATAAACTTAATTTTTCTCCGCCGGAATTATTTACAAAATATATCGCGGCTAATATTGGTTATGAAGGCGTAGCTGTCAATGAAAATAATATTTATTTGGGGCTGGAAGGATTTAGTGAACAAAATATTTTTGCCGACAGTACTTTGCTTTTTGTGATTGATAAAAAAAGTCTTGAAATAAAAAAAACAATAAGCACAAAAAAATTTGGAATAGGAACAATCTGCGGATTGTATTCAAATAAAAACGGATCTGTTTACGGCATAGATAGAAACAGCAAAAAATTATTTCATTTGGAATTTGATAATGGACTTAATGTAATCAATAGTTTTACAATAAATTTAAAATCAAATATTCCCGGCTATCCGCAGTATGATTACGTTGCTTCTCTAGAATCAATTACTTCGGACGATGAAAATAATTTTTATTCAGTTGACGATCCCTGGAAAACTTTTTTTATTCCATCGCAAAATATTTTAGATAATTTAGATCAAAAAACAATAAATAATTTTAAGGAATTTATTCCCGTTATTTACAAATATTCATTTTAAAATTAAGGAGTTTTTATGGACGAGGTTATTAAATACATAAAAGACAATAAAGAAGTTTACGTCAATGAGTTGAAAGAATTTTTGCGAATACCCAGCATCAGCACTTTGGCTGAGAATCAAAAGGATATTAAGCAAGCCGCTAATTTTGTAGCCGACAAACTTAAACAAGCCGGAATGAACAGAGTTGAAGTTTTTAAAACTGAAGGACACCCCATTGTTTACGGCGAGTGGCTTGGCGCGCCAGGCAAGCCTACCGTTCTTGTTTATGGTCATTATGATGTTCAGCCTGTAGACCCGATTGAATTGTGGGACAATCCCCCTTTCGAACCAACCATTAAAAACGGAAAAATATATGCGCGCGGCGCCACTGATGATAAAGGACAAATGTACATGCACGTTAAAAGCGTGGAAGCATTTTTTAAAACTATGGGCAGTCTGCCGGTAAATATAAAATTTGTAATTGAAGGCGAAGAGGAAATCGGCAGCGAACATTTGGAAGGTTTTATTAAATCAAATACTGAGCTGCTTAAATGCGATACAGTTTTAATTTCCGATACGGCTTTGTTTGATAAAGGTATTCCTACTTTAACTTATGGGCTGCGAGGACTTTGTTATATGGAAGTGGAAGTAACCGGACCCAATAGAGATTTGCACTCAGGCTCATTCGGCGGGGCAGTTGCTAATCCTATTAATATTTTAGCTTATATAATTTCAAAGCTGCAAGATAAAGACGGCAAAATTACTATCCCCGGTTTTTATGACGATGTAAAAAAACTTTCTAAAAAAGAAAGAGAAATTTATAAATCGCTTAATTTTTCTGAAAAGAAATTTGCTAAAGAATTAAATGTTGAAAAACTTAAAGGCGAAAAAGGATATTCAACTCTTGAAAGAATTTGGGCAAGACCAACGCTCGATTGTAACGGAATAATCGGAGGCTTTACCTCTAAAGGAGCTAAAACTGTTCTTCCCTCAAAAGCCACCGCAAAAATTAGTATGCGTTTGGTTCCATATCAAGATCCAAAAAAAATTGCAAAACAATTTGAAAAATATATTAAAGAACTCGCGCCTAAAAGCGTGAAGGTTAAAATTCAGAATTTGCACGGCGCTGTTCCGGTTTTAATTCCAATGGAAGGCGGAGCTACTAAAGCTGCCGCAAAAGCTATGGAAAAAGCTTTCAACAAAAAAACTGTTTTCATTCGCGAAGGCGGCTCCATTCCTATTGTTGCGGTTTTCGCTAAACGATTAAAAGCTCCCGCAGTTTTAATGGGCTTGGGACTTAATTCTGAAAATCTTCATTCGCCAAATGAGCATTTTGATTTGAATCATTTTGAACTTGGAATAATGAGCTCGGCTTATTTTATGAAAGAATTTGGTTCGTAAATTTTAACGCTATGAATTTAAATTCTAATTTAAAAATAATTTTTATTCTAACGCTTATTTTTATTTTGGGATGCGGAAGTGATGAAGACAAAACTTCGAGCTCAACTAGAAATAATAATTCTGCAGTTGAGTATTCTCCTCAAAGAGATTTAGATATTCAAAGATATAATATCGAAGTAAAGAAAAAACAAACGGCTGAAAGATTTGACTGCGACACTATAGCTTTGATGGAATATATTTTAGACAGCTATCCGAAGGGAACTTATTTATTAAGTTTTGATAAAACTTTGACTTATAATATTCCCAAAAGCGCGGTAATTTATTTTGAGAATGATAGAAGTTATGTATTCGGTGTAATTGCAAAATCGCGCGAGGGCGAAAGATTAATCGAACCAAAAAATATTATTGGGTTTGATGAAAGCTACATAGACCTTGACAGTACGGAATTAGGCACCGCATTTTTTTATTTGACTTTATTTCATTGTGAAAATGGAAAGTTCGAAACAGTTTGGGAAGCGTTAATTCCATCCCACGGCGGATTTAATAATTTCTCGCTTCAGCATTGGAATTACGAAGGAACGCCTTATCTCAAAGTTAATTTTCATTACGCTCAAGGCGTGGGGCATATCGATTACAATTATTTTTTAGTTGACGGTTTAACTTCTCCGCCTCATTTGCTGATGACATACAAAGGAATAAATTTTCAGCGGACGATTGCCAATATTAATAATGATAAATTTCCGGATTATTACGAATATGTTTTTTATGATTCGGGCGCTGAAATAAAAGCAGTTGATTCGGTTGCGTTTATTTGGAAGGAAAAGGACAGCCTTTACATTAATTCGCGAAACAAAAAACAGACAAGACGATATTAATCTAATTAAGGTTGATTGTATTTTCATTCTTTATCTTTAAATTTGGATTTAGATTAATGATAAAAACAATTTTTAGAAAATGAACGCGAATACAAAAAGTATTTATAATTAGGAGAGCATAAATGATAGAGACAGAACAAAAATTATTTCCTCTTATTGATTTTTATGAATCATTGGGTTATTCCACAGAAACGATTGATGGTAAAAAAATAATAAATCAATTTACATCAATTGAAGAAGAGGTAAATTCAATCTATGAAGGCGCGGCAATTAAAGATGTTTCGAACAGAGGAATGATTGAGCTGAGAGGAAAGGATGTTTTAGATTTTATAAATCGGATATCATCAAACCAAACTCTAAACTTACCTAAAGAAAAAATTGTTGATACAATCTTTACAACAGAAAAAGGAAGAATTATTGATTATGCAACCTTGCTTAACTTTGATGATTTTCAGTTGTTGATGTGCAGCCAGGCTAATCAGCCCAAAGTTTTAATGTGGCTTAACAAATATATAATTACAGACGATGTAAAAGCTGCAAACATAAACGGGAAATATTGTTTGTTTGAAGTATTGGGTCCTCAAGCAGATTCATTTTTAACATTAATTGCCGGAAGCGTTGTTAATGAAATACAGCCGAACACTTTTAAAATTATTAATGCTGAAGGAATAATTTTTTTTCTTGTTAAGATCATTGATAAAGCGGGGAACAAAAAATTTTTAATAATTGCCGATCCACTTCACGCGCAAGAGTTCATCAAATATTTAATTGCAAATAAAGGGCCCTTTAATTTTAATTTGATTGGCGAGAAGGCTTACAAAGCATACAGAATTGAACGCGGCATCCCTTCAGCGCCGAATGAATTGAATGATAATTATAATCCTCATGAAGCTGAATTGCTTGATGCGGTTAGTTTCAGCAAAGGCTGCTACATTGGTCAGGAAGTTATTGCAAGGCTGGAGACTTACGAAAAAGTTCAAAAGTATTTAAGAGGAATTGAATTTAATTCAAATGATGAAAATGTGCTTGATAAAAACGAATCTTATAATTTATTTGATGATGCGAATAATGAAGTTGGAAAAATTACTTCAATTGTAAAATCAACAAGATTAAATAAAATTATAGGTCTGGCTTACATTAAAAAATCATTTACTCTGGCATGCACAAATTTAAAAGCAAAAAATAGCGCTAATAAAATTTTAGATGTAATTGTAAGAGATCTTCCATTCAAAAAATGAAAATATACACTAAGACAGGCGACAAAGGCGAGACGGGATTATTTGGCGGCGAAAGAGTTTCAAAATACTCGCCGAGAATAGAAGCCTATGGAACTATTGACGAACTAAACTCGTTTATAGGCTTGGCCGTTACCGAAGTGAAAAGTGACGAAGTGAAATTATTATTGGTGAAAATTCAAAATCAGTTATTTTCAATCGGTTCGGATTTGGCAACGCCCGATACTGAAAAAAATAAAAAGTTAAAAATTTTTAGAACACCCGACAACTTTTACCTAAATATTGAAAAAGAAATTGATAAGTATGAAGAAAAATTAGAACCTTTAAAAAATTTTATTTTACCCGGCGGTTCAAAAGGGTCAGCCTGCCTGCACGTTTGCAGAACTATTGCGCGACGAGCCGAAAGACAAGTTGTGGCATTAAATAGTACTGTGCAAATAGGAAATAATATTATTATTTTTCTAAATAGAATTTCAGATCTATTTTTTGTTCTTTCACGTTTTGAAAATCTTGTGTCAAAAATTCCTGACGCCATTTGGGAAGGTTAATATTAAAAACCCGCCCCATATTAGTTTAGATTCAAAATCAAAATATATAAACATTTTGTAATTTGTATTCTGAAATTTGTCATTTCTAACCTGGGGGTGAATTTGGCTTCGACGGGGTTGAAGAGACATAGAACTGCGCATCGTGATCCCCGAAAACACGTTAAACTTTGGGAAACAAAACAATAACTGGCGAATATAATTACGCCTTAGCTGCCTAAGTAAACTCTTAGCGGCTCGTTCACTTTATGTTCTCGTACCGGTGTAAAGATGAACGACGTTTAGGTACGATAGCCGAATCAATTGTCTGCGCTGATGAGGCGAAACTTTAACAGGCACGCTTAAAGTGATTTTTGTTTGTTTGCGATCTTTAAGTTAAAAATAAAAACAAACTATATGTGTAGACGTTCTTTGGATCTTAGCTTCGGACGCGGGTTCGACTCCCGCCACCTCCACAAAATATATTTTAATATAAGGGGTTACGGATGCTTCTCACAATATCCTCACAATCCCGTTTATTAGTAGGGATTGCATCGCTCACCTTCCGAAATACTAAAAAAAATTATTCCAATGAAAATGTAAGACTGATTAATACTATAGCTAGCCTGCTTAAAATCAGGGCGCTGTTAAAAATTGTAAATTAGTTTGAAGGCAGATGGAATGATGATGTTGTTTTGATATAAAGGATAATGAAAACGCTAAAAGTATTTGTTCATCTTTAGCTCCAAAATTGTGTATTTTCATTTAGGCAATACGACACTTTCTGAATTGCATAAATACTTTAAGTTAAATTGGAGTACTATTTAGAACATTTGATTGCTGCAAATTTAGTTATTGCACAGAAACATCAAATAAACTTGATCTTATGAACGCAACAGCATAAGAATTAAATTCAGAAAATGAAGAAATAGCCAATAATACGTTGTTGGATAAGAAGAAATCAAAATTGTAGGAGGCAAGTAAGGTATCTAAACCGTTAGAACAATTTATTTGTAAGAAGGATTTTATTTAATCGCGGTTAAAACCGTGGCTGGTAAATAACTAACTTAACAATTTCATTAAAACTTCCAGCGCGAACCAAATGCGACTGAAATATATTTTGCTGAATTTGGCGCGACAACTGCCTGCATATCAGAAGTTGCAATATTAAATTCAACAATGCCCGCATCAGCGCCTAAGCCGAACGCCCAATTAAATCTATCAACTCCGCCGAAAGAAAAACCGGTTCTAATAAATGGGATCCAATTGCCTGGTTTCCATTCGGCGCCGACTGAGAATCTTGATTTTAGAGTATTGCCCGGCAGTTCATTAAATCCCTGATTAAAATCAAAAGCAAGCAGCAAAGTTCCCGGCAGCCAATCATCTTTTTCATCAAATAGCATTGAAGTTCCAAATCTAAATGCGGTAGGCAATGGAGTTGTAAATGCATCAATATATTTTCCTGACCCGGTTATTTTATTTTGAAGAGAATCTATTTGGTTTTGGTTCGAAAACGAATCAACATAAAAATTTCCAAGCGCTGAAAATTCAGCGGCATTTTTGTTCCAATTTATTTTGCCTATATCTGTAACGGCAATAGAAAAATTAAAATTTTTATTCACATAAAAATTCAAACCAAAATCAAAACCAAATCCTGTTCCGGCGGGCTGTGGGAAGGGAGACATAACAGAATAATTATCGGTAGAATCAAAATCATATTTAACTCCCAGCTGTTTTGAAAAAGCCGCGTAAGCCAGCATGTCGCTGCTTCCGTTAATTACCGCGGAAGAATTTGTTTGAAGGCTTGTGTTTACTCTTTCCGTTCCGATGTACGAATAGCCGTGAATTAATTTTATTGAAAAACCGGCGGAAATTTTTTCAAAAGAAGAGGGTTTTAAAAAATTAATATTATGAGCGTACGACATAGAATAATCTCTTATCCACCAGGCTTTAACATTTGCGTCATTTAAATTATAAACTTTATCAATTTCATTTCCCGTAAAAGCAAGATCGGTTAATGCTTGAGGAATATTTATTTTCGCCCCGGCAAAATCAGTAATTGAAATTGCAAAAACTCCTAAGCCGGAATTTGGTTTAACGCTGAAACTAAAAATATTTGTGGAAGCATTTCCAAAAATCAAACCGCCGTTTTCGAAAAGACTATTAAAATTTTTTTTATCTGTTTCACTTAAAACCTTTGATTTGTCATTTTCACCGCCAAAATAATAATTAAAATTTTCGAGCGACATAAAGTTAGTTCCCGTTTTTACGGAAACACAAGGCAGCGGCAAAATTGTGGAGAATTCAATAATATTATCTTCATCGGAAATTAAATTGGCGGGATTAATACCCAGCGAATGAATTCCTTTTGAAATTGCATTGTAAGTTTTAGCCATTCCCATACTTCTTGCGTCCACCGTGCCGGAAGAACCAAACTGCGCTAATGCCGGAACTGAAAAACTTAGACTTATTAGATATGTTATAATTTTATTCATCTTGTCGATTAATCATCATCGCTATTTAGTCTGTATTTAATTTTCCCAAATGATTTTATATTTATCCAATCAGAAGAATGAACCGCCACAAAAGGAGGGGTTAAATTGTTATCGAGAGCGTCTTTTGTTCTAACGCTGATTGATAAAAATGCAAAGCGCGCCTTAGAAAACTTTTGTATTTCCTCGCCGTTAATTTCTATAAGTTGAGTTGTTGCATTCGCAGCAATAACTTCACCGGTTGATTTATCGATATTTGCGCCCGCAATCATAATAGAGTCATCGCTGTTATTTTCTTTTAAAGTAAAAAGCGCATTATAATTTTCATCCGCAAAAGTAATTTTAAAAAAAGCCGTTAACGGAATCCTATTTTCTGCATCTATTGTTATGTCCGCAGAAATGGCGTTTAAAATTTTATCTCTGTCGCTTTCGGTTATTTCCACATCCAGCGTATCAGTTATTGTTGTTTTCTTTAGCGCCAAAAAACTTTTCGTATTAAAATTAGTTTCAACTATTACTGAATCATTTACATTCACATTTTTATAAGTTTTATTATTATCGGGGTTCAAAACATAATCTGCATTAATAATTATAGAATCGGGAAGGAAAGAAATAAAGTCAGTTATATTGCTGTTATCATCAGAAAATATTTTTTGCAGAGCGCCATTATTTAACCTGTAATTTGATGCGGCGGGACTTAACAAACTTTCATTAAAAATTAATTCCTTTTCTTCGCCGCTCTTTCTTTTACCAATAATTTTTAAGTTTTTAATTTCAATTTCAAATGGATCAAGATCGGCAGCTTTATATTGAGCTTTTAAATTTAACTTGGCGTCTTTTAATGAAATTTTATCTTTATAATTCTGAAGTTCGCTTCCCAAATTAATTTCGAAAGCCTCTCTTTCAGCCTTAATTATTTTGGTTGGAATATATCCTTTAGCCGAAGCAAATTTCATATCTTTTGTAACAACGTCAAAAGAAGCAAACGCAGCGGCGTCGTTAGATTTCGCTTTTGCAATCAGCCAAATTTTTCCTTTAAATAATGAATTTTGATTTAGCGGCTCTGAATAACTATGCCCATCTAAATAATATGTTGACTGAATAGTTGTATTTGGATGAACATTAAATTGCAATTCAAGCAAGGCGTCGTCGGGTTTTTTTATTCCCGGAATTTGAACATTTACTTCAATATCATTTACAGCCGAATGATTTGATAATTCAAAAAATATTGCGCCGGATTTAAAATCAGCTTTTTCAATTTCTATGCTGTCAGGGAAAGGAATAAATAGCTGAAGGCTATCATCATTTACAACCGGAAGTAAATTATTTTTGCTGGATGATTCATTAACAACCTGCATAAATGGAGAAACATCCGACGCTGATAAATAATTATCCGACTGAATAATATATAAGCTATCAACAGGATCAATTGAAATATTAGGCTCGTTTTCCGAATCAATAATATCATCAAGTATATATGATTTTTTTAGAAGAGGAATATTTAAATCAACATCCCATTGCGGAAGCGAAATGTCGCTTGGCAAATCAACGCAGCCAAAAAATATTACAGCAATAAAAAGCTGCAGCCCAAGTAAAACCGGCAGTATTTTTTTAGACTTATTTATCATTTGTAAGCTAAACTTCATCCGCTAAATTCCTTGCTTTATTCCCCAAATTAAAATGCGAATTTGTTTCGCCTAAATATCCAGCGGATAAAAAATAAATTGTTGTACTATATTTAAAATGAATAGATGGATTGAAGAATAAATCTTTTTCAAATTTAGTTATTGAAATTTTTGCCGTTGAAATATTATCTTTTACAGAAAGATTGGCGACGCTGTATTTAAATTCTCTTAAGCTGAAATTAACAGATACAAAGTAAAGTTTATTCAAATTTATTTTTCCGACAAACATTTTTTATTTATCCCAGGTTGAATCAATATTTTTATGTAACATATTAAATAGACGCCGTTTAGTAAATCAGGCTTATCCTGAAAAGAGATTAAACGCTCTTTGTTTTTTATTATCGGATTGATAGGGAATTTTTTGAGGAAGGTAAAAGTTGAACTTTATTTTGAATGGGATCTTTGCTTATTTAACTGTATTCAAATTGTCTTTTAAATTGATTTAATATTTTAAACATCATATTTTCAATAATTAAATTTTCTAAAAAATTAAAATCATCAATCAACGTTTTGAAACAATTAAAAAAAATATCATCAATCGTTAAAAAGGAAGATGAAAACTTCTCTATTAATGGAAAAGAAAAATTATCTGCAGTTTTTGAAGTTAGCAATGATTTCCTTTTTGAACTAGATGATAAAGGCGTAATTATTTATTTAAACGATTACGGCTCATCTATATTGGATTTTTCTGTCAGCGAAATTTTAGGTAAACATTTTTTTGATTTTATATCAACTTCAACTAAAAATTCAGCGTCAAAAGCGTTTAAAGATATTTTACATTCCCCACAGTCAGTTAGTTTTAATGCATCTCTTTTAAATAAATTTGGTAAAGAATTTTATTTTCAATTTACCTGCAAAGCATTATTTAATGATGGAATAATTACGGGAATAATTGGAGCGGGAAAAAATTTAAACTCTATTAAAGCCTTGGAAGAAAAAATAAATGAGATAAACGAAAAGCTTATTGAAACCAATCGCTTATTGCAAATTGAACGAAGCCGCTCTCGTCAAAAGAAAGCTCTGTTAGATGAATTAAATAAAATGAAGAATGATTTTGTATCAAACATATCGCACGAGCTGCGCACCCCGCTTGCTTCTATAATTGGATTTTCAGAAACAATCTCCACCGATTCTGAAATGTCTAAAGAGCTAAGGGAAGAATTTAATAATGTAATTTTAAATGAAGGGAAAAGATTAGCAAATTTAATAAATGATGTTTTAGATATTTCTAAAGCAGAAGGTAATTTGATCGAACTTTCGCGCAGTGAATTTGATGTTGTTAAATTATTAAAGGAAGTGATCGAATCACAAAAAGAGAAAATAAAAGCGAATAACATACAGTTTTCATCAGACATACCAAACGAAAAAATTTTTATAAATGCCGACGCTCAAAAAATTGAACAAGTTTTTAATGAGTTAATTGATAACGCTCTTAAGTTTACTAAAAAGAGCGGAAGATTAACTATATTTGTGCAGAATCTTTATAAAGAAGTTGAAATAATTATTAGCGATACAGGTATAGGAATTCCGGATGATGATATTTCACATATTTTTGAAAAATTTTATAGAGTTAAACGTCCCGGTTCAGAAATTTCAGGCGCCGGTTTGGGATTGGTTTTTGTAAAACATATTTTAGATATGCACAAAGGATTTATTAAAATAGAAAGCGAATTGAACAAGGGAACTACGTGTTTAATTAAGCTGCCGAAACTACAAAAAATATAAACTGCTAAGGAACTAGGTTGAATAAATTAATTTTTATAGTTGATGATGAACTCGCAATTTCAAAGCTGCTTACTTATTGGGTTAAAGATAAATGGCAATATGATGTAGAAGTTTTTACTAACAGCGAAGACGCGTTAAAAAAACTTAATTTAAAACCCGATTTGGTTTTAATGGATATTATGCTGCCCGGCTTAAACGGTCTTGAAGCTCTAAAAAAAATTAAAGCTTTTGATGAAAACTTGCCGGTTATTATGCTTTCCGCGCAAGGCAGCGTGGAAGTTGCGGTAGAATCGCTTCGTTACGGCGCTTACGATTATTTTCCCAAACCCATCGAAATACAAAAACTTGAACCCGCAATTAAAAATGCAATTAAAAATTATGATTTGAGCAGAGAGCTTGAAAGCCTTAAAGAAAATGTAAAAAAGGAATACAGCTTTGACAATATAATTTCAGCCGACGGTAAAATGCAGGATGTTTTTAAACTGGTTACAAAAGTTCTTAACAATGATATTACGGTTTTAATTAATGGAGAGAGCGGAACCGGCAAAGAATTAATTGCCAGAGCAATACATTACAACGGCAGAAGAAAAGACAAACAGTTTATTGTTATTAATTGCGCTTCCATTCCGCGCGAGCTTTTGGAAAGCGAACTTTTCGGACATGAAAAAGGCTCGTTTACCGGCGCTCATCAACGTAAAATTGGTAAGTTTGAGTTAGCTGACGGAGGCACTTTATTTTTGGATGAAGTCGGCGAACTTGAAATGCTTCTGCAGGCAAAGCTGCTTCGCGTTATTCAACAAAAGGAATTTGAAAGAGTCGGCGGAACTGAATTAATTAAATCCGATGTGAGAATTATTTCGGCAACAAACCGCGATTTAAAGCAAGCGGTAGAGCAAAAAGAATTTAGGGAAGATTTGTATTACAGATTAAATTCTTTCCCCATTTTTATTCCGCCGCTGCGCCTAAGAAAGGGCGACATTCTTGTTTTGGCAAATCACTTTATATCCGCATGCAATAAAAAACTTGATAAAAATATTAAAGGTTTTTCAAAAAAAGCTCTGCAGCTTATTTATGATTATAATTGGCCCGGTAATATCCGCGAGCTGGAAAATACAATTGAGCGCTGCATTATTATTACCGAGAGCGATGTTATTGAAGTGGACGACCTTCCTCCGCATTTAAAATCAGCGGAATATTCTCCGATAATAGACAGAGGTTCTCCTTTATTTAGCGACGATAATATTATTCCTTTTGAAAAATTAAAAGAGGAAGCGCTTAAACATGCCTTAGAAGTAACCGGCGGAAACATTGTAGAAGCCGCAAGAAAGCTGCAGCTGGGCAGAGCCACTATTTATAGATTGATGGAAAAATATAAAATTGAAAACAGATCGACAGAATAAATAAATTTTTAAATTTTAGGTGGATTAATGGAATATATCAAAGAGAAAATTGGAGAAATATTATATGTGCAGGTTAACATGCCCCGCGCTACTTTAAGCGACGCTGAAGATTTTAAAAATCTATTAGTATCTCAAATTGATGAGGGCAATAAAAAGCTAATTGTCGATTTATCTAATTGCGAATTTATAGATTCTACATTTTTAGGAACTTTAGTTGTCGCTCTAAAAAAATTAACCGCCTTAGAAGGCGACTTGAAATTAGTTGGTTTTCAGCCCGCTGTTCATTCCATGTTTGAGCTTACCCGGATGTACAGAGTATTTGAATCATTTAAATCTAAAGAGGAAGCGGTAAAAAGTTTTTCCTCTCCTTCAACTAAATAAAAATTTATTTTGTTCATATATACTCTCTTCTTGTTTAATAGGATTTGATTTTAGCTTATGATAAATGATGATAAAAAATCTATACTTGTTATTGACGACGACTCCATAATCAGAAAACTTCTTAACCATCACCTTAAAAATAACTATCAAGTTTTTGAAGCCGCTGATGCAGAGCAAGGTTTCCGGCATTTAAAAGAACAAGACATTGATTTGGTCCTTTGCGATGTAAGCATGGAAGAAATGGATGGTTTTACTTTTTGCCGGAAGGTAAGAGAAAATGAAAATCATAGAGTTCTGCCTTTCGTTTTTGTTACCGCTAAAACAAGCATTGAAGATAAATCCAAAGCTCACGAATCAGGCGGAGATGATATTATAACCAAGCCTTTTGAGGTAGATGAGCTTTTGTTAAAAGTTCAGGCTTTGCTGCGCAAGGCGGATATCTACAAAGTTTACGGCGCTAAAAAGAATCTCGCGCAGTCATTCGCTCAATCCATTCCCAAAGTTTTATTGGTGGACGACGATCTTTCTTTATCAAAATTATTTCAATATAATTTGAAGAAGGATGGATTGGAATGCGAAACTGCGTCGGGCGTAAACGAAGCGCTGGAAAAGATAAAAAAAGATATTCCCGATATTATTGTTTCCGATATTATGATGCCTGAAATTGACGGCTTCAAATTCAGAAAAATGCTTCTCGATAATCCTGAACTTAAATCTATTCCATTTATTTTTCTTTCAGCAAAGGGGGAAGAAAAAGATATACTGGATGGATATGATTTGGGAATAAATGATTATATAGTTAAAACAGCGGGACCAAGAGTTTTAGTCGCCAAAGTAAATACTATTTTAAAATCCTTAAATAAGGAAAGACAAAAAGTTGTATCTGAACTTAATGAGGCTGCCGATTCATTAAGAGCAAAAGTAGTTCCCGATAAAAGTCCATCCCTTCAAGGCTTTCAAATAAACCATTGGCACCAGCCTTTTCAAGGAATTCCCGGCGGTGATTTTTTAGATTATTTTACTCTGGATGAAAATAATATCGCCGTTGTTTTAGGCGATGTTATGGGGAAAAAATGGGGAGCCTGGTATTTTGCTTTTGCTTATGCAAGCTACGTGCGGAGCGCAATTAGAGTTGTGCTGCAAACCGGTAAAGAACATTCCCCCGAAGCGATTCTTCAGCAAGTAAATAAATCAGTTTACGATGATGCAAAAGTGTCTGAAGTTTTTTCAACTTTATCTATCGTAATAATTAATTCTGAAGAAAAAACTCTTCAATATACGGGAGCGGGCGATTTGCCGCTGCTTTATAAAAATAGTTTGACTAAAGAAGTTACTCAAGTTAAGTCTAAAGGTTTGCTGTTAGGTTTTGCCGAAACGGGAAATTACAGCTCGGTAAAAATTAAATTAAATAAAAATGATTTGATTTTTATGATTACCGATGGAATAATAGAATCGCGAAATGAAGCCGGCGAGCAATTTGGAAGCGGTACTTTAAATAAAGTGGTTTCTACAATTAGCGATGATGACGACCCGATTGAAAAAATTAAAAGCGCTTTCTATGATTTTACGAAAAGTAAATTTGAAGACGATATAAGTTTAATTACAATAAAAGCGTTGTAAAATTAGTTGTAAAAGTTTAAACGCTTTCCTGCAGCTTTTCTGTTCTATCCGCCAGTTTCATCTGTTCAATTAATTCTCCCAAATCTCCTTCCATAATATTTGAAAGATTGTATAGCGTTAAACCAATCCTGTGATCGGTAACCCTGTTTTGGGGGAAATTGTATGTTCGTATTTTATCGCTTCTATCGCCGCTGCCAACCATACTTTTTCTTTGTGCGGAAATTTCAGCCGACTGCTCTTTCAATTTCAAATCATATAATCGAGCGCGTAAAACCTTCATAGCTTTTTGTCTATTTTTTAATTGAGAGCGTTCATCCTGACATTGAACCACAAGCCCAGTGGGAATATGAATAATTCTTACTGCGGTTTCCACTTTATTTACATTTTGCCCGCCCGCTCCGCCGGATCTAAAAATATCAATTCGCAAGTCTTTGGGATTAATATCAACCTGTACATCTTCCGCCTCTGGCAAAACCGCCACCGATGCCGCCGAGGTATGTACTCTTCCGCTTCCTTCTGTTGCGGGAACTCTTTGAACGCGATGCACGCCGCTTTCAAATTTTAAATTTGCGTAAACTCCTTCGCCTCCAATTGAAAAAATTACTTCTTTAATTCCACCCATTCCGCTGTCGCTTACGTCAATCAATTCAATTTTCCAATTCTTAATCTCAGCAAAACGAGAATACATCCTGTAAAGATCGCCCGCAAACAAAGCCGCTTCCTCGCCGCCGGTGCCTGCGCGTATTTCCATAATTATATCTTTGTTGTCATTGGGATCTTTAGGAAGCAAAAGTATTTTTATTTCTTCTTCCAGATTTATTTTTTTTTCTTCAAGCTCTTCAAGCTCTGATTCGGCTAAACTTTTAAGTTCTTTGTCATCGCCCATCTCAATAATTTCTTTGTTGCCTTCAATGTTTTTAATCACTTCTGAATACTGATCATAGGATTGCATTATATCTATAAGTTCGCTTCTTTCGCGACTTAAATTAACGACTTTCTCTCGATCGTTAAGCACATCGGGATCAGATAATTGTTGGTTAATCTGTTCGAATTTATTTTTTATTTTGTGAAGTTTTTCTATTAATTCCATTGCTGATATTTGTTTTTTATTGCTTGCAAATATAACAAAGATGAAAGATTTTAACTATGTAAGAATTTTTGAAAAGCAAATTCCGCTGTTAAAACTCTCAAGCGCTTGAACTTAAATTTGAACTTTTAAGTATATTCCATTTAAAAAATATGAAAAACTTTTTAACTATTACTGCCGGATTATTTTTAATGATGAGCAATATTTTTTCACAGCAAATATCTTTTGAAGATGAAATGGATTCACTTTTTTCAAAATATGAAAAACCAAATCCCGGCGCCGCTGTAGAAATTGTTTCTAACGGAAAAATAATTTTTTCAAAAGGATACGGATTTGCAAATATTGAAGAGAATATTCCAATTAATTCTGAAACAAATTTTAGACTCGCGTCGGTAACAAAACAATTTACAGCAACAGCTATTCTAATTTTAATTCAAAAAGGAAAATTAAATTTTGATGATAAGCTGACTGATCTATTCCCCGGCTTCCCCGAATACGGTAAAAACATAACAATTAAAAATTTATTAAATCACACTTCAGGTTTAATTGATTATGAAAATGAAATTCCCGATAGCGTTTCAGTTCAAGTAACTGATAACGACGCATTACAAAGCATGATGAAGCTTGATTCCACTTATTTTATTCCCGGTACAAAATGGCAGTACAGCAACACCGGATATGCGCTGCTTGCATTAATAGTTGAGAAAATTTCAGGCAAAACATTCCCCGTATTTTTAGAAGAAAATATTTTTTCGCCTTTAAAAATGACTTCAACCATTGCGCATATTGAAGGAAAAGAGAAAATAAAAAATAGAGCTTATGGTTATGACAGTACAGCTTCCGGCTGGATTCGGCACGATCAAAGTATAACCAGCGCAGTTTTAGGCGACGGCGGAATATATTCCAATCTTTCTGATTTATATAATTGGGATCAAGCATTATTTACTTCAAAAATTTTAAGCGACAGTCTCAGAACAAAATCAATGACGAGGGGAAAACTAATCGGCGGGGAAGAGATTGATTACGGCTTTGGCTGGCGATTAACAAATTATAAAGATAATGGAGTGGTTTATCACACCGGCAGCACGCAGGGGTTTAGAAATATTATTTACCGGATTCCCGACAAAAAATTTACGGTAATAATTTTAACAAATAGAAACAGCGCCGGGGAATTCGTAACAAAAGGCATCGCCGAAAAAGTGGTTGATATTTATTTAAAGCGGCGGTATTGAGTGAGAAATACAAACCTAATTACTTGAGAGCGTTTATTTCTACCGATGATTATTTAGGATTTTTTGTTGACAAGATTAAATGAACACAGTCGAGTTTTGCCTTTGAGTGATTCAGTTTCAATCCACGCACCCGTATGAGGGTGCGACAAGATAAAATCAATGAGGTGGAGTTATGAATAAGGTTTCAATCCACGCACTCGTATGAGGGTGCGACTCGTGGGTTCAAATCCCACCGTTCCGACTAAAAACGTTTCTCTTCGTCCAAATAAATATAAAATTAGTCAGACTAAAGCTGCTAAGGATGGCAGAAATAAATTTGGCGCTGCTTCCGGCTTCGCATCAATTATTAATGCAAATGATATACTCGCTAATGTTTGGGCGGCATCAAAGCTGAAGGGTAAAAGGACCTATCATCAAATATTAAAAGAAAATCTTAAGTTTATTTCAGACTCATTTCTAACAGAGAAAAATATAATAGTTCCTACCGGCAGCTTATCACTCATTAAAGAAATTATATGGGATAAAAATTCTAGTAGAATTTTTCTTTTCGAAAATCCATTTACCACGCTGAAAGCCGATACTTTTAATTTTGAGTTAGTAGTTTATTTAACCTCACCGGTACTAAATAGTTCATCAAATAAAAGTGATGCAAAAGATGCAGTTAATTTTATCAGCTTTTCAAAATCTGTAGCATCTGCTGATCTTAATTCCGATATCTCTTTTGAATTAACCTTAAACAGCAGCCATCAAAAATTAATAAGCAGTTACCAAAATTGCACTCTCTTTTCCGCCGTTGTTATAAATTCAAATAATATTCTTAAATGGACTTCCACTTATAGTATAATGTTAAATAAAAACTCTCCTGACGGATAAAGCTGCTTTTTAGTCAGCGCCATTACGAGATAGTTAATTTAATTTTGGAAAAATGTGTATTAATTAGCGCACTTTTACGGATAATGATTTAAAAATACCTATGAATCATTTTTATTTTTTACTATAATCTATTTAGAATTTACAGGAGGTACGAATGTTCAAAAATAGATTTAGCAAACTTGCATTAATGATTTATGCAGCTTTAATTATTTTCGTTTTTAACAACTCAATTATAGGAAAAATTAACACCGCTTCATCCGATGCGCTAAAGGTTAAAAACTTTACATTAGAAGATTACAACGGCAAGTCTCATTCTCTTAATGACTATAAAGATTCAAAGGCTATAGTCTTAATGTTTATTGCCACTCAATGCCCGGTTTCCAATGCATACAACAGCCGCATGGCAGAACTGTATAAAAATTATAAAGATAAAAATATTGCGTTTGTAGGTCTCAACTCCAATAAAGCGGAAGGTGTGAATGAAATTAAATCACATGCAAAAAAGAATAATTTAAATTTTGTGATTTTGAAAGATGATCAGAACAAAATAGCCGATGAGCTGCAGGCTTCTGTAACGCCCGAGATTTATGTGCTTAACTCTAATTTTGAAGTTCAGTATCACGGCCGCATCGATGATTCCAGGGATGCCGGCGAAGTTGAAAATAAAGATTTGGAGAATGCTATAAACCAAATTTTAGATGGCAAACAGGTATCAAATAAAAGGACTAAGGCTTTCGGATGTTCAATTAAGCGGGTTAACAATTGAAGTATTTAAAATATTTCCTAGCTTTTCTTTTTACCTCGTTATTATTTTATTCATGTGTAAAGGAGAAGCGGGAGACCGCGGATAATGCAAAAAATATTCCATCAAAATCTATATCCGAAGAAAATGTAATTGAAATAAAGAAAATCGGTTCATCTGAACTTCAAGAAAGAATTAATAATAGAAACGGTAAAATATTATTTATAAATGTCTGGGCAACCTGGTGCGCTCCTTGCATTGAGGAATTCCCTGATCTGATTAAAACTGCCGAAGAATATAAAAATAAAGATATTGACTTTTTAAGTTTAAGTGTTGATTTTGAATCGCAGGTTGATTCAATGTTAATTCCATTTCTTTCAAATCGAAAAGTAAAATTTCCGGTATTGCTTCTTAAGGAAAAAGATAGTGAATCCATAATAAATTTATTAAATAAGGATTGGAGCGGCGCTATTCCGGCTACTTTTATTTATGATAATAAAGGGAATCAAAAAGTTTTTTTGGAAGGCGCGCAAAGTTTTAATACATTCAAACAGAAGATTGACAGCGTGAGTAATTTATAATTAAGATTTACAATGAAAAATAAATTAGTTAAAAATATTATTCTATCTATATTTTTAATATTTGTTTCCATTTTGTCTTCATGCAGAGAAAACATAATTCCGCCGGGTAACGCGGTTACCAATATTAATGAGCCGGTTCAGTTCCGGACTAGAACATCATATACTTTTTTAATTAATGCCGATAATGTTTCCGAAAGCATTAAAGATTTTCCTTCTCTAAATTCAACTTATATTAGACTTTTTACTTCCATGCTTGATGTATCTTCAGGCTCGGTGCAGATAATTTTATCGGATGTCAATAATCAAATTTGGTATTCGGATAGTTTTGACAGAGATGTTAAAAATCATTCCATAGAATTAAGGGGCGGCTCTCCGGATCTTATTCAAATTAGAATGAGTAATTTTACAGGCAAATTAAAAATACAGCTGACTTCACTTAGATGATAAATAATTTATAAATTTTTTATCACTCCATTCCTTTAAAAATATTTAAATCAAAAAATCATAGAATCATTTTATTATTTTCATATAAATAATATTTAAATTGATGTAAACTATCTATGCTTTAAACGGAGTTTATAATGGACAAAAAATTTTCCAGCAGAAATAAAATTGGCTTACCGCCGGGATCTCTGGTATATACAGGCGAATCAAAGGAAAGCGTTAAGATTTCTTTAATTGAATTTAACGACACCTTAGTGGAAGAAAAAGTAATAGACAACATCCAGGATTTAAAGTTATTTAAAGAGAATGATAAGATTAGCTGGATTAATATTACCGGTTTAAGCGACGTGAAGTTATTAGAGGATGTAGGAAATATATTTGAGATACATCCGCTTACGCTGGAAGATATTCTAAATGTTTATCATAGCCCTAAAATGGATGAGTATGAAAACTATCTTTTTATAATTTCAAAAATGATAGTCTATGACAAGTTAAATGACGAGCTTAATATTGAGCACGTATGCTTTGTGCTGGGGAAAAACTTTATAATAACTTTTCAGGAAACTGAAGGGGATGTATTTGATATTATCCGCGACCGCATTAGAAGTAATAAGGGGAGAGTGAGAAAACAGAAGGCTGATTATTTGATGTACAGGCTGCTCGATTCAATTGTGGACAATTATTTAATTGTGCTTGAATGTTATGATGAACGAATTGAGAAAATTGAAGATGAGTTAATGCTTGTCTCTGACGATATTTCTCTTGAGCCCATTCATGATATAAGAAAAGAGATAACAAAAATTAAAAGATTGGTTACCCCTCTATCTGAAATAATGCATTCTTTTCAAAAAGAAAAAATAGAATTCATTCAAAAAAACACTAAAGTCTTTTTAAGAGATTTGTATGACCACACCAAACACGTTGTTGATGCCACCGAAAATTATAGAGAACAGTTAAACGGTCTGCTTCAAATTTATTTATCAGCAACAAGCCACAAAATGAATAATATTGTTAGATTGCTTACCATTATTTCTACTATATTTATTCCATTAACATTTGTAGTTGGTATTTATGGAATGAATTTTAATCCGCAGACGAGTAAGTGGAACATGCCCGAACTTCATTGGCAGTACGGTTACCCTTTTGTAATGTTAATGATGTTTGTAATTGCAGTTGGATTAATAATTTTCTTTAAAAAGAAGAAATGGCTGTAAATATTTGCCTAAATATTTTCCGAAAAGATAAAATTTCAATCTATTTTAAATCTATGTCCCGGCTGAAGGGTTGTGTATCATTTGGAAGTTTGGGAATCGCTTATGGCTAATTGCCATCGCAATTATTGTGTAGTCATTCTTTTAATAAACAAATTCCAATTTTCCTGGGGCAACTCTGATTGTTAAAATTGTTACTATGCAGCAGTAAAGAAATGCAGTTGTATTTTTCAAAAATAATATTATAATTAAAGAAACTATTTATAAAATTTTATAAATTTGTTTGTGGGCATTTAATATATAACATAGCTAATAACACTCCTTGCCAAATAAGGGAGAAATAATTTAACCAATAAATGGGGCGCAGCAATATTATGGTTGATAAAAATCAAAAACTATTTTTTAATTCAGAACATGGATCACTTCCCAAACGTTCGGAAATTGAAGAACAGTATAAGTGGAATTTAAATGATATTTATCCTTCAGAAGAATTGTGGGAAAATGAATTTAAATGGGTAGAAGATAATTTATTACTTTATGAAAAATATCAAAACAGACTTGCTGAAAGTTCTGATATACTTTTAGAATGTCTAAAGTTTGATGATGAAATTGGAATTAAATTAGAACGCCTCTATTTATATTCGATGCTTGCTAAAGATTCTGATATGCAGGTTACTAAGTATCAGGCTATGAATGATAGAATTCAGAATTTATATACAAAAGTTACATCTGCTAATTCTTACATACGCCCGGAACTTCTAAATATCCCTGACCGAAAATTGTTAGATATGATTGAACTTGATGATTTAAAAATTTACCGGCATTTTTTTGATGACCTTTTAAGAACTAAAGCTCATACCTTATCAAAGGAACAGGAAAAAATAATTGCCATGGCAGGCGAAGTAATGCAGACTTCATATAATACTTATTCGATGCTTACAAATGCTGATTTTAAATTTCCCGAAGTTGAAGATGAAAAGGGAAATAAAATTGAAATGTCCCATGCCCGTTTTTATTCTGCAATGTATTCCAAAGACAGAACGTACCGGCAGCGAGCATTTAAAGGTTATTTTCAACCCTATGAAAAATTTACCAACACCTTAACCACATTATTTAACGGAAATCTAAAATCAAATATTTTTAATGCTAATGCAAGAAATTACAAATCAGCGCGCCATGCTGCATTGGATAGAAATAATATTCCTATTTCTGTTTATGACAACTTAGTTAAATCCGTAAATGAAAATTTAAAACCTTTGCACCGCTGGGGCGAAATTAAAAAAAGAATTATGAAGATTGATGAGCTTCATCCTTACGATGTTTATATGAGTTTGTTTTCCGATGAATCACTAAAAAAGTATCCCTACGAAGATTCTAAAAAGATTGTAAGCGAAGCATTAAAACCTATGGGGGAAGATTATTTAACATCGCTGCAGACAGCATTTGACCACCGATGGATAGATGTTTATGAAACACAATCAAAACGAAGCGGGGCTTATTCTTCCGGAACTACTTTTGGCGTTCATCCTTATGTTATGCTTAACTGGACCGATTTATTAAATGATGTTTTTACTCTTGCACATGAGATGGGGCATAATATGCACTCATTTTATACAGGGCAGAATCAGCCGTATGTTTATTCAAATTATACAATTTTTGTGGCTGAAGTAGCTTCAACTTTTAACGAATCATTGCTGCTTGATTATCTAATTAAAAAGGCAGAATCTAAAGAAGAGAAACTATTTTTACTTGAAAAATATTTGAATAATATTACTGCCACGTTTTATAGACAAGTTATGTTTGCAGAATTTGAACAGTTAGTTTACGAAAAAACTGAAGGCGGGGAAGCCCTAACAACCGATGAACTTAGGAGATATTACAAAAATATTTATCAAAAGTATTGGGGAACCGCTATGGTAGTGGATGAGGAAGAGGAATATACATGGGCAAGAATTCCCCACTTCTATTATAACTTTTATGTATATCAGTATGCTACAGGTTTTGCCGCTTCAGAAATTTTATCTGAAAAAGTAAAATCGGAAACCGGGTTGCCGGCAGATAGAAAAGATTCTGCAGTAAAAAAATATTTGAATTTTTTAAGTTCCGGCAGTTCAGATTATTCAATTAACATTTTAAGAAAAGCCGGCGTTGATATGGAATCACCGGAACCGATTATAGCGGTAACAAAAAAAATGAATTCTTTATTAGATGAAGTGGAAGAATTGATTAAAATAAATTATATTATTTAAAGTAAATTTGTCTCAAAGTTTCTGTGCAAATCTTTCTAAAATAGTCTTAGACTGTAAAAGTTTTTAGAGATTGCTGCGGCTAATAGGTTTCTCATTCACTATTTTGTCGCTCATTCTTAATATATATATCAACTTTTCTTAAATTAAATTTTATGATGAATAAAGAATATACAATTGTTTATCTAATTTTTGCCGGCCTTCTTCTTTTGGGAATTGGCTTTTACATTTATAAAATAAACAGAAGAAAAGTTTGGAAATACAAAACCGTAAAACACCTGCCTGAATTATTTGACTCTCTTTCAATAAATCAAAAAATAAATAAGGTTTATATACAAACTGTTAAATTAATTCCAATTTGCAGAATACAATGCTACCACAACGGCGATTATATGGGTATAAAAATTACTGCTGAAGAAATTGAAAATGAAGAAATCTTTAATGCCTTATCTCTTTGGAAGGTGCAAAAGATTGACAAACTATTACTCGACAGTAATTATAAATTAGTTATTGATATGGGAACCAATGTTGAAGATGCAGTTGAAGTAATTAAAATTATTATTGCCAAAAAGTGTAATGTTAATATTCATAATAAGGTTCGATTAAATTTTTTATTTGAAAAGTAACGGCGCTGATTAAAAACAAACCCATTTTTTTTTGAATTTATAGTTAAAAAATTCAAGTATTCAACTTTAGAAATATTTTTTTAGGAAGTGGGTTTATCAGTTTAACTCATTCAAGTTAAAGCAAGTTATTTTTTTGTTAGACATAATATCAATCAAGAAAAAAAGGAGAACTAAAAATGAAGAAGATTCTGTTTGTATTATTTTCGGTCAGTCTCCTTGGCATATTGTCAGGGTGTGGAGTTGGGGGTGCATTTCAAGCCAGTAATGTTACTAATGTACAATTATCCCAGCCAAACTTTAATATTGTTGCAACCGATGTAAGCGGCGCCGCTATGCAAGGTTATCTGCTGGGAGTAAGTGTCGCTCAAGGTTCCGGTGTTGATATATTCGGTATTGTTAAGGTAGCCGGCGTAGAAAAACTATATGATACGGCAGTTAAAGACCTTTGGAAAAATTTTAAGGAAAAATATGGAAATGTTGAAGGGAAAAAATTGGCTTTGGTTAACATAAGACACGACTCAGAATTATTAAACACACTGATATATACCCAGGCTAAATATTTTATTACCGCTGACGTAGTAGAGTTTATAAAATAGAAAATGAAAACTAAATTCTGAAATATTATCTAAATTATGCCTAACTAATTAATTTGGAGAAGGCAATTCTATTTAGAAATTAGGTTTGTCAAATATTGAAGGCAATACATAAAAAACTTTATAATTGGATTAATACGCTTGTATTAATTTAGACGAAGACCCAAAGCTTGGCAGTTGGTATTTAAATTTTAAGTTTTAAGAATTCGGAAAATTCTATCGCATTAATTATTTCTTGACAAGATTAACAAAATTTTTTAAGTTGCCGACTGCCACTGCTAAAAAAAGCGGTGGCTATTTTTTTTAAACCATTCAATAACAAAGATGAGATTTAATAATGTCGGACGCTAATTTTGTTTACTTAACTAAAGAACGGCTCGTTGAGCTGGAAAAAGAGTTAAAAGAAATGAAAACTAATGGCAGAAAAGAGATAGCCTCTAAAATTGCCGAAGCAAGAGCGCATGGCGATCTATCTGAAAATGCTGAATATGACGCCGCTAAAGAAGAGCAGGGTCTTTTTGAGCTGCGAATTTCTAAACTTGAAAGTACGCTTGCCCGCGCGCGTATTATTGACCCTACGCAGCTTCCCGACGGCGAAGCGCATATTCTTTCAAAAGTGAAAATTAAAAATTTAAAGAATGAAAAAATTTTAGAGTATATGCTTGTATCGCCCGAAGAGGCTGATTTCCAAACGGGGAAAATTTCCGTTACTTCTCCCGTTGGGCAAGGATTAATGGGAACTAAAACTGGTCAAAAAATAAGCGTTAAAGCTCCCGCAGGCTTGCTTGAATTTGAAATCTTATCTATCGATTAAAAAAAATTAACAGTTAATATTTGACTGACGAATCTTACATAAAGTTAACTCTAGAAATTGCCAAAAAAGGAATTGGAAATGTAAGCCCAAATCCATTCGTCGGCTGTGTAATAATTAAAAATGACCGAATAATTGGCGCGGGTTTTCACGAAAAATTTGGAGAGAACCACGCTGAAATTAACGCCATTACAAATGCAAAAGAAAAAGTTGAAGGCTCAACTCTTTACGTTAATTTAGAGCCATGCAGCCATACCGGTAAAACACCCCCCTGTGTTGATAAAATTATTGAAAGTAAAATTAAGCGCGTTGTAATCGGCACCCTTGATATGAATCCGTTAGTAAGCGGCAGCGGAGTTAAAAAATTGAAATCCGCCGGCGTTGAAGTTAAAGTGGGGGCGCTCGAAAATGAATGTATGGAATTAAACAAATTTTTTTTCAAGCATATTACAAAAAACATACCTTATGTAACTTTAAAAGCCGCCCAAACAATCGATGGTAAAATTGCGGATTTGTCGGGCGATTCAAAATGGATTTCATCTTTATCCTCGCGCAAATTTGTTCATCAGCTTCGCGCAAAGTACGATGCGGTTTTAGTAGGCGCCAACACTGTTATAAAGGACAATCCTTTATTAACTGTAAGATTAGCTGAGGGAAGAAATCCTAAAAGAATAGTTATTGATACTTCATTAAAATTAAAAACCGACCGGAAAATTTTTGTTAATAATAAAGATAAAAATTTAATTGTTGTTGCATCTAAAAACAGCGCGGTAAAAAAACGAAAAATAAAAAAACTTTGCGCTTTAGATATTGATATTATTTTTACTAAAGTAGATGAGTTTGGTAAAATTAATTTTTTAAGTCTTCTAAAAGAATTGAGCAAAAGAGGAATTTCATCCGTTTTAGTTGAAGGCGGCGGCGCAGTTTATACCACATTTATTACAAAAAAATTATTCGACGACATATTACTTTTTATCAGTCCTAAAATTTTGGGCGGCGGGCTTCCGGTTGTTGGCGATTTAAAAATTAAAACTATTGGCAAAGCCGTTAAAGTTAAAGTTGAAAAAGTTGAAAAGTGCGGCGATGATATTTTTGTTGAGCTAAAAAAATAATTCTCTTCCTTTAAACTGCATTTCTATATTATTCTCATTCTATTAGGCGTAATTTTTTTTAAGTTTGATGAGCTAAATTATTTTTTATTTAAGGAGAGTTAAATGTTTACAGGTTTAGTTGAAGAAAAAGGAAAATTAATTAATAAAGAAGCTACCGGCGACGGCTTCCAATTTACATTCGCCGCAAAAAAAATTATGGATGACGTTAAAGTAGGCGACAGCATTAGCGTGAACGGCGTTTGCTTGACGGTTGTTAAATTGAACGATAATAATTTTTCAGTTGATACCATTGAAGAGACATTAAAAAAAACAAACCTCGGCGGTTTAAAAATAAATGATAACGTAAATCTTGAACGCCCGCTAAAAGCTGAAGAACGGTTGGGCGGACATTTTGTTCTGGGGCATATTGATACTACCGGAAATGTGACTGAAATTAAAGAACTTTCAAACAGCCATTGGATTACAATTTCATTTCCCGAAAATTTTAAAAAGTATCTAATTTTTGTCGGCTCAATTTCTATTGACGGCGTAAGTATGACCGTGGCGCAGCTTGAGGGAAATTCTTTTTCTGTGGGAATTATTCCGCACACCTGGGAAATGACGGTTTTTTCTGATAAGAAAATTGGCGACACTGTTAATTTAGAATTTGATGTGCTCGGCAAATATGTAGAGAGAATTATGGAATCAAAAGAGAATGCCGATCTTGTAATTCAAAAATAGAATTCATTTAAATGAATAATTCAAAAAGCATTGAACAAAAAGTTATTAAGTTTATAAATGAACAGAATCTAATTGCTAAAAACGATAAGGTTTTAATTGCACTAAGCGGCGGACCTGATTCAGTTTTTATAATTTATTTTTTGAACAAATTTCAAAAACTATTTAAAATAAAACTCGGCGCTTTTCATCTAAATCATAAATTACGAGGCACAGATTCTGAAAATGATTTAATTTTTTGCCGCGAACTTTGCGCAAATATTAGTGTGGATTTTTATTCCGCTAATAAAAACTTAAAACAATTTGCTAAAAAAAATAAGTTTTCAATTGAAGAAGCGGGAAGAAAAATTCGTTATGAGCAATTAAATAAAACCGCTAAAAAAAATAATTTTAATAAAATAGCCACCGCGCATATTGCCGATGATAATTCCGAAACGGTGCTTTTGAATTTGATTAAGGGAACCGGTTTGAAAGGCGTTGCGGGAATTCCGATTAAACGGGGGAATATTATTCGTCCCATTCTTCCTTTAACAAAAAAAGAAATTCTTTTTTATTTAAATCAGAAAAAAATTCCTTTTAGAATTGATGATTCAAATTTATCCTCAGATTATGAACGAAATTTTTTAAGAAATGAAATTATTCCTTTAGTTAAAGAAAGAATAAATCCTTCATTGGATGCAGCTTTATTTAATTCTTCTCAAATTTTTAGAAATCAATTTTCAATCATCGAAAAAAAAATTAAAGAAGCTGCCAATAGCCTTATTATTGAAGATAAAGGTGAAATCAAAATAAATCTTATCAATTTAAAAAAAAATGATGAAGCGCTTTGGGGCGATTTATTTAAATATGCCGTTGAAAGAAACTTTTCCGTAGAATTTAAGTTTAATGATTTCGCAAAAATTTATTCATTAATTTTTAAACAGGCTGGCAAAAGTATAAAACTTCAAAAAGGATTAATTGTTTTTCGTGAAAGAAGTTTTATTATTATTAAACGAGTTGAAAATATTAAAGATGAAGAATATTTAATTCATCCCGAAGGGAAAATCAAAATTGACGGAATGAAAATTAAAATAGTCGAGTGTGATAAACCAAATGAAAATAATAAATTAAACTTTGAAAGAAGATTTGCAAATAATAATATTGAATATATTTCTGCTGATAATCTTGGCGATGAATTTGTTTTAAGAAGATGGGAACACGGCGATAAGTTTTCTCCCTTTGGAATGAAGGGAACGAAAAAAGTTTCCGATTTTTTAAATGAACAAAAAATTGAATCAAATAAAAAAAACAAACAATTAGTTTTGACAAATAAAAATAAAATTGTTTGGGTTGTTGGATTAAGAATTGACAACCACTTTAAAGTTATGGAATCAACTAAAAGGATTTTAAAATTATGTCTAAACTAAATGAAGATATTATCACAATTGGCGACGATAAATTTGTTGTTTATTTAAGCGAAGAAAAAATTTTAAGCAGGGTAGATGAACTTGGGTCTCAAATCTCCAAAGATTACAAGGGAAAAGTTCCGGTTTTTATTGGAGTTTTAAACGGCTCGTTTTTATTTATGTCGGATTTAATTAAAACAATTTCTGTCGATTGTGAAATTGATTTCTTCAAACTTTCCAGCTACGGCGATGCAAAAATTTCATCCGGCGAAGTAAAATTAATTAAAGAATTAAATTGCGACGTGAACGGAAGAGACATCATTATTGTTGAAGATATTGTCGATACAGGGCTTTCAATAAAATTTATTGAAGATTTAATGAGCCAGCACAAACCCGCAAGCGTAAAGGTTGTATCGCTTTTGGTTAAGCCGGGCAGTCTTAGATATAATATAAAAATTGATTATATTGGCTTCGAAATTCCGAGCAAATTTGTGATTGGCTATGGGTTAGATTACGCCCAGAAGTACAGAAATTTAAAATCAATTTATATATTAAAAGAAAGAGACTTCTGAAAAATTAATCTTTTGCGTAATTCCGTTCGCCGCGGCGAATTGTTTCGGAATCTAAAAGTGAGATTATGAAATAAATTCAGAATAACGCTTGCCAAATTTACTGTTGGTGTAATTTTTCAGAAGTCTCAGAAAGTTAATTAAGAATTTTTATTAATAAGAAAAATTTAGGTTATGTCAGAAAATAAAAATAATGGAAATAAGCCGGCTCAAAAACCTCCCAAAGGAAACGGTTCCAATAAGCCGGACGATAATTTTGATTGGTCGAAAATAATTAGGTTAGTTTTTGGATGGGGAGCCGTTGTTGTTGCCGCCGTTATAGTTATGCAGCTATTCAAAACAAATACCGCTACATTTGTTGATATTTCATATAATCAATATGAAAAATTATTGAATGAAGATAAAATTGAAAAAGCCAACATCGTTAAATCCGATATAAATGATTACTACTTTAAAGGCACTTTAAAAGGGAAAGAATCATTAAGCATAAATAATAAATCTACCGAAGTAAAAGATTTTTCAGTTTACTTGCCTGAACCTGTCATTAAAGATCAGGAAGCTGTTTGGAAAGCAAAAGGAATAAATTATTCTTTTGATAAAGAATCGGGCGAGTGGATGAATTTGTTAATTACAGTTGTTCCCTGGATTTTAATTATCGGCGTGTGGATAATAATTATGCGAAGGATGCAAGGCGGAGCTGGCGGAACGCGAGGCATTTTTTCATTCGGGAAAAGCAAAGCAAAATTAATAACTCAATCGGGAACGAGAATTACTTTTAAAGATGTCGCCGGCGCAGATGAAGCTAAATTAGAGTTACAGGAAATAATAGAATTTTTAAAAGAGCCGTCAAAATTTCAAAAGTTAGGCGGTAAAATTCCCAGAGGCGTATTATTATTGGGACCTCCCGGAACAGGCAAAACTCTTTTAGCCCGCGCTGTTGCAGGCGAAGCAGGCGTTCCTTTTTTCTCAATTAGCGGAGCTGATTTTGTTGAAATGTTTGTGGGCGTGGGGGCAAGCCGTGTCCGCGATCTTTTTGAACAAGGGAAAAAGAACGCGCCTTGTATAATTTTTATTGATGAAATTGACGCTGTGGGAAGACACCGCGGCGCAGGTTTAGGCGGCGGGCATGATGAAAGAGAACAAACTTTAAATCAATTGCTTGTTGAAATGGACGGGTTTGAGCAAAACAGCGGCGTAATTATTATTGCCGCTACAAACCGCCCAGATGTGCTTGATCCCGCTTTATTAAGACCGGGAAGATTTGATAGACAGGTTGTTGTTGACCGCCCGGATGTTAAAGGACGCGAGGGAATTTTAAAAGTTCATACAAGAAAAATCCCGCTGGAACCTACGGTAGATTTAGAAGTTTTAGCCAAAGGAACACCCGGTTTAGCAGGCGCAGAGTTAGCAAATCTTGTAAACGAAGCCGCTCTTCTTGCCGCTCGTAAAAATAAGAAAAAAGTTGAGATGATCGATTTTGAAGATGCAAAAGATAAAGTTATGATGGGAATTGAACGTAAAAGCATGATTATAACAGAGGAAGAAAAAAAGACAACCGCTTATCACGAAATTGGGCATGTGCTGGTCGCCCGCATGATACCGGAAGCCGATCCTGTTCATAAAGTTACTATCATTCCACGCGGCAGAGCGCTTGGCGTTACAAGCTATCTTCCGATGGATGAAAAGCATACGTACTCTAAAGAATATTTGGAAGCTGTAATTACTTATGCATTAGGAGGAAGAGCCGCGGAAAAATTAATATTCAATCATTATACTACCGGCGCGGGGAATGATATTGAAAAGGCTTCAGGCATTGCACGGAAAATGGTGTGCGAGTGGGGAATGAGCGAGAAATTAGGACCGTTAAGTTACGGAGCCAAAGAAGAAGAAATATTTTTAGGCAGAGAAATTCAAAAGCACAGAGACTACAGTGAAAAAACCGCCATTGAAATCGATGATGAAATAAGAAAGATTGTAAGTGATTCAATGATAAGAGCCGAAAAAATATTATCAGATAATATGGACTTGCTTCACAAACTTTCACTTCAGCTTCTTGAAAGAGAAATTCTTGACGCATCTGAAATAGATATGCTTATCCGGGGAGAAGAATTACCGCCAGTAAAAAAGAATGGGACAGTTGAATCATCAAATGAAGTTCCTGATCATGTAAAAAAATTAATTGATCAGAGAAAGCCCAAAGAAGCTTCCCCAAAAGATGAATCAAAATAATAACGGAACAATTCACTACAGAGATGAAGTAGTTCGTAAACTAATTCATCTCTGTTCGCTATCCATTCCCATAATTTATTATTTCATTTCTCGCAGCGATGCAATAATAGTTTTAAGCATTATTACCGCCATCGCAATTTTTATTGACTTAAGCAGATACTTCTCTAAATCTTTAGGCAAAATTTTTTATGATTTTTTTGGTTTCTTATTGCGCGAGCATGAACTTGACCACAAAAAAAGAAATTTAAACGGCGCAACTTACGTCTTCATTTCCGCCCTGCTCTGCGTAATTATTTTCCCAAAAATTTTGTTTATTACAGCGTTTAGTATTCTTATAATCAGCGATACAACTGCGGCGTTGATTGGTAGAAAATTCGGCAAACATAAATTCCTTGCCAAAAGTTTTGAGGGAACTTTCTCTTTTTTTATTAGTGCAAGCATAGTTGTTTTATTTACGCCGAAAATTGAAGGCAGCGCTGCGGAATATTTTATAGGTTTTTTTGCGGCTGCAGTCGGCGCAATTGTAGAAAACATTTCGTTTGGTTTTGCCGACGATAATTTATCAATCCCGCTTTCTGTGGGTTTAACGATGTGGGGTTTGTATTTGCTTTTTTTACCTGAATTACAATTAATTTTACCGAATGTTCCGAGGTAATAATGACTAAGTTTTTTTTAATTACATCTTTAATAATTGTTTCGTTTCTTATTTCATCTTGTGATACTTCAAATAAACCGGCGGTTGGGCTGGAAGATGAAATTTATGTTGTTGCAGATTCGACCGAATATGAAGAGTTGAAATTAGCGCTTGAAACAACTTTTGAAAAAACAATTTATACCCCACAGCCTGAAAAAATATTTACATTAATAAGAATTTCTCCCAACCAAATTGAAAAATTCAATCGTAAAAAAAATATTGTTATCGCCGCGCCGTTAAATTCCAATTCAACTGCTTCGCAATTTCTTAAAGCAATTGTTGATTCATCCATAAAAAATAAAATTGAAACTGACAATAATTTTTTTCCTGAGAAATATAATATTTGGGCGAAGGATCAATTAGTAACTCTTCTCTCAGCGCCTACAGTGGAAGAACTTGAAGCCAAAATTTTGCGTAACAAAGATAATCTCCTTTATGCCTATCAAAAAATTTCCGATAAAAGATTATACTCAAGTTTGTACAACTCAAAGTATGAACAGAAAAGCATGGAAGGAATGTTTTTAAAAAAATACGGGTGGATAATTTATGTTCAGGCTGATTTTAAACTTGCCCAAGACAAAGCCGAAGATAATTTTGTTTGGATTAGAAGATCTCCCGGAAGTGATATGGAGCGATGGATATTTGTGCATTGGATTGACAACGCTTCCCCAGCTTATTTAAACGCTGATTCTATTAAAGCTGTGAGAAATAAAATCACCAAAAAATATTATCTCACTTCAAGCGACTCAGCTTATGTTGTTATTGCCGAAGATTATTTTACTACAAGTGAAATAAATTTTAACGGAAGGTACGCCATACTTACTCAAGGCTTGTGGGATTTAAATACTAAAGGAATGGGCGGTCCTTTTATAAGCTATACTTTTTATGATGAAAACACAAAGCGTCTTTATATGCTGGACGGTTCGGTTTATGCCCCCAAATTTTACAAAAGAAATTTAATTCATCAAATGGATGTTACTCTGCAGTCATTCATGACCAAAGATGAATTAAGCAAGGACCGACAGGAAGATTTGATTGATGATGCAGAAGATTTCAAACCTATGAAGTAAAATTAAAATAATCTTTCCTTCAATTTAAAATTTCTTCCAACTGCTTCGGAAGATTATAATTCTTTAAATCAATTTTAATTTTATTCACATAAATTTTTGCGCGGTCAATTTTATTAAACTGCAACTCATACATTGCTCTGCGCGCCAGCATATTGCCAACCATTGTTTCAATAAACTCTGTATATCGATTCCCTTTTTTCGGAAACCTAATTTTAAAATCTGGGTTTTTGGCTGGAACATAATCGGCGCTTTTCACCACTTTGAAAAGAAATAAATCAGGTACAATAGTTAATCCCTTGGGCAGGGTAAATTCTTTTCTTTGCATTTCATTTTCAATAAGCTCCGATGCAATGTAAAAATCTCTTTGGGGAAAATTAGTTTCAACCAAGCCTGTCATTAACTTTCTATAATAATTTTCAATTACGCTTGCATTAAAATTTTCATTTCTTTCAAATGGGACTAAAGATTTTAAAAAAAGATTTTTTATCTCTTCAACTCCTTTAAATACTTGCGGATGATTCTTTTCAATCTGATTGTAATACCACGATCTGCGCATTAATTCTTTATCAATAATGGCGACATCATTTCTAAAATTTTCAACTTTCTGAAAATAATATGATTCGGAAATAAAATAATCCCATTGATAGCTAAACACAATTGCATTGTTTGAAACGCTATTAATTAATGCTTTAGTGTAATCTTCAAAAGTATAACAATCGCTTTGATCAACTTTAGAATAATTACTGAAGATTTGAAATGAAATTATTAAAACTAGAATAAATGAAGCAAACACATAATTAATTTTATTTTTGATTAGAAAATTAATTAACCAAACAACTCCAAACATTATAAAATAAGCTAATGTTATGTATGCAAGAAGGAAGTACGAATCAATATCATTTATATCATAATTAATTGAATAAAGAACAGTTGATAAAAAAGTAATTAAAAGAAAGATGAAAAACTTTTTAGCAATTTTAAATGAAAAGAAAAGTCCGATAAACGCAATAATTAATGAAATTGAAAATTCTGACCAAGGAGAATTGATAAAATAAATTAGCTGTTTTTTAGCGGCGGCGGCGGATGAGAACAGCCAGATTTGATACTGTTTCCCCGATACATGTCGAAGTATTCTTTCTAGATCAATAGGATTTCCCCAATTGATTTGCGGATTTTGTCCGGCGCGGATTGGAAGATATAAATAAAGTATGATTAGAATTGGAAAGAAAATTATTAGCATTAAACCAATTCTTTTTAAGCTTGCAGAATTAAATTTATTTTTTTGAAAATATAAATAAGCGGTTCCCGGTAAAATCAAAAGCGTTGTCATGTGGTTTGAAAAACTAAGCGCGAGAATTGCCGCAAATAAAAACCATTGTTTTGCGTTTGAATAATTTATTTCTTTAGAATTTATAAATGCTTTTACGAGAAAAAAGATAACCAGATTAATTAATAAAATATGAAGCGAATAAACTTCCACTGAAACGCTTTGAAACCAAAATGTTCCGCTGAATGCCAAAGCCAGCGCAGCGAATGAAACTGAAATATATTTTATTATTTCTGAAATTATTAGATGTGAGTCATCATTATTATGTGGATTTATTTTTTTATCTTTTTTAGAAATTCTCTTTTTAGATGTTGTTGTTTCCGAAGATAAATATTTTAAATTATCTAAAACTAATTTTGAGGTAACTGAAAATATTCCTACGCCAATACTGCAATAAATTGCGGCTAAAATATTTAACTGAAAAATTTTTGTGAAGGGGAGAGGGATCAATGAAAATAAATATCCCACGATTGTGTATAAAGGATAGCCTGTTGGATGAGCAATTCCCAAAGTGGCCTGCACCGCCGCTAGCTCGCCCGAATCGATTTGAATTACAGAGGGGGCGAGCGTTATTAAATAAAATATAAAAACGAATAGCGAAATTAAAAGATGAAAATATTTTTTAAAAGTATTCACTGCCAAAGTTTAAAAACTGTTTCGTAAAAATTAATATTTTGTTTAATTATTTCGTTCAATTTTTTAGTGAATTCTTCGGATGATGAAAAACCAAATTGCTTTGCAATAATATTATTTTTTTTTGCGTCTTTGCTGATGAACGAAGATGAAATATTAAAAATATTTTGATTAGTAATTTTCAATTTTTTTAGGAATAAATAATTTTGTTTTAATTTTTCAAAGTCAATTAACTCCGGAAATTTAGAATTTAAATCCGATAAACCTTTAGTATTTCCTTTTCCCAATTCCTTTTTAAAAAGCTCTTTGTTTGTTAGAAGAAGAAACTGAACAATAAATTCAATATCGCCAATTCCGCCGCGGCTTTTTTTCACATAAAAATTATTTGAAATACTTGGCGGATATAATTTTTTTCTCATATCCAACATTTCTTTTCTAACTAATTCAGTATCAATAATTTTAATTTGTTCATAAAGATATTTTGTAAGCGAGTCATAAGATTTCTTGTTTCCTAAAATAAAATTCATTTTTGAAAAAGCCTGGAACTCCCAAACTCTGGCGCGGTTTTGCAAATATTTTTTGTAGCTTTCCAATTCCCACGCAAGCTGACTGCTTTTGCCTTCGGGACGAAGCCGGCAGTCAACATCAAAAGGTTTAAATTCTTTTTTTAAATTCTGTAATAAATTTTGAAACTTTTTTTCTGCGTCTTTTATTCGCGATAAGTTTCCCGCGCCAAAAATTAAATCAATGTCTGAAGAAAAAGTCATTTCACTTACGCTAAAACTTCCCATTCCGGCAATAAAAATTTGCTTGGAATCTTCATTTGTAAAATTATTATTTGAAATATTTTTAATCTTCAAATAAAAAAATTTACATAGCGTTGCAGATAATTTATCGCCGCTTATCAGCCCAATGGCAAATTGCATTGACAGCGTGAACAAAAGTTTTTTTAAACTTATTTTTAGAAGAGTTTCATTGGTAATTTTTTGAAAAACTTTCCTTGTTAAAAAATACTCGTGCAAATCCGAATCTTCGGCAAACAGATCAATTGATTTTTGGGAATATTCGCAAAGATGTAAAAATGAAATAAAAAATTTTTCATCTAAAAATTCATTATACCAAATTGAAGGAAACGTTATGTTGCGAATAACGCGAACAAAATTCTGCAGAACCAAATCAGGCTGAAGCGAGTTGCCGAGGTATTTAATTAAAGCCGGTTCAATTTTAGCAAATCCTTCAATTGTGTTTTTATCAAATTCCTTTTGTCCCAGCAAGCCTTTGCCTTCGCTTAAATAAATAAAATCTTTTTCCGCTTTATTTTGATTTTCAAATTTTATATTTACAATTTTATTTTCTTTTATCTCAAGGCCGCTTCGCTTTCCTATTATCGACTCATAAATTATTTTAACTTTATTTCTACTTGCCGCTACAAAATCTTTAAATTCTTTTGAACTTTTATAATTTAAATAGCTTGAAAGCTTCTCTAATATTTCGCCATTGGAAGGCACGCTGTGAGTTTGAGTGTCATTCATTAATTGAAGGTAGTGTTCAACTTTTCTGTAAAAAGAATAGGCTGAAGAAAGTGAATTTGATTCTGCTTCGCTAATTAATTTTTTTGCCTGCAATGAAATTATGGCTTCAAGCGTGTTGTTTACGCGGACTTCTTTTATTCTGCCGCCGTTGATTAATTGCAAAGCCTGCACAGAAAATTCAATATCTCTAATTCCACCGGATTGAAGTTTAATATTTTCTTCATCTCTTAAATATTTTTCAATATTAAATTTCATTTTTCTTATTTGCTCCGTCGGCGAAACTGAGAATGACGAAGGATAAATAAACGGTTGAAGGTAATCATGAAATTGTTTGTATAAATTTTTACCGCCGCATACAAAGCTTGCTTTAAGAAGCATTTGCCTTTCCCAATCTTCGCCGCGGCTTTCGTAATAATTTAAATAACTTTGAAGGCTTCGAGTTAAAGGGGCTGTTCTGCCGTCGGGTCTTAATCGAAAATCAACTCTAAAAATATAACCGAGGGGTGTTACAGCTGTGGCGCCTTCAATAAAAAGATAAATTGTTTCAATTAAGATTTCTGAAAATTCTTTTTTGGAATTCACTTTTGCGTTATCGTCATAAAAAATAATTAGATCGATATCGGAACTGTAATTTAATTCATTACCGCCCAGCTTGCCGAGAGCGATTAAACAATATGAGTTTTCAGAAATTGTAATATTATACTTTAAAGAAATTTCTTTGCAGCAAATTTCAAAAAGTACTGAAGTAATATTCCTGGCGAGGATAGAAAGTTCTTCTGTAACGGTTTTAAGGTCTGCAATTCCAAGAATATCTTTAGCGCCTATTCGTAAAATTTCTTTCCGCTTTTGCGAACGGAGGAAATTTAATTTTGCCGTTAATGATTTGTAGGAATTAATATTTTGATTTAAACTTTTTTTGAAAATGTCTTCATCAAATTTTCTATTTAGATTGGAGGGATTTACTATCCAATAAAAATATTCCGGGTTTCTCACCAGAATATCTGTGAGGTAATTGCTGTTTATTGAAATTGCGATAAGTACTTCAACATAGTGGGGATATTTTACGCAATCATTAATGAATGAAGATTTATCAAACATCCCCAAAATAATTCTAATAAAATTTGCTTCAGAAGAGGGGGTAAAAAATTTGCCGGCAATTTCTTTTTTTATTAAATCAAGAAATTCATTGAATATTTTTTCAGGCAAAAATCCGGCGGAAATTTCTTCAAGCTTTAATATTATATCGTTTGAAAGTTTTGTTTTTCTCAAATCTCAATTAAATAAATTTTGATAAGTGCGGTAATAAAAATATCTTATTCTAAACTTTTGATTCAATTTTAATCCACAAAAAAAATAGGTCATTTATTCTATTGCGGTAGTATATTAATTGTAATATTATTTATTAACATAGCAAAAAAAATAATGAACACATTTAAAATATTTTTGCCAGTTTTAATTCTTTTTATATCAAGCTGTTGTTCGGATGTTACAAAAAATAAAACCGATGATAAACAAATTGTGATCAATAAAACTCAGCCTAAAACTCCAACCACTATTAAGCAAAATCAATCGATTGTTACGGCAAGAGTTGAAGAAATTAATTTTACTGAAGATGATAGCTACTCCATTCATGCTAAGATAATTGAAATAAAAGTTAATAACGCTTACGAAAGCATTGCCGTAAAAGGGAGCAGTTATAAATTAATTCCTAACTTTTCCTTAAATGAAAATAAGAAAATAGATTTTGATAATTATGAAGAAAAAAACTCCAACTTATTGAAGCTTAAAAAATTAAAGCCCGGCGATGAATTTAATGCTATTATTTTTATGGGAAGCGACAATAATTGGTATATTCAAAAAGTTATTAATTAATTCGCATATCCTATTCAACTAAAAAAGAATTTAATTTTTTTACAAATAATATTATCTATAAGGAAAATATGAAAAAGCAAATTATATTTTTTTTAATTTCTGCGGTTGCTACAATTGCTATTGCAGGGTTTTTAAATTTTAATCAGTCTGAAAATATTATAAATAGGCAGACATTTTTAGATTGGAAGATCAATGAAGAAAACGCTGAAAGGCCTACATACGGCTCGCCGGATGAAGCAATGAAATGGTACATTGAACAGAGGGAATATCCTTTGGGTAAAATTCCAGTAAATTGGCGCGAGGAAGCTTTTAAACATATCAGCTTAAATAAAATGCAAAAAAGTTTGGACAAACCTGAAGAGGCTTTATCATGGACTTCAGTAGGACCTTCAAACATTGGCGGAAGAATTAGATCGATTGCTGTTCATCCCTCTAATCCCGACATAGTTTATATTGGTTCGGTGAGCGGAGGAATTTGGAAAACTTTGGACGGCGGAGGAAGCTGGAGCCCTTTAAAAGACGATATGGAAAATCTTGCTGTGTGTTCAATTGTAATTAATCCCAATGAACCAAATACTATTTACGCCGGAACCGGCGAAGGTTTTTTTAATGGCGATGCGCTTAGAGGAGAAGGGATTTTTAAATCCACTGATGCTGGCGCTACTTGGGTAAGATTATCATCTACTAATAATTCAAATTTTTATTATGTAAATAAATTAGTTTACGATAGCGCTACAAATATTCTCTGGGCTGCAACGCGCAAAGGGTTGTATGGTTCTACCGATGGAGGGGCTACTTTTTCTGAAGGGCTAACCGGCAATGGCGCCGATATACATTGCACAGACGTGGAAATTGCCGCGACTTCTCCCACTACAATTTACGCTTGCTTTGGACTTTTTAATGACGCAGGCGTTTACAGAAGCGTTGACGGCGGATACACATTTAATATAAATCCTATTCTTAGTCAATCCGGTCAAGGTAGAATTGAACTTGCAACTTCTGCTTCAAATCCAGCCATTGTATATGCTTCATTTCTTGATTTGAATACTAACGGCGTAAGTTTAATGGCAAAGACAACCAATGGCGGCGATGAATGGAACCAAATTACCGTGCCGGGTCCCGCTTATTCGGGCGCTGATAATTATGCCAGCACGCAAGCATGGTATAATAATATTTTAGCCGTTGATCCGGATAATGCAAATAATGTTTTAGTTGGCGGATTAGATTTATGGAAAAGTACAAACGGCGGAACAAGTTGGATTCAAAAAACAAATTGGTATCAGCAATCGGGCGCGCCGCAGCATGTTCATGCAGATCATCATGCATTATTTTTTGCTCCTTCAAATTCAAATATAATTTACAACGGAAACGATGGAGGAATTTATAAATCAACTAACAAAGGCGATAATTGGAGTAAGAAGAATAATGATTTATTTATAACACAATTTTATTACGGAGCCGTAGCGCCAACGGGTACAAAATATTACGGCGGCGCACAAGATAACGGAACGATTGCCGCTAACGGTACAAACAGCTGGTTTGAAATTATAGGAGGAGACGGGGGAGCTACAGAAGTTGATTTTAGTAACCCTAATATAATATACGGCGAATATGTTAATCTGGCTTTTTATAAATCTACTAATGGTGGAAATTCTTTTACTAAAAAAATGAATGGTATTCCGAAAGGGCCGGAACAATTTGACGGAACTACGGATCGTACCTTATTTATTTCCCCTTTTTCCATTGATCCGAATAACTCCAATACGCTTGTTGCAGGAACATACAGGGTTTGGCGCACTACAGACGGAGCTGAAAATTGGAACAGTATCAGCGTTGATCTTACAGGTGATGGAGCGGGTTCCCAGGGCGCTTCAATTTCCACGGTAATTATTGCCAAAGGAAATTCTGATGTAATTTATGCAGGATGTTCAAATGGGCAAGTTCAAGTAACAACCAATGGAGGGACTTCATGGACTAACAGAAGTTCAGGTTTGCCGAATGCTTATTGTACGCGAATTGCATCCAGCCCTGATAATCCGGCAATTGCTTACGCTACTTTTTCAGGATATTTAAGCAACAAGAAAATTTACAAGACAACTAATTCAGGGCAAACTTGGTCCAACATTTCTTCCAACCTTCCAAACATTCCTGTAAGTTGCGTTGTAGTTAATCCGGAGAATACAAATAATATATTTATTGGAACTGACCTTGGAATATTTTCAAGTGATGATGGCGGAACAAGCTGGTCGCAGGATAACGGAGGATTAGCAAATGTTTCTGTTATGGATTTAGATTACCGCTCTTCCGACAAGAGACTGTATGCCGCTACGCATGGTAGAGGAATGTTCTATGCCTCGCTCTCCGGCGGAGGCACAGGAACTCAAGTAACCCTACTTGAAGAAAAATTTGACAACCAGGCATTTCCCCCAAACGGATGGTCAAGTATAGTTAAAAATCAAAATAACACCTGGAAACTGGGAAATATTACAGATCAAAATTTTAATACAATTGACCCCACAAATATAAACTCTGCAATTTGTCCCTGGGTTGCAGAAGACCAAGATGAGTGGCTGATAACCCCGTTTTTTTCTCTAGGAAATGGTAATGCGTCAATTGAATTTTATGCAGCACATAGCACACAATATTTGACTTCTGCTACACTTTATTTCCGCGTCTCAACTAATGGCGGAAGTTCCTGGCAAACTTTGTGGGAAGCCCAAGATGACGGGCAGGATTTTAAATGGAGATTAATAAATGTTGATCTTTCTGCATATAAAAATATGCAGAATTTAAAAGCAGCATGGGAATATCTTGGGAATGATGGCGACTTAGTTGGAATTGATAATGTTAAAATTACGGGCTATCAAAGTACAACAGATATTAAGGACAATTCTAATATGCCTCAATATTTTGATTTGACACAAAATTTTCCAAATCCATTTAATCCAACAACAAAAATTAAATATTCTATTCCGATATTAGGTAGCGCTATGCTTTCCGTTCAATTAAAAGTTTACGATATACTTGGAAAGGAAATTGCAACTCTTGTAAATGAAGAAAAAGCGCCCGGACAATATGTAGTTGATTTTAATACAGGGGGCGGATTGGCAAGCGGAACTTACATCTATACATTGAAAGCCGGCAATTTTATTCAAAGTAAAAAGATGGTACTTTTGAAATAATAATCTCATCGGTGAGACAGGAGTTACAATTATCAATTTTCAAACAAGCGATCAAATATTTAATAATAAAAAATTTTTATTTGTAGAGAAGGTCGTTTTGTGAATAAAGAAAATAGTTTGCTAATGTTCGTAGTTTTAAAATTGAAATAAATAAATTTTAAGTTTTATCTAATGAGGTTTACGACAATATTAGTATTTATACTTTCTGTTTCAATATTTTCTTCTTGCAGCGCTTTCCAAAAAAACTTTTCTATTGAAGGTGAGGAATTTAGATTTAGCGCTAAGTATTCTTCAACATCAGCGGAATTTATTAATTCAGTAAACAATGGCGAATTTACATTTATTCAGTATCGCGGTAACAAATATAATTTTTATGATCAGCTGCTCAGTGACACATTAGCAATTTCCATCTACAACCTAAATGATATAATTCCTTTAGTAAAAAATTCAATATACAATATTTCCTTTGAGGTAAAACCCGGTTATCCTTCCACTTTTGGTTTAGTAATAAGCCAAAATAATTCTCTAATATTTGAAGGAATTAGCATTTGGAGTTTGCCAATTTCATTTTCATTTGATAAAAGTAGTTTGAAAATAGAAATATCAAAAGAATTAAGTGAAGACTCTTTTTTCTCTGAAGGATGTGAAAATAAAATTACTCCGCTTGAAATTAAATTTTCTAATAAAGGAAATTCTATTTTCCTTGAGCAAAATCAGATTGATAATTTAAATGATCTAAAAATTTTTCTGCGCTATAGCTAAAAAAGTTGACTACTCCGGGAAATGTTTAGACGATGGAATTAACGGCTTTTCGTTTACCGCTATTGGTAGCTTTATATATTAAATTGAAATCAACCGCTTCGTTTATTAAAAATATTTTAGCGATGAAGTCCATTAAAAAATAATATTTTTAATTTTTATTGAACCGATTCAAAATAATTTTAAAATTATTTGAAATATCTACGATTTTATTTTATAATCATGCCAACATTAAAAAAACTTTATTCCCTTGCTTATGAAAAGAACATATAAAAATAATTCTTTTTTTTTGATTCACTTAAATACAATACACTTTAAGAAAAAATATTATTAATCATCAAATCATTTAAAGCCGAGGTTTATTAATGAATACAATAAGCTCTATTGACTGGATAGTGATTGCTGCTTACTTCGCCATTATATTAGGTCTTGCCTGGTGGACCATAAAAAGAAGGCAGGATACTTCTACAGATTATTTTTTGGCTGGAAGACATCTGGGATGGTTTATTGTAGGAGCGTCTATTTTCGCCTCCAATATTGGATCGGAACATCTTGTGGGATTAGCCGGTTCAGGTGCTACCGACGGTGTTGCATTAGCTCATTATGAACTTCATGCCTGGTGCCTGCTTGTACTTGGCTGGGTTATGGTTCCTTTCTATATGCGATCCAAAGTTTTTACTATGCCTGAGTTTCTAGAAAAAAGATTTTCCCCGATGGCAAGAACAGTTCTATCAGGAATTTCTCTTGTGGCTTATGTACTTACAAAAATAGCCGTAGGAATTTTTGCCGGCGGAATTGTTTTTTCGGTATTGCTTCCGGAAATAAATTTTATGGGGATGAATAGCTTTTGGGTAGGTTCCATCTTAGTTATAATAATAACAGGTGTTTATACAATACTTGGCGGAATGAAAGCAGTTGCTTATACTGAAGCGCTGCAAACTATCGTTCTTATTATTGGATCTGCTCTTGTTACATATTTCGGTTTACAGGCATTGGGGGGCTGGAGCGAATTGAAAGCAATTGCAGGAACTGAGATGTTTAACTTGTGGAAACCCATTGTTCCTGATGGAATGGAAAGCACCTGGGCGCCTATTAAAGAAGCTGGAAAAATGGCATGGTATTTTAATGATAATTATCCCTGGCCCGGTATGCTGCTCTGCGCTCCTATTATTGGTTTATGGTATTGGTGTACAGATCAATATATAGTTCAAAGAGCTTTGGCAGCACAAAATGAAACGCAGGCAAGGAGGGGAACTATATGGGCTGCATTTTTAAAATTACTTCCTGTCTTTATTTTTATTATTCCTGGAATTATTTGCTACGCGCTTGCAGTGAGCGGGAAAGCGCCCTTACTCCAAGAACAATTAATTGGCGCTGACGGGAAAGTTATTAGGGATAATGCTCAGCAAGCTTTTCCATTAATGGTTGCATATATTCTTCCGGTTGGAATAAGAGGGTTAGTAGTAGCGGGTCTTTTGGCTGCTTTAATGAGTTCGCTTGCCGGAGTTTTTAATGCAAGCTCAACGTTATTTACCATGGATTTTTATTTAAGGTTTCGTCCTAGTGTATCACAACATAGGCTTGTTTGGATTGGAAGGATTGCAACGGGAGTTATGGTTGTTGTTGGACTTTTATGGATTCCCGTAATTCAAGGTGGTAAAGGCTTATATGATTATCTTCAGGGAGTTCAAGCTTACTTAGCACCCCCTATTTTTGTTGTATTTTTTCTCGGAGTCTTTAACAAGCGTTTGAATGCTAAGGGATGTTTAGCCGCGTTAATAATAGGTTTCATTTTAGGTCTCTTTCGTTTAGCTGTTGACACACCCGTAAAATTAATTGAAGGTTTTAAATATAGTGAAGGTTCATTCTTATGGATCGTCAATAATATATTCTTTCAATATTACAGCATAATAATTTTGTTTATTAGTATTGCTGTTATGGTGATAGTTAGTTATATGACTAACGTTCCTGCATATGAAAAAATCAGCGGACTAACTTATGGAACGGTAACAGATCAAGACCGCTCAGAGTCAAGATCAAGCTGGACAGCGAAGGATGTTATTTTTTCGCTAGTAGTTCTTTTGCTTATAATTACAGCCTATATTTATTTTTCAGGATAGTGAATTTGAAATGAAATAAGTAAGTAAGCGTTGGAATAGATTTTGGAAATAATTTGTGCCGTTTTTTAATTGTGGATATTTAAAACGGTAACGGAATTTCTACTCATTATTCAATTATCCTACTGCTATAGTTTTTTTTAATTATCAGCAGGGGCTATCAGTTATGATGGCTTTGAAGTAACTAAAAATAATAGTTCCAGATGATATTTCTATTGTTGGGAACGATGATATTTATTATGCAAAAATATTTCCAGTACCACTTATTACAATCCGTGCCCCATTGCACGAGATCGGAATGAAAGCCGCCGAAATATTAGTTAGAAATATTGAATCGTCAAAAATACTACATGTTGAAAAAGTAATACTAAAGACTGAATTTATTGTTAGAGAATCTACCATATTTTTAAAAAAGCGATAATTCAATAACTTTCCCGATCATAAAACATATAGAGTTTATAATGAAAAAATTACTACTCGGATACGATATTGGAAGCTCCTCAATTAAATCCTCTTTAATTGATTCAGATTCAGGGGAATTAATTAGAACTGCTTTTTCTCCCGAACAGGAAATGAGAATTGATTCACCTCAAGTCGGCTGGGCTGAACAGAATACTCAGACATGGTGGAGGAATATAGTTATTGCCACAAAAAAAATGCTTTCAGAATTATCACATGAACAATATGAAATTGCTGCCATTGGAATTTCTTATCAAATGCACGGCTTGGTTATGGTAGATAAGGATTTAGAAGTTATCTCTCCTTCAATTATTTGGTGCGACAGCCGAGCTGTGGAGCTTGGGGCCAAAGCTTTTGATGACTTAGGCAGCAGCTATTGTCTTGGAAGCTGTTTAAACTCGCCTGGAAATTTTACTGCTTCCAAACTAAAATGGGTAATGGAAAATCAGCCTGAAATTTATAAGAAGATTTATAAAATCATGCTGCCGGGCGATTATGCAGCAATGAAATTGACTAATGAAATTACAACAACAATTTCCGGATTAAGTGAGATGATTTTTTGGGATTTTAATAAAAGAAATTTTGCAGACGAATTAATTAATTATTATGGAATTGATAAAAATATGATTCCGGATTTAGTTCCCATTTTTGGTGTACAGGGTAAATTATGCGCAAGTGCAGCTGACGAATTAGGGTTAAGCAAAGGAATCCCGGTAACATATCGTGCCGGCGATCAGCCTAATAATGCATTATCTTTAAATGTTCTAAATTCTGGTGAAGTGGCTGCAACTGCCGGTACATCCGGCGTTATTTATGGTGTAAGTAATAAAAATATTTATGACACTGAGAGCAGAGTGAACACTTTTGCTCACGTAAATTATACTAAAGATAATCCTAATGTTGGAGTTTTGCTTTGCATAAATGGAACTGGGATTCAATACAGTTGGCTGAAGCAAAGTATTTTTGAAAATAAATATTCCTATAGCGAGATGAATAATTTTGCTTCCGATATTTCTATCGGGGCTGACGGTCTTTACTGTTTCCCTTTTGGAAATGGAGCAGAAAGAATTTTTAAATCAAAAAATTTGTCTGCTCTCTTTTCAGGAATAAATTTTAATCTTCACAATAAAGGGCATATTATTAGAGCTGCTCAAGAAGGAATCGCTTTTTCTTTTAGATACGGTCTTGATATTATGAAAGAAATTGGAATGGATTTTAATATTATAAAAGCCGGAAATTCAAATTTGTTTCAGAGTAACGTTTTTAGAGAAGCATTTGTAAATACATGTAATGTTGATTTAGAAATTTATAACACTGACGGATCCCAAGGCTCTGCAAGAGGTGCTGGTATTGGACTTGGAATGGATTCAAATATTACATTTGCGGGATTAAAGCGAGTTGATAAAATATCACCTAATAATAAAATTAATAATCAATTTGAAGATGCATATAATTCTTGGAGGAAGAATCTTAGTAATTACTTAAATTAAAATTTTTAAATGTTTAAATGAATACCTTATCCCGGTTTCTAAACCTCTTGACTCTGCCAAAGCTCTTATTCTTCCATATTTCTAAAGAAGTTTTCCATTAAAATCATAAAATTATTTTAAGAATTAAATTTTATTAATTGAAGTAATATTAATTAAGCAACTATAAAAAATATAAAAAGAAATAATTTAATAATACATTTGAGAGCAGGGGATAAAAGGTTAGTTTAAAAAGTTATAATATGTAAAAGTAAAATTTGATAAAAAAAAGCAAATACGCATTTGTATATATGAAAAATTTATTTTAACTTTGAAATAAAAAGTACTTTGTATGAATCACAAAGAAGATTATCTTGATAGTATAACGGAGATACGGTCTATGATGGAGCGTTCCTCCCAATTCTTCTCGCTCTCCGGATGGGCAGGAATAATGGCTGGTGTTTATGCTTTAGCGGGCGTTGGTATAGCATATTTTATTTATAATTTTAATCCTGATAAAATTTTTTACAGCGGCATCGAGCCAGACAGTTTATCATCCAATTTGCCGAAGATTATTATTTTGGCAATTGTAGTTTTAATATTAGCGCTAGTTACAGCAATTTATTTTTCCTTTAAAAAAGCTAAAAATCGTGGGGAGAAAATATGGAATGCAACATCCCGGCGGCTTTTATCTAATATGGCGGTTCCTTTAATCTCAGGGGCAGTTTTAATTATAATATTTATTTCAGAAGGTCTTATTGGATTAATTGCTCCGCTTACCCTTTTGTTCTATGGTCTGACTTTATATAATGCCAGCAAATTTACAATTGACGAAGTGAAATTTTTAGGGACTATGCAGATAGGGTTAGGATTAATCAACTCTTATTTTATTGAATATGGCTTATTATTTTGGGCCATTGGCTTCGGAGTTTTGCATATCATATATGGAATTTATATGCATATCAGGTATGAAGGGTAATGTTTTCATTCGATCAGTTGAACAAGTTATTTGAAAGCCGAATAAGGTTAGGCATTATGTCGGCTTTAGCGGTAAACAATAAGCTCGATTTCAACTCTCTTAAAGAATATCTTAACGTTACGGATGGAAATCTGGCAAGTCACATTAAAGCATTGGAAAAAGAAAAATATATTAGCGTGGAAAAATCATTTATTAACAGAAAACCAAACACAAAGTATTTTATAACGAAAGAAGGAAAAAAAGCTTTTGATAATCATCTCAAAGTGTTGGAAGAAATAATAAATAACAAAAATAAACTCTAACTAAATTTTTTGTCTCTTAACTTTGTTATGCAAAGTACTTTTAATTAAAAACCAAAATAACGAGAGGTAATTTTTATGAATTCAGGTCGTAAATTCTATAAACAGATGACTGTCATTTTACTGTTAACAGCGTTCTTATTGTTGATTCCCCTAATTGCAATGCAATTCACCGATGAGGTTAAATGGAGTTTTTTCGATTTTATAATTGCCGGTTTTCTTCTAATAAGTACTGGACTTGCTTATGTGCTGCTATCGCAAAAGATGAATGCAACTATGTTTCGGGTGGCAGTGGGTATTGCTGTTGGTGCATCTCTTCTACTAATTTGGGTTAATCTTGCTGTTGGTATAATAGGAAATGAAAACAACCCAGCCAACATTATGTATTACGGCGTGCCATTTATAGGAATTATTGGCGCCTTTATAGCTCATGGTCGGCCAAAAGGAATGTCAACCACATTATTCATTATGGCCGCTGTTCAAATAATAATTTTTTTGATTGCGATATTTATTTTGGAACCACATGGCGATGTAAAAAGCACATCCTTTTTCGTGATTGGGCATATTTTTTTCGCAATGTTGTTTGTCAGTTCGGGTTTGTTGTTTCGTAAGGCTGCAATTGATTAACTAAAGACTTTAATAGAACAATGATTTGGATTAGAACTTATAAAAATAATTGAAGTAGACTTACTAAAAAGCTTTAGGGAATAATTTGTTCTTCTTTTAACCAATCAATGCAGGCTTTAGTCCAATTGGAAACAGTTCCCATATTTTTGGCAAGCCCAAATCCGTGTCCGCCGTTTTCGTAAATATGGAGTTCAGAGGGGATATTAAATTTTTTAAGAGCCAAAAAATAATTTATACTATTTTCAACCGGCACTGATTTATCATCTTCAGCACAGACTAAAAAAGCGGGTGGAGTTCTTTCATTAACTTGGAGTTCGTTAGAAAAATACTGAATAGTTTTTTTATCCGGGTTTACACCCAACAAATATTTTCTCGAACCTGCATGTGTAATTTCATTCTTCATAGAAATTACCGGATAAATTAATATTGAAAAATTGGGGCGAGCATTGGTAGTATCCGAATCATAAACAACGTCATCAAAATGCACGCTTAATGTTGACGCAAGATGTCCGCCAGCAGAAAAACCCATAACTCCTATTTTATTCGGATCGATTCCATATTTATTTGCACTGCGTCTAATTATTCTTATAGATTCTTGTGCATCCTGTAAAGGACCAATACTTTTGTTTTTCATTGTTAAATCATTTGGCAATCTATATTTTAAAACAAAAACAGTTATTCCAAAATTATTAAGCCATTCAGCTATCGGATCACCTTCTTTTGAAATAGCAAGCCTTTCGTAACCTCCTCCGGGACAGATTATAACGGCTGTTCCATTTGTAATTTTTTTCTTAGGTTTAAAGACAGTTAAAGTGGGATTTATAACATTCTTTACTCTCGGTTCATTATTGTTTATATAAAATATTTCTTCTTGAATCGTATCATTTTTAATTGAACCAGGAATATTTCCATTCCAAATATCAATAACATTATTTTGAGCAATTGAAGATGTACTGGTTAGAATTAAATATTAATAATAATATGTTTTTATTTAAAAGAATTAACATTAAATATTTATTCTTTTACAGATTTTTTGAATTCTTCATATTTAAGTTTTGCAGAAGCCAAAGCTTTTTTAAATTCAGTATCATTTCTAACTGGATCTAAAAAAGAATCTTTTAACATATAGGGATAACAAAAGTAGCCCCCATCAATAGCTCTTTTAAAAGCCTGACGCAATTTTTTTCTTCACCATAAAGACCGTATAAATTGGCGTAATTATAAATCTGCTCGGCATCAAAAACATTTGATGTTTCCAATTTTTTAAGCGCCTTCAGACCCTCGAATTTGTTTCCCTTAATAAAATTGAGCATAGATTTTGCCCATAGACCCAAAGTGCCGTTCGCCTCTATTTCAATTACCTTTTTAAAATATGCCGCATGCCGAATCTTTTTTGTTTTGCTTTAAATAAATTTGACCTTGAAAAGCCGTACTGTAGGGCGATCCTTTATCAAGATTTAAAGCTTCAAACGCTTTTTGCAATTTATTCTGATACAAATAGGTAACGCCTATAGAACGAAACCTTACGTTGGAAGGATCTAATTTAAGCGCTGTTTCCATTTCAAAAGCCGATTTATCCAACAACCCTGTATATCTATAATTATATCCAAGCCAAAAATGTGCTTCAGCTTTATTTGGATTTATTTTTAAAGCCCGTCTTATTAATTCTACTGCCTTCAAAGTTTTGCCTGTTTCTGTATATATCGCTGAAAGATTTCCTAATGCGGAGAGGGATTCACCATTTATAGAGAGAGCCTTTTCGTATGCAATTTCAGCGTCTTTTAATTTTTCCCTTTCTGATAAATCGTAAGTTGCAAGAGTGTGATAGCGATATCCTAACTCAGAATACGCAGGCGAAAAAAGAGAATCTATTTGTAATGATTTTTTTAATAACTCAATGGCCGTAAAATTTCCATCATTGCTAACGGGATATGCTACAGCCCGCAAAAAATATTCGTAGGCTAAAGGATCATTTGAAATATCTTTAGGTTTAATTAAAGTTTTTCCGGATGTAAATTCCAATTTTAAACCGGTGACAACCTTTTCTGATGCTATATCTTGAATTTTAAAAGCGTTCAAATATTTTTCTTCTATTCCCTCATGCCATATTAAATTATTTGTCCGCGTATCTACTAATTCTAAATTGAGTCGAATTTTGCCTAATTCTTTTTGAAAACTTCCTGAGAGGATATACTCTACATTTAATTGCTGAGCAACTTCTGCCGGGTCAACTACTTTATTTTGATATTTACGAATAGCGCTGGAAGGACGTACTAGCACATCTTTTACATACGCAAGTGAATTTATAATTTGATCAGCTAAAGCAAAACTTAAAAAATCAACATCAGGGTTATTATTAATATTCGTAAAGGGAAGTACCGCAATTCTTTTTATCGATATACTTTCAGAATTTATATCTGATTTATTATTAATTAAAAAATTCCAAACTGAAAAAGCAGCAATCATAAAAACTATTACAGACACAGAAATTATAAATGTTTTTTTCTTATTATTTGAATTAGTATTTATTATATCACGTTCAGCAGTCAATTCTTGCATTTTATTAATTGACTGCAGCTCTTCCAAAATTTCATCGGAATTATTATATCTTTTTTCTTTTTCTTTGGCAAGACATGCTTCCACTATTGAAATTAATTTAGCGGGAATATCTTCCCTAAAAGCTGAAACCGGCTTTTCTTTTTCGCTAATTATTGAGTAGGAAATTGCCTGGTCGTATTCGCCGGTAAATGGTAGCTCACCCGTTATCATTTCATACAACACAATTCCGAATGACCAAACATCTGTCCGCTGGTCAATTTCTTCTCCCTTTAATTGTTCAGGCGACATATAAGGCGTAGTGCCCGCTGTAGATTCGGATGCAGCAGCATATTTTACACCTTTTATTTGAGCAAGTCCAAAATCCATTACTTTAATTTTATTTTCATTTGTAACTAAAATATTTGAAGATTTTATATCTCTATGTACTATTCCTTTCCTATGTGCGGCTTGTAGACCTTCGGCTATTTGAATTGCATAATTTATTATTTCATCGGTTTGCAGGGGATTAACACTTTCACCCTTTACAATTTCTTTTAATTCTTTTCCTTCAACATATTCCATTACTATAAAAGTTTGCTCTTCAGTTTCTTCAATAGAATAAATTGTAGCTATATTAGGATGATTCATTGAAGCAGCCGCCTTTGCTTCAATCTTAAATCTTTCTTTTTCTTCAGAATCATTAGAAATATGGCGAGGTAGAAATTTTATGGCAACTTTTCTCTCGAGTTTAGAATCCATGGCAAGATAGACAATGCCCATTCCCCCTTCTCCGAGCTTCTCTAAAACTTTATAATGAAGAATCAAAGAGTTTATCATTTTATTTGTTAAAACTTTTTCCGGTTACTAAATTGTAGTGTTCAACTTTTAAATCTTCCGTTGTTTGAACTTTCGCATTGAAATCTTTTTCCAGCGACATTTTCCATAAATAAAACTGGGAAAATGTATGTCTAATTTTTTCAACCAGCTCCTCGTATTTTCCGCTTGCCTCATAATCATCAGCGTCTTTTTTATTATCCCAAATTGTTAAAGAAATAAATTCGTCATCTTTATTTATACTTTCAATTAAATAAACATATCGGCAGCCATTAACGAGTTTTAATCCTGGAATAATAACATTCGTGTAAATATTTTTAAATTCACCTACTTTTCCTTCTTGTATTTTTGCAGAAACAATTCTTACGAAAAAGTTAGTATCGCTCAAATTAAAATCCTTATTAATATTACTATGAGCTTTAACCGAATATTTTTTTATTTCAGGTTCCTCATTTACCGGCTTGTATTCAAGTTCCATGTTGTCAGATAATTGTATTTTCCATTCGTTTGATTCTGACAGATATGGTTTTGCTTTATCAAAAAGATTTTTAAAAACTCCCTGCTTTTCATAATTTTCCGCCTGAAATAAAGTTTGCCAAAAAGTTAGTGAAATAAATTCATTATTTACCTGCGAGCTAATTAGACCGGCAAATAAGCATCCTGGCATCTCTTGCAATTTGGGAAAGATTGTATCTTTATAAAAGGACTTAAAATCATCGACTGATTTTGAATTAACTTTTAGCTGCAAAAATCGCATAAACATTTTTGTTTTTCCTTTCTTAGCCCATTAAAATTTCGTCTGAGTTAAGCCATAAAACTGAAAAGTTGACTTGTGAATTTTAATTTTCTCTTTTAATTACAATCAAAGTCATATCATCCATTTGAAGAGAGTTCTCAGAAAAAGTGTTTACTTCATTTAAAATTATTTCAATTAATTTTTCCGCTGATTCGTTTTTATAGTTAAGAATTATTTCCTTCAGTCTTGATTCACCAAACTCTTCCTCTATTCTGTTCATAGCTTCCGTTATTCCATCGGAAAATAAAACAAGAATTTCCCCAATATTAATTGGGAATGTTTCTTCTTCAAATATGACTGAATCAACCACACCGGCAACCATTCCGCCGGTTGACAACCTATTCAGATCATTATTTGCAGAAAAATGGAAGGGTTCATTATGTCCGGCATTGCAATAAGTTATTTCACTTGTATGTGTGTTTAAAATGGCATAAAAAAGAGTTGCAAATTTAGTGGGGGAAGTATTATGAAAAAGAATTTCATTGGCAAAAGAAACACAATCTTTGCAAGGGCGGTCAAGTTTTGTTTGCCCGCGCAGAGACGCCTGAAGATTTGCCATTAATATTGCGGCTGGAATTCCCTTGCCGGAAATATCAGCAATACAAAAAGCAATTCTACTTTCATCAATCTTTATAAAATCAAAATAGTCACCCCCGACATCTTTAGCTGGAATGCTTTTTCCGGCAATTTGATATCCTATTGCAATTGGTGAAGTTTTGGGTAATAGGTTTATTTGAATTTCATAGGCAAGCCGCATTTCTTCCTGCAGATGCATCAGAGACTGTTCTTCATGGTAGAGGCGTGCATTTTCTATTACCTGCGCTGACTGCGCAGCGATAATTCCTAATAGTCTTTGGTCATTATTTGAAAAACCGGATTCTGTTTTTTTATTAAATACTGTTAGCAGCCCAATCATTTTTCCTTTCACAATCATCGGCACGCTCAGTAAAGAGTGAATGGGAAAATCTTCATGAGTCAAATATTGAAATCGATTATCATTTTCAAGATTGTTTATAAGGAGGGGCGTTTTATTTTTTAACATCCATCCGGTTAATTGTGAATCAAAGCGAAAAGGTAAAATACTTGAAACTGAATCCTGTTTTCTAACCATAGTGCGAAAAGGTCTGTTTTGATCTTTTTCATCCATAAGCATAACCACCCCCTGCTCCACCTTTATATTTTTCACACACTTTCTAACGATGAGATCGATTATTTGTTCTAAAGGCTGGGTTGATGAAATGGCTGTGGATATTTCGTTCAGCGCTGATAATTCTTCTATTGCAGTTCTCAGCCGCCTATTTTCTTCTTCAAGTTTTATATAAGATTCTGATTTTCCCGGAGTATCCATTTTTTCCTTTAAAGATGAAAAATATTTTAGGGGAAGAAACCGAAGTAATTTAATAAATTATAATTAAAATAATGAGGAATAAATGAATGTTATAAAACTTAGACCTGACCGCGTATTTAATTTTACTATCTCTTTTAATAATTATTGAAATATAATATACCTGGCGTTACTTGACTTATAAATATTTTTTTTGCAAATTAAGCAGCGATAAATGTATCGGTTACTTAATCGGTTAAGTAAACTTGGAAAATGTGAGTTGTGTGGCGAAGCTGTATAAAAGATAATTCCAATTTTCAGCCCAACTAAATTATTACATAAATAAATTAACAAACATGATATCAAATAAAATTTCAGAAAAAACAAACTCCTTTTTAACTTCAAACTTTTTGTTTACTAATAATACAAGCGAATATTTGTATCATACTTACGCCGCCGGGCTTCCCATAATTGATTATCATAATCATCTTCCAGTAAATGAAATTGCCGCAAATAAAAAATTTGAAACTATTACCGAAGTTTGGCTTAAGGGCGATCACTATAAATGGCGGGCTATGCGCGCTAACGGAGTGGATGAAAAATTTATTACCGGTAATTCGAGCGATTGGGAAAAATTCAAAGCTTGGGCTGAAACTGTTCCGGACACTGTTAGAAATCCTTTGTATCATTGGACTCACATGGAACTTCAAAAACCCTTCGGAATTGAAAACACGCTTTTAAATAGAGACACCGCCAAAGAAATTTATGACCATTGCAATCAACTTTTACAAAAAGATGAGTTTAGTACAAAAGGTTTGTTGAAGCAATTTAATGTAGAAGTTGTTTGCACTACAGACGATCCGCTTGATAATTTAGAGCATCACCAGAAAATTAAAAAGGATCATAATTCAAATATTAATGGATATAGAAATTTAAAAGTTTATCCAGCTTTTCGTCCCGACAAAGGAATGGCGGTGGAAAACCTTTCTCAGTTTCATAATTGGTTTAATCGTTTGCAGGAAGTAACGAACATCGGAATTAATAATTTTAAAAAGTATTTGGACGCCTTAAAAATGCGTCATGATTTTTTTCATGAAAATGGCTGCCGATTGTCAGATCACGGAATTGAAACTGCTTACGCTGATGATTACACTTCGCCTGAAGTTGAAAATATTTTTCAAAAAATATTAACATCAAATAAATTATCAGTTGAAGAAATATTAAAATTCAAATCAGCGATGCTTTATGAATTTGGTTTGATGGATAACGAAAAAAAATGGGCTCAGCAATTTCATATCGGCGCATTAAGAAATAATAATACAAGAATGTTCAATAAACTTGGCGCTGACACCGGTTATGATTCAATAGGTGATTTTGAAGTTGCAATTCCGCTTTCAAAATTTCTAAATAAATTAGATGAAGAAGATAATCTAGCTAAAACAATTCTTTATAATCTCAATCCGCGCGACAATGAAGTTTTTGCCACAATGATTGGAAATTTTCAAGACGGCACAATTCCCGGCAAACTGCAATACGGCAGCGGCTGGTGGTTTTTAGATCAGAAGGACGGAATTGAAAAACAGTTAAATGCTTTATCAAACATGGGCTTGCTAGCCAGATTTGTAGGGATGCTAACTGATTCCAGAAGTTTCCTATCCTTTTCCCGGCATGAATATTTTAGAAGAATACTTTGTAATATTATTGGTGAAGATATTGAAAAAGGACTTATTCCAAATGACGAAGAATTAATTTCACCGCTTATTAAAAACGTTTCTTACTACAACGCTAAAAATTATTTTAATTTCGTTTAACAGCCCTTATGTCTTTACTGCCATAAATTATTATTTGAATTTATCAAAGGAGTTTGTATGAGAGTAATGTCTCTACTAAAAAACATTTCAATAGCTATTATTTTATTAGCTACTGCAAATTTTGGTCAGGGGATTGTTAAGGGAACGATTACAGATTCACTTTCCGGTGAAAAATTAGTGGGCGCTAATGTTTTTTTTACCGGCACTTCAATAGGCAGCGCAACAAATCTTGAAGGGGAATATAGAATTGCAAATGCTCCTTTGGGAAATCAAACACTAAAAATTACTTACATTGGTTATCGATCAAAGGAACTTCAGATTAATGTAAAGGATGATCAAACGGTTCAGGTGGATATAAATTTAAATGCCGATATTATTGAAGGTGAAACTGTAGTTGTAACGGGGCAAGCCCAAGGTCAGGTGGCGGCAATAAACCAGCAGTTATCTTCCAACACAATTATCAATGTTATTTCAGAACAGAAAATTCAAGAACTTCCAGATGCGAATGCCGCTGAATCTATTGGTCGTCTGCCTGGCGTTTCTTTAACGCGCTCAGGCGGTGAAGCAAGCAAAGTAGTGTTGCGAGGCATGAGCGATAAATATACAGCTGTAACTTTGGATGGAGTAAGAATTCCTTCCACCGATGCGCTGGGAAGAGGAATTGATTTAAGCGCTATTGCTCAAAGCTCTTTAGCTGGTATTGAATTATATAAAGCGTTAACTCCTGATAAAGACGCTGATGCAATTGCGGGAAGCATAAATTTGGTAACCAAAAAAGCTCCCTCGCTTCGTGAAATAAGAGCAACTCTTAAAGGCGGTTATAATGATTTAACCAACTCAGCAAAGCAATATGATTTTTCTTTAAAGTATGGTGAAAGGTTTTTTGAAGATTTATTGGGTGTACAATTAAACGGTAATCTAGAAAATAAAATTAGGAGCAACGAAATAGCTGATATTGAATACAGCCAAAATAATGTTGAGCATACTTATTTTATTGATGAGTTTAGACTTAGCTATACGGATGAAATTAGGAAAAGAAACGGCTTAAATTTAATTCTTGATTTTAATACCCCTGACGACGGAAATATAAAATTTAATAATTCTTTCAACAGCACAAAGCGAGATTACATTACTCACTCCAGAGATTACCCCAACGGCGGCGGTGAAACTCAATATCAGGGCGGGGTTACTTATATTTTCCGCGATAGGGAACAAGAAATAAAAACTTTCAGCAGCGCTTTAACTGGGAATAATAATCTTTTCGGTTTAAAGTTAATTGGAGTTTATCCTTTGCTCAATCCAATACAGAATATCCTTATGATTATCAATTAGATTTTAGCGAATCTTCTGATACAGCAGCTCATTCAGGAATGCAAACACCGCCCCGTTTAGAAGATCATCCTGAAAAATTAGTTGATTATGCCTTCAATAATTTTAGAGCCGCTACTTTAGCCGGTGCGTATTACCGTTCTCAGGATAATTTAGATAAAGATAAAGCGGCTTTCTTAAATCTTACAAAAGATTACACCGTTGATGGTTGGTTCGCTGGGGAATTTAAAATCGGCGGTAAGTATAAATCAAAAAATAGATTTAATAACCAGAAAGAAAATTTTTCACCATATTATCTCGGATATTGGCAGCCTTATGAAAGACTTTCCAATGGAACTATCGTCCCTAAAGATTTACTCGGATCTTATTTCGATGCTTTCTACCAAAGATATCTTCAGAACAATTTAAATAACACTGTTTCCTTTGTTGAATTTCTTAACCCCGATCCGCAATCTTGGGAAGTGAATGATTTGTATAAATTATATCCTTTAATTAATAGGGATAAACTACGTCAATGGTATGATCTGAATAAAAACGGAATAAATAAAACCGGACAGACTAAAGAATATTATGATGATCCTACTTTTGCCGCTTATTTTTATGATATCAAAGAAGCAGTTACTTCCGCATTTGCAATGAACACTTTTAAATTTGGGCAAAGTGTAACAGCCATTCTTGGGGTTAGAGTCGAGCAAGAAAATAATCATTATTTAAATAGATATTCTAAACAACAGGCAAGCGGGTTTCCTTCAATTGCATTAGTTACTAGAGATACAACTTCTGACTATCAAGAAACAATTGTTTTACCTCACTTACATTTCAATATAAAACTTACGGATTTTATGAGCGTAAGATTAGCCGCATACCGCGCGCTTGCCCGCCCCGACTTTAATATGAGGCTTAATACTTTGTTTGCATGGCGCCCGGCGGCAATAGGCGGCAATAAGCAATTGATTGTTGGTAATCCAAAATTAAAAACTGCTAAAGCCTGGAACTTTGAAATCAACACTTCATTTTATGGAAATGAAATTGGTTTGCTTTCTATCTCAGCTTTCTACAAAGAAATTACAGATATGTATCACATGCTTAATCAAATTAATACCCAGGGAAATATTTTGTTTCAGCAGCTTGGTTTGGATACTAAAACATTGCATCAGGGAACTTATCAATTAACCATTCCATACAACTCGCCAAGTCCATCCAAGGTTTGGGGATTTGAATTAGAGCATCAAATTAATTTTACATTTTTACCCGGACTTCTTCAAAATATAGTGCTTAGCTACAATGCTTCTATAATTCGTTCCGAAACTCATTTAGTTAGATCTGTAACTGATACAGTTTACATTACCATTCCGGGATTTCCGCCATTGCCGGAATATCACGAACGGGCAGTGGTTTATAAAGAACAATTAGAAAATCAGCCGAAATTTTTCGGCAACATTTCTTTAGGTTATGACATCGGCGGATTTTCCGGAAGAATTTCTCTATTCCACCAATCAAATTATTTCGCAACTTTTTCAGCAAAGGGATACAGTGACAGAGTTATAAAAGGATATGATAGAATTGATTTAGCTCTAAAACAAAAATTAACCGATTATTTATCTCTTCAGTTAAATGTAAATAATCTTACCAATCTTAAAGATGATGTTTTATTAGACAACAGTGTTGAAGGGTATCAGGTTTTACGTAATAGACAAAGATATGGGCTTACTGCCGAGTTTGGAGTAAGAGTTGACCTTTAAACATTTGATTTTTAGCTCCTACTGTTTAAGAAGCTGCGTGAAAATAATAGCAAAGTTATTCCGGAGGTGTTTCCCTTAGGTTGAAGTGATAATACGAGGTTTTTACACACCCGTTTAAGTCAAGGCTTTAAATTTTAATAGTTCTTGTAATTACTAATTAACAATAATATATAATAACCATCAGGAGGCGTCATGAGAAACAGATATAAATTACTTTTTATTCTTTTTGTTCTCGCGTCGGGCATTGCTTTCGGGCAAAGTGTTGTACAATTAATACCGTACAATGGAACACCGGCATCAGAATTAATTACACAGATTAAAGCGGATACAACAGCAAACGGTGTTGTTGCGGACCGAGTTTATGAATTGGAAGGGGGCGGATTATATATAAGTCAGGAAGTATACTACGTTGAAAATCTTACAACCTTGCGAATGAGATCTTCAAATGATCAGAAAGCAATTATTTATTTATATCCTTCAGGTACAGGCTCAACGCCGCAGAATCCTCCTGGATATTTTACAAGATTGAGGGGCGGAAGCCTTGAAATGACAAATATCGCTTTAACAGGATATTTTGAGCCTATCGATTCAAACTTTAATAACGTGCAGGGCGGAATTATTAGAAATGATAACCCGGGCTCAAACATCATTCTTGATAATTGCGTTTTCTCTAACACTGCAGGCCAGGTTATTAGATGCGAAGCAACAACAGGAACAATCAGAATTACCAACAGTATTTTCACAAACTTAGGAGCTTTAAGCACTTCAAACTTTGGCGCCGGTAAAGGTATTGATTTAAGAGCTTCGGCGGTTGATTCATTAATTTTAATAAATAATACCTGGACAAACTATCAAGATCGCGTTGTTCGACATTATAATTTCAGTAACCCAATTGAAGGGACCGGAAACATTAAATATACGCGGATTGATCATAACACAATGTATAATGGAATGGGATTCCATGGACTTCTTTCTCTGGGAAATGTGGGAAGCAAAGTTATTATTACAAATAATTTGTTTAAAGATGCTTTCGCTTCTGGCGCAGATTCAACCGACGCTACAAGAGCAGCTGAATGGGCTAACACCGGCGAAAAATATCCTAACGATTTAAATAGAATGATGTGGATTTTTACAGCTCCTAACGATTCAACTGAATGGACAGTAAGTAATAATTTTTATGCTATTTCTGCTGAAGGTCAGGCTTTCTTTGACGAGCATACGGCAGAGCCCATTGTTGCGGGTTCTCCTCTATCATGGCATATAAACAGCCGCTTAGGAGCTGACTCTGTAAATGCTTTTACTGAAATTCCCGATCCCATGTTTGCTAATACTCAAGATTTAATGACCAATTTAATGCGCTGGTATGTCAGCCCAACAGGCGGTGATAAAACTAAAAACACTCCTTGCAATTGCTGGAATCAGGCAACTGATGATATGGATCGTCGTCCAATAAAATATTGGATTGATACATTGGATGCTTCTTATCAAACTTCAAGCATGGCTTATACCGGTTCACAAGGAGGATTTCCGGTAGGTGATTTAAATTGGTTCCCTTCTAAAAAATCTGAATGGGAAACATGGCTTACAGATGTTGATGATAACAACATTAACTCCCCGGTTGGTTTTACATTAAATCAAAATTATCCAAATCCATTTAACCCAGCTACAAAAATTACTTTCAATTTAGGAAGAGCAGCTTCGACAAACTTGCTGGTTTACAACGTACTTGGTCAGGTTGTGAATGTTTTGATTGCCAATAAAGAATTAACCGCGGGCTATCATGAAGTTAATTTTGATGCTTCTAATTTAAGTTCAGGAGTTTATTTCTTTAAGTTAGAGTCAGGACAAAATTCAAGCGTTAGAAAAATGATGTTAATGAAGTAATTGAAGTAATTATTTTTTGTGAAGCATCTGTAGAATTTTATTTTAAGATACGCAGATGCTTCATTATAATTTCTTCGATCAACATTTTTCGCTATTACAATTTCAGTTTCTATTTCAGCCCGCTTATACTTCATAACAATAAAAAATAATTCTTCCTAATAAATAAATTATGAAAGCCGCGGCTTTACTTATTAATTATTTTGTACAATATGATTTTATGAAAAAAATATTCCATCCTTTAATAATAATTTTTATAACTTTTTTTATTTCATCTGAAATAAATGCACAGCAATTAGCTTTCCCCGGCGCCGAAGGTTTTGGAAGACATACAACCGGAGGAAGAGGCGGAAAAGTTTTGGAGGTAACAAATTTAAATGACTCAGGGGCGGGAAGTCTTCGCGACGCGCTTGGTAAAAATTATCCGCGCATTATTGTATTTAAAGTTTCAGGCACAATTCAATTAAAATCCGCTTTAAGAATTAAATACGATAATTTAACTATCGCGGGACAAACAGCTCCAGGAGATGGAATTTGCATTCGCGATTATCCGGTTGTATTGCAGGCTAATAATATAATAGTTCGCTTCATCCGTTTTAGATTGGGCGATGTGAATAAGATTGAAGATGATTCATTTTGGGGAAGAGAACTCCACAATGTTATTTTGGATCATTGTTCGATGAGCTGGGCTATTGATGAAAACGGAAGCTGGTATGACAATAAAAATTTTACTATGCAGTGGTGTATAAATGGCGAGAGCCTTTATCATTCTTTTCACAGCAAAGGCGATCATGGCTACGGCGGTATTTGGGGCGGCGCAGGAGCTACATTTCATCATAATTTAATTGCGGATAATACCAGCCGCAACCCGCGATTTAACGGCGCGCGCTACACTACAACTCATGAAACCGAGTTAGCCGATTTTAGAAATAATGTAATTTTTAATTGGGGATTTAACAGCGCTTACGGCGGCGAATCCGGAAATTACAATATGGTTAATAATTATTTTAAACCGGGTCCGGCTACAAGTTCAGGCAATAAGCAATATAGAATTGTAAATCCTTCTGAAGATTTTAATCCTTCCGCGGGATACAGCCAATGGTTTATTGATGGAAATTTTATTGAAGGCAACGCCGATGTTACCGCCGATAATTGGAACGGCGGAGTTCAGCCGGACCATGCGCCGCTGGATTCGATTCGATCTATCATCCCGCTTCCATTTGATTCTGTTAAAACTGAAACCGCTGAAGAAGCTTACAATTCAGTTTTGGAATTTGCCGGAGCTTATTTCCCCAAAAGAGATTCGGTTGATTTAAGAATTATTAATGAAGTGAAAACAGGGTTAGCTCCTTTCGGCGCCACATACAACGGCGGAAATAAAGGAATAATCGATTCTCCAAATGATGTGGGCGGTTATCCTTTATTGGAATCAACGGAACCCCCAACTGACAGTGACCATGATGGAATGCCGGACGACTGGGAAATTGCAAATAGTTTAAATCCAAATGATTCTTCGGATGCAAGACTGTTTACTACAGATGGTTATACCATGATTGAAAATTATATTAATGGTCTGCTCCTAACTAATCCCACTGAAGTTAGAGATAAAAATATTTCACAGCCCGAAAATTTTATACTCTATCAAAATTATCCGAATCCTTTTAACCCAGCAACTAAAATTAAATTTGAGATTCCAATTGTTGAAAAAAGGCATTCCTTGTCCGTACAATTAAAAGTTTATGATGTCTTGGGAAATAAAATTGCAACTCTCGTTGATGAAGAAAAAGCTGTAGGCGAATATGAAGTTGAGTTTTCCGATATAATTGGGAATAGCAATTCGCTTCTACCAAGCGGAATTTATTTTTATCGTTTGCAAGCCGGTGAATTTTTTCAAACTAAAAAAATGATCCTTTTAAAGTAAATTTTTTGATGCGTAAAATATTAATAACAATAATAATTTTTCTTTTTAGTGTTCCGATTTCTTCTCAAAATAATTTAAGAGATAAAGCGGAAACGGCATTGTTAAAAGGCGCTGAATATTTTCATTCGCTTTCTATCCATGGCGGATATGTTTATTACTATTCTTTACAGACCGGTGAAAAATGGGGAGAAGGAAAAACCGACAGCGAAACAATTGAAGTTCAAATGCCCGGCACGCCTGCTGTGGGCTACACTTTTTTAAATGCTTATCACGCAACAAAAAATAATATGTTTTTAAAATACGCCGAAGATGCGGCGATGGCGTTAGTAAAAGGGCAAAATAAATTCGGCGGATGGGATCATAAAATTCATTTTAATAATCCAGAAAAAGATCAAACTGTTAGTTTTGATGATAATCAAACACAGGGTGCAATTAGATTTTTAATGGCGTTTAATCAAACAACTAAAAATAATGAAGTGGAAAAAGCTATTAGCAAAGCGCTGAACATGATGTTGGAAAGTCAGCTTGAACTTGGCGGCTGGCCTCATCATTATCCCAAACAAAATAATTATCATGATTATGCAACTTTTAATGACGGCGGAATAAACGACTGCATTGATGTAATGATTGACGCCTATAAAAATTATAAGAATAAAGAATATCTCGAATCAATAAAAAAAGCGGCGCGTTACATCGATAGATCGCAGTTACCGCCGCCCCAATCCGGATGGGCGCAGCAGTATAATGAATTTCTTCAGCCTGCTTGGGCGCGCACTTTTGAACCCCCTTCTGTTTGTCCCATTGTAACTGTTAGAAATATAAATTCTTTAATGGATATTTATTTAATTGCGGGTGATGAAAATATTTTGAATCCTATACATGATGCATTTTTATGGCTTAATATCGTTAGGATGCCTAATGGCAAATATCCCAGGTTTGCGGAGTTAGTAACTAACAAACCACTGTATTATGACAGAGGAAGAATTAGGGTTTCATCCCTTGAAGAGCTTAGCGAAGAGAGGCGAACAACTTACGGCTACGAACAAAATCTGGATGATACAATCAAACATACTTTTGAACGATATAATAAAATTACGAGCGAGGAAAGAAAAAAATATATTGAAGAACTAAAATTAGATGAATCAAAAAAAAATATAAATGAAGATTCGATTTTAAAGCTGGAAGAAAAAATAAAACATATAATTGAAGCTCAAGATTCTCAGGGCAGATGGATTTCTAAAAAAGAAAAGTTTAAAGTAAAAAATGATGAGAATATTCCCTGGAAGGGCGCTTACGATAATCAGGATAGAATAAGCAGCGAATTATTTAACAGAAACATGAATTTTATCAGCAATTATTTAATGATTAAAAAAATAGAATGAATTGTTGAATTTTAAATTTTTATTATTATGACAAAATTAATAAATAAACTTTTATTTATGGGAGTAAAAATGAGACGAGGAAAGCTTCGCCATTTAATTATTTTATTTTTTTCTGTCTTAATTCTTTCATCTCTTTTTCCTGGAATTAATGCGCAGACCAGAAGTAGAATTGTCGGAGTTGTAAAGGATGCTGATACGGGAGAACTACTTGGCGGAACAAACATAATTGTAATGAATACGGGTCTTGGAGCCGCAAGTGATCTTGAAGGAAACTTTTTTATTGTAAACGTTCCGGTTGGAACTTACAATATTAAAGCTTCAATGATCGGCTATAAATCTCAAATAATTGAAGACGTAATTGTTTCCGCCGACCGCTTAACTAAAATGGAAATTGAGATGCAGTCCACTGTTATTCAGGGTGAAGAAGTTGTGGTAACAGCTAAAAAAGATGATCTGCATAAAGAAGTTTCAAATACCCAAATGGTAGTTTCAAGTAACGATATTCAAGCGGCTTCAGGTATTAGAGAAATAAATTCTTTCTTGGAAAAATTACCCGGAGTTTCTACTGACAATGGTTTTCTATCAATCCGCGGCGGCAGCGCAGACCAAACAGGCGCAATGGTAAACGGGCTTTCATTTAACAACGCTGCAGTCGGCAACGCTGAAACTAGTGTTCCGCTCAGCGCCATCGATCAGGTTTCGCTTCTTTCAGGCGGATATAATGCCGAGTATGGAAATTTTCGATCCGGCTTAATTAATATCACTACAAAAAGCGGAAGCAAAGACGGCTATCACGGCACATTTACAATTTCAACTGATCAATCTCACGTAAGAAGATTCGGGCAATCTTTGTATGATCCGCATAATGATTTGCTCTCTGAATATTTAGATCCCGCAATTTCATTTGAAGGAATTCCAAGTAACAAGCTGCCCAACAAACCGCGCAGCTTTGACGGCTGGAATAGTCTTGCAGAAAATTGGAATGATAAAAATCCCGAAATGCAGGCCACTCCGTTAGATTTTTATTTATTCAGTGCATGGTATTTTATGACTGAACCGGATTATGAAGGACTTGCAAAATTAGGACATTCTGTTTCTGACGAACAGCGAAAATTATTTGCCTCGCACAGCCGAAAGGAAGCAAATAATGATTGGAATTTTGACGGTGGTTTCGGCGGACCTATTCCTTTTGTGCAAGGCTTTTTAGGCGACGCAACTTTTTACATTTCGAATAATACAAAGGAAAGGTATTATATAATTCCTGTTTCTTTAGATAAAGATATGACTTCTACCACTCTTCTTACTTTAAAAACTTTTCCAGCCAAAAGTATTACTCTAACCTTTAACGGACTTTGGAAAAGACAGATAGGCGTAAGCCCAATAAGACCTGCTTTTGGAGATAAGCCTGACGCAGCTAATAAAGGCGGTTTTATGGCGCAAAATAATCTTGATGATTTTATTGAAAGCGATAGAAGCAGCGATGATAATAACGTTACATATTGGTATGATCCTCCATTCTTTCCAATTCTAAATCAAACAACTTTAATGACCGGCTTAACGCTAAACCAAGTTTTAAGTCCATCAACTTATTATGAACTCACAGCGAACCATTTATTAATTTCAAATAATACACCCACGGGAGATAATAGAGATACAAGTCTTGTAACTTATTTTGGTCCTTTTCCGGTAGATGAATCTCCATACGGAAGATTGCAGTACGCCGGCAATCACACTGTAAATGGATTTAAATATCCTTGGTCTTATGATGCGATTTATGGATTGGAAGAATTTAGATTCAGAGGAAAAGAAGGCGACCTTTATGATAATTCAAAAACCCATCAGTATCAGGCTAAATTTGATATAGCTTCCCAAATAGACAATCATAATTTTATTAAAGGCGGCATTGAATATAATCTTATTCATCTCAATCATCATTTATGGGAAAAATGGAATACTAACGCTTACAATACTTATGAGTTCAATTACAATAGAAAACCAAGTCAAACGGGAATTTATATTCAAGATCAATTAAATTATAATCAAATAATTGCGAATCTTGGATTGAGAATGGATTACTATTACAATGGCGGCGGCGTTATGGCCAAGCGATCCTTTTGCTAATGACGTTTACAGTCCGCAAGATGTAACAAACTCGCTGTTCGATTATTTAAATGCGGGCAAATCCTATATTTGGGATGTATGGTATGAATATGATAAAACTCATCCTGGATTTTTACAGCCGGTAAAAAACTTTTTAACATTAAGTCCGCGACTTGGAATTTCATTCCCGGTAACTGAAAATTCAAAATTTTATTTTAACTACGGTCACTTCCGCTCCAACCCTCCGTACTACACAATGTTCCAATTCCGTTACAGATATGATAAACAAGGTTTGTACGAAATGTCTAACCCAAATCTTGAGCCGCCGCGAACTATTGCTTACGAGTTGGGAATTGCATACAACTTTTTGCAGAATTATACTTTAAGACTTTCAGGTTATTACAAAGATATAACGGGTCAGCATGGCGAGCTAACATATTATTCCTCTCAATCCAGCATTTATCACGACGAATGGGTGAACAATGAATACCAGGATATTCAAGGAGTTGAAGTTAACATCTCCAAAAGCAGCGGCTGGCTTAGCGGCTGGGTAAACTTAAATTATATGCTGAAGAAAAAGGGGCTAACAGGTTTAAATGAAGTTAAGCAAGTGGGCTCTTCTACATTCTACAAAGATAACCAAGACCGTTTTCTTCCTACTCCCGAAGTAAATGCAAATATCACTTTTCGCTCGCCTGATAAATGGGGACCGCAATTAGGCGGCTTAGATATTTTCGGTAATTGGAATTTGACATTTTTTGCTAAGTGGAAAGCGGGAAATTATTTTACTTTTCCAACCACGAGCGACTTAGACGGCGCCGAAGAAATTCTTTACCTAAGTAATAACCTGCAGTATCCGAATTTTTATATGCTTGATATGAAATTGAGTAAAACATTCAGCATTGCGGGCGCCAGTACAACTTTCTATTTAGATGTAAGCAATCTTTTAAATATAAAAGTGAATCTCTTAGATCAAGGTTATCCGTTTTCAAATGATAGAGACAGAATTGAATATCTAAAATCATTGCATCTACCGGAATATGCCTCTTCAAAATTTGATGCAGTAAGAACCGAAACTGCTTTTATTGCTGGCAATGATAAAGTTGGTGATTTAAATTCAGATTCAAAGACTTACATCAATGATCCTGATTACAAAAATATATTTTTATACGGTCAGCCGAGAGATATTTGGTTTGGTCTTAGGGTAGATTTTTAAGACAGTACAAGGTAAAACAAATGAAATTTAAAAAAATAGTTTTAACTACTTTAATATTTACTTTCTTTATTCCAATTTTCTTAACTGCTCAGAATGAATTGAAAACCACAACTATGAAGCTCGGGCATTTGTGGCTGGGAATAAAAGCAAACGGCGACAGAGGAAATTTCTTTTATCAATCAAGTTTTTTTCCGAATGATTTTGGAGTTTTGGGATTGAGAGGGCAATACGTTGAAGCTTATACAGGCGTTTCAACTTTAGCGACAACTTATTGGAAAGACCCCGCTGATTCAATTAGGCGAGTTGCTATTTTTAATTTTACTGATGAAGATTTTTTACCCATAGGAAAAGTAACTTCGCCGCTTACAAATAATTTAAGATATAAGTTTACGGATTTCAGCGCTGATGGTAATACAATTAATTACCCGCTTTTCGGAACTCATAACCCTGAATATCCTGAATTTCAAAATCATACCTTTGACGAAATTGTAGAAGTTACAAATATGACCGTACTCGGCGTTGAAGTTAAAAGAAAGATTTTAGTCTGGACTCAAAATTTTAATAACGATTATGTTATAACAGACATCGAATATACAAACACAAGCAATATTCCTTTAGATACTTTTTATATTAATTTGCAGCAATCATCAGGCAATGCTTTTTTTTCAAATGTTGACGCTAATCTTATAAATCCCGCCGTTACCTGGAAGCACTATTACGGCGCGCGACCCGGAGATTCTATGCGCGTCTTTTATGAATACAGCGCTGATGATGCTCAGCTTGCCGGCGATAATATGGGCCTTCCGGTTTCATCCGGAACACAAAGACTGCTATTTCCGAATATGGTTTATTATTCAGTGCTTCATGCGTCCGCCGAACCTTATAATGATCCTGCAAATGATCGCGATAGTTCCCTGCTTCCATCAATAACTTATATCGGAAAAGATAATCGCATCCCATTTAACCAGGGTAGCGATGAATACGGCAGTAAAAATTTTTATGCTATCCGAGGAGGATTTGCCGATGACTATCCGATGGATGGTAAAATTACGGGAACTCATCACGGATATAATAATGACGAGTTAGGTATTGCAGATTATTCAAATCATACTTCGGGTGAATTCGGAAGTATATCATATAAATTCTGCTCTTTCGGTCCTTATAAATTCTTGCCCGGACAAAAAATTCATATTGTAATTGCCAGCGGATATACCGGAATCGGTTATGAAAAAGGGCAGGAAGTTGCAAAGAAGTGGGCGAACGGTTCATTGGAAAATCCGCCTAATATGCCTAACGCTGAAACCGGATGGCTGCCACAGCAATTTAAATTTCCCGACGGCGCTACTGAAATGGATAAACGAAAAGATAAATGGATTAGCATGGGTATCGATTCTGTTATGCAAAGCGCCTGGCGTGCAAAATGGAATTATGATCATAATTATAATATCCCTAAAGCTCCTCCTCCGCCCGATAATGTTTCAATTATAGGTTACGGAGACGGCGTGGAAATAAAATGGAGCGATCCTTCTGCCGAGACTCTGCCAAATTTTTCCGGTTACAGAATTATGAGACGAATAACAAATTCTGATACTGTTTTTTACAAACAAATTTATTCTTCCGATTTAAATGACAAAGCTGCAGAACATATTTTTAAAGACACAACTGCCATCCCTTCAACTAATACTTTTTATTACGTGCAGGCAAAAGCTATAATTGACGAATCGGATCCAAATTATTTAAACGCCGATCCATCAACAAGAAATAAAATTATGTACAGCAGCCGAACTTTAATTCCAAACAACGATACAAAGCTAAGCGTTAATCCGCCTCGCTTTCCGCAGGATGATTTAAGCAAAATAAGAGTTGTACCAAATCCTTTTAACATCAGCGATCCTTCAATTAGAGGTAGATTTTCTAAAGAGCTGGGGGATCAAGTAATAACATTTTATAATTTACCTGTTTCATGCACTATAAAAATCTTTACTGAAAACGGCGACTTAATTCAGACTATTGAACACAATAATCCCGTTACAAGATCGGGTTCCGAGCAATGGGATATGACAACATCATCTCAGCAGGCAATTAACAGCGGAGTTTATGTAGCTGTTTTTCAAAAGCCCAGCGGAGAATTATCGTATCAAAAATTTGTGGTTGTAAGGTAGGAGTAATCATTTATGAAATTAAAATTATTATCAATTATCGTTTTACTTTTTTTCAGCGCGTCTAATCTTCAAGCTCAAATCGGATTGAATAAACTTGCTCAAAGCACTATGAATTTTCTTTTGGTAAGCAATTCCCCTAAAGCCAGCGCAATGGGAGATGCATTTTTTGCCGTGGGTAAAGGAGCTGAAAGTGTTTTTTATAATCCTGCAGCCTCCGCCGAGATGGATAAAACTTTTAACTTAGTGGTTAATTACACAAAGTGGATTGCGGATATTAATTATCTCTCGGGCGCGGCAGTTTGGAATTTTGAAAATTATGGAGCGGTAGGCGTAAATATTTTAACGGTAGATTATGGAACAATTCACGGTACAAGGTTAGCTCCCCAAGGGCAGGAATTACTTTATCCTCTAGGTTATGTCGAAACTGGTGAAGTTTCAAATGTGGGGGCTTATTCTTTCGGGTTGTCATATTCTAAGGCTATCAGCTCTCAATTTTTAGTCGGCGGAAATATTAGAATAGCCGGACAGAATTTGGGAAGAAATTATTTTGACGACGGTACAAGTAAAGATAACAACGCTTCCAAATTGGTTTTTGATTTGGGTGTGAAATATTACACAGGTTATAAAAATTTTCGTTTCGGTATGGCGATAAGAAATTTTGCCTCTAATCTTAAAAGGGAAGAAATTGAAGAACAGCTTCCTTTAACTTTTACTCTCGGCGCAGCAATTGATTTAATGGATTTTATCAACGAAGAAAAAGATAACGGCAGCTCGCTTACTTTAGCCACCGATTTTCTTCACTCAAATAATTATTCAGAGAGAGTTAATGTAGGAATTGAATATAAATTTTTGGGCGCAGTTGCTTTAAGAGGCGGTTACCAAACAAATAGAGATATTGCTTCTTGGAGCGCCGGTATAGGATTGAATTCATCTTTAGGCAGTAATGATTTTGAAGTTAATTACTCTTTTTCCAAGATGGATATTTTTGATGATATAAATAGACTCTCAATTTCGTTTTCTTTTTAGCTGATTATAATTCAAAATTATCTTCAAGAATTTGAAATAAAATTTTTAGACATCACAGTAACTAATTCACTTATTTAAAAACAATCAAATGGAGAAGCCATGAAAAGAATTACAAATTTTTTACTTGGTATAATTGTTTCGTTTATTCTGAGCAATTCTTTATTTGCTCAACAAGCAGCGTCAGTAATTTGGCCCTGCACATTAGAATCTAGAGTTGATACAGGCAACGCTAGTTCCCCAAGCTCTGCTGAAGGAATTGGAAATGTTTCGGGCTCAAGCCAGCTCTCAGGAAATGATAATTGGAAAATTAGAAGTTACAGCGGAACCGCTGCCGGTACATCAATTACGTATCAAAGATGGTGGCCTAACGATGGCGTAAGCGCAATTTCTTGGGGTTCCGAAACTTCCGAAGTTGCAGATAGATTTGTAGAATTTTCATTAACTCCAAATGCAGGCTATACATTTTCTTTAGATAGTTTAAGGATTTATCTTTTAGGCGGAGGAACTACTAATATTAGAGCAAATATTTATTATTCAACTGACGGATTTATAACTCGAACTCAATTAAATCCAGAAGCGTCAACTGATGGAATCGCGCTTGCGCAAAATTCCGCTTCCGATGTAATGCTTTTCTCTTATTCCCCTACAGTTCAACTTGATGATAGCCAAACGCTTTCGTTGCGAGTTTATCCGTGGTACACCGGCAGCGCTTCTACTTCCAAATACCTTTATACCTACAACGCCGGAATGTTTGGCGTTACAGAAAATGTGGTTCCGGTTGAGTTAACTTCATTCACAGCCTCAGTTATCAATAATAATGTAGAATTGAATTGGACTACCGCAACAGAAATTAGTAATAGCGGATTTTCTGTTGAGAGAAAAACCAATAATAGCAATTGGCAAGAGATAACATTTATTAAAGGAAATGGAACTACAACAGAAGTAAGCAATTATTCATTCAGCGATACACCAAATAAAACCGCAAAGTTGTATTATAGATTAAAACAAATTGATTTTAACGGCACAGCAGTATATTCCAAAACTGTGGAAGTAAATTTTGGATCGCCATCGAAATTTAGTTTAGAACAAAACTATCCCAATCCATTTAATCCTTCTACAAAAATAAAATATTCTATACCCGCCTTGGGGAAAATGAATATGCAGACTGTTAAAATTAAAGTATATGATCTTTTGGGAAATGAAATAGTTACCCTTTTAAATGAAGAAAAAGCTTCGGGTGAATATGAAGTAGAATTTGATTCCGGCAAATATAATTTGCCCAGCGGAATTTATTTCTACTCAATCACAGCAGGTAATTTTAATTCAGTTAAGAAAATGACTTTGCTTAAATAACTTTCAAATAGTAAAAATATTTGGATCGGTTGAATTCTATTATTGATTCAGCCGATCCGAATCTTAAATAGAAAACAAAATGTTTAATAACAAAAATTTTTTTCAAACTAAATTTAATTCAGTGGTAAAGATTAGTTTTATATTTCTCTTTTTCACTTTATTTGCGGGAGTTTCATGCAGTTCCAGCAGCGCAGTTGACAAAGACAAATTAAGTGAAAGTAATTTAGGCTGGGAACTAGTTCCTGAAATTTTAAAAAATATTATTCCCCCTAAATTCCCAAATAAAGATTTTGTAATTACTAAATATGGGGCATTAGCTGATGGTAAAACATTATGCACTGATGCTTTTAAGAAAGCTATAGATGTATGCTCAAATTCCGGCGGCGGCAGAGTGGTAGTTCCGCAAGGCGAGTTTTTAACCGGCGCAATTCATCTTAAAAGTAATGTAAATCTTCACATCTCAAAAGGCGCTGTTATAAAGTTCAGTACTGATCCAATAGATTATTTGCCTGTGGTTCAAGCGAGGTGGGAAGGAGTTGATTTGATGAATTACTCACCTCTCATTTATGCGTTCAACCAAAAAAATATTGCATTAACCGGCGAAGGGTTATTGGATGGACAAGCAGATAATGAACATTGGTGGATGTGGAAAGGGAAGAAGGCTTTTGGCGCAACAGATAATTCTGCAAGTCAAAATGATTCTTTAAGTCGTCCCCGCTTAATGCAAATGAATGACGAAGGTGTGCCTGTAAAAGAAAGAATTTTTGGAGAAGGGACATATTTAAGACCAACTTTTGTTGAATTATATAAATGTGAAAATATTTTAATTCAAAATGTAACATTAAAAATGCTCCCTTTTGGTTTTTACATCCGGTGTTAAGCAACAACATTACAATTGAAAATGTTACCACTGTTGGATTAGGTCCAAACAACGATGGATGCGATCCGGAATCGTGTTCCAATGTTTTAATAAAAGGTTGCACGTTTAATAATGGCGATGATTGTATCGCTATTAAATCAGGAAGAAATAATGACGGAAGAACAATTAATGTTCCCAGCAAAAATATTATTATACAAGATTGTAAAATGAAAGACGGTCACGGCGGCGTAGTTATCGGCAGTGAAATAACCGGAGGCTGTTTTAATGTTTATGCTGAAAACTGTGAGATGGACAGCCCGAATTTGGAAAGAGTTTTGCGCATAAAAACTAATTCCAAACGCGGCGGAACTATAAAAAATATTTATATGCGTAATATAAAAGTTGGGCAAGTGAAGGAAGCAATTGTAAAATTAAATTTGCTTTATGATCCCGATGAAGCTGAAGGATATGAATTTAATCCCACCATTGAAAATGTGTTCGTTGAAAATGTTTCAAGCCAAAGCAGTAAATATGCTTTGTACTTTGAGGGTTTAGAAAATTCAAAAATAAAAAACATCAATATATCTGATTGTAAATTTAACGGCGTGCAAAAAGGTAATTTCATTAAAAACGTTGAAGATATTTACTTAGATAAAGTTTTTATAAATGGTGAATTACAAAATGAACCTGTAAATAAGTAAGGAATACGATGAATAAGATTTCTGTTTTTGTTCTAGTTTTAATGATGATTGTTGCAATAAATATAAGCGGACAAATTTATGTTTCGCCTGATGGGGATGATTCAAATTCCGGTACAATTGATAAACCTTTAAAATCCATACCATTGGCTATGAGCCGCGCCTACGAAGATTCAATTATTTATTTAAGAGGCGGAGTATATTATTTGAATGTTACCATAAAACCTCCAAGAAGCGGATCAGAAAATAAACATATAAGGCTATGGGCTTTTCCCGGTGAAAAACCAATCCTTGATTTTTCCGGACAGATTTATAATTCATCAAGCCGAGGTTTTAACTTATCAAAAGATTATTGGCACTTTAAAGGTTTGGTAATAAGATATGCCGGCGATAATGGAATTAATATCAGCGGAAATAATAATATAATTGAAAATTGTACACTTTATGGAAACAAGGATACAGGCCTGCAAATCTCTGGCGGCGGCGGGAATAATTATGTTCACAATTGTGATTCTTACGCAAACTATGATTCAGCATCCCATGGTGAAAATGCAGACGGCTTCGCTCCTAAATTAGATATTGGACCAAACAATATTTTTAGAGGGTGCCGCGCCTGGAATAATTCCGACGATGGCTGGGATTTTTATGAAGCGCAAAATGAAGTAATACTTGATAGCTGCTGGACTTTTGCAAATGGCTTTAATATTTGGAATGATAACAGTTATCAAGGAGATGGAAATGGTTTTAAAGTTGGCGGAAATTATATTCCAACTCATCATTTATTAACTAACTGTCTCGCTTTTGAAAACAGAGGAAAAGGGTTCGATCAAAACCATAATACTGCTGGGGTTACAATTTTAAATTGCACCGGTGTTGGAAATAAAAATAAAAATTATTCTTTTCCTGAGAAACCAAAGGTTGGCGTTGACAGCTTATTAAACAACTTATCATATAATGGCTCTGTAAGTTTGGAATTAAATTCAATCCAAATAACAAATAGCTGGAATGGTTTTTTAGTTTCAAATGATGATTTTGTAAGTCTTGACACATCGCTTGCTAAAAGTTATAGGAATGCGGACAGCAGTCTGCCTTCAATTAATCTTTACAAATTATCGGAAGGCAGTTTATTAATTGATGCAGGAATAGATATAGGTTTTCGCTTTATGGGAACTGCGCCGGATATCGGAGCTTTTGAAACTGATTATTTAAGTTCTTTAAATGATGATGTTACTCATCCCTCAGATTTTAAATTAGAACAAAATTATCCGAATCCGTTTAATCCCGCTACTAAAATTAGATATACAGCCCCTCCAAACCTCCCCAAAGGGGAGGCTTTAATCCAAATTAAAGTTTATGATTTATTAGGAAATGAAATTGCAACGCTTATAAATGAATTTGAGCAGCCGGGCAATTATGAAATACAGTTTGATGCAGGTACTCTTTCAAGCGGAATGTATTTTTACTCATTAACGGCAAACGGTTTTTCTTCAACAAAAAAAATGATCCTCCTGCGCTGAAGTTTACCAACCGAAATGAAATGTAGGTTGGCTTCGGAGGACAGGTCCTTTTACATTGAGGTTTACCAACCGAATTGAAATATGCATTGACTTTGGTGGACTTGTTCATTTTAAATAACTTATTAATTAATAACACACTCACAAAAAAATATATTGGAGGTAAATATGAAAAGACTAACTATAATATTGTGCATTTTATTTGCGAGTAGTTTTTCTTTTGGACAAACATTTGTAAACCCCGGCGACGGAACTTTGAGCGAAGCGATTGCTAATGCTGCAGACGGCGACATTCTTCAATTAGTCCCCGGATCAGAATACACAGAATCTACTAATACATCTTTTGGAACTTTGAACGGGAAAGGGCTTACTATTGAAGTTCCCGATGCAGAAGCAATGGGAATGGCGGTAGTAAAAATTAATACCGCGGATCCTGGGCAATTTCTTTCTTTGGAAGACGGTTCTTATTTAACTTTAGACGGAATTGAATTTGACGGAAGCCAAGGCGGCGTTTCCGCGGCTGCCCATCTTCTTCAATTCAGCGTTACTGCAACACCCGTTGAATCAAATGCCGGAACAGTAAATATTAAGAATTGCTTAATACATCATTTTACAGATTATGTTGTAGGCGGGGGGAACGGCGACATAAAAGGTCTGTTCACTCTTGATTCAATGCTGATTGATAATACAATTATTCACAATACTGGCTCGGCGGTTTATTTTAAATATAATGCCGCAAATTATTTATCAATTACTAATACTACTATTTATGATTTAGACGGCGGCGCTGGATACGGAATTCGCGTTTCCGGTAAAGGTGAATCTACTTTTACTGATAAAACCCCCGTTACCTTAATTGATCATACCACATGGTATAACATTGGCATTAATGATCCGAGAGAAATTATTCTTTTAGAGAAGGCTCCCGCTCCTGATAATTCATTCACGGTTACAAATTCAATATTTGCAAAGCAGGTTAGCGGTCCTGGAAAAACTATGGTTAATGTAAAAGAGTTAAACCCCGGAGTTGGAAAAATTCATCACATAGCTTATTGGGATATAGGCGATGTTAAATGGGCAAGCAATGATGTTCACGATACTTTAAGAACCGATCCTAATTTTGCCGATCCTGAAAATGGCGACTTCACAATTCCTAACGGTTCTCCATTACTCACTTTTGGAACAAACGGCGGCGCAATCGGCGATCCGCGATGGACAAAAAATGCTGTAGGTGTTGAAGATGAACAAATTGCTCCTTTGCAATATTCACTTAAGCAGAACTATCCTAATCCGTTTAATCCATCAACTCAAATAAAATATAGTTTGAAAAATGATGGGTTCGTCACTATAAAAATTTATAACCTTCTTGGAAAAGAAATAGCAACACTTATTAATGGTTATGAAACTTCAGGCGAGCACACTATAAACTTTAACGCCCAAAATTTGACTAGTGGAATTTATTTCTATTCAATAAATTCTAATGAATTTAACGCCACAAAAAAAATGATACTTTTAAAATGATAAGGCGTTATTGCAATTCCTGAAATCAAAAAAAAGAATATACATTCCATCCGTAGTGAACGCATATATGCGTTCACTACAACTTGGAAGTGAATTGTTAAAAAATAATACCTTGAATGATTATAGATCCGGGGTATTAATTTTATTATGGGGAAAAGAAATTTCAATCTTAACCATTCATTAAAACCAACTAAAGACTTTTCATTTCGGCAAAAATCATAAAATAATAAAATAGCTAAATTATTTAGGAGGATTTATGAAACATATTTTATTGCTATTAGTTTTATTTTCATTCGCAAACGCGTTAGGTCAGCAGGCATCCGTAACTTATCCGCTTACCGACCCAAATAATGGAGGCACGGGATTATCTCCTGTTATTTCCGGCAATTTAAATGCCGGCGATGAAGCGCTGAACAATATGGAAATAAATCAATACACAGGATTTAACGGCAGTCAGCGATTACGAATACTCGGCAACGCCTGGCCCGCAAATCAAACTACACAATTGGATACTGTGTTTATTCAATTTACAGTTTCGCCTAAGAATGGTTTTAAATTTAATATTGATTCAATTTCATTAAACATAATTCAGATCAGCATCAATACAATGAAGGCAAATGTTTATTATTCTACTGATCCTAATTTTTCTTCGCCTACTCAAATAAATTATACCACGGATGATACGAGCGGAAATAATTATTTGGGAAGAGATAGTTTTACAACTATCAGCGCCGGTATAAATGAAGTATTAAATCCTGGTGATTCAATTTATTTGAGAATTTATCCCTGGCTTGATAGCGATCCCGCAGTCAGAACAGGAAAATATATAGGTTTACAGGATGTTAAAATATCCGGGACAATGGAAAGTCTCCCGGTTGCTTCATCGGCTTTATGGCAGCTTACAGATCCTAATTCTGGCGGAACGGGCTTAAGTCCTTCCACAGCCGGCGGGGTTAAAGCGGAAGATGAATTTTTGAATAATGTGGAAATTAATCAGTATACCGGAGTAAACAACAGTCAAAGATTAAGAATTGCGGGTAACGCCTGGCCTGCAAATCAAACCACGCAGCTTGATACTGTATTTATTCAATTTGAAGCCTCGCCTAAATTCGGCGGTACTTTTAATGTTGATACAATTTCACTTGGAATCGTCGGCATAAGCATTAACACGATGAAGGCAAATGTTTATTATTCAACAGATCCTAATTTTGCGTCTCCTGTTCAAATAAATTATACAACCGGCGATACTAGTGGAAATAATTATCTGGGCAGAGATTCTCTTCAATATATAGGGACTTCGTTGTCCGCCACAATAAATACTGGCGAGAGTATTTATTTAAGAGTTTATCCATGGGTTGATAACGACCCTGCAGTTAGGACTGGCAAATATCTCGCTTTGCAAAACGTTTTAATTTCAGGCACAGCAGTAGGAGTTACAGCAGATCCTCCTTCGGTTTCAACAGTAAATCCTACATTCATTTCTACAACGTTTGTAACCAGCGGCGGAAATATTTCCACAGACGGCGGCGCTTCCGTATCGGCGCGAGGAGTTGTATGGAATACTGCAGGCGCGCCTACAACTTCGGATAATAAAACTGAAGATGGAACAGGCGTAGGCTCTTATGTTAGTTATGTAAATGGATTAACTCCCGGCGCTACATATTATCTGCGCGCTTATGCAATTAATGACGCCGGAACCTCTTACGGGTACGAAGTGAATTTTATTACTTTAGATTCGACCACGGTTCCAATGGTAACAACTGTTGCCGCCAAAAACATTTTAACTAAAACTGCCGAGAGCGGCGGAACAGTTACTGCTTGGGGAGGCGATACTGTTATTGTTAGAGGCGTTTGCTGGAACACTACCGGCAATCCAATGATTACAGACAGCAAGACTGAAAACGGCAGCGGCATAGGAACTTATACAAGTACTCTATTTGACTTAACTCCAAATACAACTTATTATGTTCGCGCGTACGCAGTAAATAGTATTGGAACAGGCTACGGCGAAGTTGATACCTTTACAACTCAATCTCCAGCGCCCGCTGTTACAAAAATAGTTGCAAAAGACGGAAGCGGCGATTATACAACTGTGCAGGCAGCGTTTGACGCTGTGCCGGATTTTTACACCGGTCCTTATACCATATTTGTGAAAAGAGGAACCTATTATGAAAAGCTTCTCTTAACTTCTAACAAAGTAAATGTTATTTTGATGGGGGAAGACCGCGACAGCACAGTTCTTACCTATGATGACTACGCCGCAATTGCAGGCGGAACTTCAGGCTCGTACAGCGTGGGAATTGACGCTGCCGATTTTACGGCTAAGAATATAACTTTTCAAAATACTGTAAAGAATGATCAGCAAGTTAGCAGCCAGCAGGCTGTAGCTTTAAGATCCAACGGCGATAGACAAGCTTATTACAATTGTAAATTGCTTGGTTATCAGGATACTTATTATGCCTGGGGCGGAAGCGGAACCGGACGAGTGTATATGAAAAATTGTTACATTGAAGGTTCGGTCGATTTTATCTTCGGAAGAGATATTGTTTTGTTCGATAGCTGCCAGATTCATATTAACAGAAATCAATGTTCAATTACCGCAGCCAGCACAGAAACCGTTTCTAAGTTCGGATTTGTTTTTAAAGATTGTATTATTTCTCATGATTCCGTTGGTTTTGACGGAAATGTAATCTCACAAATATTTCTCGGCAGAGCTTGGCAGGCTTCGCCTCGAACCGTATACATAAATACTTATGAACCGGATGCGATTGATTCACTTGGATGGAATCCACAACCAATTAATGCTGGAGTTGTGCCGGCATTTGTACGGCGTATATCAAAGGTTATGGACCCGGTTATAATGAAGCCGGACACGGCAGCGGAATAGGAAGTATATTAAACGGCGCGGAAGCGGCAGATTATACTTTAGAAAATATCTTCTCTAAAAATTCAGATCCTAACTTACCGTTTGATTGGATTCCCACAAATCCTATAACATCTGTAGATGATAATTCATCCTACAATATTATTCCCGAAGCTTATCAGCTTTATCAGAATTATCCTAATCCATTTAATCCTTCAACTAAAATTAGATTTGAATTGCCAGCGCAAAGCGATGTTAAATTAAAAGTATTTGATATTCTTGGAAGGGAAGTAGCTGTTTTATTAAATGGTAAAAAAGATGCCGGCAGATATGAAATAGATTTTAACGCTTCTAACTTAGCCACCGGCGTATATATCTTTCGTTTGAACGCCGGTAATTTTATAATGACTAAAAAAATGATGCTTTTAAAATAAATCAATAATATTACGATAAAATTATGATCAAATTAAAAATAAATTTTAATGTGAAGCGGTTGGCATTTTTGCTGATCGCTTTACATTTTACAAATTGTTCGGGACAAGAAAAGCTGACGTCTGAAAAACTAATTAATAACTTCTTAAAAATGCATCCCGATACTGTCGCCTATAAAACTGAAGCAAAAAGTTATAAGTGGAATTACGAGCAAGGATTAATTCTTCAGGCTTTTTATGAGGAATGGCAAAAAACTAATAATCAAAAATATTTTGATTACATAAAAAAGAATATTGATTATTATGTGCAAGACGACGGCAGCATTAAAACTTATGAACTGGACAAGTACAACTTAGATAATATTTCATCCGGGCGCGCTTTGCTAAATCTTTATAAAGAGACAAAGAATGAGAAATATAAAAAAGCCGCCGACACATTAATGAAGCAACTTGCCCATCAGCCGCGCACAGCAAGCGGCGGATTTTGGCATAAGAAAATCTATCCAAATCAAATGTGGCTCGATGGCTTATACATGGCTGAACCTTTTTACGCCCAATATATCAGCATGTTTAATGATTCTTTGAAATATTTTGACGATATCGCTAATCAGTTTTTATTAATAAGCGAGCATAACAAAGATGAAAAAACCGGTTTGTATTATCACGGCTGGGACGAAAGTAAAACTCAAAAATGGGCTGATTCTATTAAAGGAACTTCTCCTAATTTTTGGGGAAGAGCAATGGGTTGGTATATGATGGCTCTTGTTGACGCGCTTGATTATTTCCCTTTGGATTATTCAGAGAGAAATGATTTGATTAATATTTTTAAAAACCTGTCAGCAAGTTTAATTAAATTTCGAGACGACGAAAAAAAACTTTGGTATCAAGTTGTTGACCAAGGAAGCCGCAAAGGAAATTATATTGAAGCCTCCGCCTCCACAATGTTAATTTATGCTTTTGCCAAAGGCGCTAATAAAGGTTATCTCGATAAAAAATATTTTAACATTGCCGCTGAATCTTTTGAAGCGGTAGAAAAATATTTAATTACTTATGGCGATGATGGAACGATTTATTTAAATGATGTGGTTTCTGTTTCAGGACTTGGCGGCAAACCATACAGAGACGGAAGCTTTGAATATTACACCGGCGAACCAATAAGAGTAAATGATTTTAAAGGTTACGGACCATTGATTTTATCTGCCATTGAATTAGAAATGAAAGATTAAAGATGACAAATAGTTTTTTCAATTTTAAAAACATAACGAATAATCATTTTGGCAAAATAATTTTATTGTCAATTGGTTTAGTCTTTTTCGGCGGATTTTTAAAAGGTCATGAAGAGGTGAAAATTTTTCTCATCGGCGATTCCACTATGGCTGACAAGCCCCTTGCAGATAACCCGGAAAGAGGCTGGGGACAAATGCTGCCCGCCTATTTTAACAATAAAGTATTAATTGAAAATTATGCGGTAAACGGAAGAAGCACGAAAAGTTTTATTGATGAAGGCAAGTGGGCAAATGTATTTGCCAAATTGAAAGAGGGCGATTATGTATTTATTCAGTTTGGTCATAACGATGAAAAGATTGAAGATACTTTGCGTTATGCGGAAGCTCATTCATCTTACAAAAAAAATCTTTTAAAATTTATAAATGAGACAAAAGAAAAAAAAGCTATACCCATATTGCTTACTTCCATAAATAGGAGAGTTTTTAATGATGACGGCAAATTAGTCGATACGCACAGCGATTATCCGAAAGTTGTTAGAGAAATTGCAACAGAACAGAATGTGCCTTTGATTGATATGCACAAAAAAAGTGAGGGACTTTTTAATCAGCTTGGGGCAGAAGAAACAAAAAATATTTTTCTTTGGGTTCCGGCTGGAAAGTATAAAAAATTTCCTGATGGCAAAGAGGACAATACTCATTTTAGTCAAAACGGAGCTTTTGCCATTGCCGGTATAGCGGCAGAAGGAATTTCAGAATTAAATCTTCCTTTAAAAAAATATCTTTTAAATAATATCTTTTTTAAAAAAGATTTCCGCAAAGTAATTGGCCTGGATTATTGGTTCAACAATGAATGGAAAAAAGATAAAAACGGTAAACTACGTAGGTATCATTACCTTTGGGAAGACACTACTAATTCAGGTTTTTCTGAACTTGGAAACGTTTTAACAAATATGAACGCTGAACTGCAAGAAATTAAAATTGCGCCGTCAGATTCCAGCTTAAATTATTTAGATATTTATATTATTGTTGATCCGGACACTCCCAACGAATCTAACGATCCTCATTACATTGATGATCAATCAATTAAAAATATAATTGATTGGGTGCGCGGCGGCGGAACTTTAGTGTTGATGGCAAACGACAGCGCCAATTGCGAGTTTGAACATCTCAATAAATTATCTGAAAAATTCGGCATTCATTTTAAAGGCGACAGCAAGAACAAAGTCCTAAATAATAATTTTTCTATGGGAACTTTTGAAACTTTTCCCGATCATCCAATTTTTGAAACGGTTTACAAATTATATTTAAAAGAAATAAGTACATTAAAATTATCAGGCGAAGCTTTTCCCATTTTAAAATCTGATGGAGATGTAATTATGGCTGCCTCTGAATATGGTAAAGGATTCGTATTTGCAGTTGGCGATCCATGGCTTTACAATGAATATTTTGATAATAGAAAATTGCCCGTTGAATTTCAAAATTATAAAGCCGGCAAAAATTTATTTCGCTGGCTAATGCTAAAATCACAGAAATAAATTTATTTATAGGAGCTAATCATTTTATGAAAGTTGTAACGTTTGGCGAAATTATGCTGCGGTTGTCCACTCCGGGATTTAATCGTTTTGTCCAGTCAAATTATTTTGACGCTAAGTACGGGGGCGGCGAAGCAAATGTAGCCGTTGCCCTTGCTAATTACGGACTTGAATCTTACTTCATTTCTAAATTACCGAAGCATGAAATTGGACAAGCTGCCGTAAATTCTTTAAGGCAGTATGGAGTTAAAGATGATTATATTATCCGCGGAGGAGAAAGAGTTGGAATTTATTTTTTAGAAACAGGCGCAAGTCAAAGAGCAAGTAAGGTTATTTATGATAGATCAAATTCTGCTGTAACAACTCTTACTAAATATGAATTGGATTGGGATAAGGTATTTAAAAATGCAAAGTGGTTTCATTGGACAGGCATTACTCCCGCCCTCGGCAAAGATGCGCAAGAGTCCTTAAAATCAGCCTGCGAAGCGGCAAAGAATAATGGAGTTACAATCAGCGCCGATCTTAATTACCGAGCCAAGCTTTGGTCAACAAAAAAAGCGCAGTCGGTTATGATTCCATTAATGGATTATGTTGATGTCTGCATAGCCAACGAAGAAGACGCTGAAAAAAGTTTAGGGTTTAACGCAGCTTCAACCAATATTGAAAACGCCGAACTTGATGAAAAGGGTTATTTCAATCTTGCCAAAGAGTTAAAAAAGAAATTTAATTTTAAAACAGTCGCCATCACTTTAAGAGAAAGTTTTTCCGCTTCCCGGAATGGATGGAGCGCGATTTTGCATGATGATAAAGATTGCAAGCAGCCGATTAGGTCGCGTATTTACGACGTGCAGATTGTTGATAGAGTCGGCGGCGGAGATTCTTTTGCAAGCGGTTTAATTTATGGACTGCTAACTAAAAATAATGCTAAAGACGCGCTGGAATTTGCGACTGCGGCTTCGTGCTTAAAGCAAACTATTCCCGGTGATTTCAATCTTGTTTCTGCTGATGAAGTTGAAAAACTTGCAAAGGGCAGCGGGTCGGGCAGAGTTGAAAGATAAGTCTTCCCAAAAATAATTTAAATGAAAAATAAAAATGATATATAGCAAACGTCCTATCAAACTTGATGACCTGGCAAAAAAATTAAAGGTTTCAAAAGTTACAATTTCAAAAGCGCTGAGAGATCACCCCGATATCTCGCCCGCCACAAAAGCCAAAGTAAAAAACCTGGCTGAAAAATTAGGCTATATGCCTAACTTGATGGCAAGAAATTTATCCAGTAGAAATTCAAACACCATCGGACTAGTAGTGCCCAAAATTGCTCACTTATTTTTTGCTTCTATTATTGAAGCGGTTTATGATATAACTTTTGAAAATAACTATGAAACATTTTTAACTGTCTCTCAAGAACAAGAGCAAAGAGAAAAAAAACATATTCTCTCTTTGCTTTCTATGCGGGTTGACGGATTGATTGTTTCTATAACTCAGGAAACAGAAGACCCGGCGGTTTTCCAAAGAGCTATCAATCAAAATGCTCCCATAGTTTTTATAGATAGAATTCCGGCTATAGAGGGAATCTCCAGCGTTACTGTTGACGATAAAGGGGGAGCGCATTCCGCTACCGCTTATGCAATTAAAAAAGGCTATAAAAAAATTGCGCACATCGGTGGATACTCGCATGTGAATATCGGCAAGGCTAGGCAGCATGGCTTTATTGATGCTATGAATGAACATGATATGCCCATTAATCCGAATTGGATTATTGAAGGAGGTTTCAGCGAAGAAGACGGTTACAATGGCTTCTTAAAAATATTTGATAAAAAAAATTATCCCGAATACATCCTTGCCGTTACTTATCCGGTGGCTCTTGGAATTTACAATGCAGCGCAAGAACTCGGTATTAGAATACCTGAAGATATTGAAGTAACCTGCTTTGGAATAAATTCATTTAGCATGTTCACTCCCTCGGTTTTTAATTTTGTTGATCAACCGGCTGCCGAAATGGGACGCCAGGCTTTTTCTTTGCTTCTAGAGATGATTAAAGATCGTAATAAGTTTGAACCTAAAAATATTATTCTTCCCACCAGGCTGCTGGTAAATACTGAAAAGGGTTTAACTGCTCAAGTAGCATAGAATATTTTTGTAGCGGTATTACATTTCTTTTTATAATTCTTAAATGAAAAAACTATTTTTTATCTTTCTATTTTCGATGGCAGGCATTTCTGTTTTGCTCGCCGTTCCTTTTGATTATACAGTTGCTAAAGACGGCAGCGGTGATTTTAAAAATATTCAAGAAGCTTTAAATGCAATTCCAAATAATAATAAAAATCAAGTTATTATTTTTATAAAGAACGGACTTTATGAAGAAAAAATTTTTATCGAAAAAAATAATATTGTGCTGCTGGGCGAAAACAGAGACAGCGCAAGAATTGTTTATGCTGAGTTAAGAGAAAATTGGCGAAGCGCTCATCCCGATGATTATGGAGCTGCGGTAATAAATATTAAAGATAATGTGTCTAATTTAATTTTTAAAAATTTAACCGTGTACAATAATTACGGAAGCCTTTATGGAAATAACAGTCATCAGTTTGCAGTGCGCGGCACAATGGGCGTAACAAAAATTATAATTGACAACTGCAATATAATTGCCGACGGCGGCGATACTCTAAGTTTGTGGAATACGGAAAACGGAATGTACTATCATCGCAATTCTTATTTTGAAGGTTACGTTGATTATGTTTGTCCGCGCGGTTATTGTTTTATTGAAGATTGTAAATTCTTTGGGCACAGTTTAACAGCTTCAATTTGGCATGATGGTAATGCGACTAATGATCAAAAATTTGTAATTAAAAATTCTTTTTTTGATGGAGTGTTAAATTTCTCATTAGGAAGGTTTCATAAAGATTCTCAATTTTATTTAATCGATTGCACCTTCTCAAAAAATATGGCAGATAAAGATATTTATTTTACTTCTTCAAATCCGCCAAGAGATTTAAAATGGGGAACAAGAGTTTATTATTATAATTGTCATAGTTTGGGAGATGATTATTCCTGGTTACAGGATAATTTAAATAATGCTGAAGGAAAGCTGCAGCCTGCAGAAATTACAGTTGAATGGACATTCAATAATAAATGGGATCCTAAAAAAGTTTTAGAGGATTTAGAAAACAAAATTAATTAAAAAATAAAATCATAAGAAATATATGACTAAGCAAGAAATTTTAAATAAAATATTAGAGCTAAAAGCAGTTGCAGTTATTAGGATGAACAACGCTGACAAACTTAAAAAAGTTGTTGACGCAATTTACAAAGGGGGAGTTTCCGCAATTGAGATTACTATGACAACGCCCGGCGCTCTGCAGGCAATTGAAAGTTTATCAAAATCAATGGGAGATGAAATTACTATCGGCGTAGGCTCTGCAATGAACAAACAAATGGCTGTTGACGCTATAAATGCAGGCGCGCAGTTTGTAGTTTCTCCAATCTTTAAAAAAGAAATTATTGAGGCAGCTCATCAAAATAATGTTCCAGCTATGCCGGGATGTTTTACTCCCACTGAAATTCAAACGGCTTTTGAAGCGGGCGCGGATATAATAAAAGTTTTTCCTGCGGATGTTGTCGGGATGGCATTTTTTAAAGGCGTGCTTGCGCCCCTTCCTCATTTAAAATTAATGCCGACTGGGGGCGTTTCATTAACCAACGCGGGCGAATGGATCAAAGCCGGCGCCTGCGCGGTTGGAATTGGTTCGGCGTTATTGGATAAAGAAGCGATTGATTCAGAAGACTATAATTTATTAACTCAAAATGCCATCACTTTTAATAAAAGTATAAGTTAATATTTGCATAGAAATTATTTCCCGTTTCTAAATTTATTTAAAAATATAATGAAGCTAAAATTTATATTATTGTTTCTTGCTGTAATTCTTGTTTCAGGCTGCGCAAAAAAATCTGAACTAATAAAAATTAAACTTGCGCACAGCTTGGATCAAACACACCCGGTTCATTTGGCTATGGAGTTTTTTGCCGAAAAAGTGAAAGAGAAATCGAACGGTAAAATTACTGTAACTGTTTATCCCAGCCAGCAGCTTGGCACTGAAAGAGAATGTTTGGAATTGCTTCAAATCGGTAGTCTGGGAATGACAAAAGTTTCATCTTCAGTGCTGGAAGGGTTTGTTCCTATATATAAAGTTTTTAGTCTGCCGTTCATTTTTAAAAATGAAGAACAAAAATTTAAAATGTTTGAAAGCGAATTGGGAAAAAATATTTTAGCAAGTTCGGAAAAATTTTGGCTTCGGGGGCTTTGTTTTTATGACGCCGGCAGCAGAAGTTTTTATACCAAAGAAAAACCAATCCTTACTCCCGATGATTTAAACGGATTGAAAATAAGAGTGCAGGAAAGCGCTACATCGGTTAAAATGGTTAATACGTTGGGGGGTTCAGCCACGCCTATTTCTTGGGGCGAGCTTTACACCGCTTTACAGCAAGGCGTTGTCGACGGCGCTGAAAATAATCCGCCGAGTTTTTATTTGTCGCGGCATTATGAAGTATGTAAATATTATTCGCTTGACGAGCATACTTCAGTGCCGGATGTTTTATTAATTAGCACAATTATTTGGGATGATTTGTCATCAACAGAAAAAAAATGGATTCAGAATGCCGCCGATGAATCATATCAATATGAAAAAAAATTATGGCGGGAGGCAACTGAAGAAGCTTTGAAAAAAGTTCAGGAAGCCGGAGTCAAAATCTATCATCCTGATAAAGAAGCTTTTGAAAAAAAGGTTCAGCCTTTAATTGAAGAATTCAAAAGCGAACCGGAAGTGTATAATCTTATTCAGCAAATTAAAAAAATAAATTAATGATTAAACTAAAAAATTTTGTCGATACAATTATTAAATGGATTTTAATAATTCTTATGGGCGGCATGACGCTGAATGTTTTGTGGCAAGTGTTCACACGTTTCATTTTACAAAATCCAAGTTCATTTACGGAGGAATTAGCTCGTTATACTTTAATTTGGGCGGGCATTTTAGGCGCCGCTTATATTGCCGGACAAAAAATGCACCTTGCCATCGATCTTCTTTCATTAAAGTTAAAAGGCAAAAGCAAAATAGTTCTAGAAATATTTGTTCACATTTGCATTTTAGTTTTTGCCGTTGCGGCGATGGTTATAGGCGGATTCAGATTGGTTGACATCACTTTAACATTAAATCAAATTTCAGCGGCGCTGCAAATAAAACTGGGATATGTTTATTTAGTTCTGCCCATAAGCGGAATTATAATTTCTTTTTACTCTGTATTTTTTATTGCGGAACAAATTTCATTGCTAAAAAATCACCACACACAAAAAATATAAATTTATGGAATCCACTGAAATATTAATTCTCGTAATTTCATTTTTAATCTTACTCTCATGCGGCGTTCCAATTTCTTTCAGCATTGGTTTATCAACTTTGGCTACAATGTTAATAAGCATAAAAACAATTCCTTCATTTACAACCATTGCACAAAGAATGGCTACAGGCATTGATAGTTTTGCCTTGCTTGCAATTCCTTTTTTTATACTTGCAGGGCAGCTTATGAACAGCGGAGGAATTGCCCGAAGGCTTATTGATTTTGCGAGAGTTCTAGTAGGCAAGCTGCCGGGCGGATTGGCGTTTGTAAATATTATGGCGGCAATGTTGTTCGGCGCTATTTCAGGTTCGGCTGCCGCGGCTGCATCGGCAATAGGAGGATTCATGACGCCTGTTATGAAAAAAGAAGGCTATGATCCGGGATTTTCAGCGGCTGTAAATATCGCTTCATCTACTACGGGATTAATTATCCCACCGAGTAATATTTTGATTGTATATTCGCTTGCAAGCGGAGGCGTTTCAATTGCAGCATTATTTCTTGCAGGCTATATACCCGGCATTTTAATGGGGCTTGCGCTGATGGGCGTGGCGTTTGTTTATGCAAAAAAACATAATTATAAAACAACTTATTCAGTTACTTTTAATGAAGGAATAAAAAGATTTTCTGATGCGATCCCAAGTCTGCTTTTAATAATTATTGTAATCGGGGGAATTATTGCCGGATACTTTACCGCTACAGAAGCTTCCGCAATTGCAGTTTTGTACGCGTTTATTTTATCTGTGTTTTTTTACAAAGAAGTTAAGCTTAAAGATTTGCCTAAAATATTATTAAGCAGCGCTTCAACCACCGCTATAGTTATGCTTTTAATTGGAACATCAATGGCGATGTCTTGGGTTATGGCTTATGAAAATATTCCTCAAAATGTAGCTACAGCTTTAGTCGGGTTGTCGGAAAATAAATTTGTAATATTAATTATTATAAATCTTATTTTGCTTGCAGTGGGAACGTTTATGGATATGACGCCTGCGGTTTTAATTTTTACTCCAATATTTCTTCCGGTTGCAGTTCACATGGGAATTGATCCAATTCATTTTGGAATTATAATGGTTATGAATTTATGTATTGGGCTTTGCACGCCGCCAGTCGGAAGCATACTTTTTATTGGCTGTTCAGTCGCCGGACTGTCAATTACTAAAGTTTTAAAGCCATTAGTCCCAATGTTTATTGTTATGACGATAACATTAATTTTAGTTACTTATTTCCCTCAGCTTAGCCTTTGGGTTCCTCGTTTTTTTGGATTCTGATTTTCATTTTATTATTAACTAACCTAATTCATCTTTTATAATTATTTAAAATATTCAATCGTTCTAAATTATGCACATGCTTTTAATTTTAAAACAGAGGTAAAACAATGTCAGCTAACGCAGTAAAAAATAATTTCACCGATCTTAACAATTTCAATATTGATGATGTACAAGTTAAAGTATATGAAAAGTCGATTAATGAAATTAATGACTCTTTGCTTTTTCTTGGGAAGAAAAATCTTGAAAAATATTTATACATAATAGCTAAAGATGATGATTCGCTTTTGAAAAGTTTTGAAGGAAAAATAATTTCCAATCATCAAATGGATAAATCTTTAACTTTAAAAGAATGCCCGCTTACAAATGAAAATGCAAAAGCTCTTCAACGTTATTTTGATTACACAAATCCAAAAGTTTTGGGTTTGAATTATTCATTTGGTTTTGGGGATAGAATTGGATTGGCGAACCCTGGGCATCTTCGAGCAATCGAAAATAAAAATATCGGCGTCATACTTGCCCAGCAGTCTATAAGAGAAATGACCAGAACTGAAAGAAATCCTGACGACATAATGAGCGCGGCAATTTGGGCGGTGTTTCAGGAAAATTATGTGGAAGGTTTTGGCGCAGATGCAGATCATCTAAAAACCATTGAAGATATTGACAGGCTTGCGGCTGCGGGTTTTACCATGTTTACTTTTGATCCCAGCGATCATGTGGTGTCCGGCGTTGAAGCAATGAGCGATGATGAAGTTGAAAAGAAATTAAAAAGTTTACCTTGGAATAATTATAACGATACTTATGAACATTTAATGGATAGGTATGCTGATAAGGAAATAAAAATTGGGAGTGATTTAATTTTATCGCCTGCCAATAGAGAAATAAAGTCGGCTGTACTAAAATACTTTGGCGTAGTTGTTCAAGGGCAAAAAATGTATAACCATCTTGCTTCGTTTGATAACTATGATTTTGAAGTTGAGATTTCTATTGATGAAACTGACACTGTTACTTCTCCATTCGATCACTATTTTGTTGTTAATGAATTAAAAAGAAAACATGTAAAATTTGTTAGTCTTGCTCCAAGATTTATCGGAGATTTTGAAAAGGGAATTGATTATAAAGGCGATTTAAATATTTTCAAGAAAGATTTTAAAAAGCATGCGGCTATTGCTGAACATTTCAGCTCATACAAAATCAGTCTTCATTCAGGAAGCGATAAATTTAGCGTGTATGATATTATCGCTGAAGATAAAAATATAATAATTCATGTTAAGACCGCCGGAACCAGCTATCTTGAAGCTATAAAGGTTATTGCCGCTAAAGAGCCTAAACTTTTTAGAAAAATTTTAGAATTAGCAATTGGTCTTTATGATCAGGAAAAGAAAACGTATCACGTGTCAGCCGATCTTAAAAAAGTTAAATCGGTAGATGAATATAAAGATGATGAGTTAGTCGGACTTTTTGACGATTTAAATATCCGACAAATTCTTCATGTAACTTTTGGAAAAGTTTTAACGGATAAAGATTCAAAAAACAATTACATTTTTAGAGATGATGTTTACAGATGCTTAGAAAAAAATGAAGATTTATATTATGAATTTCTTTATAAGCATTTCAGAAAACATCTTGCTCCATTTGAAAAAAATATTTAACATATTATTTAAGGTTTTAAAATTATGCAAAATTTTGATCTATCATCATTAAATGGGAAGACTTGTTTAATAACCGGCGGCACGGGCGGAATAGGGTCGGCAATCGTTGATGCGGTTGCTAATGCCGGCGTAAATTTAATTCTCATCAGCCGATCAAAAGAAAAGATTGACAGCAAAATAGAAGAGATAAAAAGTAAATTTAAAGTTGAAGTTTTAGGATTTCCCGCCGATGTAAACGACAAAGAATCCCTTCTAAAAATAAAAGATGAACTATTAAAAACATTTAATGGAATAGATTTTATAATTAATTGCGCCGGAGGTAATTATCCCAAAGCAACTTCTCCTTTAGAATATATTGATGAAAACAACTTAACAAATCTGGATAATACTTTTTTCGGTTTAGACATAAATGAAATTAAAAAAGTTTTTGATCTTAATTTCATTGGCTCATTGCTGCCCACAATGGTTTTTTCTGATTTAATGGTGCAGAATAAAAGCGGTTCAATAATTAATATTTCATCAATGAGCGCTTACAAACCTTTAACAAAGGTGGGAATTTATTCCGCCGCAAAAGCTTCAATAAATAATTTTACTATGTGGCTGGCAGTGCATTTTGCAAGAGTAAATGTTAGAGTAAACGCCGTGGCTCCTGGCTTTTTTATTACTGATCAAAATAGATTTTTATTAACTGAAGAGAAGACGGGTAATTTAACGGAACGCGGAAAAAAAATTATCAGCTTAACTCCAATGCAGCGCTTCGGCGATCCGGAAGAGCTGCAGGGAATAGTTTTATTTCTTCTTTCTGATCATGCAAAATTTATTACCGGCACAATCATTCCCGTGGACGGCGGCTTCAGCGCTTACCCGGGTGTTTAAAAAATTCAAATTCCATTTCTTAAAGAAATAAGGTTTGTGTAAAACATGGGAGTGTGAGTTTTGCCGGTGGCGTTATCTTTATAAATACAAGTCATAAAGATTTTAATAAAAAATAAATAGGAAATAAAATGAGCACTGGATTAAAAATAAATTCTACAGGTCGCTTTGATTTAATTTCACTTGGCGCGTTAGTTCACAGGCTTGACCCGGGAACAATTCCTTTTCGCAAAGCGCGCGAATGCACTATCCACGTAAGCGGCGGCGAGTTTAATGTGGCGGCAAATTTAGCCGATTGCTTTTTGTTGAACACCGGAGTTGTCTCAGCAAAAGTTGATTACCCTATCGGCGATTTAATTTCTGAGCGGGTTCGAGCAATGGGAGTTACTCCATTCTTTAAACATTTTAATCACAACGGCGTTAATGGACCGAATATGGCGACTGTTTACAGCGACCGCGGATTTGGAATGCGAGCGCCGGTGGTATTTTACAATCGTTGTAACGAAGCAGCCGCGTTTCTTAAACCCGGAGATTTTGATTGGGATGAAATATTTTCCGGCGGCGTTCGATGGTTTCACAGCGGCGGAATTTTTGCTGCTCTATCGGAAACAACAGGCGAGTTAATTGTTGAGGCAATGAAAGCCGCAAAAGCTGCGGGAGCGGTTACCAGCTTCGATTTAAATTACAGAGCAAAGCTGTGGAATATTTGGGGCGGTGAACAAAAAGCCGTTGAAGTTATTAATAGAATTGTTGAACACGTTGATGTGCTTGTAGGTAATGAAGAGGACTTACAAAAAAGTTTGGGCATTCCCGGACCTGAAGTTTCTTCAAAATCAAAATTAGACCCTTCGGCATTTTTTGGAATGATTGATAACGTAACTTCGAAATATCCTAACGCTAAAATTGTGGCAACCACTTTACGCGAAGTTCACGCAACACATCACCATAGCTGGAGCGCAGTTGCGTGGGTGAATGGAAAAACATATTCCGCTCCCGCAACCGAACTAAATGTATTTGACCGCGTTGGGGGCGGCGATGGTTTTGCAAGCGGTTTTATTTATGGTTTGCTAAGCGGCGAAGAACCGGAAGAGGCAATAAAACTTGGCTGGGCGCACGGCGCTTTGCTTACTACTTATCCTGGCGATACAACTATGTCCACCATAGAAGAAGTAAAAGCATTTGCTAAAGGCGGATCGGCAAGAATTCAAAGATAAAGCGCTGTTAATTTTAATTTAGAGAAATGTTAGGTCGCATTTCCTTTAATCTTAAATTGCAGTTTTATATTGATTTTAAGTTGCGATGTATGTTGAAAAATAAATTGATAAAATTATGGGATGAGATTATATTATATTTAAACTTATTTAAGGTTAAACAAATGGTTACAAAAAGTATCATAAAAAAAGAAATTGACAAGCTCCCCAATGAATTGCTTGAAACGTTTATCAATACATTGCTCAAGTAAGTAAGGTGGAAAAAAAGACAAGAAGCTTACTTCCTTTAAGCTAAAAGGACAGCTTGATAAAATTGAAATTCGTAAAGCTGCTTATGAACAAAATATTAATTGATACAAATGTTTTAATTTACTCGATTGATGAAGATTCAGAATTTTTTGAATCTTCAAGAAAAATGTTGTTCGATGATAATTATGAAATTTATACAACTTCCAAAAATTTATCAGAATTATAAGTGTCGTAACAAGGTTTCCGAAAAATTCTCTTTCAATTGAAGATACAGTAGACGCTGTAAGCAATTTTTTAGTTTTTATGAATATTTTTTATCCTTCCAAGGAAAGCTTTAAAATATTTCAGGATCTTCTATGAAAGTATAAACCTACTGGATTAAAAATGCACGATTATGAAATAATCAGCATTGCATTAGCAAATGACATTTCAACAATTTTTATCTTAAATAAAAAGGATTTTATTGAAGTAACTGAAATAGAAATCATCTAACTTAATTAGTAAAGCTAACCAAACTTTCCCCGATGAAACTCTTGAGACAACCTGCTCTAAAATTCGATAAATTATTTGCTTGAAATTGTTGCAAGTTGCGGATTCATCCAAAGTTTTTATCAAATTATTTTTTTAATTAATTCGTCTTCTCTTTTAAAGGCGAATATATTTAATTATTTTTATGCAGCTATTTATAAAAGAAAATGAAAAAGGATTTTTATCCAATGATGAATTGAAGGAAGGTATCTTTTCTTCATTGGATAAATGGGGGGCAAAGAAAAAAGTTTTAGCTGTTCCGCCTGATATTACCCGCTTCTATTCTTACGCAGGAATTCTTACAAAGTTTATTTATGATTATTATAAAAAATCTTTGACTGATGTTTTGCCCTCGATAGGCACTCACTTCGCAATGACTGACGCTGAGATTGAAAAAATGTATAAAGGCGTTCCCAAAGAATTATTTAGAGTGCATAATTGGAGAAGCGATATTCATACTTTGGGCGAAGTTCCTTCTAAATTTGTGAGCGAGGTTTCTGAAGGTAAAGTAAATTATGCCTGGCCCGCGCAGGTAAATAAAATACTGGTCGAAGGAAATTATGATTTAATTTTATCTGTCGGACAAGTTGTACCGCATGAAGTTGTTGGAATGGCAAATTACAATAAAAATATTTTTGTAGGAACTGGCGGAACTGAAGGCATAAATAAAAGCCATTACATTGGCGCTGTTTACGGCATGGAAAGAATGATGGGCCGCGCCGATACTCCGGTTAGAAAAATTCTTAATTATGCTTCAGATCATTTTGCAAATCACCTTCCAATTCTATATATACTTACTGTTGTTGGAAAAAATGACGACGGCAAAATGGTACCGAAGGGATTATATATTGGAGATGATTATGAAACCTTTAAGCAAGCTTCAAACTTATCACTCAAAGTAAATTTTCAAATGCTTGATAAACCGTTAAAAAAAGTTGTGGTTTATCTTGAACCTCAAGAATTTAAAAGCACCTGGCTTGGCAACAAAGCTGTTTACAGAACCCGCATGGCTATTGATGATGACGGCGAATTAATAATATTAGCGCCCGGCTTAAAGGAGTTTGGCGAAGATAAAACAATTGATAAATTAATTAGAAAATACGGGTACCAAACTACTCCGGAAATATTAAAGTTTGTAAATGAAAATGAAGAACTTCGTCAAAATTTGGGAGCGGCTGCGCATTTAATCCACGGCTCATCGGAAAATAGATTTAAAATTACTTACTGCTCCGGTCATCTGACTAAACAAGAAATTGAAAGCGTTAATTTTAATTATGCTGATTTAAAAACAATGAGTGAAAAATATAATCCTGAAAAATTAATTGATGGATTTAATAAAATGCCTGACGGCGAAGAAATTTTTTATATCTCTAATCCTGCTTTGGGTTTGTGGGCATATAAAGAAAAATTCAAAGATTAATTTTCAATGAATAAAAAAATAAAAATTATTGCGGATAATAAAATTCCTTTTTTCAAAGGAGTTTTAGATGATGCCGCAGAAATCCAATATTTAAATCCCAATGAAATAACAAATCAAAACATTAAAGAAACTGACGCGTTAATTATTAGAACCCGTACAATTTGTAATGCTGATTTATTGAATGATACAAACGTTAAATTTATTGCAACCGCGACCATCGGATATGATCACATAGATACTGAATATTGTAAAGAAAAAAATATTAAATGGATGAACGCTCCGGGCTGTAACTCATCTTCGGTTATGCAATATGTTTCATCAGCCTTATTAACTATTGCGGACAAGAAAAATATTGATTTATCAAATTCCACAGTTGGAATTATTGGCGTAGGAAATGTTGGAAGCAAAGTTGCTAAGGCTGCAAGTATTTTCGGGATGAACGTCTTGTTGAATGACCCGCCGCGTAAAAGAAATGAAGGCGGAAATAAGTTTGTTGATTTAGATTATCTAATTTCCAAAAGTGATTTTATAACTTTTCATGTCCCGTTAAATAAAAGTGGAATTGATAAAACATATCATTTAGTTGACGATACTTTTATCAACAAGCTAAAAGAGAATACCATTTTATTCAATACATCCAGGGGTTCTGTTGTAAAAACTGAATCGTTAAAAAATGCTTTAACAAATAGAAAAATTAATTCTGCGGTTTTAGATGTCTGGGAGAATGAGCCTGAAATTAATTTAGAGTTATTAAGCTTGGTTGATATAGCAACGCCGCATATAGCGGGCTATTCTGCGGATGGCAAGGCAAATGGAACTTCAGTTTGTGTAAATGGTATCGCAGAATTTTTCAATTTAGATTTTGATAAAAATTGGTATCCGAAAGAAATGCCTAACCCTGAAAATTATTCTGAAATAATAATCGAGTGCAAAAATAAAAGTGAACAGGAAATATTTCAAAATGCTGTTCTTCATAGTTATAATATTTTAGAATGATGATGAAAGATTAAGAAAGTCTGTGGAGACTTTTGAAAAGCAAAGAGGAAATTATCCGGTTAGAAGAGAGTTTCCTTTTTATAAATTGGAACTAAAAAATTGCAATCAAGAAATAGCAAAAAAAATATCTGATCTTGGTTTCAAAATTAAATCATAAAAAATAAAATAATTATTAAGGATAAATAAAATGACAAAACTTGCTGACATTGGACTTGTAGGTTTAGCCGTGATGGGTGAGAATTTAGTTTTAAATATGGAAAGTCGTGGATTTACTGTTGCGGTTTATAACCGTACCGTTGAGAAGGTTGAAAATTTTGTAAACGGCAGAGGCAAAGGAAAAAATATAATCGGCGCTTCATCAATAGAAGAACTTGTTGAGAATTTAAAATCGCCAAAAAAAATTATGCTGATGGTAAAAGCCGGAAAGCCTGTGGATGATTTTATTGAGTTACTAATTCCTCATTTAAATAAAGGCGACATTATTATTGACGGCGGCAATTCACATTTCCCCGATTCAATACGGAGAACAAAATATCTTGAAGAAAAAGGTTTAAGATTTATTGGAACGGGAGTTTCCGGCGGTGAAGAAGGCGCTTTAAAAGGTCCGTCAATAATGCCCGGCGGTTCACCGGATGCCTGGCAATTTGTTAAACCTATTTTTCAATCCATTGCAGCTAAAGTAGAAGATGGAACTCCCTGCTGCGATTGGGTTGGTGAAAACGGCGCGGGACATTTTGTTAAAATGGTTCATAACGGAATTGAATACGGCGATATGCAATTAATTTGTGAAGCTTATCAAATTATGAAAGACCTATTAGGAATGAGTTACGACGAAATGTATAATGTTTTTAAAGAATGGAATGAAGGTGAATTAGACAGCTACTTAATTGAAATTACAAGAGATATTCTGGCTTATAAAGATGAGGACGGAAAGCCGCTTGTGGAAAAAATTCTTGACACGGCGGGTCAAAAAGGAACAGGCAAATGGACGGTTGTTTCTTCACTTGATGAAGGCGCTCCTTTAACATTAATTGGTGAAGCTGTTTATGCGAGAACTTTATCTTCGTTAAAAGATGAAAGAGTTGAAGCCTCAAAAGTTTTATCGGGACCTAAGCCAAAGTTTGAGGGCGATAAAAAACAATTTGTTGAAGATTTAAAAAAAGCTTTGTACGCTTCCAAAATAGTTTCTTACGCACAAGGTTATACTCTGATGAGAAATGCCGCTAAGGAATATAATTGGAATTTAAATTACGGCGGCATCGCTTTGATGTGGCGCGGCGGTTGTATTATTCGTTCGATCTTTTTAGGAAAAATAAAAGAAGCGTTTGATAAAAACCCCAAGCTATCAAACTTGCTGCTCGATCCATTCTTTACCGAAAAAATTGAATCGTCTCAAGAATCTTGGCGAAAAGTTATTTCTACTGCGGTGTTAAATGGAATATGGACTCCGGCGCTTTCCACTGCTCTAAATTATTTTGACGGATTTAGAAATTCTCGTCTGCCCGCTAATTTATTACAGGCGCAAAGAGATTATTTCGGCGCGCATACTTATGAAAGAGTTGACAAAAAAAGAGGAGAATTCTTCCATACAAATTGGACAGGAAGCGGCGGTAAAACAGCTTCTTCAACTTATAATGTGTAAAAGAAGGTAATTGATAATGATGCACTTAATTAAAATTAGTTTAATTATTTTATTTTTTGTTTATGCGGGCTGTAATGAAACTTCAAAAGTAAATTCCGATATTAAAAATGATTATCCGGAATCTTTTCTTGTTGAAGTATCTAATCCATTAAACATTTCAAGGGCAGATGAAATTATTCAATTGGATATAAAAACTTTGAGAGAGAAATACAAAGACTTTAATCCTAATGCGTTTATTGTTTTTGATGATACAACAGAACTGCCGAGCCAGACTGAAGATTTTAATGCGGATAATGTTCCCGATAAAATTCTATTCATAACAGACTTAAATTCTAACGAATCAAAAATTATTACCATCAGATATTCTAAAGATGGAGAGATAAAAAGAGAGTACGAAAAAAGGACCCAAGCTGTTTTGGGAGAAAAAAAAGATTACAAATTAATTAAAGGCGAATACGCCGATGGTAAATTTGAAAATGTAAATTCAGCAAAAGTTCCGAAGAATCACTTTGCTCACGATGCGCTTTATAGAATTGAAGGACCGGGTTGGGAATCAGAATTAATTGCTTATAGATTTTATCTTGATTCAAGAAATAGAAACGATCTCTTCGGAAAAAAAGTTAATGAATTAATTCTGCAAAAATTGGGGGTTGATGATTTAGTTTCTAACAGTAAAGAATCTTACACGCAAATGCTTGATTGGGGAATGGATATCTTTAAAGTCGGCGAATCTTTAGGACTCGGCTCAATTGGAATGTGGGTTGATAATAAAGTGAATAATGTAAGCAATACCGACAGCGTTGAAACATTCATTGCTGACAATGGGGTTATACAATCAAGCGTTTATACAAGATATTTTGGCTGGCTTGTGGATGGTAAAAAATTTAATCTCAATTCTAATCTTTCAATTTCCGCCGCCAGCAGATTAACAGATGTAAATATTAATATTAATGACAATGCTGAATTATGCACCGGTTTGGCTAAGCACGAAAACACTGAATATTTTTCATCTAAAAATAAGTCGGGTTGGAATTACATTGCCCAGTATGGCAAACAGAGTTTGCCAGGCGATAATTTGGGAATTACAGTTTTCTATAATAATTCTGATTTAGTGAAATTGACGGAAGATGATAACAGCTATATTGTAATCTTGAAAACATCAAATGGAAAATTAAATTATTATTTTGCGGCTGCGTGGGAAGAAGAACCCGATGGAATAAAAAATAAAAATGAATTTGAAAATTATTTAAATACAACAATTACTGAATTGAATAATCCCATTAAAGTTATTTTGAAATAAGAAAAAAGTAGAGGTATAAAATGGAAGTTAAATATATTCCGAATAATGAAATCTATAAGAGAATGAATACGGATGAATTAAGAAAATCATTTTTGTTTGAAAATCTTTTTACAGCAAATGAAATCGCGCTTGTTTATGCAGATGTAGATAGAGCTATTGTCGGATCAGCCGTCCCTTCAAATAAACCGCTGAAACTCGAAGCAAGTAAAAAGGAAATGGCTGCCGACTATTTTGCGGAGAGAAGAGAGATTGGCGTAATGAACGTTGGGGCTAATGGTAAAATTACCGCAGACGGTAAAGAATTTAAAATGGAAAATAAAGATGTTTTGTACATCGGAATGGGAACTAAAAATATAGACTTTGCAAGCGACGATGAAAAAAATCCGGCAAAATATTATATCGTCAGTTATCCCGCGCATACATCCTATCCAACTACTCACGCAAAACCATCCGATGCTGAACCTGAAAAATTGGGAAGCTTAAAGGATTCAAACAAAAGAACAATATATAAGTACATTCATCCCAACGGAATAAAAAGCTGCCAATTAGTAATGGGCTTTACTTCGCTTGATGAAGGAAGCGTTTGGAATACAATGCCCGCGCATACGCATCAAAGAAGGTCTGAAATTTATATGTACTTTGATCTTCTACCTGAATCAGTTGTGTTTCACATGATGGGCGAGCCGAATGAAACCCGGAATTTAGTTATCAGAAATCAGCAGGCGGTTATATCTCCAAGTTGGTCAATACACTGCGGAGCCGCGACACAGAACTATACTTTTATTTGGGCTATGGGCGGAGAGAATCAAGTGTTTGCAGATATGGACGGCGTTAAAATGAAAGATTTAAATTAAATTTTTTATCATTTTAAAATTTAAATTAAGAGGCATTAGTGATTTTAGATAAATTTAGTTTAAAAGGGAAAACCGCATTAGTTACAGGTTCAAACAGAGGAATTGGACAAAAGTATGCTTTGGCGCTTGCTGAAGCCGGCGCTGATATTATTGGCGTTGCTTCTAAGCCAGAATTTAGCGAGACAAAAAAAATAATTGAAAATGCAGGCAGAAAAATAAAAACATATCAGGCTGATTTTTCCGATCGTAAATCTTTATATGAATTTATTGAAAAAGTAAAATCGGATTTCCCGCAAGTAGAAATTTTAATTAATAATGCCGGTACAATTTTACGCCAGCCTGCTGTTGAACATTCGGATGAATATTGGGATAAAGTAATTGAAGTTAATCTCTCATCTCAATTTATATTAACAAGAGAAATCGGGAAAGAAATGGTGAAAAGAGGTTACGGCAAAATTGTTTTTATAGCCTCGCTGCTTTCATTTCAGGGCGGAATAACAGTGCCGGGATATGCTTCATCCAAAGGCGGCATAAAACAATTAACGATGGCGCTCGCGAATGAATGGGCGGCTAAAGGCGTAACGGTAAATGCAATTGCGCCCGGTTATATTTCAACTGATAATACAAAAGCGCTGCGAGAAAATCCGGAACGTAATAAATCAATATTGGAAAGAATTCCTGCAGGCAGATGGGGCTACCCGGAAGACTTAATGGGAGCCGTTGTGTTTTTAAGTTCCGACGCATCTAACTATGTAAATGGAAGCGTAATTACCGTTGACGGCGGATGGATGGGGAGATAAAATTATTAATTTATTTTGAGGAGTAAAGCAGGATATAATTATCCTGCTTTTTTATTATTTAAAAAGCTATACATGAAAATTACTTTAACAATATTTTTAAGCGTATTCATTTTTTTATTCAATTCTTTTTCTCAAGAAGATGAACAATTAATAATTCCCAGGGATGATTATTACACGCTTCAAAAAACTTATGAAAAATTAAAAGGAGAATATCCATATATAAAAATGGTTGAAGCGAATCTACCGGAAAATGTTTTAGCGGATACTAACTTAACATACGCTGAATACGGAAAAAGGAAATTACGCGCCGATGTATTCAAACCTAAAAATGAAAATCATAATAAACTTCCCGCAGTATTATTGGTTCATGGCGGCGGCTGGCGCTCGGGCGATATATCGCTTTTAATTCCTCTCGCTCAAAAAATTGCGGCAGAAAATTTTGTTACTGTCTGCATCGAATATCGATTATCACCGGAAGCAAATTATCCGGCATCCGTTTACGATATAAAAGCTGCTGTAAAATGGATGAGAGCGAACGCTGATAAATATAAAATCGATTCAATTAAAATAGCGATACTTGGCTCCTCATCCGGAGGTCAATTAGCTGCATTAGTCGGGATGACTAATGGATTGCAAAAATTTGAAAGTAAAGATGAAAATAATTTTTGCTCAAGCGATGTGCAGGCAATAATTGATGTTGACGGCTTAGTTGATTTTACTTCTGAAGAAGCAAGGAAATATGAAGATGATCCTAAAAAAAATCCATCTTCCGCGGGGGCTTGGTTTGGCGGAAATTATGCGCAGAAAAAAGAATTGTGGAAAGAAGCCTCGCCGCTTTATTATGTAAATAGTTCTTCACCTCCAACTTTATTTATTAACAGTGCGCAAGAAAGATTTCATTGCGGCAGAGATGAGATGATAGAAAAATTAAATGAGTATAATATTTATTCAGAAGTTCAAACTATTCCAAATACGCCTCATTCGTTTTGGCTATTCCATCCTTGGTTTGAGCCGACATTAAATTACGCTCTTAATTTTCTGAAAAAAATATTTAAGTAATATTTTTAAAGTTAAAAAAATTTAAAACGCGGTGAAGTAATTCATCGCGTTTTTTTATTTTATGGTTAAGATTTTTTAATTGAAAGTCAAAATGAGTAAATCCTATTATGTACCGGGCGTTTGTAATATAGGCGCAAAGGAAATCGCATTCCGAAAATATTTAGGAATTTCCTCATTATTTTTAACTCTAATAATTTGGGGCTTAATAGTCTTATTTAATTTAAACGACTGGGTTTATTTTCTGTTATTTTTCCCCTCCGCCGGCGCCGCGTTAAGTTTAATTCAAGCCTACAGCCATTTCTGCGTTAATTTTGGAATGCGCGGTCTTTTTAATTTTAGCAATGAATTGAAAAAAACTGAAACCATTTCCGAAAGAGAATTTAGAGAGAAGGATAAAAGTAAATCAATTAAAATTATATTAATTAGTTTATTTATTGGATTAGCGGCGGCGCTTACAGCTTACTTTTTAGGCGGGTTTTAATCTTAATTATTTCCTAATTCCTTCTTAATATTAAAAGAGTAATATCATCGCTTTGATGGGCGGTATTAACAAATGATTTAACATCGCCGACTAAATCATTAATGAATTCTTCCATTGGTTTTGATGAATTATTTTTTAAAAAATCTATCATCCTTTCATCGGAATATTCTTCTTCATTTTCATTCATCGCTTCCGGAATGCCGTCGGTATATAAAAATAATTTATCGCCTGATTCCAGTTTTAATTTTTGCCCTTCATAAGGAAGCCCAAAATCAAGCATACCTAAACCAATTCCTCCCGCATTTAATTTTTCTAGTTCAGAATTATTCCTTAATAACAAAATTGGATTATGCCCTGCATTTACAATTTCCAATTCTCCGCTGGAAGGCTCAAGAACTGCAATAAAAAACGTAATAAATTTATCAGCCGGAGAACTTCTGTAAATTAATTTATTTAAGCGGGAAGCAATCTCAGTTAAAGGGAGATTAAATTCTAAATAAGAATAAAGAGAAGCATTTAAAGTATTAACCAATAAAGCCGCCGAAATTCCTTTGCCTGTTACATCCGCAATTACAAAAGCAACTTTATCTTCGGGCAAATTAATACAATCATAATAATCCCCGCTAACCTCTTTGGATGGAATATTTATTCCCGCAATTTCGTAACCGTCAATTTTTATTAAATCTTTAGGAATTATTCTATGTTGAATGGAAGCGGCAACATTAATTTCCTGTTCAATTAATTCTTTTTCAATTGATTGCTGGTGAAGAAATTTATTTTCAATGGCGGCGGAAACTTGTCTGCATATAGCTTCAAAAAGTATTTGATCCAACTCATTGAACTTAGTTAATCCTTGGCGCGATTCTTTTCCGGATAAAACAAAATGATAAGTTTTATGCATTAGCTCAAACGAGGTTTGCATTTTTAGGTCACTCGAAAAAACTTCATCGGGATTTACATTATAGGGAAATAAATATAATTGTTCTGTGTTTGTATTATTATCTTCAACTTTGATTAAAGCCGAAGATGAATTGGTGAGCGAGGAAATTCTTTCCAGGGCAAGCTCATATAAAATGCTCTGTTTCTCAAATCTTGATAGTTCAATTCCCGCGTCAATTAAATGATTTAACTGAAAAACTTTTTCATTCAATTTAAATATTAAATCTTTTTCTTTCCTTTGATTTAAAAAGATTTATGCGCGCTGTTAAAAACTTGCAGCAGAACTTGAAGAGTTATTTTGTCGAAATCATTAAACGGCGTTCCGTCTAATTTTCCTCCGATTAAAATTCCAAGATAAGATAGATCAGAAAGCGGCAGAACTATGGACGCAGAATATTTCTCATTATTAAAATAGCTGCATTTTAAGGTAGTATTAATTTCAAAATATAATAGATCCTTTCGATCAAATTTAGGGCTTACCTTTATCTCATCCCAATCAGCGCTAACTTCGCTCTTACAAAAAACACTCAAATTATTTAAGATCAAATTCCCTTTTAACAAATGTAAGAATTTTATCGCAAGCTCTTTAAAACTTGCCGCTCTTGATAAAAATTCAAATCCTTCCTGGAAAGACTCGGATTGCAGTGAAAGCCTTTCCACAAGATCATTATGTTCTGTCATTTCTGAATCTCTATTTAGTTACATTTAATTGTTGCCGATGTACTTATAAATTGCAGCGTAAACTTTTCATTAAAGTTTATTTTACTATTTCAAAATAAACCCACTTTTGGCAGACGAATGAATATACAAATAATTTTTCTTTTTGTGTTGTAAAATTATTTTTAGTACAAAAGGCTTATTGACTTTTTAGAGGAATCCTAATACGTTCACAATCAAATCTATTAGAATAATTTATATAATTATAAAGATTAAAAAATCCTATTTATTGCGTGAATAGTGCAAGATTGCTACTAAATATTCACCTAAGTTTCCGCCTGAATATTTTCTATTAAACAGTTTATTACATTTTAACTGGTAATTATTGAAGCGCTAACCTTCGTTTATAGTTTTCTTTTATTTCAAGATTGATCGGATTGATTTTGTCGATTTTCACTATTTTAATTTAAATATTACTTATTGCGGGCAAAAAAATGACATCTCATTTCACATAAAGTTTTAACTAATTAATTATTAAACAAAGCGGGTTACTATTATGAAAACTAATTTAAAATTTATAATGCTGTTCTTTATCGGCGGTTGTATTTCGGCGTTCGCACAATCGCAAAATTCTGAAATTAAACATTTATCTGAAAAGGCAGATTTAATTTTTACGGGCAAAGTTACCAGTCAGCAATCCGAATGGAATAAAAATAAAACTAAAATTTATACGGATGTTACTATCGCAGTGGATGAATTTCTTAAAGGAGAATCTTCGGATAAAAGTATAACTGTAACACATCCGGGCGGGGAAATTGGAGATGTGGGGGAATGGTATTCACATATGCCTAAATTTAAAAATGACGAAGAGGTTTTGCTTTTTGTTAAGAGAGGCGTAAACGGAAATAAAAATATTGTCTATGAGGGAGAGCAGGGAAAAATGACTTTATCGATTGATAAAAAAACCGGTGATAAATATACTCCTCAAAAAAAGAAAATCAGTTCTATAAAAAATGAGATTATTAGCTACTCAAAAGCTAAGTAAAACTTGATTGCAAAAACTTATATAACTTTTTAAAAACTTTTTTGAGATTAAAAATGAATATTATAAACCGGTTCCAAATCATACTAACAGTCGCTTACATTTTATCTGCAAATTTTTTATTTGCTCACGATTACAATAATTCCTTTGTACTCGATTGCCGGGAGAGTGCGCTTAATATTTTGGATAAAGCGCCTATTAATACCGACGCTAATCAAATCGCATTTAATTATTTCAATAGCGATAATTCAAATAACCATTCTATTTCTGTTGAAGCCTGGATTTATATTATTGGCGAAAATTTAGGAACTAAAATGCCAATAATCTCTCGCTTAGTTGACGACGGCTCATCATTCGCTTTATATGTTAAAGATAGGCGCGCTTTTTTTTCCGTGAGCGATGTTGAAATTGGCAGTGGCAATTCCCCAGAATCGCTTCCTATCTATAAGTGGGTACATTTAATCGGCGTTTATGATGGACAGAAATTAAAGCTATACATTGATAAAAATTTAGTGAATTCAGAAACGGCAATTCTAGAGACAAGTTATCATACAGGGAAAGGTTTATTTATTGGTAAAACTGAGGAAGGTTCTTTTAAAGGATTAATAGATGAAGTAAGAATTTGGAATTACGCGCTGCCAACTAATTATATAAATAGCTGCGATGATGAATCTCCTGAAAATATTCCCGACGGCATAAAATCTCATTTATACGGCAGATGGTCTTTTAGCAAAATAAATGATTACAACGGAAATAAAATTTTACTAGATTTATCAAAATACAAAAATCATCTTATCGTAAATGGAGTTGACCAAATAGTTAAAAGCAAAAATCCAGACTTATTAATTGTTAATTCTATTGGAGATGAAGAAGATGAAAATCCGGGTAATGGTTATTGCAGAACAGGCAAAGGCGAAATAACTTTGCGCGCCGCTATTCAAGAAGCAAATTCAGCGGAAGGGAAAAAATCAATTTACTTTAATATTCCCGGCGGCGGACCATTTTCAATTAAACCATTATCGCCTCTTCCAGCAATTAATAAAAAAATTAATATTGATGGAACAACTCAAACCAGTTATACCGGTATTCCTTTGATTGAAGTTAATGGTATTAATTCAGGCGGCGGTAACGGCTTGGTTTTAACAGGCGGTGAAAGCTGCGTTTCAGGATTGGTAATTAATAATTTTTCCGATTATGGATTATATGTTGCAAACGGAGGCAATAATAAAATTGATGGAAATTATTTTGGGGCTGATTTAACCGGAGGCGCGGCGCGGGGGAATGCAAGCGGGATTTTTATTGGCGATGGTTCTTCTAATAATATCGTCGGCGGATGGATGCGAAATATTATTTCGGGAAATAATTACAACGGCATTGTAATACAAATGAGCGGCGGCAACAAAATTATCGATAATTATATTGGACTTAACAACGCGGGCGTAAGCGCTTTAATAAATAATGAAAATGGTATTCTAATTGACGCCGCCAGCAGTGAAAATAATATTACTCAAAATTATTTTGCAAGTAAAAAAAGTTCCATTTGCATTAGCGGCTCCGGCTCAGAAAATAACCGTATAAATAAAAATCATTTTGGAGTTAATATTAATCAGATTCCAATTGATAATTCGGATTTCGGCGTATCTATTCTTAGCGGTTCAAAGAATAATTTTGTTACCGCTAATTATGTGGCTGCTTCCAAATTGGCAGGAATTTTTTTGGGGAACAATGCGATCAATAATTTAATTGACGGCAATTACATCGGCACAAATCAAAACGGCGATAACCTTGCAAATGAAATTGGAATAACTCTCGGTTATGACGCCTCAAATAATTCAATAATTAATAATTTCATTTCGTACAATCATAAAGAGGGAATTGCTATTGGAGTTTATGATTCTACTTTAGGCTGGACTTCCGCAAATAATACAAAAATTAGTAACAATATAATTTCACATAACGGAAGCTATGGTTTGGCGGTGAAATCAGGAATTAATAATTCTATTCTTTCAAATTCCATATATTCAAATGCCGCTATAGAATCATTTGACCTTGGCATTAATTTATTGAAAATGGAAAATGGAAATTTAGTCGACGATGGACATGATGCAAATGATTTTTTAGACGCTGATATTGGCAACAATAAAAAACAAAACTATCCTTTAATTCAAAGTTTTTATTCGGGCAATGAAGAAACTCCGGGAGTATCAATTTTCGGCGAGTTAAAAAGTGAGCCGCTTAAAACATACACAGTTCAATTTTTTTCTAATTCAGATCGTTTAGAATACTCCGGTGAAAAATTTATCGGAGATACCATATTAACAACAGATGGCGTCGGCGCTGTAAAATTTCAATATAATAATTCTAATGCCTGGGTTGATATTGATAACAACAATTCAGTAACGGCAACTGCCACAGATGAGTTAGGCAATACATCGGAATTTTCCGACCCTATAACATCTGAAAAATTATTCGGTAAAAAATATGTCGTCAATACAACTTTAAACGGCGGAATTCCGCTGCATTGGGAAGGGGGCAAGAGTATATACAACGTTTCACCTTCGGTTTTATCGGCTGGAAATAATTACGCCGGTGAGATTGAAAAAGCATTTAATACCTGGAGCCAGTTAAATCTATTAGAAGCGAACAGAGGAACTGATTTAACCTCTAACAAATGGGGCGGCGATCCTGACGGAATAAATAATATTGTGTGGCTAAACGGATTGGATTGGAATACTACCGAAGCTCCGGAACAAGTTGTGGCGGTAACAAGAGTAAGATATATTGTTTCAACCGGTGAATTTTTAGATGTGGATGTTGCTTTTAACGGGACGCCTCATCCATCAGCCGGCGGAACAATAGAATGGGCGGCGCCTACTACCGGCAGCGATGATAAACTTGACGTTCAAAATGTTATGACTCACGAAGGTTCGCATTATTTTGGACTTGGAGATTTATATAACCCTGGTGATAACGGCTACGTGCCTGCAATGGGGCAGGATAATCAAGATCAAACAGCTTATGGCAGAATAGCCGTTAATGAAACTAAAAAAAGAGATTTGTTCAATTATAATTTCCCCAGTCCCGGTTCCCCGGAAGGCGATGTTGCGGGAATTGAAACCATTTATAATAATCTTGATAAAGTATATGTCGATTTGGTTCTTGTATTTGACGGCGCTACTTCATTTACCTCGCCGGATGCGCTCAATGGATTTAGCGCTTCTATAAACAGCGCGCTTGAGCTAGCAGAAAATTTAAGAGATAATGATCGCATTACCATTGTTAATCGATCGCAAAGCGCAGGCGGAGCAGAGTATCCCTTAGGCGGCTACACGAAAACTGCTTTTATAAATGCTCTTAATAATTTGCAGCCGGGCGGCAGCGGCAATTTAGCGGAACGTATTCTTGCGGCGCATAATGAACTTCAAAGCAGCGATCATCCGGAAAGAAAAAAAGTAATTATTTTATTTAGCGCCGGCGAAGAAACTTCATCTCCTAATATTGTTGAAAGCGTTGTCCCCGTTTTACAAGGTAGTAACACTATCGTAAACACTCTTGGCTTTAATTCAAAACAGCAATCGCAAGATTTAATGGGATGGTTAGCAGATAAAACCAAAGGCGATTATTATCAGATTAATAGTTCCGCAGAGATTAGCAGCGTTGTTAATGTAATTTGGTTTAGACTGCTTGGATTGCAAATTACTTTTATTTCGCAGCCTTATAGCAGCGCTGATATTGCAGAAGCCGGAGGAAATGGATTGCTTTGGCAAGGCGGATTGCTTTGGCAGGGCGGGTTATTATGGCAAGGTAAAACAAACCTGTGGGAAGGCGGCTTATTATGGCAAGGTGGACTTCTTTGGCAAGGAAGAACGGCCGCTCAATTCGGTTTGTTATGGCAAGGCAGCGACTTTGATTTGTATTTAATTCCACCGGATGGCGATGCTAATAATCCTATCACCCCGCAAAATTATCAAAGTCCTCAATTCCAGAAATATGGGCTGGAATATGTAACAGGTAATTCTTTTGAATTTTATAAAATAAGTACTCCAAGTGTTGGCGCATGGAAGGGCTACATAAAAGGTATAGATGTACCGGCTATTCCCGAAGACGTGCGCGTTTATTCATCCACAAAATCAGATAGAGTTATGATTGTAAATTCTGATAAGGAAAGATATACTGTGGGTGAGAAGATAGTTCTTGAAGCAAAATTGTTTGAAGGAGGCGAAGGTAAAATTAATTCCGAACATGAAAGTTCAGGAATGCCTATCACAAACGCGTTTGTTGTGGCTACTATTATTACGCCCGACAATCCTGATCCAGCCGATAACTTTGCTTATCAGCTTGATTATATTCCCCAAGACAGCGTCTATAGATTAGTCTATGACTCTGCGAATGTTGTGGGCAGCTATAAAATTGTAGTTTACGCCACCGATTTTCTTGCGGCTGATTCAAGCGGTGTTCTAAAAATGAATAATGAATTTTTAATACAGAGCGATCATTCAGTGTATGTTTCGCAAAATGAAATTCCTCTTATGGTTTCAGGCAGATCAAAAATAATTGAAGCTCTGAATCTTTTAAAAACTATTAAAAATAATTTTTCGTTCAGCAAAAAAGAAAAAAATAATATTAACGAAGCTATTGAAGAAATTAATTCTTCATTAAAAGCAAAGAACTTTACAGATGATAACAATCTTTCTCAATATGGACTGCATTTCTATGGAGATATTTCCTCGGCGGTTTTTCAACTGGACCGCTTACTAAAAAATAGTCAAGTCAAGAATGAAATAAACAGCGTATTAAATTTATTGTTTGAGGGTTCAAAAGTATTTGCCGAAAGTTCAATTGAAGAAGCTTCCGAAAATTGTACGCTGCGATGGGGCTGTTCTCTTATATTAAAAACAGCAAATGCCGCGCTTGATAAAGCGGTAATCAGCTTCAGTAAAAATACCTGTTTTATTGCATTCGGTTATCTTGCAAGCGCATGGACGCAGTCTCAGTTAGCAATTGGAACAAGACTTAGAAAAGGCGCAGAATCTGCATCTGATAATTTACCAACTGAGTTCGCCGTTGAGCAAAATTATCCTAATCCTTTTAATCCAAATACAACGATAAAATATCAGCTTCCTGAAGCCAGCCATGTTAATATTCAAGTGTATGATGTGATTGGAAATTTAATAACTACTTTATTAGACGATGAGAAGGATGCAGGCTATTACAGCATTGATTGGAATGCCGGTGGATTAGCCAGCGGCGTTTATTTGTATGTTTTTAGAAGCGGCGACTATTTGTCAACTAAAAAATTAATCCTGTTAAAATAGTCCGCTGAATTCCAAAAATACTTTTAAGAGTAAAAGTAATATTTATTATAATTGTGTCGCAGACAAAAAAATCGTTTGCGACATTTTATTTTCATAAAAAAAGAATATTAATGATTAATGTTTGCATTAAATTTTTAGCAATTTACTTTATCTTTTCTTTATCGCTATTTGCTCAAGAGCAAATTAGATTTAATCATCTAACTGTTGAAGATGGACTTTCTCAAAGCGCCGTTACTTGCATAATTCAGGATAGGAAAGGATTTATGTGGTTTGGTACGCAAGACGGCTTAAATAGATATGACGGTTATAATTTTAAAACTTTTAAAAATGATCCCGCTGATTCCACAAGTATATCCGATAATTTCATTTTTTCTATTTATGAAAACGCAGACGGTTCCCTTTTTTTTGAAACTCAGAACGGCATACTAAATAAGTATTTCCCACTTACAGAATCTTTTCGTAAAGTTGATAAAAATTCTGTTAATCTAAGTCAAGCTAAGATTAGTTCAGTAGATGCTGTATATCATGATTCTTCAAAAGTAAAATGGTCAGGCGGGCTTGGCGCCGCGACGGGATTAAAAAAAGAGGATCTTGCCACTGGTAAAGTTACGGTTTACAAGCATAGCGCTTCCGATCCGTTTAGCATAAGTGATGATAAAGTTTATTCAATTTTTAGAGATCATGCCAATAATCTTTGGATTGGAACTTTTAATGGATTGGATAGACTTGATGAGAAGACGGGAAAATTTTATCATTATAAAAAAAATGCAAGCGATCCCAACAGTCTTACCGATAATTGGATTTGGCCTATCTTTGAAGATTCTAAAAATAACTTGTGGATAGGCACAGTTCGAGGCGGGCTGTGCAAATTTAATTATGAAACAAATTCTTTTACATCTTACAAAAATGATTCGGCTGATCCATACAGCATAAATGATAATTTTATTTTTTCAATTTATGAAGACCGCGGCGGAGTAATGTGGGTAGGTACAAACACCGGCGGAGTAAATTATTTTCATCCTGCTACTCAAGTTTTTGAACATTACACAAATAAAAGAGGAAACAAAAATAGTTTAAGCAGAGATGAAGTATTGTCTCTTTATGCTGATTCAAAGGGATACTACTGGATTGGAACCCGCGGCGGCGGCTTGGATAAGTTTGATTACAATAAAAAAGAATTTAAAAATTATTCAAATAATCCAAACAATTTAAATAGCGTCGCTGAAAATTCAGTTCAATTAATTTATGAAGACAGGTCGGGCATTTTGTGGCTTGGAACATTCAGCGGGGGCTTGGATGCTTTTGACCCTAAAACGGAAACCTTCACTCACTATACTCATAACCCATCTGATTCAAACTCAATTACCGATAATAGAATCGTCTCAATTTTTGAAGATACTGAAAACATTCTTTGGATTGGAACTTATGGCGGCGGCTTAAATAAGTTTGATAAATTGAAAAATAATTTTTCATGCTATTCCGCTAACAAAAATGATTCAACCGCTCTTAGCTCAAACAGCGCGTGGACAATATCAGAAGATAATGCCGGGAACTTATGGGTGGGCGCTTTTGGCGGGGGTGTAAATGTTTTTGATAAAATAAATAAGACCTTTACACATTTTACAAATAATCCGCACGACACCGAAAGTTTAAGCGATGATAATGTGATCAGAATTTTTAAGGACAGCAACGGCATTATGTGGATTGGAACTACGCGCGGCTTAAATAAATTTATTCCTAAAACAAAAAAGTTTAAAAGCTACCGTGAGAAGGACGGTTTAGCCAATGATTTTATTTATGGAATACTTGAGGACGATAAAAAAAATTTATGGATAAGCACAAACAATGGAATAAGTAAATTTAATCCGTCAAAAGAATCCTTTAAAAATTATTATTACAATGATGGATTACAGGGAAATGAATTCAATCAAAATGCATTTGCTAAAGATTTTAAAACCGGCAGACTATTATTTGGCGGGGCGAACGGTTTTAATATTTTTAATCCGGAAAGTTTGAAAGAAAATATATTTTTGCCCCCTATTGTTTTCACTAACTATATACGCTACAATACCGACGACAAAGAGGGAAAACCAATTAATGAAAAGGGAATTGATGAACGTGAAAATCTTTCCTTATCTTATAAAGATAATATCGTAATAATTGACTTTGCGGCTTTAAGCTATTTAAACAATTCTGAAAATCAATATCGTTATAAGCTGGAAAAGATAAATAAAAATTGGATACAGTTGGGGACCAATCATACAGTAACATTTACAAACTTATCTCCAGGCAATTACACCCTCCGAATCGCGGGCTCAAATAATGACGGCTTATGGAATGAGCAAGGCGCCGCTTTGGCAATTACAGTCTCCCCTCCCTGGTGGAAAACCAAATTTGCTTATCTCATATATGCAGTTGTTTTTCTTAGCGCTCTTTATGGAATTAGAAAATATGAAATAAACAGGCGGGAACAAAAAACTCAAATTAGAGTATCGGCTTTGCGCATTAAAGCCAAAGAAGCCGAAAATAAAGTATTGGAAATTGAGAATGAAAGAAAAACTAAAGAACTTGAGGAAGCAAGACAATTGCAGCTTTCTATGTTGCCGAGAGTTTTACCCGACCTTCCCAATTTAGAAATTGCGGCTTATATGCGCACCGCCACCGAAGTAGGCGGCGATTATTATGATTTTTTAGTTCAGGAAGGTGGCGTTTTGAATATAGCTTTCGGCGATGCAACCGGGCATGGGCTTCAAGCCGGAACTATGGTTACTTTGATGAAGGGATTTTTTACTTCGGATTCTGCAAAATTGAGTTTGCAGGAATTTATGAATCATTGCAGCCGCATAATAAAAGAAATAAAACTGGGGAGGATTCTGATGTCGTTTTGTTATGCGAAAATTGATAAGCATAAATTATATTTAACCAGCGCTGGTATGCCCCCGGTTTACTTATTCAGTAATGAAACTAAAACTGCAGAAGAAATTATTATACATGGTATGCCGTTGGGCGCAATGAAAAAATTTTCTTACGGTTTAATTGAAAAAGAATTGAACAGCGGCGATGTTATTCTTTTTTTAACTGATGGATTGCCAGAACAAATGAATAGCAATGAAGAAATGTTTGATTATATACGCGTTAGAGAAAACTTTAGCCAATTTGCAAACGAAAGTCCGCAGCGCATTATTGATAAACTAATTGCAAAAGGGGATGAATGGATGGACGGCGCCGTTCAAGCCGATGATATTTCATTCGTGGTAGTGAAGGTTAAATAAAAATTTCAAATTTAATATGGGCTAAATTTTCAAAATATATAAAGTCCGCGGAAAAGAAATGTCTCACCTTTTTATCTAACAGTGGAGACGTTCTCAGAACGTCTTTACAAAGCAACTTCCCAATTGCCTCCTATAGGTAAAATTAATAAATGCTAATTTTTCGGAATAGGGTTTGTAATTATAAACAGTATTAATGATCATGCTTTTTGCTGTTCTTATAAATCTCGTTGTGACTTTCTTCTTTTGCTATAAATTCCTCCACTTTTTTTACGTCTTCATTATTGCCTATAAATATAGGAGTGCGCTCATGCAGGCTCTCCGGCTGAATTTCCAATATCCTTTTATATCCATTTGTAGCTCTGCCCCCTGCAGCCTCAACTATAAACGCCATAGGGTTGCATTCATACATTAACCTTAATTTACCGTGAGGATTTCTGGAATCAGCGGGGTACATATAAATTCCGCCATAGAGTAAATTGCGATGAATATCCGCAACCATAGAACCGATGTAACGCGAAGTGTATGGTCTTCTTGTTTTATCATCTTCTTCCTGCAGATGTTTAATATATTTTTTTAAACCCGGATGCCAATAAAGATAGTTGCCTTCATTGATACTGTAGATATGGGACTTTTTAGGAATTTTCATTTCAGGATGAGATAAAAGAAATTCACCGAAAGAAGGATCGAGAGTGAAACCATAAACCCCGTGTCCCGCAGTATAAACCAGAATAGTGCTTGAACCATAAACAATATAACCGGCGGCTACTTGTTTTAGGCCCTGCTGAAGACAGTCTTCCAAAGCGCCGGGTTTGCCGTCGGGCGTAACTCTTCTGTAAATAGAAAAGATAGTGCCGATACTTATGTTGGCGTCAATGTTTGAAGAGCCGTCAAGCGGATCAAAAAGCAAAACATATTTTCCTATTTTAAATTCATTTGGAATATGGATTATATCTTCTTCTTCCTCCGAAGCCATTACGCATAGATGACCGCCGTGATCCATCGCTCTAAAAAGCATGTCGTGCGCAAAGATATCTAACTTTTTAACTTTTTCACCGTGAACGTTGCTGTCGCCGGTAAAACCGAGAATATCAACGAGTCCTGCTTTGTTTACTTCTAACGAAATTACTTTTGCGGCGAGAGAAAGATCTTGCAATAATTTTGAAAGTTCGCCGGTAGCTTCAGGGTGAAGTTTTTCACCCTCAATAATATGGCGGGCAAGCGTCATGAAACGGAGCTTTGACATTTCATTTTCCTTTTTTTATTGAACTATTTTTTGATAGTTGACTTTAAACTGCTTTACCGATTTCTTGATCTTTGTATTGCAGTTGATAAAGCTTATAATAAATTCCTCGTTTGGCAAGCAGTTCTTGATGATTACCTGTTTCTCTAATTTCACCTTTGTGCATAACAATTATTTTATCTGCGCTTTGTATAGTTGAAAGTCTGTGAGCAATTACAATTGCCGTTCTTCCAACAAGAAGTTTTTCAATTGCTTTTTGAATTAGCATTTCAGTTTCAGTATCAACGCTGGAAGTAGCTTCATCAAGAACTAAAATTTGCGGATCAAAAGCAAGGGCGCGGGCAAATGAAATTAATTGTTTTTGCCCAACGCTTAAAGTAGAGCCGCGTTCTTTAACCACTTCATCATATTTATTAGGAAGGGATTGGATAAATTTATCTGCGCCGACAGTCTGCGCCGCTGAAATTATTTTTTCATTCGAAATTTCATTATGCCCCATATTTATATTTGATTTTATGGTGCCGGAAAACAGATAAACATCTTGCAGAACAATTGAAATAAATTTTCTTAAATTTCTTTTATCTAAAGTTCTAATATCTATTCCATCAAGAAAAATTGAACCTTTATTTATATCATAGAACCGTGTAAGCAAATTTATAATGCTGGTTTTACCCGCTCCTGTATGTCCTACAAGCGCAATTGTTTCACCGGAATTTATATTAAACGAAATATTTTTCAGCACATAATCTTCGTCGTTATATGCAAACCAAACATTTTTAAATTCAACATTTCCTTTTACTTTATTTAAGATGATAGGTTTTTCAGGATTATTTACAAATGTTTGATTATCCAGCAGTTTAAAAATTCTTTCCGAAGAAGCCATAGCCGTCTGCATAATATTATATTTTTCAGATAAGTCGCGGATAGGTCTAAAAAACATTTCTGTGTATTGAATAAAAGCAAACAGAATTCCAATAGTTAAAGTACTGCTGATGATTTCACCGCCGCCGTACCATATTATTAATCCAATTGCAATTGAGCTGAGTAGTTCCACTGAAGGATAAAAAATTGCGTAATAAAAAATTGATTTTATGTTGGCGGCTTTATAATCAGAATTAATATTTGAAAATTGTTTTAGCTCGTCCTTTTCTTTATTAAATATTTGGACAACGTTCATTCCGGTAATATGTTCCTGCATATATGAATTTAATCTTGCCAGATGAAGACGAACATCTCGGTAGGATTCGCGGACTTTTCTTCTAAACAAAAAAGTGCCATAAATTAAAACCGGCAGCACAGAAAGCGTAACGAGAGATAATTTAATATCCATAAAAAACATAAATCCTAAAATCCATAGGATTATAAATACATCGCTAAAAACCATTACTATGCCGGAAGAGAAAAGTTCATTCAACGATTCAACATCATTAGTAGAGCGCGTAACTAATCTGCCGATAGGAGTTTTGTCAAAAAAACGTAAAGCTAATTTTTGAATGTGAGTAAAAATTTGTATGCGTAAATCATAAATAGTTTTTTGTCCGAGAAGCTGCGTATAATAGGTTAAAAAATATTGAATGACTGCCTGCAGGAATAGGGAAGCAAACAAAAGCAAGCTAATAATAAAAAGTCCGTGGTAATTTGAATTTGCAATGTAATCATCAACGGCAACTTTTGTTAAGTAGGGACGGAGCGGTCCCAAAGCAGCCACCACAACATTTAATAGGATGGCAAATATTACGTATTTTTTATAGGGTTTAATGTAGCTTAATAATCGCTTCATCAAGCGTGCATCGTAGGCTTTGCCGAGAACTTCGTCTTCGCTGTTATAATCGTTTGGCATTATACAATATTAATTTTATTTATCAAAAAAAGCTGCGGTAATTTTGTTCATAAATTTTATTTCAATTCTTCCAATTCTTTTTCGAGTAACTGCTTGTAATGAATATCTGCATAGATCCCGCCGAGGCGAACCAATTCATCGTGCGTTCCTTCTTCGGCAATTTCTGATTTTGAGAGTACAATTATTTTATCTGCGTTCTGCACGGTAGATACTCTATGACTTATGATTATACTTGTTCTATCCCGCATAAAAGTTTTTAATTTTTGTAGAATCTCTTCCTCGGTATGGGTATCAACAGAGGAAAATGAATCATCAAGTATCAATATTTTTGGATCGATGGCTAAGGCGCGCGCTAACGATGCGCGTTGTTTTTGTCCGCCCGAAAAAGTAATTCCTCTTTCACCAACTATTGTATCATAACCATGTGGAAATGATTGAATATCATTATCAAAATTTGCAATCTTTGAAACTTCAACAACTCTATCTTTGCTGATATCTCTTAAACCATAAGAAATATTATTTACAATATTATCAGAAAATAAAAATGATTCCTGCTGAACCACTCCAACGTTTTGTCTTAAAACATTTATCGGAATATTTTTAACATTTATTCCATCAATTAAAATTTCGCCGTCGGTAACGTCATAAAGCCTTGGAATTAAATTGATGAAAGAAGTTTTGCCTGCGCCGGTGTGTCCCATAATAGCAACGGTAGAACCTTTATCAATTTTTAAATTAATATTTTTAAGGATGAAGGGTAAATTTTCGCCGTACTTAAAAGACACATTTTTAAATTCAATTTCGCCGTTAAGTTTAGTTACGTTAAAATTAGTTTCAGTTGAATCTTCAATTTCAAAAGGTTCATTAAAAATTTTATTTAATCTTTTCATACTTGCTTCAGCTTGCTGTATAATATTTATTACCCATCCGAAAGCAATCATTGGCCAAATCAATATTCCGAGGTAAACGATAAAAGCTGTAATCTCGCCAAGGTTCATCGTCCCTTGAATTACTTTAGCTCCGCCGTACCAAATCACAATAATTATCGAAAGCCCGGTGATTAAAAAAAGTATCGGCATAATCCACGCTTGAATGCGCACCATATTCATATTACGGGTTATGAATTCTCTGCTTAAATTTTTCCATTCGTTAATTTCATTTTCTTCGCGGACATAAGATTTTATTACGCGAATACCTGAAAAATTTTCCTGAGCTTTTGTAGTTAGATCAGAAAATTTTTCTTGAATAAGAGTGTACTTTTCATGAATCATTTTGCCAATTTTATAAACAACAAAAGACAAAAGCGGCAAAGGAAGAAGCGAATATAAAGTAAGCTGTGGGTTAAGCGAAATCATTATAGAAATTACAATTATTAATCTTATGCTTGTATCGATGGAGTACATTACCGCCGGACCGAGAAACATTCGCACCGCATTTATATCATTCGTTGCATGCGACATAATATTGCCGGTTGAATTATTTTGGAAATAGCGAAGAGGCAGGCGTTGAATATGTTCCCAAAAATTGAAACGTAAATCGAATTCGATTTCTCTTGATACTACAATTATAGTTTGACGAATAAAAAAACGAAAAATTCCGGCGAACAACGAAGCGCCAACAATAAGCAACGCATAATTAATTAGTTTGTTAGCCGCAACATTTTTTTGAAGATCATTTATTGCATCTTTTAAAATTAACGGGACATAAATACTGCCTATATTGGAAAGAAGAATAAAAAGTAAACCCCAAAAGAGTTTTTTTTTATACTTGACGAAATATTTTTTTAGAGTTAAAAGGTTATTCATATTTTAATAGTTTTAACAATTTTATTTATGAAATCTTCTTTCCTTAATATCCAGGGGTTAACTTTATTGGGGGTTAATTTATAAAAAGCCAGTATAATCTGATTCTTGTCTATTTTCAAATAAATCATTATAAAAAAAGTAAAATTAAATCTATAAAAATTATTTTAAAGTGATGCAGATTCAACAATATATATTTTCCTTCAAAATTTTTATTAGAGGAGAAGTATTTTTGCTCATCTGTTAAAACCATAATAAATAAGAATAATCTTTTATTAAATGATTCCTTATTTCTAACTACTCTATCACTTCAAAGCCCGTATATTTTTGTAAAACTTTTGGAACAATTATTTTTCCTTCGGGCGTTTGGTAATTTTCAAGTATAGAAACCATCAATCTGCTGGTTGCTAAGCCTGATCCGTTTAATGTATGAACAAATTCCAATTTTTTTGTTTCCTCATTTCTGAATCTAATATTAGCACGGCGCGCCTGAAAGTTTTCGAATGTACTGCACGAAGACGCTTCCAGCCACTTATTTTCAGCAGGCGACCAGGTTTCAATGTCATAACATTTAGCCGCTGAAAAGCTTAAATCGCCAGTGCATAAAAGTAATACGCGGTAAGGAATTTTTAATTCTTTCAAAATATCTTCCGCATCATTTACTAATGCTTCCAATTCATTTAATGAATTTTCCGGTTTAACAAATTTTACCATTTCAACTTTGTTAAATTGATGAACGCGTAAAAATCCTTTTGAATCTTTTCCGTAAGATCCGGCTTCTCTTCTAAAGCAAGCGGAGTAACCTACATATTTTATAGGAAGGTCGTTTTCATTCAACACATCGTTTCTGTAAATATTTGTTATCGGTACTTCTGCCGTAGGAATCGGGAAGAGTCCATCTTTATCGATGCTGTACATATCCTCTTCCATTTTTGGAATTTGTCCCGTGCCTTTCATTGAATCGCGGTTGACGAGAAACGGAGGAAACACCTCGCTGTAACCGTGGTTTTGTAAATGATAATCAAGCATAAAATTAATTAAAGCTCGTTCAAGGGTAGCTCCTTTGCCAAGGTACAATGGAAAGCCTGAACCGGAAATTTTAGCGCCGCGCTCAAAGTCCAATATTTTTAATTTCTTTCCCAGTTCAATATGGTCTAAATATGTTTCGTCAACGTTGAAAGAAAAACCTTCCGGCAGCCATTGACGCTCTTCAACATTATCAGCTGCGGATTTTCCAATTGGAACCGAAGGATGAGGAATGTTTGGAATATACATTAAAATATTTTCCAAATTTTCTTCTACAATTTTTAAATTTGAATCAAGCTCGGCAATTTGATCAGAAACTCTTTTCATTTCGGCTAGCGTTGATGAAACGTCTTGTCCCGCTTTTTTCATTTGAGGGATTTTTGAAGATACTTGATTGCGTTGTGATTTTAATTCATCAGCATGAACAATTAAATCTCTTCTTTCTTCATCAAGCTTAAGGACATCATCCACGCGGTTTTTTTCATTTTTATTTTCCACGCCTTGTTTAACAAGTTCCGGATTTTCACGAATAAATTTTACATCGAGCATTAATTATTCATCTCCATTATCAGCAGAAAATGGCACACTGATTATTATGATTGTTATGATTTATTATGATTTTAATATTCTGCAGTTAAAACTTTTCTTTTGAATTCGGGTTTCTTTCCAAAATTTAAAAGCAATCCTACTTCAATGTTGGTAGCTTTTAAATAATTTATCAATTTACATTCATGTTCAATATACAGGAACAGGCTTTTGTTTCTCACAGATCAAGTTAGAATTAAATAACTCGATGATCTGCGTTCTATTAACGCCTCTATTTAACTACAATATTATAAATTCTATTCTTCACAAAAATTTCCTTTACAATCTGTTTGTCTTCTAAATACTTAGCTATCTTTTCATCTTTTACCGCAATCATTTTTACAGCTTCTTGCTCGCTGTTATTGGCAACGGTAACTGTTGATCGTAACTTTCCATTAATCTGCACGGCAATATTAACTTCATCTTCAATTAGAGCTTTCTCATCCACATCAAACCAAACCGGATTTGCAAAAAGTGATTTTTCATTTCCCAATAATTGCCAGCATTCTTCGCCAAGATGAGGCGCAACCGGAGCCAATAAAACGGCAAATCTTTTTAAAGTATAATTCTGAATTTCTAAAGAGCATTGTTCAAGATTTTTGGTTAATTCATTCAACAATTCCATTAACGAAGCAATAGCTGTATTAAATTTAAAGTTTTCAATTTCTTCATCATATTTTTTAATTGTGTAGTTTGCTTTTTTATAAATTACTTTTTCTTCATTTGATAATTTTTCTATTTCATATCTCTCCTTCGACTCAATATTTTTTATTGATGAAGAAAGTCTTTCAAACAAATCATAGCTTCGCTGCACAAATCTATCCGTACCAGAAATACCTTTATCGCTCCAATCGCCGCCAAGTTCGTAAGGGCCCATGTACATTAAGTATAATCTAAAAATATCTGAGCCATGATTAACAGTAAAAGTATCGGGATTTACTACATTGCCTTTTGACTTTGACATCTTCGCGCCTTGATTTGTAATTGTGCCTTGATGAACCAAAGTTTTAAATGGCTCGTCAGATTTTGTAATTCCAAGATCGCGTAAAAATTTATGAATGAATCTTGCGTAAAGTAAGTGCATAGTAGCGTGTTCTGCGCCGCCGACGTACATATCAACTGGAATCCAATTATCTGCCAGGGTTGTATTGATTGCAAAATCTTTTTTATGAGGATCAAGATAACGGAAATAATACCAGGAAGAATCAACAAAAGTATCCATTGTATCCGGGTCGCGTTCACCATCGCCGCCGCATTTGGGGCATTTAACATTCATAAATTTTTTATTTGAAGCTAACGGTGATTTTCCGTCGGGTTTGAATTCAACATCATAAGGAAGTTCAATCGGCAGATCTTTTTCATCAACTGGAACTTCACCGCACTTCGGGCAATGTACAATCGGTATTGGCGTTCCCCAATACCGCTGGCGAGAAATTAACCAATCTCTTAAACGGAAGTTAATTTTACTTTTACCAATACCTTTTTCTTCCAACCAATTAATAATTTTTTCTTTTGCTTCTTTAATTTGAAAACCGTTAAGGAACTCGCTATTTATTGTCAATCCCTCTCCCGTAAAAGCTTTGCCATCAAAATCTTTTGGCGGCTGAACAGTTCTGATAATAGGAAGATTAAACTTTTCTGCAAATTCCCAATCGCGCTCATCTTCCCCCGGAACAGCCATTATTGCGCCTGTGCCGTAGGTTGTTAAGACGTAATCTGCGATCCAAATTGGAATTTTTTTATCATTCACCGGATTGATAGCAAAGGCGCCTGTATTAACTCCGGTTTTTTCTTTTACAGTAGAAGTACGATCTATTTCCGACATCGATTTTATTGAGTCGCGGTATTCATCAATTTTAATTTTAAATTCATCTTTAGCTATTACGTCAACAAGATGATGTTCAGGAGCGAGAACCATATAAGTAGCTCCAAATAAAGTATCGGGGCGGGTTGTAAAAACTTTTATTACTTCATTGCTTTCGTCAACTTTAAAATTTACTTCCGCGCCGACGCTTTTGCCAATCCAATTTTTCTGCATCAACTTTGTTTTTTCGGGCCAATTAATTGTCTCTAAACCTGACAATAATTCTTCGGCGTAATCTGTAATTTTAAAAAACCATTGCGTTAATTTTTTTTGAATTACAATGGCTCCGCATCTTTCACATGTCCCGTCTGATTGAACCTGCTCATTAGCCAAAACTGTTTGATCATTCGGGCACCAATTAACAGGTGCATTTTTTCTATACGCCAATCCTTTTTTGTATAACTGAAGAAACAGCCATTGATTCCATTTGTAATATTCCGGATCGCAAGTCATAAGTTCAGCATTCCAATCGTACATACATCCAATATTTTTAAGCTGCACGCGAATGTCTTCAATATTTTTTAAAGTGCTGTCATAAGGATGTATGCCGGTTTTGATTGCATAATTTTCGGCGGGAAGACCAAAAGCATCGTAGCCCATTGGTTCAAAAACATTGTAACCTTTTAATTTTTTATATCGAGCCCAACTGTCAGTTGGAGCGTAATTATACCAATGACCGCAGTGCAGTTTTGCGCCGGAAGGATAAATAAACATAACGAGCGTATATAATTTATTTTCTATTTTTGAAAGATCGGTTTCATAAATTTTATTTTCTTGCCAGAATTTTTGCCATTTATTTTCTATTTCAGCAAATGGATATCGCATAATTTTTTCTTTTAGGTTTTTGAAAATTGAAACGTAAATTTATCTAAATTAGAAAGTAATTCAAATTGAAGTATTCACCCCTTTATTGTTAAGTTTGGACTTTCAAACAAAGAAATTAAAACTTATCATGAAGCTATTTGATTCAAATTATTTTACATATAAAAACTCCAAACTCTATTGTGACGAAATATTAATCGAAGATATTCTCCGTGCAGTCGGTACTCCGGTTTACATCTACAGCAAAAAATTTTTTGTTGAAAGATTTAAGGAATTTGATGAAGCGTTTAAAGAAATTCCGCACACAATTTTTTACGCCTCTAAAGCAAATTTTAATTTAAGCGTAATTAAAACTTTTTATGATTTGGGCGCCGGGATAGATGTAAATTCCGAAGGTGAAATGTACAGAGCGCTTAAGGCTGGCGGTGATCCGAAAAGAATGATTATGAGCGGAGTCGGAAAAACTCGAAATGAAATTCAACTAGCATTAGATAAAAATATTTTAATGATTAAAGTAGAATCTGAAGAAGAATTAGAATTGATTGATGAAATAGCTGAAACTTGTGGTAAAAAAGCAGAGGTGGCAATTCGAGTTAATCCCAATGTTGATGCTAAAAGTCATCCTTATATTTCAACGGGACTAATGCAAAACAAATTTGGAATAAATTCAGCCGACGCAATAAGAATTTATAAGAATGAAAAAAAATATAAGCATTTAAATTTCGGGGGAATTGACATGCACATTGGTTCCCAAATAACATCGCTTTCGCCTTTAGTGGAAGCCGTTGAAAAGCTATCACAGATTTATTTTGAAATTAAATCGGCAGGAATTAAGCTAAAACATTTTGATGTGGGCGGTGGCATTGGAGTAAAGTATAATGATGAAAATCCTTTTTCTTATTTTGATTATGCAGAGGCAATACTTCCAACATTAAAGAAATTGGACTGTGATATATTTTTTGAACCGGGAAGAACTTTAACTGCTAACGGCGGAATTTTATCGACAGAAGCTTTATATACAAAAAATAATAACGATAAAAATTTTATTATTGTTGATGCAGCAATGAATGACTTATTGCGTCCAAGCATTTATGGAGCTTACCATCATGTGCAGCCCATAAATCTAAATGAAAAAGAAAAAAATATTTTTGCGGATGTAGTCGGTCCCGTCTGTGAAACCGGAGATTTTATTGCAAAGAATATAGAAATATCGAAATGCAGCAAAGGGGATAAGTTAGCAATAATGTCAGCGGGAGCTTATGGAATGACAATGGCTTCGAACTACAACGCAAGAAGAAGAGCGCCTGAAGTTATGGTTGATGTAAATAAATTTAAAATTATTCGAAGCAGGGAAACATTAGAACATTTAATTTTTGATGAGGAATAACAAATAAGCCAGTAATCAAAATAAAATTGCGGAGAGTCAGGGATTCGAACCCCGGAAGGACTTGCATCCTTAACGGTTTTCAAGACCGCCGCATTCAACCGCTCTGCCAACTCTCCGAAATAAATTTTAATTATTTAGCGCTGAAAAATTTAAGAACTGCTGCATTTTCCGCAAACGGAATCTCGCTGTGCGATGACAACCACTCTGCCAACTCTCTGGGTTGTTTCTCAAAATTTGAATCATAAATATAATAATGTTTCTTAAATCACACAAAAGGGAAAACATTAATTAGAATTATATATCCCTTCTTTTAATAAAATTCATAACAAAAATTTAATTTATAAAAGATGATTTTATCAAAAAGAATTATAATCTTAACAGCGAAACTTTTTATTAATAACTATTAATAACGATGGAAAATATATCCGAGCTTAAGTTATTCGCCAAACGCCTTTCAATAATTAGCGGAGAAATAATACGGAGCTACTTCAGAAAAAAAATATCTGTGGAATCCAAATCGGATTTGTCGCCCGTTACAATTGCTGATAAAAATGCAGAAGAATTAATGCGTAATGAAATAATGAAAGAGTTCCCTCAGCACGGAGTTTTAGGCGAAGAATTTGGTCAGCATAATGGCGATGCGGAATATCAATGGGTTCTTGATCCTATTGACGGAACAAAGAGCTTTATTTGCGGCTCAGTTACTTTTGGCACTTTAATCTCTTTAGTAAAAAACGGTAAGCCATTGTTCGGCGTTATAAATCAGCCAATCTTAAATGAATTTTTAATTGGCGATAATAATACTGCAATGCTGAATGATTCCGAAGTTCAAGTAAAAATAAATAGCAAATTGTCTGATGCCGTTGTTCTAACAACCGATCATCTTAACATTGAAAAATTTCAAAATGCAAAAAATTTTGATAACCTAATTCGAAAAGTAAAATTATACAGAAATTGGGGCGACTGTTATGGTTACTATCTCGTTGCCACTGGTTTTGCGGATGTAATGATCGACCCGCAAATGTCTGTTTGGGATAAGATGGCTCTAATCCCAATTATTAAGGGCGCAGGCGGTATTATTACTGATTACATTGGAAACGATGCGCTTGCGGGAGACAGCATTATTGCCGCGTCAAAAAATATACATCAGCATGTTATTAATATTTTAAATGAAAATATTTTATGATTTGATTAATACAAACAGCATCAGCGTAATGGAAGCAAAAATAATCGCATATAATTTTGATTTTTTTGAAGTGAAAATTAAAACAACTGCCAGAGTCCACACAACTAAAATTATCAATGATTTTAAATCATACAATTGGGAAATGGTAGGGACGTTATGATTGATTGCATTCAACTCATAAGTTTTTTTGAATGGAGTAATTACAATTGCAAGTGAAAAGAAAAAGAAAAAGGTTATTAATGCTAATTTTTTTATTTTTGATTTTTCATTAAAAAATTCTAAACCGGTTCGCACACATAGCAGCATTCCAAATAATAAAACAAAATAATACAAGTTCATTATAGTTGAAGGCACATTGCCCAAAAATTTTATGGTAACAATTCTATCGCCGGGAATTTTAAATTCTTTATTGTTGTAAAATAGTTTCACATAATATTCTGCTTCCGCATTTGGCTTTAGATGCGGCAAGTCCGCTTCAATTAAGCCTTCAGAGGTCTTCATATTAATTTCATTCCAGGCAGTCGATCCTTTTAACCTCCAATATAATTTCCCTTTTAAGCTGTCCTTATCAGTGATGATTTTAATATTATAATTATCATTACTTCTAATAATTTTTTCAAACTTATAAGAAACTTTTTTACCGTCAATCCCAATCGTTCCCGTAATTGGATAGTAAGGACTAATTCCACTTTGAATAAAGCCCGCAAGAAAAGTAATAACAGCAGCCCCAAACCATAATATGATAATTTGTTTCATAAAAAAATTAAAGTTTTATTCAAAGCTAAAGAATTATTCAAAGAATGTTAAATGTGTTAAATCTCAAATACCGCCCTAATCATTATTTATAACTTAGTTCATAAAAATAATTTTTAATTTAAATATTTTATGGAGACGGATATAATGAATTTAGGTTTTGTGGGACTCGGAAAAATGGGCAGTAATATGGTGGAAAGACTGCTCAAAGATCATCAGGTAACTATTTATGATTTATCAAAAGAACAAATAAAAAAAGTCAGCGAGAAAGGCGCTTCTCCTTCCGAATCATTAAAAGAATTAATTTCTAAACTGCCGGAAAGAAAAATAATTTGGTTAATGGTTCCTTCAGGCAAGCCGGTTGATAATTCAATTGAAAACCTAATTCCATTTTTAAATAAAGACGATATAATTATTGACGGCGGAAATTCTTTTTATAAAGATTCGGTTAGAAGGGCAAAACTATTAAGCGAAAAAGAAATTCGTTATGTTGATTGCGGCGTTAGCGGAGGAATCTGGGGATTGAAAAACGGTTACTGCTTAATGTACGGCGGCGAAAAAAAAGTAACGGATTTTATTGAACCAATATTTAAAACTCTCGCCCCCGAAAATGGTCATTTCTATTGCGGTGAAAATGGCGCGGGGCATTTTGTTAAAATGGTTCACAACGGAATTGAATATGGAATGATGCAATCAATTGCCGAAGGTTTTGAAATTATGGAACGCTCGCGTTTTGAAATTGATTTAGCCGGCGTATCAAAAGTATGGCAGCACGGCAGCGTTATCAGTTCTTGGCTTCTTGAGCTTTCTTCACTTGCTCTTTCCAACGATCCCGATCTTTCAAAAATTAAAGGATATGTGGAAGATAGCGGCGAAGGGCGTTGGACGGTTGAAACGGCGATGGAACTGGAAGTGCCGGCTCATACTATTTCGGCTTCTTTATTCAATAGATTTAGATCGAGGGAAACTGAATCCTTTGCAATGAAAATGCTTGCCGCTCTGCGAAATGAATTTGGCGGTCATGCGGTAAAAAAAGCAGAAGACTAAAATTTTATGGGACTTAAAAACAGCAATATGCAAAAGCCCGATAACAGCATTATTATTATCTTCGGAGCCTCAGGCGACTTAACTAAGAAGAAGCTAATCCCTGCTTTGTTTGAACTATATCGTCAAAAATTATTTTGCAGCGGCTTTGCAATCCTGGGCGTAAGCAGAACGAAATATTCCGATGATGAGTTTAGAGAAAAGATGTCTGAAAGCATTATTAAATATTCAGACGATAAGGATATTGATAAAAATAGCGTTAAGGAATTTATTAAAAATATTTTTTACATCCCAATTCAAACTGAAGACCCGGATGATTATGATAAGCTAAAAGAAAAAATAAAAGATCTTGATTCACAAAAAAAAATAAATGGAAATCATTTATTTTATCTTTCAACGCCCCCCAAATTATATCAAACAATAATCGAAGGTTTAAAAAAATCTAACCTTCATAATAGCGAAAACGGCAAGACTGAGAAAAAAATAATAATTGAAAAACCTTTCGGCTTTAATTTAGAATCAGCAAAGGAGCTAAATGAAAAGCTGCATTCGCTTTTTTCTGAAAATCAAATTTATAGAATTGATCATTATCTCGGTAAAGAAACCGTGCAGAATGTTTTAGCGCTCCGTTTTGCAAATGGAATTTTTGAACCGTTATGGGATAGAAATTATATTGATAGAGTGGAAATAACTTCAGCGGAATATATTGGAGTGGAAAGCCGCGGCGGATATTACGAAGGGATTGGGGCATTGCGGGATATGATTCAAAATCACATGCTGCAAATTACAGGTTTTATTGCGATGGAACCTCCGGCTAATTTTGATGCAGATTCAATTCGAAATGAAACGTTAAAAGTTTTTCAATCGTTAAAACCTATAATTAAAAAAGAAGTTGAAAAAAATACTGTGCGCGGACAGTATGTGGAATCAAATATTAAAGGAGAAAAGATTGCAGGGTACAGAAATGAAAAAGGAGTTGCCGCAAATAGTAAAACCGAAACTTTTGCCGCCATAAAATTTTACATAGATAATTGGCGATGGGGGGGCGTGCCGTTTTATATTCGCGCCGGCAAAAGGCTTCCCACAAAGGTTACGGAAGTTGTTATTCATTTTAAAGATACCCCTCATTTTTTATTTGCGAGAGACAATCAACAGAAATTTGCGAATCAGCTTGTTATAAGAATTCAGCCGGATGAAGGTTTGCTGTTGAAGTTTGGGTTGAAGACTCCCGGCTCAGGCTTTAAAATTCAAAATGTAAATATGGATTTTCACTACTCTGATATAAGCGAAGTTGAATTACCTTCGGCATACGAAAGACTTTTGCTTGACGCTTTATTAAATGACTCAACGCTTTTTGCGCGCGGCGACGCTGTGGAAGAATGCTGGAAATTTGTTGACCCCATTATTGAGGGATGGAATGAAAATAAAAATATAAAAATATTTGGATATCCCGCCGGAACTTGGGGACCAAAAGAATCTTTTGATTTATTTGATAATCCCAATATTGAATGGAGATATCCGTGTAAAAATTTAACCGATGAAGATTTGTATTGCGAACTTTAGTTTTTATAAAATTATTTTAGTTTAATTATTAATTGTTTGATAGAAAATTAGAAATATTTAAAACCCCTTTAGATTTGGCTAAACAGATTGCCGATGATTTATTTAATTCTGTTCAGCAAAAATCGACGGAGAAATTTTACTTAACAATTTCAGGTGGGAGTACTCCCAAAATTTTATTTAAAGTATTGGCGGATGATTTCAAAGATAAAAATGATTGGAATAGAATTCATCTTTTTTGGGCTGATGAAAGATGCGTCCCTCCTGATGATGATGAAAGCAATTATGGAATGACAAAAAAAATACTAATTGACAAGATTAATATTGATGAAAATAATATTCATAGAATAAAAGGGGAGAATGATCCCGTTAAAGAAGCAAAAAGGTACGCGGCGGAAATTCAAAATATTGTTCCGTTAAATCAAAATAATCTTCCACAATTTGATTGGATACTTTTAGGAATGGGAGAGGACGGTCATACCGCTTCTTTATTTCCTAATCAAAATTTAAAATACATTTCTAAAAATTTAATGGGAGTCGCTTCTCATCCGGAAACAGCGCAAAAGAGAATAAGCATGACCGAGCAATTAATAAATAATGCTGCGCGTATAACTTTTCTAATTACAGGAAAAGAAAAATCGCATACTCTTAAAAAAATAATTGAGAAGGAAAAGGGGAGCGACAAATTTCCAGCGGCAAAGATTAACTCAGTCCACAATATTTCCGAATGGCGCGTTGATGAAGTTGCTGCAAGTCTTCTCTAAATTTTAATTTAGAAAGAAGTTCCGACTTTAATTCTTGCATTTGCAAATACCGTTAACAAACCAAAACTTCCGGTATTGGTTTTAGCAAACACAGCCGAGGGGCCTAATGAAATAGCGCTGAAAGCCCAGCTTCCAAATAATTTTTGAGTCATCACTTCAAAAACTAATTGCGGCTGACGTACATCGCTTTTGGGCATAAAGTCCATTCGTAAATCGAAAGTGCTGCCGCCTAATGAAAGCTCTCTTCCTGTATAGCCGACATGCCACTCGTTCAAATAATTTGCAACATAAAATTTAGATCGCGTTGAACCAAGAATTTGAACAGGGTAACGAAACTCCCAGCTAAAATATGAATCGGTTAATACTTTCGCTTTAAAGCCAAGCGTATCGTATTTGCTATACTTCTTAAGCTGGGTTTTGCTTGGTTCGTTGGTAACTTTTTGCAAGCTGAATTCTAAAAAATTTCCAAAAGGCACAACATAAGCAAGCTGAATTCCAAAAGTAGTGTAAAGGTTGTTGTGATTATTTTCAGTTTTAAGTTCAGTGAGACCATCTACAGAACTGAATAATCCTCCTCTGAAACCAACGATATGGAAATTAGCTTCTACAAAATTAGTTTCTAATATTCCCGAATAGGGAGTTCCAATTCCAATTGAAATTCCAATGTCATCTTTAATCGGAAAGCCGAATCTTTCCCCGCCGTAAACTTGTAAAAATGGATTGATATACTGCAAAGCGGAAGTTATTTGTAATTTGGTTGGAGGGGAAATTACTTTACTTAATTTCATTTTTTCAATTACCCGCGTAAATACGCTTCCGTAATTAATGTCTTCTTCTAAATCGATCTTGTAAAGGTATGTAATTATTTTTGCTCGAGTTTCCGGAGTGAAAGCTAAGAACGGATAAAGCGCTCCTTTAATTGAAACTGATTGATCATTAGGATCGCGCAAGTCCACAATAATTTCAGCTTTGGGATCGGGCGGATCAATAAACACTTCATTTTGAATTTGAACAAATAAACTATCGTTCAATGGTTCCATCTGAAAGTATGTTATTAATGCGGGATTGGTTTCTTGAGCGTTTAACCGTGGCACAAAAATTAACACAAACAAAACTGCGCAGAATATTTTTATGCGGAAAGATTTATAATCAATTGATTTAAGCAATGCGTTACCCTACTATAAAATGAAATGAAATAGAAAAATTACTAACGATGTTATCCTAACAAAATTTTAAAATCAATTAAAATGAAGTGCCGACTTTTAATCTGAAATTTACAAAGATAGATGTAATTCCAAACTTATGATCATCTTGATAAGAGAAGATCACTGAAGGTCCGATAGCAAAAGCGCTGAACGCCCAATTCTCAAAAACTTTTTGAACTAAGAGATCTAAAACATACTGCGGCTGTCTTACATCGCTTTTAGGCATAGCGTCAAACCGAAAATCAAAAGTGCTGCCGGCTAAGGATAACTCACGCCCAGTATAGCCCACGTGCCATTCGCCCAAATAATTTGCAACATAAATTTTGCCCCTGGTTGAGCCGAGCAAACTTATGGGATATCTGAATTCCCAATCCAAGTATTCCTTATCTATAATTTTTGCATGGTATCCAGCGGTGTCATACTGCTGGAAATTTTTATAATCTGAAGCTGTGGGTTTCTCAAATGGACCTTGAAATCCCACCTCAAAAAAGTTTCCGAAAGGCAACACATAGCTGAATTGATATCCGCCGGTTACATATAAATTATTATGATTGTTTACATCTTTAATAGTTACAAATCCATCAATTCTGGAAAATGCGCCCGCTTTAAATCCAAGTATATGAAAATTTACTTCCATAAAATTTGTTTCGAGAGGACCTGAATAAGGAGTGCCTAATCCTAACGAAAGTCCAATATCATTTTTTAACGGCAATCCAAATCTTTCGCCTCCAAATATTTGTAAAAATGGATTAACAAAATATCGCGTTGAAGATATTTGAGCTAGGGTAGGCGGCGAAAAAACTTTTTTAAGACTAAGCTTATCAATTACGCGAGTAAAAACACTTCCATAGTTAACGCTTTCCTCTAAATTTATTTTAAAAGGATAGGTAATGATTTTAGCTCTGGTTTCCGGGGTTAAAGCTAAAAAAGGATAAAGGGAACCCTTGATAGAAACAGTCTGGTCATTAGGGTCGCGCAGGTCAACAATAATTTCCGCTTTTGGATCGGGAGGATCAATAAAGACTTCATTTTGTATTTGAATAAATAAACTATCCTCCAAAGGTTCCATTTGGAAATAGACAATTTTTTCCTCTTCATCCTGAGCGGTTAAATTGATAGCAAATAGAATTGTAATTATTGAAATAAATAGTAAAACTTTATTTTTCATGATTTGATTCCCGAGGTTTTTTTATTTTGAAAAGTCAGTAAAATAAAATGAATCTCCAACTTGCACGCGATCTTTTGATATATTATCGGCAGCAATAAAGAAAAAGTTTACTTTGTATCTTCCGTCTGGTTCGCGCAGGTTGCCAAATCTATCAAGCCATTCATCAAACTTTGTTTGTGTGGAAGCAATTTTTAAGGAAACATTATAAACCAAATTACCTTTACTGTCTTTAGTCGGCTTTGTTACTGAGATGGGACCTGAATTTGAAATTTTTAATTGGTCAGGTCTTTCATCAATTATAGTAACTTTAAAAACTGTTATGCGTTGCAAATCCTGCACATAAATATCGGAACCGCTCATCTTTGTCGTAACTCTATCTATTTGAATTTCAGGAGGCTTGTTCGGCACTACCTTTATCCGGTCTTCCTGGCTTCCGAATTTTGCAATAACTTCAGTCTGATCCGTTAAATCAAATTTCTTTTCAGAGTTAGGCGGAATAACGACAAGAGGCGTATTCATATTATTAGGATCATACAAAGCTGTGGATACATTACCTGTGTTTTTAGCAATGTTCCAGGTATTTTGAATGAAGGTTTGACTTAGCGAAATAGGCATTTGAAGTTTTGTTTGTTCCTTATCTATCGGCTTAATTTCTTCTTTCTTTACTTCGGGTGGAATCTCGTTAACCTTTTGCGCCAAATCCCGCATCCTCTTATTCATCGAGGCAATCTTTTCTTTCAATTCAACATTTTCTTCAAGGGCATTTTCGCTAATCTTAATATCAAAATTTAGTCCCAGAGCTGTAAGCGAATCAATCATAACAACCAATGAATCGCGAACGCTTTTATCGACAGCTTTATCTTTTGAAACAACTCTTCTCAAGTCAAGATCTGCGCCCTTTAATGCTAACACGGTAATAACAAAAATGTAAAGCACCTGATAAATAATAAATTTGCTGTCTCTTTCTTTTTTAATCATAATAAATATTTATTTTTTTACAATTGATTCTAATGATTTTAAGCCGGCTATAGTTTTATCGTCGCTTAAAGATTTAGCCGCTGTGGAAATAGATTGAGTTAATTGATTAAGCTTGTCAATTTTTTCTGTGCTTATGCTTTGGCTTTCATTTATCTTTTGCAGAATTACATTTACGCCGTTAAAATTTTTTAACATATTTTCACTTAGCTGTGAAGTTTGCTGCAGCACGGTTTTATAATGCTCAAGGTCTTGAAGCGATATTTCAGGGAAACTATTTTTTTTATTTGTTTGGTCTTCTTCATAACGCGTTTCGGAATAATATCTTTCTTGAATATCATGAACATGCGTTACAACATTTTGGAACTCAACGCCAAGCTGATCTAATACCGGCTCAAACAATTTTCCAATTGCAAGAACTATTAGCGCCTTTATTTCAAACGGCACGGAGAGTCCGAGAAAAACCTCTTCTCCCAGTTTTATACTTATTAAAAGAATAGCTGCGCCGATTAAAGGCAGCGCTGTTGCAACGCCGTCAATAATGCTGGTGTATGAAGTTATAATTCTATCAATTGTTTCTGAAACAGGGGTTCGGCTTATTTCAACTTTAAGCTTATTGTATGCCAGATATGCGATAAAAATAAAAAATATAAAAACCAAAAATGGCAGCCACCAAAAACTGTAAGGCGCAAATGATTCTTCCACCGGCTCCCAGGTAGGGAATAAATATTTTGCAATATTTACGGTAACGTTTCCAAAAATAGGGACGGATGAAAGGTCAAGGAAAAAAGAAATTATTAAAGCTACAAAAGAAATTATAAGCGGTTTAAGAATAACCGAAAAATTTATTTTCTTTAATGCGGCGTCTTTATAATAATTAACTTTATTTTCTAAAGCAGTTCCCCCAGATTTTGTTGTGGTTTTTTCTATAACCGTTTTTGATTCAATCATTAATCCCTCAAAAATTTATTTGAAAATTCAAATGAACAAATTAAAACTAATTTGCTCTTTTCAGTGATATTCAAATCACAATAATATAAATGTTATCTGCGAATTTAGTTTACAATAAAATTATGTTTCAAATCCCAAGAAAATTTATAAGCAATTATATAAAAATATACCATTTAAAATTTTATTGTATTTTTTAGCAGTGATCTCTAATATGTTTCAAAATTGAATGATTGAAAATACTTAAATAATACGTAACTTTTAAAGTCCAATTAAAAATTATTAGGCAAAAATTGAGTACTTCAAACCAAGTTGTATATGAAATAAATTTTAGAGTTTGGATGAATAAATTGGGGGAACATAAAAAAATTAACGACATCCCCATTAATTATTTTAATGATTTAGCCGATAAAGGAATAGAAATTATTTGGCTGATGGGCGTTTGGAAAACCTGTCCCTCCATTATTAAAAAATGCTGCTTTGAAACTGATCTTATCTTCGCATACAATGATGCGCTGCCTGATTGGAAAGAAAAAGATGTAATTGGTTCACCATTCGCAATTGATAAATATGAGATCGATCCGAAATACGGAAATATGGAGGATTTAAAAAAATTAAAAATTAATCTTAATAAACTTGGTCTTAAATTATTCTTAGATTTTATTCCCAATCATTTCAATGCCGATAGCTCTTTCGTAAAATCAAATCCGGATTTTTTTCTTCATGCAGATGAAGAAATTTTAACTAAAGATTCACACACGTATTTTAAATCTGATTATCATCCCCATAAAATATTTGCGCATGGCAGAGACCCGCTATTCCCAGCCTGGACAGACACAATTCAAGTTAATTATTTTAGCGATGAAGCGCGAAATTTTATGACAGGTATTTTATTGAAACTAACGGATTATTGCGATGGCGTAAGATGCGATATGGCGATGCTTCAACTAAATAATGTTTTTAAAAATACCTGGCTGGGAGTTGTAAATAAATTCCAACTACAAAAACCGGAAGAAGAATTTTGGCAGTTAGCAATTAAAAAAGTTAAAGCAAAAAAAAAAGATTTTATCTTTCTTGCCGAAGCCTATTGGGATCTTGAATGGGAATTGCAGCAGCTTGGTTTTGATTTTACTTATGATAAAAGACTAATTGACAGATTATTAAATCATGATATTTCGGGAGTAAAAAACCATCTTAACGCAGAACTTGCTTTCCAACTAAAATCTGTTCGCTTTATCGAAAATCATGATGAAAAAAGAGCGGCCGCAAAATTCGGTAAACCTGCCTCAATAGCCGCCGCCGCAGTAATGAGTACAATCCCGGGATTGAAACTTTATTTTGAAGGACAGTTTGACGGCAAAAAAGTTAAACTTCCTGTTCAGCTTGGAAGGGAACCAAATGAAAAAGAATCAAAATTAATAAAAAATTTTTATAATAAACTTTTAAACATCACTAAAGAAAATATTTTTAAAAACGGAGAATTTAATCAGCTTGAAATTTTACCGTCTTCAAATGATAATTTTACTTATGAAAATTTTTTTGCCTGGCAATGGGAACTTAAAAATGAAAGACGAATTGTTATAATAAATTTTTCCGAAGATCCTTCTCAATGTAGGGTTAAGCTGGAAATTAGTTCCACTAAAAACGAAATAGTTCTCTATGATTTGCTTAAAGATGCAAAATATACTCGCGCTGTTAAAGAAATAAGTAATCAAGGGCTGTATGTTGAGTTAAAAAGTTATAGTAGTCATATCTTTTCATTTGAACTGCCTGCCAAATAAATATTAAAAAAATATTATCAATGAATGTTCCAGTTATTATTCCTGTCTGAAATGAAGAACTCTCCATCGCAAAAGTCATAAAAGAAATTCCCCAATTCGTTTCCGAAATAATTGTAATTAATAAAATTGTAAAAGTTCCTGTTAGCTATAGAAGGCGGATTGGCAAATCAAAAGTTACCGGGTCTTTAAAAGGAACAATAATGGCAAGCCTGATTATTTTAAAAACAATATTTTCACAGCTTGCCGATGATTGAAAATAAAAATAAAAAAGCTGTAATAATTTTTATTCGCTTTCCAGTTAAAGGAAAAGTAAAAACCAGATTAGCTCTATCAGTAGAAAAAGAAAAGGCGTACCATATTTATAAAATTTTAGTTGAGAATTTTTTAAATGAATGTTTGAAACTGGACGAAGAAATTTATGATTTATTTATTTTTTGTGTGGAAGAAAACCGCTCAGACAAAAATAATTTTTTAATTGATAAAAGATTTGAAATGCATCTTCAAAATGGAGATAGCCTTGGTGATAAAATGAATAATGCTTTCCAAAAGGTTTTTGATTTAAAATATAAGCAGGCAATATTATTTGGCACAGACCTGCCGGATTTGAATTCTGAAATTTTAACACATGCTTTTTCAATCTTAAATAAAAATGATTCTGTCGTCGGACCCGCTGCCGATGGAGGTTTTTATTTGCTGGGATCAAAAAATATTTTCCGGATATTTTTGATGGAATAAAATGGAGCGCTAATTCTGTTTATCAAAAAATGATTGAAAAGTTTAAGCTAAAAAAATTAAGTTATGCCGTCATTAATGAACTTACGGATATTGACGTAGTAGAAGATTTGAAAAACTGGTTTGACAAAAACAAGCTCAATAAAAATAATCCGCTTATAAAATTCTTATTAAATGGAAAAATAAATATTACAAATCAATGAATTAATTTTTTAGCTCGTTCATCGTCTTATCAATTCTATCCCGCAATTCGTCTATCCAGTCCAAGTGTTCAGACTTCATTAAACATGCACGGAGGCATGTAACATTTTCGCTATCCAAACGTATTTCGCTTTCTTCTATTTTTGAAGAAGGTAAATTTAATATTGATAGATATAATTTATTCTCCTCCGCCTTTTTGAAAAATAATTTTGAAAGCTCCGAAATTTTTTGCGTACTCTCTGCTTTAATAATCCAAACCACAATATCTAATTCCGGTTCTATAATTAATTTTAATCTGTTGTCGTTTTTAATTTTATCGGCAAGCAGCAAAGCAGCTTCACGACTTTTAGAAATCTCATCGGCAAACACGCTGCTTTGTTTTAAAGGCAGCAATTGTTGAGTGGCCCACAAACCAATAGCAGCCGCCCCGGGGCGAGAGCATTCCAAACTTATCTCGCCAAGATGAATATCATTAGAACTGTAATAAGTATATGGCGAATCGTGTAAATAAAATTTGGCTACCGAAATATCTTTAAATAAAATACAACCGCATCCATAAGGCTGAAGCCCGTGTTTATGCGGATCAATTACAATGCTATCAACTTGACTTAACAATTCAAAAGTTTTTTTTGTAGTTTGATTTAAGTTATTGGCCAACGTGAAATATCCGCCGTATGCCGCATCTGCATGAATTCTAAATTTATATTTTTTTTGAAGAGAAATTATTTTCTCTAGCTCATCAACGCTGCCTGTTCCGGTTGTTCCAATCGTAGCAACAACCGTCCCGATATTATTATTCTTTAAACAATTCTCTAAATCATTAAAATCAATTTTTCCTTGCTGCGTTGATTTTATTTTTAAAAACTTCAAACCTAAAACTTCGCTAATTCTTTGATGAGTGTAATGAGCTTGATCCGACGCAGCAATTATTTTATCAGGATTTAATTTCCCGGAAATCCACAAAGCTTCAAGGTTCGCCATCGTTCCTCCGCCAGTTAAATGCCCCAAATGATTTTCCCAGCCGAACATTTTTGAAATTTCTGCAACGGCTTCTTTTTCCATTTTTGAACTTGCTCTTCCTCCATCCAACGCATGATTGTTAGGATTTATCCACATGCTTAACATATAAGCTGCGCGCGCTATGGGATGAGGCGGCTTTAACATTTGCCCGGCATAAAGCGGATGAAAGTATGGATAGTTATCTTTTAGCTTATCGGCTGTTTCTGATAAAATATTTTCAATTTTTTTATAATCAAAATTATTTACGGATGGGATGTCAGGCAGTTCAAAGTTAGAGTCTAACTTATCAATCATTCTGCCAAGAATATTTAATGTTTCTTTTTCAAAATTCATTTTAAAACTTTTAAATAAATGTTAAAAAAATTACTTCAATTATAATCAATTAAAAAAATAGATTCTTTTTATCACATAAAAATTTAATACATATAATTATATTAACTAAAAAAAATCCGGTAATTTATGTTTGAACAAACGGTAGCGGGCAGGGCTTCGCGCTTAAATCCTAAAAATAGATTTGAAAAATTATCAGTTGAAGATTTCAATCAAGATGAAGTTGATAATTTTTACGAATCAGATGTTGAAAAGAAAATTCCTACAACTTTTTTGCAAGATGATTCACTCAGCGTAATTTCAAAAAATGATAGTCCTGATTTAGGATTTGATTATTCATTTAATCCTTACCGAGGGTGCGAACATGGATGCATTTATTGTTATGCGAGACCGACGCATGAATTTCTCGGCTTTTCATCAGGGCTAGATTTTGAGACTAAAATAATGGTCAAGACAAATGCGGCGAATCTTTTAGAAAAGGAATTATCTAAAAAAAATTATATTCCAAAATTAATTATGTTTTCAGGCAACACTGACTGCTATCAGCCGTTGGAAAGAAAATTAAAAATTACTCGAGAAGCGCTAAAAGTTTGTTTGAAATATAAAAACCCCGTCGCGGTAATTACAAAAAATTTATTAGTTCAAAGAGACGTTGATATCCTCAAAGAAATGGCGGAAGAAAAATTAATAACTGTTACGCTTTCTATTACAAGCCTTGATTCAAAGCTCTGCCGAAAAATGGAACCTCGTACGGCTTCGCCAATAAAAAGGCTTGAGACAATTGAACTGATGTCTAAAAATAATATTCCCGCCGGAGTAAATATTGCCCCGATAATTCCGGGTTTAAACGATGAAGAAATTCCTTCAATTCTAAAAGCTGCAGCGGAGTGGGGGGCGGTTTATGCGGGTCATATTATGCTTCGACTGCCTTATCAAGTTAAAGATTTATTTGTCGAGTGGCTGCAAAGGGAATTTCCGGACCGGGCAAAAAAAATAATAAATAAAATTAAAGAGATGAGAAACGGAAAACTTAATTCATCCGAATTCGGCAAAAGATTTTCTGCTGACGGCGAGCAGGCTGAAATAATACAAAATCTGTTTCTGCTAAGCTGCAAAAAATATGGTTTGAATAAAAAGAGAATAGCGCTTGATGCAAACAATTTTGTTAATTCATATAACAAACAACTTGAGTTATTTTAGAATATAAATCAAATCATTTCATTTTTTTTTAATTCGAATCATAAACCTTTATTTGCTAACTTTAAATGTTTTCAAAATATTTTAAAGGAATACTTTTCAAATTATGGCTCAGAAAAATAATAAACCCAGAGAACGACAAATAGGTAAAACTAAAATTGAAAAGAAACATCTCATCGATCCAAAGTATAAAAATACAGTTTGGACAGTAGTTGTCTTAATAATTTTATTAATATTTTTTATAGTTAATAATACTAGGGATGTGCCGGCGCAAGGACCTTATCCGCCAAATTATAAGCAAGGTGAAAAATTAAAAGTTGATACAACAGTGGATGTTAGACTTCAAGTAGACACAAAAAAACATTTAGATAAATAATTATTTTTTTAAGATGAGGAAAACCATGAATATATTTGGAAAAATTATACCTGCATTTTTTTTAATGGGTGTTTTATTTTTGATAGGATGTTCGGACAAAAATAAAGTAGAAGAAAATAATTCTTCTAATAATAATATAAGTATGAAATCGCAGAAGTCTGACGACAAAGATTCAGCGCCTAATTTTTCATTGCAAAGTATTGATGGAAAAACAGTAAGCTTAAATAATTACAAAGGTAAAGTTGTTATTTTAGATTTTTGGGCAACCTGGTGCGGACCTTGTAGAAAAGGCATTCCCGATTTAGTTGCTCTTCAAAGTAAATATAAAGATGATCTAGTTGTTATTGGAGTTTCATTAGACACCAGTACAAAAAATGATGTTATGCCGTTTGCGAAAGAATTTAAAATAAATTACCCCGTTGTTTACGGCAATGAAAATATTGCAAATAATTACGGCGGCATAAATGCAATTCCTACAAGTTTTGTAATTGATAAAGATGGAAAGATCGCCGCAAAGTACGTTGGATTAGTCGAGCCGGATACTTATGTAAAGCATATTGAAAATTTGAAATCAAAATCATGAAATACTTGAAAAGACATTCTCAGAACGTCTTTACATAAATATAACGTAAAGACGTTTTGAAAACGTCTCTATTTTTTAAAAAGATAAATAATAAAACTTATGATTAGACTTAAAAGAATTGAAGTAACGATGGGAAAATAGAAAGTAAAATTTTTCTTTTTGATTATTATATCGCCGGGCAGTTTACCTAAAAATGGGATCTTATCTCCAAATAAAAAAAATATTCCTAGAATAATTATTAAAATTCCTACTGCAATTAAAATTTTACCAAGGGGCTGGAAATCGGGAAACATAATAATTCAAAATTTACTTAAATTAAAATACATCCCGCATAAATTTTGGCTCTTCCAAAGTGAGGATTAAAGAAATGCGGTGGGTGTCGTCTAATCTTTCTAATTCCGAATAACTGAAGCGCGCAAATGAATAATCAATATTTAATTTTGGAAGCTTAATTCCCGCGCCAATTGTAAATTGTTTTACGTCCGTATAGCCGCCGCGGATGGCAAAAATATTTTTATAATTGTATTCTATGCCGGCGTGCATATCAAAACTAACCGGTCCAACGTTAAAGTTTGAAGCGAATCTTCTATTCTCAAATCTAACATCAAAATCCAAAGCTGGAGTTAACGTTCCTCCTAAAAATTCTGAACCGTAGGCTGCGCCTAATTTTAAGGTTGGAGAAATTAATTCATTTCTGCCGGTGCTCCAAGCGACCAGCGTGGTGGTTATATCCTGCACATTGGCTCCAACAAATAAATTTTCAGCTGGCGAATATAAAGCTCCCACATCAAAACCAATTCCCGTTGCGCCGTAATCTCCAATATCCCTTCTAATAATTTTAACATTAGCGCCATAAGAAAAATTTTGGGAATGGCGTTTTGCAAATGAAAAATAAAAAGCATAATCCTGATTGCTGAATTCAGTTATCAAACCAATGTCAGGTCTAAAGTTGGGATCATTAACATCATTAATATCAGCAACGCCATCACCATTAATATCTATTATTGCATTGCGAGTATCGGGAATTCCGTCAACCGCAAGTCTTATTCCGCTTACGCTGAATGTTAAATCTTTTCCAAACGGAATCGCTACTGCTGCATAATCATAATTTACCAGGTTACCAAATTGTTCGGAGTGCATTAAAGAAATTTGAGGATAATTTAAACTTGCCAAACCTGCTGGGTTATAATATCCGGCGGTAACATCGTTTGCCAGCGCAGTAAATGCGCCGCCCATACCGGAAGGTCTGCCGCCGACCCCCAAAGCCATAAACTCGCCTGCGTATTTTGCAATTACAGTTTGCGCATTTAGGTTATAAAAAATTGATAAAAAGAAAATCGGGATGAATAAGAATTTTTTCGGCATGTATTAAGTTTCCGCTGTAACTTTATTTTATAAAAAAAACTGAAAAAAGATTGCCAATTTGAGTTTGAAAGTCAAGGCTAATTTTGTGTTACGGAGTTGTTGAAAATTGGAGTAGGGGAGAAATGGAAACACCAATTTCAATCATTCATTCACCTATCTCAACTTCCAAACTTCCATTATTCCAACGTTCCAAAACTTCATCGTCCTACTTCGCTTTACCTTGATTTGCTACGGCGTTTGCAGCTTTAGCAATTTCTTCCGGATCGCCGAGATAATAATGTTTAATTGGTTTCAAATCATCATCCAATTCATAAACAAGCGGAACGCCCGTGGGAATATTTAAACTTACAATTTCTTCCTCAGAAATATTATCAAGATATTTTACTAACGCACGCAGACTATTTCCATGAGCCGCTATAATTACCCGCTTTCCGCTTTGTATTGTCGGAGCAATTGTTTCTTTCCAATAGGGAAGAAATCTTTCAACGGTATCTTTTAGACATTCAGTTAATGGAAGTTCATTTTCATTCAGATCGCCGTAACGTCTATCATTTCCGGGATATCTTTCATCATTTTTTTCTAAAACCGGAGGCGGCGTATCATAACTTCTTCGCCAAATTTTAACTTGCTCATCGCCATATTTCTCCGCGGTTTGCGCTTTGTTTAAACCTTGAAGAGAGCCGTAATGTCGTTCATTCAAACGCCAGCATCTATAAACCGGAATCCACATCATATCCAATTCATCCAAAGAAATCCATAAAGTTCTAATTGCTCTTTTTAAAACTGAAGTAAAAGCAACGTCAAAAACAAATCCATCTTGTTTTAATTGCTGTCCTGCTCGCTTCGCTTCCTTTAATCCTTGCTCGGAAAGATCGACATCAGTCCAACCTGTAAATAAATTTTCTTTATTCCAAACGCTCTCACCGTGGCGTAATAAAACTAATTTGTGCATTTATAATCCTTTCAAAAAAATAATAACTAACCCCATTTCTCAAAGATATTGGTCAGTGGGTAAAAAGTAAAACAGCAAAATTATTTAACTTGGTTTATAAAAATAATTAGAGCTTAAGCAGAATGCAAAGTTCAGGCAGCAGTTCGCTTCCAAATACTATTAAATGCGGCATCATTAAATACAAAAGTAGGATTAGTTTTTAAGTTGATTTAATTTTTTTAACCCAATTTTTAAAATGATAAAACCCACCACTCCTGAAATTAATGATGCGGTTAAAATTCCAACTTTAGAAATATTTAGCAGCGATTCTTCACTAAAAGCTAAATTTGCAATAAATAGAGACATCGTAAAACCTATGCCGGCTAATATTGCTGCGCCGTAAATTTTTGTCCAATTTACATTTTTAGGCAGCGAAGCAAATTTAAGTTTTACTGATAAATATGAAAATAAAAATATTCCAATCTGCTTTCCGAAAAATAGTCCTGCAATAATTCCAATACTTATAGGATCCATTAGAGAGGCAAAAAAATCTTTTTTGAAAGCGACGCCTGCATTCGCGAGCGCAAACAGCGGCATAATAAAAAGCGTTACCCAGGGCGTAAGTCCATGTTCAAATCTTTGTAAAGGAGTTAAAATTCTTTCACAGTTTTTTTCCATTGCCTGTACAATTGATGACCGCTCTTCATTGGTTAAAACATTTGTATTTTCTACGCCGGCTTTATCAAAATCATTCAATAAATTTTTTCCGTCAGTAAGAAATTCGCGGGTGTTAATTCTTGCAGACGCGGGAATAGTAAATGCAAGTAAAACCCCGGCAATGGTTGCGTGAATACCCGACTGTAAAAAAGCCAGCCACAATCCGATTCCCAGCAGCGTATAAATTATTAGATTTCTAACGCCTAAAAAATTTGCGCCAATTAACAAAATTAAAAATCCGCCTGCTATGCCTAAGCTGATAAATGAAATGTTTGAAGTATAAAAAAATGCAATTACTAATATGGCTCCAATATCATCCGCTATTGCTAAGGCGGTTATAAAAATTTTCAAACCGATAGGAACATTTTTACCGAGCAGCGCCATCAAACCAACTACAAAAGCAATATCGGTTGCCATGGGAATTCCCCAGCCGTCTGCTCCGTGGGTTGACGCATTAAATATATAATAAAATAGAGCAGGCAAAATCATTCCGCCAAGCGCCGCCGCTACAGGAAGAGCAGCCTGCCTTGCCGAAGATAATTCACCTACCAAAAATTCTCTTTTTATTTCAAGCCCCACAACAAAAAAGAAAATTGCCATTAGTCCGTCATTTATCCAATGATGAATAGAATAATTTAATTCTGAGTTTGCAAATGAAATGGAAATTTTTGTGTGCCAGAAATGGAAATAACTTTCAGCAAAAGGGGAGTTAGCCCAGACTAACGCTATGATTGTGCAGAATAATAGCAGCAGTCCGCCCGAAATTTCAGACTGGATAAATACATCAAATGGTTTTGCAATAGTTTTTATCGGAGGTTTTTTGGAAACAATTTTTTCATTCATTTTCATCAAACTTTTTTAACTATTAATCATTTACTCTTTTACATTCAATTTTTAATAAGTTATCCGTTCATTTTAAAGGAGAATAAAATAACTTCGACCCGGGTATTTCTACTTCAGTTTTATAAACGGAATTTGTTTCGTCTTCAGTGATGAATAAAGTTTTAAAATCTTCTCCGCCGAATTCTACGTTGCTCGGTTTTTTACCGGGGGTTTCAAGCTTATTAATTATTTTACCTTCAGGAGAAATAACAAAAATTTGTCCGCCTCCAAAATGTGCGGCATACAAATTACTATTTTGGTCAAAAGCAATTCCATCGGGATCGCCGCCGGGCAATTCGATAAATATTTTTTTGTTATTTAGCTTTCCATTTTCATCAACATCAAAAGCTAAAATTCTGCTTTGCGCGGATTCGCATACGAACAATTTTTTTGCATCCAATGAAAAAGCAATTCCATTTGGAAAACATAGTTGGTCAGCAACTATTGTAATTTTTTTTGATTGATAATCAATTCGGAAAACTCTTCCATCGGGTTTATCCTTTCCGTAAGATTTTGGATCAGTGAAATAAAGATTGCCATTCTGATCAAATGCTAAATCGTTTGGGCGATTAAATTTTTTACCTTCAAATCCATCAGCGTAGATTGCAGCTTCACCTTCGGGGGTAATTTTAAGTATTGCTCCAATTCCATAATCGCAGGCGAATAAATTTCCATCTTTGTCAAAAGTTAATCCGTTGGTTTGTTTAAGTCTAAAAGGTTCTTGTGTCGAATCAATAAACTTAAAAGAAGAATCATTTGTAATTTTATTTATGTATCCGCCATAGCAGCTTGAGACGTAGAGATTATTTTTGCCATCCCAGGCGGGTCCTTCCGGAAAATTTAACCCATCTGCTATTTTTATAAATTTATTTTTATTTGATGAAGAGGTTTCCTGCTGCGGTAAAATAAAATTTGCGGATAAAACTATTAAGAGCAAAAACATTTTTGTTTTCATAATTCTATAAATTTAATTTTAAATGACTGGGTTAAAATGATTATTTTAAATTACTAAATTTTAAATTGAGTTGATTAAACAAAGGGCAATTTTATGAAATTATTTTCTTTATCATTTTTCATCAGCATATTTCTTTCATCTTTTCTTTATTCGCAATCAAAATTAGAAGGTGATATAAATACAGCATATCAAAATGCCAAGAAGGGAGTATATTGGGCGTTGACAAACATCTCCGAAAAAAAATCCAAGTTAGATGAAGATTTAGTTGCCGATGATAAACTTTACGCTAAAGTAAAGCTGGAAAAAGTTATTGACGGCGTTAAAATTGAATCGAAGGGATTTAATAACTCAAATGAAGTGAATATTATAATTTATAAATCAAATGAAACTTTGTTAAAGGAAGGCTACTTAAAAACCGAAGGGGAAACATTGCAGGAAGAAAAGAAGAAAAAATAGATTAGCGGGCGGAAGATAATATTTTATTACTCGATGAATTTTTCAGTTTGAAATTTCCTCGTCAACAATTAAAGAATTTACAATTACTTTTGCTTCACTTTCACTCCCCAGTAAATCCTGCAAAGTTGTTTTATCTAGAACGCTGTCAACTAAATTTTGAACTGATTTCCACAAAGATCTGATTGAACAATCAATAGTATGAGTGCAGATTGATTCAATGCCCGCGTGGTCGCTACAAAAATTTTCTTCAAAAAGTTTTCCTCCTAAAACAGCCAGCACATCGCCGATAATTATTTCATTCGCGGGGCGTGATAATTTGTAACCGCCGCTTTGCCCGCGGGAGCTATCAATGAAACCGCCGAGCCGAAGCAGTCTTAAAAGTTTCCCGGCAAGCGCAGTTGACAAACCTTCCATATCGCTTATTTCAGGAATAGTTAAACCGTTCGAGGCTTTAGCAATTCTTAATAAACATCGTAATCCATATTCTTCCTGCGAACTAAATTTCATATTTCTGTAACTCTAAAATTTCAATTATTATTTAACGTTTACTTTTTAATAGGAATGACTGCATGAAATTTTAATCATGCAATCATTCTTTATTCAATCATTCAATCTTCATCTCATTTATTCAAACTACCTTATCCTTTATATAAAGGAATTTTTGATCCGCATTGTTTTGCATATTGAACTTCTGCAAATGCTTCAGCGGGAATTGATGGACCTTGCGCTGAGCAGTGTTCGTTGAAAACGCTTATCAATTCATTTGCAATGTGATCGGCATTGTAACCTTCAATGTCTAAACGCTGCATAAAATAAATTAATACTCCGTTTTTAAATAATGCCACGCTTGGCGATGAAGGCGGATATTCTTCAATCATTTGTCTTACTCTATCGACCGCGTTTTTTTCTTGACCCGCAAACACGGTGTAAAGTTTATCGGGAATAATTTTATTCTGCAAAGCGAGAGAGACGCCGGGGCGGGCGCTGCCGGCGGCGCATCCGCATACTGAGTTTATCATAACTAAAGCTGTCTTATCATCGTTTACAGTTATAGCTTGGTCAACGTCTTGTACGGATAGTAATTCTTTAAATCCAACCGCCACTAATTCATCGCGCATCGGCTGGACAGAATCCTGGTCATACATCGGTTGGCGTGAAAGTATATTGAACATTTGTACTCCTTATTTATTCAGTTAATATTTTTAAAACGTTAAAGTTCAATCCGCCGTGGCGGATTGATTTTTGAATTATCTAATCACATAAATCCTAATTCTACTTTTGCTACTTCGGACATCATATCTTTATCCCATGGGGGATTCCAAACCAATTCTATTTTGCAGCTATTAACTTCGGGAATTGAAGCAACTTTGCTTTCAACTTCTCCCGGCAGCGAGCCGGCAACAGGACAGGCTGGAGAGGTTAAAGTCATTTTTAAAATTACATTTGCATCATTGTCAATTCTGATTTCATAAATTAAACCCAGCTCAAAAATATCTACGGGTATTTCGGGATCGTAACACGATTTTAACACCTGTATAATTCTATCCTCCAGCGCTTGCTTATTTAATTCAGCCATAGGTTTTATTTCACTTTTATTTTGAAATATATCTTCCATTCTCTAATCCAATCTATTAATGATTCGTCAAATCATTTTTATTCTGTTGTAATTTTTTCTTCATTCTTTAAAGCAGCTGACATTGTATGCCAGGCAAGTGAGGCGCATTTTACTCTTGCGGGAAATTCTTTTACTCCCGCAAAAACCGATAGCTTGCCAAGCGATTCTAAAGTTTCATTGTCATTAATTTTTCCGGTAATTAAATCATGAAATTTTTCGAATAAAATTTCAGTCTCGGCTACAGTTTTGCCTTTAACAATTGAACTCATTAATGAAGCCGACGCTTTTGAAATTGCGCAACCATTCCCTTGAAAAGAAATATCTTTCACTGCGTCATTTTCAACAAATAAATAAACATCAATTCTGTCGCCGCACAAAGGGTTGTAACCTTCGGCAAAATAATTAGCGTTATCTAACTTTTTAAAATTTCTTGGGCTCTTATTATGATCCAAGATTACTTGCTGATACAATTCTCTTAATTCAGCGTCCATTAATTAAAAACCTCTAAAACTTTTTTTAACGCTTTAATAAAAATATCAACTTCCTCTTTTGTGTTATACATTGCGAAGGACGCGCGGGAAGTTGCGGGAATATTAAATCTATCCATTACCGGCTGCGTGCAATGATGTCCGGTTCTAATTGCAACGCCTTCAAAATCTATAAACGTTCCAATATCATGGGGATGGACGTCTTCAACAACAAATGAAAGAGCGCCGCTTTTATTTTTAGCCGTTCCAATAATTCTAATTTTATCTAACTTCAAAATTTCCTTAGTGGCATAATCAAGTAATTCATTTTCGTGATGATAAATATTTTCCAATCCGATTTCATTTACATAATCTATTGCCGCGCCCAATCCAATTGCATCGGCAATGTTGGAAGTGCCTGCTTCAAATTTATAAGGCAGTTCATTGAAAGTAGTTTTTTCAAATGTAACTTTTGAAATCATATCTCCGCCGCCCATAAATGGGGGCATAGCTTCTAATAAATTTTGTTTGCCGTATAAAATTCCAATTCCGGTGGGACCGTAAAGTTTGTGGCCGGAAAAAGCAAAAAAGTCGCAATCCAATTTTTGAACATCAATTGGGAAATGACTTACAGCCTGCGCTGCATCAATTAAAACCGGGATATTATTTGAATGAGCGGTTTGTATTATTTTTTCAACCGGGTTAATGGTGCCTAAAGAATTTGAAACATAAACAATAGAAATAAGTTTTGTTTTTTCTGAAATTAATTTTTCAAATTCTTCAAAAATAATTTCGCCATCGTCATTAATAGGGATCACTTTTATATTTAATTTTTTTTCAGAAGCAAGCAATTGCCAGGGGACTATGTTTGAATGATGTTCCATCGTAGAAATTATAATTTCATCGCCTTCGTTTAAATGACTTCCGCCGAAAGAATTTGCCACAAGATTAATTCCCTCGGTTGTGCCGCGCGTGAAAATTATTTCTTTTTCACTCTTGGCATTTATATACTTTTGAATTTTTACTCTTGAATTTTCAAACGCTTGTGTAGCGGCTTCGCTTAAAGTATGAACGCCGCGGTGAATATTTGAATTTATTGTCGAATAATAATTTGACAGCGAATCAATAACTGCTTGCGGTTTTTGAGTTGTTGCCGCGTTATCAAAATAAACTAAAGGTTTTCCGTGAACTGTTTGTTTAAGAATCGGAAAATCATTTCTGATTTTTTCAACGTCAAAAGCGTTAATTGGTTTCTTATTTTTTATTGATAAGCTCAAATTTTTTATTCCGGTTTTAGAAGTTGTTAAAACTTCTAATTTTAGTTATTAAATTTTTTATTTAAAATTTCTTCAAGGTATTCGCGTACTTCTTTTATTTTTATTGAAGTTAAAACATCGCTTGCAAAGGCGTGAATCAAAATAGCTTTTGCTTTTTCTTTTCCAATGCCTCTTGAATTCAAATAAAACATAGACTCGTCATCAAGCTGTCCGATAGTAGCACCGTGTGAGCATTTAACGTCGTCAGCAAAAATTTCCAATTGCGGTTTTGTATTTACAAGCGCTTCATCAGATAAAATAATATTATTGTTTTCTTGAAATGCATTTGTCTTTTGCGCATCCTGCCGAACAATTACTTTACCGTTAAAAACCCCTCTTGATTTACCGTCAAGTATTCCTTTGTAGTGTTCATGACTGTTGCAATTAGGTTTTGCGTGGTCAATTAAAGTGTGAGTATCAAAAAGCTGCGAGCCGTCTGTTAAAAATAATCCGTTCATCATGCACTCGCCGCCAACGTCGTTAAACTTTGAATTAAAATCATTGCGGGCGATTGACGCTCCCAGTGAAATTGAATGCGAAGTAAAGTTGGATGAACGTTCCTGATCAACTTCCATTCTGGCTATGTGAAATGCGTTTTTACTTTCTTCTTGAAGTTTAATATGATCCACAATTGAATTTTCATCAGCAATAAATTCCGTTACCGTATTTGTAAAATAAATTGATTCATCTAAAGAAATGTAATGCTCGATTATGGTTACCTGTGAATTTTTCCCTGCTACAAATAAATTGCGCGGCTGCGACAAAATCTCTATGCCGTTTGAATCATTAATAAATAAAACGTGAATAGGCTCTCCAACAACTTTACCATCCGGCACAAAAACAAATGCGCCGTCGCTTGTAAAAGCAGCGCTTAACGATGTAAAAATTTGTCCTTCTACCTCAGCGTATTTGCCAAAATGTTTTTCAACTATTTCAGAATTTTCTTCAATTGCTTTTGCAAGATTTTTAACTACCACGCCCTTAGTAATATTTTCTATGCGCGATAATTCTTCAGAATAAAATCCATTAACAAAAACTAAATGATTGTCCTTAATATTATCAAACAAAAATTTGCTAATGTCTTTATGCGTTAATTTTGTTTTGCCTTTTGAAGAAACAAAATTATGATTCAGCAATGGAGAAATATTTGTGTACTTCCATTCTTCGTCTTTAGTAGTGGGGAAGTCGAGTCCGCTAAAAGAATTAATAGCATTTTTTCTTATTTGATGAATCGGTTTTTTGCTTTCGCCGTTGAGACTGTTTTCAAAAGTTTCAAAGCTTTTTATAAATCTATTTTTAAAATCTAAAACATCGTTCATTTTATTTTTTTAACTTTCGTTTTAAAGTTCATTCCAATAGTAAGTTTAAGAATTTACTAATTCATTTTTATCTTCTTTAATCCAATCGTAGCCTTTTTCTTCAAGCTCCATAGCCAATTCCTTACCGCCGGATTTTACAATTCTTCCTTTATAAAGAACGTGAACAAAATCGGGGACAATGTAATTTAAAAGTCTTTGATAATGGGTAACCACGATGGTAGAAGTGTCTTTTGTCTTTAATTTATTGACGCCGTTTGCAACTATTCTTAAGGCGTCAATATCAAGCCCTGAATCAGTTTCATCCAAAATAGAAAGCTTTGGTTCTAAAACCGCCATTTGAAAAATTTCATTTCTTTTTTTCTCACCGCCGGAAAAACCTTCATTAACCGAACGGCTTAAAAGTGATTGATCTAATTCCACAAGCTTCATTCTATCTTTTATTAATGAAAGAAAATCCATAGTATCCAATTCTTCTTCGCCTCTATATTTTCTTATTTCATTTAAAGCGGTTTTTAAAAGATTAGTATTGCTAACCCCGGGAATCTCAACCGGATATTGAAAAGCTAAAAATATTCCTTCTCTTGCTCTATCTTCAGTTGAAAGATCAAATAAATTTTTACCGTTAAAAATTACTTCGCCTTTGGTAATTTCGTATTCTTCTTTTCCGGCAAGAACCTGTGCAAGCGTGCTTTTGCCTGAACCGTTGGGACCCATAATAGCGTGAACTTCTCCCGCATTAACTTTTAAATTTATACCTTTTAATATTTCTTTACCTTCAACTTTAACAAATAAATTTTTTACTTCTAACATTTTATTCCTTAATGAAATTGATTCTATTTTAATTTTTTTTTAAACTTTTGATTTTTACTAACTATCCAACACTTCCTTCAAGACTAATGCTTAAAAGCTTTTGCGCTTCCACGGCAAATTCCATAGGAAGTTCTTTAAAAACTTCTTTACAATAACCGTTTACAATTAAACCGATAGCGTCTTCAGTAGAAATTCCGCGCTGATTTAAATAGAAGATTTGGTCTTCGCCAATTTTTGAAGTTGTGGCTTCATGCTCAATTTGCGCCGATGGATTATTAATTTCTAAATAAGGGAAAGTATGAGCGCCGCATCTGTCTCCAATTAAAAGAGAATCGCATTGGGAAAAATTTCTGGCGTTATCCGCTTTCTTAATAATTTTAACTAAACCCCTGTAGCTGTTTTGACTTTTGCCGGCGGAAATTCCTTTAGAAATAATCGTGCTTCGGGTATTTTTTCCAAGATGAATCATTTTTGTTCCGGTGTCTGCCTGCTGATAATTATTAGTCATTGCAACAGAATAAAATTCACCAATTGAATTATCGCCTTGCAAAATACAACTTGGATATTTCCAGGTAATTGCGGAGCCGGTTTCAACTTGCGTCCAAGAAATTTTAGAATTGACTCCGCGGCAAGCTCCGCGTTTAGTTACAAAATTAAAAATTCCGCCTTTGCCTTCCTTATCGCCGGCATACCAATTCTGAACGGTTGAATATTTTATCTGAGCATTATCTAAAGCAACCAATTCTACCACCGCCGCATGCAATTGATTTTCATCTCTCATTGGAGCGGTGCAGCCTTCCAAATAACTAACATAAGCGCCTTCATCTGCAATAATTAATGTACGCTCAAACTGTCCGGTATTGGCTGCATTAATTCTAAAATAAGTTGAAAGCTCCATTGGGCAGCGAACGCCTTTAGGAATATAGACAAACGAGCCGTCGCTAAATACTGCCGAATTAAGTGTTGCAAAAAAATTATCAGTGTAAGGAACAACGCTTCCGAGATATTTTTTTACAAGATCGGGATGATTTTTAATTGCTTCGGAAATTGGGCAAAAAATTATTCCTTCCTTAGCAAGAGTTTCTTTAAAAGTTGTTGCAACTGAAACCGAATCGAATACAGCGTCGACCGCAACATTGCTCAAACGTTTTTGCTCGTCTAAAGAAATTCCTAATTTGTTAAAAGTCTCAAGCATTTCAGGGTCAACTTCATCAAGGCTATTTAATTTCGGTTTCTTTTTTGGCGCAGAATAATAGGATATATCCTGATAATTAATCTTTTTGTATTTTACATTTGACCAATGCGGTTCTTCCATTTTAAGCCAATGGCGATATGCTTTTAATCTCCATTCCAGCATCCAAACAGGCTCATTCTTCACAGCCGAAAGTTGTTGAATTACTTCTTCATTAAGTCCAATAGGAAAACTTTCGGAATCAATATCACTTACAAATCCATATTTATATTCTTTATTGGCTAATTGTTCAATGGCGGAAGTTTCGGTGGCACTCATAAAATATCCTAATATCCTTTTTTGAGAATTTATTTTATTAGTTAGATTTTTTTCTCTTTTCAAACCTAAATAATCTATACAAAAAAGTCAAGATTGACGAATGAGAATGAAGCTCTATGTATATTTGAACACTTAAAAAAAATTCAAACAAATATTTTAAGGTAAATTTTTTTGAGTCGGCAATGTAAATTGTTTTGACGCTCCCAATTGTTTTTAACTTTTTATTCGATTAATTTGGCGTACATTTTTTGCCGTATATTTATTTTACATCGAGAGACATTTGGAAGAAAATATTATTATCAACAGTCAAAACAATCAAGAATCAAAATCCGAATCTAATCAAAAAGAGGGGAGTAAAAATTCTTCAGAAAAATCTTACACCAAACGCCCTTATTACAATAGAAGAAAGCGTTATTACGATAAGCAAACCTCGCCTCAGCAGCAGCGTGAAAATTCAATTTTTAAAAAACTTTCCGTTGTAATTCCATTATTAAATGAAGAAGAATCAATTTACCCTCTTGCAATGGAGATTAAAAAATCCGTTAAAAGTTTAAATATTGGTTTAGAGGTTATTTTTGTAGATGACGGCAGCAGTGATAATTCATTAAAAAATATACGCGATATTTGTCGGCAAGACAAGAGATACAGATATATTAGTTTTAGAAAAAATTATGGTAAATCAGCGGCGCTGCACGTTGGATTTAAAGAAGCTACAGGCGATGTGGTTATTACAATGGACGCCGATCTTCAAGACGATCCCAATGAAATTCCGAATCTCATAAAAAAGTTAGAAGAAGGTTACGACGTGGTTAGCGGCTGGAAAAAAGTAAGACACGATCCATTTGTGAAAAAGCAATCTTCAAAGTTTTTTAATTTTATTACTCGAATGTTGAGCGGGATAAATATTCATGATTTTAATTGCGGACTAAAAGCCTACCGAAAAGAAGTAGTTGAAAATATTAAAGTTTACGGCGAGCTTCATCGTTACATTCCCGTTTTAGCTGATTGGCAGGGATTTAAAATTACAGAAATCCCGGTTAAGCACCACGCGCGCAGGTACGGCAAAACAAAATTTGGAATATCAAGATTCTTCAAAGGTTTTTTAGATTTAATAACCGTTATTTTTGCCACCCGTTATATAAAAAGACCGATGCATCTTTTTGGATTTTTGGGAGCGTTGTCATTTGTGGTGGGAATTTTTGTAAATGGATATTTAACCTTCCTTGTGGATTTCAGGGCATTCGTTAAGTAACCGTCCTATGCTGTTTTTAGGAATTTTATTAATCATAGTAGGCGTACAATTTTTTTCAGTTGGTTTGCTGGGCGAAATGCTGGTTAATAATTTTTTAAATGAAAAAGAATACAGTATAAAAGAAAAGGGATGATTAATAGAGTTCAAGTTCAAGATAAAGTTTAAGCTGTATTTACAAAAAATCTTGTTATCATTTATATTCATCCGCTTAAAATGCCTTTCAAAAATAAAATTACAATTAACTTTTGACATAATGACAATTGACACATAAAAAATGTACTACGATCCAATTAAAAATATTTTTGCTTCTGTTATAAAAAAAATTCCGTTTCTTAGGATTATTTTTTATAAAATTTTAAATCTTATGTTTCTTCGTTCATGGTATGTCAGAAGGGAATTAAAAAACTTAAGAAAAATTTTTGGCGACAAGCATATTAATATTTATGACGCCGGAACTGGCTACGCGCAATATTCCTATTTCATGGCAAAAAAATTAAAACCTAACAGCATTTATTCTGTTGATGTAAAAGAAGATTGGATTAAAGACGCTGAAGATTTTTTTATTCAGCAGGGAATTAACAACGTTAAATTCGGCATTGAAGATTTAACTCAAATAAACTATGAAAATAAATTTGATTTAATTGTCTGCGTGGACGTAATGGAACATATTGAAGACGATGTAAAGGTCTTTCAAAATTATTTTAATGCTTTAAAAGAAGGCGGATTTTTATTAATAAATACGCCTTCAATATACGGCGGCAGCGATGTGCATGATGACGACGAAGAAAGTTTTATCGGCGAACATGCGAGGGACGGATATTCATTTGAAGATTTAAAAATAAAATTAGAACCTTTAGGCTTTAAAATATTTAAATCAATTTACACTTATGGTTTCTGGGGCGATAAAGCATGGAGGCTGGGTATTAAATATCCAATGATTCTGCTAAGTGTTTCCAAATTATTTTTATTGATTCTTCCATTCTATTATTTAATTACCCTGCCTTTTACTTTAGTGATGATGTATTTAGATTACTCATCAACAAATAAAATCGGTTCGGGAATAAATTTCATAGCCCTAAAATAATTCTTAGCTTAGGTTAAATTAATGTCAAAAGTTAAAAAGCGAATTACTTCACAAAAAAATATTAAAAATAGTTTTCTTACAAATTTTAATATAGTAGAAATCATCCCGCCTAAACATCACGTTTGGATTGTAATTTCATTAATCATAATTCTATTTCTAATCTTTTTGAATCCTTTATATTTTGGGAATAAGACTTTCCAATCCGGTGATATAGTTGCCAGCAGTTCAATGCAAAATTACATTGCAGATCATGGTGAAGGATACACCCTTTGGAATCCATTAATTTTCTGCGGAATGCCGGCTTATGCAATTGGCGTAGGTTACAAATGGTTTAATTTAATTTATGTGGGATTTACAAGCCTTCGCACCGCTTTTGCATCTTTCTTTTCGGTTGGTTATGCAATGTGGAGTTTCTATTTAATTATTCTCGGCATTTCCTCCTTTTTCTTAATGAAGTATTTAACTAAAAATACACTGGTCAGTTTATTTACAGGCATTGCAACCTCATTCAGCACGGGGCTAATTGTCTTTTTATTTATTGGACACGTAACAAAACTTACATCGTTAAGTATGTATCCTTTAATTTTTCTTATGCTTTTAAAATTTAAAGATAAGATCCGGCTGTTGGATTTTTTAATTTTAATTATCGCACTTCAAATATTTGTTCAGGGATTTCATGCGCAAATAATATTCTATACATTTTTTGCAGCGGGAATTTTTTATATCTACTACTTTTTAAGATCGATTTTTAAAAAAGATACTTTGGTTAGAAATCAAACTTTAAAGTCAGCCGCCGTATTTGCCGGCGCCGTTATTATAGCTTTATTAATTCAGATGGATAGCCTTACGCAGATTTATGAATATACGCCATATTCCACTCGCGGAACAGAGAGTATAGTTGATAAAGCCAGCGGCAAACAGCAGGAGAGTACTTCTAACTATTATGATTATCATACAAGCTGGTCATTTTCGCCAGGAGAAGTTTTAACATTTATTGTTCCCTCTTATTACGGTTTTGGCAGCTCAACTTACCAAGGGGAATTAACCAAAAATCAGCCGGTGGAAGTAAATACATATTTTGGTCAAATGCCATTTGTGGATGTTGCAATGTATATGGGAGTTTTAATTTTCTTCTTAGCCTTATTTGGAATATTTACAAAATGGAAAGACCCATTTGTGCAATTCTTAACAATACTTTCAGGGGTTGCACTGCTCATTTCATTTGGAAAAACATTTCCGGTATTGTTTGATTTGTTATTTTATTACCTGCCGTTCTTTAATAAATTCCGAGTTCCTTCTATGATACTTGTGCTTGTTCAATTAAGCGTTCCGGTTTTGGCTGGCTACGGAATAATGGGAATTTTTTCGGCGAAGGATACCAATAACCAAAAATTAATTAAGTTCATTAAATATTCTGCGATTGCGTTTTCAACTTTATTTGTCCTTTCAATCTTGTTAAGCGGCGTTATTTCAGATTGGTTTAATTTAAGAGTGAACGATTACGCACAAAGCATTTCGAGTTCACAAAAACAATTATCTCAGCAGTTTCAAGCTTTGGCCGGATACATATCCGAAATATTCGTAAGCGATTTATTTTTTGCATTAGGCTTTTTAACCGCCGCTGCCTGGGCTGCATTTGCCTTTGTTAATAATAGAATTAGTAAAGATGCATTGGTTCTTTTTCTAATTGTTATTGCTTTAATTGATCTTTGGAGAATTGACGCCCGGGGCGCTAAATACAGCGATCCGCCAACTAAAGAAAATTTCTTTCAAGAGCCCGATTATGTTAAAGTGATAAAAAATCAGAAGGATAAAAATCCATATCGTATTTTAAATCTAAAACAAGATCAGACTCCAGGCTCATTTACCAGCAACTCCAACTTTAACGCTTATTTTTTGCTTGAAGATTTTTATGGCTATTCCGGAATAAAGCCGAGAGCATATCAAGATATACTTGATGTGATGGGTCCCGTTAATGAAACGGCGTGGAGAATGTTGAACGTTAAATATATTATAACCGGACAACCGGTTCCACCAGCTCAATTCCCTTATATTAAACAAATTTCAACAACGGAAAAAAGTTATGTATATGAAAATAAAAATGCTTTGCCTAGGGCTTATTTTGTAAATAAGGTAGAACAAAAACCAGCTTTAGATATTTTAAACTTAATGAAAGCAAATTCATTCGATCCTAAAAATATTGCATACTTGGAAGATCTAAAAATAAATGTTGATGAGATCGATTCAACTGTTTACGCAAACATTACAAAATACACAGATGAAAATATTGAACTAAATGTTAGCGCTTCGGGAAATAATTTCCTTTTTGTGGGCAACACATTTGTAAAAGGCTGGAAAGCGTTTGTCAATGGAAATGAAACTAAAATATATAAAACTAATCACGGTTATTTGGGGTTGATTGTTCCAAAAGGCAAGCATAAAATTTTAGTTACTTATTCCCCTGATAGTTTTTACATTAGCAAATATGTAGCATTGGTTTTAAGTTCTTTAGTTATAGTTGGATTAATACTCTCCATATTTTTCGAGTATCGGAAGAAAAACCTATTAACAGTTCAGACTTAAATATTTAAAGTTTTGCAAGAAAAAGATGAAATAGTTACCAAAATAAATTTTGGGTCCCAGGCATTTAAAAAATACTTTTCAAACACATCTTGGCTCTTTGGTCAAAGAGTATTCAAATTAGTAATAAGCTTTGTTGTAAATATCTATATGATTAGATATTTAGGTCCTGCTAATTTTGGGTTACTAAGTTACGCAATAAGTTTTGCCGGAATTTTTGCCGCTATTTCAACACTGGGATTAGATAGTATTATCGTTCGAGAATTAGTTAATAACCCTGCAAAGCGAGATGAGTTGCTTGGATCAACATTTTATTTAAAATTATTTGGTGCAGTTTTATCAATAATTTTTATCCTGTTAACTCTATATGTAACGTCAGAAGTAGGTTTTACTGGAATTTTAATTTTAATAATATCTAGCTCAGCATTATTTCAAACTTTAAATGTAGTTGATTTTTATTTCCAAGCTAATGTGGAAATAAAAAATTCAGCAATAGCGCAATTTGTTGGACTAATAATTTCATCATTATTTAAAGTTCTATTAATATTTCTTAAAGCTCCATTAATTTATTTTGCTGTGGCATTTACACTAGAATTCTTTTTAATAAGTATTGGGTTTGTTATTGCTTATAAGTTTAAAAAATTAAATTTATTTAATTGGAAATTTAATAAAAGTATTGCTTTAAATTTAATTAAAGATTCTTGGCCATTAATTCTCTCAGGTTTAGTAATTGCAATATATATGAAAATTGATCAGGTAATGATTAAGAATATGCTAAACGATACTGAAGTAGGGTATTATGCCGCCGCCGTTAGAATTTCAGAATCTTGGTATTTTATTCCAACAGCAATCTGCATTTCGTTATTTCCATCAATTATAAATGCTAAGAAGATAAATAGTGTTTTATACATGAACCGAATGCAGAAGTTATATGATATTTTAACGTGGTTGGCAATTGCAGTTGCGGTTCCAATAACCTTATTTTCAACTTTTTTTGTAGGAATATTATTTGGGCAAGAATATATTTCCTCGGCACCGGTTTTAACAATCTATATTTGGGCGGGATTACCAGTATCACTTGGAGTTGCAAGCAGCCAATTTTTAGTTAATGAAAATTTAACTAAAATTTCTTTTAGCAGAACATCCATTGGGATGATAGTGAATGTCTTATTAAATTTTATTTTTATTCCGTTATATGGAATAATTGGTTCTGCTTTAGCTACTTTAATTTCATACTCGTTAGCTACTTTTTCAATTGGATTTTCAAAGAAAACTTTTGGTCAATTAAAATTGATGATGAATTCAATTCTGTTTATTACACTTTTTAAATATGTCAGAGGTATATGGCAATCTCGATAATAGAACAATTAAAAATTATTTCAATATTAATTAAAGAGCCTGCAGTATTAAAAGCACTTTTATCTCAAAAACATTCGGGATATTTGTTAGACCAGGGCTGGTTTAATTCTTATAAAAAGAGAGAACCATTTGATAAATTCGGAAATCCTATTCCATGGATGTCATATCCAAGTATAGATTTCCTTGAGGAAAGATTAAAACCTAATTTAAACTTATTTGAATATGGTAGCGGCAATTCAACTTTTTATTACGCAACAAAAGTCCTAAAAGTCACCTCTGTTGAACACGATAACATTTGGTTTAGTAAAATAAAAAAAAAATTACCTGCAAATGTTGAATTAATTTTTTCAAAATTTGAACCTGACAAAGAGTATTGTAAAATGAGTAAAAATATTAATGAGAAATTTGATATAATTATTGTTGATGGGGTTGATAGAAATAATTGTTTAAAATACTCAGTAGAAGCCTTATCACCTAGTGGAGTACTAATTTTAGATGATTCGGAACGCAAAGAATACTTCGAAGGGACTGAATATATAATTAAAAATAAATTTAAAAAAATTGATTTTTGGGGAATTGCACCGGGCATTTTATTTAAAAAGTGCACTACAATCTTTTATAAAAATAACAACTGTTTGGGAATCTAAATATTTATTTATTTATGTATAAAAAATTCAAACAATTTATCTATCGCAGATTAATGCCATTTATTAGGATTCAAAAATATTTTCAATGGTTAAGTTATTTAAAATCCAATGGGAATGTTTTTTTAGTATTAGGTGCAGGTCCGACAAAGTATGAAGGATGGTTTTCCACTGATATTGTTACTCTTGATGTCACCAGAGAAAAAGATTTTAAAAAATATTTTAAGAATAAAAAAATAAATAAAATTTTGGCTGAACATGTTATTGAACATTTATCCTCAGAACAAATAATTAAAATGAACAAAAATATTTATAAGTATTCTGAATCAGATTTAAATATTAGAATTGCAGTACCTGATGGTTTTCATCCAGATGTTGAATATATAAATAAAGTAAAACCAGGAGGCAGCGGTGAAGGAGCAGACGACCATAAACATTTATTTAATTTTAAAACCTTAACCGAGATTTTTAATGAAACAGGTTATAAGGCAAAAATAGTTGAATATTGGGATGAAAATGGGAAATTCCATTCGTCATATAATGCTAATAATGGTTATATAAAAAGATGCTTTTCTAATGATTTAAGAAATAATGATGGTATTCCGCATTATACTTCATTGATAATTGATTTTACAAAAAAGAGTTATTAAAACGATGTCTAGGAAATCATAATTGCTAAATTTTGGATTTTAGTTTTTCTTTTTTTAATTAATATTTTGTAACAGTGAAAATTGAATGTCATTTGCTCCAATAATATTATTTGTATATAACAGACCATGGCATACTAAGCAAACCGTTAAATCGCTTAAAAATAATTTGTTAGCCACAGAAAGCGATTTATTTATTTTTTCGGATGGTCCCAAAAATGAAAATGAAACAACTCAAGTTTTGGAGGTACGAAAATTTATCAAAAAAATTACTGGATTTAAGGAAATTAAATATTATTGAAAAAGAAAAAAATATTGGTTTGGCTAATTCAGTTATAGGAGGAGTTACATCTGTATTAAATAAATTTGGTAAAGCAGTAATTGTGGAAGACGATCTAATAAGCTCGCCATATTTTTTAAATTTTATGAATGAAGCTTTAGATTTTTATAATGATGATAAAAAAATATTTTCAATCTCTGGTTATAGTTACCCAATTGATATTCCTGTTAAGTATAATAAAGATATTTACGTTTTACCAAGAGCTTCATCCTGGGGTTGGGGAACATGGTTAGATAGATGGGAGAAAGTTGATTGGAAAATAAATGATTATTCTGAGTTTGATTCAAATATTGATATGCAAAAAAAATTTAATGAAGGTGGAGAAGATTTGACTCCTATGTTGAAACAACAAATATTTGGCATGATTGATTCATGGGCAGTTCGTTGGTCATATGCACATTTTAAAAATAATTCATTTTGTTTATACCCTGTTAAATCATTTTTGAAAAATATAGGTGCTGATAAATCAGGAACCCATACTTCGAGAACAAATAAATTTGATGTCAAGCTCGAGGTATTACGTTCTGAAATTAATTTCATAAAAAATATTTCCGTAGATGAAGAAATTAAGAATAATTTAATGACCTTTTTTAGAATTAGTTTTTACAGAAAAATAATTAATAAAATTAAACTGAAATAATAAATATAAAATTTAAAGTTATGAGTTTATTTGAATCAAAGTTTAAAAATTTATATTTATTTCTTCATAACAAATTTTACCGTGAATTTGTAAACCTATTATTTAAGTATGGAAACTCACCTAGAAATAAACCTAAGACTATTAAATTTCTTACATATCGAATTCAAGTACAGGATTGCCTATCATTTATTTTTCAATTTAAAGAAATGTTTGTCAAACAGTATTATATGTTTGAAACAAAAAATGAATCGCCGTTAATATATGACTGTGGCGCAAATATTGGAATAAGCTGCATATCCTTTAAAAAATATTTCCCTAATTCTAAAATAAAAGCGTTCGAAGCCGACCCGGCAATTGCTAAAATGCTGGGAAATAATTTGAATGAAAATTCAATAACTGGTGTTGAAGTTTATTCAAAAGCAGTTTGGATCAATAATAACGGAATTGAATTCGGTGCAGAAGGCGCGGACTCAGGTTCTATATACAGCAGCAGAAATAAAATGAAAGTTGAATCAATAAGATTAAAAGATTTTATTGATGAGGAAGAAACTATTGAATTTTTAAAGATTGATATTGAAGGTGCTGAAGCAGAAGTAATACAAGATTGTGGTAAAAGTTTAAAAGAGTAAAAAATATATTTATTGAATATCATTCTTATTTAAACCATGAACAGCATTTAGATAAAATGCTTAAGATTCTTACAGAAAATAATTTTAGGTATTTTATAAAATCTGATGAGCAGCGGGTGAGTCCTTTAATCAATAAAAAGAGTACTGTTAATCCTTCAATGGATTTGCAATTAAATATATTCGCTTATAGAAATAGTAGTAGTTTTAAATTTGAAGTCAATCATAAAAAAAATATTTGAAAGAGAAGAATTAAAATTAAATCCGCCTGTGTTAGTTGATATCGGCGCTTCCGAATCAATACATAAAAAGTGGAGAATGTTTTCCAAATATGCTATCTGCATCGCATTTGACGCAGATGATAGAGATTTTAATTTAAGAGAAGAAGAGAATAATAATTTTAAAAAGCTCTATACATTTAATTGTATTGTATCTGATTTCGATAGCGATTCTTCGGATTTTTTTCTTACAAAATCACCCTACTGCTCAAGTCTTTTAAAGCCTAATTCAGATAAGTTAAATGAATTGGTATTCGCTCCCTTATTTGAAATAGAAAAAATAAAAAAAATAAAAACCGTTTCTTTAAATTTGATTTTAAAGCAATTGAACATTAAAAATGTTGACTGGTTTAAGTCAGATTCTCAAGGAATTGATCTAAGATTATTTAAAAATATAGATGAAGAAATTAGAAAGAAAATTATTGTTGCTGAGTTTGAACCGGGTTTTATTAACGCCTATGAAAATGAAGATAGGTTATATTCTATTTTAGAATACATGGACTCACTGGATTTTTGGATTTCTGATTTTGTTGTGAAAGGGACATCAAGGATTTCTCATTTGGATTTTAATAAATTTTCTAAGAATAAAGTTTATTTAAACTTTTAAAAGAATCACAAAAAATTTTTCTTGCTGGGCTGAGATTACATTTATAAATAATATGAGATTAAATTCTAATTTTACCATTAGAGAATTTTTACTCGCTTGGTTATTCGCTGAAATTGAACACCAGCACACTTTTGCATTAACGATCGCAAAAACAGGATTTAAAAAGTTTAATGATTCTTTATTCTTGAAACTTGAAAAATATTCCTCTTCATTAATAAGAAGAGAAATTTATAAACTAAAATTTTTCCCATCAGTCATTACCAAGCTAAAGAAAGCGTTTTAGAATTCATGAAAGTAGTACATGTAAGTCATACTGATATCAAAGGCGGCGCAGCTCGTGCAGGCTATGGATCTTTAAATCGTTAGAAACTGTAGATATTGATGCAAAAATGCTTGTCCAGAGAAAGTTTGGAACAAATTCAAATGTTTATGGAATATCAGATACTTTCACTTCAAATCTTTTAACAAACAAAAGAATTTATGTTGATTTACTTCCTATGTATCTTTTTACGAAAAGACAACTTGGTAGATTTTCTTTTGCACGGGAGGGGATTAATATTTCAAAAATCAATTTAATTCAGGAAGCTGATATTATTCATTTCCATTGGATAAATGAAGGTTTTCTATCATTAAAAAGTATTTCACAATTAATTAATCTTAAGAAACCAATCTTTTGGACTTTGCACGATATGTGGGCGTTTACAGGCGGGTGTCATTACGCTGGCATATGTGAAAAATATAAAAATGTTTGTAATGCCTGTCCATTCTTAATATATCCAAACCGAAAAGATTTTTCATTTAAAATCTGGGCAATGAAAAATAAAATTTTCAATAAATTAAAAATGCAAATTGTATCACCAAGTCATTGGTTAAAAGATTGCGCTGAGAAAAGTTCGTTATTCAATGATTTAAAAATTGATGTAATCCCATACGCCATAAATCTTGATATATTTAAACCTCTAAACAAAACTAACGAAAGGAAAAAATTAAATCTTCCGCAGGACAAAATATTAATTCTATTTGGGTCAATGAATATAAAGGATGAGAGAAAAGGATTTAAATACTTTTAAAGAGAGTCTTATTAAATTTTTATCAAAACATCCGGAATTTAAAACTAAAATTCAAATAGTTGTTTTCGGTAGGACTGATAAAGAAATGCAGCAGGGAATTCCATTCGATATCATTTTTTATGGAAGAATTGAATCCGATCAGAAGATGGCTTCTTTATATAATGTAACAGACTTCTTTGTTACATCTTCACTCGAAGACAATTATCCAAATACTATAATGGAATCTTTATCTTGTGGTGTGCCGGTTCTTGCTTATAAAATTGGCGGAATCCCAGATATGATTACACATTTTACCAATGGATATTTAGCCGATTCAGTTAGTGCTGATTCTCTAACAAAAGGAATTGAATGGATGTGCATGAATAAAGAATATTGGGTAAAATTGAGTATGAATGCAAGGGAAGGTATAATTAAAAAAAATTCACCCGAAGTTATTGGGAATAGTTATTTACAATTATATAAGAAGGTAATGCTGCAAAATTGAACTTTAATTTTTTTGTTCCAAGCGAATAATCACAGATCTTCAGAATCAGATAAATTTCTTGAAAAATTATAAAAACTTATTGTAGAATTTATTAAGCATGTTTTTTGATAATAAATAATCATAGCTCAAAATGTTAATAGATAAAATTTGTATATTAAATACTTATTAACTATAAGGATAATCTAATGAAAGCATCAATTATAATCTCAGTTTTTTTAACATTCATATTATTAACTGGTTGTTCAAAAGACAACAGTATTTCTTCATCGTCAGATAATAGCAACGGCAGTATTTCATTAAACATTGATAAAGCTAATGCACCCTCTGATGTAGTTGCAGTTATCGCTTATTTATTCCGACAAAATTTTAAACCTTTAAGCGGTTATTTAAATTTATTATCCGATTCAACTGCCGACATTTCTTTCGGATCAATCCCGGTTGGAAAATGGCATTTAAAAGTGGATGCAATTAACGAAGACAGTGTCGTTATATATTCAGGTGAAAGTGATGTTAATGTGGAAGAAAATATACTAACTAAAGTATTTTTAACATTGGTACCAACTGGTCACGGAAGAGGAAGCATTTATATCAATGTTACCTGGGGGGAAACAGCAAAAAAATGGGTTGACTATAATAACAATCCAATTTTAGAGACAACAAACTCCTATTGGGATATTTATGGGCCTAATCAACCTAAATTATTATACGATGAGGGTATATATAAAATGTGGTTTGGAAATTTGGTTAATGGAGGGGGTTCTTACGTTGGATATGCCATTTCTTATGATGGTAAAACCTGGGAAAGACCGCTCTCTTATCCAGTTTTAGAACCTGGTTCAAATGGCAAATGGGATTATGGTAGAGCAGGGCGTGGGACCTGTAATAAAGCAAGATAGTCTTTATATTATGTATTATAATGGTTGGGGTGATCAAAATGGTTTGTGGCAAGTAGGCAGAGCTGTTTCATTTGATGGTATAAAATGGGAAAAATCACCAGCGCCGATTTTGTCTGGAACTTACAACTCTGATGATGCACGGATTGTAGCTAATTTTATTTTAAAAAAGGATAAAAAATTATACATGTATTACACTTATGGAACAATAAATGGTAGTGGGTATAAAATCGGATTAGCAACTTCTGCGGATGGAATTAAGTGGGAAAAATATTCTAACAATCCAATTTTGCAAGCATCGGATTCGTGGGAGGGATTAGGAATCGGGAATGTTAGTATAGTTAAAAAATAATAATTGTTATTTAATGATATATTCAACTATTTATGGTGATACAATTTCCGCTTTTGGTATGGCTACTTCGAAGGATGGTATTAACTGGGAAAAGAGTAAAGAAAATCCTTTCTTTACTTCTAATGATTCTTCTATTTTATGGGACTTAGATGAAATTAGATATCCTTATGCTATTGAAGTTAATTCAGAATTAAAAATTTATTATAGTGGTTTCAAAAATGTATTATCGGGTGATGAGTACAAAATTGGTTTGGTAAACAGGGTTAATTAGTTTAAAAACTATTTAAGATTTTTAAATTTCGCATGATTTATAAAAAGTAAATTTATTTTTTCAGCCTCAATTATATTTTATTGGGGCTGGGTAATTTACTCATTTAAAATTTCATTAAATTGTTTTGCGATATTTTTTCTGTCGTATATTTTAACCTGACTTAAATTTGTATTGAATGTGTTAATCAATTCAAAAAACTCATGGGCATCTTCACTATATTTAAAAATCATTCCCGCGTTTGTTTCTTTTAATATTCTTCTCACTTCTTCATTATCATCCCCAAACCCAATAATAGGTTTTCCGGTCTTTAAATATTCAAATAATTTCCCCGGTACATGGCGCGGTTCTGTAGCACAGACTAATAAATATGAAGCTTTTAATAATTCATCAATCATCTTTTCATAAGGAAGAAATCCTAAATATGAAACATGATTATTTAATCCATACTGCTTAATTGAATTCCTAATTTCCGGACTAACAGTTCCAATAAATTTTAGGTTTATTTTTCTACCTTTGTCTATTTCAGATTTTATATATTTCCAAAAGTTTTTTGGGTTTTGATAATCAAAAATATTGCCCGCGTGAACGATGATTTCCAAATTATTATTTTTAGTCAGATCATTCTTTTCACTTGGAATCAAACTGGGGGAACGGCTTTTAAAATTCTCTTCATTATATCCCCAGTACAGCACTTGAGATTTATTTTCAATTTGGGGGTATTTCTTAACATAATCAGTTTTCATCGTTTCAGTTATAAAAATTATTTTCCATGCATTGAGTAAAACTTTTTTTTCCAAATGATTATCAATTTTTAAAGTTAACTTGCTTCGTTTAAGATTTTTATAATAAATAATGTTTGTCCAAGGATCAATAAAAACGGGTATATGAGGGATGTTAAATTTTTTACTTAATTTTTTCGCAATTAAATGAGTGGAGTGGGGAGGCCCAATAGATACAATGAAATCTTGTTTATTATTTTTTAGAAATTTCTTTCCACTTTTAACGGCAGAAAAATACCAGCCAATTCGTGCATCGGGAATGAAGAGATTCATTCTTATCCAAACCGATATGCGGTGCGTAATACTTGTGTTTGTCTCAGAAATAGTTTCAGAAGCAACTAATGGCTCATCCTTTTCTTTTCCAATAAATTTTCTGTAGAGATTAAAAGGCTCCCACGCTTTTGTGTTAATGATTTTAGTTTCTGAATTTATTTCATTTGTTAAACTTTCATCAATATGTGAAAATTTTTCGTCCTTCACTGTTAATACAGAAGGCTGTAAATTAAGCTCGGAAAGATGCTTAATAATATATAAAGGCCAATGAAGTGAAGCCTTCCCGGAGGGGGGCCAATAATATGTTATGAATAAAATTTTCTTCATAAAAAATTAAGGTAACTTCTTGCCTAATCCCTGAATGACAGCAGCATTTCCTTTATGAAATTCACTCTCATTTAAGATTATTTTATGTTTTTTGAGTGTTATAAAAGCAATCTCTTCAAAGTATTTTCGAATCTCCTGTAAGGAATATAGCGCATCTACATTTTTTGGTCCTCCTGAATTATTCTTAATTTGTTCTTTCTCAAATACCTCCAAAATTAATTGTCCATTGGGCTTTAAAGAATTTTTTACTTTTGAAAAAACATCTGCGCTCAATGTCTGATTTAAATGTAAATAAATAATTACTGCAGCGTCATAATAGTCAGTTTTAGGTTTATATTTTTCCAAATCATTAATTTTATAATTAATTTTGACTTCATTTAATTTTGCTAATTTAAGCGCCTTGTTTCTTGCGTTATGGCTGAAATCAACCGCGTCAACATTCCAGCCAAGCTTAGCAGCGTAAACAGCGTTTCTTCCCTCGCCTTCACCTAAAAATAAAATTTTACCGGGAGTTATTTTCTTCAAAATATATTTTAAAAACTTATTTGGTTCTGTCCCGTATATAAACTTATCGGATGAATATCTTTCATCCCAAAATCCGGCTCCTAAACTATTACTATTATTTTTCAATAGATGCATTTATTTTTTTAATTATAAAAATACACAAACAAAAGTAAAATTTCAGAATGTAATCTTTTAGAGTAATCCAACTTGGCTTTAAAAGATTAGTTAATTGATTTCCGCGAAGAAAAATGAAGCAATTTTAGAATTCTGATAAATGAAAAAGAAGAACCAAAATGTACTATTCATTTAATAATTAAATTGTATTTTTGTTTTACTTATTAAATATTATTATAACTCGAAAATAAATGGAATTACAATTGAAAAATATTGACAAGTTCATTGTCGTAGGCGACCGTGTTTTGATTCGCCCCGAAGAACAAACAAATAAAACAGACACTGGTTTGTTTTTGCCGCCCGGCGTTGTGGAGAAAGAAAAAATTCAAAGCGGCTATGTTATTAAAGTTGGTCCCGGATATGCAACGGCTGCAAATGTTGAAGATGAACCCTGGAAAGAATCGAAAGAAACGGTGAAATATATTCCTTTGCAAGCGAAGGCTGGAGACCTTGCAATTTTTTTGCGGAAGGATTCTTTTGAAATTGAATTTGAAAGAGAAAAATTTTTAATAGTTCCTCATTCATCAATTCTATTGTTTATTAGAAATGATGATTTCTCTTTTTGAATTTTTGTAGGGAAAAAGTTGAAATTAAAATAAAGAAAAAATTCGGCTTAGTAAGTAGCCAAAATTAATTTGCTTCTTACCTATGTAGATTGGTTCTTCGTCAAGGTGAAAATTATCGGGGCTATTCTCGCAAGTTGGATCGCCGTAAATCTTCACTTCATCATACGCGGCAATTAAAAAGTTTTTTAATGTTTCAACGCTGTCCGTTCTGCTTACAGGTAGGCAATAATCAAGACATTGGTTGTAAAGTTCTTCTTTTGAAATTGGAGTAATATTTTGCATTTCAATCAACTCCTAATTATTTCCTCTTAATTCTAAATTTGCTAACGCAATTAATTATTTAAAAATTGATAACCGTAATTGTAGTAAGTAAAATTAAAATCGGAAAAAGCAGAAGAGCCAATAAAATTTTTTTCCGGTTCCCTTTTGATTTATTTATTTTTTCCTCTTCATATTGAAACCCCAGCCAATCTCCTTTTTCAATTGACCAGTGTTCATTGTTTCTGTCTATATATCTGACATCGCTCATTTCAAAAATGCTTTCGTTTTATTTGGGTTTACTATTAAACTTGTCTTAGCTTGTAGCCTAATTCGCTAGCTGCCCTAGACGATTTAATAATTTGCGTATGTTGAATCTCATTTTCATCAAAGCTGCCATAGTGAAAACCGTTTGCATCTTCCCAGCCTTGAGGGGCGGATTTTAAGAAATACAAGCTGACTGCTCCAACTAAAATCCCAAACAAAATATAAAGTAGAATAAATGACATTTTTAACTCCTTTTCAATTTTATGGGGTAATTGCAACTTATATGCCGATTTGCTCAAATAGTTTAAGTGTTATTCTGTTTTATTTTTGAAGATTATTTTGGCTGGAATTTTTACAAACGACAATTATGACGTCAAATTTGTCAAAGGTGTCAAATAAGGTTTTATGTAGAAGGGTTATTTTTCATTTGTTGCAATCTTCTTTGCAAGGTTCTTTCACTTACGCCCAAAATCACTGCTGCTTTTTGAACGTTTCCGTTTGTAGATGTCATTATTTTTTTAATATGAAATTTTACAACTTCGTCAATAGTATACAATTCATTATTATTTTCTTCTAGGGAAGCAGAAGTCTCCAAGATATTAATACCCATCAATTTGGAATCTAAATTAATTTTGTCTATAGGTTTTTGATCTTCGCTTTTAGCCACAGCATTTAAAACCAAATTTTCTAATTCTCTTACATTTCCGGGGAAGCTGTATTTCTTTAAATTGGTAAGAATATTTTCAGTAAAACCGGGTATATTTTTATGGTAAGTTTTATTCCCTATTTCTAGAAAATGCTTCGCCAATAAAACAACATCTTCAGCGCGTTTACGAAGAGGGGGTAATTTTATAAATCCTCTGTTCAATCTATAATAAAGATCAGCCCTAAACTTTTTATTATTTACATCTTCAACCAGATCTCTATTAGTTGCGGCAATAATTCTAATATCTAACTTAACCGGTTTAGGATTTCCGATTTTATAAATCTCGCTGTATTGAATTGCTCTTAATAGCTTACCTTGCAGCTCTATGGGCAGCTCGCCTATCTCATCTAAAAAAATAGTGCCGCCGTTTGCCTCTTCAAAATATCCTAGCTTTTCATTAAGCGCGCCTGTGAATGAGCCTTTTTTATGTCCGAACAATTCGCTTTCAAAAAGCGAAGATGAAATTGATGCAAGATTTACAACTACAAATTGTTTGTCTTTGCGAGGTGAAAGCTGATGAATTTTATTCGCTATTAAATCTTTTCCGGTGCCGGTTTCACCCATAACTAAAACTGTTTCATTTGTCGGGGCAAAAATTTCCACAAGCTCAAAAACTTTGTACATAACTTGCGAATTAGTAATTATATCTTCAAAGATAGTTTCATTATTTTCGGGATTAGTAGAAGCCGACCGAAGTGAATCTCTTTCGAGTTCCAACAGTCGTTGTTCCAGCGCTCGTTTTATAGTAAGAAATAATTTATCGGTGTCGGGCGGTTTTGTAATATAGTAGTAAGCCCCTAATTTTATTGCCTTCAAAGCAGTTTCAACATCATCCATTCCTGTAATCATAATAACGGGAATTTTAGGAAATGATTGAGAGACTTCTTCCAACAATTCGAGTCCATCCATTTCCGGCATATTAATATCGCAGAGGATTAAATCAATATCTTTTTCTTTTAAAATTGATAAAACATTTCGCGATCTATTTTCCGTTATTACTTCATCGTAACCTTCTTCATGGAGTAGTTCCTTTAAAATCATTAAATAATTTTCTTCGTCGTCCACAATTAATATGGAAGTCTTCTTCATAAATGTAACTCCAAAACAATAACGCGTTTCATAAATCCTAAAAAATTTATTATAAACTTAATCAACTCGCTTAATATATAAAAAATGGTTAAGCAAATTTATTGGTATTTTATTATTTTAAGAACAATTAACAAATCAACAATCTAAAATAAGGATTTAATAATGGCTGCAAATATTGAAATGATAAAAGAGTATTATTCCGAATATGGAAATAAGATTAGCGAGACCAGAAAAATTTTAAATAGACCTTTAACTTTTGCAGAGAAAATTTTATATGCGCACTTATGGGAACCGATTAAAACAGAATATAAAAAAGGAAAAGATTACGCTGATTTATCTCCCGACCGCGTTGCGATGCAAGATGCAACTGCGCAAATGGCTTTGCTGCAATTTATGTCTGCTAACAAAAAAGAAACAGCCGTTCCTACAACAGTTCATTGCGACCATTTAATTCAAGCGCAGGTTGGCGCAAAAGATGATCTACTTCGTGCAACTGAAGAGAATAAAGAAGTTTATGATTTTTTGGAAAGTATATCCCGAAAATATGGAATTGGTTTTTGGAAACCCGGCGCCGGAATTATTCATCAAGTTGTTTTAGAAAATTATGCTTTCCCAGGAGGAATGATGATTGGGACTGATTCCCATACGCCTAACGCCGGCGGATTAGGTATGATTGCCATTGGCGTGGGCGGCGCAGATGCCGTAGATGTCATGGCAGGAATGCCGTGGGAATTAAAATTTCCTAAATTGATTGGCGTTAAGCTTACCGGAAAAATTTCGGGCTGGGCATCGGCAAAAGATATTATTCTGAAGCTTGCCGGAATACTTACAGTTAAAGGCGGCACCGGAGCTATTGTTGAATATTTTGGCGAGGGGACAACTTCAATTTCCTGCACTGGAAAAGGAACTATTTGTAATATGGGCGCTGAAATTGGAGCTACAACTTCGCTCTTCCCGTTTGATGAAAAAATGTCTGCATATTTAAGAATTACGGACCGCGCTGATGTTGCGGCGCTAGCTGAAGGTTTAGCCGATCAGCTTACGGCTGATAAAGATGTGTTTGAAAATCCTGAAAAATATTATGACCAAGTAATTGAAATTAATTTAAGCGAGTTAGAACCGCATTTAAACGGACCTTTCAGTCCCGATAAAGCTATCCCAATTTCAAAAATGAAAGAAGCTGTTAAAGAAAATGATTTCCCTGATGCGATCAGAGTAGCGCTTATTGGAAGCTGTACTAATTCATCTTATGAAGATATTGATCGTTCATCAAATATAGCTAAACAAGCGTTGGCAAAAGGATTGAAAGCAAAATCTCAATTCACAATTACGCCCGGCAGCGAGCAAGTGCGCGCCACTATTGAACGCGATGGACAGTTAAAAACTTTAAGCGATTTTGGCGGATTGGTTTTGGCGAATGCCTGCGGACCTTGTATTGGAATGTGGAAACGAGTTGATATAAAAGCCGGTGAAAGAAATACAATTGTTACTTCCTTCAATAGAAATTTTGCTAAAAGAAATGACGGTAATCCTCAAACATTGGCATTTGTAGCCAGCCCGGAAATTACTACAGCGCTTGCTATTGCCGGTAGTTTATCTTTTAATCCAATGACTGATGAATTGGAAAATGCAAAAGGTGAAAAGATAAAATTAGATCCTCCAACCGGGGAAGAACTTCCACCTACGGGTTTTAAAAAAGGAGAAGAAGGTTTTATAGCTCCCGCAAAAGACGGCTCCAATGTAGAGGTAAAAGTTAAACCTGACAGCGATAGACTTCAATTGTTAAAACCATTTAAACCATGGGATGGCAATGACATTATTGATCTTCCAGTTTTATTAAAAGCAAAAGGGAAGTGTACAACCGATCATATTTCAATGGCGGGACCATGGCTAAAGTACAGAGGACATTTAGATAATATTTCGAATAATATGTTTATTGGCGCGATAAATGAATTTACAAATGACGCCGGCAAAACTAAGAATATTTTTACCGGTGAATATAAATCCATTCCCGAAGTTGCAAGAGAATATAAAGCAAACGGAACCGACTGGGTTGTTATCGGCGATGAAAATTACGGCGAAGGCTCAAGCCGCGAACACGCAGCAATGGAGCCGCGCTTTTTAGGCGGGCGAGCTATTATTGTAAAAAGTTTTGCCAGAATTCACGAGACAAATTTAAAGAAGCAAGGAATGCTTCCTTTAACTTTTGCAAATCCCGATGATTATAATAAAATAAAAGAAGATGATAAAATTGATTTACATATTTCTTCTATTGAACCAGAAAAGCAAGTTAAGATGACTATTAAACACAGCAATGGTAATAAAGAAGAAGTCATGTTAAATCATACTTTCAACTCCGCACAAATAAAATGGTTTAAAGCTGGAAGCGCGCTTAATTTAATTGCTGAAATGAACAAATAAAAATTATAATACATTAACCAATAAAAAAGCGGTTGTAATAAACCGCTTTTTTAATATTAACCTAATTTTAATATTTATTTATTTGCCCATAAAATAATTTTTAACATAGTCTCTTGCTTCTACCGTTTCTATTTCTCCAACTCCAACTGCTAATCCCATGGGGGGGATAGAAGCTTTTTCTAATTTATCAAACATCGTTTTGTAAATTTCTTTTTCAATTTTGGACATATCTTTACCGGGGAAATGTTTTTTATATACCGTTATCTCACTTGCCAGCCAGGGAATAGAGCCGCTATTTTTTATCACCTTTGTATAATGACGAAGTTGAGTTTCTGTATAATATGCAGTGTATTCAACGCTCATCTGCGGGAAAAAAGCAAAATAAATTTCATCAAAACCTTTATAATCAAACCTATCCCATAAACTATCTTGTGCACAATAATTCCAATATGAATGCGCTATCAACTTGCCATGGAAATTTTCTTTTACAGCATCTCTTATTTTATTTTTTACCACTTGTGCAAAAGCAAGTATCTGCTCATTAGAATAATTAGACAAAAAACCGTCAGCATACATTCCTCCCAGCGATTTTATAAAAAGTTCAAACTCTAAAGGCCAGGCAATAAAATATTCTGCCTTCATTAACTCCGCGGCTTTAGCTTCTGCAATTTTTTCAGGGATAAAATCCTCATCAATCCATTTTAAAAATTCGCTTTCAGACATAAATAAAGGCGTCTCCTGGGACGGAGGATAAAAATTAACAAATGAATTCGGTCTATTTAAAGATTTTTCGCGTAGGTATGCGGTGGTGGCTGCTCTTAATTTTTTATCAAGTATATCCCCGGAAATAGGGAAAATTAATTCTTTAGCGTAACTGCCTTCTCCGTCAACATAAGGGGGGAGTAGTTGATATGATACACCAGAAAAATCGTCATTATAAAAATCATGAACTTCATCAAAATAATTTATAGTTTTTTGAATGTTTATATCTGCTCCCCAATCCACTGGTCCTGCTAATGCGCGCGTAATATAATTAGGGATAGGCAAACGCTTGGCGTCTTTAGTAAATCGCTCTAACTGCTTCCAGGTTGGGATATATTTGTCCAAATTATACATTATAGCTTCTATTGAACCTGTATCAGCTATATTTGAATAAACTTCGTCATGCGGCGGCGGCACATTCGTCGGTTCAACTATATTATTATTTGCTTCTTTGCAAGATGAAAAAACAAACCACATCATAAAAAATATAATAGCGCTTAGTAAATATTTCACAACAAACTCCTTAAAATTATAATGTTTTATAATCGTAAGAAGTAAAGATTTTTTAACCGCTTTAAATACAAATAGGGATACATAATTTGTATCCCTAAAATTTTTTTGGATTAAGTTCAAAATTAATTACTAAAAACTTTATCCAGTTCAGTAATTAAATTTTCCCCGCGCACCTGACTCTGAGTGGCAATAATATTTCCACCTTTATCCACCAAAATTGGTTTTGGGATTCCATCAACTTGAAATTTTTTTGCCAGATCACTGTTAAAACCATTTTCAACAAAGCTATGATCCCATGGCATTGCCCATTTTTTATCTCTAAATTTGTCAACGTCTTCAGGCTTTTGATCGAAGGACAAACTTAAAATTTCAAATCCTTTGTCATGATATTTTTTATACGCTTCATGAAGATACGGCATCTCGCCAATGCAAGGCTGGCACCACGCTGCCCAAAAATCAATTAGATAAACTTTGCCTTTCATATTCGATTTGCTGTAAATAATATTTTTATTTTTTAAAGATCGAACTGAAAAATCCGGGAGCGCTTTTCCTTCAGTAAATTTAGTATCAAGCGTAACGCGATTGGCGTATTTACCGTAAGGAGTTCCTACGAACTCATTTATTAATCTTGAATGATATTTTTTTGCTTCTTCAATATTTCCTGAGCTTTGCGCGTAATCCATTTTTATAAAAAGCAAATATGAAATAACGCCTTTGTCTTTATTTGTTGCAATCACTTTATCAATATAAGCGTAATTATTTTTTGGGGAAGATGAATCGGAAAAATTGTGCAAAGTCAAATCTAATACCGAAGGATCAATGCTCCATAAATATGACGAAGGTTTAATTTGCTCAAATGCATTTTGTATAATTTTTTCATTGGATTTATCGCCGCTTAAATTTGACAGATGAAGATAATTTATGTACTGAAGATTTTTTTCAAATTCATTTTTAGAGTTTTGAATTTTATTTTTTATTCCAGCAAAAATTTGTTCATAATTTAATTGCGGGTTTTTACCTGGATTTTTAGTCATCTCATATTTGTATTGTTTTTCCCGCTCGTTCAATTCTTTTTGTAATGAATAAAGTTTTTCGTTTTTAGGACTGTCAATAAAACTTACTTTAGATTTTGAATTATCTCTTTCAATTTTTTTAGGATCAAAAATAATTTTTACATTTCCATTGTTTACATTCACCACTGATCGGTAATCGCCGCCGCCGTCATAAACAAAAAAATCAGCCTGAGTTCCATTTATACTGTGTCCAGATTTTTCAACTTTTAATATTTGATAAGCAAAAGTATCCTGGTCTGTTTTAAATTCAGCGAGGTAAGTTCCGTCATCTTGTTTGGTCATTCGTTTTGCAGTTCTAAAACTGAAATTATTAAAGTCGCCGACAATATCTACATCATCAAACTCATCAACATATTTATAGCGAGGAAGGTTTACATTTAATTCAATAATCTTTCTTTCATCATTTAAAATAGGAAGCGTTACCGCTGAATGATTAACGCCGGAAAACGTTAAATTAAAAATACCCTCATCGTCAATTTGAATTTCATAACTTCCATCTTTATTTACGTCGATAGTTTTTAAAGCGACGTCCCCTGTAGAATATCCCAGCGTAACATTAGCTTGAGGCAAAGTTTTATTATCCCCGCCCAAAACTTTTCCTTTAACAATAGTTTTTTGCGGCGGCTGATTGCAGCCTGAAAGCATAAGCAAAACTAAAAGAGCTAATAAAAATTTTAGGGGTAAATATCTGCTATTCATTTTAATTCCTTTAATAATTAATTTTAGGCTTAAATTATTGGTTCTGCAGTAATTTTTCAAATTAAATTTTATCTATATTTCTTTTATGATTTTTCTTAACCCCGCAGTTTTATTTGGACTTTTAGCCGCTTCTATCCCGATTTTAATTCACCTTTTTAATCTAAGAAAATTAAAACGAATAGAATTCAGCACGCTACGGTTTTTAAAAGAACTTCAAAAAAATAAAATCAGAAAAATAAAATTAAAGCAGTGGCTTCTGCTTGCATTGCGGGTTTTAATAATTTTATTTCTGGTAACCGCTTTTGCGCGTCCAACTTTAAAAGGAGTTGCCATCGGCGGTACAACATCAGCGGCAAAAACAACTTCAATTTTTATTTTAGATAACACGTTCAGTATGTCTGCTATTGATCAAAATGGTTCTTATTTCAATCAAGCAAAACAAACAATTAAAAATTTAATTCACCAGCTTCAGGAAGGAGATGAGGCGGCTTTAATTTTAGTTTCAAATATAAATGAAGAAATAAAACCAACTTCCAACTTATCGGATTTAATAAAGGAGATTGATAATTCACAAATTTCTTATGCCAGCGGTTTTCTTCACAACGCAATTGTATCGGCGGGAAAAATACTTTCGAACTCACAAAATTTTAACAAAGAAATTTATGTGTTTTCAGATTTTCAATCTAAAAAATTTTCTGAAGGAAATTCCTTTTCTGATTTAAGCGAACTCTTAAATGATAAAATAAATTTATATACATTTAATTATTCAGGAAAAGAATTATTTAACGTCGGTATTGATGATTTTAAAACCAATACGCAAATTTTTGAAAAAGGAAAGCCCGTTAGCTTTAATATTACAGTTACAAATTATTCTGAAAAAATAATCAATGATCTGGTAGTTTCTTTATTTATTAATGGTGAAAGAAGCGGACAGCAAAGCGTTTCGCTAAATCCAAATGGAACAAAAATTTTAACGATGGAAACTAATGTAAAAGCAGCCGGCTTTGTGGATGTGTTTGCTGAAATTGAAGACGATGAAATTAATTATGACAACAAAAGATTTATAACTTTATTTATTCCTACTGAAATTCCGGTTTTAATTTTAAGCGCTTCGGAAAATGATTCGCGCTTTGTTGAATTAGCGCTGACCGCTTCCAACAATGAAAACTCAATTAAAGTTGTGAACAAAAAAATCTCACAAATTGCATCGACTAATCTTTCCAATTACGATGCGTTAATTGTAATTGGGTCAGAAGCGATAAATGATAACAATAAGTTGAAACAGTTTGCGGAAAATGGAGGCGGATTATTTTTAATGCCGGGTGAAAATACAAAGCTGGATGATTTTAAAAATGTTACAAGCGGTTTCGGCGCCGCTTCTCCCTCGGCATTAATTGGACAATTAAATAAAACAGATAACTTTACGCGCTTCGATAAAATTGAATTTAATCATCCTATTTTTGACGATATATTTTCTGATAATGAAAAAAAGAAAATTGAATCGCCTGAAATTTATTTACGCTTTAATCAGAAAGCCGGCTTAAATTCTAAAACAATAATTTCGCTTGCCGACGGCTCATCATTCCTCAGCGAATATAAAATTGGCAAAGGCAAATTATTGTTAATTAATACAGCCCCGGTTTTAAGCTGGTCAAACTTTCCGCTTAAAAGTATTTTTGTTCCTTTAATTAACAAGGCTGTTTATTATTTATCTTCAAAAGATAGAACTGAAAATAATTTTGTTGCGGGAAGTTCGATTAATTTGCAGATGCCAAATTTAACGGCGCGGCAAATAAAAATTGTTAAGCCAAATAAAGCTGAGGAATTTATTAATCTTGAAAATTCAATAAATCAAAATATTTTAAGCTATAATAAAACGAATATTTCCGGCAATTATAAAATTTATAACGGCGATAAATTGATTGATGATGTTTCAATTAATAATGATCCGTTAGAATCAACCATGCAATTTTTGGATAACTCACAAATTGATGATTATCTAAAAAAAATAAATTTTGAAGGAAAACATTTCGTCATTAATAAATATCAAAATCCCTCTGAAGTAGTTTTGCAGTCAAGGTTTGGTTCGGAGCTTTGGAAATATTTTTTAATCGCCGCTTTAATTTTAGCTTTGATTGAAATGACTGTTGCGAGAAATTCCAAAAAGGAATTAGTTACAAAGGAGTGATGGAGTATTGGAAAAATGGAGGAATGGAGGAATGGAGGAATGGAATAATGGAATATTGGCGTAATGAAATATTCGAGTTATCAAATTGTTTTCGGAATAAATTAAAATAAGATAAAAATTTATGATAGAAATTTCTCACAAAAATATTGAACGCGCAATTTTAGTCGCCTTAAATACAAAAGATTTAAACCGTGAAATAGTTGAAGAGCATTTAAGTGAATTGGAGGAACTAGCTTCCACCGCCGGCGCCGACACGATATTAAAAATGATCCAAGATAGATATGCAGCAGAACCTGCATTTTACGTCGGCAAAGGAAAAGCCCAAGAGCTTGCCCAATTGGTTGAGTTGAATGATATCGATCTAATTATTTTTGATGACGATCTTTCGCCTGTTCAAGTTAGAAATTTGGAAAAATTAATTAACAAAAAAATTGTGGATAGAAGCGGATTGATTTTGGATATTTTTGCTTCGCGCGCAAAAACTAAAGAAGCAAAAACTCAAGTTGAGCTTGCCCAGCTGCAATATATGCTGCCGCGATTAACGAGAGCCTGGACGCACCTTTCAAAACAGTACGGCGGCATTGGCACTAAGGGTCCGGGTGAAACGCAAATTGAAACTGACAGAAGAATGATCAGAACTCGTATTAGTAATCTTAAAGAAAAATTAATTAAAATAGAATCGCAGCGTGAAACCCAAAGTCAAAGCAGAAAAGATTTAATTAAAATTTCATTGGTTGGATATACAAACGCCGGTAAATCAACTTTATTTAATTTGCTTACTTCATCCAATGTTTTTGCTGAAGACAAACTATTTGCCACGTTGGATTCCACTACGAGAACTTTGGATTTAAATAAAAGTAAAAAATTATTGCTGAGCGATACTGTGGGCTTTATTAGAAAATTACCTCCAAATTTGGTAGCCTCTTTTAAAAGCACGCTTAACGAAGTTAGAGACGCAGATATAATTTTACATGTTATTGATTTATCTCATCAATACTATGAAGATCATATTGAAGTGGTGGAAGAAACGCTTAAAGAATTTGGCGGAAACAAAAAATCTATAATAAAAGTATTTAACAAAGTTGACCTGTTAAAAGAAAAATCAAAAATAAATTTTGTGTTAAATAAATTTGAAGATGCAGTTGTAATTTCGGCGCAGCGGGGAATAAATATTTCTTCTTTGAAGGATGAAATTCTAAAAATTATTGAAGAGGAATTTGTTGAAGAAAAAGTAGTTATAAATATTAAAGATTCTAAAATTGCCGCAAAAATTCATTCGCTTGCCGAAGTAATCAATTCTAAATATGATGAAAACGGTATTCATCTTACCTATAAAACAAATAAAGAAAATTCTGAAAAAATAAAAAAAATAATTTATGGCAAATAAAAAACTTATTGTCGATGGAACTTCGCTCACTCTTGAAATTATTGAAAATTTTATAACAAAAAATCTTCAAGTTGAAATATCTTCAAAGGCTAAAGTGAAGATTAAAAAATCTCGCGCTCTGGTAGAAAAGTGGGTAGAAAATAATGAAGTGATTTACGGAGTTACCACCGGCTTTGGCGAATTTTCAAATGTGAACATTAGTAAAAAAGATATTCTTCGTTTGCAGGAAAATTTAATTTTAAGTCATGCCGTGGGCTGCGGTGAAAACCTTCCTCCAATGATTGTAAAAATAATGATGCTGCTTCGGCTTAATGCTCTTGCGCGAGGGTACTCCGGAATAAAATTAGAAACGCTTCAATTACTTGCCGCAATGATTAACAATAATATTATTCCCGTCATTCCCTCTCAAGGTTCGGTTGGCTCCAGCGGCGATCTTGTGCAGCTTTCACATTTAGTTTTAGCAATGATTGGGAAGGGAAGAAGCCTCACCCCGTCCCTCTCCAAAAAAGAGGGTGAAATTGATTGGGATACTTTTTCAAATCAAAAAATTATTTCTTCGAAAAGCGCTTTAAAAAAATTTAATTTGAAGCCGATTGTGCTTGAGGCGAAAGAGGGTTTAGCGTTAATTAACGGCACTCAAATGATGACCGCTTTTGCCGCTTACATTTCTATTCAGGCTAAAAAATTAATTAAGCTTGCGGATATGTCGGCTGCAATTTCTCATGAAGCTTTGAGAGCGACTGATAAAGCTTTTGATAAAAGAATTCACGAGCTGCGTCCTTTCGCCGGACAAATAGCAACAGCAAAAAATATTTTAAAATTAATTCACAATAGCGCGATTAGAAAATCACATTTAAAAAATGATCCGCGCGTGCAGGATGCTTATTCAATTAGATGCGTTCCGCAAATTCACGGCGCTTCCCGCGATGCTATTGATTATGTTGTTTCACGAGTTGAGATTGAAATTAATTCCGTTAATGATAATCCAATTATTTTTCCAGATACTGAAGAGCATATCGAAGGCGGAAATTTTCATGGACAGTCAATGGCTCTGGCAATGGATTTTATGTCCATCGCTTTAGCGGAACTTGCGAATGTTTCTGAAAGAAGAATTGAAAGAATGGTGAATGGGGCATTGAGCGGATTGCCAAGATTTCTTGCGGTGGAGGGGGGGTTAAATTCAGGTTTGATGATTGCGCAATACACGGCTGCAAGTCTGGTTTCAGAAAATAAAGTTTTAGCGCATCCGGCAAGTGTTGATTCAATCCCAACTTCTGCGAATCAAGAGGATCATAATTCTATGGGTTCAATAGCAGCGCAAAAATGTTATAAGATTATGCAGAATCTTCAAAATGTTTTAGCGATAGAATTTTTAACTTCAGCGCAGGCTTTAGAATTTTTAAAACCTTTAAAGTGCGGCGAAGGAACATCAATCATTTATAAAAAAATTAGAGAAGTGGTTGAGCCGTTAAATAAGGATAGAGTTTTATATTTTGATATAAAAAAAATTCTTAACTTAATAAAATCAAATGAACTTTTACAAGAAGTTGAAAATAAAATTGAATTGGAGTAATAGAATAAACGTGATTTCACTTTAAAAGAGAGTCTCACTTATTTTTAAATCAATTATTTAATCTTTAACTATGGAAATTATTTATTTATTAGTTGGACTTTTAATCGGCTCAATAGCCGTTTGGATTATTTTAAATTTAAAATTTAAAAATTCTCAAGGCGTTCCAAAACAAGAAGTAGAGGAATTAAAAAATCAAATAAATTTGCTGTCGTTGGAAAAAGGAAAAATCGAAGAACGCCATAATAGTCTTGATGAGAATTATAAAACTTCGTCTTCGGAATTAAAACTTGAAAGAGAAAAAATTTATGAATTGGCTAAAGAGCATTCCACTTTAAATGCAGATTACAAAAATCTTCAGCTAAAATTAGATGAACAAAAAAATGAATTAGAGGATATTCAAAAAAAGTTTACGGTTGAGTTTGAAAATCTTGCCAACAAAATTTTAGATGAAAAAAGTTCAAAGTTTACTGAACAAAACAAAACAAATCTCGAATCAATTCTAAATCCGCTTAAAGAAAAAATAAAAGAGTTTGAAAATAAAGTTGAAGAGACCAGCAAGGAAAGTATTAGAGGGCATGCCTCTTTAAAAGAGCAGCTCTCAATGCTGAAAGATATGAATCAACAGATTACTCAGGAAGCTAAAAATTTAACGCAGGCTTTAAAGGGACAAACAAAAACTCAGGGCAATTGGGGGGAATTTATTTTGGAAAGCATTCTTGAAAAATCCGGTTTGGTTAAAGGAAGAGAATACGCCGTGCAGGAAAGTATTACAACGGAATCGGGAAAAAGATTTCAGCCGGATGTTATAATTAAGCTGCCCGAAAATAAAAGTATGATTATAGATTCAAAAGTTTCTTTGCTTGCTTATGAAAAATGTATTTCTGATGAATTGGAAAAAGACAAACAGATTTCTTTGCGCAATCATATTAGCTCAATAAGATCGCATATAAAAAGTTTAAGCGGAAAAAATTATCAGAATCTTTATCAAATAGAAAGTCTCGATTTTGTTTTAATGTTTATGCCTATTGAACCGGCTTTTGCAATGGCTGTGCAGGCTGACGCTTCGCTTTTTAACGATGCGTTTGATATGAATATTGTGATTGTTAGTCCTTCAACATTGCTCGCCACGTTGCGAACCATTGCAAGTATTTGGCGGCAGGAAAATCAAAATAAAAATGCTTTGGAAATTGCTCGGCAGAGCGGCGCATTGTATGATAAGTTTGTTGGTTTTACGGAAGATTTAATTAGCGTCGGTAAAAAAATGGACGAAGCAAAAAGTAATTATTCATCCGCAATGAATAAGCTTGTTGAGGGCAGCGGCAATCTTGTTAGGCGGGCAAAAAAAATTCAAGAGCTTGGCGCAAAAACTGCAAAGCAATTACCGCTATCGTTGCTCGACAGAGCGGACGATGAGAATGAGCAATAAAATCTCCCTCTCAAACACTCGGCGCTATAATTAGAGGATTCAAATCTTCCGTAACAAAGCAGATAAATGAAATAAGTAAAATCTCTAATCCTCCCGTTTGGCAAAAAAATTATTACGAGCATATTATCAGAAACGAAACAGACTTACTTAAAATTAGAATTTATATTAATTTTAATCCGCTTAAATGGGAACTTGATCTATATTATTCGGTAAGCTAAAGGCTAATTCACATAAAAATATTTAACTATATTTAAATCAGAATTCTTAACAACATAAATAGAAAATTATTTTTTTGAACGACGAAAAAATTATTGAGATAAAAAATCTCTCCAAAAAATTTAAAGATTTAAAAGCAGTAAACAACCTAAGCGTAAATGTTCATCGGGGAGATGTGTTTGGATTTTTAGGTCCCAACGGCGCAGGAAAAAGCACAACTATTAGAATGTTAATGTCTCTTATT
>CAWALU010000007.1:0-242744 GCA_963782985.1 uncultured Bacteroidota bacterium
TATTAAATCCGAATCTATCAGCTAAATAAATTGGCAGCCAAAAAACAAACAGCCACCAGATTGGATCAAGGAAAAAACGCGACGCTAAAACCGACCAGCTTTCTTTATAACTCATTACTTCAAGCCATGACGGCGTTCGTTCATTAATTGTAACTTCTGCTTTTCTATCAATCTGTCCTTCAAGAATGTATTGTTTCTCTTCTTCCGTTATCCAGGGATGTTTATCTGGAAGAGCTTTATTTACAAATAGCCAGGGAATTAACCACAGAAATCCTAACGAACCTAATACGACAAAAGTTATTTTCCAGCCAAGCCAGGTGTAAAGTATTGCAATGAACGGAGCGGATAATATTGCCCCAATGGAGGCGCCCGAATTAAAAATTCCTTGGGCCAGCGCTCTCTCCTTTATAGGAAACCATTCTGCGTTAGATTTAGTTGCGCCGGGCCAATTTCCCGCTTCGCCTAATCCTAATAAAAATCTGAACATGCTAAAGCTAAGCAGGCTGCGGGCAAGCCCATGAAATACTACTGAAAACGACCAAATAATAATTGAAACTACAAATCCTAATCTTGTTCCGATTTTATCATACAAACTTCCCGATAAACTTTGGCTTATAGCATAAGCGATGGTAAACATTATTCCTATAAATGCGTAATCTTCTTTTGTAAGTCCAACGTCTTTTTGAATGGACGGCCACATTATTGCTAAAGAACTTCTGTCGATGTAATTAATTACCGTTGCAAGCGCAACGAGTGTTACAATCCACCATCTTAAGTTCTTTAATTTTTTCATTGATACTCCAAAATTCAAATAAATATTTATGAATTAGGTTAGAAAATCTTCACGCGCCGGACTGAAAACATCTACTAATTCGCCTTGCTCAAGATTAACAGCGCCGTGTTCTATATGCGGTGGAATGTAAAAGGAATCACCTGCATTCAAAATTTTTTTTTCTTTTCCAATTTGTACTTCAAAACTTCCGCTTAAAACATAAGTTACCTGGCTATGATGATGGCTGTGAATCGTTCCTATCCCGCCTTTTTCAAAATTTACTTTTACCATCATAATGTTTTTATCATAACCAAGTATTTTTCTCTTAACGCCGGGGTCCACTTGTTCCCAATCTACTTTATGATTCTCAATAAAAATATCGTTTACATCTTCCATTGATTCTCCTTTTTACTTTTAAAGCTCGATGTTTTTTTACCTCTGAACTTTGACAGCTCCCCGCCATGAATAAGTTTTATTTGAAACATTTATTGAATGCATTTGATTTTCATCGGCAGAATTATTTGCAATCATTAAAATCCATTTCTCGTTATTAATTTTTTCTACTTGAACAACGGTTCCTTCGTCATCGGAAGCAAGAACATTAACAGATTTAATTTGGCTGTAAGATTTAACCGAGTATTCAACAGTAGGATTGAATTCGCCATGCGGCTCAATCACCGAAGCAAAGACCTGATTTTTTGCTTTGGTTCTTAACATAAAACCGGGATCATTTCTTAGATTAAAATCAGGATCATTAGCGCCTACTCTTGTTAAAAATAGTTGAATGGTAGAATCCGCAGCAGTTGTAATTGAATAATATCTATCGCCGTTTAACCATGTTATTGATGAGGAGCCAACGCCTTTAGCTTCAGCTTCTTTCCATAAATGCTGATAACCATTTTTTGTTCCCATAGGTTTTAGTTCAGTGGTGAAAGGAGAGTACTTAAAATTTGTTGACATCAAATGACCGAGATAATAATAGGGCAAATCATATTGATGCTCTTTATCTGCTTTGACATCCAAAACATCAATTACAATTGGTTTTGATGAAGCGGTATCTTTTATCATCACAAAAGTTCTGTGCATTTTTACTCCATCGTAAGCATGCTCATCTACGGCGCTGGTAATTTGCAGATTTGAATCAGATGCTGAGAAATAAAATTTATTGGGATGATAATTTTCAGCAATACTTTTTTTGCCGTTATAATTTGATTTTTCATCCACCACCAAAGTATTATGCGCAACTGTCTGTATTGCATAAGTTTTATTTTCGGGAAGATATCTTCCGCCGTACTTCTGTTCCACATTTAAAAATCTTGCGGCGCCGTAATCCTGAATAATTTCTCTTCCCTGATCATAAAATAAAAAATTTAGTTTATCAAAATGACCGTGAGATAAACCATGGCTTGTATATTTGAAAAGCAGGCATTCTTCATCATTGACAGGACCATATCTTAAAATCGCAACTCCGCCTTGTTTGCCATCAGGTCCATCGCTGTAATCCACGCTTTTCCAATCAAAAGGATTTATCTCATTAGTTTCCTGAATACTTTTTGCGACTGCGAGTCCTGCTCCATTTAACATAACTCTGCCTTGCTCATTAGCAATGCTGAGTAGATTTTTGTCTTGTCCATATTCTTTAAAGGTAATATCTAATGCATAAACAATTTCAACTGAGCGGAATGTTTTTTCTTTAAGAGCATCGTTAATAGGCATAAAAGCGCCGTTGGTGTAAGTTAGCTGCATAGCAGAATAAAAAGCTTTTTTAAATATTTGATTTCGATAATCAAAAATTTTGAAATTAGGCTGGTTATTATTAATAACTTGAGCAAATAAGAAGAATGGCATCAGTGCATATCTTGCATAATAAGCTCCTTCAGTGTAATATCCATCGGGAGAAAATAGAAGCTGAACTTGTTTTAAAAATCCCGCAGCGCTGTCTTTTTTAGATCCGTACAGAGCTTTATCAATCAACTCTTTATCATTTAAAACGTAACCAGTCATTCCCGCCGCCGCTGTCATCCACGTACCGTGGTTATGGATTAAATCGAATTGTTCTGTTACTTCATTTATAAAGAAGTTACACATCGGACGAAAAATATTTGTTTCAAAATTTTCGCGCTCAGCTTGCGGAAGCCAATCGTAAATGCAGTCATAAGCTTGTATAGTATAAAATAGCCAAACGGTTTCGTTAAGGCTCTGCCAGAATAATCTGCCCGCCGATTCTTCCTTAGCAGCGGGATGCAGCGGAAGGTCGGGATACATTTCAGCATATTTGTCAAGCATGTTTTTAATAAACTCCGCATACTTTTCATTGCCGGTTACTGAATACATTATTCCGGCAATATACATTTCATTATAATTTTGTTTATGCTTTTCGTGAGTGTATCCGCCGCCGGGGTCTTTTGGGATGGGAACGATTATTTCTCGTCGAAGAGCAGCATCAATTTTTTCTTTAGCTTCTTCAAATGACTTATCGAATAAAGGAACTTTGCCCAGATTTGCTTTAATTAATTTTACATCATTTTTTGTTAAAACTAAATTAGGATGTACATTTTGTGCATAAGCATCAAATGAAAATATTACCAAATAAAAAATAATTATAGCCGTAAGAATTTTATTAAACATTGTTCTTTCTTTTTTTTATATGAAATATGTACCGCCATTTATTTCCGTTGATGAGCCGGTAATGTACGATGCTTTATTAGAAGCAAGATAGACTACAAGATCTGCAACATCGCTTGCTTTGCCTTCTCGTCTTAAAGGAGCGCCGGCTGCTACTTTTTCTCGCACCTCTGGTTTTGTAAATGTATCGTGGAATGTTGTCGCAATCATTCCTGGCGAAACGCAATTAACCCTTATACCTTTAGGACCAAGTTCTTTTGCAAGTCCGCGCGTAAAAGTTAATACAGCTCCCTTAGCCGTTGAATATGCGATTGCTCCGGGACCCCCGCCGTCCCTTGCAGCTTGAGAAGAAAAATTAATAATTGTACTTCCTTCGGGCATATATGGAAGAACCGCTTTTGTAACGAGAAAGGCAGTCTTTAAATTTACATCCATTACTTTATTCCAAAAATCAATGTCCATTTCGCTCATGGTTTTTCTGGCGATAAGTCCGCCTGCCACATTAACAAGTATATTAATTTTATTGCCGTAAGTTTTAACGCATTCATCTACAATATTTTTAACATCATCCGGATTTGTCATATCGCCTTGAATGAGCAGAGCTTCGCCGCCCATATCTTGAATCATTTTTACAGTTTCATTTCCTTTCTCATCGCTTTCAAAATAATTTAAACAAACTTTAGCGCCTTCCCGCGCAAGATTAAGACAAACTTCACGTCCAATGTCGCGTCCTCCTCCCGTAACAAGCGCAACTTTTCCTTTTAAATCATACATAAAATTTTCAACTCCTTTATCTATTAATAATTCTTTAGAGGATTTTTTGAATTGCTTTTTAAAATTGCAATAAGATATTTTTTTCTGAAAACATTGGAAAAAGTTTTAAGATGCTACTCGATAAAGCAGCATCTTAAAAATATTTTCCCGAGTTATTTTGATAATTATTTGATTAACTGCATTTTTTTAGTTTGAACAAAATTATTCGTTTGTAATTCATAGAAATATATTCCGCTTTGAAGATTTGAAGCATCAAAAACTATTTCATGACTACCCGGCTGTTTTATTTCGTTCACTAAAATTTTAACCGTTTCACCAAGCACGTTATAAATTGAAAGCTTAACTAAGCCTGTGTTTGCGACGCTGTATTTAATTGTTGTCGACGGATTAAAAGGATTCGGATAGTTTTGAGCGAGCTCAAATTTATTAGGCGTAGAAAAACTAACTTCAATTGATTTTGAATATTTAAAACTTCCATCAAGATCAATTTGTTTTAATCTATAATAATATTTTGAGGCTGCGGGATTATCAATAAAAGAATAATAATTTTTTTCTGTGCTTGACCCTTTACCTGCAACAAAACCAATTCTATTAAAAGTTTTATTATCAATGCCTCTTTCAATTTCAAAACCGGCGTTATTAATTTCCGATGCAGTTGACCAGGTTAGATTGATATTATTATTCACCACAGTTGCCGCAAATGAAACGAGTTCAACGGGAAGCGGATTTGTAGTAGTCCCTTCAGCCCTTGCTAAAGCAACTAATATCATGTCGCCTGTATTTATAGTAATGTTGGGATCTAATGAATCGCTGTCAATTGTTGTAGGAGCGTTTGTAAGATCAGTGGTGTGATCGGCGGGTCCCGCATTCATCCAATTTGCGCCGCTGTCTTCAGAATAAGCGACTCGCAAATCCATATTGCCGGCGGTAACGCCATCGTCAGTTGAATATGTTGGGCTTAACTTGTAAACAGGCATTGCAGCGGCAGAACCTGCATTTTGTAAATATCCAATTTCATAATACCTAACTGCTGATACCATATCAATTCCGCCTGAAAAAGCGCTGCTTCCAGTATTGGCGTTTTCAGCAACAAGGGTTCCCCAAACATAATGTCCGGTACCATTGGAAGGTCCATTTAGTCTTACAGTAATTGGACGATATGTAGTTCCATCGCCCAAAGGGAGCATAAGTTCAGATGGACCGCCGCCATTAGTAACCCCGCGACCAATTATTCCATTAAAATGGCTTGCATCGGAACCGCCTACAATAGCTTCGGAAGTTGTTCTTAAAATAGCCCAATGATTAGCGCCTGTTTCAACTATACCGGAAGTTAAAATTAAAGTGTCAGGTCCGTTGCTTGAATTATTATTCTGAAATAAATTTCCGGAATTTAAAATAACCTTGGCGCCGCCGGTTTTATTTATTTCAACTGAATTAAATTCTTCCGTGTTGCCGATATAAGTAGTTAAAGCTAAATTAATTACTGTATTTTCATTCCCCGAAAAAAGAACTCTGCAAACCGCTAAATTAGCGCTGGAGCTAAGACGCATATCAAACCTTCCACCAGCATCTACCGTTAAATCTTTTTTTAGCTCAAGCCTTTGAAAAAATTGCCCGGTTGGCGTGCTGGCTGAAGCTTGCACTCTGCCGTTATTATTTACAAGAATACTTCCGTTTACGGTTAAGCCTAAACCGTCCACAACATCAAAATAAAGTCTGCCCCCATCTGCAACCGTTAAATCATTACAAACAGCATTTGTAATATCAATGGTTACGGTATTAGATATTACCACATTATCAGATGAAGTTGGAACAACTCCGCCTGTCCAGGTTGCAGCATCATTCCAATTGCCGGATTGCGCAGTAGTAATTTGCGCAAAATACGCTGGCGATAAAACCAGGAAGAAAAACAAAACAAATAAGTTCAATTGTTTAAAAGTACGCATAAAAGCCGCCCTCTCTTTGTTAAGAAATTAGTTAGTTAGTTAGTTTTATTTAGCTTTATCTATTTTAAAAAAATCATTTTTTTTACAGATGAAAAACCCTCGGTCGCAAGTCTGTAATAATATATTCCACTGGCTGAATTAGATTCGGGCTGATAGCTTAGTGAATATCTGCCAGCTTGTTGGAAGCTATTGATTAAAGTTTGAATCTTTATTCCCAAAATATTAAACACTTCTATTTTAATATCTGAATCTTTTGCTAAAGTATAATTAATTGTTGTTTCAGGATTAAATGGGTTAGGGAAATTTTGAAATAATTTAAAGTCTTGGGGCAAATTATTTTCATTTAAATCTTTAACATCTACCGTAGATTTTAGTCGCTCATCAAGCTGGGCAAGATACAAAGACCTCGGATTGAGACTGTCTTTATTTGTTCCCTCTATAAATCCCGAAGGCTCATCAAATGAAGCGGGTGGAGAAATACCGGTTACATTTTTCCCGAAACAGCCGATAGCATAATTCTGCGCAAGCGGAGGTTTCTGTACTATTAAATCGCCATTGTGCATATCGCAATTCCAGGCAACTGAATTTGCCGCAGCCCAACCGTGACTGGTTCCATAATTTCCACGATTATATAATCCTAATAATCTTGCGTTCAATCCGGCTCTAGGTCCATCCAGCTCCACAAGATTATCATATAGCAAACCCATACTCCAACGTCTGTGTCCTTCGCTGCTGGCATAAGCTCCGCTGGAAGTACAATCTAGAAAAACACAACCGGAAGTCAAGCTCATACCATTAGACATATAATGATGACGTCCGTTTGTGGCGCGGCATTTATAAAATAAAATTTGCTGCGAAGCTGTATAAACTTGAAAGTTATATCTTCTTTCTCCGGTAATTATACTTACAGGGTCTAACGCGCTGCATTCTTCCACTGTAATTCTCGATGCTGTATTTGTTCTAACTCCCGATTGACCAAAGTGAATCATAGTGCAATTCTTCACCCATGAATCTTCTATTTGAAAAAGATCAATAGCATTCCAGGCATGCGCTTCATCAGTTCCGCCTTTTGTTTCAATATCAATTCTTAAATTCTCAATGCCGATATTAGTTTTAATTCCGCTGCGGGTGTACTTGTAAATATATGATTGAGCTAAATTTTTAATCAGAGTATTAAAAACCGGAGCGTCAATTGTAATTTCATTCCCATCAATTTTAGTAATATATCTATTAAAAATTAATGGCTGACTGCCTACGCTCCACGGAACATCTACGCCCGGCTCAGAATCGGGATCGTCAGAATGAGTTCCGCCAAAATTAATAGCTTGCAGCCATAGCTGCGTACAGGGATGATAAATAATAATATTATCTCCCACAGCATACTTTGAAGCGTCTGCAACGCCAAAATTTCTATCGCCAACAAAAACTGTATCGTCAATAATATTTGTTTTAGTTCCGCTTACTTGATTGCTCCATTTTGTGGAACTGCCGCCTCCGGCAATTAAAATTGTCCGTTGGTTAGGAGAATTTCCTATTCCATATAAAATAGAGTTTGTTAATGAATCATCACCCTCTCCGCTTCCTCTTAAAACAATACCGCTATTATTTAATTTAATTGTCCCTTCAATTCTGTAAATGCCAGGTTGAAGCAGAATGGCGCCTCTAAAACCATCGGTATCCATAGGCATAAATGCAGCTTCGTTAATTGCATTTTGAATTTGAGATGTGTTATCCCCGGATATTGGCGAAAGAGTTTTAACAACTGGAACTGATGCTGGCAATTCAATTCCGCCGCCTTTAAAACCTGCATAACTAAAATCCGGAATTTTATTTCCTTCCGAATCACTTTCATAAACAAGTAAATCATTGTCATCAAAATGAACTATAGCAGATTGCCATTGCTGGCTATAAGAAAGAACAGAAAAAAAACATAAGATTAATAATATTGAAGGACGTATTATCATTTAATTAAAATCATTTTTTTTGTTTGAATAAAATTATTTACTGTTAAGGTATAATAATAAACTCCGCTTGGAAGCCCGGCTGCATTAAAATTTATTTCATAATTTCCAGCGCTTTGTTCCCTATTTAAAAGCGTCGCAACTCCATTCCCTAAAACATCATAAATCTTTAATTGTACGGATGGCATTGCCATTCCTACTGATGGGATTGTATATCTTATTTTTGTTGTTGGGTTAAATGGATTAGGATAATTTTGTTGAAGTAAAAATTCTGAGGGATTTATTTTATTTATTTGTTCCCTAAAAGAAGTTATAGTTGGATCCCAGCGTAAATCACCCATTGCCCGCCAATCGCTTGCTTGACCGAGGAGGGATGAATTTGTTTGAAGTAAAAAATTATCATTTTCAGCATCGGTAAATAGCGGCTCATTACCTAACAACCTTGTTCCCACAAAAGCATTTCGACGTAATTGAAATGCCCCAATATTTATAGTATCTGAATATGAAATTGAAGCCGTTGAACCGTCAAGCCAAATTGAATAATTATTACCTGGGCTTCCCGCTAAAATGGAATTTTTAATCTGAGCGTCATCAACGTCAGACAAATTTATTATAGAAGAATTACTATTGCCGCAATTATAAAAAGTACAGTGATTTATTATAACCAAAGGACCGGCTGTAACAGGATTATTATCGCCGCCGTAAATATAAATGGCTTCTTGTGGGATGTTCCAAAAAGTACAATTAGCTGCTTCAAAATAATTGGCGTTAAATTTTCCGCCGCCGCCGCTTTCATCTTTTAATCTTATTCCTTCTTTACCGCAGTTAGTAAAAAGAGAATTATTAAACTTAATGCTGTCGGCAATGGTGCCTGGATAAGCCCTAAAAAAGTTACCTTCAGCGCCGGATATTATATTTTTAAAAAAACAATTATCCACTATTAATTTATAAAGATGCTGCATCGGCTGATCGCTGGTGCGTATTAAATATTTCGCCGGCTTCAATGAATTAGACATTCCATCTAATTCAATTCCTTGTAAGTTAAGCTCGCCTCCATCATTAATTACAAAAATTGATTTTGAACTTTGCGATTGATTTGTATTTGTAACAACAGGACGGTTAAAACTATTTTTAGAAGCTCGGATTGTAATCGGAATTGAGATATTAATATCAGCTGTGTTTGAATAATTTCCTCCGTCGGAAACTAATTCAATAATATCGCCCGCATTAGCCGACGTAATTGCGTTAAGCAGCGAGTCGGTTCCCGCCTGTACTTTTTTTAACCTTGGATTAAAATTTATTAAGCCCATCCAGGTTATTCCAACGCTGTCAGCGCCAACAGGATGCCTTATAATTGGCTGATTAGAATACTCATCGCTTCCGATATCAGGTAAATTATCTCTTAGCTGTCCGTCAAAATCATCAGAAATAAAATCAAAATTTCCTTTAGAAGAATCTATAGCGGGGCTATCATTTTGTAATTTCCATAAATCATCTTCTACAAAATGTAATTTAGGGTCTTCGATTTTTATCCCATCAGGCTTTGTTATTCCTAAGTTAGCTCCGAACATTAAATTGCTTTGCCAGGTTAGGCTGTCCGGTTGATCAGTATAAATTATAATGGGCGAATAAGAAGTTTTAACAATATTGTTTGCAACTATACAATTTTTTGGAGGCAGTGATTGTTCGCTGCTTTTGCCTGCGCCAATTGTAATTGTATGTTTATTATCAACAAAAGTATTAAAAGCTACAATAGCGTTTTTAACCTGAAAATATCTGTTTGCAGGAGAATTCTCAACGCCGTTTACCATAGTTAATGCTGATGAATAGCCGCTGCCGGAAAGCTGCGTAAAATAATTATTATAAACTTTGTGGTCTTCTCCAATTATTCTTACCCCTCCAGTATTAGCCTTGAAAGCACCAAAAAAGTAGTTGCCGTAAACCTGGCAACGGTTGCCGTGCCGAAGAGTTAAAGTGCCGGCGCATTTATAAAATGTGTTGTACCTGTAAGTATTTTCGCAAGACTTGTTAGAAATAATTTCAATCTCGCCGTCGCATTCTTCAAAATAATTATACTCAACAGTCGTGTAGGAATCATACATCGACCAATCGCTGGTACCTACGCGAATAGTTTCACCGCCGTTATATCCAAGGTCGGGACGGCTGCCGAAGTAATTATGATCTATTAAATGATAGTTTGGGTTGCCATCTAACCAAACAACTAATGTAGTTCCGCTGTGAGTTTTTCCTTTTATAAAACAGTGATCAACTCGGTTATGGGTGCCGTAAAGCGATATCCATTTATAATCGGTATCTTTATCATCGGGGTTGTAATTTATGATTGCGCAGTTGGTTAATCGGGAATAATTACTTTGAATATTTGAATTTCTAAATTCCACCACTGCGCCGCTGCCGCTGTATCCGTCTTTAAAAAACAAACCTTCAACCGTTAGATAATTTCCGGCAATTCTTAAAGTAGAACTTCCGGTTAAAACCACTTTTCCCGGAGTTTCGGCTAATAAATAAATGGGGCTACCGGAATTTCCATTTGCATGAAATATAATTTTAGAATTAATCCAAACCCCGTTTGCCATTATTATTGAGTCGCCCGCCTGAACGTTCGCCATTGCGGAATTTATTTCAGAAACATTTGACACAATAAATTTTTCTGCAAAAAGATTTACATTGAAAAATGAAATTGCTGAAATAAATAAAAATGTTTTAATAAAAATTTTCAATTCAAATAATTCTTTTTAGTAATAGCCGGATGCGCTAAACATCCGGCAAATAATACTTGTTTAGTTTATAATAATTCCTCCTATGTTATTTAAGAAGAATCATTTTTTTAGTTGAAGAAAAACCGCCGGCAGTTAGTGAATAGAAATACATTCCGCTGGAAAGTCCGGAGGCATTAAAATCAACTTCATAATTTCCAGCAGTTTGTTCTTTATTTACAAGTGTAGCAATTTCGTTGCCTAGAACATCGTAAACTATTAGCTGTACGGAACGCGTATAAGCCCTTCCTACTGCGGGAATTGTATATTGGATTTTGGTAGCAGGATTAAATGGATTAGGATAGTTTTGAGATAGGATATAATCATTGACAAATACATTTCCTTCTTCAACTCCTACAGGTGAATTTACAGCCCATCTTAAATCGCCAAGAGCAGAACTATCATGAGCTTTACCGTAAGCAGGCGAGCCTTCAAGGAGAGAAAAATCACCGGTTGCTTCATCGGCATACATTGGGTCAAAATCATAAACAGTTGCGGAATCTACATTACCGCCTTTTGTCGCCTGCAGATCTGCGACAGTAAGATTATACAAATCCATATTGCTTATAGTTGAACCTTCCAGCTGCAATTGTCCAGTGTAATCTGATCTTCCATGACTGCCCACGTAATCATTGGAAATAATCCAATCTCTAACAATAACACCTTTATTATTTTTTACATAAAAAGTTCTGGTGTTGCAATGATTGAGAGTTAAATGCTCTAATAAAACGTAAGCATCGACTGTGCTTGTATCAGTGTCGCTGTAAAGTCGAACACATTCCGCATCAACATTTTGAAAAGTAGTATTTCGTAACAATCAAAGTATCTAGCGCTCTTTCAGTCGAATACTTTTCAGTTTCTGCAATTCTAATTGCTTCATAACCTGTTCCGTTTACAGTGCAATTTTCCATTTCAACTTTATTTACAGTAGGAACATCAGTTAAAAAATAAATAACATGTCCATCGCCGGTACCATTATCATAAAAATTTTAAAAGTCACAATTTTTTACAATTAAATTAAACCAGCGGCGGCAGGGGAAGCATCTTCAACATTTCGCCAACTCTAAGAGCATATTTCATTCCAGGAGAAGTAAGAGTTCCGTTCGGATCAACATATCCCCCATCCAAAATTACAACGCCATCAAGAGTTAAAGAATTACTTACTCTAAAAATTTCTAAAAATTTATGAGTTGAATCGCTGTTTGTAATTATTGGTTTTTCTGCAAGTCCCGGTTTTGCCATTAAAACTAATGGACTGCTAATTTGAAAATTAAGTGTATCTGTTTCAGAGTAGACGCCGCCGCTTGTGGCGAGGTAAATTGTATCTACACCGTTTTGCGCTGCAAACATAATTGCAGTTCTCAATCCTTGATCGGGAGTTACTTCAATACTTGTTTGCGCAAAGAGACTTCCCGCATTCAAAAAAACTGCAGCTAATAGCGCCATGAAAAATTTGGCAACCTTTGTCATTCTATCCTCCAAGTTTATTATTAAAGAAAAATTTGTTTTTAAAAGTCTGCTCGTGTTAATTAAAATTAAAAGTATAACCGAACATTAAATTGTTATAAGTAATCAAATTATAATTTGTATTGCTGTAATAGGAATCATAATATTTTAAATTTCTAATTTCATAAGCTATGTCGATACGACCATAAAGAATATTAACGCTCGCGCCAAATGTATAGCTTACGGCTTCCGGACCTGCATCATTTATAGCAGCGCCATCAGGAACAAATGTTTGCGGAATATTTCTGTAGCCTGCCAGAAGAGATAGAAAATCAAAGGGTTTATATTCTAAACCAATTCTAATCAATTTCTGATTTGCCAAAGTTCGAAATGTAGAATCAGATTCGGCAGGTTTAAATTCTGCTTTGCTGTAAGGGTTAAATTCATAGTCAAATGAAATTATAAATTCATCCACCGGTTTAAAACTGGCGCCTAATGAATATGAAAGAGGGACTATAAATTTATCCACTGCTCCGCTTCTGTTTCCAAAAGCTCCCGTTGAATCCGTTTTATTGGTACTATAATTCCATTGCCTTTCGAGAGTATAAGGGAGATTTATATTTGCTCCAATTTGAAATCTATTTAATGAAAGCAAAGCGCCGATAGTAAAATTAGTTCCTGAAAAATTTGAATTGCCGACAGTGTAACTTTCAACATTTTGATATGAAAATCTAAATCTATTCTGATCCGCTAAATCAAACGAGCCTACTCTTATTAAATATTGACTATCATCTGTTTTACCCCAAATGATTTTTGATTTAATTCCGAATTGCAGAAACTCATTTAATTTAAAAGCTACCGCTCCTTGTATATTATGTATGGTTCCAAATCTGCTTCTTAAAAATTTAGACCATTTAACGTTCAAAGTATCAGCTCCACTGACTCTTCCTATATCACCGTTATAATATGTATAACCTAAATCAGGATTTAAGAAAGTATCATTCCTATCGAAGTCCAAAATTCTATTTTGATTATAGCCCAAAGAAACAACAAAATTGTAATCGCTTAATCTAAACGGTAGGGCAACTGCCGCAGAGGTTAATTTAAATCCGGATTTATTATTTTGCCAATCCGCGGCTTCTTCACTGAACTTATCAGCGCCCATCACCGGCGGACTAACGTAGTAATTAGTATCTCGGGCTAATTCATAATCCCACACTCCATTATTTTTAGGATCAGGTATATATAAGCCTTCTAAATAAAATGGAAGAGTAACAAAATATCTATTGGGTCTGTACTCTTGGTTTTCACGCCACATTTTTTTGTAATAATTGGCTGAAACTGTAACCTGAAATTTATCTATCGAAGCAAGTCCCGCAGGGTTCCAAAACAATGAATTGATATCGCCAGAAATTGAAGTATAAGCGCCGCCCATTGCTAATGCTTTAATCCCATTTTCATTCGGATTAAACACACCTTGATAAGCTAAGTTATCGCCTCGATGCTGTGCCAAGGTGAGACTACCAAAAATAAAAGAAAATAAAATTATTAATCTTGAATTTATATTGTAGTAAAATTTAAATTTCATACTACTTTCTGCCTTTTGTTATAAAATTCTAGTTTAAATTAAAGCCGATTGTAAATCGATGAACTGCTTTAAGAAATTCGCCATAATCGGTATAGGAATAATTAATGTTATAATTATTAAACATTATTCCTAATCCGCCAGCAACGCCTTGCTGGTCGCCGTTAAATCTGTAACCGCCTCGTAAAAAAATCATATCGTTAAAAGAATATTCCATTCCAATTCCATGCTGCTGGTCGTAATCTCTCGGCTGAATCATATCATAAGAAACAAGTAATTTTTGACCGGCGGCATTAGCTATTAACCCATCGGTGGGAGCAATAACATAACCAGAAATGCCGATGTTAAAAGTTTGAGGTAATGGATAGCTGTTGCTTAAGTATTTTATGTCAGGACCAAATTGTCTAATTGAAGCGGCAATTTTTATTGTTCTAAAGCCTGTATTAAAAAGAAGACCGCCGTCAAACAAAAAACTGCCTTTACTTTCAACCACAAGGTCTTCATAAGCATATTTTGCAGTTATGCCAAACGCAAATTTATCAGTAAGAGATTTAGCATAGGAAATTCCTATTGCGGATTGATGGGGATGAATAACCTCGCCAGTAAGTCCAGGATTATAAGAACCGTTTATATTTCCTAATGCGCCAACTGTTGTTACTTCAATCTCGCCTATATCCGTATAAAGCCCTTCTATTGCAATTGTTCCGAAATCAGACAAATTATAGGCGGCTGCAAAAGAATAATGATTGATATCAAAAAACCATCGTAGATAGGAAACCGATAAATCAAAATTATTAACCGAGGTTAAGCCGGCGGGATTCCAATATACAGCTTCAGCATTTCTGGCAACCGAGCTAAAAGCGCCCGCCATAGCTGCTCCTCGCGCATCCGGTGAAACGGACAAAAACTGAAAAGAAGTAGTTCCTACTTTCTGTCCAAACGAAATATTTCCCAACAGAATTGTAAGGGCAAAAAGCATTGAAATATTTGTAATAATTTTATTCATGATGATCCATTTGTCTTATTTCAATTTTATTTAATAACTATGAACTTTCCGGTTGATTCATCTCCTTCCGGAGTTGTAACAACAAAAAAGTAAATTCCCGAAGCTATTTCCTGATCATTATTTGTTACTTGAAACCACTCAGTTGAATAAAGGGGTACATCGTGTTCAATGGTTTGTACTAGTTGACCTGCATAAGAAAAAATTCTTATTGTGCATTTTTTGGGTAAACCATAGAAACCAATTTTATCATCATCTTGCCCGCCACCAGTAAAACCCGATTTGCCGATAAAAGGATTAGGAACGGCATAAACTTTTCCAAGTTTTTCAACCGAGCCAATATTTTTTTGGAATTTTGTAATATTAGTTTTACCGCTTTTGTTTCCATGTTCGTCCACCGATACAACTGCGTAGTACCTTGATTCCCCAATTTTAAAATTGGGATCGCTGTCTAAGAATTCATATTCATTTTCAGAATTAACAGCGCCAACATTTAAAGTTGCCAGCGTATCCCAAGGTCCCATTCCGGCATCGCTTCTTAAAACCTTAAAGTTTTGCAGGTTTCCCATTAATCTTGGATGAGTAAAACTTTCAACCGCTCTTCCCCAATTCACTTTAATACTGCCGTTATCAGTATTGGTAACATTTAAAGCCGGCGCCGGAACTGGAACGGGAATTTTATAACTACCGTTGCGAGGATTGTCTTCTGGCCAAACTGGAACGGTGGGGCTCTGTCCCAGATAAGCCGTAAAAGCTTTATCGGCGACTTTTGTAACATCTTTTACGTCAGAATCTATATAGTCCGGAAAGCCATAATCATCTAAATAATTATTTGTCATAACGTTTCCATCGATTACTATTTTTTGATTCCAACTCGGATTAGTTGACCATTCGGTTTGGGTTTGTCCGCCTTCAATTCTTTTACCAGGCTGCGCGCCGTAACCAATTACTTCCGCTAATGAGTATTTTAATGTATCACCTGGGCGCAAAGTATAAGGACCAAAAACAATATGCTTTTGCCCTGCGTCGGCGCTTTGTCTATAGGGATAAGCGGCTCTTCCAATCCACCGAGCGCTGGGAGGATTTGGCCAGGTTGTGCTGCCCGAACTGTAAACCCCGCTCCAACGCGAATCGGGATTTATAGATTGATCAGCCATCTTTGAGGATCTTGTATTTCCGGTGCTTACCTTGTTAGACCATGGCTGTTTTATATGATTATTTTCATCAAGCTCATAATACTCTCCTCCAACAGTGCGCAAAGCATTCACAGCTTCAGATTCATTTCGCACAGGGTCATTTGGATCAACAATTGCCAAATGCCGGGTGTCATAATATAACATACAATAACCGGGCGCTTGCGGGCTTCCGAGACCACCGCCATTTTTTCCCGTTTCAGAAAATTTCTTAAATAGCTGGATGTCAGGTTCAGGCTTTCCTGCAAGTAAAGGATCTTGCCCGGTTTGAACATCTAAATTATAGCTTAGCCAATAATCGGCATCCCAAAAGTTTCTTAGATCGCCGCGGTATATTCCGCCGTCATATTTCCATTCGCCGTAGTTTCTTTGGTAGCCATACATTGAAGGGGCCATGCCGTATATAAAAAGAAACATTGCATCGGTTAAAACTGAATCTCTTTCAATTGTCGCCGGATTGCCGTCAGTATCGCCGGTGTAAACAAACGTATATTCATAAATTATAAAATCATTATAATCAGGATAGCTCCACTGGCGTGATACCCTTGTTACGGTTATTCCCAAGGGCGTTGCCCATGATGAATTTATAATTTGTTCAGCTTCGTCGGGATTATAATTAGGATTTAAGCTGCCATCATCAAGTACGGGAAAATTATCAATCTGTTCCATTTCTAATGGAAAGCTCCATCTTCCAAAAACCACTTCGGGATCGCTTGCGCCAACGCCTCCGCAAAAAGCATATAATCTTTTATCTTTCCCGGTTTTACCTTGCAGATTAGCTGCAATGTAAACGCCTCCGCCAAGAATATTATGCTGACCGCTATATTCAATTCCGTTTACAACCGTGCGTGATTTTGAAGGCCATTCCATTAAAGGAACATTAGTTTTATTTCCGGCTTCTCCTGTTTGCCAGCCTCTGCCAATATCGCCTGTATTATAAACTGTTTCCCAAAGCTCGCCTCTGTTATGAATTCTATATTCTTTTATTTGCGCATATTCAATTGAGGTAAATAAAAAACATAGAATAAAAAAAGTTGGAAGAAATTTTATTTTTATCATTAACATTAAAATGCCTTTAAAATTTTTTATCAGAATTTATATATCAGTCCCAACCGAAAATGCCTTGGTTCATTTTGAAGAAGATAAACCGCTTGGCTGGTAATGTATGGCTGATATAAATCGTATACTAAAATATTTTCTCTATCTTTTTCCCATTTCAGAGTGTTACGCGTATCGTCAAAAGTTCTTGAATAGTAATAGGTTTTTTGATTTAGAATATTGAATCCTTCAGCATAAAGAGTTAATTGATTTTCGCCGAAAGGAAACCTTTTTTCCAGTCTAATTCTTAAATCTTTTTCTGTGGGGGTGCGCTGATTAAATTTTAAGCCTTGCCCTGTGGCGTCATAAGTATATGGTCTGCCGGAGTATATTTTGAGCGTTGTGCTTATGCTAAAATTACCTAAAGGATAAACTCTTCCAATCGCAAAACCAAAATCTTTTGGAGTTTTATATCTTACATTAAAAACCATTTTATGCGTTCTGTCGTAATCAAGATATACATCTTCAGGCGGCGGAAGAACAATGCTTTCTTCTCCTTCCGGTGGATTTTCAAAATAAGTTACAGGCGCGTTTAAATCGTTGCTGCTTTTACCTGTTGCAGATTCATAATTATACTTGGCGTATGCTCTTAAGTCTCCATCCACTTTTTCCAAATTGACATGAAAACCTTTTATGTTTGCATAATCTCTATTCCTATACGTTCTATATAACGTCTGCTGCTCGTCATAATAATAAGCGGTTTCCACTAAATCAGATACGTTTTTATAATATGCGCTCACATCTATTTTAATACCGAAAGGGAAAGTGTTTTCCAAACCTATATCATAAGATTGAGTGTTTTCAGGTTTTAATCTTGGATTACCTAAGATTTCAATTTCATTATTTGCGGTTATTTGATTATAAAAAATTTGATTGAATGTGGGGCGCTGCGTAAACGTTCCGTAGTTTAAATGAAACACTGAGTAAATTGAAAGCGGAAAGGATATTCCTACGCGGGGCTGTAGTTTAGTATATATTTTTGATTCTGTTTTAGCGGCAAGATTGCGATCATAATATTGTCCTCTTTCAAGATATGGTTTATTAGGATCGTAGTTTGGATTTCTAAGGGGAGAGAAAATATCCGAATAATAATCATCATTCATATTATAAAAATCTAATCGTAAACCAACGTTAGCAATAAAACCTTCAAACTCTAATTTATCTTGAAGATAAAGCGCGCCTTCATAAGGAAAGGCATTAAATTTCAGCTTTCTGTATGAACCTGAATTTGAAGCATTTATGTCCCGATCAACATTTAAATCATAATAAGTTAATTGAAAACCGGTTTTAACTAAATTTCTTTTATTAAATTGAGATGTGTAGCTCCCGATAAAATCATAAGTGTTCACAATTTCCTTACCCCTATCATCGTCTATCTTACTAATTTGATGATTTGAAGGCGCTGTGTAATCTACCCAATTGGTACCGTTAGAATAATCTTCACTATACTGATTGCCGGTTAAAAGTTCGATGTTATCAGTAGAATAAACATTTAATATGTTTAATTTAAAATTAACTAAACTTGCATGATCAAAAACATGCGTCCATTCCAAACCATATAAACTGGATGTTTGTGTGGATTTTGTTATGCTGAAAGTTCTATCAAATAGCCACCTAAGCCAATCGCTGCCTAAATTATTGTCAAATTGCTTATCATACACAAATTTAAATCCGAGTTTATCTTCATTATTTGGCTGGAAGGTTAGGTTTCCAATTATTTGTCTATCAGTATTTGGATAAGGAGTGGGAACAACGGGATTAGTAATTTCATTTCTACCAGCAAAGAAAATTTTTAAATTTTTTGCGATAGGTCCGCCGGTTGAAAAATCCACGCGATAATCAACAGTATTATTGTATTCAAGGCCTACATCTCTTAAACCTTGCATCCACAAAATTTGACCGAGCCTGGCTGCATGTAATGAATCGCTTATTGTTAAGGGGTTCGGAGGCCAGGTAACTCTTGGAGGTAAATAAATACCGCCGAAGCCATAGCCCGCATCCCACAAAGGTCGTCCCGGCTGAGTAGGATTTTCTTCTAACCAGGCAGAGACGTCAGCAAGAGTTTGATAAAACATTAGGTTATCTGAGGAATAAGGACTTTCATTCCATGTTTTATAATATGGAGGAGAACCTGAAACTTCCATTGAAGATTCCCACTGTTCAGTACCTTCTTTGGTAGCCATATTAACCACACCGGATTGGGCATTTCCATATTCAGCGCTAAAGCCGCTGGTATAAATTTCAACCTGCTGCAAACCGTTTACCATTGGGCTGAATGCTCTTTTGTTATTTAGCGGATTAGTAATATTCCCACCGCCTAATAAATATAGAGATTCTCCTTCCCTACCTCCTCTAAAATGATTATCAATAACATCAGCTTGAAGTGCAAGTATATCGCTTAAATTTGCCACTCCAGCCATATTTTGAATATCACTAATGTTGTAAACTTGTTTGGTAGCCGTTAGGTCAGGTTCAAGCTTTCTGGAGCTGTATGCGGTAACTAGAACCTCTTCGCTTTCAAATGCTTTAGATGATAATTGGAAATCTACGGTTGTAGTTTTATCAATATCAATTTGAACATCAGTAACTATTTGAGAATTGTAGCCAACATAAGAAGCCTTAACCGTATATTTGCCGGGTGAAATATTTAATATAAAATAATCACCTTCAAAATCGCTGGCTGCGCCAATATTTTGGGAAAGTTTTTGTTCGCCGCCGTTTACAACTTTAGCGGTAATTACAACATTAGCCCCCATCAAAGGCTCTCCGGTAATATTATCAGTAATTTTTCCGGCTAATTTTCCGGTTTCTCCGGCAAAGGTCAATATTGAAATTATAAATATAGAAAAGATTATCTGTAGCGATTTAATCATTAATTGCCCTCCACTGAATGCAAAAATATTTTATACGCCGGGGAAGTTACCCGAATGAGATAAATTTTAATCGAGACGTGGTTTTTTAGATAAATTAACATAAACTATTTTAATGACTTGTATGACAACAGACATAATATAAATTTTTATGCGAATTATGTCAACCCCCTCACGTAAAAAAATAACAATTTTAAAATTTTTATTTTTTAACTTTAGCGGAGAGCATTTTTTCAGCGTGTTCTTTTGCAATTTTTAAATGCCCTTCCATCATTTTAAAAGCCATATCTGCATTTCCCGCCAAAATTTCCTTATAAATTTTTTCATGCCATTCAACAGCTATTTCGTGCGCGTCTTTTACAGAAGACAAAATTTTACTTTTTATTTTAGGCATCAAGCGATGTATAGGAGTTAAAATTAAATTCATAATCGGATTTTGTGAAGCGATAGCTATATCCTGATGAAATTTTATGTCAAATTTTGCATGCCCTTCAGCGTCGCCGATACATTTCTTTAATTCATCAATATCATATCGCAGATTTATTAAATCTTGCTCAGTTCTATACATGGCGGCATAAGCCGTAATTGAAGGTTCAATTATCATTCTCGCTTCAAGCACATGAAGCGTATAATTATTTTCACTTTGTAATTGGAGATATGTATGGAGAGGTTCAATTATATTCTCTGGAGAAAAGTGCTTAACGTAAATGCCTCTGCCTTTTTCAATATTAACCAAACCCTTAGCCATCAAAATTTTAAGGGCTTCTCTAATAGCGGTGCGGCTTACGCCAAACTGCTGTCCCAATTCAGATTCTGTGGGAAGTTTCTCTTCGGGTTTTATTTTCTTTTTCCTAATAGCTTCTTCAATCATTGAAGCCACTTTATAACTAATAGGTTCTCTTTGTTCTAACGCTTTAAAAATTTTATTTGCCTTTCAATATTTGTATGACAACGTACGTCCAACTTATTTATAGAGAACTTATTTGTCAAGCATATTAAAAATTATTTTAGTTTTTATTTTAGGTTAGGATTTTTGTCCGCTGGTTCCGCTTCGATTTTTTCAAGGCAATAGGACCCCCAATTGTGAACAATTTTTATAAATAAATTGTAGAACAGGATTAATTTAATATAGATTGTTTATTTATAATCCAGTTGTATGCAGATCTAATCATAGTCTTAAGTTGTTAATGCTATTAGGTATGTAAAAACAAAATTTGTCTATTATTGTTTAAAATAAAAAATCCGGTTTATACCGGATTTCTTGTTTGGCTCCGCGAGCAGGACTCGAACCTGCAACCCTTCGGTTAACAGCCGAATGCTCCACCATTGAGCTATCGCGGAATATTTTCTAAAAACGAGTCCTAACTTAATTACTCTATGTATTTTTGTCAAGCAATCTAATTTATATTGAAAGTCAAAATAATAATCTCTAAAAAATTAGCAAGCTATTTAAGCGCTTTTAATATTAAGCCATTAGTAAATTAAATCCGCGAGAAAAATTTCATTCTTTTGCTACCACTCTTTTAAATTGCATTTCATAACTGCTATATTTAATTTTAAAATTCATTTAATCCTACGGAGTTTAAGTTAATGATTAACCTAGTTAAGAAATTATTTGGCGATAAGCACGCAAAAGACCACAAGCTGCTTTGGCCAATTGTTAATGAAATTAAAGATGAATACGAAAAAATTAAAAATTTATCGGAAGATGAATTAAAAGCTAAAACGCCAGAATTTAAATTAAAAATTCAAGAATATACTTCTGAAATTCGAAGAGAAATTGAACAGCTAAAACAAAAATTGCAATCTGATGAAGAGTTTGACCGGCACGCCGCTTACGATGATTTGGATAAGCTGGAAGAAACTTTAAATGAAAAGTATGAAGAAATTTTAGATCAACTTTTACCTGAAGCATTTGCAGTTGTTAAAGCTACTTGCGAAAAACTCGTTGGCAAAACCTGGATGGTGGCTGGGAATAAAATTACATGGAATATGGTTCCTTACGATGTTCAATTAATGGGAGGCGTAGTTCTTCATCAAGGCAAAATTGCTGAAATGACTACGGGCGAAGGAAAAACTTTAGTCGCCGCTCTTCCTATTTATCTTAACGCGCTCACTGAAAGAGGCGTTCATCTTGTAACTGTAAACGATTATCTTGCTTTGCGCGACAGCGAGTGGATGGGTGAGATTTATAAATTTCACGGGCTAACAATCGGCGTTATTCTTAATACAATGGATCCTCAAAAAAGAAGAGAGGAATATAACTGCGATATAACTTACGGAACAAATAATGAATTCGGTTTTGATTATCTGCGGGATAATATGTCGTCGGATAAAGAAAACCAGGTGCAGCGCGGACACAATTATGCAATTGTGGATGAAGTTGATTCTGTTTTAATTGATGAAGCAAGAACGCCGTTAATTATTTCTGGTCCGGTAGAAATTGATGATCATCAATTTAATGATATGAAACCAAAGGTTGAACGTCTTTACAGAATTCAATCTAACTTAGTTGCAGCGCTGGTGCAAAATGCTGAAGATACTCTGAACGGCGGAAGTAAAGGCAGCGAGAACGAAGCGGGGGTTAGTCTGTTAAGAGCTTACCGCGGACTGCCTAAAAATAAAAAGCTGGCAAAAGTTTTAAGCGAGCCTTCAAATAAAAAATTGCTTCAAACAACTGAGCTGGAATATTTAAGAGAAAAAGCAAAGAATATGTACATTATTGACGACGAGTTATTCTTTGTTATTGATGAAAAAAATAATACAATTGATCTTACTGAAAAAGGAAGAGAAGAACTTTCCAAAGGAAGCGGCATTGAAGCTGAATATTTTGTGCTGCCTGATCTCGGAACTGAAGTAAGCAAGTTTGAAAACGATGATACTTTAGCCGAAGAAGAAAAAATTAAGAAAAAAGATTTTCTATACAAAAAATATTCTGAAGCTAGCGATAGAATACATACTATTCATCAGTTGTTAAAAGCTTATACTCTTTTTGAAAAGGATGATGAATATGTAATTACAGAAGAAGGTAAGATAGCAATTGTTGATGAATTTACCGGTCGTGTTTTACCCGGCAGACGCTACTCTGATGGGCTTCATCAGGCAATTGAAGCAAAAGAAAATGTTAAGGTTGAAAGAGACACTCAAACTCTCGCCACCATTACTCTTCAAAATTATTTTAGAATGTATAACAAACTTGCGGGGATGACCGGTACTGCGGAAACTGAAGAAGGCGAGTTTTTTGAAATTTACAAATTAGAAGTTGTAGTAGTGCCTACAAATAAACCAATTGTTAGAGATGATCAGGATGACGCTGTCTTCAAAACAAAAAGAGAAAAATATAACGCAATCATAGAGCATATTGAAGAGCTAAAAAAACAAGGCAGACCCGTTCTTGTCGGTACAACTTCCGTTGAAGTTTCGGAAACACTTAGCCGAATGTTAAAGCGAAAAGGTTTGGCGCATAATGTTTTGAACGCAAAACAGCATCAGCGGGAAGCGGAAATTGTTGAACACGCCGGTGAAATATCCGCGGTAACAATTGCCACCAACATGGCTGGGCGCGGTACGGATATTAAACTTGGCAACGGAGTTATTGATAAAGGCGGTTTATTTATTTTAGGCACCGAGCGTCATGAGTCGAGAAGAATTGATAGACAGCTCAGGGGTCGTTCGGGAAGACAAGGCGATCCCGGAACTTCTAAATTTTATATTTCTCTTGAAGATGATTTAATGCGTCTGTTTATGAGCGACCGCGTTACTTCAATTATGGAAAAAATAGGAATTAAAGACGGCGAAGTAATTCAGCATCCTATGATTACTAAATCTGTTGAACGCGCCCAAAAGAAAGTTGAGGAAAATAACTTCGCCATTAGAAAAAGACTTCTTGAATATGACGACACTATGAATTCACAAAGGGAAGTTATTTACACAAGAAGAAATCGAGCGCTTCAAGGCGACAGACTTAAGAGCGATATTTTTGATTTGCTGGATGAGTTTGTCGGTGAAATTATTGATAGAAGCTTTGATGATATTCTTGTTGATAATATTAAAGAAGAGCTTCGTCATAATTTATTAATTGAAGTTCAGCTTGACCCAGCCGAATTTGAGCCGCTTGGCAAAGAAGGTTTAAAGGAAAAAATAATTAATGCCGCGAAAGATTTCTATAAAAAGAAAGAAGAAATGCTTGGTCCGGAATTAATGGCAAGGCTGGAAAGATATGCAATGCTTAGCGTGATTGACCAAAAATGGAAAGAGCATTTAAGAGAAATGGATGACCTTAAAGAAGGAATTGGTTTGCGGGCTTACGGTCAAAAAGATCCTTTAGTTGAATATAAAGTTGAAGCATTTCAATTGTTTGTTACACTTCTTGATCAAATAAAAAATGAAGTTGTATCATTCGTATTTAAATTTTGGCCACAAGCGCCTGAAGAAATTCAAAGGAGAAGACAACCCAGCTCTAACAGAATTACTGAATCAAAACAAAGCGCGGAAAATATTGGACTTTCGACAAACCGCGGCGGAGAAGAACGAGCCGGCAAAGCTCAGCCTGTTCACGTGGAAGCTAAAGTTGGAAGGAATGACCCTTGCCCATGCGGCAGCGGCAAAAAATATAAAAACTGTCACGGTAAATAATCAGCAATAAAAATCAGCTTTATTAATAATTATAATTAACCTGTTTCATTTCTAATTATCGGAAAGAAATAAATGAAAAAAATTGAAGCTATCATTCGTCCTTTTAAATTAGATGATGTTAAAGAAGCTTTAGTAGAAGAAGGTATTAGAGGGCTTACAATCTCTGAAGTGCGCGGCTACGGCAGACAAAAGGGTCATACCGAAACTTACCGCGGCAGCGAATATAGAATTGAGTTTGTGCCTAAAATTAAAATTGAAGTTGTGGTGGATGACAGCATTGTTGAAAAAGTTGTGGAAGCAATTTTGCGCACCGCTAAAACGGGACAGGTTGGCGATGGGAAAATTTTTATTATTAATGTTGATGACGCAGTAAGAATTAGAACTGAAGAAGCGGGAAACGAGGCTTTATAATTTTTTTTTGGGCAGATATTTTACCTTTTCATTATTTAAAATCTTTAATAGTTTTTCCGCATGATTTTCAAAAATCCCATTAAGCGAATTTTAATTATTGCCGCAATTTTTCCCGCGCTAATATTTTCGGGCTGCGGAGTCTGGAACAATTTCACTACTTACTTTAATTTATATTATAATACTTCCGATCAATTTGAAACCGCTGAAGCGACTATTTATGAACAGAAGCGGGATTTATTTTCCACTCAAGAATTGATTATTCCAAGTTCTGCTACGCAAGCCTTAAATAAAGTAGTTGAGAAAGCTTCAAAAATTTTACAGTTCCACCCCGAGTCCGGTTTTGTTGACGACGCTTTATTAATGCTTGGCAAATCATTTTACTATCAAAAAAATTATTTAAAAGCGTTAAGGAAATTTCAAGAGCTGCTAGCCACTCAGCAGGGAAGCGATCTTGCCCTCGAAACAAAATTGTGGATTGGCAAAACGCAAATGAGATTAAAAAACTTTGACGAAGGATTGGCAACGTTAACCGATGTTGTTAAAGAATCTTCAGACGAGGGTGAAGATGAAATTTTGCAGGATGCTTACATTCAACAAATTGTACATAAAATTTCCATTGAAGATTTTCAAGGCGCAATCAGCTTATCAAATGAACTTTTAGATGTTTCAGGCGATGATGAAGTAAACGCTGAAATTGAATTTGAACTGGGGAAATTATATAACGACGTGGGCGACACTGAAAATGCAATTGCGTCATTTAAAAAAGTTTTTAACTTCTCCCCTACTTTTGACATTCAATACGGAGCTAACATCGAGTTAGGAAAAGCTTTAAGAGAAAATAAACAGGATGAGGAAGCTTATAATTTATTTTCAGATATGCGCGACAACGCCAAATACATTGAGGATTATGATGAAATAGATTTGCAAAGCGGTATTACTTTAATGGATTTAAATAGAATTGACGAAGCAAAAAATATTTTTGCCGATGTTGACACTTCATATCCTAATTCCCTTCAAGCGGGTTATGCGCGATTTGAGCTTGCCAAAATTTTTGAAACGGATTATAATAATTTTGACAGCGCTTCATTTTATTATCAAAAAGCTTCTACCACGCAAGCCCCGCCGGAAATTTCAAAAGCCGCGCTTGATAAAAGTCAAAAGTTTAAAAAATATGAAAACTTAAATCGTCAAATAGGCGAAGACCGTCAAAGCTTAATTTATGCTTTAGATTCCGCAGCATTCTCTAAAGACTCTTCAGCATATTTTGATTCATTAAAAGCTCAGCAAGAAGCTATTCAGAATGAAGCTATTTCTGAAAGATCAAGCGAACTGCCTAATAGAGGCGGCGGAAGAGGCACAAGAGAATTTGAGTCTAATCAAATTCAATCAAAAATAAAAAAAATAAGCGATCAAAAACCGCCAATCAAACCTACCATATCCGCCGATTCTATAATGAGTAGAATTGCCAAATCAGAATTTGAAATTGCTAATTTATTTTTTACGGAATTTAATTTGCTGGATTCCGCTTATTATCATTACAAAAGAATTTTAAGCGATTATCCAAACTCGCCCTACAATGCAAAAACGCTTTATGCCATCGGAAGCTATTATGAAGCCAAGAATGAAAAAGCAAAAGCCGACAGCATTTTTAATTTTATTTATGAAAATTATAAAACTGAAAGTATTGTGAACGCGGCTGCAAGCAAAATTAATAAGCCTTTAATTAATTTAAATTATGATCCTGCGGAAGACTTATACGCGGAAGCTGAAAAGCAAATGCTGGATAGTAAGTTTGCCGCTTCGGTAAATAATTTTTATAACATTTTTAAAACTTATCCTACTTCCGATTACGCGCCTAAAGCTTTGTACGCCGGCGGATGGATTCTTGAAAATGAATTGAACAAAAGCGATTCAGCCGCAGTTATGTATGATAGCATTGCGAGCAATTATCCCAAAACTATTTATGCCTCTAAAATAACGCCGAAGCTGAGTTTTTATAAAGCGGAAAAGTTAAAAGCTAAGCGTGCAATTGAGGATTCGTTAAACGCATTAAATAAAAAGAATATTGATACTACTAAAAATGTAAGCCAACCTGTATTGGAAAACGAAAATAATTTAAATGCTGACTCTACCGTTATAAATAGCGACTCAAATAATGATACGATGAATCAAGTTGATGACAATTTAGATCCGGCGGAACAGAAAATAAACAACTTAACGCCGAACGATTCATTGCTTCAGCCGCAGAATGAAAATCTAAATAGAATAAATGAAGACGAGTTGTTAAATGGAAAAACAAATACTAATTCTGATACGCTTAAAATCATTCAGGAAAAATAATTTAAAATATTTAAGCGGTTTAAATTCCTTTAAAAGTATTTTCTAAAAAACAGATAAATGCAAGTTTCTCAATTCCCACCGAATGAATTAGCCGGCTATCTTGAAATTATTTTACCTAAAATAAAAAAGCATAAATTTAAAAGTTTTATAATTTTTACTTTAATTATTTTTTATCTCAGCGTTCCTTCATTTCAAATTCCGCTGTTGCAGTATAAAACTTTTAGAATAACTTCATTGATGGAGCAGCGAGCCATTGAACATAATTTAATTTTTTATCCGCGGCAAAATTGGGTTGATATTGACGACGTAAATCCGGTATTACTGAAATCAATACTTGCATTGGAAGACGGAAGTTTTTTTAAACATAACGGCGTTGATTGGAAAGAATTAAAAACATCAATAAGATTGAATCAAAGGCGCGGAAAAATTACCCGCGGGGGCAGCACAATTTCGATGCAGCTTTCTAAAAATTTATTCTTTACTACAAAAAAATCTTTTGTAAGAAAAGCAAAAGAGCTTTTGGTAACATTCAGAATGGAAAAAGAAATTTCTAAAAAATCTATTTTAGAAAATTATATAAACGCAATTGAATGGGGCGATGGAATATTCGGAATAAAAAAAGCCGCCGGTATTTATTTTAATAAAACTCCCAACCAATTAAATACTGCGGAATGCGCAAAGTTGGCCGCAGTTATACCTTCGCCGCTAATTCATCCCGCTAATTCTAATTCGCGATATGTGCTTCGCAGAGCCGCAATAGCGCGCAGCCGATTGAATGACGTGATTTTATTTCCCAAAAAATAATTATGAACAGAAAAGATCTTTTAGCTTTAATTGAAGAAGGGGAAAATATAAGCTGCGAATTTAAAAGAAAATTTTCATCTAAAGAAAAAATTGCCAGAGAGATGATGGCTTTTGCAAATACAAGAGGCGGCTATATTCTTTTTGGAATTGACGACGACAAAAAAATTGTGGGCGTGGAAAGTGAAAAAGAGCAAGCGGAATTAATTATGGACGCGGCAAATAATTCTATTGAACCGCCGATTGAGTTTAACATTCAATACAAAGAATTGTACGGCAAAGAAATCGTAATTGTGGAAGTGCCGGAGTCAGATAAAAAGCCCCATCGTCTTCAAGATTATTTAAATGATTTTGATATCACCAAAGCTGTTGTAACTGTAAGAGTGAATGACAAAAGTATTCTTGCAAGTAAAGAAATGGTTCGCATTATGCGCGCTCAATCAAATGATTTAAAATTAGTTAAATACACAATCGGCAAAAATGAAAAATCTGTTTTTGATTATCTTGAAAAAAATGAAATTATAACCGTAAAAGAGTTAAGCTCGCTTATTAATATTTCTGAGCGGAGAGCTTCCCGCACTCTTGTAAAATTAGTACGCGCAAATTTGCTTTTGATTCATACTAAAGATAATGGCGAGGAATTTTTTACAGGCAGGCAATAGTAAGGTCAATCCGCCGCGGCGGATCAAAATTCAATTTCAATTTTACTTTTCCCCCTTAACTTTTCTATCGTAAATTTTTCTTAATTCAAAAATTGCAATGCCATAAGCTACGGCAACGTTTAATGATTGCTTAATTCCATACTGTGGAATTTCAATTGAGAAGTCGCACAAATTAATTAGCTCTTGCGAGACTCCCGTAATTTCATTTCCAATAATCATACATAGCGGAAAATTATTTTCAGTTATTTCGTAATAAGGTTTGCTTTTAGAAGTTAATTCAAGAGCGCATATTTTTACGCCTTCATTTTTTAATTTAAGAATTATTTCTTTGGCGTCTTTTACAAATTGCCAGGCGACGCTTTCAGTGGCTCCCAACGCGGTTTTAAAAATTTCTTTCCTGCCTTCCGGCATATCAGTTTTTGGCGGATGAGGAGTGTAACCGCATAAAAATAATTTTTCAATCATCGCGCCGTCCGAAGTTCTAAATATTGAGCCCACATTATAATTGCTTCTTATGCTGTTAAGCAAAACATAAACAGGAAGTTTTTTTACTTTGTGTAATGTTTCAAGAGTTGAACGATTTTTAGAAATTTCTTCGTGAGTAAGTTTTTTCATAAAAGCCCCCTATTCCCCGATGGGGGAACTGAAAAAGTCATAATATATTTTATTAAGATTAAACATTTTGATCAACTTGATGCGTAGTAAAATTTTTTTGATAAGCTAATTGTCCGCAAGCGGCTGCAATATCTTCGCCTTGCGTAAATCGAACAATTACAGTTATATTTTTATCTCTAAGCTGTTTAACAAAATTATTAATTTTATTTTTTGACGTTGGCTCAAGTTGTGCTGAAAGACCTGATGGATTCATATGCTTTAGCGAATTAAAAGGAATAACGTTTATTTTTGAGGGAATTATGCTGCAAAGTTTAATGAGGGCCTGCAAATCTTTTTCAGTATCGTTTATATCTTTCAACATTACATATTCAAATGTAATTCTCGTTCCGGTTTTTTCAGTAAAATATTTTAGAGCTTCAATATTTTCTTTTAAAGAATACTTTTTATTTATAGGCATAATTTTACTGCGCGCGTCTTCAAAACAAGAGTGAAGCGAAAACGCTAATTTCACTTTCAGCCCTTTATCGGCAAGTTCTCGGATTTTAGGAGCGATGCCGGCAGTAGAAACAGTAATCTTTTTTAAACTGAAGCCGCCGGATAATTCATCGCTAAAAATTTTTAATGATTTTATTGTTGAATTAAAATTCAAAAGCGGTTCGCCCATTCCCATATAAACTATATTTGTAATTTTTTCTTTTCCGTAATCTTTTGCGGTAAGCAAGTATTGATCAAATATTTCCCCGGCTGATAAATTCTTTTTATAACCCATTAGTCCCGTTGCGCAAAACTTACAATCCAACGGGCAGCCGACTTGAGTTGAAATACAAAGCGTAGTGCGTTTTTCTTCCGGAATAATTACGGATTCAATTTGATTATTTTCATTTGTGGAAAAGATAAATTTTTTAGTTCCTGTTTGATGAGAAGTTTGAGAATTAACCAGCTGCAATGATTTTATTTCCGCAGCGTCATCTAATTTTTCGCGAAGAGGTTTTGGAAGATTCAGCATTTCATCAAAAGTTAAAGAGAGATTATTATACATCCATTTGAAAACTTGTTCTCCCCGGAATTTCTGCTCGCCTATTTCCAAAAAATAATTTTGCAATTCTTCTAAAGACAAGCCCTTTAAAAGCTTTTTTCCATTAATAGTTTTCGGAATAATATTTTTAACATTTTTATCATTCATTCTCCAAATATAAACATTAAGCCAGAGCAATAAAATTTAGCTTTGCGGGTATAGTCATTTCGAAATTTACTTTCACATAATTTTATATCAATTGCTATACAAGTTTTTATCTGTTATTTTCAATCAATAAAATTTTTATCTCTCAATCTCAAAAAAGATTGGCGAAATAATTTTACAATTACCAAAAGTAATTTCACCAATAAAAGGATTCATAATGAATTTCGATTTTACCGAAGAACAATTAATGATTAAAGATTCCGCCAAAGAATTTGCCCAGGCGGAAATTGCGCCTTCCACAATTGAAAGAGACATCAAAGCAGAATTTCCCACAGAGATTGTAAAAAAACTCGGCGAGCTTGGCTTTCTCGGGATGATGGTCCCGCCAGAACATGGAGGCGCCGGACTTGATACAATTAGTTACGTTTTGGCGATGATTGAAATTTCAAAAGTTGACGCGAGCGTCGGCGTAATTATGTCGGTTAATAATTCTTTGGTTTGTTTTGGATTAGAAAAATATGGTTCGGATTTTATAAAAGAAAAATATTTAGCGCCGCTTGCAAAAGGAGAAAAGCTCGGCGCATTCGCGTTATCAGAGCCTGAAGCCGGAAGCGATGCAACTAAACAAAAAACCACAGCAGAAAAAAATGGGGAGTATTTTACTTTAAATGGAATAAAAAATTGGATAACCAACGGAACCACCGCCGATAATTTTTTAGTTATGGCAACTACGGATAAAGAAAAAGGTCATCGCGGAATTTCAACTTTATTGGTTGAAAAAGGAACTGAAGGTTTTGGTCATGGAAAAAAAGAAGACAAGCTGGGAATTAGAAGTTCCGACACTTGCAGCTTAACTTTTGAAAATTGCAAAGTTCCGATTGAAAATATTATTTGGGAAGAAGGCAAAGGATTTAATTTTGCGATGAACACTTTAAACGGCGGTAGAATTGGAATTGCTTCTCAGGCAATTGGAATAGCGGAAGCATCGCTTGAGGCTTCAATAAAATATTCCAAAGAAAGAAAAGCGTTTGGAAAAGAAATTTCAAATTTTCAGGCAATTCAATTTAAACTAAGCGATATGGCGGTTAAAGTTGATTGCGCCAAACTTTTAACTTTTCAAGCGGCGGCTTTAAAGGATGCCGACAAATCCTATTATAAAGAAGCGGCAATGGCAAAATTATATGCTTCAAAAATTGCCGTTGAAAATGCTTTGGACGCAATTCAAATTCACGGCGGCTACGGATATGTGCGCGAGTATTTAGTGGAAAGATATTTACGCGATTCCAAAATAACTGAAATTTATGAAGGCACTTCCGAGATTCAAAAAATGGTTATATCACGCGCCCTTCTCGATTCATAATAATTTAATAATGAAAATTATTTTGTTAGTTATATATTGCGCTTCAATTTCATTTACGCAAACTGATTGGGAAAAATGGGAAAAGGCTAATCACTCTTATCAGTTGCCTTCCAAACAAAGCGCGAGAGCTTATAATTTTAACGGCGGAAACGCGAGCGAAGTTTTAATAAATAGTTTTGCCTCTGCTTATTGGTTTTTTATTTCTGATGTTGACGGAGATAATTGTCCCTTTAAACCTTCCTGCTCTTCATTTCTAATCGCTTCTGTAAAAAGTACAAATATTGTTCAGGGAACATTAATGTTTTTCGATAGGTTTACTCGCGATTTAAATTTTGTAAATAGGAATAAACATTATCCATTTATTGAAGGCGGACGTTTTTACGATCCCGAAAGTTTATATGAACTTGATGAAGAAAAAATAAAATATATTCCGCCGATAGTAACCGTTGCAGAATAATGCTTAAAACTTTTTTGCTCTTGATTTTTTTGTCTCCGCTTTTGCTGCCTCAAAATTCTATCTCACCTAAATACTACAATTCAGAAAATATTAAAAAATTCGGAGACTATTTATTTTGCAGCCAAGATTATCTGCGCGCAATAAATGAATACAATAATTATTTAAAATTAAGTGAAGATGATACAATAAAATTTAAAATAGGATTATCGTATTCATATATGGGGGGAAATTTAGAAGCAAAAAGAATATTTTCTCAAATCCAACCAAACGCTCCCCTTTTTGCTATTGCTGAATTAGAATATTATAAAAGTTCATTTAAATCTGATCTTATTAATTTTAAAAATAATTTTAATAATGAGGCTGTGAGCGATTCAAATAAAAATAATTTATCTAAACTTTACAATTACTCTTATTTTTATTCAGATGATGAACTTCCTTTAAAAGAAAAATTTTTATCCATTTATAATAGAAGCGAACAAAAAAAAATAAACGAGTTTTACCATTTTAAAACTTCGCCGACGACAAAATCGCCTTTGTTTGCTTCAATATTGTCAGCGTTAATTCCCGGTTTAGGTAAAATTTATACTGATCAAATCGGGGATGGAATTACCGCATTTATTACAACTGGAGTTTTTGCATTTCTTGCTTACGATAATTTTCATGCTCATCATAATTTTCGGGGCTGGCTTTTTTCGGGATTGGGCACATTTTTTTATGCGGGAAATATTTACGGCTCGGCGGCGGCGGCGCAAATTTATAACGCTAAACTTATGTTTAATTTCAATGCTGAGTTAAATATTTATCTCGAAAGTGAAAATTATTTTATTCCCAAAATTGATTTCTGTAAATAATATTCTAATGAATATAAAAGTATTTTTGATATTAGTTTTTATTTTGATGAAAAGCGTTTTTGTATTCGCTCAGCAAAACGATATTGACAAGCAGGCGCAGATTGCAAAAAATCTTTTCAGCAAAGAAAAATATTTTGACGCAATTACAGAATATAAACGTCTTTTATTTTTTGATGATAAAAAGGAATATTCTTATCTCGCAAATTTTATGATTGGCAAATCATATAAAATGGGGGCGAAGTTTTCAGAAGCTATTTTATTTTTTACCAAATCTGAAATTGAAGCTCAAAATTTTAATGAAATTTATAATTCTAAAATCGAAAAAATTAGATGCAATATTTTAAGAAGAACTACGGAGAATGCAATTAATTTATTGGAAGAAATGGAAGCGGATTTCCGATTCAATAAAAAGTTAAATGAAATTTATTACTGGCTTGGCTGGGCAAATATATTTGCCGATGATTGGGAAAGCGCTTCGCAATTTTTTGAAAAAAGTAAAATTGATTCTTCACTAATAAATTTTTGTAAAGATATTGACGAACAAAAATATTCAGTTACGTGGGCTTTAATCGGATCCGCCGTATTGCCGGGTTTTGGGCAGTTTTATACGGGGAATTATTTAAGCGGAATTTTATCGCTCGGATGGAATATTTTATGGGGATACACAACTATTAATGCTTTTGCCGAGGATAGAATTTTTGACGGTTTTGCCGTCGGTAATTTATTGTGGTTAAGATTTTATAATGGTAATTTACAGAACGCTAAAAAATTTGCTGAAGAAAATAATTTAGATATTAGTAATATAGCATTAGCTTATTTGCAGTATAAATTTGAAGGTTTAAAACCCTAAAATTTGCAGCAAGAAATTGAAGTAAATTTTGGGGCATATTATTTAAAAATAAATTATTTTCTTAATTTCTCTTTAACTCATTTATAAATAAATTGTAAACCATATCGGAGGTTTAATGAAAAGAGGGACGCTAATTGGCTGTTCCATAGGCGGCGTAATTTTAATAATAGTTGCAGCCTTAGTTATTTGGGGAATAAGCTCTTACAATCAACTTGTGCAGATAAATGAAAGTGTGAATGAGAGCTGGAGCCAGGTTGAAAATCAATATCAACGAAGAGCCGATTTAATTCCAAATCTTGTAAATACAGTTAAAGGATACGCAGATTTTGAAAGAGGCGTATTAACTGATGTTACAGAAGCGCGGGCAAAGGTTAGTCAAATGCAAGTTACGCCCGAAGTATTAAATGATCCGCAGGCGTTCCAAAAATTTGAGCAAGCGCAGGGTCAGCTTAGCGGCGCATTGTCGCGTTTATTAGTAACAGTTGAAAATTATCCTGAGCTAAAAGCGAATGAAAATTTTCTTCAGCTTCAGGCTCAGCTTGAAGGAACAGAAAATAGAATTTCTGTGGAACGCAGAAGATTTAACCAGGTTGTTAGAGAATATAATACCACTATAAAAAGATTCCCGATGTCAATAGTAGCCGGGATAACAGGCTATGGCGAAAAGCAATATTTTAAAGCTGTTGCTGGTTCTGAAACGCCGCCTAAAGTTGAGTTTTAATGAAGCTTGTTTTTTTTAGTTGTATAATTTTTATATCGGCAGCGGTTTGCCAGCCAAAAATTCCTAAACTGGATAACTGGATGACAGACTTAACGAATACATTAAAAAGTTCTCAGCTGCAAGATTTAAATGGAAGACTAAAAATTTACGAGGATTCAACAAGCAATCAATTAGTTGGGCTAATGATTAACACGCTTGATAATTACCCGCTTGAATATTATTCCGAAGAAACCGCCACTCAAAATAAAATTGGAACTAAGAAAAATGATAATGGCGTTTTACTATTAGTTGTAAAGGATGACCGAAAAGTTAGAATAGAAGTCGGTTATGGTTTAGAAGGCGCATTGCCCGATGCTTTATCAAGTTCAATAATTAGAAACGTAATCGTTCCCGAATTTAGGAATAATAATTATTATGCTGGAATTAGCGAAGGCGTAAACGCAATAATAAAAACAATAGCGGGAGAGTATAAAGAAGTAAAAAAAGATTCCAATAAAAAACCCTTTGGCGGTTCATTTGTAATTTTATTATTTGTATTATTTTTTATTATGTCGATGATTAGACGAAAAGGAAGAGGTGGAAGGGGGGGTTTTACTTATTACGGCGGTGGATTTGGGGGTCGTGGCGGAAGCGGCTTTGGCGGAGGGGGTTTTGGCGGAGGAGGCGGTTCTTTTGGGGGCGGCGGCGCAAGCGGTGGATGGTAAAATTTGTCATCTTAATTTCATTGAAGTTATAATTCTAATTTTGTAAAATTGATTTTAAAATTCCAACAATTTTTTTTGAGGAGATGTTCTAATGGCAATAATGATAACTGAAGAATGTATTAATTGCGGCGCCTGTGAACCTGAATGCCCAAACACGGCAATATATGAAGGCGGCGCAGAATGGGAATTGCAAGGAAAGGTTTTTGCAGAAAATGATGCATCGCCAATGGGAGCTACCCAATTTTTTTCTAATGAACTTTTTTACATTGTTCCCGATAAATGCACCGAATGCGTCGGATTTCATGACGAACCTCAGTGTGCCGCTGTTTGTCCCGTTGATTGCTGCATCCCCGATCCTAATCATGTTGAAGATAAAGAGACCTTGCTAAAACGAAAAGAATATTTAGATGGAATTGGCAGGTAAATTTAGCGGCGCTGTTGAATTATGCGACAGTTATCTAATCTCATAGTTACTCAAACCTTCAAACTCAAAAAAGAGAAAACCCCTATCAAAATTCCCACGATTGAAAATGAGACACTCGTTTAAGATTTAATTATCTTCTTAATTTCACCTAAAATCGAAAAAATTTAACGTCAGCGTGTTTAATCTCACGCTGGCATAAAATTCGTAATAATATTTCTGTAATTAAAAATGTAAATTATTCATATAATTATTATATCCCTAACTGATTTATAGGAGACCAATAAAATGGCATTAACGATAACTGACGAATGTATAAACTGTGGAGCTTGTGAACCTGAATGCCCCAATAGTGCAATTTATGAAGGCGGACATGATTGGGAATTAGACGGCAAAACTTACGGTGAAAATGACCCTTCGCCTTCCGATAAAACTGGATTTTATTCAAACGATTTTTTCTATATAGTTCCTGATAAATGTGTTGAATGTGAAGGCACACATGATGCGCCTCAATGCGCTGAAGTTTGTCCTGTAGATTGCTGTATTGTAGTTCCTGCCTAATTTAATTTTTATGATAAGGGATAGAATAAGAAGGGATATAAGGGAATAATTGCTGGGGGTAAATGGATTGACACAAAAAGGGAGCTAAAAGGGCATCACATATGTGATGCCCTTTTTAGTTTTAAATCACCATCCTTGGAGTACTTTTGTATTTGAAATCGTCTAAACAAATATTAAGTTATTAGCATAGAATAATACAGAAAAACTTTAGTGATTTTTTAGAAAGGATATTTTTATGCTTACAACAGGTGCTTATGAAAAAGCAAAATTATATGTCCAATCTCAGGAAAAAAAGGCTGGGAGTAACAAAATAAAACATGGTGTTTGCATTACTATTTCTCGCGAAAGTGGAGCTGGAGCCGATAAAGTAAGCCAACACCTTTCAGAATTATTTAGAGAAAGACAGACGATAGATACTCCTGATTGGACCGTATTTGACAAGAATATAATAGAAAAAATGCTGGATGATAATAAGTTACCTAAAAGATTGGGCAAAATATTAGAAGAAGATAAGATTTCTGTCGTAAGTTCGCTCATGAGTGAATGGTTAAGTGGTAATCCGCCGGTATGGAATCTAATTCATAAAACAACTCATACTATACTTCAATTAGCAATAAATGGAAACGTGATTATAATTGGACGAGGAGCAAATATCATTACCCGAAAACTCCAAAATGTATTTCATGTAAGATTAGTATCCACATTGGAATTCAGAATAAATCATATAATGGAATTATATAATCTTAATTCCAAAGTAGCCTTGGAATATTTAAAACGGGAAGATTCTTCAAGGGAAAAATATTTGTTAACCGCGTTTGGTAAAAATATAGAAGACAATTTATTTTATGATTTAATAATAAATACAAAAAGTTTTGGATTTAAGAATACTGCGGAAATTATTGAAAATGCTGTTATTAATAAATTCCCGGCTTTTTTTGTGGAGTAGGCAGGATAGAACTATAAAAAAAAGATGATAGAATAAAATTATTTAACTATGGGATTAATTTTTTTGCTGATTTATTAATTTTAATTGCAAGTCCACATAAGCCAAAACATGTTGTGCTGCGTATTGGGAATCATCTTTTGCGCTATTGAAATTTCTTATCCAATACATTGCACCCAACATTTTAAGATTTAGCGTTTTAAGTTCAGATGTTTGTTTTTCGTCTAGTAAATTCAAATATTCCTTATTAGAACTATCAAAAATTTCATTCGACTTCAAAGCAGACGAAATATAACTTCTCTCTAAAAACTTAAATGCCTTACTAACAGTGGTTTCATAATTTCCTAAATTAAAATCTTCACGAATTTTTTCCAACAAATCAGGTCGGGAAATAATATTATCAATTTTTTGAGCTTGCCTTGAAGATTGTAAAAAATTATTATTTGGCATATAATTCCTTATTTTTTAGCGAAGTTTCTATTTTTTGATTAATTTTATCGGAATTAGTAAATACTTATCTTATTGTAACTATTTACTGGTCATCTAAATATGTACAAATTTTATTCCACTTAATCGGTAAAGTATGAAAGTTGGAAAATATAAACTTCAAATTGTAAATTCGGGAAGTTTTGCTTTGGACGGCGGCGCCATGTTTGGAATTATTCCCAAGCCTTTATGGGAAAAAACCAATCCAGCCGACGAAAAAAATAGAATCCCTCTGGTAACAAGAAATTTACTTCTCATTTCAGAAAATAGAAAAATTTTAGTTGATACCGGAATGGGAAATAAATGGGATGTGAGGTCTGAAGAAATTTATCAAATCAATCAATCAGAAAATTCTTTAACTCAAGCTTTAGCTAATTTAGGTTTACTACCGCAAGATATTTCCGATGTAATATTAACGCATCTACATTTTGACCATGCGGGAGGAGCGGTGAATCATTATAACGGAAAATTTATTCCGGCATTTCCAAACGCAAAATATTATGTTCAAAAAAGGAATTACGAGTGGGCTGTTTCGCCTTCGGAAAGAGATGCAGGCAGCTATATTAAAAAGAATTTCATTCCCTTAATGGATGCCGGCGTATTAAATTTAATAGATGGAGAAACTTTTTTTGATGATGAAATAGAACTTATTTTAGTTAATGGTCATACTTTTGCGCAGCAGATTTTAAAAATTTCTGATTCTGCAAATACTATTTTGTACTGCGGTGATTTATTCCCAACTTCTTCCCACGTCAGTTTGCCCTACGTTATGGGTTATGATCTTCAGCCTTTAATGACAGTTGCGGAAAAGAAAAAAATATTGCCCAAAGCCGTTAATGAAAATTGGAAATTATTTTTAGAACACGATCCTTATAATGATCTAATCACCGTAAAAAAAACTGATAAAGGTTTTGATACTGATGAAAAATTTAAATCTTTTTGATGACTTGGTTTCTGATGGATTTAAAAGAGCTTGCAAATTAAATGAACTCAAAAATAAAATTGGCAAGAAATTTTTAATAGACGATGAGCAAGTTGCAATTTTTAAGATTGATGATGAAGTATTCGCGTTAAGTAATGTCTGCCCTCACCAGCGCTCGCCGCTAATTTATGACGGATTTATTGAAGATGATTGTGTTGTTTGCCCTGCGCATGGCTGGATGTTTAATTTAAGAACTGGAAAAACGCAGTTGGGATCAAAAGGCTTAGATAACTACGAAACAAAAATTATTAATGATGATGTTTATGTTAAAGTGATAAAGAAAAATTTTAAATGGTAAACAGCAAATGAATTTGACAAATGAAATTGTAATTGAAATAGCTAATGATTTAAAATTTGATCTCGTAGGTTTTGCAAGAGTTGAAGAGCTAACTAAAGAAAGTATAAAGCTGAATGAATGGATTTCGTTGGGATACAACGCTGATATGCATTATATGTCCCGAAATTTTGATAAAAGAAAAAACATAAAAAGTATTTTAAGCTCCGCCGAAACCGTTATTTCGCTTGGACTAAATTATTATACGAATGAAACGTACTCCAACAAAAAAACTAACGGCAAAATTTCCCGCTATGCCTGGGGAAAAGATTATCATCTAATAATTTGGGATAAACTAAAAAGCTTTATAAAAAAATTGCAAGCGATCGATTCTGAATTTGAAGCCATATCGTATGTCGATACAGGACCAGTTATGGATAAAGCCTGGGCCGTAAGGTCAGGTTTGGGCTGGCTCGGTAAACATACGAATGTAATCAATAAAGAAATCGGCAGCTGGTTTTTTATCGCCAATATTTTTAGCAATCGTAAATTTAATTACTCAACTTCTATTGAAGATTTTTGCGGCTCCTGCACTGCCTGTTTGGACGCTTGCCCCACAAATGCTATTGTTAAACCGTATGTTGTTGATGCAAATAAATGTATATCATATTTAACAATAGAAAATAAAAATGAAATTACTAAAGAGTTTAAAGGTGAATTTGATAATTGGATTTTTGGATGCGATATATGTCAGGATGTTTGTCCCTGGAATAATAAATTTTCCCAACAAACTTTTGAACACGATTTCTCCCCTCAAAATGAAAATAAAGAAATAGATTTAAATGAAATTATAAATATGAATCAAGAAGATTTCAGTAAACGATTTAAAGATAGCCCGGTTAAAAGAACAAAATTAAAAGGGCTTAAAAGAAACGCTGCGTTTATTCTTGAAGAAAATTAAAGTGAAACTTTTCTAACAAAAAAGTATCTAACGTTTTAGAATTAAATTATTAATTTAGAGTTTTTCTTACTCAAAATATTGATTGGAGCGTAAATGTCGGAACAAAATAAAAATCATCATAAAATAATAATTATTGGATCTGGTCCCGCAGGCTTTACAGCGGCATTATATACCGGACGCGCTAATTTAGAGCCGGTTATTTTTGAAGGAATGCAGCCGGGCGGACAATTAACTATCACCACTGAAGTGGAAAATTATCCCGGCTTTGAACATGGAATACAAGGTCCAATGTTAATGGACGTAATGCGCAAACAAGCGCATAGATTCGGAGCTAAATCAATTTATAAAGAAGTTGTTGAAGTTGATTTTTCAAAAAGACCGTTCACAATAAAAACTTACGATGAGACGCACACGGCAGATGCTATAATTATTGCCACCGGCGCTTCCGCCAAATTGCTGGGAATTGAAAGCGAAAGCAAATATATGGGTTACGGTGTTTCCGCCTGTGCAACTTGCGATGGATTCTTTTTTAAAAATCAAAAAGTAATTGTTGTCGGCGGCGGCGATACTGCAATGGAAGAAGCAAACTTTCTAACTAAGTTCGCCTCTGAAGTTTCAATAGTTCATAGACGTGATGAGTTTAAAGCTTCCAAAATTATGTTGGATCGGGCGAAGAAAAATCCTAAAATAAAATTTGTTACCAACAAAGTTGTAAAAGAAGTATTGGGCAGAGAAGAAAACGGCAGAAAAATTATGACCGGTTTAATTTTGCAGGACACAATTGATAACACAACTCAGGAAATTCAAGCTGATGGTTTGTTTATCGGAATTGGACATAAACCCAACACTGATTTATTTAAAGATTTTTTAGATACGGATGAAACCGGCTATTTAAAAGTTAAACCGGGAACTTCATTTACAAAAATAGAAGGCGTGTTTGCCGCAGGCGATGTGGCTGATAAAATTTATCGTCAAGCTGTTACCGCCGCAGGCTCGGGCTGTATGGCTGCTATTGATGCTGAAAGGTGGCTGCTGGAACAAGAGTGATTTTTTTTAAATGCCTCCTAAATGGAGGCATTTTTATTTTCAAATTTTTTCTGCCTTCTTTACGGAATATCTATTTGCCACTATAAACCCAATTCCGGTAAATACAAATAATAGAAATGGCACCCAATAATCTTTGTCTAAAGTATCCTGAAGTATTAATCCTAAGCCTAAGCCTATCCCAAATCCCAATACAATAATTCCAATTTTAATCAAGCGATTTGGGTCTCTCTTGTTTTCAAAAAATTCCTTTATTGAATGGGCATCCAATCCTTTTTCTATTAGCATTTGCCTTTCTCGCGATCTAAAATAATAGAATGTAACTATTATTAATCCGACAACTAGAATAAAAATTATGGGTATAAATACTCCAATTAACTCTGTTTTCATTTTTTAATTCCTTTAATTTTGTTTCTATAGCTTATGACTATGGTTGCCGCAGATAGGTTACACAATCAATAAATTGATTTTAATAAATCTCAAAAGTATTTTTCGGCGTAAGTTAAACGCGCTTCCATATTGTAACCTTTGATTTAAATAGTAAGTCTAAAAAGAAGATGAAAAATTTAACGGACTTGGAAATAATTGAATCCATTGTTAGAGGGAATCATTCGGATTTTTCACTTCTGATTGACCGTTATAAAAATAAAGCATTCTCTCTTTTAAAAAGGATGCTTAAAAATGAAATGGAAGCCGAAGAAGTTTTGCAAGATTGTTTTCTAAAAACTTTTAACAATTTAAAAAGTTTTAAAGGCGATTCTAAATTTTCGACCTGGTTTTATAGAATAGTTTATAACACTGCTTTATCTAGAATTTCAATTCAAAAAAGAAAAATTACGAATGAGATGACTTCAATTGAAGATCATTTAAATTTATTTGATGAGTCGGAGTTTAAACTTTTGGAGCAGAAAGATATTTCAATCTTCATAAATAAAATAATTGAAAAACTTCCTGAAAAATACGCCGCTGTAATTTCTATGTTTTATCTTAATGAAATGTCTTGCGAAGAGATTGGCGAAATTATGCAAATTTCTGTAGCAAATGTAAAAGTAATTCTGCATCGATCGCGTAATGCGCTTAGAGATATTGTTGCAAAAAATAATTACCTGGAGGAATTATTATGATTAAACTGACGGATGAAATTTTAAATAAATTTATTGACGGCGATTTGAATGAAAAAATATATTTAGACGTACAAAAACAGTTAAACAATTCTCCCGAAGATTTTAGGAAATTTAAGGAGCTTAAAAAAATTCATTTGGAATTAATGAGAATAAAAGAAGACGAAATTAGCGTCGGCTTTACTGAAAAAGTTATGGAAAAAGTAAGAAGAAAAGCAAAAGCAAAACAGTTAGATAAATATTTTATTTTTTCCATTTCCACTTTTATTATGCTCATAATTTTTGTTTTAGTTGGAATTATGCTGTCGCAAATTATTAATATTTCGGGGGCTTCTACAGCAGTTTCTGTGGGAGATCATATAGCAAATTACGCTTCACGGTTCTCTTCAATTTTGTATAATATTTTTGATGCAAAAAGTATTTCTATTTTTGGTATGGTGATTTCACTCGGATTGGTTATCAGCGTTTTTGCAATTTATGATAGTCATAAAAAAGCGAAGGATAGTTTAAGCAAGCTGCATTAAAGTTTTAACTTTTTCTTTATTGGCTTTGTGTACCAGTAAGCCCACCCAATTAAAATAAATTGTACCGGTAATCTTAACCACAAAACAATTGAACTTGTTTCAGGATAACTTTCAGGATTTATCGCCATGTTTATATTTGCCGGGAAAATAAATATTAACAAAATTATTAATCCCCACGCGGCATATTTGGTAAATTTTGGCGGAAGAATTAATAAGCCTAATAGTATTTCAAAAAACCCGCTTACGTAAACGAGTAATAAATGTAATGGCAAAAATGAAGGCACAATCTTTAAATAAAAATCAGTATTTATAAAATGATTTGCCCCTGCAATTATATAAAGCAATGCCATTATATATTTTAGAATAGATTTAAGACTTGTCATAAAAAATTTTGCTTTGTTTGAAAGCCAAAAAATATCCGGAATAATTCTGTTTTAATATTGTAACGTTTATTTTAGGCTTCACAATTAAAATTATTTAAACTTACAAAAGAAAAATGATTTACTTTCCAAATAATATTTTTGCTAAAAATCTATCTGCTAACCTTCCATCGGAATTACAAAGTGTAATTAAATATTCTCCATCGGCGTTATTGGTTAAAAATGTTATTTCTGATAAAGAGAACGTTGGTTTAATTCCTACTACAGATATCATAAATAATAAAAATTTATTTGTTTCAAAGAATTTTGGGATTTCTTTCGAAGGCTCGCTAAGCAACGGTTATATTCATTTTAAAAAAGATGAAACAAAAGTAAGCGAATTATTTTTGATGGGCGATGTTTCTTCAATTGACGTAATTCTTTCTAAAATTTTATTTAAAAGAAATGTACGGCGCCGAGGTTCAAATTAAATTAAGCGCTGAACAATTAACCGTTGAAAACAAATCAAAGCATATTTTAGATAAAAATTTGCTCGTAGTAGGCGACGCCAATTTTGAAAATAATATTTTCAATGAAGCAATAAGTTTCGCCGAAGAGTTTGTTGATTTTTTGTCGCTTCCTTTTGTGCCTTATATTTTAGTTTCTACTTCTGAAGAAAATTTAAAAAAAGTTGAATCAGAATTGATTAAAAGTTCTTCATCATATTATGATAATTTTGAAAAATTAGAATCGTTAAAAAAATTTAGCGATGAATCACAAAATTATATAGTTTCTAACTTGCCTTCGGTAACTGTTCAATTAGAAGAACAGGATATCGAAGGAATACAAAGCCTGATGCAGCTGCCTTATTTTCACGGAGTGATAAAAGAAATGATTGATATAAAATTTATTTAAGTAGCCGCTAAGACTCGGAAAAAATATTATAATTCAACTATAGACACATTAATTATTTCGTCTTCCTTTTCCGGCATTTCTTTCAATATTTTGTCTGAAGGTTTTAAATCCAATTTTATTGTGCAGCAAGCCGTTTTCTCGCCGTCAAAAATAACATTTTCCATTTCCTGCGCGTTTATTTTTTCTAAGCTTAATAGGTTTAAAACTCTTGCAAGAACTCCCGGCTTATCGTAATGACGTATTATAATTTGATATTTAGCGGCGGTTTGTTTGCATCGGTTCACCCAATTTTTTACTTCGCCTAAATTCACATAATCCGAAACAATATTTACTGTCTCTTCCGCAACTGCGTTTTGCGCTTGCTCGGTGGAAGCTCCGATATGATGAGTTACATAAACATTCGGCGTATTAATTAACTCGCTTGTTAAGCTACCTTCCTTTCCTTCCGGCTCATTATTAAAAACATCGAGTCCCAAAAATATTTTGCCATCTTTAGCGGAACTAATTAATGCTTCTTCATCAACAACGCCGGCTCGGGAAGTATTAATTACATAAGCTCCTTTTTTTAATTTAGAAATTAATTCTTTTGAAATGATTTTTTTTGTATCGGCGTTTTGCGCGAGATGAAAAGAAACAATATCAGCCTGGCTAAATAAGTTATCCAACGTTTCAGACTTTTCAATTCCTAAACTCTCAGCTTTTTCATTGGTTAAGGAACGAGACCAGGCTATTACTTTTAATCCAAAAGCCTGCGCTCTATAAATTAATTCTGTTCCGATTTGCCCGACGCCGACAACGCCTAAAGTTTTTCCGTACAAACCTTCAGCTTTTGAATAAACCGCTTTGTTCCACTTGCCGTTTTTAAAATCAATTACGTTTTCAGGAATTCTTCTGTCAATTGCGCAAATCAAACCCATTGAAAGTTCCGCAACGGCAATGCTATTTTTACCCGGACAATTTGCTACAAAAATTCCTTTTTCATTTGCAGCTTTAATATCAATATTGTTTACGCCGGCTCCCGCGCGAATTATTAAGCTAAGCTTGTTTGAATTATTAATGCATTCATTGTTTACCACAGTGGAACGAACAACTAATATATCAGTTTCTTTAGCCGCTTCGGGAAGATCATTTTCACCAAGCTTTGGGGAATTTATCACATCTAAATATAACTTCTTAAATTCTTCGATATATGGATCGGGAAATTTGTCGGCTATTAAAATTTTCATAGGTTATCCTTTTATATTTTTATTTATTTTACAAATTCTATTACAAGTTTACATGGTTGATTAAAAAGTTAATTGGTTCTTTACTAGTTACCGAAAAAAACGTTGCTTTTATTTATCAAAAGAATAACTTTTTTGTCATTGCGAATGAGTCTTCGAGTGAAGCAATCTCAAAATCAATAATGAGATTGCTTCGGCTAATCGCCATCGCAATGACAATGAAAATAATATTGATTGCTTTTCAAAAGAGCCAGGCGGCTAATCACCATTTCATTATTTAATAGCTACTCTCATAGGAATTTTAATTTCAAATTTTTTCGCGTTTTCAATTGCGCTTTCATAACCGGCGTCGGCGTGGCGAATAATTCCCATACCGGGATCATAAGTTAAAACTCGCTCAAGTCTTTCTTCGGCTTCTTTAGTTCCATCGGCAACTATAACCATTCCCGCATGAATTGATTTTCCTATTCCAACTCCGCCGCCGTGGTGTACGGAAACCCAGCTTGCGCCGCCAATTGAATTTAACATAGCATTTAAAATTGGCCAATCCGCAATTGCATCGCTGCCGTCTTTCATTGCTTCAGTTTCTCTGTTTGGCGAGGCGACTGAACCGCAATCCAAATGATCTCTGCCGATAACAATTGGCGCAGAAACTTTTCCTTCGGCGACTAAGTCGTTAAAAATTTTTCCCATCTTAGCTCGCTCACCGTAACCCAGCCAGCAAATGCGCGCCGGCAAACCTTGAAAGTGAACTTTTTTTTGAGCCATATCAATCCAATTACATAAAGCTACATTATTAAGGAAGGTTTTTTTAATTGCTTTGTCTGTTTCAAAAATGTCTTTGGGATCGCCGGATAGCGCCGCCCATCTAAACGGACCTTTGCCGTCGCAAAAAAGTGGCCTTATAAATTCCGGGACAAAGCCGGGAATATCAAACGCATTTTCAACTCCATTTTCTTTTGCCTCGCCGCGTATATTATTTCCGTAGTCAAAAGTAATGGCGCCGCGTTCTTTAAATTCCAGCATTGCCTGAACATGTTTTACAATTGTTGCTTTTGATTTTTTTATATAAGTATTCGGATCACTTTTTCTTAACTGAATAGCTTCAGTAAAACTCATCCCCATCGGAACATATCCATTAAGAGTATCATGCGCAGAAGTTTGATCGGTGAGAATATCCGGAATAATATTTTTTCCTAAAATTTGCGGTAAAATTTCACCGGCATTTCCAACTAATCCAATTGAAAGCGCTTCGCCATTTTCTTTTGCTTGAAGAATTAAATTTAAAGCTTCATCAAGATTATAAGAAATTTTATCGATGTAGCCTGTATCTAATCTTTTTTTAATTCTCGATTCATCAACATCAATTCCTAAAAAAGCCGCGCCGTTCATAGTAGCGGCTAAAGGCTGAGCGCCGCCCATTCCGCCAAGACCGGCCGTTAAAAGAAATTTTCCTTTTAAAGTTCCAATTGAATTATCACCGGCATGGGAAAAATATTTTTTGGCGCACTCAGCAAAAGTTTCATAAGTGCCTTGCAGTATACCTTGCGTTCCAATGTAAATCCAGCTTCCCGCAGTCATTTGTCCGTACATTGTTAAGCCCAAATTTTCGAGTCTTCTAAATTCATCCCAGTTTGCCCAATCAGGAACGAGCATAGAGTTTGAGATAATTACACGCGGCGCATTTGTGTGAGTTTTAAAAATTCCTACAGGTTTGCCCGACTGCACTAAAAGCGTTTCATCATTCTCCAAATTTTTTAAAGAATTTATAATTGCGTGATAGGCTTCCCAATTTCTTGCCGCCTTTCCGCTGCCGCCGTAAATAATTAAATCCTCCGGACGTTCTGCAACTTCGGGATCAAGATTATTCATAAGCATACGCATTGCGGCTTCTTGAATCCAGCCTTTGCAGGAAAGTGTTTTGCCATGCGGAGCTTTAATATTTTTATTTGCACTCATAATATATTTCTATTTTTAGTGGGTTGAACAAAACAAAATACAAATCTTCATTCCTCCAATTCCTCATCCTTTAAAATGAGTTTCAAGAATATTTTCATATTGTTTCAGCATTGATTTGTACAGCCACTTTTTAATGAACCAGCTTTTGCTCATTTCCTTTTGAATAAATTTTACATTTTGTTCAAGCTGATATTTTAATCTTGTTCTTTCGTCCTTGGTGAATTTTACAGTTTCATCAGTTCCATTTAATTTATCTAATATAGAATTGAAAGCCCGTTCTTCGGCAAAAAATTTGCTATCGCCTTGAACTTGCTTTAAAGTTTGTTTGCAGAAAGTTGATAAAAGTTTTTTTTCATTTTTATCAAATTCAAAATTATAATTTGTGAATAATTTTTTCATCTGTCTCCGAAAAGTTTTTAAATGATAATAATTGATCTTTTATATTTTGATAGCCCGGTTTTATTATATCATAAATATATTTTAATCTTTCTTTATAAGGAATAAAAGCGGACTTCATTGAATTGAGAGTAATTTTTTCTAAATCCTCTAACGTTAAATTGAAATATTCAATTGCCGTTAAAAATTCTTTTGTCATTGTAGTATCGCTCATCAATCTATCATCTGTGTTAAGCGTAACTCTAAATTTTTCTTTGAACAAAATACCGAACGGATGGTTTTCAATTTTATCAACCGCGCCGGTGTGAACGTTGCTGAGCAAACAAATTTCAAGCGGAATTCTTTTATCCAAAACATACTGAGCAAGATCTCCAAAGCCGGCAACGTTTCCCTTCTTATCTAAAATAAAATCTTCAACTAAATGCGTTGCGTGTCCAATTCTATGCGCCCCGCACCATTGAATTGCCTGCCAGATAGATTCCTTTCCGAACGCTTCTCCCGCGTGGATTGTAATATTAAAATTTGCGCGTTGTATAAATTGAAAAGCTTCAATATGTCTTTTGGGCGGATAGCCGCCTTCCTCGCCCGCGAGGTCAAAACCAATTACGCCCTGCTTCCGGAAGTTGACTGCAAGTTCTGCAATGTCTAATGTGTTTTTCATGTTCCGCATACCGCAAAGTATTAAGCCGTAACCTACGCCAAAATCTTTTTTGCCTCGTTCTAAACCGTCAAGCACAGCGCTAACAACATCTTCATAATATAATTTTTTTTCTGTATGGAAAACCGGGGCGAATCTTGTTTCCACATAACAAACGCCGTCATTCTTCATATCTTCCATCATCTCATAAGCAACGCGTTCCAGAGCGTCTTTGGTCTGCATTACTGCCGTAGTATGTTCAAAACCTTGCAAGTATTCAACTAAATTTCCTTTGTTGGCGCCGCGGTGAAACCATTCGCCTAATTCAATGGAATCTTTGGTGGGAAGTTTTTTGTACTTTAAATCTGCGGCTAATTCAATAATGGTTTGGGGTCTAAGCCCGCCGTCTAAATGATCGTGAAGCAGAACTTTTGGAATCGAGTTTACGATTTGTTTTGAGTTCAAAATTTCCTCTCTTTTGAACTTAAAAATATTCTTTAAAAGTAGGAAAATCAATTTAAAATAAATTTAGAATAGGAAGACTAAAGTTGAGGTTTTTGATAAATGAAATAAAATACATCGGCATTTTCGTTTCTTGACTATACTTTACTAAAACTGTAATTTTGAATTCACAAATTAGATCAATCAAATGGAGAAAAGATGCAACATTCAAAAATTTTAATAGCATTAGTTTTACTATTTGGGCTTGCATTTACCGGGTTTCAATGCTCATCTACTGAATTAACAAGCGCAAAACTTTATATTCAGCAAAAGCAATATGACAAAGCTTTGGAATCGCTAAATAGAGAAGTTGAAAAAAACCCAAAAAGCGACGAAGGTTATTACTTATTGGGATTTGTAAATGGCGAGCAAGAAAATTATGGTAAAATGGTCGACGCTTATAATAAGTCGCTTGCAATCAGCAATAAATTTGCGGATGACATTCAAAAATCAAAAGTATATTATTGGGCTAATCAATTTAACAAAGGCGTTACTCTTTATCAGAAAGGGACTAAAACAACCGATGAAGACAGCAGCAAAGTTTTGTTAGATAAATCGGTGGCTGCTTTTAAAAATGCCATTATGATTGAGGCTGATTCTACCAGCGCTTATAAAAATCTTTCCTTCGTTTATATAAGTAAAGGCGATTATGACGCCGCAATTGAACCGCTGCAGAAAATTATTGATATTGATAAATCAGCCGAAGGTTACAAATACCTTGGCGAAATTTTATATGATAAAGGAAATCAATTAAAAGCTACCGACAGCGTTAAAGCTCAAGAATATTTTAACAAAACAATAAAAGTTTTAGAAGACGGCAGAAAAGTTTATCCATCCGATTCAGATATATTAAGAACTTTAGCAAACGCTTATATAAGCGCAAATAAAATTGACGTTGCTAAAGATATTTTTAAAGAAGGAATTAAAGCTGAACCTGATAACCAATTTTACAAATACAACTACGGAGTTCTTTTGCTTCAAGCTGCCGATTATCCCGGCGCTGAAGAACAATTCACAAAAGCTTTGGCAATTGATCCAACTTATGAAAATGCAATATATAATTTAGCTGTTACCTACGTTAGATGGGGAACTGCAATAAACAAAGAAGCCGAAGATAAAGGTGAAATGAACAATAGCCAATACAAAGAAAAATATCAGCAGGCTTTGCCTTACCTTGAAAAAGTTGTGGAGAAAAAATCTGACGAGCCGCAAATGTTTGAATTACTCGGTCGAGTCTATACGGTTTTAGGTATGCAGGATAAAGCAACGGAAGCTTTTAATAAAGCTGATGCTTTAAGACAATAATTTTATAAATTATATTAAAATATTATTATGGCTCAAGAAAATCAAAATCAAGGTCAACAAATAAATATAGAGCTTGGCGAAAAAGAAGCTGAGGGAATTTATTCTAACTTAGCGATAATTACACATTCGCCGGCGGAATTTATTATTGATTTTACGCGCATTGTTCCCGGCGTTCCAAAAGCAAAAGTTCACGCAAGAATAATTACTACGCCCCAACATGCAAAAATGTTGATGAAGGCCTTAAAGGATAACATTGATAAATTTGAAGCAAGGTTTGGCGAAATAAAAACTGATGCGCCGGCAAATCAACACTTTGGTTTTGTGCCGATTAAGAAAGATGAAAAAGTGAATTAGAAATTTATCTTAAAACTAAAATTAAATTACACTTTAATTCCCACTATGGTGGGAATTTTTTTTTGCAATTAGTGAAGGTAATTAGAGATTTTAATTACGCTATCGCATATCTAAAACAATTAATATGCAGTTCCAGCCGCTTCCAATTGACTTCCGGGCGCCATATTTTGTACGGATGCTGTTCATTGCTTCTATTAATTTCCCCTCCCATTTTTAATAATAAGTTTGATAGCTCCAATAACACAATGCGAACCCAAGCGCTATTAAAACTTCAGAAGACGGTTGAATCAATTTATTTTTTGAAATAATTCTATATCTTACATCCACTTCTCAAAAAGGATTTTATGAACAACATTTTTAAAACTTTAATTGCTGGCTGGGGCGCCAAAAAACTTGGATGCGGATGTTTCTCAACTGTTATTATTTTTTTAATTCTTTACTGGATGCTGGGTGGCTTTTAAATATTAATACTTTTTCTTTATAATAAAATAGCGAGGAGAAAATGTATTTTTCAAAGTGGTCAACTTTACTCGATATATTTTTAATCGGGATATTTTCCTACGTATTTATTGTTCTTTTGCTTCGGATATCCGGCAAACGCACTTTATCTAAATGGAATGCGTTTGATTTTATTATTACTGTAGCATTTGGATCAATTCTGGCAAGCACAATTGTTTCAAATAGTATTGCTTTGTCTGACGGCGCAGCGGCCTTGGCTTTACTTGTGCTCCTTCAATTTGTTGTTACATGGTCTACAGTGCGGTCTAAATTTCTGAAAGATGTTGTTAAGGCGGAACCTACACTTCTTTTTTACAAAGGAAATTTCTTAAAAGAGGATATGAAAAAAGAAAGAGTAACGGAATCTGAAATCTTAGCTGCAATTAGAGGGAACGGAATAAGTTCCTTAGATAAAACAGGAGCTGTAATTTTGGAGACGGACGGAAGCTTTAGCGTTATTCAAACTCTTGATGATAATCCAACCGCGCTGGCAGATGTAAATAATAAAGGTGTATAGTTATTATCCATTATACTTCCTATTAATAAACATTTATCAATAATAAATTATTTCTTTTTTCTTCTATCAGGTGGTTTGGAAAGTTTGATGCGAGAATATGATCTTGATTTCATTTCCGGATGAGGTTCGATTGCGAGAATTGTGATTTGACTTTTTTCTGGTCCATAACACCAAAATATTCTACCTGCCGCGGCCACATTATTTTCAAGATATGATTGAAATACTTTGAAACCGTATTTAATTGTTAGAGCCTTAATCTCATGAGTGGATAGACTATTAGAGCGAGGATTAGTCTCCAATAAACGTAATGTTTTAATAAGTTTATTAAAGAGTATTTTTTCTTTGCCTGTTAACTTACCGCTATCATATTTCTTATTGAGATCATTCCAATAATCTTCAACATCTGGAATACCAAGAACAATTTCAAAAGTCATAAGACATTATTTGTATTTCTTCAGATTAAGAGGTTTTGAAATTTTGTCTTTTTTCATATTGGCGACAGAGTTATCTATTATTTTTAATGTACTCTTAGGAATAATATTTGGATCAACTAAAATGCGGGGATTGAGTACAATTTTTCCATCCTTAAAAACTTGAACGGCATAGTGGCTATGTTTAGCGCCGCGAATCGTTAATCTTTTTTTATTATCGATAACTGCGGTGTATTCGTTTTCAATTATTTCAGACATACTAACTCCAATAATTTTTATAGTGGGAAATCCCACTTGAAAAATATAGGGAAAAACTAAAACATACAAGTATTGAGATGTTTTTTTTGAATAGGTTTTCGGTGTCCAAAATGTTTTAAGATGAGATAGAAGTTTTAGCCCCCATTTGAATAACGGAGTAGCCGTACTTTGTGCGGATGGTATTTATGGCGTCGATTATTTTCCCCCGCTTTATAAAAATATCATCGAATAAAAACTGCTGCGATGAGCTTTCCATAAAATTTGTTACCTTTATTCCTATTAGTCTAACTGCCACGCGCCTTGTATAAGATTTTTCAAATAAATTTTTAACAATATTATATATGATTATCGGGTCATCCGAATGCTTTATGGTTTTTGCTTTTGTTAATGTTTTAAAATCAGAGTAGCGAAGCTTTAAAGTGATAGTTGATGATATCCAATTATTTTCTTTTAATGATTGAGAAAGTTTAGCGGAAAGATCAAATAAAGTCTCCTCAATTTTTTTTATAGAAAGGATATCATTCAAAAAAGTTGTTTCGTGTGAAATACTTTTCTGTTCTCTTTCAACCGTTAGATATTCAGGTCCCCCGCCGTTAGCTTTATTCCAAAGATCAATACCATGTTTTCCAAAAGCGGCGGCAAAATAATCCTGCGGAAGATTTGTAATATCTCTAATAAAATAGATCCCTTTTTGGTTAAGCTCTTTTAAAGTTACTTTTCCCACGCCGGGAATAACCTGCACCGAAAGATAGGCAAGAAATTTCTTCTCTCCGCCAGGGCTGATATAAGTAATTCCGTTTGGTTTTTTATAATCGGAAGCGATCTTTGAAGTAACTTTATTTCCCGATATTCCGATAGAACAGGGGAGATGAAGTTTCTTATTAATTTCCCGCTGAAGTTTTGACGCGAGAGAAGGATAACTTCCGTAAAGATGAGAGCATCCTGTAAAGTCGATATAAAACTCATCTATAGAAGCTTGCTCAATAACCGGCGCGTAATTAGTTAAAATATTTTTTACCGCTTTTGAGTAACGCACATACTCATCGTAATGACCGTGAAGATATATGCCATGGGGACAAAGTTTGTAAGCCGTTCTTATCGGCATAGCGGAATGGAGTCCGAACTTTCTTGCTTCGTAAGAACAAGCCGCCACAACGCCTCTACCGCCGTGCGGATCGCCCCCTACAATTACCGGTTTTCCTTCCAGCTTAGGATTTAAAACTCTTTCCACGGATACAAAAAACGCGTCCATATCAAGATGAAAAATAGTTCTCATACGGCGATCCGTATTAAATTTGGATAAGCTTTTAAAGTAGTATCGGGAATAATAATTTTTTTCTCCATCAGCAGATTCATTAATTGAAAAGCATTGGCAACCGCTCCGCCGCCGGGATGATTGTTTGTAATTACAAAAGCTACTTTTGCTTTTTCAAGAATGGTTTTGATGCTATCGTTTATCTCAACTATTTCACCGGGCGAATAAAGATAATTGTATCTATCGCTTTGTTCCTGGTAAGATTGTTTTTTACCGAAATTATTTATCGATTTTTTCCACCCTTCCGCATTTCTTCCGTGCAGACGGACATAAGCTTTTCCATTTATAACAATTGGTTTAAATGGTAAAGCTTCTCCAATTAACGGCTGATCAATTGTGGTGTAGGGGAGATCAATTTCTTCTAAAAAATCGACGGCATTTTTATTAAGCCATGATTTATGCCGCACTTCAATAAAGCAGATAAAATTTTGAAATACTTCTTTAAGCTCTCTAACATAATTTGCGTTGGGATCATTAAACATAAAGGAGTAGGGAAATTGAATCAGTAGTCCCCCCAGCCGTTCTTCTTTGCTTAACAAATCCAAAGTATAATTAACCGCTTTTATTTTTTGCGGATCATACTTTCTAACGTGAGTAAAATCTTTGTTGAGTTTTATTGTAAAGACAAAGTCATCAAGTTCTTCGGTTTTGCGCAGCCACGCGGCAATAACTTTATCCGATACATAAGCGTAATAAGTTGAATTCACTTCCACGCAGTTAAAGTAGTGGGAATAAAATTCCAGCCAATCAAAATTGCCGGATTGATTTTTAGGATAGAAAGAAGGAACCCAATCCTTATAAGACCATCCCGCCGTTCCGACGTATAATTTTTTGTTTGCCATAATTATTTATGTAGATTTATTTCTCTGTCCTTCTGAACGAAATGGATCTCTCATTCCACAACTCCAATATTCCATCACTCATTTATACAGCGCCGCTAATCTTAACGGCTCTCTTTTATAAAATTGAAAATTATTTATCCCAATTTGTTTAATCGTATCCCTTACTACTCCCAAAGAACGCTGACTTAAAAGATCAATCTTTACCAGACCGATATCTTCAATGCCGTGCATATCCGGCTGAGTAATTATTAAACCAAGCCCTTTGTTTGAGGCGAATTCCAGCGCCGTATAATCGGTAATGGGCTGCGGCGCAATTACAATTCCCCCGGGATGAATGCTTAAGTGCCGCGGAAAGCCAGCCAGCCGAGCCGCTATTTTTACTATTGATTTCCACGGCTCCATATCCAGCTTAAGATTTTTTGCTTCCGGAAAAAGTTTAGGAATATCGGGAAGCTTTGCCGCGTTGGTACCGGGAATAAATTTGCTAACTTTCGAAATTTCCCGATCCGAAAAACCGAATGCCTTTGCGGTTTCTCTAAAAGCCGAGCGCGCTTTGAATGTAACATGTGTGGAGATAAACGCAACATGCTCGTATCCGTATTTATCAAAAACATAACGGACAATCTCATCCCGTTCCTTCCAGCTAAAATCAATATCAATATCGGGGGGAGACTTTCGGCTCTTGTTCAAAAATCTTTCAAAAAAAAGATTATGTTTTATCGGATCAATCTCAGTAAATCCCAGGCAGTAGGAAACAATACTGTTAGCAGCAGAGCCGCGCCCTATAGTCATCATCCGCCGCCGCTTCGCCTCTTTTAAAATATCCCACACCACTAAAAAGTAATCTGATAAAAAAAGTTCGTCAATTACACGAAGTTCCATCGTCAATCGCTCTTCGGCTGCGGAAGAAATAATTTTATAACGCTGCCGCAAACCTTCATAAGCAAGTTCATGAAGAAATATGAATGAATTTTGAGAAGAAGGAAATACCGGATATTTATATTGATTTAATTTCAGATCGACATCGCAGCTTTGAACAATGTGCTCAACATTCTCTAAAGCTTCGGGGAGATTTCGCCACAACTTTTTTAATTGGTTGGGATCTTTAAAATAAAATTCTTCATCGGCTAGATTGGAATGATCCACATTCTCAATAGTCTGCCGGTGTTTAATTGCCGTAACCGTTTTATGAATTATAAAATCTTCTTTTTTCAAAAAGTAGATAGGATTTGACGCGATAAATTTTATTCTTTTCGATAAACAATATTCATACAAATAACGGGTTTTTCTTTTCTCTTTTTCGGCTGAAATTAATTCCGCAAAAATGTTTTGCTTATTTGGAATTTTATCAAGCAGCTCCAGCGAATGAGTAATGATAAACAGATCCGGAAAATCATTTTGCAGAAGATCCACTAAAGAGAAATTTTCTTTAAGCCGGCGGGTCGTAATTATTTTGCAGAGATCGGAATAACCTTTAAGATTTTTCGCAATAAAAAGCGCGTATATTTTTTTATCGGAAGGATCATCAATGTAAGCGCCCAGTAAAGGTTTAATATTTTTTTCGGATGCTTTTTTATAGAAGTTTATTAGTCCGTGCATTCCGTTGGTATCGGTTAAAGCAATTGCCGGAAGCCCGTACGCGATTGCCGTATCAATCAACTGTTCGGGGGGAATTGTCCCTTCTAAAAATGAATATGATGAATGAACGTGAAGCGGAATCATGCGACGTACGCCTTTCTTAATCTTTCCATATCAACTGAGTTCATCGAATAAAAATCTTCTTCGCGCAAACCTTCGTCATCCGGCTTGTAAACGTAGTCGTAACTATCCTGCTGAAGCTTTGCTTTAACTGAACTTTCCGCCAGCAGTTGAAGATCGCTGGCAATAATATTGTCGTCATCAACTTTGCCGTAAATTATGTAAGGACCCATAGAGAGAGTTTTTTCGGCAACGCGGGAATAAACATTCGGAAATATTACCACTTCAAAAGTGCCGGTTAAATCTTCCAGCGAAAGGAATTTCATAACATCTCCTTTTTTTGTGCTGATTCTTTTGGAGGTCATGTACCAGCCGATCATCTTAACTTTTCTGCCGCGGGATTTATGCATCGATTCAGCTTTAATAATATTCGGCTGCGAAATAAAATCGGAATAAAAATCGAGCGGATGTTTTGTAACCATATAATCGAAGCTTTCAAATTCCGCAATACATTTCTCTTCTAACGAAAAATCTTTATCTGTTTTTACCTGTTCAATAAGTTCGAACGATTCATTCATAAAAAGAGAGGTAAAACTGTCGTTCAGCAGTTTCATTTTATGAATGTAAATATCAAGCATTCTAAATAAAGTGGGGCGCGTTTCTTTAAAGCAATCCATCGCTCCGCATTTTATTAATAGAATTGTTTCTTCATAACCGGTTTTTGTACGCACCAGAAAATCGGGTAAAGATTTAAACGCGCCGTTGGTTTTTCTTTCCTCAATAATTTTTTCAGCGGAAGCGCGGGGGAAATGTTTGATTGCCATAAATCCGATTTGTAAAATTTTACCGCTGCCGGCGTATTCGTATTCGCTGTTGTTAACGGAGGGAAGTTTTACTTTTAAACCGAGCCGTTTTGCTTCCTGGGTGTAAACTGCGGGGGAATAAAATCCACCCTGGTTGGAAAGAACCGCCGCCATAAACTCCGCCGGATAATGAACTTTTAAAAACGCCACTTGAAAAGAGAGGAGCGCGAATGAGGCGCTATGCGCTTTGCAGAATGAATAGCCGGCAAACGATTCCACCTGACGCCAAAGTTCTTTAGAAATTTTTTCGGAAAAACCTTTCGCCGCGCATGACTCATAAAACTTTTTGGTTATTGCCTGCATTGCCGCATGCGAGCGCATTTTGCCGGACATGGCGCGCCGCAGCAAATCCGCTTCTTCCAATGTTAGTCCCACAATGTAATGCACTACTCTAATTACATCTTCCTGGTAAACCATTACTCCGTAAGTTTCGCCAAGCAGAGTTTTCATTTGCGGAAGAAGATATTTTCTTTTGGAAGGATTATGATGGCGCAGAATAAACTCCTGCATCATCCCGCTTTCAGCCACACCGGGACGAATAACCGAACTTGCCGCCGTAAGCATTTCAAAAGTTTCTACCTGTAATTTTTTTAAGAGCGAGCGCATAGCGGGAGATTCAATATAAAAACAGCCGATGGTTTTTCCTTCGCGGATAATTTTTTTGGTTGGTTCATCATTAAACAGCAGCTCATAATCATAAATATCAAAAGGAATTTCGGCAGTATTTCGGGGAATGAAAGGATAAAGCGATGCGATTACTTTGGAAGAGTTGGGGAGCGAATAATTATTCAAATTTAAAAAGCGCGAATTCATAACAAAAAATCAATAAATAATAGTGAACATTTGGACACTATATTTATGATTTCCTTTTATGAAAATCAAGAGGGACAAATAAAAAAAAGTAATCGCGCTATAGGATCAGCGGAACTGGATATAGTTTAATGCGGTCGCAAGGGAGGTCAATAAGCTAAATGCAAATAGAGTATTCACAGCTTGTAAAAATATAAACTTACCCCGATTGTATCGGGGTAAGTTTGTTAAAGTAAAAAAACTATTACTTCAATATTAACATCTTCTTTGTAATGCTAAAATTATCGCCCGATAATTTATAATAATAAACGCCGCTTGAAATTCCAGCAGCGTTAAAATCTACTTCATAATTTCCGGGAGCTTTTTCTTCATTTACAAGAGATGCAATTTCAGTTCCCAAAACATCATAAACTTTTAATTGCACCGGCAAAGAATATTTTGCCGCAATACCCGGAACCGAATATTTAATTTTTGTAGAAGGGTTAAATGGATTGGGATAATTTTGCTCTAAAGTATATTTATTTGGAAGCGATGAATTTGTTATTTCCACAATCTTGCTGTATTCAAATCTACCGTTATTATCAATCTGCTTTAACCTATATAAATTTTTTCCGTAATTATTTGATTCATCAATATAAAAATATTTTTTTGTAGAACTGCTGTTTACTGCGCCGCTAATAAAAGCAAGCTTCTTCCACTGTGCATTACTTTCCGATCTTTCAACTTCAAATCCGAAATTGTTTAATTCAGTAGCCGTTTCCCAATCAAGCCTAACTTTTCCATTTTCAATTTTAGCTGCAAAAGTTGTAAGTTCAACCGGGAGTGGAGTAGAATTCATCCAGGCGCTTCTGCCGTGCGTAAATGCAAAAAGTTTACTTGTGCCAGATTGAAGAACCAACTCATCCACAGGAACGTAAGATGCCATTCCTGAATTAAATTCTGACCAGCTCCCTCCTCTATCTAACGAAGTGTAAACGCCAGTCTCTGTTCCAATATATAATATACTTTCATTAGTAGGATCAATTACAAGCGAATGCACCGGAACGTCGGGAAGATTACTTGAAATATCAGCCCAGCTTGTTCCTTGATTGCTGGAATAATATACATGTTTGCCTACATTGGAATTATTAAAACCGGAATAGCAGGCGTATAATTTATTCTTATCATTCTGATCAACAACAATCCTTCTAACGTAAGCGTTGTTATTTCCGGCCGGCGTTATTTCAGTCCATGTATCTAAACCAGCAGTAGGATCCAAACTTGTACATTTAAATATTTTACCGCCTGTTGTTCCCGCAAAGCCTAGATAATCAGCGCTTGAATTAACCACAGTAACAGCGCTAACTTTTTGCCCTGTTATTAATACATCACTAGATTGGAACCAATTAGCTGCTTTGTCATCAGTAATCCAAACCTTATTGCTTCCCGCAATTAACACATTTGAATTTTCAGGATTCAAGGAAAATGGAGCGATAAAAAGTGAATTAGAGTTGTTGTTAGCGTCAGTTAAACCAGATATTGATTCATTCCAATTAACTCCGCCGTTAGTAGTTTTAGAAATATCTAAATAAACATACTCTTCATAAGAAATATCAGAATTGGATTGATCTTGCGCAGCATAGCCGCCATCTCCTCCGTATGTTTGATCCCAACTAGTTCCGGATGTAAATTGTAAATGACCGTTATCCTGAGTTCCACCCGAAAATATGGTTCCCGTCGGGAAAATAGATCCGCCGTAGAATTGCGTTATTTCCAATCCATTATTTAAAGCATCCCATGAAGATCCGCTGTTAGTGGTTTTATATATACCACCATCATTTCCATTAAAAATTATTGCAGGATTATTCGGGTCAAATACTAATGCATGATGGTCTGCGTGAACAACCGGCGTTCCATAATATGGATGCCAATATGTTAATTGACTCCAGGCAGTTCCGCCGTTAGATGTTTTCATTAAGTCAACTCCTCCCACATAAATATTATTTCCATCGACTGCAATTGTATTGTCATACCAGCCCTGTGTTCCGAGATATGACCGATTGCCGGTTGAAGCTATTGCGGGTGGGTTTGTTATTTGGATCCAATCCATACCATTATTTATAGATTTATAAATTCCTTTTAAACCAAAATCGGGTGTGTTGTTATTTGTAGATTGAAAAGCAGCGTAAAGAATAGAACTATTTTGAATATCCTGCGTCATTTCTATTCTGGCGTAACCAGAGCTTGGCAGCCCTGAAGTAATTTTATTCCAGGTAGTTCCTCCATCTGTGGTTCTAAAAATACCGCCCGGCGCTGTGTCTACATTTGTAGCGAGAAGAATCTCAGTTGATGAGATTGCTATAACATCGCTCGGACGAAAATAATTTGTTGCAGCATCAATAGGACTTATTTTAGTCCAGCTTGTTCCACCATTTGCGCTTTTGAATAAACCGCCGTTTGTATAATAAGCTCCAACGCCGTGCTTATAATTATAAGACCGCGTAGCGGCATAAATATTACCCGATGGATCAACATTCATAGCAACAACATTTCTAAAATTCTCCGGGTTCGCATTAGTGCTGGTAAGTAGAGTCCAGCTATCTCCAAAATTAGTGGATTTATAAATTCCTCCGCCGTAAACAGCGTCAGAATTGCCCCATCCTTCGCCGCTGCCTGCATAAACTGTATTTCCGCCCGCATAAACCATTGAGCCAATAGCTAGAGGATTTCCATTTTCAATTTTTGAAGACCATGAAGCGCCGCCTGTTGTTGATTTCCAAATTCCACCGGATACAGATCCGATTAAGATGTTACTTGAATTTGCAGGATCAATAATAATTGAACGAATTCTTCCCCCAATATTTCCTGGTCCCACTGCCTGCCATGAATCTATTGCGTTAGATTTATTTAATGATAAATTACGTAGTTCATTTTTTGAGTACTCAATTGCTTTTTTTCTTGCTTCAAGTAAGTCCACATTCTTTCCTTGAATGGATAACATTTCATATCGGAATTGAGAGGCGGCGTATGGATTATCCTCATTACCCTGCGTACTTTCCTTGGGCAATTCAGATCTATCAAAATCAAATGCTTTGCTTTTCTTCTCAACAATATGAAAACTATAAAAAACAAATGCGGTAATTAATGCAGCGGAAAAGTAAATTTTTTTCATCATACCTCCAATGTGAAATGTAACAGATTAGATTTAACGCTTATCGCTTAGCTTGTGTGTTAATATTATTTTATTGGAAAATCTTTAAAAATAAAAAAGCTTTTTTAGGCTTAGGAAAGATTATTTTATTAGCTGTAAAAATTATCTTATGGATAATGATTAGCTGTCAAAGGTTTTTACGCTTTCAATCTAACTAATTGATTTTGAATCTGCAACAGTTCGGTAAATAATAGTTGGAAATAATTTTTGAAAATTTTATTAATGAAAGTTATTCTATCATGGCAAAAAAAATAATTGTAACAGGAGCAACCGGTTTAATAGGCAAAAGTCTTTGCGAAAAATTAATTTCTAATGGATATGAAATTACTATCTTCTCGCGAAGTAAATCTAAAGCCGAAAAAATTATTCCTAACGCCGCCGCTTATGTTGAATGGGATTATAAAAATATTAATTCATTTCAAAAAAATGTTGATGGTAAAGATGCTATAATTCACTTGTCCGGAGCAAATCTCGGCGCGAAACGTTGGACGGAAAATTATAAAAAGATAATTTATGAAAGCAGAATTATAAGTTCGCGTAATTTAGTGGAAGCAATAAAATATGCAGCTAACAAACCTAAAATTTTTATAAGCGCTTCAGCCGTTGGTTTTTATGGCGAGAAAGGCGATCAGTTGATTACTGAAGAAAGTTCTGCCGGCAATGATTTTTTATCAAAGATTTGTTACGATTGGGAAGAAGCTGCAGCTTTATCCACAAAATATGGATGCAGACACTCGGCTGTTAGAACGGGAATTGTTCTTAGTCTTCAAGAAGGAATGTTGAATAAAATGATAACGCCGTTTAAATTTTTTGTAGGCGGTCCGCTCGGCAATGGAAAACAATGGGTTCCCTGGATTCATTTAGTCGACCTGATAAATTTATATATTTTCATTTTAGAAAATGAAATTCATGGCGCGGTAAACGCCGCTTCGCCTAATCCAGTAAGGATGAATAACTTTGCAGATGAGTTAGGAAATGTTTTAAACAGACCTTCATACTTTCGCGTTCCTAAGTTCGCCATAAAAATTGCGGCGGGAGAAATTGCAGATTTTATTTTAATGAGCCAAAGAGTAATTCCTAAAAAACTTAAAGAAGCAAATTTTAATTTTAATTTTGTTGATTTGAAAAATGCTTTAACGGATACCATCAAATATGAAAAATAATTTTTACATAATTTAATTTCCCATACATAAATACAGATATGGAAATTTCAGCTTCAATTAAACAAACTTTACGAGCGCTAAAATATAGAAACTACAGATTATTTTTTACCGGTCAGGGAATTTCTCTTGTCGGCACCTGGATGGAACGCATCGCGCTTGGTTGGCTAGTATATCAATTAACCAACTCAGCGTTTTTATTAGGGCTGGTAAGTTTCTTATCTCAAATACCAACTTTCTTTCTCGCAACCGTTGCCGGCGTTTTAGCCGACCGATACAACAAACACAAAATAGTTATAGCCACACAAATATTAGCGATGATTCAAGCAACGGCGCTTGCAATTTTAACTTTAACCGGAACGATAAACATCTGGCATATAATGATTCTCTCAGTTATACTCGGGTTAATAAATGCTTTTGATATGCCTACGCGGCAATCATTTGTGGTTGAACTTATTGATGACAAAAAAGATTTGTCAAATGCTATCGCTTTAAATTCTTCAATGTTTAACGCCGCAAGATTAATTGGTCCCACAATTGCCGGCATATTAATTTCATTAGTTGGCGAAGGCGTTTGCTTTTTAATTAATGCCCTAAGCTACATAGCCGTAATAACAGCGCTGCTCTTAATGAAAATAAAACCATCAACTTTAAAAGTGAAAAAAGAAAAAGTATTAACCGGCTTAAAGGAAGGAATAAAATACGCTTATAATTTCAAACCAATACGCGCGCTGCTTATTTTAATTGGATTAGTAAGTTTAGCGGGAATGCCCTACACTGTGCTTATGCCCGTCTTCGCCAAAGATATACTTCACGGCAATGCAAATACTTTAGGATTTTTATTAGGCGCAGTGGGAGTCGGAGCGCTTGCAGGAGCTATTTATCTTGCTTCGCGAAAAACAGTTTTAGGACTGGGCAAATGGATTCCAACCGCAGCCGCAATATTTGGTTTAGGATTAATGCTTTTTTCTTATTCAAGAAGTTTAATACTATCCATGGTATTAATGTTATTCACAGGTTTTGGAATGATGATGCAAATGGCTTCTTCAAATACGCTTCTTCAAACAATTGTAGATGACGATAAGCGGGGAAGAATAATGAGTTTTTATGTGATGGCATTTATGGGGACGGCTCCTTTGGGAAGCATAATTGCGGGAAGCGCGGCAAGCAAAATCGGCGCGCCGCTAACGGTTTTTATAAGCGGAATTATTTGTATTGCGGGCGCTGCGGTTTTCGCAAAAAATCTTCCTTCATTAAAAAAACATATTAGACCTATTTATGTTAGGATGGGAATTATTCCTGAAGTATCAAAAGGATTACAGTCGGCTACGCATTTAAATATGCCGCCGAATGATTGAAGGAATTTATATATTTAGTTTAGCTGTTGCTGCATAATCAATTAAAATTAGCGAGGATAAAATGAATAAAAAAATTGATGATTACATTCAAAAGTCCGCTGAATTTGCAAAGCCGATCTTAAAACACTTTAGAAGCCTCGTTCACAAATCTGACACGGAAATTGAGGAAACAATTAAATGGGGAATGCCTTTCTTTGATCACAAAGGAACAGTTTGCCACATGGCTGCTTTTAAAAATCACTGCGCAATCGGTTTCTGGAAAGGCTCGTTGATGAAGGATCCGCATAAAGTTTTTATTAGAAATGAAGAAGCGGCAATGGGACATCTCGGCAAAGTCGCTTCAATAAAAGAACTCCCCTCCGATAAAATTTTAATTGAATATATTAAAGAAGCAGTTAAGCTGAATGAAGATGGAGTAAAACTTCCGACTAAAAAGCCGAAAGAAAAAAAGGAACTAAAAATTCCCGATTATCTAGCTTCATCTTTAAAGAAAAATAAAAAAGCCCAAAAAACTTTTGAAGATTTCAGCTACACAAATAAAAAGGAATATGTTGATTGGCTAACCGAAGCAAAGACAGAATCCACAAGAAACAAGCGGCTCGAAACTGCAATTGAGTGGATGTCCGAAGGGAAAATTAGAAATTGGAAGTATGTTAAGAAATAGTCAATGTTCACACTTTTGAATTTTTGCAATTCATACTATACTCTGCGGGTCAACGTCATAAATTAATTTTACATCCCGGTAGCGGGATTTTCTATTGTATTCAATCCACGAATTTAAAATTGCTTTTCTTAAAATCCCTCCGCCTTTGTCTAAATCTTTTTCACTCTTAACTAAAATTTGAAATCGATACTGCCCTTTTAGTTTAGCAATCAAGGCGGTTGTAGGCGATGATATCTTTAACCATTTTTTGTAAGCGGTGATCTCTTTATAAAAATCTGAAATTGCTCCTTTTGCTTTTTCTTCTTTTAGATCGCTCGCTTCAATTAATGCAATATGCGTAAACGGCGGAAAGCCCATTTTTTCTCTGTCAAAAATTTCTTTGCTGTAAAATCCTTTATAATCATTTGCAACGACTTTTTGCAGCGCAAAATGTTTTTCATTTTGAGTTTGAATTATCACTTCCCCTTTTATTTTACTTCTGCCTGCTCTGCCTGAAACTTGAGTTAAAAGCTGGAACGTTCTTTCGTCCGCGCGAAAATCCGGAAGCCACAAAGTAGTTTCAGCGGAAATTACTCCCACTAAAGTAACGCGTGAAAAATCCAACCCCTTGGAAACCATTTGCGTTCCCACCAAAATATCAACGTCGCCTTTTGCAAATTCATTTAGAATTTTACTTAAGGAAGACTTGCGCGAAATGGAATCTGAATCAATTCTTTTTATTTCTGCCTTAGGAAAATAAAACGAAAGTTCGTCTTCAACTCTTTCCGTTCCCATTCCAAAATATTTTATTGAAAGCGAACCGCAGTGCGTACAAGCCTTCGGAACATCTTTAACCAGTCCGCAATAATGACACTGCAAAATATTTTTGTTTATATGATAAACCATTGAGACGGAGCAGTTCTCACAAGTTTCAATTTCACTGCAGTCATCGCAGTAAAGCTGAGTGGAAAATCCCCTTCTGTTTTGGAGAATTATTACGCCATCTTTTTTCTTTAATCGATCTTCAATTTTATCCAGCAAAACTTTTGAAAAAACATTTTGCATCCGTTTCTTTTTTTTCTCAACTGCAATATTCACCAATTCTATTTTAGGAAGCTGGGCGTTATCAATTCTTTCCGGCAACTCTAAAAGTTTATACTTGCCTGTTTTTGCGTTGTACATACTTTCAATTGACGGCGTTGCAGAGCCAAGCAGAACCGGACAATTATGGTTTATTCCTAAAATAATGGCAGCGTCTCTCGCGTTATATTTAGGAACTACGTCAGTCTGTTTATAGCTCGCGTCATGTTCTTCATCAACAATTATAACTCCAATATTTTTAAGCGGAGCAAAAAGGGCAGAACGCGCGCCGATGACAATTTTATACTTCCCATTTAAAATTTTTCTCCACGAATCATAACGCTCGCCAATAGACATGCGGCTATGAAGCACTGTAACATTATCGCCAAAATTATTAATTAGTCGTGAAGTAATTTGAGGAGTTAATGAAATTTCAGGAACTAGGATTAGCGCCGTTTGATTTTGCTCTAAAACTTTTTTCATTATTTCAATATAGACTTGAGTTTTGCCGCTGCCTGTTACCCCATGCAGTAAAAATGTTTGAAGTATTTTAGGCTGAAGATATTTATCAACTTCACTTAAAACTTTTTGCTGATCTTTTGAAAGAATAAATTCAATAAATTCTTCGCTGTAATTTTCAGAAAATCTTCGCTCAACTTCTTTTTCAAATACCGCTAATATTTTTTTTTCGGCTAATGATTGAATAGAAGATTGAGAAGCGCCCGTCTTTTTAAAAGATCAGATTGTTTAACATCTATTTTCCTTTTTGAAATTAATTCCAATAAAATGCTTACTTGCTTGGGCGATCGTGATTCAATTTCAGGAATTAATTCATAAACTTCAGAAACCGCTTTTACAAGCTTAACATATTTTGCTTTTTTAATTCTGACTTTCGGCTCTTCAATTTGATTGAGCGTAACTAAAGCGCCGTCTTTTTCCAGTCTGCGAACAATTGAATATATATTTTTTTTCTTAACGCATTTTTGAAGGGAAGAAAAATTTAATTCATCCTTTTCAGATAATACTTTTAAAATTTTAGCGCGAATAGTTTTTTTATCTTTTTCACCGGCTAACAGTTTGTCAACAACTTTAAAATCTATAATTAATTTTCTTTTAGATTCAATATCAGTTCCGTAAGGCACAGCCAGTTTCAGAGCCTCGCCAAGCGATGATAAATAATAATCTGAAATCCATTTATAAAATTTTATAGAAGTTTCATCGAAGATCGGCTGGTCATCTAAAATATCATATATTGGTTTTATATTTTCTTTAACGGAAGTATGCTCTGATACATCTATAATAAATCCGGTCAGAGTTCTTTTTCCAAAAGGAACAACTGCCCGCACTCCGGTTTGAGTATTATTTTTTAATTCTTCGGGAATTAAATAAGTGAATGAATTTCTAAAAGGAAGCGGGAAAACAATCTCAGCGTACATTTTTTATTTTTTGTTGGAGAAGTTAAAATTAAATTTTATAAAACAGCAGGCTCAAGTAAAGTTAAGTTTTGAGATAATGAATCAAGTTCGGCTTCAACGCCGAATGGCAATGTAAATTTATTTGTTATATGCCCGAATGACATTCCGTAAACAACTGGAATTTTTAAATTTGACAATCTATCAAAGAGGACTTCTTTCAAGCTAAAAGAATCATCCAAACCGGATTTATTTTTGTTAGAAACCGAATCTTTAAAAACTCCCAACATTATTCCTTTGGCATTTTTAAATTTTCCCGCTTCAATCATTTGCGTTAGCATTCTATCAACCCGATATGGCTCTTCCCCAACCTCTTCTAAAAAAAATATTTTATTTTTTCCGTCAACATCATAGGGAGTGCCGATGAGAGAAACTACAATCGAAAGATTTCCTCCGACAAGTACTCCACGGGCTTTGCCTGTATTAATAGTTATAGAATTAAATTCTTCATCATTTTTATTTTTGTCTTCATCGGCATTATAAAAAGCGAAAACTTCCTCAGGATGCATTAAAACTTTTTTAAAATAATCAACGCTGTAATCATTAAAAGTTGAAATGCCAACCGGACCGTGAAAAGTGATTAATCCTGTCTCCTTAAATATACCATATAACAGAGCGGTAACGTCGCTGTAACCAATTAATATTTTAGGATTATTTTTGATAACGTTGTAATCAAGCAAAGGCAAAATTCTTGCGCATCCGTAACCGCCGCGGGCGCAGACTATTGTATCAACATCTTTTCTTTCAAACATTTCATTTACATCTGCAGCCCTTTGTTCATCGGCTCCGGCAAGATATCCGTAACGCGCTAAAATATTTTTTGAATAAACTACCTTAAAACTTAAAGCTTGTAAATTTTCAATCGACTCATTTAATTCCTTTTCATTTATAAAACTTGCCGGAGCAATTAACCCTATTGTATCGCCTTTTTTTAGCCGTTTAGGTTTTAAAATTGCATTGGATTTTTCCTGATTTGAATAACTAAAATTTTAAAAGGAATGGAAGACAACAATGAAATTGCAGCGGTATTTTTTATGAAATTTTTTCTATCCATAAGCGTAAAGATTTCTAATCAAAAAAAAATAAAAATATTAAAGTATTATCAAGATAATAAAAAAAAGAACATCCCTTCATTATTTTACTAGCGCGGCCTAAAACACTTAATAAAAAAGAAAAGATGCTCTTCTAAGGAATGAAAATAAAATATTAGATTTGAATATCCAATTGTAAATTAGAAATGTTGTTAAAAAACTCCGTTTAAATAAATAAATTAAGCCGAAAACTGAATTATAATACAAAGGTTTTGTTTTGAAATTCACTTCAATTGTTTCTATATTTACCAGCTAAAATTAAACATGCTGGCGGGGTAGCTCAGTAGGTTAGAGCAGTGGAATCATAATCCACGTGTCGGGGGTTCGAATCCCTCCCCCGCTACAAATTTAAGGAGTTATTTATGTATTCATTATTTATTACTTTTACTGCAATCATCGGTGTTTTATTAATAATTATTGTTCTGCTGCAATCAAGCAAAGGCGGCGGTTTAGCCGGAACTTTTGGAGGAGCCGGCGGTATGGGAACAATGTTTGGAAGCCGAAGAACCGCTGATTTTTTGAGCAAGGCAAGCTGGTGGCTTGCTAGCATACTTGCAATTTTAGCAATCGTTGTTAATTTGTTTTTTTTACCGGGCAGAACAACGCAGAGTGAAAGAGAAAGCATAATTCAGAAATCTGGTCAGCAGCATTCAGTGCCGCAATCACCAAGTCTGCCTCCGGAAACTCAAAATCCCGTTCCAACTAATTAATTTTGAATTAATTTTTTAAGCCTTTGTTTGCCCCGATTTTTTTTCTCGGGGCATTTTTATTTAGTCCAATTCGCAAGCAATTCAATAATCTGATCTTGAACATCTCTATAAAAATTCCAGCCGCCTTTATTAAATTCCATAATTATACTTACCACTAAATCCTCATCCCCCTTTGTTGTTAAATAACCTGACACTGAAGAAACTCCATTCAATGATCCCGTTTTGCCGTGAAAATTATTTTCAGCAAATGTTCCATTCAATCTATGACGAAGTGTACCGTCAATTCCAGCAATGCTTAATGATTTATAAAAATCTTCATAGTTGGGAAGATCAAAATACATTTTTTCTAAAACGCCGGTAATTGCGCCGGGGGTTATTTGATTAAATCTTGATATACCGCTCCCATCAACCACGGCTGTGCCTCTGGCAAAAATATTATTATCGGATATAAAATTTAAAACAGCCTGCGTTGAATAAAAAGAATTCCCTTGCTTTTCGCTTACCTCCGCCCCTATCGTTTTGAATAAACACTCTGCTAAAAAATTATCACTGTGTTTATTAATCAGTAGCTAACAAATCACTTAAAATTATTTTTGATTCACATAACTGAAATACATTTGAAGGTGTTATCTCCTTTGATTGCATTTCCCTCTACTGAAATTTTATTTTCCAATCAATTTACTTTTTAATAACTCAGCGAGATACAAAGGAGGATTAGAAATATTGGCTGTATAATAACGCGTTCTTCTTCTAACTTTTCTTACAATTGAAGTCTTGTTTCTATCAATAACAATTGCAGAAATTGGGGGAAGATTTACGTTTGCAACTTCATCTTTAATCCAGTCATCGCGCGAGTAAATTTCATCAAAGTACGAATCATCGCCAATAATATTTCCCGTAATTTTACTTATGCCGCTTTTCTTTAATTTTGAATACCATGGTATCTAAATCATAATGAGTAAAAGTAGAATTGCCGTATCCTTTTATATAAAGATTGCCGTTTACTATTCCGTCATTAATATTTTTATCGGTTGTTAGTATTTTAGTTGAAAGCGGGAAATCGCCGCCAAGATAAGTAAGCGCTGCGGCGGTTGTAAATAGTTTTGTGTTTGATGCGGGAATCATTGAAGCTTCCGGATGAAGCTGAAAAATTGTATCCTGAGTAAGAGGATTATAAATCAGCATTCCTATTCTTGAGCTTGATGGCAGACGCTGCAAAATATTTTCAATTTTATTTTGAAGAGCTTCTAATGATTCGCCTAAAAGAAAACTCTGCGCAAAAAGGATTACAATCAAAATTTTTTTCATTATATCTTTATAGAATCTTTTAATTTTTATTTTCACATTCGTATTTAATTAGAACATTAATCGGCTTATTTTAACCGCACATAATTTATTGCTAATTTAAGCCTTCAAATTTAAAAAAAATTAGCTTGAAATATAAAATTTTAATTCACAAATAAATACTTTCAATTGTTACCTTCCATAATTAATCATCTATTTAAAACTAACCTGATAATTACTCAGGAATAATTAAGGGACAGCATGAGTAAAAGAAAAACTCCATTAAAAGCTTATGAAAATTTAAACTTCTTAAATTCATCCGATGCGCGAATCATCAGAATTTTATCGGAGTTTGTTGAACCGAAATCAAAATTCCGCAGGCATAAAATTGTTGATACAATTGTTTTTTTTGGTTCGGCAAGATTGAGATCAAAACGCGATGCAATGAAAGAATTAAACCGCTTTAAAACTATAAATCCTAAAACCACCGAAAAACTCGCGGAAGAATTGCGAATGGCTCAGCACATGGTTAAAATGTCAAAGTATTATGAAGATGCGGTGGAGTTATCAAAAAGATTAACCGAGTGGTCTTTAAATTTAAAGACGGCGGCAAACAGGTTTACAATATGCACCGGCGGCGGACCTGGAATTATGGAAGCCGCAAACAAAGGGGCGCGGCTTGCGGGAGGATATTCAATAGGTTTAAATATCAGCATTCCATTTGAGCAATTTGTAAATAGATATGTTTCAAAAGAATTGAGCTTTGAGTTCCATTATTTTTTTATGAGAAAATTTTGGTTCGCATATCTCGCTAAAGCGCTTATAGTTTTCCCGGGCGGATTTGGAACGATGGATGAATTTTTTGAAATTCTTACATTAGTCCAAACTGAAAAAATTAAGAAAAAACTTTTGCTTGTTGTCTATGATGAAAGCTATTGGAAGAGCATAATTAATTTTGACGCCTTAATCGATAACGGAGTTGTTAGCGCATCTGATATGGATAACATTCAATTTTGTAATTCCATTGATAACGCATTTAATCTTATAACAAATCATTTTGAAAAATATTACTCAAAAGAAAAAGAAAATATTACGGGAGAGCCGAAAATAGAGTTGAAATAGAATTGAATTAAATTCAAATTGGTTTAAAATAAAAAAGCCCCAATTTCTGAGGCTTATTTTTATTCTGATTTTCTACATATCAAAATTATCTATACGATGAGCGCGCCTTGCAGCTTTCATCTTTTCCATTCTTTTTTTGATAGAGGGTTTAACAAAAAAAGTTCTCTTTTAAATTCTTTAAGAACGCCCGATCTTTCATATTTTTTCTTAAATCTTTTAAGAGCTTTGTCAATAGATTCGTTGTCGCCTACGCTAATGCCAACCAAATTATTTCACCTCGCTTTGTTGGTTTAAATTTTTATGATATTGATTCAATTAATTTCTTATGTCCTGATTTTTGAAACTCTACAGCAATAGAGCTAATTCCATTGCCTAACACTTCTTTTGAAACAACTTTTCCGAAATCATCCCAATTTTCATGGTAGATTGACTCGCCAACAGTAAAAGATTTTTTTGGGGAATACACGGTGCAATCTTCGTTTTCAATTCCTTCCAAAGAGGGTTTTTTCTCTTTAACATCTTCGCTCATATCAATAATCATAGTCTGCTTGCACTTTTTACACTTAGCCCATCTTTTATTTTCGCTTTCCTGAGCGCCGACATCCCCAGCTAATTCCATCTTCTGCATCGTATTACAAACGCTGCAAAAAGCTTCAATATTTTTTATTCTTGCCATAGACCTATCCTACCTTTCGGAAAAACTGATTTTAAATATACCAAACTGACTAAGTATTCGCAAGTAAAACAGCCTCTGCTTATGCCTCCTTCTCATTTGGAGTTGTAACCAAAACCGGCTTTTTCGAATATCTTATAACTTTTTCCGCAACGCTTCCGAGTAAAGTATGCAGCACGCCGGTTCTGCCGTGTGTGGCAATTACAATTAAATCGATATCAAATTCTTTGCTGTAACTAATTATTTCCTGGTAATCAATTCCTTTTCTAATTACGGGTTTTATCTCCACATCTCTTCCGCTTCGTATTTTTACAACCGATTCTTCGAGCGATTTTTGAGCGTAGTCATCAATTGATTTTTTAATTTTATCTTCCGATAAATCTAAAGAACGGATTGCAAGTATGGGCGGAGTCTTTTCCAATATGTGAAGCAAATGAATAATCGCTCCATATTGAAGGGCTATTTCAACGGCATAGCTGCCGGCAGAAAGAGAGAGATTACTGAAATCCGTAGGTAGTAAAATATTTTTTATTTGAAACATTTGTTCCTCGTATTTTAAATAGCTTAAATTTTGTGAATCACAAATAAAAGAAATTCATTTTATAAGAATTAATAAATTAAACCATTTTTTATTTCGCCGATATTGTCAACCACATTGTAAACAAACCCGTTTATTACCGCGTAATTTACAGAGCCATTTTTTTTAATGATGAAATTTGGAACGCTTCCAATTTTAATTTCCTCGGGATTTAGATTTTTAGCTTGCGTTAAAATGTTTATTGGAATTTCAGTAAATCTTCCTTCAAGTTTAGTTGATGAATCAATGATGACATTTGTAAATCCTTTTTTATACAGTTCATCAAAATTTAATTTCTTTAATTCTTCAATTGAAGCGAAAGGTTCAGGCTTAGTTTTGCCAATTTCAATCTCAAATCCCTTTAAATCAAAATCTTCATAACCAAAAAAAACCGATAGATCGCCAATATCTTCCACGGACGATTTTATATAAAAGTTCTTTGCGCTATTAGTATTTACTTCGCTATAATTTATTCCTACATCAATAATATATTCGTGACCGTCATTTTTATATTTTAGATTTCTTAAAACCACATCCATAATATTGGTGTCATTAAAAGGAATATCTTCATACACCTGCAGACTTTCATTTTTATAAGTTTCATCAATTATGCTTTTAAAGGATGAAAGCATAGCAATAAAATTTAACTTGCGAAGGTATTGTTTTTCGATGTCATCTTTCCATCCGCCGGTTTCAACTAAGATTGTGCTGGTTCCCCATTTTTGAAAATTATCGCCGAAAGCTCGCGGCTCAAAATCATCATTATATTTTGCAATATGACCGGGAATTATTCCCGATAAAATTTCATACAATTCTCCAATTAATTTCATTGCATTTTCTCTTACCGGATTGACAGTTTTTTCATAATTTACCGCCGGCGCAAGAAATGAAAGAGCGGCTGATTTAAAACTGTTGCCTGCTGAATATCTTGTGTTTTGATCATGCAGATTAAAACCAAAGTCTGCTTTTATTTCTTCAAAAGTTTTTCTTAAAAGAATCCCTTCGGGGGTTTGCTGCCTTACAGCATCGCGGTTGATATCAATTTCAAACGTATTTCTTCGTCGAAAAACTTCCGCTCCGTCGGGATTAACCATAGGCATAACATACAGTGTTGCCTTGTTAAAAAGATCTTCTCTAAACGCATTAAAATGATCATTCATATTTAAAAAATTAAATATATCAAACAGCGCCATTGTAGCCGTTGATTCGTCCCCGTGCATTTGCGACCACAAAAAGATTTTTTTTGCGCCATGTCCAATCTTAATTAAATAAATATCTCTGCCTTCAGCGGAAACGCCAGCCTTATTAACTTCAAAGTTATTTTTATTTTTTAGTTGTTCAATCAAAGGAACAATCTCAGAATGCTTAACTCTTTTGTTAGTGATATTTTGCTCGCAGTAATTCGCATAGTCGTAATAAAGACCGTTTGCAAAATCAAAACCTTGTGCCATAAAATTTCCGGTTATTATTAATAGAAATAGTAAAGTTTTTTTTAACATTTATTTTCCGGGATGATTAATGAAAATGATTTTTAGAATTTATTTTTCATTTCATTTAACTTAAGAAAGAAATATGAATTTATAAACGAGAAACTAAAATTATATTGAATAGTTGAATGTTGGAATGCCTGTGAAAGTGTGGACTGAAAATTTACAAGCCTTATGCTTTTGATGTTGTTACTATATGAAAGCGCAATACTACGCCCGATATAATCCTAAATTAAACCTAAATTAATCCTAAACTTTTTATCCAATCTTTAAATCCACTTTCTAATTGCTCGAATGATTCAATGGCAAAAAGAATTGGCTGCAAATGCCAAACGTCATAATCTTGATTTATAATTTTTTCAACATCAAAATTTATTACTTCAACATCTTTTGAAAGCGCATGCTGAACTTCTCCCAAAGAAGAAATTATTCCCGCTCCATATATTCTCATTTCAGTTCGGCTGCTGACGGATTGTTTTATCAATCCAAACTCAACTGTAAACCAATGAAATGTTTCCAGCCATTTTCGCTGCATCCCTTTTGCGTTTAACGCCGCCTCGCCAAACATTTGATAAAATGATGCAAAATTTGGATTAGTTAAAAGCGGCATGTGCCCAAACATATCATGGAATAAATCCGGCGCCGGAGTGTAGTCTAATTCATCTTTCCCACGAATGTAATCCGTTGAAGGGAAAACTTTTCTGCGAAGCAATTCAAAAAAGTTTTGCTCATGAATTAAACCCGGAACTCTTGCAATTTTCCATCCTGTTGTTTTTAAAAATACATTGCTTAAATCTTTTAAAGCGGGAATTTCTTTAGAAGTGAAATTTAATTTATCAACTCCGTCCATATATTCTTCGCAGGCTTTGCCGGGCAGATATTTCATTTGACGATTAAATAAAAATTCCCATGATTCGTGATCGGATTGCGGATAATTTGGATAAACAATTTCATCGTGTTCAGGCGGAGGTGTAGTTAATTTTTGTGGAATACAGCGCGGATCAATACCTTCGTTTGCAGCTTTTTCATAAGCTGATAAATTTTTTTTCTCATCTTTTGGATTGTTCATTGTTACGCCTTTATTAAAGAAAATAAACTTTTGATTTATTTCTTATTGATAACATTTTGTTGTAATTATTTTAAAAGTGTCATTTTTTTTGTTTGAATAAAATTTCCCGCTCGCAAACGATAGAAATATATTCCGCTTGGTAACGGAGAATTTCTATTCGCTCCTACTTTAGCGTTAAAATCTACTTCATAATTTCCCGGCTGCTGTTCTTTATTTACAATAGTTGCAACTTCATTCCCCAAAATATCATAAACTTTTATTTGTACGGACAAGGCATTCCTTGTCCCTAAGTCAGAGATTGTATACTTTATCTTCGTTGTAGGGTTAAAGGGATTGGGATAATTTTGCTCAACCCTAAAAGTTTCCACATTTTTTGTATCATCAATTGAAGTAGTCATACTTGAATTTTTAAGTATCCAATTTTCAGGATCAAAAAATAAATTTGTAGGCTGCGATGTTAAGTTAAATGTAAACTGCTGCTGCTGCTGATCGTTCATCACCGTAATTAAACTATCGCCTGCCGTGGTTGTAATTTTAATTTGTATCGGCATTGTAAAAAAAGTTGGAATTGTTTTTGCAGCTTGATCTATTTCTAAATTAACTTCAAAATTATTTGAACTTAATTGCGCATAGTTCCAATTATAATTGTATGTGGGATACTTCTCGCCATAAATCCATTCAGAAAAAAAATAATCTAAATCTAAACCTGAAACATCTTCCGCAACTTTTTGAAAGTCTTCCGTGTCAGCCGAATTATAAGCCAACTGAGGATCGCTTGCATAAGCTTTTAAAATATTAAAAAACGTTTCATCGCCTACTATTCCTCTTAACATGTGCAGAACAATCGATCCTTTCGCGTAAGTCCGGTTGTAATCAAATATGCTGTTTACACCGCTTATATCTTGTACGTAAATTGAACCCACGGCATCTTTTGCTGAAGCCATTTCAATTTGAGTTTTATTTTTGTAGGAATCTTTTCCTTCTATAGCTTCCAAATAAACTGCTTCAGAAAATTTAGCAAATCCCTCATTCAGCCAAATGTTTCGCCAATCTTTGCAGGTAACTTTATCGCCAAACCATTGATGAGCCAGTTCGTGAGAAATTACATTTCTGGCAAAAGTATTTGTTCCCATCGAAGTGCAAGTTTGATGTTCCATTGCGCCGCCCCAGCCAAACTGCGCATGTCCGTATTTCTCTTTTATGAAGGGATACAAACCATACTTTTCCGAAAAAACTCTAATCATATTGGGCGTTTCATCAAGCCGGGGTTTTATTGAACTTAACTTGCCGGGATAGAGATAATTTGTAATCGGCATGCTGTCATTTTGTGCGTATCGAAAATAATTTGTATATAATTCATAATTAGTAACCGCAATTGAAATTAAATACTGCGCTATTGGATAACTATTCTTCCATTTAAATGTTGACGTTTTATTTCCGTTATCAATTGCTGAAATTAAAGTTCCATTTGATACAGCAGTTAACGAATTGCTGCAAGTAATCCAAACGTCAGATGAGTCAACTTTATCTGCGGGAGTATCTTTGCAAGGCCACCAATCACTGGCGCCGTAAGGCTCGCTTAAAGACCAAATAATTGGAGAAGCGCCTGCCATATTATTTTGTGTGCCGAATTGAAAACTTCCGAATCCGCTTGAACCGGGCGTACCTCGATAATAAACTACTACCGAAAACTCTTCATTTGACGAATAAGTTTTATCGAGAGTAATATTTAGTTTTGCATTTTTATGTGTGAAGGCTAATTGTGTGTTTTGAAGTTTTACCGAATCAACGCTCAAAGTATTTTGAAGGTCAAGGAAAAAGTTATTCAAACTTAAATTTGCCGGCTTGGCATTTACCTGAACCGCGCCGATTAAATAATTTGGGTTGTATGTTATTTCCAAATTCAATTTGTAATAAGTAACATCGATTGTGGAATCGCCGGGATAATTTATTTTAGAAATGTTCATTTGCTTTTCAAAACTTTTCATTTCCAAATCGATAAAATTTTCATACTCTTGCGCTGAAGAATAACCTGCGCAAATTAAAGCCGCAATAAATAAATTAAAATATTTCACAAACGCCTCGTAATAATTGTAAATAATATTACTCTACTTAATTATGAATTTCAACAAATTTAAAACCCCTTCCCTTTGGGAAGGGGCAGGGGATAGGCTTTTACTATCGCTAAACCGCTTCCTGAATTCTGCACACAGAGCGAAAATGACAATACCGGCACACTTTAGTTTCACGGTCTTCCAAAGTTGAAAGATTAAATTTACCTTCGTTTATCATTTGTACATATTGTTTTATTTTAGATAAACTTTTATCTATTAAATCTTCATTCAATTCTATTTTTTCTTCTTCGTTAACTTTTTTTCTTGTAAGATTAACAAACTTCTTACCAAATTCCTTTTCATTAAATTTTAAAGAATATATTTCCGAACCGGCGGAAAGGTAATCTTTGCGCAGCTGAGCTTGAATTAATTTTTTTGCGGCGTACATATAAAGCGGAAGCTGCAATGAGATGCCTCTCTCAAGTTCATCGAGTGAAGGTTTTTTCCCGCTTAACTTATAATCGACAACTTTAAAATTATTTTGTTCGGGTTGAATATCAATTCTGTCAATCTTGCCGCGGACTTTTACATCATCAATTTTAAATTCTTCATTGGCAAAAAACTTATTGCCGCCGCTGGGAATTTTGCCGAATCCAATTTCAAAAAAATTCGGCTGATATCCTTCCGCTTCGTCTCTTTCGCATAATAAAAATTTATAGAGAATTGAATTTTGTCTATCGCCAGTAATCCCAAGTATTTTTTCTTTTTCATAAAAAGTTAAAGGCGAATTAAAATTTGCATCAGCAATATTTTTCTCTGCTATTTTAAATATTAAATCAGAAGCATAGTTAAAAATTTTGTTATCCGCATTTTGAAGAACAATATTTTTTTCGTTAAGCTTTTTATAAAATTCATATAAAATATTATGAAGTATTGTTCCCATTTCCAGCGCCTCAATCTCTTCCGTGGGTTCCTCTGCTGGCTGCAAATATAATATCCGTTCCGCAAAATATTTATAAGGACATTTAGCGTAAGTTTCTAATTGTGAAATTGAATACTCTTTATCTTTAAAGCTTTCCAATTTTCTTTTCCCTTCTTCCGAAAGCTCGCTTGAAATATTTCCTGTAAAAACGCTGTCGCCAAAAGGCATTTCTGTTCTTGTAACATCTACGGCGATTGCTTTTTCTAATTCTTCAAAATTTATTTTAGAATCATTTAATATTTGTTTTGCATTTTGAATTCCGATTTCTCCAATTAGCTTCAGCAATTCTTCATTTGAGTATATCATATTAGAATATTCATTTTCATTTTTTAATTCTAACGGAAATAAATTTTCAAACTCCGTTAAAATATTTGAGACCGCCAATTCCTGTCTCTCGTCTTTTTCAGGATAAGTTAAATATAGTTTTTTACGCCACGAACAAAGCGATTGATAAAATTGATAGCGTTCTTCCGTCTGATGGGTTAATTCGTTTTTTACGTAAGAGCCGGAGAAAAATATTTCCGGCGTATAGCGCGTCGGCAAATCCCCTTCGCACATTCCGCCGATAAACAAATAATCAAAATCCAATCCGCGTATTTCATTCAATGTAGTTACTTGAACTCCGAATCCGGGTTTTTCTTTTATATTAAATCTTGTTGATGTTATTGCTGTGCGGATATTATTTAAATAAAACTTTAAAGGGAATTTTTCTTTACCGCCGTATTCAATTTCAAAAAGCTCAATCATTTCGGTTATAGTTTCAATGCCTACAGTCAATGCTTTTATATTTTCTTCATTATTTTCAGAACCGAGATTTGAAAGCCGCTCCAGTATCTTTAATGAATAAATTAAATCAGTAAAACTTTTTAGAAATTCACGCAGCGTAATTTTCTTTTCAAACGGCTCCAATATTATTTGAATAAATATTACATCGGATAAAGCTTTATTTAAATCATCAATGCTGATTGAAAGCTCATATTCATCATCAAATCTTTCTGACTTCTTTTTAATCGCATCAGAAATAGTATTTATCCAATTCTGGTAACCGGAAATAATTTTCAAACTTACAGAAGCATTAATCAGGTTTGAAACATTTACGTTTGAAATCTGAATTAAACTTCCGCTTAACGCGCGGAAAATATTTTTATAATAATAGTCATTCTCGGAAATCTCTAAAAAATTTATAATTGAAATTATCGGCGAAGAGCTGCTTAACGGAATTCTATCCGTAAGATTAAACGGAATGCCGTACGACGAAAATGTAGAACGGATAAGCGGAGAATATTTATTAATCAAATTAAAGCTGACACAAATTTTGTGCGGCTCAACTTGTTGATTAATAATTAAGTCTTTTATTTCCTTTGCAATTAATTCAATTTCTTTTTCTCTGTTTGAAGCGGGGATTTTAAACATTGAATTTTCGTTAGCGAGACTAACAATATCATAACTGCTTTTTGTTTTTGATTTACTCGTCTTAAATAATTCTTCCCGAATAACTTTTTGAAAATTATTTAATTCATTTTGCGTAAGATCGTCAATAGCGTTAAACCCCTTTTGGGTAAGCCTATAATAGCATTTGTCGAGATGAGAAAATAAGTTAGGGTTGTATTTGTAGTAATCAAAAGAAAGGAACAATTTTAAATTTTTTACTTCAGCGGCGGAATTAATTATTTCAATTTCCGGCAAAGTGAATTCATCAAAACCATTAATTACAATTAGATTAACATCAGAATAAATTGCTCTAAACTTTTCATCAAACTCATTTTGCTTTTGTAAATTTAAATCAAAATAAATATCGCCGATTTCTTTTACATTCAGTTCGGCGCATTTCTTTAAATATATTTCATAAATATTTGCAATGTCTTCAGCTTTTAATTTTTCAGAACCGCTTAAATTTTTTGTTTCTTCGCGCAATGCGGGGGGATAAATTCCGTGTCTTTTATATTCTGAAATAACATTCCTAATTCTTTCCAGCGTGCCGAAAGGAATTTCTTTTTTATAATTAGAAAAATAATTCAGCGCTGCGCAAGCGTTTACGCTTTGCTTAAGCAGCATGGTAGAAGCGGCTTCGCTTAATACTTTGGCAGAATATTTTAAATCGTTGAAAACTAAATTGGTTGAAAAGGTTCCAATGGTTTCTAAATTAATTGCGCTCGTGGTTTGGTTGGGTGAGAAAGAAATTAATTCTTTTTTTAGATGACGGCTTTTTCTGTTGGTCGGGACAATTAATAAAAGCTCGTTTAATCTGCTTGATTTTAACTTCACATTAATTTCAAAATCTAAGTCAATATTTTTAACAGAGCATTTAGTTAATATCATTTTTGTTTTGCCAAAATTAAATCCTTGTAGGAAGCTTTAATTTGCTCATCCACTTTTAAATTTAAAAATCGTATCACATTTTCAAATCTTTTTTTTGCGTCATCTTGATTAGTAATAACAACTGTCTCTAATTCTAAAAACTTACCAAGATTTTTAACTTCATCTAAATGAATGCGGGTGTTGTCATATAAATAAAGCAGTCGTTTCTTTTCCACTACTGCATAGCTTTCAAAGATTTCATTAAAAAATTTTTCTGCGTTGGATGAAGAAATAAACAGCACATCGTAATTAGAAAATCTATCGCTTGCATTCTCATCTCTAAAATATTTTATAAGCTGCGCCGAACCATTTTCAATTCTAAGTTTTAATAATTCGTTTTCCGTTTTGTAATAAATATCCCTTTGATTTAATTCTCCCGCAAATTCACAATTATTTTTATGAATATTTTCAATCACTTCATCAAATGATTTTAAAGGTATTTTTATTTCCAGGTTTGAAGGCATAATAATTTTTATTTTTTTTATTTACTTACAAACAATTTTTTTACACCCCCTCTCCTCTTAGGAGAGGGTTGAGGTGAGGCAAACCTTTTTTAAGTAACGCCTGTGAGTGTCAATCAGCAGGCGCCTGCCCACCGGACAGGCAGGTTTTGTTCTCGTTGGAGTTATCTTAATCGATAAAAAGTTTCCTTCTGAATGACAAGTTTTATTTTTATTTGGTTGTTATTCTATTCATAAATAAAGAACGCCTTTTTATCGGTAACTGATGATGTTATCATTACTATTTCACATAAATCTGTAAAACTTCTCTCCCTTTTCTCGGCTTAATTGATTCAACAATACGCGATGAAAATTCCAATTTTAAATAGGAAGAAAAGTTTTCATAAAACTCAAGTATATTAACGCCAAACGGGGGACCGCCCTTTCTTTCTTCCACCGGAAAAAGAATTACAATAAACTTTCCGGTCGGCTTTAATAGTTTTGAAACAAGCTCAGCATATTTTTTTCTTTTACTAATGTCAATTGCGCAATAAAAAACATAATCATAAACCGCGTCAAACTGATGAAAATATTTTTCATCCAACTCAAAAAAATCTTTTATCAAAAAATTTATCTTTACATTATTTTGTCTTGCTAAATTCTCCGCCGAAGAAATTGCGCTTTCAGAAAAATCGATTGCCGTAACCTCATACCCATGTTTGGCGGCTGCCACAGCGTCGTAGCCTTTTCCCATTCCTACTATTAAAATTTTACACGGTTGTAAAAAATAATTTTTCTTTATAAGTTGAACAAAAGTCGGATTAGCGTTTCCGGTATCCCATCCCGCCCGGTTATTTTGATATTTTTCTTCCCAGTATGCGGGAGTATTGATAGCTAAGGGCATTAATAAATTACTAATTATGTTGTTGAATCTTTATTATTCTTGTTTATTTTTAAATTAAATAAAAAGAGAAATTTGTATGAAAACCTTAATATTATCGGCAATATTACTAATAACATTTTTAAATACAAATGCGCAGGAAATAGGCGAATTAGCTCCCCCTAAACAACCGGAAGTTTTCCCCAATAATGCTTTCGGAATGGACTTAATGTTTAGCGAAGGCGGCTTTGGATTAGGTACATTTTACAGAAGACAGCTTAACCAAACTGTAACTGTATTTGGCGATTTTTCTATTTCCGAAGCTAAGGATGAAAGAGAATTTGAATATGTTGATTATTATGGGCAGACTTTTACTGCGGGTAAAAAAAATAGAGTATTTCTATTGCCTGTAAATTTTGGAGCGCAGTACCGACTTTTCCAAAATGTTATTTATGATAATTTAAGACCATATATTAACGCGGGAGTTGGACCTACAATTGTTTTAACCACTCCTTATGAAAAAGAGTTTTTTAATGCTTTCGGAAGCGCAAAAGCAAAAATTGCGCTGGGCGGTTATTTTGGTTTTGGAGCTAATTTTGGCTTGGATAAATCCAGCCTTGTAGGAATAAATTTACGCTATTATATTGTTCATATGTTTGACGGCGGCGTGGAAAGTTTGAAGGGAAGACTTAGAAACGACATAGGCGGAATTTATTTGACGATTAATATTGGGATAATGTATTAAGCCTCCCTAAATCCCTCCAAAGGAGTGACTTTAAGTCCCAAACAAGACAGAGAGATAGCCACGGTTAATATTGTAACTACGGATTTTAATCCGCTGGAAAGCAAAAACAAACAAGCAAGAGACGGCGTGTTGGAAGGCATTCTCACCTTCTCCATTTCTCCCCGTCTCCAATTCTCCCCTTCCTCCGCTCCCTATTCAATTTTAAAATTTCGTAATCTTTAAATCTTGTAATATTGCAATATTCCCCCATTCACTCATTCAACTTCGCAACTTCCTTCCAAATCAAATCCAGTAAACCATTAACCCCTTCTTTGGTTACTGAAGAAATAATTTGCACCGGGACTCCCGTTAATTTTATTTTCTTCTTTGATATTTTTTTCAACTCATCTTCATCAACTAAATCAGCTTTTGTTAATGCTACTAATTTTTGTTTTGACGCCAGCTTAGCGCTGTGAGATTTTAATTCATTAAACAATACTTCAAAATCTTTTTTATAATCCTCAGAAGTTATATCAATTAAAAAAAGTAAAATTTTTGTCCGTTCAATATGACGAAGAAATTTTAATCCTAAACCTTTCCCTTCATGGGCGCCTTCAATTATGCCGGGAATGTCGGCGACAGTAAAACTTTGGTAATCTTTATATTTAACAATACCGAGATTTGGTTCAAGCGTTGTAAAAGGATAGTCAGCAATTTTAGGGCGCGCCGCTGAAATTGCCGAGATAAAAGTTGATTTGCCTGCATTCGGAAAACCCACCAATCCAACATCAGCAATTAATTTTAATTCAAGAGTAACTTTTTTTTCTTCGCCGGGTTTCCCGTCTTCAGCGTAACGGGGAGCCTGGTTTGTGGGAGTAGCAAAGTTGCTGTTTCCTTTTCCCCCTTTGCCTCCTTTTGCCGCCACAACGTTTTTACCTTCTTCATCAAGATCAAATAATATTTTTTTTGTTTCCGAATCTTTAATAACCGTTCCCACCGGAACTTTAATAATAATATCTTTGCCGCTCTTCCCTTCTTTTCGCGCGCTTGCCCCCATATCGCCGCTATCTGCTTTATAATGTTTTCTGTATCTAAAATCTAAAAGCGTGTTTAAATTATGATGAGCTTCAAAAATAATGTCTCCGCCTTTGCCTCCGTTGCCGCCGGAAGGCCCGCCTTTGGGGACATATTTTTCTCGTCTAAAAGTAACGACGCCGTCGCCCCCCTTGCCCGCTTTAATTTCTATCTCTGCATAGTCAATAAACATTTTTAAGCCTGGTCAAAATAATTTGAAACTGCGTTAGTTAACATCACCGCTTCTTTAGAATATGGATTAACGCGGTATGTAATAAATAAACCTTTTAATATTTCAGTTGATTGATCATAATCATTGCACTCAGAAATTTTTTCCATTGTGTTTGCGAAGTCTTCTCTGTCGTCGTTAAAAATTCCCGAAACAATTTTATCAATTTCTCTATCGCTTAAAAAACTGAAAAGATCTTTGTCCCGTTCTATATTTTGTTTTATTTGATTCGCTGCATTCTCTTCAATTTCATTTTGTTCTTCTGATACAAATTCATCCGTCTCTTCATAAAGCTCGGACTTATCTTTGTCATTAATAATTTTGTTTGTCTCTTCAAGCGATTCAAAATCATCTTCATCAATATTTGATGTTTCGGTTTTTTCATTCTCAGTTTCGTTTTCAATTTCAAAATAATTTTCCAACTCTTTTTCATCTGTATTATCAGCGTCCAAACTTTCCTCTAATTCAATCTCATCTTCTACTTCTTCAATCGATTGCTCCGCATCATCCTCTTCCTCAAAATCATATAAAGAATTTAGATTTGCTTTTTCTTCGATATTAAACTTTACTTCATCTTCATCTGAATCTAATTTTATCTCATCAATGTCTTCTTGCTTCTCGAACGATTTTAATTCTTCGTCAAACCTTGATAAAATATCGCCGGTTTCTTCTTCAATATTAAAAGCCTCTAACCCTTTGTTTAATTCTTTTTCAATATCGCCGTCAATAATTAAATCATCTTCCACTATTTTAAAATCGTCATCGTCATCCAAAATAATTTCTTCATCCCCTAAGCTTTCTGTTAAGTTCGAATCGACATCATTTAAAATTTCACTATCTAATTCATCTTCGAGCGCTTCTGTTTGAATTTTTTCATCTTGATTTAATTCATAATTTATCTCATCAACTTTGCCTGCAGCTTCGTTCTGATTTTCGTTTTCTATTTCATCTTCATTTTCTTTTGAAGGTTCTTCAAATTCAATTTCATTTTCTTCATCTATTAAAATTTTAACTTCGTCATTGGCATCTGCAAAAATTTCATTATCAATTATTTCAGTCTCGTTTTTATTTTCATCTTCAACTTGATAATCGCTGTCTTCTTCAAAGTCTTCCACAAAATCTTCAGTCGCAGCGTCAAACGTTTCAACAGAATAAAGCACAGAACGAATATCTTCAATATCATATTTCTGTTTTGTTTCTGCGGGAAAAGATTTGCGAAGTTTTAACAGCAGATCAATTAAATTTTTTTCTTTTAAAAATGATTCGAACGACAGCAGCGTAATTTTTGTTTTATTCATACTGCCGATATTGTGAAATTCCCCAATTGAATAAAGCGCGTTATCTAATATTTCATTTGACTGTGAAGTAAGAACAGCCTTGTCTATCTTATTTAAGATAGCTTCAAACTCGACCTGGCTTAGCGTAAAAATTTTTTTCTTAGCGAGGTATTCATTAAAAATATTTTTTATATAATCATAATAGAAGATATAGTTTAACGCTATTTTAACTTCATCCACTTGCTTCACTTCGCTGTCGCCGTAAACAAGTTTAGTTAATGACCATTTGGGCTTAACAACAAAATTAACGTTAAACGAAACTGCCTGCATTAATAATTTTTTAATATCCTCATACGAAACTTTTTTGTGTTTCTTAATTTCCGTTCCTATAAGAGAAAAGTGTTTAGAGATTTCCGAACCTGAATAATCAAAAGCGGATTTTTGAAGAAGCTTATTTCTATCTTGATAAAGCAAATAATCTATTTCGGAATTAATGTAATGTAAAATTGCGGGATGAATATCGGAGTTTAAAAGTTTTTCAAAAGTAAAAAACGATCCTAACTTTTTTATTTTATTTAAACTGAAATCCGAAATGAATTTTATTTCTTTTTCAAACATACTTACACTCAAATTAAATGGGATAGATTTTTACGGAGAAAAAAAATAACAACTGAAACAAAGTTACTACTATGTTATTTATAATAAAACCTCTTTTAAGCTTGCTCACAATTTAACAATTAGCTTTGAAGCGTTTTCTTTGGTGAAATTTAAATTTTCAAAAGCCGTTAAGCTGTCAATTTCTTTAATCGACATTGTCCTTGGAATATATACGCGGGAAATAAAAAATGAGTTATTATTTTCAACATTGAAGGAGATATTTTTAGAAGAGTTTGCAATTTTACTATCGCCCGAGTTTTGCGAATTATTATCTTTAAAAATTAAATCGCCAAAAAAAATAATCAGCAGCACAATTGAAATAAAAGCTAATAATGTTTTCATAGCGCCCTCTTGTAAGAATAAATTATAGTTTAGATTAATATATAAAAAAGAAATTGCAGTTTATGGTTTTTATTTTCTTCTTTTAACAAAATGTTCTCAATTGAATTAATAATTAACAAATTTTTAACGATTAACGGTTGTTATATTAATTACATGGGTAACTTTGACGTAAACAGTTAAAGACCGGGCAAAAACTAAAGATAATAGAGTTGGATGATAGGATTGAATTTATTCTGCTTAAGAACATAAAAAATGCAAGGGGATTTTTAAAAGACATGAATACTGAAATTGAAAGATAGAGGAAATTATATGGGTTTATCTTACCTCTTCGATTTTATCTCATTCATTTTTGATTCTTCATTAAATTCTTTTACAGCTTCGGTACCTGTGGGATGCCCGTAACTGTTTTTTGAATAGGCTTATCGGTGTTTCTAATTATTTTTTTCTTAATTCTTTTTTGCGCGGTTTCAATTACATCGGTATTCATATTCATCTTTTTCAATTCAACAAAAAATTATAAGCTATTAATTTTAGTTAAAGTTTTATCTTTAAGCTGATCAAGCGTTTCATCGTTTAACATGTTATATGTTTTTGTTCTTAGTTCCCCCCATTTTGAATGAAGCGGGCATGGATGTTCAGGCGAACATTCAGGGAAACCTAATACGCAGCTGTTAAAAATATCCAGTCCATCAATCGCTTTTACGATGTCTATCAATTTTACTTTAGATGTTTTTTTAGCGAGCGCAAATCCGCCGAACTTTCCTTTTTTGGAAGAAACAATTCCGCTTTCAGTTAGGCTTTGAAGAATTTTTGAAACAAACTCTTTTGGGATTCCCAATTTTTTAGCGATCTCATCGACAGGCGCTACTTCATTAATTTCTTTATTGGCGGCTAAGTAAAGCACAGCTTGCAGCCCGTACTCGCATTTTTTTGAAAATATAACTGTCATTTTTGCTAATCAGATTAAATTATCTGATTAAACATAATTAAAAGTTTAATTTGCGTCAACGCCATTAAAAGGATTTAAAATAATAAACCCAATTTCTCTCCCGAATTGGGAGAAGACATTGGGTTTTAATAAGTAAAATTAGGACAAACTTATTTCTGATGAATTTCTCTCATGTAAGCAATTATATCCATTATTTGCTCATCGGTTAAAGATGGATTGCCGCCTTTTGGAGGCATTGCAACTCCGGTTGTATTTAACGGATCGCTTGGAAGTCTTCCTTCTTTAACGTACGCTAATAAACCCTCGTCAGTTTTTTCTGCAACAAATTGACTGGTTATTAAATCCTTACCAAGTTTAGGCAAGCCCTTAGCGTCCTGCCCGTGGCAGGCTGCGCAGGTTTGCATAAAATATTGTTTTCCTTGAACCGAATTTCCTTTGTGAACTGATGCCTGACTATTATCGGCTTGATCTTCCATTTGAGCCGAATCGTTTTTATTATCATTACCGCCGCACTGAAAACTTAAAAACGCAATTATAAAAAGACCCAGAACTAAATACATTTTTTTTATAGACATGATACTACTCCAAGTTGTTGTTTGTTTTTAATTGATTGTAAGAAATTATTTTTACGTTATACTTTTCAGAATATTTTTTTGCGTGTTCTTCCTTCCTAAATGCAATTACGCCAAAGCCCATAGGCGTTACAACTTCATCTGATTGAATGTAGAAAGCTTTATCTGTTTCAACCGGTTCTTCAGAAATAAAATCATAAACCCAGGATTTTTTAATATTGATGGAATCATTTTTTATATATTCAATCATCTCTCCGGCGTCATCAAATCTTTTAGCCTCGCCATTGTTAAGCCATAAAGTTCCGGCGAATTTTTTTTCATTTATAATCATATAACATTTATCGCACGGGTCTTGTCCCAAATTTATTTTAGGAGGTTCATTAAATTTGGAATCGCTGCTGCATCCCGCCAACACTATAAATAAAAAAGCTAAAACAGGAAAAAGAATTTTCACTAAACAGCTCCTTTGCTTTTAAATATTTTATGGGTCAGCCAAACAAAAATTATTGAAACGCTAAACAGTATCCCTATCAATATGTATTGAAGGCTCGCTCCATAATTTCTAACAGCGTAAATACCCACCGGTCCTAAGATTTCTAAATTATCTCTTAATGAAAAAATTGCGCTTAACTTGAAAACCTGAAGCGGATTTAAAAGTGCAAGAATAAACACCTGATTAATATCAAGCTCAACTAAAAATGAAGTTCCTATTATTCCGAGATCGCTGAAGATTACCAAAAACAACCAGGCAAAAATTGAAACGCCTAAAGCCGTATCATACTTTTTAAAATAGCTGGAAATAAACATTCCGATTGAAAGACTAACAAGCGCCAGCAAAAAAGTAAGCAGAATAAAATAGATGTAACCCGATACATCAGCGGTGCCGCCTTTGTACGCAATTACAAATCCGCTTAAGCCAAAGCCGAGAATAAGCGAGCCGAGTATTGACATTGACAAACCAAAATATTTTCCGAGCAAAACTTCTAAATATGAGATAGGCTGGGAAAGTATGTAAAGAAGCGTTCCTCTTTCCCTTTCATAAGCAATGCTCATTGCGCCGAGAGTAAGTCCCATTAAAGGAACGAAAAGTAAAATCATATTTATTAAGCTGGCGGTAGTTCTCCCGAAACCTGAAACCCCGTAAGTCTCTAGCCCGGATAAACCTATAATTGATAAGCCTGCCGAGAGCGCTGCAAACACGATGGTGTACAACAAAAACCATTTATTTCTTAAGGAAGAAAGAATTTCTTTTTGTGCAATTAGATTTATGTTTTTAAAATCTGTTTTCATTTGAGTTAAAATAATTCTACTTCGTAATCAAAATTTTCAATTGCTATACCGGAATTAATTAGAATTTTTATTGGTTCTATTTTAGAATCCGGATCAACTTTAACTTTAATTCCCTTTCCGTTCATCGAACTTTCAAATCCCTGCATAGCTAAAATTTCTACCGCATTATTTTTTAATGAAGCGTCCAAATAAATTTTTAATGTTCCGTTCTTTCCAAACTTTTTATAAATCTCCATTGGCGGCGCGTCGGCAATTAAAAGCCCATTATCAAGCGCTAAAACTCTATCGGCAAAAGATAAAACTTCTTCAATTCTATGCGATGAAAACAAAATTGTTTTGCCTTCTTTTTTTAATAAGCTTAAAAGATGAAGAAAATCTTCGCGAGATTTTAAATCAAGATTTGCGGTTGGTTCATCTAACAATAAAATTGGCGGATTGCCAAGCAGCGCAATTGCAAGCGCAAGTTTCTGTTTCATTCCGCCGGAGAGCTCTCTAATTAATTTACTTTTGAAATTATTAATTCCTAAAATATCCTGCCATTTGCCGATTGTAGATAAATCAGTTTTTTTTAGCTGAGAATAAAAATTAATTGTTTCATCAACTGATAAATTATCGTGCAATGAAATTTCCTGCGGAACAAACCCAATTGATTTTTTAATTTCTTTATCGTTAGTAAGTAAATTTTTATTGTTAATATTAATTTCACCTTCAAAAGGAATTACCCCCAGAAGGCATCTAATCAAAGTAGTTTTACCCGCGCCGTTAGAGCCCCAAAGCGCGGTCGCCTCATTTTCATTAATATTAATATTTAAATTATTAAGGGCTTTCGCTTTGCCATATCTCTTAGTAAGATTTTTTATTTTTATCATAATATTATTCGAAGAAGAAAAGTTTTCATCCTTATTAATTTAAACGCAGATGCACGATTCTATTTTTAAAAATGAAAATTAAAATTAAAGCCGCCGCTAATAGTGATAGAATGATTGACAAAATTATAAACCCTTCCGATTTATAAATTTTTATAACCGGAACTTTGCTCGGCATAATTGGGCTGAGCGATGGAGCTTTATCAATCAGCTTCGATTCAGGTTTAAATATAGGAAACGCTTCGGAGGCATAGTTTATAGTATTTACTGCGGGGCTATATAAGAAAAATCTTAAATTCGGTTTATCTTCAATTAAGCTTTCTAATATTTCTGTGGAATGATAAGGAATATCGCCTACTCCATTTTTATCTTTATCATAACCGGAATAATCGCTCCAATAATTTCCTTTCCAAAAATCATTATCGGAATTTTGACTTCGGGTCAGCGAGGTCTGTTCATAATTTTCAATAAAGCTGTTTGATGTAAAATGACTTCTTTCAAGCGATGAGATAACATCAACTCCAGTTTCATTATAAGCGATAACATTTTTGTTGTAAGTCATTGACGCGGAAAATTCGCGCGGCGAGTTATCAATAAAAATTCCCACGCGGTTGTCGGCAATAACATTTCCATTCAATTCAACATTATCAAGGTCTTTTAGTCCAATGCCAAAGCCAGTGGCGCCGCGGTTATACGCTAACAGATTATTTTCTATTTTTAAATCTTTGCTGTACATAAGATACATGCCGACTGAATTCCCGGTTAAAATATTATTTTGAACTCTACTATGGCTACTGTACATAAAATGAAGTCCGTACCGCGCGTTTGTCATTTTGTTATTTCTGATAACAGCTCCTTCGGCAAACCAAATAATAACATCTCTTCCAAATTGAAATTTATTTCTTTCCAATAAAAGATTTTTACTGTACCATGCTCTGAATAAATCTCCCCGTCTTGGGACATCAAGTTCTTTTTTCCCTTCAATAAAATTATCTCTAACAATACCGCCGTCAGCTTGCCTAAAATAAACACCGAACAGCGCTTCTTTAAAATGGTTATTTTTTATTAATACATTATTTGCTTTAACAAGAATTCCCGAGTCTTCTTTATCTAAAAGCTTACCCGTATTTTGAATTGTTAATCCTTCAATTGTAACATTCGGGGCTTCAACAGTTATAACGGTTCCATTATTTTTCCCGTCAACAACAGGGTTATCTTTTCCAATTAATGAAATTGATTTTTCAATGAAAAAATTTCCTTCATACTTTCCGCCGTGAAGAATAACCGTATCGCCATTATCCGAAATATTTAAAGCTTCATTTAAGTTTTTAAATTGATAATCTCTTCCAACATTTAATTCTTTTGCATTTATCACAAAGCATAAACAAAGGAATACAAAAATTCTTAGCGATATTTTAATTGATAATTTCAAGCTTACACTTTTTCAGGAATATCATGAAATTGCATTTCAATTAAAGGCTTATAAGCTTTTCGGTGAAAATATAATCCTACAATTATTAATGCAGAGGCAACAAATGATAATATTAAACCAATATCCCAAGAGGCAATGGTTTTAAATTGCCCGACAAAACCTTCGCCAAGTAACGGCGGAACAAACGGTTTTATTGAATTGCTTAAAGGCGCGTGAGGGTCCAAATTCTTTCCGAAATGCTGCATCCAAAAATATAAATCACCGAGAAAAATAACGGGATATAAAATTGCAGGCACAGCAAAAAATAATGCGAAGGGACTATGAGTATATATGCTGCCGATTACTAAAAGAACAATCGCCGCAATCATTATTAAACTTAAAGTTCTTTCAAGCTCTGCCGCTTCCTTAAGAGAACGCATTCCGATATAATGATTAAGTCCGTCAATTTCATCCACATCGCCTTTAACGCCGTTCACATAAGTTTGCATTTTTAAACCTTGCGGATATTGCGGCGCTAATAATGTTAATTCCCAATAAGGTAAGAAAATAGAAATGAGCAAAAGAAAAGCTGCGAAGCCAAGGATTACGGTTGGCAGCAAAAATCTTTTTCTTTCTTTTATTAAAAGACCGCGCGGAATTCTCGGTCCAAATATTATACTCGTATCTTTCATTTTAACTTTTCCTTTTTAATCCTAAGTCAATAATATTTATAAGTTTTTAATACTAAAATTAAAAGCAAAAGAATTTTTAAATTGTGATATTGGCTAAGTCATCTGAATTAGGAGGATGTTTTTGGCATCCTCCATTTTTCAGAATTTATTGACAGGGATTATAAAAATAGATTTACGGTTCAACCATAAAATAACCGGACATTTCAAGATGCAGAGCCGAGCAGAATTCAGTGCAATAAAAAGGGAAGATCCCTTCCTGAGAAGCTGTGAATTCAATGGTTTGAGTTTCGCCCGGTTCAATACTTAAGTTATAATTATAATAAGGCAGACCGAAACCATGCGTAGCATCTTTTGCTCTTTCAATATTGGTAACATGCCAAACAACCTTATTTCCTTTTTTAACTTTAACTTGATCGGGAGTTAAATGGCTTCTAACGGCGCTCATCCATATTTCAACTGTGTTGCCGTTTTTCTCTATTCTTTCTTTTCCTGCCACCACGCCGTATTTAGATTTTGATTGAGTTCCGGGATCCCAACCTATTTCAGGATAAACTTCCCACGATTTTATTTTGTCGGCTTTTATTATTTGAGCATAATGCGGCTCGCCTACTCCAATGGGCATATCATACAACAACTGCATTTTAGCTTTTGGATTAGCAATATCAATTAGCTGAAAATTTTGTGGAAGCAAAGGACCTACATTTGAGAATCTATCGATCGACCATTTATCAAGCGAGACTAAATATTTTCCATCGGGATCAACATTATCGCCTTCAGCTACTGCAAGATGTCCCACGTTATAATTGATCGGAATTTTATCTACAAGAGTCCAGCCTTTTGTTCCATTTTTGTCGGTGTATTTTCCGCCCAACGCCCATCTTGCAACTGCGCTTTCAAGGAACAAACTTGTATAAGCATAACCGTTCGGATCAAACTGAGTGTGCAAAGGACCTAAGCCGACTTCAATTTGCGCTTCCATTGCGTCGTCAAATTTCACAATGTTTACGCCGAACTCATCTTTACCTTCAAATTTATTATTATCAATTGCGTCTTTAATTTTATTGAAGTTATAAACTGTAACATGCGGATCAAGTTTTCCTGATATTACAAGATAACCGCCATCAGGCGTTACATCTACGCCGTGGGGAGATTTAGGTTCTGGCACAAATGTTAAAACATTTTCTTTTGCAATTACATCTAACGGAATAACATCAAAACCATTAATTTTTTTTGTATTGCCTGATTTAAATAACTGTTCAGCTTTTTTAAGATTAATTACATGCAGATAATCCATATCGCGCTGAGACGCGCCTGCTTCAAATGGAGGATTGCCGTCCAAGTTACCGCCGGTAGCCATTTCAGTATTAAATGAATTTATAAAAACGTAACCATCGCTAACTAACTTGCCTGCATCGGAAAGGTCTTGCCAGTAAGGAGGAAGTTCTAAAGCAAAGGAATTATTTTTATCTATCCTCCCTTTATCTCTATCAAACTTCCAGAAAGTAACCATGCCGCGGTATTTGGTTTTGTATTCAGATATAGGAGCGTACTCGCCAGCCCAGGGCATTGCGTACTGCCCGCCTTCAATTATATAATCAGTATTGGGCGTAACAAAAGTACCGCCGTGGTCGCTGTAAGTAAGCGGATTTTTTATAATCTGCTTTGTTTCAAAATCTCTTAAATCTATCACTGCAACGCGGGCATTTGCTTTATCATTAATAAATAAATACTGTCCGTCATAATTGCCACCCGTTTCCGAAAGCGCCGGATGATGAGAATCTCCCCACGTTAATTTCGTTCCTTCAGGATTTCCGGCGTCTAAAATTTCTTTTGTTTCTTTTGAAAAGCCCCAGCCCTGCCACGGCTCGGGAGTAAATACGCCTATAAGTTTTAAAAGCCGCATTGAAGGAATACCAATTACTAATACTTGCCCGGAATGACCGCCGGAACCAAACATTAAATATTCATCTTTTTTTCCGCTGGGCAAATATGTTTTTGCGGCGGCAATAAGATCGTTGGGCGTTAGTCCTCTTTCTTTTGCAATATCTTCTAAATTGCCTGAAGCTTGAACATTCGACTCTTTATCGCTTCCGCAAGTAAAGAAAACAAATGCGATTGCCACCACGGCAACAAGGGCAAATAATTTATAAATGTTTTTCAAATTCATATTTCCTCCAATTGAAAATAAAAGTTAAAGTTGAGTTGCGCTTAAAAAAGATTTTTAATAAAAGCGTAATACTAGATGAAATTATAATCAGATGTTTTGATCTGATTAAAATTAAAAACAATTAATTTATTTGTCAAATATTATTGCCAATAAGTTTTCAACTATCATTGTTAATAAGTTAATCTTTTTAATATCAAATTCTAAACTTCTATCTTTCAATCAGATCAAGCTTTTCTTTCTTAACTAACAATTCTTCTTTTGATTCAACATGCTCAGGATCAGTAATTATGCAATCAACGGGACAAACGGCAATGCACTGCGGCTCATCATGAAAGCCAACGCATTCTGTGCATTTATCAGGAGCTATATAAAAGTAATCTGTAACAATTGTTCCGTGAGAAGCTCCGTTCAATTCCCAATCCACACCGCCTTCATAAATAGCTGTGTTGGGACATTCGGGTTCGCAAGCTCCGCAATTGATACATTCTTCGGTTATTATAAGCGCCATAAAATTACTCCTACTCAATTAATTTATTTTTGTGCTAATAAAATATTTTAATTGATTTAGGATAACATTGACTTAAGTCAGTGATATGAAATTTTTTTTGAAAAGAATCGATTATCTATTAAGAGCATACTTAACTATAATCTAATCTTCCATTAATTATTTTGGCAGGTTTTGTATAAGGGTGTTCGTCTGATTTTGCAGCAGACATTATATGAATTACTTTCCATCCAATTAATTTTAAATAATCTGAAATCATAGAACGATGACATCTCCACCAAAGAACCTCGGCGCACATAATTGCCGCGGCATTATTCTCAGCTATTGTAATTAGCTCGTCAATTCCTTCTTTGAAATCATCGGTTTGCATATAATCAGCAAAGCCCCGAAACGAAGGATGTTCCCACGCAGTATTTATAGAATCTTTTTTTACTTTTCTTCTGCCACCTAATTTTGAAAGATGAATATAGTTTATTTTATTTTCTGCAAGGGTTACTTCTAAATTTTCTTTGTTGAATTGAGGAAATTTTCTTGAACCGGGTAAGCTTCTTACATCAACGATGGTTTTAATTTCATAAGCATTAATAATATTTATAAAATTTTCTATTGGATGAGTTGAATGACCGATTGTCCAAATAGTTTTTTTATCCGTTTTTTTCATGAAGTTAATTTATAATTAAAATAATTTTATACTAATGATCTAATCATAAAAAAAATTAAGCAGCTATTTTTATCACTTTAACAGCAGCATCTTTTTAGTTTGAAAATAATCACCGACTTTAAACGAATAAAAATAAACCCCGCTTGGTAGGGACGAATGATTTTTCGCCCTAGTAATTTCGTAATAGCCGGATGTTGTGGAAAACTCAACTTCGTAATTTCCCGGCTGCTGTTCTTCGTTTACGAGCGTTGCTAATTCATTTCCTAAAACATCGTAAACCTTAAGCTGAATTAAAGTCCCTCCTTTGGAGGGATTTAGGGAGGCTGGAATAGTATATTTTATTTTTGTTGCGGGATTAAATGGATTTGGATAATTCTGTTCTAAAATAAATGAAGCGGGATTATTTTTATTTTCTGTCACAGATGTTATTAATAATCGGGATATATTTTGCTCCATCCAATTAATTCTATTTTTCAGCCAGGTTTTTAAAAAATTAATCTCATTAATGTATGTGTCGAAAATATACTTGTTGGGCCAGATATATGTTTTTAAAATATCCCATTTAGTAAAATTTCTTTTTTGTGATTCATCCAAATAAACAACCATTGAATCGATATAGTGTGTAATTTTCTTTTGATCAAATACTGCGCTTTTAAGTTCTTCCCATCTTTCATTTATCTTTTTCATGTAATACGGATTATTAAATAATTTCTCCCACCAAAATGGAGCGGTAAATTGATCGCCGCTGAAATCAAAATTATAAATTAATAAAGGTAGCTCCCATCCATCCGTTTTCCAGCCTTCGTAATAATCAGCATTGCCCAAGGAAATATTGTAATCCCAAATGGGTCCAACTACAAGTTTATTATTAATGTCGTCTCTATCTTTATGCATGAACAAACTCAATCTATAACCATCAACATTTTTTGTAATTTCATTTATTAAGAAATAATCTACAAGAGAATTTATATCTATTAAGTTCGCATAGCTTGAATCTTCAGCTTTTGGTTCCAGCCGATTCATTTTATCTTCAAACTGAAAAATAAAATTTTGTATATATTTTTTTTGCTGCGAAGTAATATCTTCAGGTTTGGGATAATGATATTGATAAATAGTTTTTTGCCAGGTTCCTTTATAAGGCGGAAAAGTCGATTGCCATCCGGCGTTATCTTCGCCGTCAAACTTATCTATTTTAATTATGTAGCCGCCGGTTAGCGCATTACCTGCGGTATCCGATGGCTCTATTTTTTTTATATCAACGCGATTTTTATCCCGTTTAATTTTCTCCATTAAAACATAAACGCCCGCATATTCATTATTTAAAACCAGCTCGCAAAATTTTGTTTTGGCGGCGTATCGTCCCATTTCATTATATAACTTATAAGCAATTGCGTTTCTCAAAAGAGATTTATCGCTGTACGGAGCGTATAGAACCCAGTCGCTTTCCTCCGGAAGTCCCAGCAATGAAACGTTTAAATCTTCTCCCGAAGAATCTCTTGTTTCAACGGCGTATTGTTTTTTAGGGAACATCTGAGAACTTGATCCTCTAATTTCAATTCCAATTTTGCCGTTATAGTTATTGAATGAATCAATTACATTATTTCTATTTCCTTCGCCGTTATAAATAATTCCCATGTCGGCTGTTATTTTATTTTCACTGCGAATTGTTTGTCCGCGGGTATTTATAACAATAATTGGAAGATTAGACGAAGTGAATTCAACAACATTCGCTGAATTTGAGTTTAGCGAATCATCGCTTGTTTTAGAATCGGCAAATAAAACTTCACCGTTAAATAAAAAAATAATTGTGATTATTTTCAGCTTTAGATTTAACAGATTGGCTATGTATTTAAAAGACATTAAAAATTTCCAAATGCTAACGTCAAATTAAAATAAATAGTTAATATTAGAAACCTTACCCAAGATATAATTCGGTTATATTACTTTTTACTTTTTCCATCTCTCTCTTTTTATTTTTAATTATTTCTGCTTTTACCAAAGCTGTTTTTCTCACTAAGTTGTTTTTTTTTGTCTCTAATTCAGAGTTCGATTTATTTTTTATTTGTTCATTAATCTTATTCACTTTTAACTCCAACAAATTGATAGCCCTTCAACAATCAATTTATATTCAACAATTAAATTGCCGATTAGGCCCACTCCGAATTTATTATTGCCATATTTTCTTTATTAGCCCTTCTCTCTTTTTGTTCAATTGCTAATTCTTCCAATGCTTGATGATAACCAAATACCATAAGGTTTTCAGCATGGATTATATCTGCATCGGTTATATTTTTATCTTTAACAGAAACCAAATATTTCTTTGCTTCTTTTTGAATATCCCATAAAGTTTGTTTTGATATTTCCGCCATTATTTTCCTCGCTTGTAAATAGTTTTATTTTTTTAATAGAAATTTTAAGGTATCATCTTTAATTTTATTAAAATAGAATTGCGCCTCTTGTTTCATACCTCTAAGTGAATAAAGTCTAAATAAATCTGCGTATTTAATATCGCTGCAAAATTCGTTTTCATAATCCGCTTTATCATCTATCTCTCTACCAGGAATCATTTTTATTAATTGGTTAAGTTCATTCGCTGTAATGTTGTGTCTATATATTGTTCCCATCATATTAACCCTCGATTTATAATTTTAAAATTCATGAAATCAGCTTGAATAATTTCTATTAATCCGATAAAACTTTTAAGGCTGATTCAGGCTGCAATATTTTTTTTACACGAAGTCTTCTTTTACCGGCAGGAACTTCCCATTCAACAATATCGCCGATTGTATAACCTAATAACGCAGTTCCGATCGGAGCCAAAATTGAAATTTTATTTTTCTCGCTGTTCGCATTTTCAGGATATACTATGGCGTAGGTATAGATTTTTTTTGTTTTAAGATCTTCAACAATAACCGTTGAATTCATTGCAACTACAGATTTGATTGTGTCTTCATCAATAACTTCTGCGCGATCTAATTCATTTAATAAATCTTTAACGGTTTTTAAATCCCGACTTCTAAAACCAATTGTTGAGGTGAATAAACTTTTCAGTTTGCTTTTATCTTTTTCAGTTATATAAATTTTTCTACTGTTCATTTTGTCTCCATTATTTATAACTTTTAAGTTCTGCAATATTTCTAAATTGCTTCTTTAATTTTTCTCTGCTCTTTTTTCCTTAATGCTCATTAACGCTTTTTTCTTTTTTACTTTTTTATTGTTTTTATCCTTATTCATAGCCTTGCCTTTAAATTATTATTAAATATTTATTTAAATACAGTTTAAATTTTTGCCACCTCCTTTTTTATGATAAAAGCGCTATCATTCAAACAAGCTAAGCGATAATAATTTCCGTCATTTGTTTGCAGAGGAATATTTTCTTTAACAGCAACTGAGTATAATTTTTCATTTTTGTGGGATTCGGAAAATAAAATTCTAACTTTCATAATTACCGTCTGCAGCAATACTATTGTTATTATAGTAATCACCAATGATATAATTATATATAAGCGGGTTTTGTTCTTTTCTTTTTCCATTTTATTTCTTTTTGATTTTTTGAGGTGAATTGTTTTTTTCACTTGCTAAGATTCAAAAAGGAAGCCAATAAACTTTTTTGAAATTGAAAGCCTTTCACTATTCTTTTTCTGAATGATTGCAAAATTGCAATTCACAAAAAATATATCTTTCTTTTATGCAATCATTTCTAATTGTAAGTACATTAATAAGGTCTTAAAAAAATTTATTTTATCATCTATTTGTGGATTAGATTATGTCCCCGTTTAGCAAACTAAATAAAAAGTTGAACAACAAAGTTTTTGCTCCCGATGGAATAGCCGCTATTAATAAAGAGAATAATATTATTGTTTTTAATGAAGCAGCCAGCAGAATTACTGGTTTTCAAATTAAAGATGCTATATCAAAACAAAGCGACTACTTATTTAGCGCTTCTGAAAAAAAGAATGCGCTAATAAAGCAAAGCTTATCTTCGGGCGAAATCTTTTCAAATATTCCTCTAACCATAAATTGTTTAGATAATAAAAAGCTGAACGTAACAGCTTCAATCTCTCCCTTATCGCAGCCTGAGCAAGGCATAATTGGTATCATTATAGTTTTTAGGGATACGCAGGAAATATTATCGCTTTACAATTTGCTTGACGAAAAAAATACCGAAATCATTGAAGAAAAAAATAAGCTGGAAACAATATTCCATAGCCTGCTTGAAGGAACATTTACAATTAATACAAATTGGGAGATCACCTCATTTAACCGCGCCGCCGAGGGCATAACCGGTTTTAAAATTTCCGAAGCTGTCGGCAAAAAATATTGGCAGGTTTTTCCTTCAGAGGATGGAAAGGAAGACCCGCAGCTTAGAACTTTTATTGCAGATCATCAGCAATCTCTTTTGCGCGAAACCACTATAATCCGTAAAGACGGAAGTAGAGTTCTGGTTAGAATTAATTCCGCGCCTTTAATGGATACCGCAGGAAATAAAATTGGAAGAGTAGTTACTTTTGAAGATATAAGTTTAATGAAAAATCTTTCCGAACATATTCAAGAGCGTTTTCACTTCGATAATATTATTGGGCGAAGCAAGTCAATGCTTAAAGTTTTTAATATGATGGAAAATGTTATTCATACTGACAGCACAGTTTTAATTACTGGCGAAAGCGGAACCGGCAAAGAAGTTATAGCCCGCGCAATACATTTAAATAGCGATAGAAAATCAGAACCTTTTATAGCTGTAAACTGTACTGCATTTGCGGAGAGCTTGTTAGAGAGCGAACTTTTCGGTCATGAAAAAGGAGCGTTTACAGGAGCCATTCATACTAAGCCGGGCAGATTCGAGCTATCAGGAAACGGAACATTATTCCTTGATGAAATTGGCGATCTTCCACTTTCTGTTCAAGTTAAACTTCTTCGCGTACTGGAAAACCGGCAGTTCGAAAGAGTTGGCGGCACTAAAACCATTCACCTTAATGCGCGAATAATTTCTGCAACGCATAGAGATTTGGAAAAAGAAATTAGCGAAGAAAGATTTAGAGAAGATTTATATTACCGAATTAATGTTATTAATATTCGCCTCCCGTCTTTATTTGAAAGACAAGATGATATTCCAAGTCTTGTTAATCATTTTATGGACAAGTACAATAAAAGATTTAAAAAAGACATACGCTATATTTCCCCCAACGCTTTAAAAATAATTACACATTACAAATGGCCCGGGAATATTCGTGAATTAGAAAACGTAATTGAACACGCTTTTGTAGTTTGCAATTCGGATGCAATTAAAACCGAACATCTTCCATTAAAGCTGCAAGGGTTGATTAAAGAAATTAATATTTCCGATGAAAATCCAAACACTCCTTTAGAGGATGCTGAAAAACAATCCATTGTAAACACGCTTCAAAAATTTAAAGGTAATCGTACCAAAACCGCTTCTGCTTTAGGGATTGATAAAACAACACTCTGGCGTAAAATGAAAAAGTATAAACTTTAGATTTCTATTCTCAAATTTCTCTCTTAAAATTTATTGGTCTGAATATTGTAACTCTCTTATATAGAAATAATTTCAAGGAGACAATTATGAAAGCTGCTATCTGCATTGAATTTATAAATAATGGCGGAAGAGTTTCAAGAACTTTTGGAACGTCAGAGTATTATTTTATTTATGATTTAGATCAAAGAATAATGGTTGATAAGGTTACAAACCACATTAGATATTCATTTGGTTCAGAAGTTTTTTGCGCGCAGTTATTAATTAAACGGGGAATAAATATAGTCGCCTGCGGTTTTTGTGAAGATGACGCAAAAAAACTTTTTGCTGAAGCAGGGATAAGAGTTATGGAAAATATTAATGAAAGCCCTTCGATATTTTTAGCAAAACTTTATCATCAGCATAAAGATATTAAATCAACTCCTAAATTTGCTTTAAGCTAAGGAAGTTTTAAATACTCATCATTCTATAAATAAGTAACATAGAATTGCTAAGGATATAATTATTTTTATAAAGATTTAATTTTATGCTCACGCAGAGTTTGCTTTCTCCATCTCCTCCATAGCGATAGTAGCGTGAGCATAAGCCGCTCCTGCTCTCATTTCAGAAGCTACCCATATTGCTTCCATTATTTCTTCTTTGCTTGCGCCCTTTCTCATAGCTTGCTTAGTGTGTGATCGAATGCAGTATGGGCATTGAGTTACATGTGCAACAGCTACTGCTATAAGCTGCTTTGTCTTTTCAGGAAGCGCGCCTTCTTCAAATACTGTTTTACTAAAATTCAGCCACGACGCAATATTCTTGGGCGCTAAGGCTGCTTTTTTCTCAGCAAGCTCTAATGTAGTTTCCGGATATAAATTTTTGTTCTCCATGCTGAATCCTTTATCCATTCTTCAATTTCAGCATCTTCTTTTGATTCCTCGGGGCCAGATTTTGTCAATCAGAATTCTGGCGCCGTCCTTCAAACCTTTCTTATCATAAACTCGCTTTATTTTCATCTTCTTATTCATTTCTTTACTTAACCTATAACTTTTTTAAAAATAATTTCTCAACCAATAACGATGTTAGCCTTTTCATATTCAATAGATTTCGGGAATAAAATATTATTCTCTAAATGGATGCGTAAGTGCAAGTCGTCTTCAAATTCTTTCAGCAAAGAAAAAGTAAGTCTATAAGTATTGCATCCGTCGGATGGAACTGTATAGCCGTTTGTTAATTTTTATATTTCCTTAAATCGCTCACCTTCAACATTATGCTCGCTCATCATCGTTTGAATTGGATTTTCTACCGAACCAAATTTGGGCAAACCTATTTTCTCATTTTTTCTTTTCGCATCAACCATTTTTTTTATGTAAGGGAATAAAATCAATTCTTCCTTTTTCATGTGCGTTGCCAATTCACTGGCAGACTCATTAAACTGCCTATCTATTTCAAAAACAACTCCGGATGATTAACTCCATGCACCGCTCGCAGCTTTGCAAGATATTGTTTCAAATCAGGCGTTCTTTCTTCAACATAACGATGATGTTTTTTTTCAATATAATCCGTTAAAAGATTAAGCGGCCATGAGTTAAAATCAATTGAGCCGTTATTTGTTTGAGTTTTTAATGAGTTTAATTCAGAAGTTATCTTTTCTGAATCAAGCTTTTTTGTGTCGATTACTTGTTTAAAATTTTTATTCCCGTTGCAGCAAAAATCAATTTTATATGATTCGAATATTTTTGCAATTCTATAATCTTCTGCTACAATTTCTGCTATGGTTTTATTATTAAGATCACTCATTGTTTATCCGTTAATTTAATTATCAACAAATTCTATTTCTGAATCAAGTCCCATTACAACCATTGCTTTAAATTTATTTTTTATTGAAAGCGAATGGACAGTAGCTGGGGGAATAACAAACACATCATTTTTAGTTAAGTGATTAATATTATTATTAATTTCCAGTGCAACTTCGCCGTCTTGCACCATAATTACAGCCTCTCCGGTACTTAGGTGGGGCGGCATCATTGCGCCTTCATCACCGGTTACTTCTAAAACTTTATATGTTTTTCCTTTGCTATAAATTTCCATAACCGGTTTTTTTGTTTTTATTAAATTGACCATCGCTTTTTAATCCTTTCCATTAAAATTTTCAGCTATCACTATCTCCAATTTAGCTTCCAATGATATTTAACCATGCAGCGTTTTGCAATGACTTAAGTCATCAAGCTCTTCTTCCATTATTTACAAAATCAATTATAATGACTTTAGTCAATGACCTTCCAACAATATTAATTAACCTTTGAATATGAAACCAAAAAAAACAATCAAAAAAAATTAAAATAATATGGAAAGCAGTTATAAATTATGAAACAGATAAAAACTTTTGCCTTAGTAATAGCGCTTTTATTTTCTATTGGAATTTTAAGTTCTTGCAATCAATCAACAAACAATTCATCAGTATTTGAGAAACAGCCCGAGGAAGATGTTGATAATCTAAAACACGTTGTTCAGAAATTAGTAACTCCGCCGTTCCTTCCCGAATATGAACAAGTAGCTGAAAGTGAACCCGAAGTTGTGGAAGTAAAGTTAATTGTAGAAGAAAAGAAAATGGAGATTGCTCCCGGCGTATTTACCTGGGCGTTTACTTATAATGGATCAGTTCCGGCTCCTATAATAGTTGTACACCAAAACGATTATGTTGAAGTTACTATTGTTAATCCTTCAACAAATACTTTAATGCATAATATAGATTTTCATGCGGCTACCGGAGCGATGGGCGGCGGAGATATTTCTTTTGTAGCGCCTGGTCAGCAAGTTACTTTTCGATTTAAAGCAACCAAGCCGGGCGTGTTTGTTTACCATTGCGCGCCCGGAGGTATAATGGTTCCATTACATGTTGTATCCGGAATGAACGGGGCTATAATGGTTTTACCGAGAGAAGGATTAAAAGATGAAAATGGAAATCCAGTCCACTATGATAAAGCTTACTATATTGGGCAGCAGGATTATTATATTCCAAATGATAAAGATGGAAATTATAAAACATATTCTACGCCGTCCGAAATGCTTGGCGATTTAATGCAGTCCATAAGAACTCTTACTCCCACACATATAGTTTTTAACGGCAGCGTAGGAGCGCTGACAGGAGATAAAGCTCTAAAGGCTAACGTTGGCGATAAAGTATTATTTATAACGTCAAGCGCTAACAGGGATACGCGAATACATATTATTGGCGGGCACGCTGATCTTGTATATTTAGGCGGTTCTTTTACGGATAAGCCAGCTACCAACTATCAAAGCTGGTCTGTTGCAGGCGGCTCTGCAGTTGCAATAATTTATCAATTCCGTCAGCCGGGAATGTATACTTATCTCGATCATAATCTTATCGAAGCTTTTTCTTTTGGCGCAATGGCGCAGATTGATGTAAAAGGAAAATGGGATGATGATTTAATGAAAGAAGTAAGTAAGGCGGGACCTATAAAATAAGATTCTTAATTATTCTGACTGTTAAAAAAAATGTTCCATTGTTTTGTAATTACTTTTTTGGTTATCCCGGTTATAAGTATAGATAGCTAAAATATTTAATCCCGACTTATAGTTTCTGAGGGCTTGAAGTTTCTGTTACAATTACTATTCTTTTAAGCCTTAGAAACTGTTAGCCGGTTTGTCATTAGTCCGCCGCCGTCAAAAAAATTAGTTTTAATTTTTATATAACTTTACAAACGAGTTAAAGTTATCACTCATTTAATAAGACTAAATTAGAAATTTATATGTTGATAGAACAAATTGAATTAAGACATATTAAAATCGAACTTATAAATCCATTCAAAACCTCAATGGGAATTGAAACCCATGAAGAGCATATTATTGTTCGCATTGATTCGGAAGGATTAACCGGCTGGGGAGAATGTGTGGTTGAGCCGTCGCCCTCCTATTCGTATGAAACTACAAAAACTGCCTGGCATATTCTTGAAGATTTTCTTATTCCTTCAATTCTAAACAATAATATTTCGTCAATTAACAGCGAAGTTGTAAAGTGGAATTGGATCCGCGGACATCGAATGGCAAAAGCTGCGCTTGAAGCGGCACTTTGGGATTTGTTTTCTAAACAAAAAAATATTTCATTATCTAAAATGCTCGGCGGGTCAAGAAAAAAGATTGAAGTTGGAGTAAGTATTGGAATTCAATCATCGCCAAAAGTATTATTAAAAAAAATTGATGAATATATTAACGAAGGTTACAAGCGAATTAAAATTAAAATTGCGCCGGGCAAAGATATAAATTTTATAAAAGCAGTTAGAAAAGAATTTCCTAACATTTTATTTCAAGTTGACGCCAATTCAGCTTACAACTTAGATGATATTGATCTTTTCAAAAAAATGAATGAATATAATTTATTATTAATTGAACAGCCGCTCGGTTATGAAGATATTTATCAGCATTCAAAATTGCAGAAGCAAATTAAAACTCCAATTTGCCTTGATGAAAGTATCCACTCGCTCGACGATGCAATTGCAGCGGTTGAACTTGACGCTTGCAATATTATAAATATAAAGCCGGGAAGAGTTGGCGGATTTATAGAATCACAAAAAATTCATAATTATTGTAAATCAAAAAATATTCCCGTGTGGCATGGCGGAATGCTTGAAACCGGAATTGGACGCGCCGGAAATATTGCCCTGGCTTCTCTTCCGAATTTCTTACTGCCCGGAGACATTTCGGCAAGCAAAAGATATTTTAAACAAGATATTGTTGAGCCTGAATTCAAAATTAATTCTGATGGCACAATGAATGTTCCCACAACTGCGGGAATTGGAGTGGAAGTTTTAATTAAGGAACTAGAAAAAATAACTGTTCATAAAAAAGAGTTTAAAAACTAAAAAAAATTGTTTTTATTCTTTTCAATTTGAACTAAAGTATGTTCCGGGATAGTTGAACATATTAAATTTTTCTTTAAATACTCACCTGACTCTATGTATGGTTTTAGTCTTTCAAATATAAAATGATCCCATACGCTTTCAACAATTTTTGGTATTCCATTGCCAACTTCTCCCGCAGCATGAACTGAAACTTTAAATAAAGTTGAATCGATTCCTTCAGGTTTAAATTCATAAGTTGTTACTACTTTAATTGCTTTTCCTGACAGCCCCAAGGGTCCATCAAATCTTAACAGCTTTCCTCTTTTCGCAAAAATAACTGTCGCATGAAGAATTCCCTCTCCTTCATCGTTTATTATTTCGTAGAATCCGCCGCCTGGTTTTGGTTCAATAAAAAACTTTTTAGGATTTTTGGTAAATGTGTGATCCCACCAGCCGCTAATATCTCCCGTTACAGCGTCATAAAGAGCGTTAGGTTTTACCGGAAAAACAACTTCTTTTTCAAATGAAAAAACATCGTACTTGGCTTTTTGCTCTTCCTGCGCATTCAGAAGAAATGTAAACAAGAAAATAAAAATTGTAAATAATAATTTATTCTTCATACAAACTTCCTTTTTAAAAGAGATAAAAATAGTTTAACTTTTTGTTTTTATTTTCTAACTACTCTTAAAATTGGATAATCTCTTTTTGCTTTTATCAAATCGCTAAAATATTTGTAGGTAGCCAACCCTATCGTTGAACGCGGCTCCAAAGCTGTAACAATTAAATTGCTCTGCCATTGTTTTGTTGAAATGAAATAATAATCAGAAGTATTAAAATTTTTCGATAGTTCTTTAATTTCAACTTTTGGATTAATAACAGTATCGCCTTCAAAATTTATTGAATCAATTTTTGTTATAAAATATTGCTCGATTTTTTCCTCTTTGATATTTAAAGAAGTTTCCAATTTTATACCTTGTCTGCCAGCCCATTCAACAACTTTTGTTAAATTTTTGGGGATTAAATATCCTTCCGGTCTTTCAACTTCAAAAATAGGGTTTACAATTGGATGATAATTTTTCACAATAACAACGGTGTCTTCATTTGAATAAAGTGAAAGAAGATTTAGCTTTAAAGTATTGCCATTTTTAAAATGATCCATTTGAATTGCAACTTTATCGCCGCTTTTATTTTCAATTAATTTTCTTCTTTCTTCATCTACCAGATTTTTTATCTCGACTTTATTCTTATAAATAAATTCGATAAAACCCAGCATCCCCGTTAGCTGACCCTCTGCTCTCCTTTTTATATTTTCAATTTCATTTTTCCCGTTCAAACCTTCCTGTATAAATGAAAATGAATTTAAAATTCCAAAGCTTTGTCTCCCATCGTTAATATCATAAGTGCTGTGCCTTATTAATTCTTTTTCCGGCGGTCCGCCGAGAATATAATTTTGAAATGAAAAACTTTTATCATTTAAATAATTTTTTATGAATGGCAAGTAGACATCATTTGAAAAGCCTCTTATCTTGCTCGATACATTTGGATTTGTGGTTGTCCCTACCTGCTCATCAAAATTTTTAATATAACCGTAATCAATCCAATCTTCAGAGTAGGGGAAATATTCGTGGACATCCATCGCCGCTTCAAATAAATATTGATTAAAAATTTTATGCAGTCCGGCAGTTTCCGGCTGAAGCAAAATTAAATGGTCGCGGTTAAGGTCCGCATCGTTTCCATTACGTCTTTTATTTTTTTCACTTCCGTCAGGATTCATTTGCGGAACGATTGCCAAATCAATTTTATTTAATAAGCTGTCATTAATTCCTTCGGCAAATTTTTTAATGAGTAATAACGCTCCCTCTTTTCCCGAAGGCTCGTTGCCATGCTGCTGAGCAAAAATTAAAATTTTAATTTTACTTTTATCTTCGCCAAAACTTCCGTTAGAAATTTTAACAATAGGAACAACGCGACCTCCAATTGATTCTGCAAAATATTCCAACGTTAAATTTGAATTTTCTTTTACAGTTTCATTTAGAAACTCAATCAATTCATTATAGCTTGTCAATTTTTTGAAATCTGCTTTTTCTAACGGAGTGAGCAGAGATTGCGAATTAACCAATGAAGAAAGAAATAATAAAGCAAGCAATAATAATTTCATTTTTAGCCTTCATTTAATTTTTAGTATTAAAAATCATTTTAGGTAGACCATCTTTTTTGTTTGAATAAAATCTTGTCCCGAACTTGATTCGGGATCTGCAACTCGAAGCTGATAGAAATAAACTCCGCTTGGCAAGGGCGAATTGCTATTCGCACCTACATTCGTATCGAATACCACCTCATAATTTCCGGCAGGCTTTTCTTCGTTTACAAGTGTAGTAATTTCATTTCCAAGTATATCATAAACTTTAATTTGGATTAAAGCCTCCCCTTTGGGGAGGTTTGGAGGGGCTGTATATTTAATTTTCGTTGTCGGATTAAAAGGGTTCGGATAATTCTGCTCTAAATAAATTTCTCTCGGCATAAATTTTTCTTTTCCATTTACATCGGAAACTAAAACAAACTTTTTCTGCTCGATTAAATATTCCAAATCATTTTTAGTAGTTAGCGAGTATCTAAGATTATTCATTGCTACAACCTGGCGCGTTCCTCTATTGCCGCTTGCTTTATAGCTTGATGAATCAACATAAGTAGCGCTTGAAGCATCGACAATAATTAATGGAAACGAGCCTTCCTTTAAAATTCTTTTTTGCGATGAATTTATTTTTATAAGATTTGTTCCATCGTTAAAAATTCCAATCCTTTTTCTATTCAGCGCCATTCCCCAAAGCAAAGCGCAGGTTCTGTTTTCATAATAATCTGAATCTTCCAAAAGCGAAGGCTGATAAATTAAATCTCCAAAAATATTTAAGCCTTTATTGTTTGTCATCTCGCCGTAATATGCTGAATAAACATAGCCGTCAGAATTATCTATAAAATTTTGAGCTGAAATTTTTCCCGTATTTCCAAAAAAGAAAATTGGAGTTTTGTTTTTAATTTTATTTTTAAAGGCTTCGCAGGCAAGCGTTGTCGTATCATTTAATAAAGTTAAATGGTTTAGCTCATCGCCTAAAAAAATAAAGCACGTTGAATTATCAATTAAATCTTTTGCAGTATTTGTATTTAAAGTTGAATCGGAAATGACAAATACGCTGTTGTTATAATTATTTGTATTTAAATAATCAGTAACAGTTGAAGCCTGACTTAAATAATTTTGGTCTGTTAAAACTAAAACAGACTGTGAATTAATATTCGTTAAAAAATTATTTAGGTTTGAAGAAAGCTGCCCGCTTATTTGATTAGTTCCCGTAAGATAAAAATCGGATTGAGGTAATTGAATAGCTCGCGATGAATCAACGCTTTTTGCCGACGCTGGAATGAAAGATATTTCTCTTAAATTTAAATCATACTTCCACCCGGCGGTTAATTGATCGCACTTTAAATTTTCAATCGTGTAATTATTAGAAACAAAATCGCTGAAAAAACTTTTATCATCTTTTTGAAATATCGCCACGGCACCGGAACCCATAACTTCGCCGATGCCGTTTTTATCTATGCAGAAAGCTGTTCTGTCGTCAATTCCAATTCCCAAAATATTTTTTGAAGTTTGAAAATAATAATTGTAAATCATCGGAATTAATCTTGTAAATCTTGCTCGTTCAATAAAGTGAGTATCGAATAAAACATTGGGGACAAAATTTAAAAAATTGTAATCAAGTTGAACATAATTAGAAAAAGGATTTGAAAGATACGCCCTTAAATTTCCCGAGCCATTTTTCGCTGTGAAGTCAACATTACCTAATACAGCGGCGCCAGCGCTGGTTCCGGCAATTACTCCGCCGTTGTTACAAACAAACTTTATAGCCTCTTCAGTTTTGGTTCCCTTCCAAAAATTTATATAATTCCATTGATCGCCGCCCTTAATAAAAATTGCGGAAGCGGTGATAAGTTCATCATAAGTTGATTGACCATCGGCAAGAGAACGGGAATCTATTTTTTTGTTGTAGGCTTCGGAAGCGCCGAAAGATTTAAAGTAATTTGGAATCCACGATGTTTCATCATTAACTGAAAGGATAATAATTTTTCCGCTATCGGATTTTTGAACTATCCAAGAATAAGGTTTGTCGCTCCAAGCCTTATAATCTTCCCCGCCGCCGCCAATCGCGCAAACAAAACCTTGTGGAAAAGTTGATGCGGTAAGTAAAAATAATATTAGCGAAAGATAAATTTTCAAATATAATTATGAGCTTAAAAACTCATCCCCAAAGAAATACGATGAACGCTGGGAAGAATATCGTAAACAGTATATGCATAATCAAAATAAACTGAAGCATCTGAAAAAGGAAGATTAACACCGGCGCCAAAATTAAATTTCTCGTCGTCATAATTATAATTGTACCCGCCTCTTAAAAAGAGTCTGTCAAAAAATCCAAACTCAGTTCCCACATTCACTCTTTCACGATTATCATTGGGATGAATCGCATCAACGGCTCCTTTTATTTTTATAAAATCAGCTTGATAAATATCGAATCCAATTCCCACTTGAAAATTTAAAGGAAGCGGATAATCATTTGTCTCAAGCTTAGCGGGCGTTAATCTGCTTAAAGGAAAATTATCATCTTTGCCATAAGTTATATTTAAATCGGGTCCGTCATATTTAAGGTTGCTTCCAAAATTAGTCATGCTCATGGCAATGGTTAAATTTTGATAATCCAATTTATATTGAGTGCCAATATCAAAAGCAAAACCGTCGGCGGTTTCATTCCATATTCTTTGATAAACATATTTCGCGGTTAAACCCACGCTGAATTTATCGGTAAGAAATTTTGCATAGGAAATTCCAAGAGCTAAATCCTGCGCATCAAAAAATCTTCCCGTGCCGTTGGGATCTTGTTCCGTTGTTATTTCCATTTTATCCGTGCTAAAAATTATAACGCTTGCTGCAAGAACCCCTGCATCGCCGGTATTGTATGCAACTGAGGCGGCATTTAAATCAAACAAACTGAACCAATCCAAATGAGAAAAATGCGCATCAACACTTTTAACTTTTGCCAAACCTGCGGGATTCCAAAAAGCAGAGGCGGCATTATCAGTAAGCCCCACAACCGCTCCACCCATAGAAGCGGCTTTTGCATCAATAGGTATTTGTAAAAACTGCGCGCCGGAAGTTCCAAGATTAGGATTTTGTGCATAGACATTAAAACAGATGAATGCCGTTAAAATTATTTTAAAAATATTTTTCATTTAAACTCCATAATTTCATTTTATTTTAGGCAAAAATTCTATCTATTTTATTACTGCAAATCTTTCAATATATTTTTTGCCATTCGCTTCAACCACGTATAAATAAACGCCCGGAGCGATTTCTCTTCCGCTTTCGGTTCTAAGATCCCACGTTTCAGTTCCGCCCTGTGAATTATGATAAATAGTTTTAACTCTATCTGCGTCGGCGGTAAAAATATAAATAGTGCATTCCGGCGGAAGATTAATAAATTGAATTTGCCTTAGCGGCTCTCTTCTTAATTCGCCAAACTCCTTTTCATATAAAGAAGAAACCACATAAGGATTTGGAACAACTTTAATTTTGTTCATCTCCTGCTTTGCTTCTTCGATATTAACGGACGATCCTTGAATAGTAAATTTGTATTTATCCTGAATACCCGGCAGAACCGGTTTTTCAACTTCAACAGAAAAAATATTTCCCGCATTAGGCGGAGCGCTTGAGGGAAATTCTATCTCACCTTCAATTCCGTTAAAAGCAAATGTGGATTGATTTAATAATGAATCAGCGGTTAAAATAATTTCCGAAGCAGAATTTTTTACGCTTAAATTTACAAAGCCCTCATTTGCGGCATTGAAACCATTGCCATCTATCGAGACTAAATACATATCATTTGTAACAAGCGATTGATCGCTTACGGAAAAATTAATGTTTACATTATCGCTTCCTCCAACCCGCGAAACACCTTTAATTAAATTAGGAGTGATCAAACTAAAAATAACGCCGTCAGAGGTTGCCTGTGCTTGCTCTACCGAAACCGGGCGGGGATATAATACCGTGTCTTGATTATTACTAACGGCATAAGCAGCAAAATTAATTGTTACAATATCTCCTTGCTCAGGTCTTTTCTCCGGAGGGGCATTTACATCATCTTCCATAATAATTTTTATACCGTCTGTCGAAATATCAATTGTTCTTCCGCCGTTGGGATAACCAGTTCCAGTTCTTCCAATTAATTCGCCTGTAGTTAAATTTAAAAGATCATACGACGAGGCGGTTAAAAATTTTACGGCATATTTATACGGTTTTGTTTTGGATGAATCAGTTATTGAGATATTAACTTTTGTTTCCAGATCTCCGGCTTCTTTTTTTGATATATATGTAAAGCCAATTTTGTACTCGTTACCTTTAAGCGCTTCATTATCAGTAGGATTTACATTTAAAATAAAATTTGAAGACCCGCTTCCGTAATGTATCGCGTCAACTGCCGAAACAGGGCTTCTCCCGATTGCCGATGATCTTGGAATAACTGAAACAGTGTTTATTGCATCAAGATTATTCCCAATTGAACTTTCAAGACTTTCAATTTGTTCATCTCCTCTGTCATACGCTGTAATAGAATACCAATAATCAAAACCATTAATAACTGTTGTATCTGTGTAACTATATTGCAGACCGGTATTAGATCCTACAGAATTTACAATATCAAAATCTGCTATTTCGTTCCATGATTTACCATTGTCATTGCTTCTATAAATTCTATAGCCTTCAAAATCTAAATTGCCAGTAAAATTATCTATGCTTTTTTCTGAGGCGTCATTCCAAAAAAGAATTGCTTTTGAATCTCCAGCAGTTCCGCTTAGAGTAGGTCTAACGGGCGGCTTGGGCAATTCAAAATTTGCGTTAATAGTGTTTTGCGCTTGATCGCAAAAAGACAGCATCTCTTGAAGAGTTTCCCCAGCCACAATTGCGGTTATAAATGTAAGAGTATCTCCGGGGTTTAATTCATAAGGTCCTGAAGCAGAGTTCGCTAAAATATCTAATCCGCTTTCAGGGATAGTTGAAGGATCATCATAATGTAAACTTGTATTTGAACCTAAATGAAAATACTTGCCCCCCAATGATGATTTATAAAGTCCGGGCGTGCTTGCCATAATTCCATATTGAACAGAATCAATATCAAAATCATCATCATAAATATTGTAGTGCATATCGGTAACGCCAAGCTCAACTCCGTTTACAGTTGGAGTTTTAAGAAATGCAAAGCCCATAAATCCCGTTTTGCCGCCGGGCCACTCGCTGGAAACTCCTTTATCATAGAAATAGGTTAAGTTTCTTACTTTATCAAAGCCTACTCTATCATCCGTGTATTCGGCAGCGCCTCCGCTTATATTACCAATATCGCAATCCTGGTACAAATCAAAATAAACATCTTTCAGATTTTTGTTCCCAATATTTATTACATCAAATTTGAAGAAAATAATATTCCTCGCGAACTTTACTCCGTAAGCGTAGCCGGTTTGAGCAATAAGAATTCCAAGTTTTTCAACTGTGTTATTGCTATCGCTGTAAACGCAGTAGCTGTCCTGGTCCGATTTTATTACCGGGTTTCCATTAGCGTCTTTTATAGGCCAGCCCAGCTTTGGATCCCAAGTATTTGGATCGTCGCTAAAAGCAATTTTTGCTGAATCGGTATTATGATAACCGCCCACCGCTTCCCATTCTTCATCGTCTGTGTATCTTCCCTGCACTACGTTTCCGGGAATACCTACCATAGCATTCAGCCTATAAATATAATGTTTGCCGCTGTTGATAGGGAATTCGCCTGAAGGCCCTTGTGAAATTCTTCTTGGATAAAGTTTTCCTCTATTTTCAAAAAACAAACCGATGTTGCTGGCATTGTGCGTTCCGCCGGCGCGGTCAATAATTGCAAAAGTTTTTTCGAGAGGATAAGCGTCTCTATCTTTATACTTATCTTTTAATTTTTGTTGCGCTAGCGCTGAAGAAAAAATTATCAGCGTAATAAAAAGTAATGAAGTAATTTTTTTTATTGTAATCATTTGTCTGCCGTTATTTTCATTTTTTACTTTGAATTTTACTTTTCAAATTTTATTTACATGTAACTTTAAAACTTAAACTCTGCCCCCAGTCTTATTGATCTAGGCGGTCCGTAGTTAGCTGGGTCTCTTATATATTCTTGCGAATGATTTCCTTCTAGAGTAAAGTCTGGATCGCCGGTATCAGTATAAATATATCTTACATTTCTATGATCAGTTAAATTTAAAATTTCGGCAAAAATTCTAAAGTCGTAGCTGTCGCCGATATTAAATCTTTTACCAATCATAAGATCAATCGAATAAGTCCCGGGCATTCTTAATGAATTCTGTTCAACAAATCCAACATCTCTTCCCGAAGGCGTATATGGGTAGCCGGAAGCCGCCCTGCCGATTACGCTTATATCTATATTTTGAAAAATTTTATTTCCAAATAATACTGGCCCTTCATCTTTCGGAATTGTAAAAGTTCCCGTGGCATTAAAAACATGCGTCTTATCAAAATCTAAATAGTATAGCTGCGTTGATTCTGAAGTTCCGGGATATTGTTCTGCTTCGGAGGACGCGCTTCCTTTGGCTGTTGAATAAGTGTAGGTAAGCCCGCCGGAAAAATGTCTGTCGGGACGTACATCAAGATTAATTTCAAACCCCCGTATGTTTGCGTAATCTTCATTTACATATTCAGTATAGCCGACATATCTCCCTTCCACATAAGGGAAAAGATAATGCGTGCCTATCAATCCGGTAACATCTTTGTAATAAGCTGTAACATCCAATAAAACTCGATCGCTGAATTGATGAGAAATTCCAACTTCATAAGCAATAGTTCTTTGCGCATCTAAACTAGCTTGCCCAAATAAAGGCTCTCTTACATTTAAATCGTATTGATGATTCTCAAATAAAAATCTAAAGTCAGGATTTTGAAAAAAATGTCCGTAAGCAAAATGAATTTTCGTTCGGTCAGAAATTGGATGTGCAATTCCGATGCGCGGCGAAAGCTGATTGCGAGGTTTTACTTTTATAATTGAGTTTGGGTCTAAAGGATTATTTCTGAAAGTAACATTTGCATTCATATAATCATATCTTAATCCTAGATTAATCACAAGATAATTCAATTCAATTTTGTCTTGAATATAACCCGCAGCTTCAAAAGGATTGGTCGCATAATCGTTAAGATAGGGGAAGTCTCTTTTGGGGTCATAAATATTAAAATATCTCAGCCAATGTTTTTTATATGAGAGACCAAATTTAACTTCATTAATATTTCCAAGCTGCCAAACAGCGTCCAGCTTTGCGTCTGCGGTAACAGTACGGCTGTCGGTAATCTCTAGTGGATTAGCGATTTTATAAAATTCAAATCCATCTCCGTATTCAGAAAAATATTGAAATTGAGATGAAGTAATATATTGGGATGTATCTTTTTCAACTCCGGAATAATAACCTTGATTGAAATATGAAATTCTTAAATCATAAAATAAATTATTTAAAACAGTATGGGTTAAAGTGAGAGCGCTTTGCCAGCTGTCGCTTTTTGTTCTTAAAGATTGATCGGGAATATATTTGTATGAGTGTCTGTAATTTTGATCTCTTCCAACGCTTCCTCTGTTTGAAACGGATATTTTTATTTTAGGAATTAGAGTAGTTGAAAGTTTAGTAAAAAATATTTTTGAATTATCATATCCAAAAGGTAAATAGTTTCCTTCTTTATTTTGTTCGGCAGAAACAAAAAATCTTACATCGTTAGTATATAAAGGTCCTCCCACGCTTCCATTAATTCTTAATTGATGAAGGTCTGCGTAGCGTTCAATTCCAAACTCGCTTGAACGAACTTCTACTTTTCCGCTAAGTTTATCGGAGCCGTCGCGAGTTACAATATTTACAACTCCGCTAAGCGCGTTTCCATATTCGGCGTTAAAAGTTCCGCTAAGCAAACTCATTTCCTGAATAGCGTCATTATTAATTTGAGTCGCCAAACCGCCCAGCAAAGGATCCTGCACATACATTCCATCGACAAGGTACGCAACTTCGTTTGATCTTCCGCCTCTTATGTGAATGTTTGAACCGCTGCCGACAACGCCAGCCTGGAGTGAAAGCAATTCGGTAAAAGTGGAGACAGGAAGAGCTTCAATTTGTTCTCTTGTTACAACCGAAATTGAGCTTGTTAAATCTTTACGAATTAAGGGCGACTTTGCAATTACCACAACTTCATCAACTTGAATTGATTTTGTTGATAGCTGCACCGCCAAATCAGTTGTTTGATCGACAATAATTTTTACGTCTTGAATTTTTGTAGTCTCATATCCGAGGTAGCTTACTTTTACTGAGTAACTTCCCGGCGGTACATTTAAAATTACAAACCTGCCTGTGTTATCCGCTGCTGAGCCGAGATTTGTATTTTGAATTAAAATATTTGCGCCGATTAATGGTTCGCCGGTTTGGCTGTCAGTTACGTTACCGGATAATTTTCCGGTAACGCCTGCAAACATAAAAACAGACATTAAAAAAATAATATTTATTATCAGTAAAAAATTTTTCATTTAAACTCCGTTAAATTTTAAAAACAACTTATCCGTAATACTTAGACTAGATAAACTGTTTTTGACTAACCATAATTTCAGCGCTTTCTTTCAATATTTTTTTTGCCTTCTTTTCATTTTGAACAGCGCAGGCAGTGGCGATAGCATTTATTAAAACTGAAATTGCCGCAAATGAATTTGTATAAAGCATGTTCTCGCTTTTCACAATTAAATTTACAGTCGAATGAAAAGTAATTGGAGAAGCATGTTTATTTGTTACGGCGATTAATTTTATTTTCTTTTCTTCGGCAAATTTTGCTGCCTCCACCGTTTCCAGCGAATAAGGAGGAAAAGAAAATGAAATTAATAAGTCATTTTTATTAAGAAATAAAATTTGCTCATGAAAACCTGTATAGCTGTGCTTAAAAACTGAAGCGTCAATTGCAACTTGCGTAAGCTGATAAGCAAGAAGCTCCGCAAGCAAATATGAAATTCCAAGCCCTGATGTATATACGCGGGACGATTTTAATATTAAAGAAACTGTTTTATTAAAATCATCGCGCTCTATAAAATTTAGAGTGTCATTAATATTTTTTATATCAAGATTAGCAACTGAAGTTAGAAGATCCTGAGTCTTATTCTTTTCAAATAAAGGAAAAATTTCTTTGCTGTTTAATTGATCCTGAAGCGATTCTGCAATATCATTTCGCAATTCGCTAAAACCGGAATACCCTGTTCTTTGAGCAAACCTTACTACCGACGCAACGCTGGAACCAGTGTCGTTCGAAACTTCCTGCACATTTAAAAAGGGGATTTTATCAAAGTTATCAATAAAATATTCCGCAATTTTTTGATGATTCTTCGGAAGCGATTTATACTTATTTTGTATTTTTTCTTTTACTCTTTCGTAACGCGCCATATAAATTTTTATTGCTAAGCTTTTAATGAAACGATACTATCCCGATAAAAGGATAGTATCGTAAATAAACTGATTTGAATATCAGCAATTATTATTTAATTAGTATCATTTTTTTAGTTGACGAAAAATTGCCTGCTGTTAGCGAGTAAAAATACATACCGCTTGAAAGTCCGGCAGCGTTAAAATCAACCTCATAACTTCCGGCTGATTGTTCTTGATTAACAAGCGTTGTAACTTCATTTCCAATTATGTCATACACTTTTAATTGTACCGACACGGCATTTTTCATAGCCGGAATCGAATATTTTATCTTTGTTGTTGGGTTAAACGGATTAGGATAATTTTGATCCAAAGAAAATTGTTCCGGAATATTTACAACGCTTACTTCAATTTCACTTGAATATGAAAATGTTCCATCTAAATCAATCTGTTTTAATCTATAATAAATTTTTGAAGATTTAACATTTGAAATATCATCAGAGTAAGCGTAGGATTTTGATTCCGTAGTTGTTCCGTTACCGCTTTCAAAACCAACAACTCCCCATTTAGCTTTATCAGTTCTTCTTTCAATTTCAAAACCGCGGTTATTAATTTCAGTGGCGGTATTCCATTTTAAATTAACCTGGTTATTAACTTGAGCTGCGGTGAAAGAAGTTAATTCAACCGGAAGAACAGTGTTATACTTAGCTTGCGCGGCTGCCATGTTATTCCACATTGAAGTCTCATCGGAGCCGACGGCGACGGCAAAATAAATTGAAGCGGAATCGCCGGGTGCAATATTAACAGCGTCCCCAGCCATAACCACAATTGCGCCATCCACGTCAGTTGCAAGCGGAGCGGTATCAAAAGCGTTATAAGTTAACCATGAATATAGATCAGCTTCTGAATCGGAATAGCCTGAATACCATTTTAAAATTCTTGCTGAAGTTAATGGCGTTGATAAAAATTTATATCCCACATAAGTATTTTCATAAGCCACTACAGAATTATGCACCGAATCAAAGTAAATGGTATCATTTTCATAAGTGCCATCCACTCTTGTAATGGATTCATAACCAATTACGGCGTCAAAAGCCGCGCTTTCATTATTTGTAACGGTGTAACAGAAAATTGCGTATCCTTCATTTGTCCAGCCGTAAATATTGGTTCTTACAAATACATCCGGGGGGACCGGAGTTGTAGGGTATTTGTTATTTAGTACGCTAAATATTTCAAAATCACTAAGAGAAGGAACTACATTTACCGCAGGGGATTCGGCGTCGGCATCATTATTATAATCAAAAACTGCCGTTGAATTCATTCCAACAAGAGCGGAAAGCCTTTCAATTTGTTTGTCAGCGGTTGTATTTGGAGCATAGACTCTAACTCTTCCTCCATTGCTGGAAGTAACGCCTAAAACTCCAGTGTCGAAGGACTGCGCAAAGGATTCACTGCACAAACCAATGACACCACAAAGTGCAAATATTGCAAGTACATTTTTTTTCATAACGCCTCCATTTGTTAATAAATTGATACTATAACTTTTAGAACAATTTTAATTATTTAATTAATATCATTTTTTTGGTTGAAGAAAAATTTCCTGCTGTCAATGAATAAAAATACATTCCGCTGGAAAGCCCTGCAGCGTTAAAATCCACTTCATAACTTCCGGCTGCTTGTTCTTTATTTACGAGAGTTGCTACTTCGTTTCCAAGTATATCGTAAACTTTTAATTGTACGGATCGTAGATCTGCGTTCCCTACGATTGGGATGGAATATCTAATTTTGGTAGTCGGGTTAAATGGATTAGGGTAATTTTGATCTAAAATAAAAGTAGATGGTATTTGTGAATCGTCAAAAGATACATCTGTCAGCTTATCAAATTCAGCTTGCGCTTCAGCAATACCGGCTGTCATTTCTTCCTTGGTCGCTCCATAGGACACCGCCACATACACTGTTATTGAATCACCTGCATTTAAATTATGCGCGGCAATTCCGCCGACAATAATGGGATCATCAAGCTCGGTTGCGAAAAACGAATCAATTGTATTGCTCGTAAGCCAATTGTAGAAGCTGGTATCCTCATAATAGGCATCATAATATTCCATCATCTTTAATGACATAATATTATCCGATAAAATTTTAACGCCTACGTGATCATCTTTATATGTGTCTATAATTCCATCTTCAGCAGAATATTTTATTGAATCCATTCCAAGAGAATCTTGAACTTGAGGAATATAATCTATGCCGAATATAGCAGACTGCGCTGTGGCTTCTCTATTTGTTGCAACGTATTTTACTAATTACAAATGATTTATCTGTCCAGCCATAAACATATTGCTTTAATAAAATATCTGGAGGTAAAGCTGAATAATTATTATTGTAAGCTCCATAAATTTCATAATCTCCCCATGAAGGATTATCAACCAAACGGGTGGAATCTTCGATGTCTTGATCGTTTTGATAATCAAATACAGCGTCCTGCCCGGTTGCTACCAAAGCCGAAAGTCTTTCAACTTGTTTTATTTCGTCAGGCAAATTATAAATTCTAATTCTGCCGTATGAGTTTACAGCGACGTCGATTTTATTTGTAAAAAATTCACCTTGAGCAAATGATACCTTCATATCCAAAATAAAAAATGAAATTATCATTATTGAAGAAAGTAGAAATCGTTTCATATTTGTACCTCTTAATTATTGTTTATTAATAATTTAAAAAAAATCATTTTATTGCCAACCGAAAAAATAAGGCGGCATTAGTAAAAGTAACCCTATTATAAAAAAAACTATTTCCAGCGGTAGAATCCATCTTGCCCACTTTTCCCAAGGCACTTCAGCAAGCGTTAAAACGCCCATTGTAACTGCCGATGTCGGAATAATCATATTTGTAAAACCATCGCCAAACTGAAAAGCTAAAACAGCAATTTGTCTTGACACGCCGACAATATCTGAAAGCGGAGCCATAATAGGCATTGTTAAAACTGCCTGCCCGCTTCCCGAAGGAACAAAAAAGTTTATGAATGTCTGCACAAGAAACATTGCCTGCGAAGAAACAATCGGATGCAGCGATGAAATTGGTCCGGACAAAGTAAAAAGCATTGTATCAATAATTTTTCCATCGCGCGATAAAATTAATATGCCTCGTGCAAGCGCTATTATTAAAGCCGTACTGACCAAATCTTTAGCGCCAACAACAAATGATTCAGTTATTTCTTTTATTGATAATCTTCCTACAATTCCTATCGCAACAGTTAGTGCAATGAATATCGCAGAGATTTCTTCAATGTACCATTGAAACTCTAAAACGCCGACAATCAAAACCGCAAACCCTAATAAAAAAGTTATCAGCACAAGTTTGTGGTTTATTGAAATACCTTGATGCTTCTCGACTTTATTAAAATTAATTTTTTTTCTTTTCTCTTGATCAAGCTTAAAAGTTAAACTCAACTCCGGATTTTTTTTAACTTTGTTTGCATATCTATTAACAAAAAAAATGCAGACGCCCGTAATTATAAACCAGCAGATTATTCTGTAAACCAATCCTGAAAAAAGCGGAAGCTGGGCGATGTTCTGTGCAATTCCAATTGTAAAAGGATTTAGGAAAGCGCCTGCAAATCCGGCGCCTGCCGCAAGAAAAGGAATTGCAACGCCGGTAATCGTATCATAGCCAAGCATTAAAGCCATCGGCACGAAAATTAAAATGAAAGGAATAACTTCTTCGCTCATTCCAAAGACCGCTCCAGCTAAAGAAAACATTATCATAAAAATTGGAATTAATAATGCTCGTACAATTTTAGAACTTTTGTGCGCTTTTGTTACCGCCAATATTGCAGAATCAATTGCTTCGGTTTTTTTGAAAACTCCAAACGCACCGCCGACAATTAATACAAAACCAATAATTAAAGCCGCGTCCACAAATCCTTTCATCGGCGACATTAAAATATCTGCTAATCCCTGCGGATGACTTTCCACATATTTAAAAGAACTTCCATCAATTATTTCTTTTCCGTCAACGCTTACTCTTCCGTATTCGCCGCCCGGAATTATCCATGTTAGAACAGCAGTTAAAAACAATAAACTAAAAATTATAAAAAAAGTATCGGGTACTTTTATTTTGGATAATTTCATTTAGATATTTTTGTTTGAATATTTCATTGAATAACATTCCGATTTTTCAAATCATATCTATCGCCCGAAACTAAAATGCTAACCTTTAAATCACTAACGCCTAACTTTCCTTTGCTGTTTGATTTAATATTTTTAGAATTATTTGGATCGAAAATTATTACCTGACTTTCGCCCAGCACATCAAAAGTTTCATCAGGATTTACAATTATTGAAGTTGATTCGTCAATCCCAATTCCAATTAAATCAGGATGCTCAAGCGTTACTGAGATCAGTCGATTTAATCTTTTCCTTTTAATAAAATGCTGATCAATTACAGCCGACTTAACGAAACCAAAACCTTCAACTGTTTCAATATTATTTTTTATAATTGAATTATAAGCCGCTGAAGAATCTTTATTAAGTAATTCATTTCCGGTAAGCATTATCTGGCTCATTACAGCGGCGCCCGCGCTGGTTCCGCTAATTACACCGCCACTTTTATAAATATTTTTTATTTCTTTAAAAAGTTTAGTGCCGAGCAAATCCTTTGTCAGAAGAGATTGATCACCGCCTGAAAAATAAATTCCGGTGGCGCCAATAATTTTATTTAGATTTGAATCATTGTCCGCTGTTTTATTATCAAATAAAATATAATCTGCATTTTTACAGCCAAGATTTTTAAATTCATTTGCATTATAGATTCCGGTTTCAAGTTTTTCAGAACTTGCGTTAGGTATTACAATAATTTTAGCATTTTCACCGCCGGCAAATTCAACAATTTTTTTTAGCACATATTCCGGCTTACTTCCTCCGCCAATAATTACAAGATGTCCTTTGTTCTGTGTAAAAAATGACGGCGAAAATATTAATATTAGCAAGAGTAATTTTTTAATCATAAATATTCTTTTTATTTTTTCTTTACCAGTTCTAGAGCTATTTCAGCAGATTTAATTAAATCTTCAATTAAAATGAATTCATCATTCGAATGAGGATTTTGCGCTCCTATTCCAAGATTGATTGCCTGCATTCCTCTTTCATTAAATGAATTTGCATCGCTGCCGCCTAAAGATTTTTTGGGATAAGGAGTTAATCCTACATTTTTTAAAGCGGTAATTGTTTCTTTAAATACTTCTGATTCTTCTGAAATTCTGTACGGCTTAAAATCCCAATAAGTATTTATTTCCACTGAAGCTCCGGATTCAGCGGCTGCTTTATTAAATAAATTTTCAATTTCACTAATTTTAGTTTTTATATTCTCAGATTTGAAAGATCTAATTTCACCTTCCAATTCAGTTTTATCCGGTATAACATTTACAGCGGAGTTGCAAATAAACTTTCCGATATTAACCGTTGTTTCGTCATCAATCTTTCCCAGCTGAATTTTTGAAACAGCTTTACAGGCTGCTTGCAGAGAATTTATTCCTTCTTGAGGAGCCAGCCCGGAATGCGAAGCTTTACCGTACATAATAACTTTAAATCCTAAAGCGCCGCACGCTGAATGAATAAAATTTCCAGGACGATAACCGGAATCAAAAACAAAACATTTTTTTATTTCGCCATTTACGCCCAAATTTTTTGAGCCGCCCAAAGTTGTTTCCTCGCATGTAAGAAACGCCGCAGTAAAATCTTTAATGGGAATTTTCTCTTCAAAAATTTTTTCAATTAGATATAAAAGAACCGCCACGCCGGCTCTGTTATCAACGCCTAAAACCGTGTCGCCGGAAGATTCAATTCTGTCATTACGAATAATAGGTCTGAGTTGAGCGGTAGTTCTTGCAGTATCCATGTGTGCCGTTAACATAAGGTTCCCGCCGCTGCCGATTTTACAAATTACGTTGCCGCTGTTGCTATTTGATTTATTACTTGAATCGTCCTCAGTAACGCTAATAGGATATTTTTGCAAAAAATTTTTTATGAAAGCTGCGACTGGTTTTTCAAAAGAAGAAAGTGCATCTATAGACGCGGCTTCAAGAAATATTTCTATTAATCTCGATTGGTTCATCTGAATAAATAGTTACAGTTAGAAAATAAAATGTAATGGATGTTTCACATTACAAAAAAAATATCTGTATGTCAAGCAAATTTTAAAGAGGGGAAAAATAATTTTTTTTGATTATTAAACGGCGCCGAAAAAGAGATTGATAAAAGTTAAATGAAAAATTACTTCAATGCTTCCACAATTCTCTATCTAAACTTCTATATTGAATTGCTTCGCTGATATGCTGGGGTAAAATATTTTCTGAGGCTTCTAAGTCCGCGATGGTGCGGCTTACTTTTAGAATTCTATCATAAGCTCGCGCGGATAATCCTAATTTTGACATTGCCATTTTCAATAATTCAGCGCCTGCGGAATCCAGTTTACAATACTGCCTCACTTCTTTCGAACCCATATCGCCGTTATTATAAATGTGTTTTGTGTTTTCAAATCTTTTATATTGAATTTCTCTCGCCGCCATAACTCTTTTTCTTATTTCCTCCGAGGGTTCGCTTTTAGACTCGGTGGACAGCTCTTTGTATTTTACGGCTGGCACTTCTATGTGAATATCAATTCTATCTAACAAAGGTCCTGAAATTTTTGACATATATCTTTGAATCATTGGAGGGGCGCAAGTGCATTCTTTTGTGGGATCGGTAAAAAATCCGCATGGACATGGATTCATTGCGGAAGCAAGCATAAAGTTTGCTGGAAATTCAAGTGATAATTTTGAACGGCTTACTGTAACTTTAGCGTCTTCCAAAGGCTGGCGCAAAACTTCCAAGACATTTTTTTTGAATTCGGGCAGCTCATCCAAAAATAAAACTCCGTGATGAGCAAAAGAAACCTCTCCCGGTCTGGGAAAAGAACCGCCGCCAACAAGCGCCGCGTCTGACACAGTATGATGCGGACTGCGGTAGGGACGTTCAGTTATGAGCGCTTGATCTTTTGGCAATATGCCGGCGATGGAATGAATTTTTGTCGTTTCCAATGCTTCTTCAAAATTCATCGGCGGAAGAATAGAAGGAATTCTTTTTGCGAGCATAGTTTTCCCGGAGCCGGGAGGTCCAATCATTAATATATTATGCGAGCCGGCGGCGGCTACTTCCAAAGCGCGCTTTACATTTTCCTGTCCCTTCACATCTGAAAAATCGAGATGATATGAATTTACGTTTGAAAATATTTCTTCCCTGCTGGTATAAACTTTTTCTTTTTTAATATCGCCATTTAAAAATTGAATAACCTCAAAAAGATTTTCCATTGCATAAACGTCAACTCCATCAACAATAGATGCTTCTTTCGCAGATTCAACCGGGACTATGAGGCGTTTAATATTATTTTTTTTTGCTTCGACAGAAATTGGCAAAGCGCCTTTTATGGGACGAATTTTTCCATCCAAAGAAAGCTCGCCCAAAAAAATTGTATCCTTCAGCCAATCATCTTTTACTTTTTCAATGGCAGCAAGCAAGCCTATTGCAATAGGTAGATCGAAAGAGCTGCCTTCTTTTTTGATATCAGCCGGCGCAAGATTTACAGTTATTTTTTTTAAGGGAAATTCAAAGCCGCTGTTTTTGATGGCGGCAGTAACGCGCTCGCGGCTTTCTTTAACGGCGTTATCGGGCAAGCCGACAATTGTAAAAGACGGGATTTGTTTTTCGCAATGTGTTTCAACTTCAACAAGGTAAGCGTCTATTCCGAAAGTAGCGCTGGATAAAACTTTTGAAAGCATTTAAATAAAATAAATAATTTAAAATTCTACAATTGAATTCTAAATTATACATTATAGATTTTACATTCAAAAATTATTTTAGGATTAAGACCTTCAGAGTTTTTAACTTCATATCACAAACTTCTTACAAGTTACCTCATTTTGGTTTTTCAAATAATTTAAAACTGCATATCTTTAAAACATTAATAAATAATGTTTAAAAGGAATTATTATGATTAACAAAATTATAGCTACTCTGTCTATTCTTTCCATTTCAATGATTTTTTTCTCTTGCAGAAATGATGAAACAAAAAATGAAAACAGAGTTGAAGGTTTTTCATTAACTAACATTGATTCATCCGCCAAACCGCAAAATGATTTTTATGAATACGCCGTTGGAAATTGGGTTAAGAATAATCCAGTGCCTGATGATTACAGCCGCTGGGGAAGTTTTGAATTACTCGCCGAAGAAAATTACAAGGAGCTTCATAATATTTTAGATAGCGCCGCCAATACAAAAAATGCCGATGCAAATAGTAATATTTATAAAGTCGGCTTGTTTTACTCGCTTGGAATGGATACCGCAAAAATTGATGAGCAAGGTTACTCAACTATAAAAGATGAATTAGATAAAGTTGACGCTGTACAATCTAAAGATGATTTTTACAAAGAGCTTGCTCATATTCACGAATATGCCGGCGCTCCATTTTTCAGCTTTGGATCTGCAACGGATGAGAAGAACAGCGAAATGAATATCACCGGGTTATCGCAAGGCGGGTTGGGTTTGCCTGACAAAGATTATTATTTAAAGGACGATGCGCGTTCCAAAGATATTAGGGAAAAATACAATCAGCATATTATTAAGATGTTTAAACTAATTGGGTATTCTGAAGCTGATGCAAAACAAGCCGCCGAAAAAATAATTAAAATTGAAACTGAGCTTGCAAAGGCTTCCCGTTCAAGAGTTGAATTGAGAGACGCTGAAAAAAATTATAATAAAATGAATTTGGATGGATTAAAAAAAATTTCGCCGGAATTTGAGTGGAATAAATTTTTTAACTTAGTTAACCTTTCTGACCCGGGAGATATTGATGTCGGTCAGCCTGAATTTTTTACCGCTATGGGAAAACTCGTAAACAAAAGTTCAATTGAAGACATCAAACCATATTTAAAGTGGAATGTGCTGCGAGGTTTAGCTCCTTATTTAAGCGATGATTTTGTAAATGAAAGATTTGATTTTTATAGTAAATATTTAAACGGCTCAAAATCTCTTCAGCCAAGATGGAAAAGAATTATGCTTTCCACGGGCGGCTCTTTGGGAGAAGCGCTCGGTGAATTATATGTGCAAAGAACTTTTCCTCCCGAAGCAAAACAACGAGCTAAAAAAATTGTTGACAATCTTCTTTCAGCAATGAAGGATAGAATTGAAAATCTTGATTGGATGAGCGATTCAACTAAAGCAAAAGCTCTCGAAAAACTTTCAACTTTTAATGTTAAAATCGGTTACCCCGATAAATGGAAAGATTATTCAAAACTTGAAATTAAAAATGATTCGTATGTCCAAAATGGAATTAGAGCCGCGCATTTTAATTTTGTGCGCGATCTTGAAAAAATTGGGAAGCCTGTTGACAAAGATGAATGGGGAATTACTCCTCAAACTGTAAACGCGTATTACAATCCTGTTAGAAATGAAATTGTTTTTCCCGCGGCAATTTTACAGCCTCCGTTTTTTAATCAAGACGCCGACGATGCAATTAATTATGGAGCGATGGGCGCGGTAATCGGACACGAAATTACTCACGGCTTTGACGATCAAGGCAGGCATTTTGACGCGCAAGGAAATTTAACTGATTGGTGGACTAAAGAAGACGCCGCTAAATTTAATGAGCGCGCAGATAAGTTAGTCGCTGAATATAACGCATTCAGTCCGGTCGACACTATGCATATCAATGGAAGATTAACGCTCGGTGAAAATATTGCGGACCTTGGCGGACTTACTGTGGCTTTTACTGCGTTCAAAAAAACCGATCAATATAAAAACAATGAAAAGATAGACGGCTTTACTCCGGCTCAAAGATTTTTTCTTTCCTGGGCGCAAGTTTGGCGGAATGATATTAGAGATGAAAATTTAATGATAAGATTAAAAACTGATCCGCATTCACCCAATAAAGAAAGGGTTAACGGACCTATGAGCAACATGAAAGAATTTTGGAAGGCATATAATGTAAAAGATGGCGACGCTATGAAAAGACCGGATAGTTTAGCGGTTAAAATTTGGTAAGTAAATTTTAAAGATGACATCATTTTATAGATGTCATCTTTAATTTTAAAATTACTAATAAAACCTTTTACCAATAATTAGGGCGATCATAATGTGAGTATAATGTTTCCTCATATTCTCTTTCAATTGGTTTTGAAGGATCGTACTCCGGACTATTTTTAATTTGCTCTTTAGTTAGATTTACTTTTACGCTTGAGTCGGTCCAATTAATATTTTGTATCCATGAAAGCGCAAGTACAACTTTTCTTCCGCCTGGCAGCCAATTTTTTGTATCTACAACCGCGTAACGAATAACCCAATTGTTATCGTCAACTAAAAAATCTTCTACGTGTCCAATATCCCCATCTTCAGCGTGAATATTATAATCAATTATTTCTTTGCTGCTTCTTAGATTGGGGTCATATTTTTCTTCATCTTCTTTTTTATTTTCTAAAATTTCTTTTTCAGTTTTTATTGGCGGATATGCCGGGGGAATAGGCGGAACAGTTCCAATTACGCTGCCGCTCATTCCATTCCAATACGCCGGCCAGCCGTAATAATCCACCAAATCTATTTCATGCTGATGAGAAACAGGTTTGTCGCTTTCAACTTTTGGGCTTTTTTCCACTTGCTCCTTTGTAAGATTAACCGAAAAAGTTTCATCATCCCAATTTGGTTTGCCAAGCGAATGAGGAGAAATTAAAACTTGTCTGCTGATTAGCCAGCTTCCCGTGTCGGCAACTAAATATCTAATTGTCCACGAATGATCGTCAAAATAAAATTCATCAACTTTACCTATTTCTCCATCCTTCGTATGAATTTTAAAGCCGTGCATATCTTTTATACTGCGTAACATTTCATTCACCTTTATTTTTTATTAAAAGTTAATTATTTGAATTTACATTCTTTAGATTTTTTTTGAAGTGATATGGAGCTAACTATAATGAGGTATCAACCTTTATCACTTAGCTCTTGTTAGACGTTTCCCAAATATTTTATAAGTTAGCCATGTTAAATTTTTTTTCTATTTAGGATTTTATATCAAAAATGGATAATCTTCTCGCAGCCCGTTCTACAATGGCGCTTTCACTTGGCTTTCACATTATTTTTGCCTGCATCGGAATGACTATGCCGTTTTTAATGGTTGTCTCTCACTGGCTTTATCTAAAAAGAAAAAATGAAATTTACTTAAGACTCACAAAAACCTGGTCAAAAGGCGTGGCAATATTTTTTGCAATCGGCGCAGTTTCCGGCACCGCGCTTTCTTTTGAACTTGGAATTTTATGGCCTGGCTTTATGAAACATGCAGGGGCAATTATCGGGATGCCTTTTAGTTTGGAAGGGACAGCATTTTTTGTAGAAGCAATTTTCATCGGTTTATTTTTATACGGCTGGAATAAACTTAACCCTTACGTTCATTGGCTTTCAGGTTTGCTGGTTGGAATATCAGGAGTTGTTTCGGGAATATTTGTAGTTACAGCAAACGCCTGGATGAATTCTCCTGCAGGGTTCGATTGGGTAAACGATGCGGCAATCAATATTGACCCTTTTGCAGCCATGTTTAATGATGCGTGGATTAGCCAAACTTTACACATGACGATTGCCGCTTTTGAAGCAACTGCATTTGCTGTTGCTGGGCTCCACGCCTTGCTCATCTTAAGAAAAAAAAATATTGAAATTCATAAAACAGCAATGATAATTGCATTAAGCATCGGCAGTATTGCCGCAATTGTTCAACCGTTAAGCGGCGATTATTCAGCAAAAGATGTTGCGGTGAGGCAGCCTATTAAACTTGCCGCGATGGAAGGACATTTTGAAACTGAAAAAGGAGCGGGCTTAACAATTGGCGGTATTCCCTACGAAGATGAACGAGTTACAAAATTCGGATTTAAAATTCCAAAAGGTTTAAGCTTTCTTGCTTTCGGAGATTTTAACGCCGAAGTAAAAGGCTTAAATGATTTCCCAAAAGAAAATTGGCCTCCCGTTGCAGTTACTCATATCGCTTTTCAAATTATGGTTGGATGCGGAACAATTTTAGCTTTAGCGGGAATTTTATTTTGGTTATTCCGATTTAAATGGAAAGATAAATTATTAAATGAAAAATTTTTAATTCTGATAGCTGTAATCGGTCCCTTAGGTTTTGTTGCGGTGGAAGCAGGATGGACAGTTACTGAAGTCGGAAGGCAGCCTTGGATTATTTATAATATTATGAAAACCGCCGAAGCAGTTACCCCGGTTCCCGGACAAATTTTTCATTTCTTTCTATTTGCGTTTTCATATTTGATTTTAAGTTTTGCAGCATATTGGTTAATGAAAAGGCAAATTAAAAAATTAGATGATGAAACATTAACCAATTAAAATTAATCTTTTTTTGAACTTAACCTTTAATTATGCTATACATTGTAATAATATTTTTACTTGTTTCAGTTTATTTGTACTGTCTGCTGGGCGGTGCGGATTTTGGCGCAGGTATTATTGAATTAACTTCCCGCGGAAATAATAAAACTAAAATCCGAAAAATTGTCAGCGAATCAATGGCGCCTATTTGGGAAGCAAATCATATGTGGTTAATTATTACTGTAGTGATTCTGTTTAACGCCTTTCCTCCAATCTACAGTCAAATTTCCATTTCACTTTATATTCCTTTAATACTTTTGTTGTTCGGAATTATTTTAAGAGGAACAGCTTTTACTTTCCGACATTATGATGCATTCAAAGATTCTTCGCAGGAAGTTTATTCAAACATATTTCAAATCAGCAGCTTGCTTGTGCCGTTTTTTTTCGGTTTATTAATCGGCGCATTAGTTTCCGGCAACATATTAGTTAAACCGGAAAGTTTTTTAGAAGGATATATTTTTCCGTGGCTTAATTTATTTTCCATTTCAATTGGAATTTTTATTGCCTCGCTCTTTGCATTTATAGCGGCGGTATTTTTAATCGGCGATACTAATGAGGAAGAGACAAAAAAATTATTCATTAAAAAAGCTAAGGCTGCAAATTTAATTACTGTTATTAGCGGAGCTGTTGTATTTTTATCTTCAGCGCTATTTACAGAGAGTAATTTTGCAATAGAATTTTTCAGTCGTCCTTTTAGCGTAGGGTTAATAGCTCTTGCAACTATTTTGCTTCCATTCCTTTGGAAGGTTTTAGAAAAGGGATATAATTGGATGTCAAGAATTTTAGCCGGCGCGCAGCTTCTATTTATTCTGTCTGCATTTTATTCAGTTTTCTTTCCCACAATTGTAGTTATAAAAGATAGCGTTAACTTAACTTTGATGAACAGCGCCGCTCCTCCTTTAACATTATCTTATTTGGGCTGGTCTTTAATTATAGGATCTCTAATTATATTCCCGTCGTTATTCTATCTTATAAAAGTTTTTAAACTGGGGAAGAGTTGAGCGGCTTACTCATCCAACTAAAATTACTTCTTCACATTTTTAATTAACTCTAACTTTGCGGCAAACTCATTTGCAAAATTTCTAATCATACCGGCAATTTCATTATTTTGCGTGGCGCGGAAATACGTGTCAGCCATTTTTAAAAATGATTGATGGAAATGAACATTCATATCCTGCACCAGCATTTCTTTCGTCCAAAGATCAATAGCCAATGAAACTTTTTCCTCCTTATCCCAAATTGAAAGCAGCATTGAACTGCATTCTTTTTTGCCGTCGAAATCAGCGTCGTCGGCTTCCCATTCAATTTTAGAAGGCATTTTAGTTTCGTCCAGTTCAATAGTAAATTTTATTTCAGATTTTTTCGGCATTTATTATTTCACTTTCATAAAAATTTTAAAATTAATTATTCATTAATATTTGCTTGATTCAAAACAGGAAACAAAAACTATTCTTTGCAGCAATTAATATTTATGATACTCAGCAAATTTATCAGTTACAAGCTGATCGTTTATGTTCACATAAGTTTCATCCATCTTCAGCCAAATTTCTCCAAGCCAGCGTCCGTATTTTTCTTTTTTATCTTTGATGGTTTCCAAAATAATTTCTTTGTTAAGAATCAGTCCTCTTAAAAAATCGCGCGACAAAATTCCCTTAGGTCTTTCAACTCCTCTTATTTCCGGCGAATTAATTCGGTTCAATCTAATTTTCTCTCCCTTAATCCAGGCGTGAAGCCCGAGATCAATATCAACGGTAATTGTATCGCCGTCATAAACATCAGTAACAATAGCTTTATAATGATATAGTGTTTGTTCCATAAATCACCTTTATATTTGGTTAAATAAATTATTATTGAAGACAAGCAACAGGGAATATAAATGAAAATTATTTTTCTGCCAACAAAGTTATTATTTATTTTTTTGATTGTTTTTATTTTTTCAAAACCTGCCGATGCGCAGGCATTTAGCGCGGGCGGATTTTTAGGCGGCGGAGTAATTAAAAGTAATTCGCCAAATCAAGGAAGCTTTACGTCTTCTGTTTTTTTAGATTACAATCCTCAAATTTCTAATTCACTAACTTTTAGATTAAGTTTTTTATACGCCGGCTACTTCCAAATGATTGTGCCGGAATCTTCAAATAGATACAATCCATTTTTAAAAGGTGTTAGTTTGAAGATAACCACTTCGCAGCCTGTAAATTATTTAGTTTATCTTGAAGAAACAGCGGGACTAATTGCGCTTAATGATAGAGTTTTTGAAGGCGCAGATGAATGGGATTACGGCGTTGCGTTTTCGCTTTTAGGCGGATTGGATTTAAGAAATAATTCTCTCACAGGTTTTAAAATCGGTTTAGGTTCAGAGTTTGGTTTGACGTTTAATAATAATTCCGCGCAATATATTTCGTTTCATTTTCAGGCTCAGTATTTTTTTTGAAAATATAACGCTGGATATTATTCAAAAAAATGGCGATGAGTGAGTGTGTCATTCAGTAGAAAACTTTTTTTAATTTAAGATCGCCCCGCGAAAACAAGACCTGCCTGCGGGTAGGCAGGTTCATACTGAATGACCATCAACAAAATATGGCGCTCAATTGTAACAATCAGCTTCCGAACGACTTTCAATGTAAATATTTACATTTCTTGTTAAAGAATAGGAATGCCTCTTTAGTAGCCAATCTATCGCATTAAACTAATGAATATTAATTTTTCTGAAGCCTATAAAATTTAATCCAACTCAACTTCTAAATATTTATCAGGCATTTTGGTTTTCGGGTTATCGCTCTTCAAATAATATTCAAACCATTCCATCGTGCGTAAATTGTAATCCAGCTTTGAAGTGTTTTTAGAATTGCCATGTCCTTGCCCGGGATAAAAGACTAATCTTACCGGCGCTTTGCTGTGAAGTTTTAAAATTCTATATAGCTCTAAACTTTGTGAAGGATGAACTCTTGTATCTTCTTTTCCATGAAGAATCAAAGTGGGAGTTTTACTTTGATGAGCATATTTTACAGGGCTTCTATCGTACACAAACTCATAATTATCATGAACCCAAAATCCCCAATGGGAATAATATGACTCGTAAGGAATATCGGTGGTATTTCTTTTTGATAATTGATTTGAAACGCCTACAAAAACCACCGACGCGGCAAAACGTTCAGTATGTTTCGTAGCTCCCCAGGCCGCAAAATATCCGCCGTAAGAACCGCCGCCAATTCCAACTTTATTTTTATTTACAAATCCTTTGTTAATTAGAAAATCGATTCCATCAATAACATCATTAAATTCTTCGTCCCCGGCATCGCCAAAATCCATTTTTGAAAACTCAACTCCCCTTCCGGCGCTGGAACGGTAATTCGGAATTAAAACAAAAAAATCTTTTGCCGCAGCAATCTGTCCCCATTTGCTGTATGAAGTTTGCCAGCCATTGCTTTCAGCTGATTCGGGTCCACCGTGGACATAAATAATCAAAGGAAATTTTTTGCCCTCTTCAAAATTTAAAGGATAAATTAACATGGCCTCAATTTCTAATCCGTCTCTTGATGTGTAATTTATTTTTCCCTGCTTAGCTAACTGAATTTTTTCCAGCCAGGGATTTACCTTTGTTAATTTTGATAATTTCGAATTTTGTAAATCCATAATATATAATTCAGAAGGATGTTTTGGAGAGCTGCCGTTGAATACTATTTTATCATTAGCGTAATCAAATTTATGAAAAACTGCTTCGCCGGGCTTAATTATAATTTCTCTTTCGCCGCGTCCAATTTGTTGACTGCTTAAAATTGTTTCCACTCCTTCTTGAGCAGAAAATAGAACCGTATTATTATCTTTCCAGCCAATGCTTTCAACAGAGCCGATAAAATCTTTGGAATAATTTTTTAGATCTTCAAATTTTTGTCTTTTAGAAATTTCACTTATAAAGAAACTGCCATCCACGGGATCGTTCACATCAACGCCTGCGATAAATGCTATATACTTTCCATCGGGGCTCCATTCAAAATTCCCTAATTTACCGGGAGGATCAATCAGCTTAACTCTGCCGCTGCTCCGCGGATCAACTAAATAAATATCTTTGAACATATATGAATCGTCAACTAAATTTTCATTAGCCATAGCCGCGGCAATTTCAGTTCCGTTAGGGTTCCATTTAAACTCAAACACTGATGCGTGAGACGTAATTTGTTTCGTTTCTTCGCCTGTCAAATCTTTAACGTATAAATTTAAATCGATGTTTTCTTCTTCAAATATTTCAGCGTCAAAACCTTCTTCCAAAAGTTTCTTCTTTCCTTCAGTCTTACCTTCCGTTGAAACAAAAGCCAGCTTAGAATTATCCGGGCTAAGTTGATACTGCCTTACGCTTTCAGATGCTGTTGTAAGAGGCGTTGGGCTGCCGCCGTCAATATTTATTTTATTTACTTGCGATTTTTTTTCATCATTAAGTTTTGCAATAAATGTTATTGATTCAGAATTATTCATCCAATTAATTGATGAGATATCATTCTTATCTTCAATTAAAGGCTTGCTTTCATTTTTGGAAATATCAAACACATATAAATATTTATAATCGCTGCCGGGTTTATCTGTGAAGGGGCGAGGCACGTTGACAGTGTATGCTATAAAATTTCCATCGGGTGAAATTTTAGTTTCAGAAACAGATTTAAGATTAAAAATATTGTACGAGGTTAAAACGTTTGTTTGCGGGAAAAGATTTATAGCTAAAAATATAAACGCGGCGAAAATAAATTTATTAATCCTAATCATATAACTTCCTTAAAAATAATTTTAAATTTTTATCATTCACTTTTAACTGTATCAAATTTGCGGTTAAGCTCCCCGTTTTTTAATTCTTCAGATAGACGTTCTGCTTTATAAATTTTATTTAAAGCTTCAATCATACCAACTGAATGAACCGCGACGCATCTATTTTCCTCTTCGGCAAAAATAAAGCTTCCCGGGAGGCTTTGAATATTACCGTCGAAAGCCAAACCGACAATCTCAGCGTTTTCATTTATTACCGGACTGCCCGAGTTACCGCCGATTATATCATTAGTTGAAACAAAATTAAATGGAACTTCTAAATTAAAATCTGCGGGAGGATTTTTCCACCGCTCCGGCAACTCAAATTCAGAATCATTTTTAAAAGAATAATACCGGTCGTATAATCCATAAAAAGTTGTAATTGGAGGGGCTTCTGTTCCGTTATAAGGAAAGCCTTTTACAACGCCGTCGGCGAGGCGCAAAGTAAAAGTTGCGTCGGGCGGAATAGAGGTTCCGTAAACATGAAATAAAGCTTTTCCAATTTCATTATCATAAACCGATTCTTCAGCCGTCAATTGATTTGTTTTAAACTGAAGGTCGCCTTGCAGAATTTCCGTATTCAAAATAAAATAAATAAACGGATCATCAGAATTTAAAATTGCATCAGCTCCTTTATCAGCCAACTCAATAATTTTTTCCCGGCTCGTTAAATATGAATTTTGAAGCATGAACTCCGCCGCTTCTTTTGCCGATTTGCCGTTTGTAATTTTTTCAACAATTTTATTTTCTTTGCCGAGGTATTTAATAATTAATTTAAGTTGATTTTCAAGCAGCGACTTTTGATACTTCTCGTCAAATTCAGATGGGAAAATATTTTGAATTGTAGAATCAAGTTTATCGCCTTTGTAATTTTCATCTCTTTCGATATACGGTTTTTTTAATTCCCTTGCCAGTGAAATTACTTCTGAAGCAATAAAAAAATACTCTGAACTTCTGCGTGAATTAAGAGTAAGCACAAATAGCTGATTGGAAATATTTCTTAGCTCATTTTGAATATCGCCTATATCATCCCACAGCATTCCATATATTTGGTTTAACTTTTTATTTGATTGAACGGCTTGTTTAAAATTATTTTCAAAATCTCTTTTCCTCTGCATCAAAAAAGGATCTCGCAATCCCCTCAGCATTCCTTCATATGCTTTTCTTGAATTCAAATAACTCAACAGCCGGACTTCATATTCATTTTTCATTTCCGGCTGATCTTCAATTAGTTTATTATACACGTCAATCATTCCATTTAAATAATCTAAGGTGCGCGGATAGCTTATGTCGCGGAAATACTCAAGCTGGGCAACTGTTTTAAGGCGGCTGGTTCGCGCAGGATTTCCTACAACAAAAACCGGTTCGCCCGGCGCAGCTCCGTCAACGCTCCATTTAAAATAATTTGGAGTGTGCAGCGGTTTTCCGTCTTCATCATAAACACGAAAGAACGAGCAGTCTAAATTGTAACGGGGATATGTAAAATTATCTTTGTCTCCGCCGAAATATCCTATTTGATGTTCGGGGCTGAAAACTAATCTAACGTCATTATATTTTTTATAACCGTATAAGGAATATTTTGCGCCGTTGTAAAGCGGCGTAATGGAAATTTCTAATCCTGTGCTATCTGAAAATTTATTTTTCAATTCATTAATAATTTTTTCTTTCGAATTCAATTCATCGTAATCAGTTTTAGCATTCGACATTTCAGATTGAATTTTATCCGTTACGTCTTTAATTAACACAAGCTGACTAACATATAAACCTTCAACCGGTCTTTCATCTTCTAAAGTTTCCGCCAAAAATCCATTTGCTAAAAAGTCTTCGCCTTCCTTTTCAACATCAACAACGCTTTGGCGGGCGCAGTGATCATTAGTCATCACCAAGCCATCTTCCGAAACAAAAGAAGCAGAACAATACGAAGCAAATTTTAAAGCCGACATTCTAACATTATCGAGCCATTGCTGGGACGGCGCAAAGTTATATTCTTGTTTGAAATATTCTAACGGCGGATATTCGAACGTCCACATTTTACCGGTATCAAATTTACCCGCTTTAACTGTGTCAAGTTTTAACCAGCTAAAATTGGTCAAAGAGGAATTATTAGCATTAGATGTTTCAGTAGAAGATGAGCAAGCCGAAAATAAAAGTAACCCAATGATTGCAAATTTTTTAAGTAAGGAAGGTAAAGTAATTTTTTTCATTTCACAGAATTCCCACAAAATTAATAAAGTAGTGAAAGGTCGGTTTAAACTTAGGAGAATAATTTTATTTATGAAAGGCTGAACGTCGGCATTAATTAAAAAATGCTTTTGTTATTTTCGATTTTGTTTATCGTGTATGGCAAAAGCATTAAAATTTTTTTGATTACGGAAAGGGATTAAATATAAGAATCCGGCTGATATAAAGGTTCTATTTCCCACTCGTCTTCAATAGTGCCGATACAATGCGAACATTTATGCACGTTAAAAATTACTTTTTCTTCGCTGGGCGTTGCTCTTATAAAGTTTAAAATTGTTTTACAGCTTGAGCATTGCACAATGTGCGAGGTGGTTGTTTTGGCGCTGCAGCTTGGACAAATAAAACCTAAATCGCCTGGGGTTTCTTCGGGGTGAACAAGAAAAATTGAATTACACTTTATGTTGTTGCATTTAGCGAAATGCCACTTAATAGTATCTGTTTTTGCGATAGCTTTCTCCCGATTGAAATTATTGGTTATAAACATAATTAGATATATTTAAAAAGTCTATTGAAAAAAATATCTCTCATCAAACTAATATTAATAAATATTTTATAAATTAAGGCAGTTAAGATAATGCACACGCAATTGCAAAGTAGTACATAATTAATTCCCTGAAAATTTTTTCAATTTAAATAAAAAATAAATTTGGAGTAGAAAAAGATGGATAAAATAAAAGGATTTAAAGCTTACGATATTCGAGGCAAAGTTCCTTCAGAATTAAACGGCGAATTGGCTTACAAAATTGGAGTGGCTTTTTCAAAATTTATAAACGCTGAAAAAGTAGTTGTGGGGCGCGATATCAGAAAATCGTCTGAAGCGATATCTGAAGCGCTGATTAAAGGTTTGAACGATGCAGGAGTAAATGTTATTGATATTGGCTTATGCGGTACTGAAATGGTTTACTTTTCCACTCCATATTACAATGCCGACGGCGGTATAATGATTACCGCAAGTCATAATCCACCTGAATATAACGGAATGAAATTCGTAAGAAAAAATTCCGTACCCGTGGGATATGATTCTGGATTAAACGTTGTTGAAAAAATGATACTTGAAGATGATGTTGATCCGTGGGGACCGCACGATCCCGGTAAAATTGAACATGTTGATGTAATGCCTCATTTCATTCATAACCTAAAAAAGTTTTATGACGCAGATAAAATAAAACCATTAACCGTAGTGGTGAATGCGGGCAACGGCTGCGCGGGATTATCGTTAGATGCGATTGAGCCGGAGCTTCCCATTAAAATGATTAAAATTTATAACGAACCTGATTCCAATTTTCCGCATGGCGTTCCTAATCCTCTTTTAATTGAAAATAGAAACGCAACTATCGACGCTGTTCTAAATAATAAAGCCAATCTCGGAGTTGCGTGGGATGGCGATTACGACAGATGTTTCTTTTTTGATGAGAAGGGAAATTTTATTGAAGGCTATTATATAGTTGGTTTGCTTGCTAAATCAATTCTGAAAAAAAATCCCGGAGAAAATATCGTTCACGATCCCCGGCTTGTTTGGAACACTTTAGAGGTTGTAAAAAAAGCCGGCGGCAACGCAGTGGAATCTGTTAGCGGACACGCATTTATAAAACAGAAGATGCGCGAAGTTAACGCGATATACGGAGGTGAAATGTCGGCTCATCATTATTTTAGAGAGAATGCTTATTCTGACAGCGGTATGATTCCCTTTTTATTAATCATGCAATTAATGTCTGAAGAAAATAAAAAACTTTCGCAGCTTGTGGAAGAGATGATTGAAAGATATCCCTGTTCCGGTGAAATAAATTCTACTATAAGCGACCCCGTAAAAAAAATTAAAGAAGTTGAAGCAAAATATTCCGACGGAAAGATTGATCATGTGGACGGCTTAAGCGTTGAATATCCTAATTGGCGTTTCAATTTGCGTATGTCCAACACAGAACCAATTTTAAGATTAAATGTTGAAAGTCGGGAAGATATAAAATTGATGGAAGAAAAAACTAAAGAGCTTTTAGAAGTAATTAGGGGATAGAATCTTAAAAAAAAATTTTGTCACACTTATTTATCATTATTATCAATATAGTTCGTCATTTTTTTTTATAATTAAAGGCAATGCATTTATTAGAAACTCCGGCTTACATTATCAATTTAAAAAATATTTCTTTCGTCAATGTTCAATCCGTAATTTCCTTTTGCAAGACTTAGCAATTCTTTAATCCGCTCAAGCGGCAATTCTTTTGCGCCGCCGAGAAGCTGCGCTGCAAATAATGTTTGTGCAGACTGCTCTAACTTTTCCATTTTGTGGTACGCGTCTTTTAAATTTTTTCCGAGTGTAACTGCGCCGTGATTTTGCAATAGCATTGCCCAGGCGTAATCAATATAAGGCTCCATACTTAAAGGCAGTTCATCGGTTGAGGGAGTTGCGTATTTGCAAAGCGGAACCTTGCCCAATGTTAAAATCACTTCAGGAAAAATATGTTTTGTTAAACCTTCTCCTAAAGAAGCAAAAGCCGTAGCGTAGATAGGATGGCAATGAACGACGGCATTAACATCATTTCGTTTAGAGTATGCATACAAGTGAATTTTATATTCAGTGGAAATTTTACCGCGACCGTTTATAATTTCGCCGGCATAATTTATTTCAAGAATATCATTCTCGGTTACTTCGCCTTTACCAACGGCAGATCTTGTAATTAGTATTGTGTTTTCGGGAGTGATTACAGAAATATTTCCATCGTACGCAGAGACCAAACCTTTGCTGTAAACTTTATGGCAAGTTTCAACTAATTCACTTTTGAGAGACATTTGTTTTCAAGCTCTTCCATTAATTGCATATTAACAAGACCGTCGTAACCGGTTGCGATTGGTTCGTTATTATTAAGAAATGATTTTTGAATTAATCGAAGCATGTTTAGCATTTTATTGGCGCGTTTGCGGAAAGATTTTTTTGCCTCGCCGTCAAGAAGTATCGTCATTTTGGAAGTAATATTTTTAGCGGCAATAACTTTATCAATGCTGATTGCGCCTGTGTGCCCAATAATTTCAATTCTATTAAAAGCTTTTTTAGTTCCGTAAGAAACATTAAAATTACCGTAGCTGTTATTTTCAAATTTAACTATGGCTGTAGCAAAATCATCCACTTCGCTTTTATAAATTACATTATCTACTACTCCGTTTATACTAATTATTTCCCCGCCGAAAAATCTTAACAAATCAATCATGTGCGTGCCGATGTCGCGAAGAGCGCCGCCGCCGCTTAATTGTTTGTTATATCTAAAATTAGCGCTCGGCGGAATATCAATATTAAAATTAACATTAATTGAAACCAGCTTGCCCAGCATTTGATTGTTTAAAAATTCTTTCGCTTTTAAAATTAAAGGATGCGCGCGGTGAACGTAATTAACGGCGAATAAAACATTATTGTCTTTACAGCATTCCACCATTTCTTTAGCCTGCTGTGAAGTTAACGAGAGCGGCTTTTCACAATAAATATTTTTTTTTGCTTCCGCCGCTTTTATAACTTGCTGATGATGATCTGAATTAGCGCTGGCAATGTACACTGCATTAATATCAGATTTTAAAAACTCGTCATAGTCGTTAAAATAATTAGGGACTCCAAATTTATCGGCTATCTCCTTTGACCTATTCCTGTTATTACTGAAGACAGAATTTAAAGAACTTTTAAGCAGTAATTGTAGAGTTGGTATAAAAGTAAATTCAGAAAATTTACCAAGACCGGCAACTCCCCATTTTAGTTTTTTTAATTTTGAGTTGTTATTTCCTATCATTCTCAAGCAATCTTTTTAAAAATTTTTAATCTCTCCATAAGTTTTACAACCGGCTTTGAATTCTGCATAATATAAAAATGTACGCTGGGAACATTTTTATTTAATAATTCTTCAACTTGCTTTGCAGCCCACTCTACGCCAATATCAAGCGCATGCTCAGGTTTGGCGGAGCTTACTTCATCAACTAATTCATCGGGTAAGTTTATATAAAAATTTCTGGGCAAATTCATTAAATGAGATTTAGAAGTTATAATTTTAAGTCCGGGAATAATCGGGACATTAATCCCTTCAGTTTTACATTTATCTACAAAATCAAAATAAACTTTGTTATCGTAAAACATTTGAGTAACAACGTACTCGGCTCCTGCGTCAACTTTAGCTTTTACAAATTGAATATCGGTTTTTAAGTTGGGAGCTTCGAAATGTTTTTCGGGATAACCGCTAACGCCAATGCAAAATTTAGAAGGCTCGGCGTCAAGCAAATTTTCTTCAAGATATTTTCCCTTGTTCATATCAACAATCTGTCGTACTAAATCAGACGCATATTTATTTGCGCTTTTGCCTTCGGGTACAGGCTTTTCATAACCGCTGTCGTCGCCTCTAATGGCAAGCACATTTTCAATTCCGAGGTAACTTAATTCAATTAAAAAATCTTCCGTCTCCTCGCGGGTAAATCCTTTTGTAAGTATATGCGGAACCGCGTCAATGTTATATTTATTTTGGATGAGCGCGCAAATTCCCAAAGTGCCTGGACGTTTGCGTTTTATTTTTTTTTGAATTCCTTTGGGAGTTTCATCATAAATAACTTCAGCGGAATGGCTGGTTATATCTATAAACGGAGGACGAAATTTTGTAATATCATCTAGAACGGAAAGTAATCCTTTTATATCGCCGCCCCGTTTGGGTGGAATTAATTCAAAACTAATTAATGGCTCTTTTGCTTTTTGTAAGTGTTCTATTACTTTCATCAATCGTTCTTATTTTTTGAAAAACTAATTTAACATAATATTTAGAAAACTTCAGCAGTTATAAATGTCTATATTTAATAGTCAATGGTCATTGGGTATTCGATATCGTCATTGGTTGTTATGTTGATTTCGATTGTTTACCGATTGAATTTATATAATTATTTAATTTTTCCCCTATCAAATCTATGTCATTTTAAAAATTTACGAAATCATTTTCTTTATTTAACTTCCTATTCTTTGCCTTTGTTATCCCCGTCTTTGTTTCGAATAAAGAGCCTCTTGAATAATGACAAAACTATCTGTTCTCTTTATAAAAATATCTGCCGAAGCCTTCGCTGAGATTTGCAGCTACAAAATCCGCAGCTTTTACTAATTGTTCCCAACGGTATCTTTTTCAAAATAATTCCATTCATAAACTAAAGTCCAATCTTTTCGGCAATTTCCATAGCTAATTGATATACTTGTAATTCATCTATATTCATTTCTGTTTACCTAATAGTTTTTGTAGAAAAATACACTGCAATTCTAATGACCAATGACAAATGACGAATAACTAATAACCATCATTTTGGATTTATAGTGAATAGTTTTTTGTTCCGTTTAATCGAAGCGTCATCAGTTCTAATAGTAATATACTTTCCTTGCAGCCACATTTCAGTCATATCTTTATAATGATCGCTCATTACATTCCCGCTTTGTCCGGTTGGTAAAATCATAAAAAATTTATCAGGGGAGGAAAAATCAAAAATATATCTCATCGAAGGACCAAGATTATTTTCAAATTGATTGTGATCAAAACGCGGATATTTTTTTATTCCATCATAAAAGGGATACTCCGTGTTAAAAATAGTTGTGCCGTCGCCGCCGATTTCATAAGGACCAATATTAATAAAATCATCAAGTATGGATGACGCTCCCGAAAATGCATGTTTAAAAGTAACCTTGTGCAGTCTGCCCCATTGCCATTCTGCAATATTTTTTCCGAATTCAGTTTCCAATTCTGTTAAAGCTTCGGCAAGACTTTTTCTGATAATTTCTTCTCTGCTTTCTATTTTATTTTTTGTGTTGATGTTATCATACCACGAGCAAGTTGAATCATTTAAAACTTGAACTACGCTTCTGTAAGGAACATTTGCAACAAATAAAAATTCATTAAATAAATCATCGCCCATTTCATCATAATAAATATTTTTTAATAGGCGATTGAAAAACACCGCATAAATAGACGGCGTTTGACTGTATTCAATAAACTCGAAATTCCATTCATCAAAAAGCTTTAAAGTTAATTTCAAATTTTTGTCGGTTATTTTTATTCCCTTAAAAGCATTTAAAATAAATTTTGTTATTTGCCTGGCATAAGGAGAAACAAAATCAACTTGATATTTTTCATAATCACTTACCGAGTGTTTTTCTTTTGAACTTAACAGCTCAACAATGCGCTGATAGCGCGAAGGCGGCTCCCATAAATTTGAAATATAATATTTAAAATCCTTTATAGTTTTATTATTTGCCGAAGCAATAAAGTTTGCCGGGGGATTAAACAGCGTGGGCAAATCATCGGAAGTAAGAATTCCTTTCCAATCATTGCTGCTTGTTGTACCGTCATAAACAAAAGTTGGACTTGCATTTTCCCTAATCGGAATTTGCGCGCCCATTACATAGCCAATGTTTCCGGAGTTATCAGCGTAAACAAAATTTTGCCCCGGCACAGAATAAGTTTTAAAAGATGATTTAAACTCCTCCCAATTACTCGCGCGATTAATTTTATAGAAAGCTAAAAATTCATCGCTGTAATTGCCGCCCAGCCAATTCATGCTTATAGGCGCGTTGTTTTTATTTTTGCCGTACAAAATTGAATAAGGATGAATGTCAGAAATAATTGGTCCGTGCTGCGTTAATTTAATTTCAAACTTAACATCGGCTGAATCTTTAACTTTAATTTTTTCTTTAATGATTTTAAGATCATGCCATTCATCATTATAAAAATATTTTTTATTTGTTGAGTCTAACTTTTCAATATAAAAATCCGCATCGTCCGACATTAAATTTGTAACAGTCCAACTAATATTTTTGTTTTTACCAATCACAATCATAGGAATGCCGGGAAGAGTAAAACCTTCAGCGTTCCAATTGCCGCCGCGAATAACCGCCGCAAACCACTTGCCGGGCGCGCTAAAAGCAAGATGAGTGTCGTTTGCAATTAATGGTTTTCCGCTGGCTGACATATTTCCATTCACAACCCAATTGTTTGAGCCGATGTGAGTTCCTCTCCATCCCATAAATTTTCTAAATGCTTTTTCTGTTTCGACAAATGAATTATTTACAACCGGAAATTTTTTAAGTTCGGGCGGAATTATAAACGGTCCGTTCTCAGGATAAGCCGGCAAAATTTCCTTTACTTTTTCAGCGCCGAGTTTTTGCACAAGATTGGTAAATGAAAAATCAATCCACCAGCTTATGTTTAATTCCCATGCCATCATTCGCGCAATGATTAATGTATGTTCGGGTTTCCATTTTTCAGGATCATAGCCAAGCGCGTCAAACTCAATTGGGAATTTATCTTTTGCATTATCTATGTAAAAATTAACTCCGTCGGAATAAGATTGAAGAATTTTCATTTCATCGGCGCTCAAACTTTTCATATTTTCTTTAACTGTTCTTTTAATGCCGACAGTTAAAAACATTTCATCAAAAGGAATTGTTTGACTTCCAAAAATTTCACTAAGTCTTCCCTCTCCGGCGCGTCGGGCAATATCCATAGTAAACAATCTTTCCTGCGCATGCACGTAGCCTAAACCGAAAGCGGCGTCTTCATCGCTTTGAGCGCTAATATAAGGGACAGCCATGCTGTCGCGATAAATTGTAATTGTGTTTTTTATTTTTTCAAAAGAAGCTTTGCCGTTGTATTCAGGCAAAGAAGATTTAAGCGCGTGATAAAAAATCAATCCGCCTACAACAAAAACAATTATGAAAGAAACAAAAATCCCTATTAATATTTTAATCCATTTGGGCATAACAACTTTAAATTATTTTTTGTGGAAATATATAAAATAAAAAGGAGTGAGTGAATGGAATGAATGGAGGAATGGAGGAATGGAGGAATGGAGGAATAGATTGAATGGTTGCGCAAGGAGAAAATACTAAGGTTATTTTTCATACTTCGACTAAGCTCATACTTCGACTCTGCTCAGATATGTAAGATTTATTTTCTTCGCTCATTTATTTTTTAGTTGATTTACTTTTTTTTACAGCATGAAAATTTATAGAGTAAAAATATAAACGTATTTTAATTATACTTTATTATGTTTTTCCGGGAAGCATTATCAACGCTCCAAATCCCCGCGCCGTAAGCCGCGATAAATAGAAATACGAAGCAGTAAAAAATAGCTTTCTCTCCTCCATTATCAATCGGTAATAAAGCTGTAAAAGCGTGGGCTTTAAAATACGCCGCCGCCATTTGACCGCTGGCAATAAAAGCCGCCCACTCGGTTTGCCATCCAATAATAATCATAAATCCGGCGACGGTTTCAATTATGCCTGCAAGCAAAATAAGCGTAATGGTAAATGGAGTTTCCGAATTTGCCATTGCAATAAATTTTTGTATTCCATGACTGAAGTATAAAATTCCGATTACTATTCTCATCAACGCATAAATGTGATCAGTATATTTGGAAAGGAAATTTTTGATAATCATCGCAGCTCCATAAATTTTTTATCCATTAAATCCGAAAGCAGGATAAATATTATTAACTATTTTGTATTTATTATTTTCTAAAAAATAATACCAGCCTTAGCTCTCTACAATGCAAAAAAATTAATATGTGAGTTGAAATATTTTATAATTTTTTAAATAGTAAATTGTATTTTTTACAAGCTCAATAATTGAATAACGGAAATGTTATATAAAAAATGAAAGATATATTATACCGCAAATAAAACTTTTTGAATCAAAAAAAATCCGTTCTGTTTGGAATGAAGAAAATCAGAAAGGGTATTTTGCAGTTACAGATGTTGTAGAAATATTGACAGACAGCAGCGATGTGAAACAATACGTAAAGCGTCTGCGTCAGCGCCATCCACTACTTAACGCCAAGTGGGGTACAATTTTTGTACCCCACTTGAAATGATTGCCGCCGATGGGAAAAATCGGAAAGTCCAAGCCGCCACTGCGGAAGCTTGGCTTTACCTTCCACATAACTAATATCTGAATATTTCTTGTTTGTTTATTTTTCTCTTATCCACTCTTCATTATTTTTTTTATAGGAAGTAAGTTTTGCATTAATAAATTTATTTCCGTTCCATTCTTTTATTTCAATTTTAATTAAATCGTTTTCTATTGAAATAAGATTGAACGCATTGGGCTCAAGTCGAGTGCGGTTTGATATTGCGGTGCCAGCCTGAGCAGAAATAACCGACCTGCTTCCCGAAGGATAATACGGTCTTATATCGCCGTTGTAGCCGTTATGGATATGCCCAGCTAAAAGCAAATCTACTTTGCACCTGTCAATAATTTTTAAAGCTTTAACGGACCTTCCGATCAATTTAATTCCGGTATCGCCGGGCGGCGGAATAAATGGATGATGCGTTACAATCACTTTAAATATTTCATCATCAATAGTGCATAATTTTTTTTCTATTTCTGAAATTTGCTCCACAGAAATGCGACCGTTTTTCCAGGTAAATGACCGGGCTGAATTAACACCCATCACCGCAATTTCACTATCCACATAAAGAGGATTTAAATCTTCGCTTATATATTTTTTATATCTTTTTAAAGGAAAAATAAATCGTGTAAAAATATCAAACAAAGGAATATCGTGGTTACCGGGAATTACAATTTGTGGGAATTTTATTTTATTTAAATATTCTTTCGCCGCATTAAATTGATTGTTCCTTCCCCGCTGAGTTAAATCTCCGCTAATAACAACTAAGTCTGGATTTATATTTTCTATTTCATTTAATAGTTCATCGGCAATTATTTTTTCAACGGTTCCAAAGTGCAAATCGGATATGTGAACTAATTTTCTCAACTATCAAGTTCCTTTCGGGGCAATCACATTTAAAGCTAAAGGTCTTATTCTATATTCAAGCGGAGGTTTTAGTTTGATGACTTCGCCGTCAAGCGATACATTTATTTTTCTTTTATTCACTTCAATTACAATATTTTTCGCCAGCGAGCTTTCAAAATCTTTTGACTGATCAAGCTTATCGGTTAAAGCCAACAAAGCAAATTTTATCATAGAAATTCTTCCGGTAGTGTTGGGATAATAAAGGCTTAATTTTCCATCGCTTAAATTTTCGCGGCTGCCAAGATTAAATATGTCAAACTTGTATTCATTATTGCCGACAAATACAAAGGGAGTTTTGCACCTTTTAGAATCGTTATCTGTTTTTACATTTACATGATGCACCGGGAAAAGTGAAAAGAGTTTAAGGAACGCCGCAGCCATTGAGAGCCATTTATTTCCCCACAATCCTGTTTTATTTTTTTTACGATTAAGAACAATTTTAGGGTAAAAACCTATTGAAGAATTATTAATAAAAATATTTCCGTTCACTTCTCCAAGATCAATTTTTATAATATTGTTTTCCGCAATAATTTTTATGGCTTCATCAGTAGTTAAAGGGATGAGCAAATCTTTGGCAAAATGGTTCAAAGTTCCAAAAGGCAAAATACCGAGCGGTAATTTTTTGCCCGCTAATAAAGCCGCAACGCCGCTAATGGTTCCGTCGCCTCCCGCCGCCACAACTGCGTCAATTCCCGCCTCAATAGAACTTTGAATTAATTTTTTAATATTCACTTTTTCTATTTGATGAACTTCGGCTTGAATATTATGTTGCTTAAATTTTTCAACTAAACCTTCAGCCGGATCAGCCGCGTCTTTCGCTATTTCCCCTCCAGATTTTTTATTAATGATAATTATAATTTTCATTTGTTTTGATTTTCATTTCTGATTCTATTTTAAGAAATAAAATTGATTGCCGAAAACATTTAAGCTTTAGCCTGTCTCCTATCACAAAAAAAAGCGGACCGTTAATTCCCGATCCGCTAAATTAATAATTAATTTTTGATGATTATTTTTTATTAGACCTGCGTAACGTCGTCGTCATTAACAATTTTAATTTCCTTCGGTTTCCTTTTAACAAAAAACATAACTACAACAACTATTACTAAAACGCCAATTATTAAATACAGCCAATTGAATCCGCCCGGATTGACCTCGTCTTTCCACTGAGAAATTTTATTATCGATTGAATCCTTTTGGTCTTCGGAAAGCATTTTGTTATCAATTAAAAAAGGAACCCAGTTAGGTTTAACATCTCCAAACCAAACTGTATCAGCAAAAGTATTGTAGGCGGATTCAGCTTCGCTTTTGCTTTTTACTTTTGCATTTTTTATTTCATCGTCAATAAAACCTGAAAGGATTGCAGTAAAACCTCTGCCGGTAGAAAATTTTCCCAAGTTAATATTATGCGCGGAAAATTTATTTCGAATTGTATTCCACACTTGCATATTAAGGGCGTCATGCCATTTAGTAAAAGAGGAATCAATTTCTTTTAAACTATTTACGTTTTCTCCTTTTTCAGAATAGATATCCACTATTTTGGGACCTACGTTTTTCCACAGTTTCTCATAATCATTCTGTTGTTTTTTTATTTCATCAATATCTTCGCGAGTTAAAGTTGTAACTTCTAAAAATTTAATATTGTCGCGAACTGACCTCTTAATATTTTCAACGACATTATTTTTTTTCGCTTCCGAATAGATTTCTTGTTTTTCTTTAGCCGTTAAATCTTTATCGCCGTTTAGAATTAAACTATCAAGCATATTCATTACAAGCTCGTCTCTTTTCCGCAAAGATGATTTTAATTCAGCGATGCTTTTTTCAAGCTGAGAAATTCTGCTTTTATCTTTTTTACTTTCTGATTCCAGTCTTTGAACTTGATTTATAAGCTCGGTATTTTTTGCATTTAATTCATCAACCTGAGATTGCAATTGCGTTACTTTGGTTTGAAGAACATCAATTTGCACATAATCGCCTTTGCGAAGAGTTACGGATGTTTTTAAGTTTTCAATTGAAGTTTCAAAATCAATTGGATAAAGACTTTTATCGAGCAGCTCTTTATTTTTAAGATAATCGGAACGCAGCTTACTAATTTGCGATTCAATATTATTTAGCTCGTCATTTGAATTAGCATTTTTTATAGATTGCTCAATTTGATTTTGCTTATTCTTAAAACCTTGAACAATATCATAATCCGATTGCGCTGAAAGAAATGATGAAGAAACAAAAATGAAAAATATCGTCATTAAAAAATTAATTTTAGTCTTAATCATTTTTCTTCCTCCTCAACAATTCCATCGCTTGTTATATTAATATGATTGGAGCCATAAATCAGTTCTATATTGGGAGGTCGCTGATTGAACACCGGTTTATCCATCCCTAAAGTATCTGTAATTGCAATTTTATTTTTTAACTGCATGGCGCCGTCAATTCCATTAAACACATATACGTTTTTAAAATTATCGGCTGCCATAAAATAGTAACCGCTTGTATTTCTAATTACTCGCAGCTCTTTATTTTTAAATGAAGAAGAATCGCCCATTTCTTCCAGAAAAAGATCTTTAGCATTAAAGGAAATTGAATAACGGTTTTCAGAAACAAATCCATCATCACCCACTTTTAAAACAGTTTCAACGGGCCATGCAAAATCAGCCGGCTGAAGCATAATAGCAGTGCATGCGGGAATGGCAACAAGCGAAAGAATAATAATTACTTTTAAGAATTTCATTTAACAAATTCCTTTTGATGATGATAAATTTTATTGATTATAATATTTCATAGCTTCGGGCAATTCGCTTTTTATATCATCAATTCTCGTTTGATTGGCAGGGTGCGTGCTCAAAAATTCGGGCGGAGCTTGCCCAGCTTGTGCAGCCATTCTTTGCCAAAATTCCACTGCGCCGTTTGGGTTGTAGTTTGCAATAGCCATAAAAATTAATCCTAAATGATCGGCTTCGCTTTCCTGCTTTCTACTGAAAGGCAGCAGCACTCCAACTTGTGCGCCTATTCCGAAAGCAGCCATATATAATTGTTGTGTTTGCGCGGGTTTATCTTTTATTGCAACTGATAACGCCATGCCGCCTAATTCCGCCAGCAAACCTTGACTCATTCTTTCATCGCCGTGTTTTGCAACGGCATGCGCAATCTCATGCCCCAAAACAACTGCAAGCCCGTTTTCATCTTTTGTAATAGGAAGAATTCCTGTATAAACAACTACTTTGCCGCCGGGCATGCACCAGGCATTAACTTCCGGGCTTTCGATAAGATGAAATTCCCATCTATAATTTTTTAAAGCGTCGGACATATTTTTTTCCGCAAAATATTTTTCCACTCCATGCTGAATATTAGTCCCAACTTTATGAACCATTGCAACATCCGCCTGATTGCCGCTAAGCTTATTCTCTTGTAAAAATTGACCGTATTGTTGAAAACTCATGGAAAGCATTTGAGAATCTGGAATTAAATCCAATTGCTTTCTTCCTGTAATTGGAACCGTGCTGCACGAAATTGCAAATAGAGAAGTAAACAAAAGCACCGCCCAAAGTTGTTTTAACTTATTCATCTAAAACCTCGTTTATAGTTTTTGTTTTATTTGAGTGAAAGATAATAGATAAATTTGATTTTCAAAACGGAGTGCGTCTCATCTGCAATTATTTCGCAATCGCGGTGATTAGGATGTCTATGCCGAAGGTGAACGAAAAGTAAACTATATCTGTGACTCGGTATCTCCGTGTTTAAATTTCTTCACCACAGAGAAAAAAAGCCGCAGAGTTCCCGAGTTTTATTTCATCATTAAATACAAGTTTCAATTTTTCCCCCCGATGTCATAACCTTTAAGACGCTTAAAAGGAGGGACAGTATAATTAATCGACTTCGCACAAAACCGAATGCAAATCATTAAAAATTATTTCTTCCGGGTTCAGGGGTAAGGATGGGAGATCCACTTCAGTATAATTGCCTTTAACCTCTATTTTTAATCTCACAAATTTATCGCCTTCAAAAACAATAAGCAGCGGCACATAAGCTTTAAAATTATTTGAGATATTTTCTCCAACTATTTTACATTTAATTTTATATCTGCCGTCGTCAGTTGGCGTTGTTGTATAGTCAAATTTATAAGTCGGAATTTCCGTCCCATACACCCACTGATTAAAAAACCATCCCATATCTTCGCCGAAATGTTTATCCACTATTTTTTTGAAATCTTTTGTAGAAGCCTTTTTCCCGCTGTAAGTATTAAAAAAATCCTTCATCATATTTTTGAATTTATCTTCATTCATAGTTTTAAAATCAAGCATCATATTTCTGAGCATGTGAATAATCCACGCTCCCTTTTTATAAATAATCAAGCTGTAATCTCCCTCTGTGCCGCTGCTGCTGGTTCTGTAGCCCATATATATCGGGGCTGCTTTTTGTCCTGATGTAAAAAGATAATTTCTATTATCAAAAATTTTATTTTTCCACTTCTCTAAAACATCGAAGAATTTTTCATTATTTCCTTCAAGAGCCTGGAGAAACCATAGCCCGGAATAATCGGAAAATCCTTCGCTTAGCCACTGGTCGTGATATGATTCGAAATCAACATTTATTCCCCACCATTGATGCGCCACTTCATGCGCGCGAAAAATCTCGTCCTCTCCGGAATTACCAATACCCTGATAAGTAACCCACGATAGATGCACCAAACCCGGATAAGCCTCCCCATGCATGTACGGCGTTTCGGTAACATAAAGTTCTTTTAAATGTATATCTCCAAAAGTTTCTTTAAACATGTTAAAACTGTTTGCTACATCCGCAGCAATTTTTTCTCCTGGGTTGCTTGTTGATAAAATTCCTTGAGGAGCTAAATATCCTGCAATTACATTATGACCGCTTTCCGACATCCATACTTTTACAGCGGGAAGATCTTTTTCTTTCAGTTCATATTTTTTAAATAAACCGATATTAAATGATGCGTTTCTTACAGGGTATTCAGTCTTCCAATTGCTGGTTTGAACTTCCTCTTCATCATCTAATTCTTCTGAAGTTTTTACGCCAATTGCACAAAATTTATATTCGGCAGGCGTGTGAAAAGTTAAATTAAAATTGGATTTTTCTCTTAAAAAATTTCTTGGAAACCAGTCTCCTGGAGATTTTAATTTAATCCATCCAAATTCATTTTTTTCAAGAAGATCTCCATGGTAAAAAATAGTAGCTGAATAATCTTCGGATATTTTAAGAGGATCATCCGGTCGAATCCAAATTACACTCCCCTCTTCTTCTTTATAATGAGGGATCCTTTTTTTATTATTCCAGGTTACTGAATCAACTTCGAGTTCATTAAAAAGATAAAAGCAGATCCATTTTTGTTTGTCTGCTTTTGAAGTGAAATCAATTTGCGCGGATGCGATAAAATCTAAATTATTTTTAATGGTAGAATTAATATTATAATTATTAATTCGTGCGGTTCCGTCTTTTAAGTTTTTTATTGATAAAGCCTGATACTGCGAAATAATCTCAAAGTCTTTTTTGAATAAATACCCCGACTGAGTAGCGGAAAAACTTACTTCCTCCTCCCTGTACGGACTAATTTCAAATTGAAAGGGTCCCCCGGAAATTTTATTTACATATGCAAGAAAATATCCGTTGTCAACTTCCTCCTCAAGAAGGGTGTAGATCAAGCCTATATTAGGATTTGCTTCATCAAGCAAGTTGCTAATGACGGAGGAATAAGATTTCTCAAAAGAAATATTTTCTTCAGGGCTGAATTGAATATTCTCCAAAATATTTTTTACAGTAGAATCGGCAAAAAATAGGAACAGATTTTCGAACGATTCTTCAAGGAACTCTTTTTCAAAAAACCTTTTCAAATGCGACTGCTCTAAATAGGATGTTGGTTGAAAAGAAAATTTTCCATCTCCGATGAAAGCCGCGGCATATTTTTCCCCATTTATTTCCTTCCCTAAAAATAGCTTCCCTTTTTTCAATAGAAACTTAGCTCCCTCCTTTTCAATTATAATATTATTTACTTCAGCGGAAACAATAGACGAACTATATACATTTTCTAATTCACTAATTAGGGCAGGCTGCTGAGCTAAAACAGTTGAATTTAATATCAAATGCGCGCACAGCAATAATAGAATTTTCTTCACGATGAACCCCTTTACATTTTAAAGTAGATTAATCAATTTTTAAATTTTTCTGACTAAAAAATTAGGAATAAAAAGAGGAAATTTAAAATATTTGTTGTAATACGTGGAGATACATTCTGCCAAAGTTTCGTGAAAGGATATATTAATTGATGATGAAAAGGTTTTATTCTCCAAGAAGACGGTCGCCAAATGTCCTTACAGTTTTTTAAAGACGAGACGTTTGCAAAACGTCTCTACAATTTTACAAGATTATTTTAGAAGAATTAATTTTTTCGTACTCAAAAAACCGCCAGCTTGCAATCTGTAGAAATAAATCCCGCTGGAAAGTTTACTTCCGTCAAATTCTACTTCATAAGTACCCGGCTGTTGATACTCATTTACAAGCGCGGCGATTTCATTACCAAGAATATCATAAACTTTAAGCTGCACCCTCTCCCGTCCTTCCGACACCCTCTCACTTAGGGAGAGGGACGGGGTGAGGGTATATCTTATCTTTGTGATGGGATTAAATGGATTAGGATAATTCTGGCTTAATGAAAATCCTAAAATAATTTTTGAATTTTCTTCAAGGCTAACTGCAATTCCAAGCGGCGTAATTTCTTCAACTATATCAACAGCAACGCTGGTAGTATCGAAGCCCCCTAGTACAAAAAATTTGTCTTTATAAATTACATCCGCCATCCAAACTCTTCTTTCGCTTATTTCAAATTTATCGATTGACCATTTATCGGAAGCAATATCATATTCAAGTAACGTTTTATTTTGCTTCTGCGGGCTGCCTTGCTCGCTTCCGCCGGCGCAATAAATTTTACCGTCTATTACTTGCATTGCGCATCTGCTAATCTGAAACGGCATGTTTGCCAATCTCGTCCATTCATCTAAAGCCGGTGAATATTTATAAAAAGCGCTGTCATAAAACCCTGCAACATAAATTTCATTATTATATTTTGCGGAGCTTAATGGAAAACCGACAGTATCATTTAGTTTTTTTGTATTCCACTCGTTAGTTAAAATATTATATTCATAAACTTTGCCGCCGGGAATGAATAAATAAATTTTCTCATTAACTAAGTCAGCCGTAATTCCATAGTTTGAAGCGTTAGGACTTTGATTTAAATACGTCCAGTTTTTATTTAATAAATTATACTTCCGTACATTTCTCGCGCCGGAAGGCCAGCCGGCAAATATATAAACATCATCGCCGGCAAGTACGGATTCAATTCCCCAAACATTATTATCGGGAATGCTGTCGTAATAACTCCAATCAGTTCCATCATATTTATAAACAATTTGATAACGGATTGTACCAGCCCATCTACTTGCTCCGCCGAAATAATAGATTGAATCTCCATAAACTTCAGCAGTGCCGGCGCAGTTGGGTATTGGTAGATTGGCAATATTCTGAGCAAAAATAAAATTGCCAACTATTAGCAGAAAGAAAATAAAAATAAATTTCATGAGGGCGCTCCATTCCTAACTTAATCTGATATAATCCTAATAAAAAAATGATATCGTTATTTATGGGCTTTTCAATGCTCCGTAGAGGCGTTCTGCCTGCCTCGATGTGGAGAACGTATCACGAAGTACTTCTACCATGTAAATATTTTCCAAGTGTAATATTTAATTTTATTCACCGGAGACGTTTGCAAAACGTCTCTATAATTTTTCAAGATTATTTTAAAAGAATTAATTTCTTTGTACTCATAAAACCGCCAGCCTGTAATTTGTAGAAATAAATTCCGCTTGATAATTCTCCGGCATTAAATTCTACTTCATAAGTTCCCGGCTGCTGATATTCATTTACAAGCGTTGATATTTCTGTTCCAAGGATGTCGTAAACTTTAAGGGTTACGAACCCCGCCTCGTACCTTCCCTTTGCTAAAGGGGAGGATGAAGGAGGGGTTTGAATTGTATATCTGATCTTTGTATTTGGATTAAATGGATTAGGATAATTTTGTAAAAGCTCAAAATTATTTAATGGAGATTTTTGCTCATAAATATTGGTTAGCGCTCCTTTCCATTTTGCCATGTGATGTATATTGCCCGCGCCGCTGGGACCTTCGGACTGAAACGCGCCGCCGATATATAAGTTCATCATTAAAAATTGCGAGCGCGCGCACCTCCTGATCAACGCCGTAGCCAAGTTTTTCCCAGCTGCTTCCGTTCCATTTTGCAATATTATTGAAATCGTCTGTACTGCCTACAATATTAAATTGACCGGCGGCATATAGGTCTTCGTCATAAAAAAGAAATTCTTCCACTTCAGAATTAAATCCCTTCAATCCTTCTCCCAAGCCTTCCCAGCTTGTGCCGTTCCATTTAGCAATATGATCGGCTGTAGTATCGCCGCCAGCATCAGTAAACAATCCGCCGATATACATTTCATCTCCTTTGAAGCCAATATGATGAACCCAATGATTAAGTCCGTTTCCGAACGGTTCCCAAAGAGAATCTGTTTTATTCCATTTAGCAATAAACTTTACGCTCGTATCCTGGTCAGCTCTTGTGAATGAGCCTCCGGCAAAAATATCATCCCCATGAATCGCAATTGCAAAAACATAATTGTTAAAACCTTTGTCCATCGCTTCCCAGCTTGTGCCATTCCATTTTGCAATGCGGTCGGCATCAGGATTACCGCCTGCATTTCGAAATGAACCGCCGACATAAATTTCATTTGCTTTAATAACATTCGGCACAATAGCTATTACATGTGAATTCAATCCGCCGCCAAGTGAATTCCATTTTGCTCCGTCCCACCGGGCAATGAAAGATGTATTTGGTTCATCGCCGGCTTTTGTAAATGAGCCGCCGGCATAAACATCATTTCCAACTACGGCAATGCTTGTGCACCATTCATTTAATCCTTCCCCCAATGGTTCCCAATTTCCATTGCTCCAAATGGCAATTCGGCTGGCATTGCTGTCGCCGTTAGCAGATGTGAATAAATCCGCCAATATAAAGATTACTTCCCGGAAACAGTCATGAAATCAATAGTTCCATCAGGACCGGGAACTTCCTCCCAGTATCCATTCATAGGACTTTGAGCAAATAAATTAATTACCGCTGCCGCAGTAATTATTATTTGAAAAAAAAATTGTTTTAATATTCTTCCAAACATATTCTCATCTCCTAAAAAAAATTTTCAAATCATTATCTCATCAATATCATTTTTCTAATTTGATTAATACCGCCTGCTTGCAGCCGGTAGAAATAAACTCCGCTTGATAAACCGCTCGCATTAAATGTTACTTCATAAGTTCCGGGCTGCTTTTGTTCATTAACTAACGTTGATATTTCTGTTCCGAGTATGTCATAAATTTTAAGCGTTACCCTCACCCGTGCTTCGGACACCCTCTCCCCCCGAGAGAGGGGCGGGGTGAGGGTGTATCTAATTTTTGTATTTGGATTAAATGGATTAGGGTAATTTTGTGAAAGAGAAAATGAATTTGGCAGTGTGCTTTCCATTTCTTTTGATTCTTCTATATCGGTTATAATTTCCCCGGCAGATTTTGTATTTAGGATGGCGCCGCCGTCTCCGGCTATCCAGCCGTTTTTATCATCAATAAAAAATACTGATCTAAAAAATCTCCGCACCGGTTCCTGCTGAAGAATCCAATTAACGCCGCCATCAGTAGTTTTTAATATAGCGGCGTTATTTCCTACAGCCCAGCCGTTGTTTTCATCTGTAAAATGAATTGAATAAAATTTAGTGAATACGGACGGCCCCCCCGAAAGAGCGTTTATATTTTGCGGCAGCCATGTATTGCCGCCGTCGGTGGTTTTAAGAATTGTAGTATCGGACCCGCAAGTCCAGCCGACATTATTATTAACAAAAACAACGGAAAATAATTCAGCCTCAACCCCGCTTGGAATAGAATTCCAGTTTGAACCGGCGTTTGTAGTTTTAAAAATTAATCCTTTATCGCCGACAATGACCCCTGTATTTTTATCTGTAAAAGCAATTGAGTTGAGATTAAAATTTGTAAAAGGCGGAATGGTATCAATAACGCCGCCGGCGTTTTGAACTTTAAAAACCAACCCTTGATCGCCTACTACCCAGCCGTTATTAATATCAATAAAATGAATATCATTTAAGATTGTAAAATATCCATCGTTTAAAATACTCCAATTTATTCCGCCGTCAATTGTAGATGCAAGCAGCGTAGGGGCGCCGCAAGCAAAGCCATTATTTTCATCTAAGAATTGAACAGAGCTAAAAAAATAATTTGAATTGATTGTTTGTTCATTCCAGTTATCGCCGCCATTTGTGGTGTTCAGAATTGTACCAAAATCTCCAACTGCCCATCCCTTATATTGGTTTGCAAAATAGATGCTGTAAATTGTTTGATAGCTGCCGGAACTTTTATTAGTCCACGTTGCCCCTCCATCCGATGTATAAATAATATATCCGCCGTTTCCGGCAGCGATGCCGTTATTCGAATCATAAAAATCAACCGAAAGAAAATCAAACCCTTGACCCGGTGGAAATAAATTCCAATTAGCTCCGCCGTCTGTGGTTTTTATAATTGTACCCAATTGCCCGACGGCAAACCCGGTGGAGTTATTTATAAAATGAACATCATACAAACGGTAGTTTGCGTTAGAAGTTTGACTGTTCCAGGTTACGCCGCCATCTGTGGTTTTAATTACCGTCCCTTGATGACCAACAGCCCATCCGGTATTATCATCTGCAAAAAAAAGATTCTCCAGATTATTTGTTGTGCCGCTTACTTGCTTTGTCCAAACAGCGCCGCCATCAGCGGTAGTATAAACTGAGCCATTTATTCCGACCATGCAACCTTTAGACTCGCTCGTAAAGAAAAAAGCATTTGTAGTTCCGGTTGTATTTGTTGTTTGCTTATTCCAGGTTTGTCCGCCGTTAGTTGATTTGAACAAATTGCCGCTGCCGTCAATTACCCACCCGGTATATTCGTTCACGAAAAAAACATCTTTAAAGAAAAAGAAGTCGGCTACTTTTGTCGGCGTCCAATTTTCTCCGCCATCAGTTGTTTTATAAACATTATGGTTAGTAGTAAACCAGCCGGTAGATGAATTAACAAAACTAAATCTTCTAATTGCGTCTTTGTTTTCATCAAGAGTTACGGTTACGTCCCAATTATTTCCATTATCGACGCTGCGCATAAGAGCGCCGTAGTCTGCGCCGGCGGCAATTGTATTTTGATTAATAAATTTTACATCATAAATAGGATTGCCTTGCGGTTTGGGATTTTGCCAGTTCCATCCATTTTGTCCAAATAAAGGAATTGAAAACAAAATGTAAAAAATAGTTAAGCAGTGTTTTAGCAATTTATTTTTCATGGCAATCCTCCTAAGTACAAATAATTTTTTATTTAAAACTTAGGAGAATTTTGAAGGATTTTATTTCACTATTGTTTCAAATATTATAAGATATGTTTCATTTGAAAGGGAAAGCGTGAGAAATTAAAATTTTGCGCATCTTTACGTGATTTTTCTTTGCGCTCTTTGCGTTAAATACATCGCTAAAATTTGCGCAGTTCGGTTTGAGAAAAATATTTTAACGCGAAGTTCGCAAAGAAGCCGCTAAGAATTTTCAGCTATTTATGGAGTGTTTCTTTTTGTAATCGCTTGGCGTGCAGCCGTAAACTTCCTGGAAAGATTTAGTAAAGTAAGCCTGCGAATTGAAACCAACCTTGTAAGCAACTTCAGCCATATTTCCGAAATCATTTTTAATTAAATCCGCTGCGCGCTGCAGCCTAAAATTTCTTACAAATTCTGAGGTGGATTGATTTGTAATCGCTTTTATTTTTCTGTGAAGCTGGGTGCGGCTCATCCCGATTTTTTCACACAACATTTCCACAGAAAGATTTTCAGCCGAAATATTCTCTTCAATTATCGCGGTCAATTTTTCAATAAACATTTTTTGAGAGGAAGGAACAACAACTTCACTCGGCTTAATAAGCATTTGAGATTGAAATTTTTTTCTCATCTGCCGGCGGATTTTTATAAGATTTTTTATTCTGATTTTTAATTCTTTTTCATCAAAAGGTTTTATCAAATAATCATCCGCGCCTATTTCGAGCCCTTGCAGTTTATCTTCCGTTGCCGCTTTAGCCGTTAAAATTATTATAGGAATATGATTGGTTTTTTCACTCTCTTTTATTTTGCGGGAGAATTCATAACCGTCCATTCGCGGCATCATTATATCGCTGATGATTAAATCGGGAATTATTTCTTCCGCGCGTTTCAATCCTTCTATTCCGTTTTCAGCTTCAACCACTCTATATTCATGGTGAAGAATTTCTTTAATCATTTCACGAAGATCAAAATTATCCTCCACAACTAGAACAATTGTTTTACCTTTTTCGGTATCATCTTCGCTCAAATCAGTTGCCGCCGGCAAACTATGAACCGAAAAATCTTCCGCTTCAAATATTACTTCAGTTTCTTCATAATTAATTTCGTCTTCACTTAAATGCGCGCTGCCCAGCTGAAGATAAACCGTAAACATTGTTTTTTTATTTCCGCTCACAACTTCAATTTTACCTTTATGCAATTCAACATATTCCTTTGCGAGAGCAAGTCCGATCCCGGTTCCTTCAAAATTTCCGGTTCCGCCTTCATCTGCTTGATAAAAACGGTCAAATATTTTTGAGATATTTTCTCTCTGAATTTCAACGCCCGTGTTTGAAAATTTTATCTTAACAGAATTTTCAGCTTGTGAAATATTAACATCAATCGCCTCGCCTTCCGGAGAAAACTTAACGGCGTTTGAAAGAAGATTATAAAAAACTGTTTCAAGTTTTTTCTTATCTAAAAAAAGAAGAATGCTTTCGCTCTCAGGCATATCTTCAACAGAAAAATTGTTAAACTTTAAATCAATATTTTTCTGATACGCCAGCGATGAAAAAGATGCGGTAATTCTTTTAAGAAATTTTACAATATCATTTTCGGATGCGTTAAGCTTCACGCTGCCCGATTCGATTCTTGATAGTTCCAAAAGTTGATTAATCAATTGAAGAAGCCGCGCCGCGTTTCTTTTCATTACTTCAAAATCTTTTTCATTAGGATTGTTTTGCATCTCTCTTTTCAGTTTCTCCAGCGAACCAAGAATTATTGTTAAAGGCGTTCTGAATTCGTGAGAGAGATTTGCAAAAAACCTCGATTTTATTTTATCAACCTCCTGCAATTTTTCTGATTCAAATTCTTTCAGCTTTAAATCATTCTTCAACTTAATTCTATTCATCTCATATCTTCTAATCGTAAATAAAGCGGCAATAAACAATGAAGCATAAATTACATAAGCCCACCAGGTTAGCCACCAGGGGGGAGTAATTTTAATATTTATTGAAGCTGTCTGTGGATTCCAAACCCCGTCGCCGTTAGTTCCCATTACTTTAAAAACATAACTGCCCGGGTCTAAGTTTGTGAATGAAGCAAAATTTTGTTTATCAGCAGTTATCCAATTTTTATCAAACCCTTCCATTTTATATTTAAATTTATTTTTAGCCGGGTTTGAAAAATCAAGGGAGGCAAACTCGAACGAAAAAACATTTTGATCGTAGGGAAGAGTAAGCTCATCTATAAAGGCAATATTTGTATTTCCATTTTCAGAATAATTATTTAGTGAAATAGTTTTATTAAAAATTTTAAAATCAGTTATAACAATTGGTGAAATAAAATCGTCATCCTTTATATTGTCGGGATGAAAAACATTAAATCCGTTAACGCCGCCGAAATAGATTAAACCCGTTTTAGAACTTTTATAACAAGAGTTTTCGATAAATTCATTTGCCTGCAAACCATCGTTAACATCAAAATTTTTAAATGATTTATTTGAAAGATTAAATTTTGAAATTCCGTTGGAAGAGCTAATCCAAAGATTGTTGGCGCCGTCTTGTGTTATGCCGAGAATGTTGTTACCCGGCAGTCCATCTTTACTATTGTAAAAAGTGAATGAATTTTCTTTCACATTATATTTATTCAGTCCGCCGCCAAATGTTCCAATCCATAAATCTCCGGAGTCGTCTTTAAAAAGCGTATTGATTCTTGTGCTGCTTATGCTTTTTAAATTCTGAGGGTCATGCTTATAGTTGTAAAATATTTCTTTCTCTTTATCGAATTTATTTAAGCCTCCCGTTGTTGTTCCAATCCAAAGAAATTTATCATCTTCAATAATAGAAGTAACTTCAACGCTGCTTATGCTGTTAGGATCATTTGGATTCGGCTTATAAGTTTTAAATATATTACTTTCAGTATCAAATTTTACTAAGCCTCCTAAGCCGGTTCCAATCCACAACATTCCATTTTTATCTTCAAATAAAGTGTGGATAAAATTATTGCTTAAACTGTTGGGATTATTTTTTTGCCAGGCGTAACGGATAACTTTTTCATCTTTTATTTTGTACAAACCATCGCCAAATGTTCCGATCCAATAATTTTTATTTCTGTCTTTTATAATTGAAGTTATTGATTTATTAACCAAGCCATAGTTGAAATTATTATTTTGGAAATTGAATTTTGAATCCATTTTTTGCAAACCATTTTCAGTCCCGATCCACAAAGTTCCATTTTCATCTTCAAAAAATGACTGCACATAATTGCCGCTAATATCATTTTCACTTTGTTGAATGTGAATAAATTTTTGCGACTTTGGAGAAAATTTACTCAATCCTTTATCTTGCGATCCAATCCAAACTACGCCGGACTTATCTATAAAAAGCGAAATCAAATAGTTCGAGCTTAGGCTCTGCTTATCATTAAAAATATTTTTATAATTTTCAAAAAATTGTTTAGTGGGATAAAATTTATTTAGCCCGCCGCCCATTGTTGCTATCCACAAAACTCCTTTTTCATCAATACAGATTGACCTAACAAAATTGCCTCTTAATGAATTTTTTCCGTCTTCTTCTATAAAACGAATAAATTTTTCTTCATTATTTTTTAGAAGATTTAAACCGCTGTTTGTACCAATCCACAAATTACCTTGTGAGTCTTCAGCAAAAAAATTAATCAAATTAGAACTTATAGTATTATTATTGTTCGGATCATTTTTGAATGAGATGAATGTCCCAGTTTCAGGAATGAATTTACATAAGCCGGCTGTTGTACCGATCCATAAAGAGCCGTCTTTTTTTTGATGAATTGCGGTAACATATTTTCCAATTAGACTTTTGTCATTTGCAGGATCAATTTGGAACGAAGAAAACTTATAAGTTGTCAAATCAAGTTTATTTAAACCGCCGCGCGTTCCTATCCATAAATTATTTTTATCATCCACAAGCAGCGCTGAAATAAAATTATTTGTTAAACTGTTTTTATTTTGCGGTTCAATTTTAAAAGTTTTGAAAGATTCAGTTTTCGGATCAAATTTATTTAAGCCGTCCCGCGTAGCAATCCACAAAAATCCGGAATCATCTTCGGCAATAGCATTAACCGCATAATCGCTCAAACTATTCAAGTTACCAGGTTCATGCCTAAATACTTTGAAATTATATCCATCATATCTGTTCAAACCATCGTGCGTGCCGAACCACATAAAACCTTTGCTGTCTTGATAAATACAGTTCACAAGATTCTGCGATAACCCATCTTCCACAGACAAATGCTCAAATCTTAAATTTCTATTTTGAGCAAAACATAATTCAAATAAAAAAAAGAATATGAAAATTATATTTCTAATTAACTTCGCCATTTAAGTAAATTATTTTAGCAGTTGGATGATAAATATAAAAACAATATGAGTTTACTTTAGTTGCCGAATAAAACTATATATGTTCCTAATAATACTCAAGATTATTTTCGTTCAATAGTTTTAACATATTTATTTATTCGATTATGAAATTTTGAAATTTTCTTATCATCAGATTTTCTCTAATAATAAAATTATATTTACAATGTTTAACCCTGATATTTATGAAATAAAATTATACTTGAATATCTAAATTGTAGAGACGTTCTGCCTGCCACTGTGTGGAAAACGTCTCTACAAAAAATTAATAAATTTGTTGGAATCTTTAATGCATGAATTAATAAATAAAATCAGCGTCTGCATCGAACGCGGCAAGGTTAATAAATCTTCGCCATATCCAAAAGACATGATTGGAGAAGAGGGCGCTGATGAATATACAAAGCAAGCGTTGGATGATTCGCTTAGCCCCGATGATATTTTAAAAGCTTGCAATGATGGAATGCAGCGCATCGGAGAAAAATTTGGTCGCGGCGAAGTTTTTGTACCCGAACTTTTAATGTCGGCAAAAGCTATGAACGCTGTAATGGCGCATCTTAAACCTTTCTTTCAATCGGGAACGGTAAAACGAAAAGGAAAATTTATAGTTGGAACGGTGGCTGGCGATCTTCACGATATTGGGAAAAATTTAGTCTCAATGGTAGTTGAAGGAAACGGCTGGGAAGTTATTGATCTCGGCGTTGACGTTAAACCATTTAAATTTATTGAGAAGCTAAAAGAACATCCCGATAGCATTGTGGGCTTAAGCGCATTGCTTACAACAACAATGACAAACATGGCAAAAACGGTCGCAGAAATTAAAGCGCAATTTCCGGCGGTGATTGTAATAGCGGGTGGCGCGCCTTTAACAAATGAAGCGGCGTTAAAAATGGGCGCGGATGGTTATGCATCTAATCCGCAGGGCGCGGTAGAATTATTAAGTAAAATAAAAACGTAGAGATGAGTCGGCGACTCATCTCGAATATATATCTATCAAATTCGTAGAGACGTTCTCCGAACGTCTCATATTTCCATTTTGCCGCAGAGATGTTCTGCGAACGTCTCAATCTTAAAAGAGACGTTTTCCACACAGTGGCAGGCAAAAAAACGTCTCTACATTTTATTAATAATATCGTAAACATTTATAATTTTTAAATAATATATCCACAGAATAAAAATGAAATCGCTACTATCAGAAATTAAAAAAGGTAAAATATTATTATCCGACGGAGCCTGGGGAACGTTTCTTTACAAAAAAGGATTGCAGCCCGGCGAATGCCCGGAGCTGTGGAATATAACTAACCGCGGCGATGTTCTTGCTATTGCAAAAAGTTATATAGAAGCAGGCTCCGATTTAATATTAACTAATAGTTTCGGCGGAAGTCCGCATAAACTAAATCATTTTGGTTTAGGCGATCGCGCCGCAGAATTAAACAAAGCCGCGGCGGAAATTTCAAAAGAAGCGGCAGGCGAAAATCATTTTACGCTTGGTTCTATTGGTCCCACCGGCGCAATGCTGATGGTGGGCGATCTTTCCGAACAAGAAATGTACGATGGTTTTTCTCTTCAAGCCAAAGCTTTAAAAGAAGGCGGCGCCGATGCAATTTGCGTGGAAACTATGACCGACATGCAGGAAGGAGCAATTGCAGTTAAAGCTGCGAAAGAAAACACCGGACTTGAAGTTGTCTGTACTTTTACTTTCGATAAAAAAGTTAATAATGAATTCCGCACAATGATGGGCGTATCGGTTTCCGAAATGGTTAATGCAATTAAAGAAGCCGGCGCGGATGTAATCGGCACAAATTGCGGAAATGGTTTTGAACAAATGATTGATATAGTTTCTGAAATTAGAAAAGTTGATCCCACAATTCCTATTCTCGTTCACGCTAATGCCGGACTTCCAATTTACAAAGACGGCGAAACTGTTTTCCCCGAAACTCCGGATATGATGTCGTCCAAAGTAAATGAATTAATTACTTGCGGGGCAAATATTATTGGCGGCTGCTGCGGCACAACTCCCGCGCACATTCGCGCTCTTGCCCATGTAATTAAAACTAAGTGAAAACAATGCAATCACAGCAAATCGAAATAGCCGAAAATACATTTCAAGTAAATATTAATTTTGAAGATTTAATAATCGACCGTAAAGAAATTAATATTTTACTCGGCTATAATAATGAAGAAGTGGATCCACATTTTAATGAAATGATTGATCAATCCTTAGCTAAGCTGCATTTACTTTGTGAAATAAAAGCCGGTTACAAAATTGTTGAATGCAAAAAACTTGAAGATAAAAACAACGGACTTTTAATCGGCAATAAATTTTTTTCTTTAGATAAAATTGTAACCGGTCAATTGAGAAAATCAGAAAATATAGTTTTGTTTGTCTGTACCATAGGACCCAAAATGGAAAACTGGTCGGCTGAAGAAATTAAAAACGGCGATCCCGCTTTTGGGTTTATAATTAATTCCGTCGCTTCAGTAGCGGCTGAAGGCGTTACCGATTTTCTGCATGACTTCATTAAAACAAAAATGGCGGAACAAGGGTTAAATATAACCAACCGCTACAGTCCCGGTTATTGCAATTGGTCGGTTGAGGAGCAGCAATTGCTTTTTTCATTTTTCCCCCAAAATTTTTGCGGAATAAAATTAACCGACTCTTCTTTAATGATTCCCATTAAATCCGTAAGCGGAATTATAGGCGTCGGGAGTGAAGTTAAATACAAAGATTATATTTGCGATAGTTGCGGAGTTAAAGACTGCACCCACAGATCAAAACGAGAAACAAATTAAATGGAACTATTTCTCATAAGAGATTTTAAATTATTAATTCCAAAAATGGAGAGTAAATAATGCCACGCAATAAGAAAAATCTAACTAGCCATAGCCGTAGAAATTTTTTAAAAGCTACAATTGCCGGCGGAATCGCAGCGGCATCTCTTCCCTCTTTATCATTTGCAGAAAGAACTGCTAATAAAATATCTCCTCCAAAAAGGATAGAAATGTTTGAGCTTGATGAAATTACAATTGATGAATTACATGATGGATTGAAATCCGGGAAATATACTGTTCACTCAATTGCAGAAAAATATATTTCACGTATAAAAGAAATAGATAAATCCGGTCCGGCAATTAATAGTATTATTGAATTAAACCCTGACGCATTAAAAATTGCAGATGAACTGGATAAAGAATTTAAAGAAAAAGGACCGCGAAGCACTATGCATGGAATTCCTGTTCTGCTAAAAGACAATATAGATACAGCAGATAACATGGAAACAACTGCCGGTTCACTTGCTCTGGTTGGTTCTCGTCCCCAAAAAGATTCATTTGTAGCAAAGCAGCTTAGAGATGCGGGAGCTTTAATTCTTGGCAAAACAAATTTAAGTGAATGGGCAAATATGCGTTCCACTCATTCTACCAGCGGATGGAGCGGACGCGGCGGACTTACAAAAAATCCTTATTCGCTTGATAGAAATACGTCCGGTTCAAGTTCAGGTTCAGGCGCTGCAGCGGCTGCCAATCTTTGTGCTGTAGCGGTTGGCAGCGAAACAGATGGTTCCGTTGTCAGCCCGTCTTCATTAAATGGACTTGTTGGAATTAAACCAACAGTTGGTTTGATAAGCCGTGCAGGCATTATTCCTATTTCACATACGCAAGACACTGCTGGTCCCATGACAAGAACTGTGCGTGATGCTGCAATTTTACTTGGAACTTTGGCAGGGATAGACACAGAAGATGAAGCCACACAAAATAGTGAAAGAAAATCGCATCCTGATTACACAAAATTTTTAGATAAGAATGGAATGAAAGGCGCTCGCATTGGTGTGCTACGAAAATATTTTGGATTCCTTCCTTCTGTTGATAAAGTTATAAATGGTTCATTGGAAATTTTGAAACAGAACGGCGCTATTCTAATTGATCCAATTGAGATCGATTCACTTGGGAAATTTGATGACAGCGAGAGTACAGTTTTGCTTTATGAATTAAAAGCCGATATGGCAGCATATCTAACGCATCGCGGACCCAATACACCTTTTCATGCTTTGAAAGATTTAATTGATTTTAATGAGAAGCATGCGGATAAAGAAATGCCCTACTTCAATCAAGAATTATTTTTAAGGGGAGAAGAAAAAGGACCGCTTACAGATAAAGAATATATTGATGCTTTAGAAAAGAATAACCGCTTAACACATGAAGAAGGAATTGATGCTGTAATGGATAAGCATAATCTTGACGCGATAGTCTCCCCCACTGACAGCCCGGCTTGGATGACCGATCTCGTAAACGGAGATCATTTTCTTGGCGGCAGTTCTCAATTAGCCGCTGTTGCAGGATATCCTCACATAACTGTTCCAGCAGGACAAGTATTTGGTTTACCAATTGGAATTTCTTTTTTCGGAAGAGCATGGAGCGAACCGGCGCTGTTAAAAATTGCGTATGCTTTTGAACAATTTACAAAAGCCCGTAAGCCGCCAAAATTTTTAGCCAGTATTAATTTGAAAGTTTAAAAACTAACTGTGCTAATTTATTGTATCGGTCGAAGATTTTCGTCCATTGCCTACAAGACAAACCTATCAAATGTAATTAAAGGACTGAAATTGTCGTAACGAAATGGCGCAGAAATAATAACTGCATTGATTCTTGATAGCAGCGTTCTTTCTATGAAAGAATTATCCGTAATGAAAATGAAATATTTAATTTTAGAAAATACAAACTTCAAAAGCCTTATAAATGAGAACTAGTAAAAAATGTTGTCGATTTGGATATAAGCTATCCGTATTAGATAAACATTTCCCCATATCATAACTCCCTTTTTCTTTCTATTATATCATCAAATTTTTTAATAAAATTTCATTCTATTTTAATTCTCTTACAAATTTTTGTTAAATTTTTATATATCGCATTAAAGACGTATTGCTAAATATTTGTCCCTTATTAAAAAGAAAATATATTCTAAGAAACTAATCTCTTCTTTTTCCATATCAATATTAATTCATGTAGTCGTTTTATTAAATATTAATTCTAATTGAAGTAAAATACACTCCTTCAGAAACAAATAAATACGTATTACTCGAAACTAACATTCTGCCTCCTCAGACTAAAATGATTGAAGAACCTAAAGTAAAACCTATTGCAGAAAAAATTCCGACTATTAAAAAGTTAAATACTGAAATGATTAGTCCGCGTGAAGTAAGCGGAGAAAAAACAGTAATTGATACAATCAAAATTAAACAGGAAATAAAAATTCCAAGCATTGAAAGGTCTGCTACAAGCGGAGAGGATTTAAAATTTGCAGCTAATTTATTAGACACCTTTTTAGTCAGGAACCCGGAATACGCGCGTTTTATATTGCAGCAGCAGGCCAAAATTCTGGTTAAAATTGAAAAGAGGTTTACAAGATATGAATTAGAAAGAAAAATTAATAAACAGTTACATGAATATATTCAAAAGAATTTTCCGGAAGGATCTGAACATGCAATGAATCCAAATGTCGGACCCGGTATGCAAATTCCCATTGATGGTTTAATTGATGCAATCAAAGATATATTTAAATGAATTTCAATTGGAATTCGAAATAACAATTAATTCTGAACTTAGATTTTGAGGCAATGGATTTTTATATTGAGTATGTGATTATTTAGGTTAAAATAATTTGAACAAAAAATATGAATGAAAGTAACTACGCAATAGGAGCCTGCCTTGGAGCTTCCACAATTTCTTTTGTAAGATTAAAAAAAGACGACACAAAAATAACCATTGAAGATTTTTTAACTCTTCCCCATAACGGCGACCCCCGAAAAGTTTTTAAAGAGAAGCTTAGTGAATTTATAAATTCATCAACTCATCCATTCAAGAATACACCCATAGTTGTAACCGGAAGAAAATTTAGAAAGCTGGTTAAGTTTACAAATATCTCCGAACCGGAAGCAACTGAATATGCTTTTAATTATCTCAACCCAAAACATGAAAGTTATTCGGCGATTGCATCGCTCGGCGGTGAAACTTTTATGGTTTACACAATTGATGATGAAGGTAAAATTTCAAATGTAATAACCAAGAATCAATGCGCATCGGGGACAGGCGAATTTTTTCTTCAGCAAATAAAAAGAATGAATCTCGGAATTAATGAAGTGGTAAGCATTGCTAAAGATGCCGAACCGTTTAAGGTTTCGGGACGATGTTCAGTGTTTTGTAAATCAGATTGTACTCACGCTTTAAATAAAGGAGTGCAAAAATCAGAAGTAGCCGCAGGGTTGTCTTCAATGATGGCTGAAAAAGTTGAAGAGCTTCTTAAAAAAGTTAAGCCCGGTAAAGTAATGATAGTAGGCGGAGTAACAAAAAATTCTGTGGTTATGAATTTTTTAAATGAAAGAATTTCTGAAAACCCAAAAAAAATAATTGTGGAACCCGCGGTCCTTTCGAAGGAGTCCTCGACTGAGAAATCTATATCAAATTTAAGATTTGAGATTTCTCCATCCGGTCGAAATGACATTCAAAATAATATTCACAATCGAATAAATGAATTACAAAACGATAAAACTTCCATCCACATTCCCGCCGAAGCTCCTTACTTTGAAGCTTTAGGAGCCGCTTTGTACGGACTTGAAAATGAAGTAGAGATAATAAAAAATATAGAAGATATTTTCATCCCCAGAAAAAGCTCTTTTGTTTTTCACCAGCCACTTGAAAATTTTAGAGATAAAGTTCAGTTCAAAACCATGCAGCATCATAAAGCAAAAGACGGAGATATTTGTATCCTTGGTTTGGATGTCGGCTCAACCACAACAAAAGCGGTTATAATTAGAAAATATGACAGCCGCGTTTTAGGCTCGGTTTATCTTTATACTCACGGCAACCCAATTGAAGCTTCAAAAAAATGTTACGCTGAATTGTTAAAACAAATTCCTGAAAAAATAAAAATTATAGGAATCGGAACAACCGGTTCAGGCAGGCAGATAGCCGGTCTTCACGCTTTGACCGATGGAATAATAAATGAAATAGTCGCGCACGCATCAGCGGCAGTTTACTTCGATCCGGAAGTAGATACAATTTTTGAAATCGGCGGACAGGATGCAAAATTTACTTACATCGTAAATAAAGTTCCCGCAGATTACGCAATGAATGAAGCCTGCTCTGCCGGCACCGGTTCATTTTTGGAAGAATCGGCTTATGAATCTCTCGGAATAAAAGTAACCGACATTGAACCGATTGCAATGAAAGCTGACTTGCCGCCCAATTTCAGCGATCAATGTTCCGCCTTCATCAGCTCCGATATTAAAACCGCGCAGCAGGAAAATATTAATAAAGAAAATATTGTCGCCGGTTTGGTTTATTCGGTCTGTATGAATTATGTAAATCGCGTTAAAGGAAATCGCACAGTCGGCAAAAAGATTTTTATGCAGGGCGGCGTTTGCTACAATAAAGCCATTCCCATTGCAATGGCGGCGCTTACGGAGAAAGAAATTATTGTTCCTCCGGATCCCGGTTTGATGGGCGCTTTCGGCGTTGCATTAGATGTAAAAGAAAAAATTGAATTGGGAATAATGCAGCCTAATGAATATTCACTGCAAGAACTTTCTGAAAGAGAAGTTGGTTATAAAAAACCCTTCATCTGTGTGGGCGGAAGAGAAAGGTGCGATCTTGCCTGTTCAATAAACCTAATTGAAGTTGAAGGAAGAACTTATCCATTCGGCGGAGCGTGCAATAAATATTACAACGTAATTAGCAAAACAAAAGTTGATGTTGATAAATATGATTTTGTAAAAAAGCGCCAGCAATTAATGTTCAACAAATATTCTCCGGTAATTATATCGGCTGAAAATGCTAAAACAGTGGGGATCAATCAATCATTTCATACTCATACAATTTATCCTTTGTATTATAATTTTTTTACGCAGCTTGGTTTTAAAGTAATTCTTTCAGATAAAATTAATGAAGAAGGATTGGAAAGAGAGAATACTTCATTCTGTTTTCCAGCGCAGGTTGCGCTTGGTTTATTTGCAGATTTAATTGAAAAAAATCCCGACTATTATTTTCTCCCTGAAATTTTTGAAATGTATGTGGATGATCCTGCAAATGGGGAAAGCCGTCATCGTATGGATTTTAACTGCACCTGCGTGTTTCTAAGCGGCGAGGCTTTTTATTTAAAGCAGGGCTTTAAAGATTTAATTCCAAAAGAAAAAATTATTACTCCAAGTTTTAATTTTGCAAATGGCTTTGATAAAGAAGAAAATAAATTCATTCAAGTTGCAAATAAATTAGGGATTACTAATGAGTTAAAAATTAAAAAAGCTTTTAGTTACGCCTTAAAAATGCAGGATGAATATCAAAATGAATTATATAAAATGGGAGAAGAATTTTTAGAATTCTTAAAAAACAATCCTGATGAAATGGCGATTGTACTTGTCGGCAGACCTTATAATGCATTTACAGACCTTGCGAATAAAGGCATACCCAAAAAGTTTGCTTCGCGCGGCGTGTATGTCGCGCCTTATGATATGTTTGATTATAGAAGCGAAACTGTGGACGATAATCAATACTGGGAAGGCGGAAAAAAGATTTTAAAAACTGCGCGGATTATAAAAAATAATCATCAGCTTTATGCAACTTACATTTCCAATTTTTCGTGCGGACCGGATTCAATGCTGATTACAACATTTCGTTCGCTGATGGGAACAAAGCCGTCTTTAACTTTAGAACTGGACGGACATACCGCCGACGCCGGAATCAATACAAGAATTGACGCCGCGCTTGATATTATTAAAAATTATAGACGTGTACAGCATAAAATTAGCGACACGGATTATAGTGATTTTATTCCTGCAAAAATAAGTTTTGATTTAGAACAGGGATATTTTATTTCTTCAAGCGGTGAAAAAATCTCCCTCTCCGATCCAAGAGTGGATATTTTAATTCCTTCAATGGGAGATTTAGCCGCAAAGATGTTCGCTGCGGGAATGCAGAGTCAGGGCTTTAATGCCATTGCTTTGCCCGAAGGAACCCCTGAGATACTAAAAGTAGGAAGATCGGTTGCCAGCGGAAAAGAATGTTTGCCTCTGCTTTTATGCGTGGGCGCGCTGCTGGATTATTTACAAAACAAATGGGATGGAAAACAATACGTCGCTTTCTTTATTGTGCAGGGGGGCGGCAATTGCAGGCTTGGGCAGTACCCGGTTTTTATACGCGAGGTTATCAAAAGAAAAAAATTAAAAAATGTCGCCACGCTTTCATTAATGAATGACGACGGATTTGCCGGACTGGGACCTAATTTTGCGTTAAGAGGAATTCAGGCAATTTTTATTAGCGATATTTTAGACGACGTTCGTTCCGGTATAATGGCGCATGCGGCTAATCCTGAAAAAGGAATGGAAATATTTTATAATGAATTTGACGAGTTGCGCCGATCATATAAAACTTCGCCAAAGGAAATTTATAAATCATTAAAAAAATTCTCACAGGAAATAAGTAAAAAAGTTGCCACAGAAATAAACATAAACCAGGCAAAGTACATTGCTTTGTGCGGTGAAATTTATGTGCGTCGAGACCACTTCTCGCATAAATGGCTAAATAAATATTTTGCGCAAAAAGGTTTTATACTTAAAGATTCATACATAAGCGAATGGGTTTATTATATAGATTATCTTTTAAATAAAAAACTTTTAGAGCCCGACGCTTCTTTCAAGAAAAAGATTGAAAGATTAATTCGCGTTTTTTATATGCGGCAAGCTGAATATAGAATTAAAAAAATTATTGCCGGCACAGGCTACTATAAATTTTCTTTAACCAACATTGGTTCTCTGCTGAAAAGGGCAAATCATATTCTTCCGCTTGAATATAAAGGCGAACCGGGAATAACGCTCGGCGTTGCTTTGCATGAAACTATTACTAAATACTGCGGCGTAATTAATTTAGGTCCCTTCGGATGCATGCCTACACGATTTACAGAATCGCTTGCGGCGGCTGAAATGAAAGTAGAAAATAAAATTGCCGCAGAAAGAATGGTTAATAAAAATTATAAGCTGCCGGCAATATTTAACGGTAAAATGAATATTCCATTTTTAACAATTGAAACAGACGGCAATGTTTATCCCCAGGTAATTGAAGCGCGTCTTGAAACATTTGTATTGCAGACAGAACGCATTGCGGGATTAATGAAAGAAGCAAAAATGAACGGCTATAAAAAAAATTAATTTGATGATGCGTTTTTTTGTAACTTTAGAAATCAATTGATACCTTATTTAAATATTTAAAAGTAAAATAAAGTGGAGTAATATTATAGAGACGTATTTAAACCGCGAATATAATCCGCCAAAAAATCTCAGATTGTTTGTAATTAAAAAACATAGGCTTCACAAACTCAATTCTAATAATAATTCACCGCATAATAAATAAGGAGGATTAAATATGAAAAAAATTGTTTACAATAAATACGGAGGACCTGAAGTCCTTCAAATAATTGACGCTGAAAAACCAACTCCCAAACCCAATGAAATATTAATTAAAATAATCGCTACTACCGTTACTGCAACTGAATGCACCTTTAGAAAAGGAGAGCCCTTTTTTGCAAGATTATTTACAGGTATTACTAAACCAAAAATTAATACGCTTGGCGAAGAATTGTCCGGCGAAATAGAATCAGTAGGAAATGCTGTAAAATTATTTAAAATAGGAGACGAAGTTTTTGGAACCGCTGGTCCCCGCTTTGGCGCTAACGCTGAATATATTTGCGTGGATGAAGAAGGCGTATTAGCGCTAAAGCCCGCAAACATAACTCACGAAGAAGCCGCCTCCAGCGTAGATGGATTTTTAACAGCGCTTCCATTTCTTAGAGATACAGGGAAAATTAAAAAGGGACAGCAAGTTCTTATCAACGGTGCTTCCGGAAGTGTCGGCTCTTCAGCAGTGCAGGTAGCAAAATATTTTGGAACCGAAGTTACCGGGGTTTGTAGCCCAGCTAATTTGGAATTGGTAAATACTATCGGCGCTGATTACGTTATTGATTATACCAAAGAAGACTTCACAAAAAAAGAAAAAACTTATGATATTATTTTTGACGCTGTGGGGAAAATTACTTTTTCAAAAAGTAAAAAGTCATTAAAAAAAGAGGGCGTGTTTCTGGAAGCGGGAATTGGCGTGGGAATATTGCGTCATTCAATATGGACATCAATGTTCGGCGGTAAAAAAGCAAAGTTTGCCGCAACAGGGTTGCGTCCGCCCAAAGAAAGAACCAAAGATTTAAAATTACTTAAAGAACTTATGGAATCGGGAAAAATAAAACCGGTAATTGACAAGAAATATTCATTGAATGAAATTGTTGAAGCGCATAGCTATGTAGATCAAGGACATAAAAAAGGAAATGTTGTTATAACTGTTTAGGCGAGATGATTTTGCATGCAATAATAATTATTTAAATAGAAAATATTTTTGAGATAATTAATAACTACTCAATGTAAACGGTAAAATTTTTATTTTCCCATTTATTTGCTTCAGTCCAGAAAAAAGTAAAAATGATTTTATTTCCCGATGAAAGTTTTTTTGTATTAACATCCAAAAAATAAATTCCTAATCCAATATCTGAAGCAGAGTTGGTATTAATCGTTTTCCAATCATCAACTGTCCATTTTATTTCACATTTCGCCGCCGCTTCGATTCTTAAATTATTACCCTTCGGCATTGAGCGGCATTTACTGTTAAACTTCCACATAAATTTATCTGAAGTAACTTTCTTTTTTACATATCTTCGATAAGTTTGAGCCGGCATATCGAAAACTTTTTTCTGTTTGAGGGAGATACATAGTTTTAAATATTCCGCATGAGCCCAAACCAAAGGCATCGCCGAGCCTGAGGGCTTTCCAAAAAATAATTCTTTTTCAGGAATGTCATCTGTATCCCATAATTGTTCAGGGAGCATACCGCCATTATTAGCAAATGACTCCATAGCTTTTTTTAAATTTAATGCCTCTTTAAAATTTCCTGCGGCTATTTCATAATGAGCGCGCTCGCCGGTTAAAAGAGGCCAGGCTCTTCCAATACCTGTTCCGTCAAACGGACTTCCCTCTTCGTGTTCACCGTAGCCATCGTTATTATATCTATGCCAACATGTGCCGGCAGGAAATTCTACTTTCAAAATTTTATCAATAACCTTAATAGTATTAATTATTTTTTTATCGGATGCGGATCTAAGTCCAAATCTAACCAAAGCTAAAGCATCGGGACTTATAATTTCATCTGCAGGAAATCTTTCATTGCCAAATGCTCTGTTATTAATTTTAATATTTTCATCTAATGAATTTCCACCTTCATTATACGGCGGAGAAATACGAACGTAATATCCTTCAACTCCATTTTCTTTTGCTAATTCCGTTCCGATTGAGTAAGTCCATCTTTCAATTTGATTATTCCAAATGTCGGCAGTTTCACGAAAATATTTTGCTAATCTTTTTTCATTTTGTTTGTCTGCATATTCTGCGGCAATAAGCAGAGCGGAAATTTCCACAGCGAGCGTAAATGGAGAAAAACCTGCCTCCTCTTCCCATCTATCCTCTTGAGTTACAGGTCCGTTTCTCACAATATATGCCGCCGCCTCTTTTACCATCCGCCATAAATTATTTAAATTTTCATTTGAGATTTTTCCTAATCGGTTTGCTAAATCTAAAAGAAGAATTGGGAACGCAGTTTCATCAAGCTGAATTCCTTGCCAGTACGACGAACCATCCAGCCACATGTTTTGCGCCCAATGCCCGTCTTCTTCCTGAGTAGCCGCTAAGAAATGAAGGATTCTAAGAGCATCATCATGGGCATCAAATGTTAAAAAACCTCCTGCGGCTTCAACTAAATCTCTCGCCCATGCAAGATGATATCCGCCCAAATCATCATCGCCTTTTGAAAATCCCCACGGAATAGAAAGGCTTGCTATTATTCCTCCCTTTAAACTTTTTGCTTGATGAATTTGCAGAACAGTTGCGCTGATTAGATTTAATTTGAAAGAAGAGGTTTTCTGGTTTTTGAATGTTAAACGTTTATGCCAGCCCTTCCATTCGGCTATATATTTTTTTTTGACATTCTCAAAATTATCAAACAGACTTGCTACAGCCTTTTGTCCGGCTTCAAAATGGTTTTCACCAAAAGCAATACTAATTACAAATTCGCCCTTCTTTAAATTTTCCAAATTGACTTCAGCGGTTAAAGCAATGTTACCCTTTTCCGCTCTATCATACTGCTTTGTTAAAATTTTATTTACGTTTAAATCTTGCCAGCCGTCCGATGTACCAACAAAACCTACAGTCATTGTTTTCCAATGAGTTGAACAAGCCATCGCCATTATAATTCCATCGCGTTCAGCAAAAAGCATCGGAAAGCCTTTATAATCGCCAACCCATCCTGTGTTGTTATTCCCATGATTTTTTATATGCGGCGCAATTAAAGCGTACAAGTGAAAGTCAATCTTTTTATTGGTGGCGATAAATTTTACTTTTTGAAGGATGCAATCTCTGTCGGGATCCGCAATTATTTCTTTTTCAATTTTATAGTAACCTTCTTTGCATGTGTTGATTAATTTAATGGCGGGAGTTCCATCAGCCATGTATTCTATTTTATTTTTAGTTGATCTTTTTTCTTCTGAAAAAAAATCTTTTCCATCCGTAACTATAAACTCCATATCTCGAGTGCAGGCAATATCAAGTCGTGGGTAGTATATTTCGTTTAAAATTCCATGGCTGATTGTAAACCAAACTTTGCTAAAACCGCTGAATGAACTGCCCACGGCGCTTTTGCTGCTGGAAGTCCATTTAGGTGAAATGCCCGGAGCGCCAGGCGCAAATTCAGAATGAGTAATCATAACTTCATTATATTTAATTTAAAAAGATTATTGACGTAAACTTAAATGCTTCAATGCCAAAGTTTATGTAAAAATTACAATCATTGTAGTTTAAGCGATGCATTTTGGCTCACAACATTTTTGAAATCCATTTTGCTCAAAAATTTTTTATTTTAAACCTAAAAAAAATTAATATGCAAATTAAACACACAAAAGAATTCGATCTTGCTTATCGTTTTGCTACAGAAACTAATCAGAATATTTTTTTAACTGGAAAGGCGGGGACAGGCAAAACAACTTTTTTAAAATATCTTCGTGAAAACTCTTTAAAAAAAACTGTGGTTGCAGCCCCAACGGGCGTGGCGGCAATAAACGCTCGCGGCGTAACTCTTCATTCCTTATTTCAATTACCTTTCGGAATAATTTTACCCGACTTATCTTACACTACCAACGACGGCTTATCAATTGAAAATTATCCGCAGCTTACAAAAATTCATTACAATAAAGAAAAGCTAAATCTTCTGCGCAATTTTGAGTTGCTGATTATTGATGAAGCAAGCATGGTGGGATCGTATACTGTTGATGCAATCGATGTTCTGCTGCGTTATATCAGACGAAATCCAAACAAGCCCTTTGGAGGCGTACAAGTTTTATTTATCGGCGATCTTCACCAACTTCCGCCCGTAGTTAAAAATGACGAATGGCAAATTTTAGAAAACTATTATACCTCAATTTTTTTCTTTGATAGTTTTGTTTTGCGTGATAAAACTCCAATTATAATTGAACTTAAAAAAATTTTCCGGCAAAAGGATGATAAGTTTATTGAAATACTTAACGGTATTCGCAACAACAATATATCGGAAGAAAATTTTGCGTTATTAAATGAGCGTATCAAAAGTAATTTTACTCCTGATGATATTGAAGAATATATAATTCTTACGACTCACAATTATCAGTCGGATGAAATAAATAAAATAAAATTGAATAACATTTCAACAAAACAGCATATTTTTTATTCCGAAATAGAAGGTGAATTTCCTGAGCATATTTTGCCCGCTGAAAAAGAACTTAAACTTAAAAAAGGCGCGCAAGTTATGTTTTTAAAAAACGATACTGACGGTAAACAATATTTTAACGGAAAGATTGGAACTGTTACTCAGCTTGAGGAAAGTTATATTAGGGTTAAATGCGCTGCTGATATTGATGAAATAGAGGTAAGAAAAAGTGAATGGAAAAATATTCGATATAAAATAAATCCCGATACAAAAAAAATTTCCGAAGAAATTGTAGGAACATTTATTCAATACCCGCTTCGACTCGCCTGGGCAATTACAATACATAAAAGTCAGGGTTTAACTTTTGATAAAATTGTAATTGACGCCGCAAAAGCCTTTGCTACCGGACAAGTTTATGTAGCTCTAAGCCGATGCACTTCATTAGAAGGATTAATTTTAAGAACCCCGATCTATAAAAACTCTCTGGGGGCGCATAAAGATTTTAAGGATTGGCAAAATAAAAATTGGAATGCGAATTTATCGGAGTTACTAATTGAATCACGCGAGAATTTTATTCTTGATGAACTGCAAAATATTTTTACATGGAAAAATTGGTATTATCTTTTAAAAGAGTTGAATGAATTTTTAATTGAAAATAAAAAAGAATTGACATCAAAAGAATCAAATGCAGGAAATATATCGCCATTAGATTGGCTTAGCGAATTAATGGAAAAGCAAAAAAAATTATATGAAGTGTCGGGAAAATTTAAAATTAGAATTATCGAAATGAGTAAAATTAATTCTTCAATAGAAGAAAATGAGATTCTTCAAAAAAGACTAAAAGAAGGAGCCGAATATTTTTCATCGGAAATTATGAAGTGGAATGAGAAATTTTATAATCATCCTATAAAAGCTAACACAAAAAAATTATCTGCAAAAATTGATTCTCTGCTTGAGGCTACACACCAGTTAACAAATGAAATTCTACAAAAGATTAATTACTGTAAAAGAGGATTCATCTTAAATGAATTTTTAAATAGCCAGAAACAATTAAAAGCTCCTATAAAAAATGTTAAAACTTCTTATATAAAAAAGGAAAAAGAATCAACTGTGTTAGAAACAGTGATATTATATCGGCAAGGAAAAGATATTAGTCAAATAGCCGACGAAAGAAATTTAGTACAGGGAACAATTGAAGGACATCTTGCAAAAGCAATTTCCGATAGTTTGTTTGAGATTGAGGAAATTATGCCGATAGAAGAAGCGAAAAAAATTGCTACATATTTTCCAAAAGATTTAAGCAGCGTACTGTTAAGTGTAATAAAGGAAAAAACTCCTAAAGAAATTACTTATGGCAAGTTAAGAATTGTGTTGGCTTGGCTGGAAAAGCAAAAAACAAATTATTAAGAATTAAATAATTAAAAAAACCCCAATCAAAAGTGACCGGGGTTTTATAAATAAAATTTGGCAGCTACCTACTCTCCCACACACCTGCGCATGCAGTACCATCGGCGTACGGGGGCTTAACTACTCTGTTCGGAATGGGAAGAGGTGTAACACCCTGGCTAAAACCACCAAAATTTAAACTCATATACTAAATCGTCCCTTGGGGAAGATTTAGATGGGATTTAAAAATAAAATGAAAGACTGAAAGAACTGAGCAATAAAAAACAAAAATATATTGTGAATAAAATTAAATGGTTAAGCCTCACGACTTATTAGTACTGCTCGGCTAAATATATTACTACACTTGCACCTGCAGCCTATCAACCTCGTCATCTCCGAGGAGTCTTTAGTGCCGATAAATCGGCAGGGATACCTAATCTTGAAGCGTGCTTCGCGCTTAGATGCTTTCAGCGCTTATCACAACCGTACATAGCTACCCAACGATGCCACTGGCGTGACAATTGGTACACTAGAGGTACGTTCACTTCGGTCCTCTCGTACTAGAAGCGACCCTTCTCAAGTATCCTGCGCCCGCATAGGATAGGGACCGAACTGTCTCACGACGTTCTGAACCCAGCTCACGTACCGCTTTAATTGGCGAACAGCCAAACCCTTGGGACCTTCTTCAGCCCCAGGATGCGATGAGCCGACATCGAGGTGCCAAACCTTACCGTCGATATGAACTCTTGGGTAAGATCAGCCTGTTATCCCCGGCGTACCTTTTATCCTTTGAGCGACGGCTCTTCCACTCGAAGCCGTCGGATCACTAACTCCTGCTTTCGCACCTGCTCGACTTGTAAGTCTCGCAGTCAAGCTCCCTTTTGCGTTTACACTCGCCGCATGATTACCAACCATGCTGAGGGAACCTTTGAGAGCCTCCGTTACATTTTAGGAGGCGACCGCCCCAGTCAAACTACCCGCCTAACACTGTTCCTGATCCTGATTCAAGGATCGAGGTTAGAATCCAAATAAAGCAAGGGTGGTATTTCACCGTTGGCTCCACCGAAACTAGCGTCCCGGCTTCAAAGCCTCCCACCTATCCTACACATGCTTTATCCGAACCCAATATTAGGGTGCAGTAAAGGTGCACGGGGTCTTTCCGTCCATATGCGGGTAACCGGCGTCTTCACCGGTACCACAATTTCACCGAGCCCGTGGTTGAGACAGTGCCCAAATCGTTACACCATTCGTGCAGGTCGGAACTTACCCGACAAGGAATTTCGCTACCTTAGGACCGTTATAGTTACGGCCGCCGTTTACTGGGGCTTCGATTCAATGCTTCGCTTGCGCTGACATCTCCTCTTAACCTTCCAGCACCGGGCAGGTGTCAGTCCCTATACATCGTCTTGATTGACTTCGCAGAGACATGTGTTTTTGTTAAACAGTCGCTTGGGCCTTTTCACTGCGGCCTTTTTCTGCTAAGCTCGCAAGAGCTTCACATACTAAAGGCGCTCCTTATCCCGAAGTTACGGAGCTAATTTGCCGAGTTCCTTAACCACGGCTCACTCGAGCACCTTAGAATACTCATCCCGTCTACCTGTGTCGGTTTGCGGTACGATCCGATATATTTTTAACATACGAAGATTTTCTCGGCAGTATGATTACGGTTAGTTTGCGGGCTAAGCCCTCCCGTTCGCGTCTCGGCCTTAAGAAAGTGCGGATTTGCCTGCACAATCAGCCTACTCGCTTAGACCGCCTAATCCATCAGGCGGCTAACCTTCACTCCTGCGTCCCTCCTTATGCTCAAACAAAATATACCAGGTACAGGAATATTAACCTGTTTTCCATCACCTACGCCTTTCAGCCTCGGCTTAGGGTTCGACTAACCCTGAGATGACTAACATTGCTCAGGAAACCTTAGACTTTCGGTGTGCAGATTTTTCATCCGCATTATCGTTACTTATGCCAACATTTGCTTTTCTATAAGCTCCAGCATACCTCGCAGTACACCTTCGCAGCCGATAGAATGTTCCTCTACCACTCCAGTAAAACTGGAATCCATAACTTCGGTAAGTAGTTTAAGTCCCGGAAATTGTCGACGCCCGATCGCTTGACTAGTGAGCTATTACGCACTCTTTAAATGAATGGCTGCTTCTAAGCCAACATCCTAGTTGTCTAAGCAATTGAACATCCTTTCTCTGTTAACTACTATTTAGGGACCTTAGTTGATGGTCTGGGTTGTTTCCCTTTTGGCAATGAAGCTTATCCCCCACTGCCTGACTCCCGAGAAACATGTATACGGAATTCGGAGTTTGTCTGGGTTTGGTACCGTTGTGACAGCCCTAGCCCAATCAGTGCTCTACCTCCGTTACACTTTTACTCGAGGCTAGCCCTAAAGCTATTTCGAGGAATACGAGCTATTTCCGAGTTTGGTTGGCCTTTCACCCCTACCCTCACCTCATCCAAGCGGTTTTCAACCCACATTAGTTCGGACCTCCATGAGGTTTTACCCTCACTTCATCCTGGACAAGGGTAGATCACCCGGTTTCGCGTCTACCCCACGTTACTTAAACGCCCGATTAGGACTCGCTTTCGCTTCGGCTTCGTTTCTTAAAAACTTAACCTTGCAACGTAGGAGTAACTCGTTGGCTCATTATCCAGAAGGCACGCTGTCATCCCGATAAAATCGAGACTCCAACCGTTTGTAAGCACACGGTTTCAGGTACTATTTCACCCTCCTATTAGGAGTGCTTTTCACCTTTCCCTCACGGTACTGATTCACTATCGGTTACGAGATAGTATTTAGTCTTAGGAGATGGTTCTCCCAGATTCCCACAAAATTTCACTTACTTCGTGGTACTTGGGAATATAATTCAAAGAGCTATATTATTTTTACTTACGGGACTATCACCCTCTATGGTTGAACTTTCCAGGATATTCAGTTAATAATATAGTTTTTTACTCTTCGGCTTATCAGCAATTCAGCCAAATTATACCCCACGACACCGCTAACACAACGATTGCTTTCTTATACATGTTAGACGGTTTAGACTTTTTCCCGTTCGCTCGCCACTACTTAGGAAATCACTATTGTTTTCTATTCCACCAGCTACTTAGATGTTTCAGTTCACTGGGTTGCCTTCTTACATCCTATGAATTCAGATGTAGATATCTAGACATTACTCTAGATGGGTTGCCCCATTCGGAGATCTCCGGGTATTGGGTTATTTCCACCTGCCCGAAGCTTATCGCAGGTAATCGCGTCCTTCATCGACTTCTCGTACCAAGGCATCCACCGTGTGCCCTTAGTAACTTAACCAAAATTTTTATTCACAATTATATTTTTGGTGCTCTTCTATAATAAAGAAAAGAACATATTAATTTTTTATAGGCTCAGTAAAACTTATTCCAAAAATCTGAAATTATGTTTTTACTCTTTCAATCTTTCAAAGAACAAAATCGCTCAAAAAAGCGATTTATAGTGGAGCTAATCGGGATCGAACCGATAACCTCCGCCTTGCAAGGGCGGCGCTCTCCCAGTTGAGCTATAGCCCCAAAACAATTAAGTTTTAGGGGTGTTTGGTTATATACCAAAAACACACAACCCTTAGCAGTGGGCCTGAGTAGAGTTGAACTACTGACCTCACGCTTATCAGGCGTGCGCTCTAACCAACTGAGCTACAGGCCCAGGTTTATCTTAAGCCTTCAGCCCAAGATTCTAACAATGTTTTAAAAGAACTTTGTTAAACTACTAATCATCCTGATTTTATTAAGTAGTTATAACTAATTGAGCTATATATCTACCCAAACATCAAAGACAAAAATTACATTACCTGAGATTCAATAATGTAAGAACTAAATAAAAGAAAGAGTGAGCGATTCATCAATTCATTAAAGGTTTAGATTACTCTTAGAAAGGAGGTGATCCAGCCGCACCTTCCGGTACGGCTACCTTGTTACGACTTAGCCCCAGTCACCGGTTTTACCTTAAACAGCTCCCTCCTTGCGGTTAGGACACTGGCTTTGGGTACCCCCGGCTTCCATGGCTTGACGGGCGGTGTGTACAAGGCCCGGGAACGTATTCACCGCGGCGTGCTGATCCGCGATTACTAGCAATTCCAACTTCATGGAGTCGAGTTTCAGACTCCAATCCGAACTGGGGACGCCTTTAAGGGATTGGCTCCACCTTGCGGTTTAGCAACCCGTTGTAGCGCCCATTGTAGCACGTGTGTAGCCCTAGGCGTAAGGGCCATGCGGACTTGACGTCATCCCCACCTTCCTCACTACTTGCGTAGGCAGTCCTATTAGAGTGCTCAGCATAACCTGATGGCAACTAATAGTAGGGGTTGCGCTCGTTGCGGGACTTAACCCAACACCTCACGGCACGAGCTGACGACAGCCATGCAGCACCTGTACAAGCGCCCCGAAGGGAAGGCTGCTTTCACAGCCGGTCGCTTGCATTTCAAGCCTAGGTAAGGTTCTTCGCGTTGCATCGAATTAAACCACATGCTCCACTGCTTGTGCGGGCCCCCGTCAATTCCTTTGAGTTTCAACCTTGCGATCGTACTCCCCAGGTGGAATACTTAATGCGTTTGCTGCGGCACTGAGCCTAACGGCCCAACACCTAGTATTCATCGTTTACAGCGTGGACTACCAGGGTATCTAATCCTGTTTGCTACCCACGCTTTCGCGCCTGAGCGTCAGTAACGGACCAAGAAGCCGCCTTCGCAACTGGTGTTCTTCCAGATATCTACGTATTTCACCACTACACCTGGAATTCCGCTTCTCTCTTCCGTACTCAAGATTAACAGTATCAAAGGCAGTTCTGCAGTTAAGCTGCAGGATTTCACCTCTGACTTGCTAACCCGCCTGCGCGCCCTTTACACCCAGTAAATCCGGACAACGCTTGCCCCCTACGTATTACCGCGGCTGCTGGCACGTAGTTAGCCGGGGCTTTCTCTGAGGGTACAGTCAAATTCCGATGCGATCGGAGTTATTCTTCCCCTCTAACAGGAGTTTACAACCTTACGGCATTCATCCTCCACGCGGCGTTGCTGGGTCACCCTTGCGGGCATTGCCCAATATTCCTCACTGCTGCCTCCCGTAGGAGTCTGGACCGTGTCTCAGTTCCAGTGTGGCTGATCATCCTCTCAGACCAGCTACTGATCGTTGCCTTGGTAGGCTATTACCCTACCAACTAGCTAATCAGACGCAAGCTCATCTTTAGACGTTGCAAGAACTTTAACAACATCACCATGCGGTGCCGCTGCATCATTCGGTATTAGCCTCGATTTCTCGAAGTTATTCCAATTCTAAAGGTAGATTGCTTACGTGTTACTCACCCGTGCGCCACTTTACTAAAGATATTGCTACCTTATTCTCGTAGACTTGCATGTGTTAAGCACGCCGCCAGCGTTCGTCCTGAGCCAGGATCAAACTCTCCGTAGTAGAAAAGTTTAATTTTTTGTAATCTTGGCGTATAGACGCTTGATTGAAACCATTTAATTAAATTGATTAAATGCACTCACTCTGTCAAAGAACATTTTGTAAAACCTTCAATAAAGAAGGGCTTCAAATTTACTTTCTCTTGATTGTAAAGTCAAGAGTTCAAATAGGTATTTCAAAATATTTTTGGTTTTCTTTATGATTTTCTTCTAACGAATCAAACCACAAAACCATTTCTAAAAAAGCTTACTAATATACAGGAAAGAGAATTATAATGTCAAGTACTTTTAGGGGTTCAACTCATTTACTTTTTGAGCTGAATTGATATAGCAAGAGAATTACGGTTGCCACGCTGCCCACGATGCTTAAATAATTACTTACCTTACCCACATAATAATTGAACGATTTATTTGGATTTTTAGGCACATAAATAAAATCGCCGGTTTCGATCTTTATATTAGTGTTATCCTCTACTGGTATCCATTCCCTCGTTTCAGATTTAATAACGGCAATACTAACATCATCCGCAAGCTCGCCTAAGCCGCCAGCTTGCTCAATATAAAATTTATAATCTTTGCCCGGAACAAATTTAATATTGCCCATAGAAGCTACTTGTCCAAACACATATACTGTGTTAAGTTTTTGAGGAATAATTAATACGTCATTATCTCTTACTTTTAAATTTCCAACTCTCGAATCTTCAATTAATACGCTATCAAAATTTAATGTTGCCTGGTTTAAAGTCTGTCTGAGATACTCATCGACAAAGAAAAAAGATGTGTCTTCTTCGGTTAAAGTTGACATCCTTAGCATTTTATCTTTTTCATATTCAGCTATGATTTGGTTAGGGTAATCTTGAAAATATTTATTATAATCTTGTAACTTAATACCAAATTCTTTTTCAATTATGAATGCAACATTGGTGCCTCTGATTAATTTTGCTCTTTTTAATGACGCTTCATCTGTAAAGCCTCCGGCTGCCTCAATCACTTCTTTAATTGTAGTGTTATTTTTTGTAATGGGAATTGATCCCGGTCTTTTAACTTCTCCAAAAACAAAAGTTTTAAATTCTTTTTTCTGAGTTTCATCAGCCAAAACAACTATTCTGTCGCCGCGTTGAAGATTATAATCACTACTAATATTTATAACTTCTTTTATTAATTTTTCTCCATTGTAGCTTAGTCTATTAATTTCTACGGAATCAACATTATCATACGCTTTATTAACGCCTTCAGCGAGTTCAATAGCGTCTGAAAGTTTATCGCCTTCAACAAAATTAAATTTTCCGGGACTGTTAACCGCCCCTGAAACTGTGAAGAAATTTCTTTTAACATCCGTGGGAGCGAATATTATAACGTCATCATTTTTTAAATATGGATTATTAGAAAAATCTCCCGTCATCCTAAATTTTAAAAGATCAATTTTAATTTCTTCGCCCGATCTTCTTTTTAAAATAATATTTCTAAAAGAATACTTATCAAATTCCTCTTCAATTTTATTTATTACTTCAGCGTTATATTCTTTAACTCTCGATAGAGCGTCTGTTTTAGCGCGGTTATAAAATCGGCTTACAAACTGATCAACTCTTTCCGTAATCAATGCGGGGAAACTTCCCGTTATAGGAAAATTTCCGCCGATAGTTACGCTGATTGCGCCCGCTGAAAATAATTGATCTGATGTTGAAGAGCTTGATTCCATTTGCGAATATGTTAAATGAAAACCTGCCGCAAGAACTACAAATAAAATAATTTTACTAATATTAATTTTATTAATCTTTATGTGTAATAAATTCATATTTGCTTTTGATTATTGTTGATATTGAATTTTATAATAATTTTGATATTCGCCTGATATTATTCTTTCCCACCAAACTTTATTTTGAAGATACCAATTAATGGTTTCTTCAATTGCATTTTCAAATGTGAATGACGGTTTCCAATTTAATTCATTCTGAATTTTAGATGAATCAATTGCGTATCTCCTATCGTGTCCCGGACGGTCTTTCACATATTGAATCAAGTCTTCATTTTTATTTAAATATTTTAAAATCAATTTTATTATTTCGATGTTGGGCATTTCATTGCTTGCGCCAATATTATAAATCTCTCCGACTTTTCCTTTTTCAAAAACTAAATCGATTGCTTTGTTATGATCCATCACATAAATCCAATCACGCACATTCATTCCATCGCCATACAGAGGAAGCTTTTTATTATTTAAAGCGTTGATAATCATTAACGGAATTAATTTTTCCGGGAATTGAAACGGACCATAATTATTTGAACAGCGCGTTATTACAACAGGCAATCCATAAGTATGATGAAAAGACAAAGCCATCATATCAGCAGAAGCTTTGCTTGATGAATATGGACTGTTGGGCGAAAGCGGCGTGGATTCTGTGAACAGTCCTTCATTGCCAAGACTTCCGTAAACTTCGTCGGTGGAAACTTGCAAAAATTTTTCAACCTCAAATCTTTTTGCAGCTTCCAGCAAAACATTTGTACCGATTACATTTGTTTTAAAAAATATTTCAGAGCCAAGTATGCTTCTGTCAACGTGAGATTCAGCGGCGAAATTAATTACAAATTTAATTTTAAATTTTTCAAAAAGATAATTCACTAAATCATTATTACAAATATCGCCTTTAGTAAATTTATAGTTTTTATTTTCTTGAGATGATTTTAAATTTTCTAAATTACCTGCGTACGTAAGCTTATCCAAATTTATAATTTTATAATCATCGCGTTTAGATAAAATATGATTTATAAAATTACTCCCGATAAAACCGGCGCCCCCGGTAACTAAAATGTTTTTCATTTAAATCCTAAAAAGAGAAAAATCCGATAAAGATTCCGGTTTGAATAAAGAAAGAATTTCCATTTAAATTTGAAGGAATGTTTGATATCTCTTGATCATTATCAACCGTCCAATTATTTGCAAAAGTTAATTGATAGCCTCCGCCAACTCTAACCGCCGCAAATCTATAAATAGGAATATCAACATTTAAAGTTGGAGTAAAAAACCAAAAGTTATTTTTTATTGTACGATTATTTTCTGAAGTAAATTGATAATTCACTTCATTCCAAATATTTTCCCAATTAAACGAACCGGTATTTTTATAAATTTCAATTCCCAAGCTTCCGCCGCCGATTATTGCTCCAATGGAAACGCCAATATTTTTTACAAACGGCAAAGTATATTCCAAAGTTAATCCTCCGCCGCCTATTGAATAATCAACTTCTTTATTAATATTAATAATTAATTGAGATGATTTTTTATCGGCTGATTTATCAATTATATATTGCTGCTGCTCTGTTACAGACGATGAAGTTGAACCGCCAAATCCCATTCCACCTATCCGAAAGTTAGGAACAAAACCAAGGTAAATAAATCCAGAGCCGCCTGATGTAAAAAATCCTTTACCTGAAAATTCCGGAACGCCAATATGTTTTAGTTTGATATTAACATCGTCCATTTTGGGAAATATCCAGCCCGGAGTAAAACCGCCGCCGCCGCCAAACGGGGCGTCAAAGTATTGTTTCTGCTGCGCAAATAATAATGGATTTAACACGCAGAACATTAATAAAATTTTAGAAAATATTCTCATAACTTTAATTTTTTTAAGGAAGTTAAATTTACCAAACAGTTCTTAAAATCAAAAGAAAAATTAGGGGGTTAATGCTATAAATAAAGGGTAAAAATAATTACAAGCGCAACAATCAATAAAGAAAACTTCTAAAAATTAAATGGAAGTTTAAAATGATTGCCGCTTATTATCTGCTTCATATTCAACATCCATGTGGTAATCCCATTTATCGAAATAAAGATTTCCGCCGCGCCATTCAACTTCGCCGCGCTGAAAATCATTTGTCTCGCTTCGCGAATAAATTTTTTCGGGAAACAGTGGCTGACCAAAATCGCTGTTCACAATTAATCGGTACGAATCAATTCCGCTTGCAAAATAATATTTTACTTTAGGGTTATCTGATTCCTGCATTCCGTAATCAACATCAATCGGAATCCAGCCGTAACCTTCTAAATAATATTCAGCCCAATCGTGCAGATTAACGCTGCCGGGATGAAGCATCCAGCCGCTTTGCCAGCGGGCGGGAACGCCGTTTAATCTTGCAAGATTAATAAACGTCATCGCTTTTATTCCGCAATCGCCGTGCATATTGCTGATGCAGTAATTTGAAATATTATCTATTGTTGAATATTCTCTTGCGCTTGCCCAAGGTATACTATCGCTCATCCATTTAAAAATTTTCACTACTTTTTCATAGGGATTTTTTGTATCGCCCACAATTCCATTCGATAACTTTTTCATCTCAGAAGTAAAAACAATATGCGGCGCCCGTTCAGAGGTAAACTCTTTGTATAAATCCGAATCCGTTTTATAAGGTTTTACATTTTCGGGATCTATTTCGTAATAAGCGGAATGAGCAATGTATTCAAGCTCCATTTTAAAAACCGTGGGTTTTCCTTTTTTAGATTTTTTTTCAAAATAAAGAGTTCGTTGAGGATGACTATCATCGGCAATTATGTATTCACTTTCATTTAATGAAATTAATTTAACATCTGTTTGACGATCAAAATATTCTTTGGGATACGGAAGCCAACAGCGTATCATTTCGCCCGCCGGAACTGCATCAGCATCAACGGTAAGAGTATAAGTCAATTTCATTTTTTGAGGATTAATGATATTGTTTTTTGTGTCTTCAAATTCTTTAACAGAAACAGGCAAATGAGCTTTTAAAAATTCATTTAATTTGTTGTGATAAGTCCCATCAATATTCTGCTGAACAGTTTTTGCTTCTTTATTAATTCTGAAAAGATTTGGAACAGAATTGTTGAAATATTTTTTTTCTCCATTAATCACTTTCATTTCCAAAGAACCATCCGCTTCCCATTTATTCAACATTTCATCCGTTAAATTGGGATAATATTTTTTAAGCTGAGTTTTAACATTACTCTCGCTTTTTCTAAAATCTCTTTTAATCCTATTCATTAAATCAATTTGGAAATTTAGATTATAAATTTCTTCTGATGATAATTTATCCATTTCAATTTTCTGCCGAATCATTTTTTCGGCGGAATTAAAATTTCCTTTTTCTATTTCTGAATTTATTTCAGAATATTTTGTCTGCGCAGTCAACATAAAGCTCATAAAAAAAATTAAAGATAAAATTATAGTTTTCATTTTTAATAGCTTTTTTAGTTAAACATTATTTTTAAAATTACTTCTTGAAAAATAAGAATAACAATCAACAATTGACAAAACTGAAAAAAATATTTTATAACTTTATATATATTTAAAGTGCCTTCTGGGGTTAAAATTTCTGGGAGAGGTTACGATGAATACGCAATAGAACGAAAATACTAACACCCTTTATTTATTGACCTAGAAAGTAGGTTATATTTTAGGATTATGATTTTTTTTATGTTGAAATGTAATAACTTTTTATTTTATTTTATTCCGTAATTAATAAGGTATTTTAAATATTTACATATCAAGAAATAAATCGAATGAGCAGTAAAAATAAGTTGTCACCACAACAAAGCGAAGAACTTCTTAAAACATTGAAAACCCGTTTTGAGAAAAATACTAATCGGCACAAAGAAATTAGCTGGGATAAAGTACAGACCAAACTGAAAGCCAATCCTCAAAAACTTTGGTCGTTAAATGAAATGGAAAGAACCGGCGGGGAACCAGATGTTGTTGGTTTTGATGACCTGCCTGCCGGCAAGGCAGGAAAGATGGGTGAATACATTTTTTATGATTGTTCATCGGAAAGTCCAAAAGAAAGAAGAAGTCTTTGCTACGACCGCGATGCGCTTGAGTCAAGGAAGGAACATAAACCAAAAAGCAGCGCTTTAGATATGGCTTCCGAAATGGGCATTGAACTTTTAACGGAAGATAAATATCGCTATTTACAGAAACTCGGAAATTTTGATTTGAAAACATCAAGCTGGGTAAAAACGCCTTCTGAAATTAGAAAACTTGGCGGAGCTATTTTTTGCGATCGTCGTTATGATACTGTTTTTGTTTACCACAACGGCGCGGAATCCTACTATGCCGCCCGAGGCTTCCGGGGCTGCTTAAAGATTTAATTGCACAGCTTTTAATAAAATTTCTCGTGAAATTTGTGTTAATCGGTGTCAGAGATTTTAGCCGTTAATTTACGCGAATAGCGCTAATTGAAAAACAAATTATTATGTCCATCAAAAAACTTTGCCAACTTTCAAAGAAGAAAAATAAATTAGTAATTGGGCTTATGTCCGGCACTTCGCTTGATGGAGTCGATGCGGTTCTTTGCGAGATTTCAGGCAGCGGAACTTCCACAAAAATTAATCAGAAAAATTTTATTACATTTCCTTTCCCCGAAGGAATGAAAAAAATAGCGCTTGAAAATTCTTCTCCCGGCAAAGGAAACGTAACGGATATTTGCAAACTTAATTTTCTTGTCCCTCTTGTTTATGTTGACGCGATAAAAAAACTGTGCAAAAAAACTAAAGTAAAATTAAAAGATGTGGATTTAATCGGTTCACACGGACAGACAATTCATCATCTTCCCAATATAGAAAATTATTTTGGATATGAATTCGGATCGACTCTGCAGATTGCTGATCCTTCCGTAATAGCAAAGCTCACCGGGATTTTAACTGTGGGAGATTTTAGAACCGGCGATGTTGCTCTCGGCGGACAAGGCGCGCCGCTTGTTCCCTACTTCGATTATATTCTTTTTCATTCCAAGAAAAGAAATAGAGCGCTGCTTAATATTGGCGGCATTTCAAATTTTACTATTCTTAACAAAAATAGAAAAGCTAAAGATGTAATCGCTTTTGATACCGGTCCGGGTAATATGATGATCGACATACTCACAAAGAAATTTTCTAATCAAGATTTTGATAAAGACGGAAAGATTGCATCAAGCGGAAAAGTAAATGAAAAACTTTTTAATTCATTAATAGAAAAGGATAATTACATCGATAAACAGCCTCCCAAATCAACGGGACGCGAATATTATGGAGAAGAATTTCTTTCATCACTACAAAATAAATTTAAAAACATTTCTCATCATGATTGGATAGCAACGATTACAAGGTTTACCGCTTATGCCGTTTACCGCAATTATGAATTGTTTGTGAAAAATGAAACGGAAATTGATGAACTATTTGTAAGCGGCGGCGGAGCGCGAAATAAATTTTTGATAAGACGGTTAAAAGAATATTTCGGAAAAAATGTTTTAATTAAAAATGTTGAAAATCTTGGAATATCTTCTGATGCGAAAGAAGCGATTTGTTTTGCTGTGCTTGCAAATGAAACTGTCAGCGGAAATCCATCAAACATTCCCAGAGTAACGGGCGCAAGCAGAGAAACTATTTTAGGGAAGATTTGTTTGCCCTAATTAAAAGTAACTTTTGTAGAGACGCCTCGCCTGCCTGCGCGAAGCTACACGCGCTTCGACATAGGCATGGCTGAGGTCTTAAACGATTTTCATCTTGTAATTAATCTAACTTCAAAAATTAGACGCTCCACCGGAGCGTCTCTACCAGTTTTAAAAGGATAATCGTGAATCAACTACTCGGCGCTCATACTTCAATTCAAGGGGGAGTATCAAAAGCGGTGGATCTTGCGGACAGCCTCGGCTTTACCGCCATGCAAATCTTCAGCAAAAATAATAATAGATGGCAAGCTAAACCTTTCGATGAGGAAGAAATTAAAAGCTTCAAATCAAAAATAAAAAAATCTAAGATAGAGTTTGTCGTAGTTCATGATTCTTACCTAATTAATCTTTGTTCACAAAATAATGAACTTCTACAAAAATCACGCGAAGCATTTTTAGATGAACTTGTAAGATGCGAACTGCTCGGCATTAAATATTTAAATTTTCATCCCGGCGCTCACGGCGGAGCGGGCGAAGATGAGGGAATAAAACTAATTGCAGAAAGCTTAAATCATGTTCACAGTAAAACTCAAGATATAAATGTAAGCAGTATGCTTGAAGTTACCGCCGGACAAGGCACGGCAATCGGTTATAAGTTTGAGCATCTAAGAAAAATTATTGATTTGGTCGAAGAGAAAGAACGTTTGTCCGTCTGCATAGATACCGCACATATTTTTGCGGCGGGATATGAATTACGTACAAGCAAAGGTTATGAAAAAACTATAAAAGAATTTGATGACATTGTCGGGCTGGACCGACTAAAATGTTTTCACATGAACGACAGCAAAAAAGATTTGGGAACGCGGGTCGACAGACATGATTATATCGGCAGCGGATTTATTGGTCTTGAAGGTTTTAGAAATATTATGAATGATAAACGGTTAAAACATATTCCCAAAATTTTAGAGACGCCCAAAGGAAAAGAACACTTGGAAGATGTGGAGAATATTAAAGTTTTAAAGAGTTTGATTGGAAAATAATTCAGCCACGAATTGCACTAATTTCACGAAAAAATTAGGGTAATTCGTATCCATTAGCAGCGAAATATTTTAAGGCTCAACCGCTCTTAAAACAATTATGCCTGTGTGCTTTTTAATTTTTGATAGATATTCCGGCAGAGGATTTTCTGAAATTTGCACTTTTGATCCAACTAACGGCGCATGTAAAAAATGAATTCTTCCATCATCCAATTTAACAGCTATACCAACGTGTCCGATATCCAATCCTTTAACGTTTGTAGTGATAGCAATTAAATCTCCATTTTTAATTTTATTTTCTACGTCGGCAACTTTTTCTTTGGGGATGAAATAATAATCTCTTTTATTAATTGCTTCTTCTTGTTTTTTTATGATAGGAACAAAGCCAGGGTTATTTTTTAACTGCGAATAATATTGCGGATTTTCAGACATAAATCTTACATCGAATTTTATTTTTTCTCCGCCAATTGATTTTGTTACATTCTCAACAATTCCTTTTCTGGTATTCGCAAATATCCAATCAGAAAAGTAATGCAGCCGCGAAGGATATTCATCAATCTTTCCATCCCTATATCTTACTTTTTCTAATTCGGATTGATAATCTTCGAATAATGTTTTTCCTTCTTTAATTAACCGCGAAAACACCAAAGCATTTTCTAAAAATGTTGTGCAATCCAGTCCGCTCAAATTAATAACAAGCTGCTCAGTATCAGCTACTTCCAAAGCGCTTGCAATATAATCAGTTCCCAAAAAACTTTTTCCTATTTCAGCAATAACATCTCCAATAGGTTTAGCGGAAAGACTTTTATCAACCGCTAATTGGAATTTAGATTTACAAACTTCAACATCTTTATCGGAATAAATTTGCGCATTTAAAAATGATGATACTATAAAAATGATTAGAACTATTTTTTTCATAATTAATATTTTTTTGAATTTTGAATTTTGACCTTTAAATAATATCCTCACCGCCAACATTCGCCGAAGAATACTCTTCAATCTGTCTTGCGTGAGCTAAATTTTCAAACCTTGCATAATCTTTTATGAAAGCTAAGCGAATAGTTCCAGTTGGTCCGTTTCTCTGCTTGCCGATAATCACTTCGGCGACACCCTCATTTGAATCTCCATTTTCATTTTTCATTATGCCATAATATTCCGGACGGTTTAGAAAAATCACTACGTCGGCATCCTGTTCAATCGAACCTGACTCGCGCAAATCAGAAAGCTGGGGACGCTTATCTGTCCTTGTTTCAACCGCTCTATTCAACTGCGCTAAAGCAACCACGGGAATATTTAATTCTTTTGCCAATGATTTTAAAGAGCGCGAAATATGTGAAATTTCTCTTTCACGACTTTCAGAATTTGACGGTCCTTGCATAAGTTGAAGATAATCAATTATAATCATTCCTACATCATGTTCGGATTTAAGTCGTCTTGCTTTGGCGCGAATTTCCAAAACAGTCTGCGCCGGCGTATCATCGACAAACAAAGGCGCCTCAATAAGTTTGTGCGCATTCTTGCTAAGCTTCACTCCTTCTTCATTCGGAAGTTTCCCGGTTCTAACGAGATGAGCATTTAATTTGCCTTCGGCGCAGAGCAAACGAATTACCAATTGCATGGTGGACATTTCTAAACTGAAAATTCCAATAGGAACTTTATGATCGATTGAAGCATTGCGGGCAAGAGAAAGCGCGAGCGCCGTTTTCCCCATGCTTGGCCTGGCGGCAATAATAATTAAATCAGATTTTTGAAAACCGCCCAATATGTCATCCAATTCATAAAAACCGGTAGGGACAGAAAACTTTTTGGTAGTGTTAGAATGAATCGCTTCAATATATTCCAACGCATCACGTACAGCGCGATCCATTCCCTGATAAGATTTTTTTAAATGAGATTCGGTGATTTCAAAAATTTTACTTTCCGCAATATCCAAAAGATCGAATGCATCTTCGGTTCCTTCATAAGCGGTGCGGGCAATTTCATGTGCGCTGGAAATTAAGCCGCGTAAAATTTCTTTTTCCAAAATGATTTTGGCGTGATATTCAATGTTAGCAGCAGAGGTAATATTTTGAGAAAGCTTGCTTAGATAAACTGCCCCCCCCGCCGCATCAGTCTGTTCCCTCTTTTTTAATTCTTCGTAAACAGTAACCGTGTCAATCGGCTCGCCCGAATCGAATAAATGAATCATTGCATCAAAAATTAGCTGATGTTCTTTTAGATAAAAGCTTTCAGTTTTTAAAAGTTCTATCGCTTTTGGGACGGCTTCTTTTTCAATTATCATTGCGCCCAGCACCGAGGCTTCTATCTCCGGCGCTGAAGGAGGTTTAACATCCGCGGGAATTATTTTGTTAAGATTAGTATTTGCTTTTTTTGGTCTTGCCATGGATAAAAATCCCCGAAAGAATCGGGGTAAGTTTTTTGAAAATCTATTTTAATTGCAAATGGAAAATAAAAAATTATAGTATAAAAAGAAGGGAATATGTTTTAAATTATTATTTGCAAGTTGAATTTATAATTCAATTTAAAAGTCTTTCCCTCGGAGTATTTAGGGAGGCTTTTTTTTATTTCATCTCATCATACAATTTTCTAAATGCCTGCACATCTTCCCAGGCAGGTCTTTTCCAGTTTGGATTTCGCAGCAGCGCGGCGGGATGATATGTAACCATAACCTTGGCGCCTTCAAAATTAAAAACTTGTCCGCGCATTTTTGTCAGCGATTCTTTTTTTTTCAAAACTCCCTGCGCCGCCGTTAATCCCAAACATAAAATTAGTTTTGGTTTAATTAATTCTATTTGTTTTTTTAAATAAGGAAGGCAAGCATCCATTTCATCAGTGTTGGGCGTTCTGTTTGCCGGGGGACGACTTTTTACAACATTGGCAATGTAAACTTCTTCGCGTGAAAAATTTATTGCTTTTAAAATATCCGTTAATAGCTGTCCGGCTCTACCAACAAAAGGTTCGCCTTGTTTATCCTCTTCTGCGCCAGGACCTTCGCCCACAAGCATAACTTCGGCATTTGGATTTCCTTTGCCAAAAACAAATTTATTTCTATTTAAATGAAGGGGACATTTAGCGCAGTTATTTATCATACCTTCAAGCTGCTCTAAAGTTTTAGCCGACCGCCAATCTTCATTAAATAAATTCTCTGCAGGCGCCTCAACATTCCCGTTTGCTTTAGGTTCCTTAATCACTTTAGTTTTTCTATTCAAGATATTCTCTTCAAATAATTCATCGCCAAAAATTTCTTTTTGATCTATTAATGATTGAATGATTTTATTTTTTAAGGATGTATCCATACATATTTAATTGTTGGCAAAAAAGACGCTTCACCGAAGCGTCTCTACAATTTGATTATTTCAGATAGAATTTTATTTGCTGCCTGAAATTTGCTTTGAAGCGGGAAATTAATCTTCTTTCCATTTTTATGGATCACTGTAATTTTATTAGTGTCAAATTCAAAACCGCTCTGTTTATCTTTTAATGAATTCAGCACAATCATATCTAAGTTTTTATCTTTGATTTTTTTCTGCGCGTTCTTTAATTCGTTATCCGTTTCAAGGGCAAACCCAATTATCTTTTGATCTTTTTTCTTTTAAAGAAGAAAGAATGTCGTTTGTAAATTCCAATTCAATCTTATTAAAATCTGAATCTTTTTTTATTTTTTGTGAAGATCCTTTTTTCGGCTTAAAATCAGCTACGGCAGCCGACATAATTAAAAAATCATTTTTAGATAATTCTTTATCGACAGCTTTTTTCATTTCAGCGGCTGAACGAATTTTAATTTTATTTATTTCAGGATAAGAATTTTCAATTGAGGGTCCGGAGATTAAGGTTACATCAGCGCCGCGCAAGTAAGCTGCTTTTGCAATTTCATTTCCCATTTTTCCTGAAGATCGGTTTCCAATAAAACGCACGGGATCAATATCTTCATAAGTAGGCCCGGCGGTTATTAATATTTTCTTACCGAGTAAGTCATTTTGATATTCGCTTAAAATAATTTCGGCAGCATCAACAATTTTATTTATCTCCGGCATTCTGCCGCGCCCTATTAGTCCGCTTGCAAGCTCCCCCTTTTCAGCATCTAAAATAAAATAGCCATAAGTTTTTAACTTCTTAAAATTTTCCTGAGTAATTTTATTTTCATACATATCAACGTCCGCTGCGGGTGAGATTAATAACGGAGAGCGCAAAGCTGAAACTAATGTTGTCAGCGCATTATCAGCAAAACCGTGAGCAATTTTTGCGGCAGTGTTTATTGTGCAGGGAGCAATTATCATCAAATCAGACCAAAGCGCATAATCAATATGCCAGGTGGAAAGATCAGTTCCATTTTTTTGCGAAGCGGGAAATGTATTTACAATTACTTTATTTTTTGAAAGTGAAGAAAGAGTTAGCGGAGTGATGAACTCCCCCGCTGAAGGAGTAATAACAACTTTAACTTCAGCATTACGTTTAATTAATTCGCGGATTAGTAAAGCAGATTTATATGCGGCAATACATCCTGTAACTCCCACAATAATTTTTTTACCTGATAAAATATCCTTCTGCATTTAAAACTTCCATTCTATAAGTAAGAATGATACGAGCTATTTTGATTTAAAAAATATGTGCTGAACTTGAAGCAATTATAAATATAATTGCAACAACCTCAGCACATCAAAAGCAACAAAATAAAAAATTACTTTTTAAATTTATATTTTATTTCGCCTTCAAGTAATTCATTCAAAGCTTGAATGTGGGGTTTCTCTCTTTTTTCAAAATCCAAAGATATTTTTAGCTGCGCGGGATTTTCAATATCCTCAGCTTCCTCATCCGTTGTGCTTGTTGGTATAGTGCTGATTAAAGCATTGTATTCAATTTTGTTATCATCATTAATTTGACGACCGCGTTTTGCAGCGACAATAATTCCTTCGTAAATATTTGCGGCATGTTCGTCAACTTTTCTTAAATCGATGGGGGTTATTTCCACTTTTTACTCCTAATAGAAATTTACTTATTTAGTATTTTATTTATTAAAATTTTTGCTTGCTGCACTGCTTCTTCTAAATCATTATTGTGCACAAAATAATCAAATTTATCTTTAATACTCAATTCCATTTTTGCTCTCTCAATCCGTTTTTTCAAGTCATCTTCGCTTTCAGTGTTGCGGGCGGTAAGCCTTTTAATCAATTCTTCTTTGCTGGGCGGAACTATAAAGATTAAATGAGCGTCGTGATAATTTTTTTTTATGGCGAGGGCGCCGTTCACATCCAGCTCAAGTAAAACAGTTTTATTTTCATTCGTGTTAATATCAATAAAACTTTTTAGGGTGCCGTAATAATAATCATAAAATCTTTCCCATTCAGCAAACTCGTTATTTTTTATTTTGCTTTTGAATTCATCTTCAGAAATAAAAAAATATTCAATCCCGTCAGTTTCGTTATTTCTTTTTTTTCGGGTTGTTGCAGAAATTGAAAAAATAATTTCAGGATATTCTTTTAAAATTTTTTTAACAATTGTTGTTTTACCCGTACCGCTGGGGGCGGCGACAACAATTATTTTTCCATTCTCTTTTTTCAAACTCACTCAATGTTTTGAATTTGTTCTCGAATTTTTTCTATTTCTTCTTTTATAAAAACCGCATTATGAGTTATAACCGTGGAAATTGATTTAGACGAAATTGTGTTTGCTTCACGGTTCATTTCCTGACAAAGGAAATTTAATTTTCTTCCAGGCTCAGATTCTTTTTCGATGCTTTGCATAAAAAATTTTAAATGACTTTTAAGTCTAACGCACTCTTCCGTAATTTCAGATTTCTCGGCAATTACAGCCAGTTCTAATTCCAGTCTATCGTTGTAGGGGGAAATATCTTCAACTAAGATTTTAATTTTTTCTTTAAGTTTTCCAAAATATTCTTCAACGCTTTTAGATGATTCATTTTCAATTAAAGCCAGCTTCTCTTCAATAATTTTTATTCGTTTTGATAAATCTTTCGCTAATTCTTTCCCCTCGTTTTTTTTCATTTCATTTAATTGAAGAAGCGCTTCATCCAAAGAGCTTTTTATAACTTTAATTTCTTCTTCGCTAATACTGTTATCATTTAAAGAAAAAATTTCTTTATTATTTAATAAATGCTCAAGCTTAATTTTCTCGGTAATGTTAGCCGCTTTTTTTAATTCTTTAATTAACGATAAGTAGCTTTTTAATTTTTCTTTATCAATCATGCTTGAACTGTCGTCGGATCCAATTGAGTTTAATTGAATTGAAACATTCAGCTTGCCTCTGCCAACTTTTGATTTTATAAATTCGCGGATTTCATATTCTTTATTCATCAATGAAGATGGGGTGCGCAGGTAAATTTCAAGAAATCGGCTGTTGATGCTTTTTACTTCTACATCAACGGAAAGATTTTTGTTTTTGGCAAAACCTTTTCCGTAGCCGGTCATACTATAAATCATATATTCCTATAAAAAAAAGAGAGGTAAAAATAATCAATTTAAGCCTGGTAATCAAAATAAATTCACGCGGAAGCATTGTTGCAAAAGCCGTTAAAAAGCTTCGCCAATTCCAAAATGAAATTGAAAATTATGCAAAACCCTTTTATCCCAGGTGTTCCATAAATATTCTTTATTATCAGGATCGTAAAACTTTAATCCGGCGTCAATTCTAAAAGGCGCAATATCAGTATAGTATCGCAGACCAAAACCGATAGCCTGCGCGATCTCATCAAAACGAAATTGCTGGTAACCAAGCCAGGTATTGCCGGCGTCAAAAAATAAAGCTACGCCAAAACTTTTAAGAAATCTGTACCTGTATTCTACGGAAGATTCTAAAAGAAAAGTGCCGCCTTTATCTTTTAAGCCTTCAACATTTTTATTTTCTTTTGGAATAAGTTGATTTGAAGCCCATCCTCGAATCGAGTTACTTCCGCCTGCGTAGAAAGTTCTGTTAATAGGAATATCCGAGTAACTTCCTTTATAGGTTTGAAGATGACCTATTTTAAATTTTACGGCGGCAATATTATTTCTTTTTATATCGATAGCTTTATAATAGGAAGAGTTAAAAAGTATTTTGTAGAATAATGCATTATCAAAATCTTTACTTAATATTTTTTTAATAAGAAAAGGAATATTATTTGCCGCTTCAATTTGAAAAGACAAGTTGTAGCCGTGCGTTGGAAACAGAATATTATCTACAGCGGTCTTCCCAAAATCAGAACCGATAATCGAAATAAATTTAATTGAAATACTGTCATTTACGGTTTTTCTATAATATTCATTAGTTTGCTCAATATTATAAAACGTACTTAAAAAATTAATATAAGTGTTGGTGGGCAGTTCAAAATCAAGAGTTATTTTCGAGCCGAAGTTAGTTACGTTGGTAGCGCTTCTTTTGTTAATAGTAGCATAATTTTCCCAAGTGGCAAAAATAGGCTTATCAAAAATAAAAGGCTGCTCAAGTATTATTCTTGAATCTAAATAGCCAAGCAGTGTAGTGTCTTTAAAAGAAAATTTTTGAAATAATGGGAAAAAATTAGCATTAAAAATATTCTGCACGCCGGCGGATGCGCGCACCGTGAGTTTTCGAGCTTCGCCAAAAAAATTTTTTCTAATGTATGAAGCGCCAAGTCCTAAATTAAAAGCCCGCTCCTGGTTATTAACAATTATTTCGGGGGAAAGCTCGTTCAACAAACCAATATTTCCGTTAAGTTCAATTGAAACTTTTGTATCGCTCGTATCCGCAACGCCGGTTAAGGTTACGGAATTAAACAAATCTGTTCTAAATAATCTGCTTTGATTTCTTTTTATTTTTTGAAGATCATAATATTCCCCCGGCTGAATTTTTACAATATCGTGCAAAAGTCTGTCGCTTACTAAATTTGCGCCGGGACCATTTTTTTTGATGAGAACAGAATCGACAGTAAAAAAATTCCCGCTTGTAAAATACACGTCAAAATCAGCGCGGTTACGTATTGTATCCTTAATAATAATTGTGCTGTCAAATCTCGCAAACATATAACCATTATTCTGCATCGCATTTACGGATTGTATCATCCTCTGGCTTAATACATCCTGCGAGTATCTATCGGTCGAATCGAATTTGAGATCCTCGATAATTTCGTTTTTAGGTTCGGGAGTAATATTTTCAATGCCGAAAGTTTCAGCGGTTCCGAAAAAAGAGGGAGAGTTTTCGGAGATTATATATTTTAGCGAAGCCTCATTATCTGCGGTGTCTATATTATAATTATAATTAATTTCTGCGGTGAAAAACCCATTTGCATTATAAAATTCTTTTAACGCTTCAACGTCAACTGGAATAAGGGTGGAATCAAAATAAACCGGCTCGCTGCCTAAGCTGCTAATAACAGAATTTAAAAATTTCCAAAACCACCAGGGCGTTTCTTTTGATTGAATAATAGACTCAAGCTGCGAAGAAGAGATTTCGCTATTACCTTCAAAAGTAATTGAAGTTAATTCATATTGCTTCACCTGTCCGAAAAGAAAAAACGGAAGAAAAAAAGAAAACAACAGAGTAGTTTTAATAAAACGCATTACAAAACTTTAGTAAACGAAATTTTAAAGTTGATGAATATTAATGGATGATTTTAAAATAGATTAAATATCAAATACAAATTAAACTATAAATTTAACTCTTTATCATTTGAAATAATTTTTAACCTGGGGTAATCAGTTGTAAATGTTTTAATGAAATAATCTTTCACTTCCTGGTCAGAAATATTATCAGAAAGAAAGAGCGAGATAGCCTCCCGCCGCTCAATAATTAAATGCGCATAATAAGTTTGACGTTTATTAAAGTCAACGATGTAACTATACACCTCGCCGCCGCCGCTGCCGAGAAAATAATCTAAAGAATTATAATAGAGCAGATCATAAGGCGTGGATGGAAGATTAATTTTTTTTACAAGACTTTCGCTGAAAGATCCATCTAGCAATCCGCTTGTAAAAGAAGATTGCAGGGAATCATTTTCATACTTTAATAAATTAAATTTAATTCCCCAATCTTTAGCATTATTTATTTCCAAACCCGCGGCAATTTCGGTTGTCGTATCGGTATCATAAGTTCCTTTATATGCAAACATAACATTGCCGCCAACCGCTTTGGACGCCTCCCTGGCAGCTATTTGCGGATCATTAAAATCAGGTAATTTTATTTTTTGGGATTGTTCATCTTCGTTATTTCCGCAACCTGCAACAATAAAAAGTGAAATTAATAACCACAAATAATTTTTATTTAATAATTTATTTAATGACAACTTTAGTTCCTTTCTTTGCAACGGAAAATATTTCATCTATATTTTCATTACTTACTGCAATTGAGCCGTCAGTCCAATTATAAACAAAAGGCAAATTCTTAAAAATATAATTTAACCTGCCGATGCCGTGAATGCCGATGTTATTTCCCAAATTAGTTTTGGAAGTAACACACTCGGCGTAGTAATATTCAAATCTAAGTTCATCATATTCTTTTTGAGTAATTAAGCCTTTGCGCAAACCCTCGGCATCGTCAATTAAGTTGGGATAATTTAATCTTAAAAATTTATAATAAATATGAGACGTGTCAATCGAGCATATTTTATACTCGCCCGTGGGGGTAGCGTAATCGTCTTTTTTTGTTTTTGTCGATGACGCGTTTTTACCAAAACTCGCCCGGTATGATTTTATAAATACTGTGTCTTGATAAAGACTAATTGTATAAGCGTTTTTGTTTACAACCAAAACCGGATTGTCAATTTTTTTTATACCTTTTTCGCGCATAGCTTCGGCAAGCGGAACTTCGCGTAAGTTCAAAACAATTCCGTACACAATAACTCCGGCGAGAAAAACAGCAATTCCTCCACTAAAGATTATAATATTTCTTACAGTTGTTTTGTTTAAATATTTTTTAACCGTCTCAACATTTAAAGAAATATTTTTTTCTTTTTGATTTTCCATCTGGATTTTTTAACCAAGAATTATCCGAAAGATTACCTTCATTTCTAAATCAAAACTACTTAAAAAAAAGAAGATTTTTAAATTTAAAGGGACAATCGAATTTTAAACTGGAGGAATGAATATTGATCTTGGGGCAATCAGTATTAATTGAGGGAATGAATATAAATCGCTAAAATGCTGAAAAATTCAGCCTACACTTCCATAATTTCTTTTTCTTTATGCTTTAATATTTCTTCAATCATTTTAGTATGTTCATCGGTTAATTTTTGAATTTGGTCTTCAGCGTCTTTTAATTGATCTTCGGAAATTTTTTTATCTTTCTCTTCTTTTTTAAGATGCTCGTTTGCATCTCTTCTAACATTTCTAATAGCTACCTTAAAATCTTCGCCGTATTTTTTTATCAGCTTTACAAAATCTTTTCTTCTTTCTTCAGTTAAAGGGGGAACGGGTATCCTTAAATTTGTTCCATCGCTCACTGGGTTAAACCCAAGATTAGCTTCAAGTATAGCGCGGTCAACAGCCTGTACCATATTTTTATCCCACGGTGTAATGGAAAGCGTGTGAGCATCCAAAACAGATAAATTTCCAACTTGGTTTATGGGAGTCATGCTTCCATAATAATCAACTTTAACTCCGTCTAACAAAGCGGTTGTTGCTTTGCCTGTTCTTACCTTTGCTAATTCGCTTCTGAATGCGTCAATTGATTTGTTCATCCTATCTTTTGCGTCTTTAATTACATTTTCCATTTTACCCTCTGAAAAAAATTGTTAAATTTTATTTAAATATTTACTTCAGCGTTATCAATAAAAGTTCCGATGGATTCGCCCGTTACTAATTTTAATAAATTATCCGGAACATCCATATTAAAAACAACCATCGGAAGATTATTTTCCTGACAAAGACTTACCGCAGTTAGATCCATTACTCTTAAATTCTTTTTTAAAATATCAAGATAGGATATTTTATTATACATAACTGCATTAGAATTTTTTTCGGGATCAGAATCATAAACGCCGTCAACTCGCGTTCCTTTAATAATTACATCGGCTTCAATTTCAACGGCGCGCAAAGAAGCCGCAGTATCAGTGCTGAAATAAGGATGCCCTGTGCCTGCTCCAAAAATAACAACTCTACCTTTTTCCAAATGCCTGATAGCTCTTCTTCTAATATAATGCTCAGCCACTTCATGAATTTCAATTGCGCTCATCAATCTAGTATAAATTCCTTTATTCTCAATTGCATTTTGCAGAGCCAGGGAATTTATCATTGTCGCAAGCATACCCATTTGGTCGCCGGTAACGCGGTCAATACCATGCTCGCCGGCGCTTAATCCTCTATAAATATTTCCGCCGCCGATAACAATTCCTAGCTGTAAATTTACATCCACAACTTTTTGAATTTCACTTGAAAAAAAATCAAGAACTTTAGAATCGATTCCGAATCCTTTTTCGCCCATTAAAGATTCGCCGCTAAGTTTAAGCAGAACTCTTTTATATTTTAGTTCACTCATAATAATTTTGTTTTGTGGGATTAATATAAAAAAAGGTCTTAATAAAATTAAGACCTTTTTAATAAAAGATTATTTATTTTCGTCGCTCAGATGAAACCGGCGGAATAAAGCCAGCTTAACTTCTGTCCCATTTTTTGAGTTGAATTCTTTGATAAGATCCCCCACCACTTTGGAATTATCTTTAATAAACATTTGTTCAATTAGACAATTCTCCTGATAAAATTTATTTAATTTCCCATTTGCAATTTTATCTAAAATTTGTTCCGGCTTACCTTCTTTTTTAGCAAGCTCTTTGTAGATTTCAATTTCTTTATCTATAGTATCTTTCGATATTTCTTCTCTATAAACAGAAACCGGTTTCATAGCGGCAACTTGCATTGCAATATCTTTTCCAATTTCCGCAAGCTGTTCTTTATTTTTAGAAACGTTATCAAATCTAACTAAAACGCCCAGCTTAGCGCCGAGATGAACGTAATCTACAATTAAACTATTTTCGCCTTTTTCAATTGCGGCCCTGGAAATCTCAATTTTTTCGCCAACTTTTCCTAATAGATCATTTAAGCCGGATTTAATTTGAGAGTTTTCATTTAAAAGAGTTTCAACATTTTTTTGTTCAGATTCAAAAACTGAATTCAAAACATTATTAGCAAAATTTGTAAAGTCATCGCTCTTAGCAACAAAATCAGTCTCGCAATTAATTTCCACCATAACGCCTTTAGTCCCATCCTCAGAAACCTTAGTAACAATCACGCCTTCGTTAGCGGATTTTTCAGCGCGCTTAGCGGCGACAGATGCTCCTTTTTTTCTTAAAATCTCTATGGCTTTTATTATATCGCCATCGGCTTCGGTAAGCGCTTTTTTACAGTCCATCATACCTGCGCCGGTTTTTTGTCTTAATTCATTTACTTGTGCAGCAGTAATAGCCATAACAAAATACTTTCTATAATTTATTTTTCTGAAGTTTCAGATTCTTCTTTGCTTTTAATCTTTGCTTTTTCTTTTGCTTCGGATTCTTCTTTATCTTTTATTCTTGCTTTCTCTTTAGCTTCAGCTTCTTCTCTATCTTTTATTTTTGCTTTTTCTTTTGCTTCAGCTTTTTGTTCTTCGCGTTGTTTTTTAATTCTCTCATTTTCAGCGGCTTCTTCAGCTTTAAGCTCTTTAGCTTTTTGATTTCCTTCAAGAACAGCGTCAGCCATATATTTAACAATCAGTTCAACCGTTTTAACTGCGTCGTCATTTGCGGGAATTATATAATCAACCGGATCGGGATCGCAGTTAGTATCAACAATTGCAAAAACTGGTATGTTTAATCTTTTTGCTTCTTTAATTGCAATCGATTCTTTTTTTATATCAACAACAAACATAGCTCCAGGCAGCCGGTTCATAGTTTCAATACCTTCAAGAACTTTTTTAAGCTTGTCTTTTTCTCTTGTTAAAAACAGTCTTTCTTTCTTTGTTATTTTATCGAAAGTCCCGTCTGTTTCCTGCTTTTCAATATTGGTTAATCTCTTAATACTTTTTCTAATTGTGGAAAAATTAGTAAGCATTCCGCCCAGCCATCTCTCGCTTACCCAATGAGATTCGCTTCGTCGGGCTTCTTGATCAATTACGTTTTTTGCTTGTTTTTTTGTACCGACGAATAAAACTTTTCTTCCATCAGAAACCAAATTGGCTAGCTTTTCAGCGCATTCAACAATATTTATTTGTGTTTTTTTAAGATCAATAATGTGAATCCCGTTTTTTTCCATAAAGATATATGGCTTCATTTTAGGATTCCAGCGGCGTGTAAGATGACCGAAATGCGCCCCAGCTTCAATAAGCTGAGTCAATTCAACTTTTTGCATTATGTACTCCTGTTTATCTTCTATTTCCTTCAACTTTGCTTTTCATCCCGATATAATTATTTGTTATAATCGGGGCACAGGAAGCAAATCGGGAAATATGTGTTATTAAAAAGTTTACGTGTAGGATCAAGTTCAAATATTTAATTCTTGAACCTAAACTTGAACTTGTACTTATATTATCTCTTAGAAAACTGAAATCTTTTTCGCGCTTTAGGTCTGCCGGGTTTTTTACGCTCAACCATTCGAGGATCTCTTGTTAAAAATCCTTCCGGTTTTAAATCTTTTCTATAATCTGGATTTATAGAGATTAACGCTCGCGCGATTCCCAATTTTACGGCTCCAGCCTGACCTGTAGTTCCTCCGCCATTAACCCTTACAAATATATCATATGAACCTTCAGTCTCAGTAACCTTTAAAGGATTTAGAATATCTTCTCTATTTAAAAGCATGGGAAATGCTTTTTCAAATTCTTTATCGTTAACAGTAATCTTACCGCTGCCGCTTCTAAGTATTACTCGTGCGACTGAAGTTTTTCTTCTTCCCACAAAAATTTGATCTGCCATTTTCTCTCCGTTATAAACTTATAGTTTCGGGCTTTTGAGCTTGATGAGGATGTGATTCGCCGGAATAAACTTTTAATTTCTTTATTAACTTTTTACCTAATCTATTTTTAGGCAGCATACCTTTAACAGCGTTTTCTAAAACGAATTCAGGTTTCTTTGCAATTAATTCTTCAAAAGATTGAACCTTTAATCCGCCCGGGTAGCCAGAGTGATGAGCATAAGTTTTTAGCAATTCCCTTTTGCCCGTCATTCTAATTTTTTCCGCATTCACAATTACAACAAAATCTCCGGTGTCAGCGTTAGGTGAAAAAATTGGTTTATTTTTACCTCTAATAATGCTGGCAACTTTTGAAGCCAATCTACCTAAAATTTGATCTTTTGCATCAACAACGTACCATTTTCTATCGGCGTCATCAGTGCTAATAAATCTTGTTAATTTTTCTTGTTTCACGCTATTTTCCTCCGAAACCTAAAATCATTTCAAATAAAGAGACGAAATTTAAGTTTAACAGGTTTGAAAGTCAAGAAATATTCTTTCTTAAATCTTGCGATATTTTTAAAATGTGGAAATTTTTGAGATTAAACTGTTCAAACGTTGAATTAATAATAAATTTATTAATTCTGTCCTTTGTTCATCATCGGTATATCAAACTTTCTAAAGCCAGATGGAACTTCAAACATACTGTCGTCCAATGATTTTTCTTCAGCTGATTTTACCTCCATTGAACTTTCCACATCGCCGGAATCATCATAATGAATGGCAAGCATAGGAAAATATCCCTGCCCTTCAATTTTTTTCTGCCAGCTGTTTTCTTCATTTCCCATCATCGGGTTGCTGAAGCCCATAAAGTTGCCAAGCGCTTTCGTCATCCAAGCTTCAGTTTTTCCACCATCATCATCAGAGTAAACCCATTTTTCACATTCGTAGCCATTTATTTTTTTTGTCTCGCCTGTCATTTTAAAATTGTCAGTTGTTCCATCATTTGTTTTTACGTTGTCTTTATTTGTCATTTGTGAAGCATAATCTTTCATTATATTCAAATCCATTTCCATATACATTTTTTGCTCTGGCATAATTAACAACATTTTCTTTCCTTTGGAATCCATAATCATTGAAGCTTTTTCTTCCTGATCAACTTGAATTAAAGTTTTATTCCCTTTAACAAAAAAATCAATCTCCGTTGACTCGTCATCGCTTTTTACATTCATCACTACTTTGCCTTCAAATGAAGTTTGAGCGGGAATATTTGCGGCAACTGCAAAAATTAAAAAAGTGATAAAACAAAGTTTGCAAAAAATAGATTGTAACATGACGCCTCCGTGAAGTTTTATAAATGAAAATTAAAAGTAAGATTTTCCAAACTTAAAAGTTTTTACCATACCAAAAAACTCCGGTTGAAAACTTTTGAAAGATTCAGCATTATTCATAATTAATTTAATGCTGAAATCTTCTTCGTCCGCGGTTCTAATATAAAGTATTTGCGTTATTTGTCCCGCAAGTTCCACCGGCTCGTTATAAAATATTGTATAATTTTTTTCGGTTTTTTTATAAGCGTATCTGCTTTCGTTAAATAAATATTTTTCTTTCACTTCTAAATGAATGTAAGGGGGCGTATTGTATTTTCCGCTAACCGACCAAAACGTAACGCCGTCTAATTTGCTTTTTACATTTTGATCTATGAATGTCCATCCTTTGGGATAACGAATTGAAACATTTAAAGTTGGTTCTTTATAAATTTGATTTAGATTTGTTGTGTCCAAATTTGTTTCTGAAAAGTTTAAATATGAATTTAATTTTTCATCCTTTGTTACGGGTTTATTTTTTTCAACTATTTCTTCATCGTTTTTTTTCTCGTCTAATTTTTCTTTTAAAGGCGCTGGATCAGGTTTAGAAATTTCTTTTGGGGAGGTTTTTTCTTCTTCGTTATTTTCAATTTGATTTGTAATTATCTGCACATAAGAATTCTTAACTGTCGAATTATCAGCCGTAAAATTTAAAATGAAGATTGCTGCAATTATAATTATAGCGTGTAATAAAATTGAAAGTAGAATGCTAAAAAAATAGCTGTAGCTGTTATATTTTATCGATTCAAAATTCATTTAAATTTATTTCTCATCTAAACAATTGGCATTTAATTTTAATTAAATTGAAAATTCTACCTTCACCTAAAAAGTAATTATCTTTGAAGCATAATTCGAAATTACTAATTTAACTTTCGATTTTTTTAACAACATAAATATTTATAATGAAATTTTTAGTGACGGGGGGAGCCGGATTTCTCGGCATAAATGTAATTCGTCTTTTACACTCCAAGGGACATGAAATAGTTTCTTTTGATATTGCTGATTTTGATTATCCGGATATGCGGCATAAAATTACAATCATCAAAAATGATATTAGAAATAAATTGGCGGTTAATGAAGCCGTAAAAGATATTGATATTATTATTCACACAGCCGCCGCGCTTCCTTTATATAAACCTGACGATATTATTTCGACGGATGTTGATGGGACTAAAAATCTGCTTGAAGCAGCTCAGAAAAATAATGTAAAAAGATTTATCCATATTTCCAGCACTGCCGTTTACGGAATTCCCGATCATCATCCCATCAAAGAAGAAGATAAACTTGACGGAGTTGGGCATTACGGCAAAGCAAAAATTTTAGCCGAAAAGGAATGTCTTCATTACCGAAGTTTGGGAATGTGCGTTCCAATTTTACGCCCCAAATCATTTATCGGTCCCGAAAGGCTTGGCGTTTTTGATCTTCTTTTTGATTGGGCAAAAGACGGCAAAGGTTTTCCGATGATTGGCAATGGCGGCAACCGCTATCAATTATTAGACGTGGAAGATTTGTGCGATGCAATTTATTTATGCGCCGCGCTTAATGAAAATATTGTGAACGATACTTTTAATATAGGCGCAAAAGTTTTTAAAACTATGCGTGAAGATTATCAAGCGGTTTTAGATTATTCGGGGAATAATAAAAAAATAGTTGGTCTTCCTGAAAAACCAATAATCTATACTTTAAGAATTTTAGAAACATTTAAATTATCGCCATTATATAAATGGGTTTATGAAACAGCCTCAAAAGATTCATTTGTATCAATTGAAAAAGCTGAAAAAGTTTTAGGCTACAATCCAAAATTTTCAAATCAAGATGCGTTAATTAGAAATTACAAATGGTACGTTGAACATTTTAATGAATTCAAAAACAAAAGCGGGGTATCTCACCGCGTTCCGTGGAAGCAGGGAATTTTAAGAATTGCTAAAATGTTTTTTTGAAATAGACATAAAATATAATTAATGATTTTACTCAATCCGTGGAGTAATTTTGCTCAACCGACTAAGTAAAAATTATTATTTGTTTGCGTGTACAAATAATGTTTATTTTTCTAAAAAAATTCGACGCGTTTTAGAAACATGTCAACCACATCCACCCAAATTATTTTGCAATTTTGATTATATTCACTTCCCTTTAAAAATTATTAACTTAACTTAATTTGAAAAATAACTTACTTCAAAGGAGAAGCGAAATGGCAAATAAAAAGAAATATTTAAAAGATGTAATTCAGCATATTGATATAAAGCAGCATAATGTTGTTCCGCTTGTGGATGCGATGGAAAACATGGCTTTTACCGCAAGAGATTTAAATCGCGCGGCAAAAATTTATGATATGATGATCAAAGAAAATGAATGCGGAATAATTTTAACTTTAGCCGGAAGTCTTTTCAGCGCAGGCTTAAAAAAAGTTGTTTATGATTTAGTTATGAATAATATGGTGGACGCAATTGTTTCTACAGGCGCAGTAATGGTTGACCAGGATTTTTTTGAAGCGCTCGGCTTTAAGCATTACAAAGGAACTCCTTTTAGCGATGACAATGAATTAAGAGATTTACACATTGATAGAATTTATGATACTTTTATTGATGAAGATGAATTAAGAATCTGCGATGATACAACTGCGAAAATTTTTAACAGCCTGGAACCGCGCCCATATTCATCGCGCGAGCTTCTTTGGGAATTCGGAAAATATCTTGAAAATAACGGCGGACCTAAAGTTGACGACTCTGTTATTTGGGCTTGCTATAAAAAGAACGTTCCAATTTTTGTCCCTGCTTTTTCTGACTGCTCTGCCGGATTCGGATTTATTGTTCATCAAACTCAAAATCCAAACAAACATGTTTCAATTGATTCAGCGAAAGATTTTTTAGAATTAACTAAAATTAAATTGAATACTAAAGAAACCGGTATTTTTATGATTGGCGGCGGAGTTCCAAAAAACTTTACGCAGGATATTGTGGTGGCGGCGGATATTCTTGAAGAAGATGCGCCGATGCATAAGTTTGCAGTTCAAATTACTGTAGCTGATGTTAGGGATGGTGCGCTTTCCAGTTCCACTTTAAAGGAAGCAAGTTCGTGGGGCAAGGTTGAAACTACGCACGAACAAATGGTTTACTCCGAAGCCACAATTGCAATGCCTTTAATTGCCGGATACGCTTACCACAAAGGCTCGTGGAAAGAAAGAGAGCCGAGAGAATTTCACAAAATTTACTCTGAACAAAACACTGCGGTCTAAATATTTAAATTTTGAAAGAGAAAAGCTTATTAATCAAACCTCTCAATTTTAATTTGAGAGGTTTTTTTATGGAATTTATTTCCGCTAGATTTCCGCAGAAAATTTTAATAGAATAAAAAGATATAACTCAAACGTTAAGTTATTTTTTTTTCGTAGTAACGGTTAGCCTGCCTGCGCAAAGCTTTACTTCACGAAGCGTTTCGTGTAGTGAACGGACTTCGGAATAGGCATGGTTGAGCCGTCTTGATGAAAGTTAAAAGCAATATCATTTCTTACCGTTTTTTTACCTTCATAATTCTTTTTCTATTCCTCATCAAAACTTGTTATCTTTCACAAAAAATTCTCAACAAATTATTATTAATTATTATGAAAATAGTAATTGCAGGTATGGGGGATGTGGGTTACTTCCTCGCAAAGCAGCTTTCAATTGAAGAACACGATATCACCGTTATTGACACGGATCAGAATCGTCTTTCCTACACTGACTCAATGACCGATGTTATGAGCGTTATTGGCTCTTCAACTTCAATCAATACTCTAAAAGAAGCAAAAGTAGATAGCGCAGATTTGCTTGTCGCCGTTACTTCGCAAGAAGAAGTGAACATTACAACCGCCATACTTGGTAAAAAGCTCGGCGCTAAAAAAACAATCGCTCGAATTGGAAATTCAGAATATCTTCAGCCGAATTTAGAGATTAATTTTGCCGAGCTTGGGATTGATTTTATGATTTATCCCGAAGAGCTTGCAGCAATTGAAACAATAAATTTAATTCTTAGAACTGCCGCCACAGATATTTTAGAATTTGAAGGCGGAAAGCTTTCTGTAATGGGATTGAAGCTTGACAATAGTTCCCCCGTTCTTCATAAAAAAATAATCGATATTGCCAAAGAATTTCAATCAAGCGATTACAGAGTTGTCGCTATTTTTAGAAACTTCAAAACAATTATTCCTTCAGGCAATGATTTATTTTTGCCAAACGATCAAGTGTTTGTAATTACTACTCAAGACGGAATGGAAACAATTTTAAAGCTTGCCGGAAAAGAAAATTTAAAGTTTGAAAAAATTATGATCCTCGGCGGCGGTAAAATTGGAAAAAGAGTCGCTAAAGTTTTACAAGATACAATGCGCGTAAAATTAATTGAATCGGATGAAGATAAAAGTTTTCAGCTTGCAGATTATCTCCAAAACACTTTGGTAATAAAAGGCGATGGAAGAGATATTGACCTGCTTGCGCAGGAAGGCATAATTGATATGGATGCTTTTATAGCTTTGACGGACGACTCGGAAACAAATATAATTTCATGCTTAATGGCAAAACATCTCGGCGTAAAAAAAGCTATTTCACTGGTTGATAAAGCAGATTACATTCCGCTTACACAAACCATTGGATTGGATTCTCTAATAAATAAAAAACTAATTGCCGCAAATAGCATTTCGCGATTCATTCGCAAAGGCGAGGTTGTAGCGCTTGCCAGCCTTGAGGGAATTGACGCCGAAGTGCTTGAATATAGAGCGCAAAAAAATTCTTTGGTAACTCAAAAAGCTGTAAAGGATCTTCATTTCCCCAAAGACGCTATTTTAGGAGGAGTTATTAGAGATGGAGAAAGTTTTATCGCAGTAGGGGATACAAAAATTAAAGAGGACGATAAAGTTGTGGTATTTACGCTGCCTAGCGCAATAAAAAAACTTGCAAAATATTTTCAATAAAAATAAAGTTCAATTCTTATTTCCAAAAAAAATCTTTTAATGAATTATAAAGTAATAACAAATATAATCGGCTTTCTATTAATTCTTACCGGAGCTTTTATGCTTGCCGGAATTCCGTTTTCAATTTATTATGAAAATGACGATATAATTTCATTATTAATTTCCGGTTTGAGTACGTCGCTAATTGGTTTTCTGTTTTGGTTCTTTACCAAAAAAAGAAGCGGCGGAGAAATTAAAAGAAGAGAAGGTTATTTGATTGTAACATTCGGCTGGATTGTTATGTCAATATTTGGCGCAATTCCATTTATAGTTTACGGCGCCATTCCAAATTACGCCGATGCTTTTTTTGAAACTATGTCAGGCTTTACCACAACCGGAGCAACAATATTAACCAATATTGAAGTTGTTCCTCACGGGTTACTTTTTTGGCGCAGCCTTACTCAATGGCTGGGCGGAATGGGAATAATTGTTTTATCGCTTGCAATTCTTCCGGTGTTAGGTATTGGTGGAATGCAATTATTTATTGCTGAAGTTCCGGGTCCAACTAAAGATAAAATTCATCCGCGCATTCAGGAAACCGCAAAAAGGCTTTGGGGTATTTATGTTATACTTACCGCGGCTGAAACTCTTCTTTTATTAGTCGGGGGAATGAGTTTGTTTGACGCAATTACGCACTCATTCACAACTATGGCAACGGGAGGATTTTCTACCAAAAATGCAAACACGGCATATTTTACTTCTCCATTTATCCAATATGTTTTTATTCTTTTTATGTTTTTTGCGGGAATGAATTTTACAATTCATTACTATGCGCTTCACCGCAGGTTTGATTTCTTAAAGACGAATAATGAATTCAGATTTTACAGTTTTTTTATAATCATCGCAGCAATAATAATTACGCTGCTTCATTTGCCCCATGTTTCTTTTCATTATGAAGAATCATTTCGTCAATCACTTTTTCACGTAACATCAATTGTTACAACTACCGGATATGTTTCTTCGGATTATGAATTCTGGGCGCCGTTTTCACGACTTCTGTTTTTTCTTTTAATGTTTGTCGGAGGGTGCGCTGGCTCCACTGGAGGTGGAATTAAAATTGTCCGGCACTATCTTCTCTATAAAAACAGTCTTTTAGAATTAAAAAGATTGATTCATCCCCGGGCAATTATTCCCGTTAGAGTAAATAACCGAGCTATTAAACCTGAAATAATAATGAATGTCCAAGCGTTTTTTATTTTTTATATTTTAATTTTTGTTTTCGGTTCAATCGTTCTTTCGTTATTGGGATTGGATTTTGTAACCTCGCTCGGCGCAGTTGCAACCTGCCTTGGTAATGTTGGACCGGGAATAGGAACCGTGGGTCCCGTTGCAAACTTTGCTCATCTGCCTGAAATTGCAAAATGGGTTTTAAGTTTTTTAATGCTGCTCGGAAGATTGGAATTATTTACAGTCCTGATAATTTTTTCTTCGGCATTTTGGAAGAAGTAAAAATTAAATTACAATGCCGCATATCATCATAGAAATTATTACCAAAAATTATTCGCGCTAATTCGTGAAATTCGTGTCTAATTTTTGATGCTTATTCTTTACCCCGCTTTTTGCACGGAAAAAATCTCAAAAAAAAACTATATTGGCAGTCCAATAAAAAAAAAGATAATTGGTATGCAAGGCAAAGAACTTTTAAAAAAATATAACGATCCCAAAAATTTTTTCAATCGTGATTTAAGCTGGATTGAATTTAACAGGCGCGTTTTGGAAGAAGCCTTAAACCCCGAGCAGCCGCTGCTGGAGAAAGTAAAATTCATTTCAATCTTTCATTCCAATCTGGATGAATTTTATATGATTCGAATTTCAGGATTAAAAGAACAAATTGCCGCCAATGTTTTGGAACCTTCCATTGATGGGTTAACTCCAATTCAACAGCTGCAAAAAATTGAAAAATGCGTACAGGCAATGCTAAAAACGATAATGAATTTATGGACTAACGAGGTTGTTCCGCAGCTTAAAGAAAACAATATTGAAATAACTAACTACAAAAATCTTCCCGAAAATGAAAAAAATATTTTAAAAGAATATTTTAGAAAAGAAATTTATCCGGTTTTAACTCCCCTTGCTTTTGATCCCGGACGACCGTTCCCGTACATTTCAAATCTTAGTTTAAGCCTTGCAATACTTGTCCGCAAGCCAAACGGCGAAAGTCATTTCGGAAGAGTTAAAGTGCCGAGCATTCTCCCCCGCTTATTGCAGATTGATAAAATCATCGACCCAAATAAAAAAATTCAGACTAACGGAAATTTTAGCGCAAAGTTTGTTTGGCTGGGCGATATTATAAAAGATAATCTTTCGCTTTTATTCCCCGGCTTGGAAATAGTTGAAGCTCACCGTTTTAGAATTACGCGCGACACAGATATTGAATTGCAGGAAGATGAAGCCGACGATCTTCTTAGCGTAATTGAAGAAAATATTCGTCAACGAAGATTTGGCAGCGTGGTGCGATTAGAAGTTGCAAGTAAAATGCCCGACTTTATGCTCGAAACTTTAATGGAAAATTTATTAATTAAAAGAGAAGACGTTCATATTCTTGAAGGCTCGCTTGGCTTAAGCGATATTATGCCGTTGTATGATCTCCCTCTTCATCAATTAAAAGTTAAGCCATATTATCCCGTTATTCCAAAAGTTTTTGAAGAAGACGAAGACATCTTTACAACAATCCGGCAGAAAGATATTTTAATTCATCACCCCTATCATTCTTTCACTCCCGTAATTGATCTTATCAAACAAGCTTCAAAAGATCCCGACGTGCTGGCAATTAAGCAAACGCTTTACCGCGTAGGATTAAATTCCCCAATAGTAAAATATTTAATTGAAGCCGCTGAACGAGGAAAACAAGTTGCGGTGTTAGTAGAGCTTAAAGCCCGGTTTGATGAAGAGAATAATATTTTTTGGGCGCGCGAACTTGAAAAAGTTGGAGTGCATGTTGTTTATGGATTGGTTGGATTGAAGACTCACGCTAAAATGACTTTAGTTGTTCGCAAAGAATTTGACGGCGTAAAAAGATATGTTCATCTTTCCACTGGAAATTATAATGCAACTACCGCCAAGCTTTATACTGATTTAGGATTTTTTACTTGCGATGATGATATCTGCACCGATGTTGCCGATATTTTTAATTACCTTACCGGATATTCAAAGCAGACTGAATTTAAAAAATTAATTGTCTCGCCAATTAATATGCGTTCTAAAATGATTGAATTAATTATGCGCGAATCAGAAAATGTAAAGGCCGGCGGCGAAGGTAAAATTATTTTTAAACTTAACTCTCTTGTTGATCCGGCTGTTATAAGCGCATTATATGAGGCTTCAAACAATGGAGTGCAAATTGAATTAATTATTAGAGGAATCTGCTGCCTGGTTCCCGATGTGGAAGTAGTAAGTAAAAATATAAAAGTGGTTAGCATTGTGGGAAGGTATTTGGAGCACAGCCGGGTTTTATATTTTTACAACAACGGCGGCGAAGAAATTTATTTAAGCAGCGCCGATATGATGCAGCGAAATCTTGATAGAAGAGTCGAAATTGCTTTCCCCATCGAAAATAAAAAAATTAAAGATGGTCTATTAAAAACATTAATTAAAATCTCACTAAAAGATAATGTAAAGGCGCGAATTCTTAATAGCGATATGTCTTATTCAAAAATTGAAGCCGAGCCTAATGAAAAGAAAATTGATTCGCAGGAATGGCTGATGGCTCAGGCAATGAAAAAGTCGGCACATTATTCAAAAGCAAAAGTATCGCGTTAATATTTTTTTTAGATTTTTATTATAACAAACACTTGAACATTCTCAGAACTTTTTACGAAAATAAAAAAGGATTATAAATGGCTGACATTACAAAAAGCGGAGTTCTCAATTCGTTAAAAAAAGTAGAAGATAAAAAATTTAGCAAAGATTTGTTAACCTTAAACTCAATAAAAAACATTGAGCCTAATGAAGATGATTTGACGGTTGATATTGCTCTCCCAATTTCGCAATCGGATGTTACCGATGAGTTAAAATCAAAATTTATAAAAGCAATTAAAAATGATTTTCCTCATTTTGAAAATGTAAAATTAAATATTCAAGCGAAGGTAACTTCTCATCAAGATAAAAAGAAAGATGAAATTTTACCCGGCGTTAAAAATACAATCGCCGTGGCAAGCGGAAAAGGCGGCGTTGGAAAAAGCACAGTAGCAGTAAATGTAGCCGTAGCTCTTGCCAAAGACGGCTATCAAGTTGGATTGATTGACGCAGATATTTACGGACCAAGCATTCCGCTTATGCTGGGCATAAAAGAAAAACCGCAGATCTACCAAAACAAAGAAACTATGAAAATGATACCGTTGGAAAATTACGGAATAAAATTAATTTCCATCGGACTTTTAGTTGACGATAACGCGCCCGTTATTTGGCGCGGACCAATGGCAAGCGGCGCCGTAAAACAGTTTATGACCGATGTAGATTGGGGCGAACTAGATTATTTAATTTTTGATATGCCTCCCGGAACCGGCGATATTCAATTAACTTTGGTGCAGACTATTCCCCTTACCGGTTCTGTAATTGTTACAACTCCGCAGGAAGTTTCGCTTATTGACGCCCGCAAAGCTTTAAAAATGTTTACGCGCGTTAACGTTCCCGTACTCGGTATTGTTGAAAATATGAGTTACTTTATTGCGCCCGACACCGGCAAAAAATATGACATCTTCGGCTCAGGGGGCGGAGAAAAAATTTCTAAAGAATTGGGCGCGCCCTTTATCGGCGGTATTCCAATCGATTCAAGAATTAGAAAAGGCGGCGACAGCGGAGTCCCCATTGTTTACGATATTCCCGATTCAGAAGAAGCAAAAATTATAACGCGCATTTCGCGAAACTTAGCCGAGCAAGTAAATCTTTCAAACCTTAATGCTTCATCAAAAGTAGAGATTTTACTTGACGATGATGATTAAAAATTTTTAGATTTATTTATGATTGAAGAAGTTAAAAAAGCGCTCGATGCGGTAAGACCCTTTCTGCAAGCGGATGGCGGCGATGTGGAATTAATTGAAGTTACCAATGACGGCATTGTTAAAGTTAAATTTGCCGGAGCTTGCCTTGTTTGTCCAATGTCCCAAATGACATTACGCGCGGGCATTGAACGTTCACTTCAAAAAGATGTTCCGGGCGTGCGGCGTGTGGAAGCGGTTGGCAATTAATTCTTTTTCTTTTATCTTTTCCCTGTAGAAATTATAAATCAAAAATAAACGGCATTCGTTTATCTCTATAGAAAAACCTTCACTTAAAATGTTTGAACTAACTCAAAAGAAAATAACTAAATTTCTTTTATGGTTTATTGGAATAGCTCTGCTGCTTACTCTAATTTACCTTCTTTCAGATTTAATTATAATTGTAGCAATTTCAATTTTATTAGCGTTCATTTTTGATCCAATTGTTAAATTATTGGAGCGCGAAGGCTTTAACAGATTAAGCGGCACAGTTATGACGCTTAGCGGTTTTGGATTGCTGCTTTATCTTGTTTTGTCTTTTATCATTCCCCGTTTTGCATTTCAATTGAATCAATTGGTTTTATCTGTTAAGGAATATTCTTTGCACGAACAAATTATAGATATTGAAAGAGAAATTTATAAGTTTGTTCCATTCTTCACTCCGGGCGAATTAACGCAAAAATTTGAGCAGTTTATTTCACTTCAAATTGTCGGCTCGTTCGATAAAATCAGCATACTATTATCAAGCATAGTTTCCGTCGTTGCTATATTAATAATAGTTCCATTTATAACATTTTTTTTATTGAAGGACAGTCAGAAAATATTTAAATCAATAATAAATATTTTTCCCAATAATTATTTTGAAATGTCATATTGGATATTTAAAAGAATTTCTATTCAACTTGGAAGATTTGTAAGGGGGTGGGTCTTTGACGCCGCGTTTGTAGGCGTTACCTGCGGTTTAGGGTTTTACTTTTTAGGAATTGAAAACGCTCTTCCCTTAGGGGTGTTTGCAGGAATCGGACACCTCGTTCCCTATCTTGGACCGTTAATCGGAGGAATCCCTGCTATACTTTTTTCAATTATACAGTTTGGAGATTTATCTCACGTACCATTTATAATTATGTTAATGCTTTTTGTTTATGCATTGGATAATGGAATTGTTCAGCCGTTTGTTTTTTCAAAGAGCGTTGATATGCACCCCATCGTAATTATTCTTTTAATAATAGCCGGAAGTCAGTTGTTTGGAATTTTAGGAATGCTGCTTGCGATACCTACCGCTACAGTATTAAGAACCGCCGCAAAGGAAATTTACTATGCTTTTAAAAATTACAAAATAGCCAAGATTTAAAAATTAAAACTTGCATCCACAATAAATCTCAATTCTAATATTCATTTTTACAATTCATTCATCAAATTATTAATTACGTTTACCGAAGTTACGCCTTCCGCTTCCGCGTTAAAATTTGTAATTATTCTATGACGCAAAACTGGAATCATGTTTTTTTTAACGTCATCAATGTTTGGCGTAAATCTTCCGTTCATTACGGCAAGAGTTTTTGCAGCCAAAATTAAATATTGAGAAGCCCGCGGTCCCGCTCCCCAGCTAATCATCTGCTTAACAAGCTGCGAATTTTTTTCATCGTTGGGACGAGTTTTATTAACAGACTTCACAGCAAATTCAATTACATTATCGGCGACTGGAACTTTTCTAATTAAATTTTGGAAGTGAATTATTTCTTCAGCGGAAACTATTTTGTTTAATTTAGGAGCGTAACCGCTGGTTGTGGTTTGAACGATTTGAACTTCTTCTTTAAAGGATGGATAATCTAGCCAAAGGTTAAACATAAATCTGTCAAGCTGAGCTTCCGGCAGTGGATACGTTCCTTCCTGCTCAATAGGATTTTGAGTAGCCAAAACAAAAAATGGTTCTTCCAAAGTATAAGTAGTTCCGGCGGCGGTTACTTTATGTTCCTGCATTGCTTCCAACAAAGCCGCCTGTGTTTTAGGCGGAGTTCTGTTTATTTCATCGGCAAGTATAACGTTGGCAAAAACGGGACCGGGAATAAATTTAAAATTTCTTTTTTTCGAAAGCTGGTCTTCTTCTAAAATTTCAGTTCCGGTAATATCGCTCGGCATTAAATCAGGAGTGAATTGAATTCTGCTGAACTTTAAATCTATAACTTCCGCCAAAGTTTTTATAAGTAAAGTTTTTGCCAAACCCGGAACGCCAACCAGCAAACAATGCCCTTTTGCTAAAAGTGAAATAAGCAGCTGTTCGATAATTTCATTTTGACCTACAATAACTTTGGCGATTTCAGTTTTAATTTCAGAAACTTTTTCATTTAGCTTTTCTACTAATTGAACATCCTGATTCAGCGCTTCTTCGTTTTTCAATATTTAATCCGATCTATAAAAAAATAAATAGAACCTTAGCCAAACTAAATTCTTGATTCCCAATAAATTTTATTTTTCAATTCGCTAATCCAGCTTTTGTACATCTCCTGCTTTTTATATTCATTAGCTAATCTTTTTAATTCAGTATAATCTGTTTTTAAATCTACGATATGCTGGGGAGTTCTTGTTTCAAGATATACAATGTGGTAACCGTAATTATCTTGTCCAAAATCAATTCTTCTCGGAAAGCTGATGTTCCCTTCCTTAAGTGTTGAAACAATGTCGAGTAAATTTTTATCTAATTGATTCATATAAAAAGTTCCCAGCTCGCCGCCAAATGGCGCCGTGTCTTTATCCTCGCTGTATTTTTTAGCATAGGCGGAAAAAGTTCCTTTGTTAGTTACAATGCTGTCTCTAATATCATTTAAAAATTCTATTGTCTTTAAATCTGCCTGTTCATCATTTTTAATTTTGATTAGGATATGCCTGGTATGAATTGACTCCCCTCTTTTTTCAATCATTTCAATAATATGAAAACCAACCGGCGATTCAATAACTTCAGACAATTCGCCGGGCTGCAAAGCAAAAGCGGCGGCTTCAAACTCAGGATAAAAAACTCCGCGTTTAACAAAACCCAAATCGCCGCCTTGCGAAGCGCTGCCAGGGTCTTCGGAATATTTTTTTGCCATCGCCGCAAAGTCCGCCCCGGCTTTAATTGAATCTAAAATTTCTTCAGCTTTTTGCTTGAATCTTTTTTTCAACAAATCTGTTGCGCGGGGATTTCTAAAAATATGAGCAAGCTGAACTTTTTCAGGAATAACGCCAAGGCTGTCTTTAAACTTTTCATAAAATTCTTCAACCTCTCTTCTGCTCGCATCAACTGCGCCGAATTTTTTTTCCTGAAGTCTTTGCGACATAATATTTTTTTTAACGTCGTCGTGCAATTCTCTTTTCATTTTCTCGATGCTCATTCCGTAAACATCTTCCACTTTTTCTCTCGATCCATACTGCTGAACAAATAAATTAATTTGATAATCAATTTTATTTTTTATTTCATCTTCAGAAACAGTTATTGAATCTAAATTCGCCTGCGCATAAACCAGCTTATCCTCAATCATTGCATCAAGCACTTGCTGCTTTAGCCCCGGCGTTTTCGGATCTACTTTCTTTTGAGCGGCAAGTAGATTAGTCTGAAAGTCCAATTCGCTTTGAAGAATAATTTCGTCGTCTACAACTGCGGCTATTTTATCTAACACTTCCTGAGCGGAGATAAATTTTACGGCGGCAAATAAAAGTACAAACACCAAAAGTTTAGTTTTCATTAATCACCTAATTTTTAACCTCAATTTCATTTTTTGAATACAGTTCTTTTATATAATCTCTTATGGCGGTTTCTTTTTTTTCAGCCATAAATCTTTTTTCAACATTTTTATTTATAAGATTAAAGGGCGGCACAATTCCTTTTTCAAATTTTTGAATTAGCTGAACAATTAAATACATATTTTGATCATCCGGCAATACAATACTCACTTCATCATCATTCAGTTCCGTAATTAATCGCAATAAAATTATAGGCTCAATTTCGTATTCGGAAACAAACCAATTAGTCTTTTCAATATTGATTGAAGGCTCTCCCTTAAACGCAATTAGCGCCTTGCTCCAATTACTTTCTAAAACGGTGGAACGGAACTGCACCGCTTTATCTTCATTTGTAAAGCTGATAAAATTAATTTTATAAAATTCATCAACCGTTTTAAATTCATCTTTGTGAAGAGAGAAATATTCGTCCAGTTCATTTTGGTCTACTTTAAAATCAAGATCGTCATAATGGTTTTTCAAAAGTTCTGCAATTGCCAAATCCTTTTTTGCATCTTCAATAATTTTTTGGAACTCCTTTTTTTTATCAATCCCCTCGCTCTTAGCTTCCTGAAATAATAATTCCCTATTAATCCAATTTCTAATTATCTCGGCGCTATGAAAATTTTTATTATTATCGGAAGCAGCCAATTTTAAAAATTCATCTTTAGTTAAATATGAATTATTTACTTTGGCTATGTAATCAATTTTTTTATTTTCTTTACCGCAGCCCGATATTAAAGCTGCGGCAAAAAATATTAGAAAAATATTATTTAGTTGTAAATGCTTTGGAAAGCTCGTCATAATAAAAAACCGGTTGATATATTTTTTTTAAGCTTTCAATATAATTTTTTTCAAGCCGTTTACTTTCAGCTTCTTGATATGCGCCTGATACTTCCGGCTTCGCTTCTTCAAATGTTTTTTGATGAGACGGATCTTTGGAAATAAGTTTAACAATTGAATAACCGCCTGAGTTTTTAAACGGCTTTGTATAATCGCCTGGATTACTAAGTTTATTTGCCTCGGTTGCCGCGGGAGTTTGATTGACATCTTCTAAATCAAAATGTCCAGACTTTTCTTTGTAGCCGGGACGCTCAGTATATTTTGCAGCCAGGCTGTCAAATGAAGCTCCGTTTTGAAGCGCCGAATAATATTTATTTATGAGAGAATCATTTCTTCCAAATATTTCACTGTATTCAACTCTATCGGGATAAACATATTTGTCTTTGCTCGTTAAGTAAAAATCGTGCAGCTTTAAACTGTCAATTTTAATTTTATCCCAAACTTCATCTTCCTGAAGTTTAAAAATATAAATTCCGTTTTTGTAATCATCCATCAAATCGGCAAAAGCTTTATCTCTTTTTGAAAGATTAATAGCTTCTTCTTCCAATAAAAGATCGCCGCTAATTTTAGTTAACGCATTCGTAAGCGCGTCGGCATTCAAATTTTTATTTCTAAAATCAGATGATTCATTTAGCTTTGTAAAGAAACTATCGACTGAAACATTTTTCCCGGCGTAACTGAACAATGTTAAATTATTAATTCCTTCTATATTTAAAGGAAGAGTTCCAACCCTTAAAGTATCGCCCATTTTTTGTACCGCATTAAAAGTTTCATCGTTTAACTTGTAATTATATTTGCTTCTTAGGCTGTCCACAAAAGCGTCATAAACAATTTGGTATCTATTTTTTTTGTAAAGATTAGTTAATTCTTCTTTATCTTCTTCAAAAGTTGGATAGGATTTTTTTTCAGTTAGCTTTATAATATGATAGCCGAATTGAGTTTTAACAACATCAGAAATATCGCCGATATTTTTTAAATTGAATGCCGCTTCGTCAAATTCTTTCACCATCATTCTTCTTTGGAAGGGACCTAACTCGCCGCCTTTAGAAGCTGAGCCTGGGTCTTCAGAATATTCTTTTGCAAGCGCTGCAAAGTCAGAACCGCTTTTTGCTTTAATTAATACTGAATCAATTCTCGCTTTCGCCGCAGCGGAATCTATATTACCATTAGCGTCTTTGAAATCAACTAAAATGTGGCTGGCTTTAATTTCGGGAACTCTTTCTCTTTTATCTGTAAGCTTAACTATATGATATCCATATTTCGATTTTACAAGCTCGGGATACATTTGTCCAACATTTAAAGAATAAGCCGCATCTTCAAACTCAACCGGAAGCTGCCCCGCTGTTATATAATAAATGTCTCCGCCTGTTTTAGCTGAATATTTATCATTGGAATATTTTGCAGCCATTTCAGAAAAATCAGCGCCGTTTTTAATGCTGTCTAAAATAGAAGCGGCTAATTTTTTAGCGGCGGCGTCGCCGGAAGAATCCGGCACAATCATAATATGACTGACTCTTACTTCATATTTTCTTTTATTATATAAATCTTTAACACCCGGCTCCACAATTTCTTTTTCAAGCAAAAAGGAAATTCCGACTTTTTTCTTATAATCTAACAACTCTGCATTTAGCTCGGGGTCATTTTCAAAACCTCTAACTTCGGCGTCTCTTAACTTCATTTTAAAATTAGTGTAGAGATCAAGAAAATTTTTATACTTGGCAATACTGTCTTTCATTGCAGCTTCAATACCGCCCGCATTTTTTGCATATTCTTTTTCAAATTCGCCCATAGTTATTGAGTGATCATCAAATTTAGATAACACTATTTCGGAATGTTCGGGCGAGCAGGAAATGAGAATAAAGGAGAGTAAGAATGAAAATAATAAAATGATTTTTTTGTACATAGAAAATAGCTCCGTAAATGTTATAATTTCAGCAAATTAAGCTGATTAGTTTAGTTATTGATAGTTTGAAAATCAAGGTAAATTAAATAAAATGGAAATGATTTTATGCCCGATAATAAATGCAAATTTTGTAGTTGTCGTTAAAAATATTCGCAATAAAAAATGTTAAATAAAATTTATTTTAGCAAGATAATTTTTATATCATTTTCATTATCTCCTGTTTTTAACCTTACAAAATAAATTCCGCTGGAAAGATTTCTCCCGCTTAAAAGATATTCATGTTCGCCGTCCGAAAAATTTTGATCCAACAAAACGCTTATCCTCTGACCCAAAATATTATATAGCGAAAGCTCCACATTCGATTCCTGATTAAGTCTAAATTTAATTTTTGTATTTGGATTAAAAGGGTTAGGATAATTTTGAAATAATTTAAAAGTTTCAGGTAAATCGCTTTCTATTTCACCGGTAGAAATTTGTAAATAATTCATCGCCTTAATTACATCAATAATTCCCCATCCCATTTCTCTATTAGGCGAAGAACTGTTGGACGCTGTATTTCTTAACGCATCTCTAATTTGCATTGGAGTAAGATTTTTATTTGCAGATAAAATAACGGCGCCCGCGCCGGCGGCTAATGGACAACTTAAAGAAGTGCCGTTAATAAAAGTTATAAAACTATTGTTGGTACTTGAAGCGCACGCAACGGCTACCCCCATAGCCATTATATCAGGCTTAATTCTACCATCGAACGTGTTGCCCACGCTGCTAAACGATGCGCGGCTTCCGGAAGAAGTTACGGCTCCAACGGCAATAACGCTGTCTCCATCTGCAGGCGCAATAATAGTGTTATGGTCCGGATTATAATTTTCATTTCCGGCGGAATTAAAAACTAAAATTCCTTTCTTAACGGCTAAGTCAGCGGCAATAGTAATTTTAGCGGTGTTTCCATTCATATCCTGCCAGCTTAAATCCGATCCCCCGGCTCCTGCAGGGTCAAAATCATTATAACCCAAAGAAGTAGAAGTTACATCAACGCCGATGCTATCCGCCCATTCTAAAGCTGCAATCCAGTTATCCTCCTCAATAGGAGTTTCGCTATCTGTATTTTCAGTTTTTGCAAGGATAAAATTAGCTGAATACGCTGGTCCAATAATTTTGCCCGGTAAGTATCCGCCTATTGCAGATAACGTATATGTGCCATGACTCCCTTCTCCCATATCGCTTTCATCGCCTATGTTTGAATCATTATTTACAAAATCATACATAGCAATAATATTTATTGATTGAAACGCATCGTGATTTAACCTATTAACTCCGGCGTCCATCACGCCAATTGTTACATCCTGTCCGGCGTATCCTAATTCGTGAGCCGCTATTACATTTATTTGATTTAACTGCGTGTATGAATCCCCATAATCCAAAGAAGTTTTTTTAATGGACTTATTAAAATTTTGATTTATTTCTTTTGATTCATTTTCCGGCTGGTCGTTACTTTTTTTGTACTTTTTTACCGCGTCAATTTTTTTTACAAACTGAAGCGAAGAAATTTTATTTATCATTTCCTCATTAGCAAAACCGCTTACGCTGTTAAACCATTTAGATTTTTGTTTAACTTTAAATCCTAAATCTTCAACTTGCGTTATATAATTTTGATTAACAGGCAAATCATCCATATCAATTAATTGCGATTGAGGTAAAACTTTGCTTCTTCTTTCCAAAGATTTTTCACTAACAACATCTTCCGGAGCTTTATATAATTTTTGCAGTTGACCGCCTTTATCAGTAAATGTAATCCAGATTAGAATTTGATTTGCGCTGTTTTCATTTTCAATTTGATAGCTTAATTCTTTTGTAATTTTTTCAGCGGGAATTTGAGCAAACAAAAAAAACGGCAACATCAAAAAAGAAAAAAGAAAAAACTTGTTCATACTTTGTCCTTCAAAATTTATTTTACACGCGTTCCATTTTTAACTGTACTTTCCACGGATAAAACTTGTAATTTTCCTTCATCATTCTCAACAGCTAAAATCATCCCTTGAGATTCAAGTCCCATTAATTTAGCCGGTTTCAAATTTGCGACTACAACAATTTTTTTCCCGATCAATTCCTCAGGCGAATAACTTTTGGAAATGCCCGCAATAATTTGTTTTTCTTCATCGCCGACTTTCACTTTTAGCTTTAAAAGTTTTTCGCTCTTTTCAACTTTTTCGGCTTCAATCACTTCGGCTGTTTTAAGCTGAACTTTCATAAAATCTTCATAGCTTATTTGCTCAATGGTTTCTGTCTTTTGCGGCGCATCATTTTCGCCTAATTTGTTAATTTGATTTTCAATCACTTCATCCTCAATTTTTTCAAATAATATTTCTGATTTATTTAATTGATGACCGGCTTCTAAATTTTCTTTACCGGAGTCATCCCAATTGGTTTGTTTTGAATTTAACATTTTAAATATTTTCTCAGATGAAAACGGAATTACCGGACTAAATAGCTCCGCCAAAGTATAAATAGTTTGCAGACAAATATTCAAAGTGGCGGCGCATTTTTCTTTATCAGTTTTAATTGATTTCCACGGTTCGGAATCATTAAAATATTTATTTCCCGCTCGGGCAAGATTCATAATTTCCTGCACGCCTTCTTTAATTTTATAATTTTCAAATAAGTTCGAAATCTTAGCCGGATATTCTGAAATTAAATTCAGCATATCAGCGTCAATTTTTTCAATCGGTCCTCTAACGGGAACTTTGCCTTCAAAATTTTTATGAACAAAAGTAAAAGTCCTATTAATAAAATTACCGAAAATGTCAGCCAGCTCGCTGTTATTTCTGGATTGAAATTCTTTCCACGTAAAGTCAGTGTCGCGTAGTTCAGGCAGGTTGGCGCCTAACGTATACCGCAAAGGATCTGCGGAAAAAATTTTTAAGAAATCAATTACGTCAATTCCCCAATTTCTGCTTTTGGAAAACTTCTTCCCTTCAAAATTTAAAAACTCATTTGCGGGAACATTTTGCGGAAGAATAAATTTTTCCTTTTCGCCGTCGTTCCATCCCATCAAAATTGCCGGAAAAATTATACAGTGAAAAACAATATTATCTTTACCAATAAAAGCTACATACTTTGTATTTTTGCCTTGCCAATAATCTTTCCACAAATTTTCATTCCCGCTCTGCTTCGATAATTCTTTTGTCGCTGAAATGTAACCAAGCACCGCTTCAAACCAAACATAAATAACTTTTCCTTCGGCTGAATCAACCGGCACAGAAATTCCCCAATCTAAATCGCGCGTTATCGCTCTATCCTGAAGTCCGCTTTTAAACCAGCCTTTGCAATACTGAAGCACGTTATCTTTCCATCCAAAAGATTCGTTCATCGAATTAATATATTCTTCAAGTCTTTTTTGATATTTGCCGAGCGGAAAAAACCAATGAGTAGTTTCTTTTAAAACAGGAGTTTCTCCAGTGATTTTACTTTTAGGATTTTTTAATTCTTTGGGATCGTATAATGAGCCGCAGTTTTCACATTCATCGCTTCGCGCTTCAACATAGCCGCAAACGGGACAAGTTCCTTCCACGTATCTATCCGGCAAAAACATTTTCGCTTTTTCATCATAAAATTGAAGCGATTTTTTTTCATTAAGAATTTCCCTATTGTAAAATTCGAGAAAAAATTCTTTGGCAGTTTCGTGATGCAGCGGCAAGCTGGTACGCGAATAAATATCAAAGCTCATCCCAAACTTTTCAAATGCTTCTTTATTAATATTATGAAAGCGATCAATTATTACTTTTGGTTTAACTCCTTCTTTATCAGCGCTAATTGTAATCGGAACTCCGTGTTCATCAGAGCCGCACACGAAAATTATATCGTTTCCTTTTAAACGATTGAAACGCACATAAATATCTGCGGGAAGATATGCGCCGCTTAAATGCCCTAAATGAATCGGTCCATTTGCATAAGGCAATGCGGAAGTAACAAGAATTTTTTCTGAATTTAATTTTGTTTTATTTGATTTCGAGTTCAACTTTTTATCCATAAAAGTAAAAGTTTTTTGACGTCAAATATACAGAATTTCAAATTGTATTTGTAGCTAATCTAATGCACAAAATAAAAGACGGCGCTGTTTATAATTATATTCATTTAAAAATTAATACGGCTTAACTATCATTAAATCATAAGAAAATTTTGGCCTCTAAATTGAAACTATAATTCTATTAAGCGGAGTCAAAAGATGAAAACACATTTACAAAAAACAACAGTTCTAATTTATTTTTTATTATTATTTTTTCTAAGCGCTATATTAATTCTCCCGCAGCAGCGACCTCAAAAATCAAAACCGAACCAAGAAGTTCAGCCGCGCGAGACAACACAACCGCGTAAAACTTCCGAGCCAGTCCAACAAAATAAAGTTGATCAATCGCAAAAAGTTATACAGTCCCAGCCTTCCGCCAAAATTGAAAATAAAAATCCTCGTCCCCAAGAACTAAAAAAGCAAGTTGTAAATGATGAAATTTATAAATCTCCAATTATTAAACAGCCGATAAGAGGAAAACCCAGAGTAACGCCGGTTGAAGTTAAACATGATTTGCCGGTTCATAAGCAAAAAGAGGAAAATGATAATTATAATTCTGATGACGAAGCAGTTGATTATATTATAACTGTTGACGGATATTATCATTATCCTGCTAAACCCGTTCGCCCTTATCAGCCAAAATTCCCCCTTCCAAAACCTCATAATCCGCCTAAACAAATTTTATCTCTGAAAGAGGAAGGGATACAGGATTATTACGATGGAAATTACGACGACGCTTTAGATGAATTAACCGAGGCTTTCAAATTGGATACATTGGATTTTGAACTGCTTTATTGGCGCGGCGTTGTTTGGTTTGAATTAGAAGAATATGACAGTACAATTTCTGATTTGAAAAAATATATTTTTATTTATGACGACGACGCGGAAGCTTATTATTACAGGGGATTATCTTACTTCTACTTATTAAATAAAAAAGCCGCTTACAAAGATTTTGTTGAATCTAACCAGCTTGGCTATAAAAAAGCTGATGGAATTTTAAGAAAATATTTTAGGGATTATCATCTTTAAAACTTAAACCAACATCGGTTTTTACCGCTTACCGATAAATTTCGGATGTTCACCGAATTTTACTTCATATATTCTTACATATTTTTTATGTTCACTCCATAAACGTATAAAACCTTCTTACGGAGTTTGAAATGAACGAAAATAAAAACACAACAAATACAAGATTTGTTTTAGGAGCTATATTAATATTTATAGGCGGTCTATTTTTATTACGATCTTTTGGATTGCTTAGTTTGAATTTACCCCACCTAATTTTTTCATGGCCCTTTTTTATGTTTGCTGCGGGAATATTAATATTAATAAATTCTCATAAAAAAACGCTTGGAATAATTCTAACCTTTTTAGGCGGCTTTTTCCTTTTACGCAGAACTTTTGATTGGTACGATCTTGATTTTGAAGTTGTAATCGCCCTTGCAATAATTGCTATAGGCGTAAACATAATTTTTAAACAGAAAAAAAATTCGCGCGGCAATTTTGATGAAACCGGAGCGCCTTTGAAAAATGATACAATTGACGACATATCAATTTTTGGCGGCGGAACAAAAGTTATATACTCTGATAATTTTAAAGGCGGAAATATAACCGCAATTTTCGGCGGCTCTGAAATTGATTTAACGAACTGCAAACTTGCAGAAGGGAATAATGTAATTGATGTTCTTGCTATGTTCGGAGGGGCTGAAATCCGCGTGCCTAATGATTGGAATGTAATGTTAAGCGTTACGCCAATTTTCGGCGGCTTTTCAAATAAGATTAGAAGAGACCCAAATGTGCCGGTTGATTTGTCGCGAACACTGATTGTAAAAGGTCTGGCAATGTTTGGCGGCGGCGAAATTAAATCAAGATTTTGAAATCAATATTAATTAATCAAAATGGTTTCAAATCCCCTATTTCAAAAATTTAAATACTTTTTATTTTATTTAGTCTTTTGGCTGATAAATTCTCTAATTTATTTTCTACTTATCACCTTCGGGCTAAATGTAAAATACGATATTGCTTTTACCGACAGCATAGTTTCAAACCTTCTATTAGCGGCGCTGGGCTTAAGTTTTTGGTATCCCGCTAGTTTTATCCCTTTCGAAAAAACAAACATTTACAAAATTTTAGCCGCCTACATTGTTGGCGGAATTTTATCGTCGACAATTTGGCTGTTCGCTGTTTATAATATTATGGTTAAAGGATTAAATGCCGCTAATGATTATATATTTTTCTTTAATGAAAGTATTCCCTGGCGGTTTTTAATTGGATTTTTGTTCTACTATTTAATAACAACTTTTTATTATGTGATAATTTATTATTCAAGATTTAACGAACGGATTGTGCAGGAATCTGAAATGAAAAATCTTGTTACCGAAGCGGAATTAAAATCATTAAAGTTCCAGATAAATCCGCACTTCATTTTTAACAGCTTAAATTCGATGAGCGCTTTAACCACCATTGATCCGGATAAAGCAAGAGAAATGATTTTAAAGCTGGCGGATTTTCTCCGATACACTTTGGCAAATAATGAAAAACAAAAAAATAAACTGAGCGACGAATTAAAAAACATAAAACTTTATTTGGATATTGAGAAGATTAGATTTGAAGATAAGTTTGAATACATTGAAGAAATTCAAACTGAATGCTCTGAAATGTCAGTGCCAAATATGATTCTGCAGCCATTATTTGAAAATGCAATTAAGCACGCTGTTTATGAAACTCTTGATAAAGTAACCTTAAAACTTACTTGTAGAAAAGATGAAAACTTTTTGCGCCTTTCAGTTGAAAATAATTTTGACGAAGGATTTAGTAATAAAAAAGGAGCGGGCATTGGATTAAAAAATATTCAAAGCAGGCTTCATTTAATTTATGATCAGGATAACTTAATGAGAGTAACAAAGGAAAATAATTTTTACAAGGTTGATATTTATATTCCGTTAAAAAATGAGTAAGCGTTCCATTTTTGAAATTCTTTATTCCAAAAAATCTTCTTGATTCAGGCGTAATTATTTTTGCAAATATTAACTAACTGAAGAACTAAAATGCTAATAGAAGAAATTAAAATTCAGCAGGGCGATATAACAAAATTAAAAGTGGGTGCAATTGTAAACGCAGCAAACACTTCGCTTCTCGGCGGCGGCGGCGTTGACGGCGCTATACACCGCGCCGCCGGACCTCAGCTTTTAGAATTCAATAAAAAACTTGGCGGGTGTAAAACGGGCGAAGCAAAAATTTCACCCGGATTTAATCTGCCGGCTAAAAATATAATTCACACAGTGGGTCCAGTTTGGAACGGCGGCACTAAAAATGAAGATAAACTTTTAGCAGATTGTTACCGTAGCTCGTTGGAATTGGCAGTTGAAAATTCAATAAAAACAATTGCATTCCCGGCTATCAGTACAGGTATTTATCGTTTCCCAATTGAACGCGCAGCAGAAATTGCTTTAACCCAAACTCAAAAATTTCTAGAACAAAACAGCCAAATTGAAAAAGTAATTTTTGTTTGTTTTGATGATATAACATTTCATATTTATAATTCTTTATATAACGAAATGTTTTTTTAAGTAAATATTCATCCTTCCAATTTTCCATTCATCCCGAATAATCAACTACTAAAACAATAATTGTAAATTTTTAAACTTTCTCTTTAATAATTCGTCTTAACAAATAACAGCAAAAATTTATTTTAAAATATTTAGGAGAATTATATGAAAAAGAAATTTTTACTTTTTGCATTATTAATTTTAGCAGGCGCATATTTTACCGCTTGCTCATCGTCAAAAGAAGAAATGTCCGCTTCTCAAAATTATCATAATACTGATAAACCCACTTTCATATTTAATAATGATGAAAATGGAATAACTAAAAATTATAAAGTTGAATTTGCCGATGATTCAATTTATTCATTAACCATTGACGGCGATAAAGTTGAACAAAATAAAATAAGCGGCTTCCGGCGCTTAGTTTACGAAAAGTTAGATGGTATAAATAAAAAAAATCGCTTTTCATTTCACTTTGATGATTCCACATTTAATACTAAGAGCTTTAAAGAGAATATGAAGAAAATTGACGACCAAATAAAAAATCATAAAATTAAAATAAGCGGCAAAATTTTGAATAAAGAATTAATGCAAAAAAATTTGGCCGAAGCTTTGGAAAAATTAGAAAAAGCTAAGATTAAAAATTTTCATTTTGATTTTGACTCCGGCAAGCTGGATAAAGAACTTGAAAAGCTAAATGATGAGCTAGAAAATTTAGATTTAAACTTTGATATTAATATTGATATGAAGGTTGATATGGAAAAAGCAAAAGAAGAGCTTAATGAGGCAATGAAAAACCTAAACAATGTTCATATTAGTATTGATATTCTCGATTCTGATTTAAAAGAAACTAGATTCATTTATTGATGAATTAAAGTCGGAATTAATTAAAGATAAATTGATAAATTCTGCCAATGAAAAAATTGACTTAGAACTAAACCCGGATGAATTGATTGTGAATGATAAAACAGCCGACGGCAAACTTCTAAATAAATATAAAGACTTATATAAAAAACATTTCGGTAAAGCATTGAAAGACGAACAAACTTTTGAATTGCATTAATAACAAAATATATTTTAGAATATAAAAACGAAGAATATTGATTTAATTAATTCATCTTAAAAATAAAATTGCAACTCCGGCAACGGCAATAAAAGCCCCGACAATTGCTCGCACGCTTAATGTTTCTTTATAAAAATATTTTATCATCGGAAGCATTAAAATTGGCATTGTGGACATAAGCGTGGAAGCTATTCCTACTTTAGTATAATTTATTGCAACCAAACTAAAAGTGATTCCGAGATAAGGTCCTAAAACAGTGCCAATAAGAGTTGCGCCCAACGCAGGCAAATTGTTTTTATATAGTTTAATTGGATTCAAATATTTTTTCAAAATTAGAGCCAACGGAAGCAAAATAACAACAGATGAAAATAAGCGGACAAAAGTTGCAACCATTTTATCTGCTTCACCTTCTTGAAAGGCAAACTTAGCAAATATCAATCCTGCAGCTTGACCCAAAGCTCCAAGTATCCCATAAAATATTCCAATTTTATTGTGTGTAACTTTTGCGTTGGGCTGCTCCCCTCTATCAAGCAGCACAAATACAATTCCCACAATTGTTACAAACATACCAACCACAGCCCAACTGGATAATGATTCCTCTAAAAAGAAATATGCAAGCACGGCAGCCATTGCAGGCGCCAACGCCATCAGCAGCATACTTAAACGCGCTCCAATTAATTGGTATGCTTTAAATAAAAAGCTATCGCCGAATACCAACCCAATAACGCCGCTGATTGATAAATAAATAATTTGAGTAGAAGTTATTGCAGTATCAAAATTTAAAATCCAAATTGTTGCCGCAAGAAATATACAAGCTAAAATCATTCTATTAATATTTAATTGAAGCGGACCAATTTTTACTGCGGCGGATGAAAATGCCAGAGAAGTGCCTGACCAAAGCAATGCGGTTAATAAAGCGCTAAGCTCACCGATGTATGGCATTCAATTTTTCCTATTCATATATATAAAAAAAAGACAGAGTTATCGGCTCTGTCTTTTATTATTAATTAAATAATTGTCTGCATTTATGCGGAATAATTTAACGCACTCATTCCTGGATAAAGAGCAACGCAATCTAACTCCTCTTCAATTCTTAAAAGCTGATTATACTTTGCTACTCTGTCCGTTCTGCAAAGCGAGCCGGTTTTAATTTGTCCGGAGTTTGTTGCCACAGCTATATCTGCAATTGTAACATCTTCGGTCTCGCCGGAACGGTGGCTGATAACGTTAGTATAGCCTGCTTTCTTAGCCATTTCAATTGCATCCAAAGTTTCAGTCAAAGTTCCAATTTGATTTACTTTAATTAGAATAGAATTTGCAATTCCTTTTTCAATACCTTCAGCAAGCCTTTCGGTATTGGTTACAAAAAGATCATCGCCCACTAACTGAATTTTATTTCCAAGTTTTTCAGTCAATACAGTCCAGCCTTCCCAATCGTTTTCATCAAGTCCGTCTTCAATTGAAAAAATTGGATATTGCTTTGCCCAGTTTGCGTAAAAATCAACCATCTCTGCGGCAGACTTTTCTGATTTATCTGATTTAAAAAATTGATAAGTTTTTTTGTCCTTTAAAAACATTTCGCTGGAAGCAACATCCAAAGCTAAACCTATTTCTTTCCCGGTTTTATATCCGGCTTTTTCAATTGCCTGTAAAATTACTTCAATCGCTTCTTCATTAGATTTTAAATTAGGAGCGAATCCGCCTTCATCGCCGACGGAAGTGTTGTAACCTTTTTTCTTTAAAACATCTTTTAGCGCGTGAAAAGTTTCAGCGCCCATTCTTAAAGCTTCAGCAAAGTTTGGCGCGCCCACAGGCATAATCATAAATTCCTGAAAGTCAACATTATTATCAGCGTGCTTGCCGCCGTTTAGAATATTCATCATCGGCACAGGCAAAGTTTTTGCATTTGTTCCGCCGATATATCTATACAAGGGCAAACCTAAAGTTTCAGCGGCGGCTTTTGCCACGGCTAAAGAAACGCCCAATGTAGCGTTTGCGCCAAGCGTCTCTTTATTTGGAGTTCCGTCCAAATCAATTAGAATCTGATCAATCTCGGCTTGATCAACAGCGTCAAAATCAATAAGCTGATCGGCAATTTTTTCATTTACATTTTCAACAGCTTTTAAAACGCCTTTGCCCATATATCTTTTTTTATCGCCGTCTCTCAATTCAACCGCTTCATGTTCGCCGGTGGAAGCTCCGCTGGGGACTGCCGCCCTTCCTATAATTCCGCTTTCAAGCTGCACTTCAACTTCTAAAGTTGGGTTGCCGCGCGAGTCTAAAATTTCTCTTCCGAGTATATCTATTATTGTTGTCATTCTACCACTCCGTATTCTTTTATTTTTTTTGAAAATCTTTTTAATTGAGATGATAAAAATACTAATGGAAGGAGTAAATCACAATTTAATTGAAGGTGGTAATAAGTATACGTTGTATTTAAGACCGGCTTAATTTATTAACGAGAAAAACCCCGGCGATAATTAATATCATTGCTACAATGTGCAGCATGAAAAAAGGCTCGCCGTCAATTACTCCCCAAACAACAGCAATTATAGGAATTAAATATGTTACCGATGAAGCCATAACCGCTGATGTAGTCTGAATTAATCTATTAAAAAGAATTAAGGCAAAACCGGTTCCAACTGCGCCAAGAAGAAAAATATATCCCAATGAACCCCAGGCACCCGGATGATTTGAAAGTCTATGAAAAAAATCTGTGGTTAATAAATAAATTAAAGCAATCGGTCCAATGGAAAACATAGTAAGCGCAGAAAGCGCAATGGATTTTATTTTAACAAAATGTTTGCGTACCATATTTAATCCAAAGCCATAACAAACGGTTGCAGCAATAACGTAAAGAGAATGGAAATTAAAGCTGTCAATTTTCCCGGCGGTGCCGACAAAGCTTAAAGTTATTGAACCGGCAAAAGCTATAATTAAACCAAAAGTTTGACGTTTATGAATAACATTTTTATAAAAAATTGAACCAATAATTAATGTCATCATAGGCGTAATTGCATTTAATACGCCCGTCATAGAACTGCTTAACCCGGTTTCGGCGGCGGCAAATAATATTGCGGGAATTAAGTTTGCTATTATTCCTAACAGCAATATTTTTTTCCAATTCTCTTTAAATATATTTTTGATGTACGGAAAAGCGAACGGCAACAAAACCAAAAAGGCAAAAAATATTCTAACCGTTCCAACTTGGGTGGGTGAAAAGGCTTCTAATCCTTTTTTCATTAAGATGAACGAGCTTCCCCAAATGACGGACAAAACAGCGAGTAATATAATAGGAAACGCCGAATGTTTTTTTATAGAAGAAAAAATCATTCGCTAATATAAATAAATATGAGAATTTTGCATCGGCGAGCAAATAGAAATTCTAAAAAATTATCACTTAATATTAAAGCGAAATGTAAATTGGAGTTTATATTAATAGCTAAAGTTTTTTAAAGTTTTAACGCCCGGTTTGAATGTGGGCACGTTAAAATAAAATGTTGTCCCCTCGCCCGGTTTACTTTTTACAGAAATTTTTATTCCATGCACTTCTAATATTTTATGAACAATTGCCAAGCCCAAGCCAATGCCGTCATTTTGCTTAACTCTTTTCCCTTGATTATACCGATCAAAAATATGACTAAGTTCATTTTGAGGAATGCCCACGCCGTTGTCATTAACGTTCACTGATATTTGTTGGTTTTCATTTTTAAGCTGAATATTAATTTTGCCATTTTCATTTGTAAACTTGATAGAATTTTCAATTAAATTTTGAAGAACTTTTTCCATCATTCTAATATCAGCGTAAGCCAAAGGCAGATCATAAGCAAAGGCAGTCGTCAATTCTATATTTTTATTTTTAGCGATTATTAAATTTTTTTGTTGGATGTCCTGCGCTAACTCCGCTAAAGAAAATGGCTCGGGCTTAGGTTTTGTTTCGCGCGCTTCCAACTTTGAAAGCTCAAATAATTCTTCCACAAGTTTTTTTAATTTTTCTGTGCTGCTTAAAATTGTCTGCATATATTTTTGTCTCTCAATTTCAGAAAGAGATTCTGATTTCATTAATATCGTTTCAATATAACCTTGAATAGAAGCAAGCGGAGTTCTTAAATCATGCGAAACATTTGCTACTAATTCTCTTCTTAAATTATCCATCGTTTTCATATCTTCAATATTTCTAACTATGGTATCAGCCATATCATTATAATTATCAGCAAATTCTGAAAGTTCATTTTTACCTTTAAGCTTAACCCGCGCTTTTAAATTCCCGTTTTTAAATTCACGCACAGCGGAAATAATTTTTCGCATATTCCTTATAATAAATCCTAAAGCAATTAACGAAATAAGCGCAGCCGCTATAAGGGTTATGATCATTGAACGAAAACCAAGACGCATTATATAACTTCCAAAAACCATTTGCGTGGCGTTATCATATTCTTCGCTTTCAAGAACCACGTAAATGTATCCCCGTTGAATTTTATTTTCATAAACTCTTGCGGCTGAAAATGCTTTTTCTTTATCTCTATTTTTAGGATCCGGACCCATTACAAAGGTATTGCCATTGTTATTTAAATATTTTTCAATTGGGTTCAATGGTAAAGTGATTTTAATTTTATTTGTTTTTCCGGGGCATAGTAACTTAAAATTTTCCCTTCATTGTTTAGCAAATAAACCTCAATGCTTGGATTAATAACCATAATATTATGGAAAACATTTTTTAAAACATCTTCATTAACCTTTCCATTTATAAAGCATTGATTTTCATTTGCAATGTGTGGAGCAATATCTGCATTAAGTTTTTGGTTGGCTTCCTGAAAATACATTTCAGCGGTAAAAACAGATATGTACAAGTACACGGCGGAAAGTATTAATAAAATTTAATAAAAACGTAGCGCCAATCTTCCAAAATAAACTATCTAAAAAACTTTTATTATTTACTTTTGAATTTTGAGTTTTCATTTATCAATATTTTCTAAATCGTTAAATCTATAACCAACGCCCCAGGTTGTTAAAATGTATTTTGGATTTGAAACATCTTCTTCAATTTTGCTGCGAAGTCTATTGATGTGTGAATTAACGGTGTGTTCGTATCCGTTATATTGATAACCCCACAATAAACTTAAAAGCTGCTCTCTTGAATAAGTTTTGCCGGGATGCGAGGAAAGCAAATATAAAAGATCAAATTCTTTTGGCGTAAGTTCTAATCTGTCCCCGTTTAGTAATACTTTTCTTTTTGAAACTTCAATTGAAATCTCGCCAATATTTATGTCGCTATTATTATCAGTTTCTTTTTGGATAGCCTGCACCCGGCGAAATATCGCTTTTACTCTTGCAATAAATTCTCTAACTCCAAACGGTTTTGTTAAATAATCATCCGCGCCAATTTCCAAACCTAAAACTTTATCAAACTCTTCTGATTTTGACGTAAGAATTAATACAGGCGAGTAGATTTCTTTCTTTCTTATTTCTTTACAAATTTCTAAACCATCTAATCCGGGCAGCATTAAATCAAGCACAATTAAATCATAAGTATTATTTAGAGCGAGACTTAACCCGGCATTTCCTTCGTAAGCTTTTGTTACTTTGCAATTTAAATCGGAAAGATGAATTTCAAGTAAATCGGAGATTGCTTTTTCATCTTCAATTACTAAAACATTGTGCATTTGTAATTTTCCATTTGTAGTAATAAAAGATATTATTTAATTATCACAAAATTATCACACGTATCAAACTTATCACACATATTTTCAATTTTTTTTTGGAAATTATATTCAAGGATAGTTTAGAGGATATTTTGAAGTGGGATTTTTAGTTAGAAAAGAAAAATTAATTCATTTTAAATTGATCTAATTTTTCTTTGAGGAGACTGGAAATAAAGTTTGAGACTTAATCAATTTTTCTAATATAAAAAATTACTAAAAAGATAAATACAACTATTATTATTACGCTTTCAAAACCCATATTTTTACTCCTTTTTAATATAGGGTTTCAATATAAATGCCAGGATAATTAATGTAATTTTGGGTGGAATTGAATTTCAATTTTTCTTAGAAAATTTAATATAAGCGTAACAATTCTTTCGCATTTTAGTAACAAATAATCATTATTTTCGTTATGAGAAAATTAATGATTAAAAATAATATTGCTTTTAATAGTTTATTTAATGGCATTATACTTGTAACTTTATTTTACTAACACATGAAGGATTTTTTACAGTGGATGCGGTAAAACAAGAAGTGATTACAAAGCCGGATAATATTTCTACAAATTCATCAAAATCTACATCTATAATTATGAACTACATAGTTATACCATTGAGAGCGGGGATATTTGGCTTTTTAATTTATTTTGCAGTGATAGCTTTTACAAAATTTATTGCATATTCGTTAGGAATATCGGATGATTTTACGTTGGGTAATTACGATTTATTATTATCGTCGGTGGGATTTTTATATTCATTCCTTTATCATTTAATTAAAAATTTTACTCCAAAATAATTTTTCTTCAAGCAGAACCTTTCTTAATTCCCAATTAAATTTTTTATCCGCTCACTATTTTTTTTCGCTCTATTTTGATAGGCAATCTAAATCTGATACACTTATTTGCTTTCATTTTAAAATTTTTAATTTCAATTGTTAAATACGTCAAATGGTATAATAGTTGACTATTTACAAATTCAATATAATTTATTTTAGGTGAGAGTAGGTTTGTAAAAATGATGAGAGAAAGATAAAATGGAAACTATATTTGATCATAACATAACCGATAAAGAATTAGAATATCTTCATATTAAACATAAAAATTTGAGCGAGTATAAAAATAATTTAGGCGATTATAAAAGACTCTCTGATTTGTATGTATTATTTAAAATGCGGGATGACGAAAATAAAGCGCAGCAATACGCTGATGAATTGAAAGAGTATAAGTGAAGACGATAAACATTATTCTTGTAGCAATCAGGTTTACTATTCATAAAATTATTTTCCAAACAATTCATAAATACAATACAAATACCAGCCCGCCGCCCACATAAATTGGGGCTTATCAATTTTACCATATTCATTTGGTTTGTTGTAATTGCTGTTGCGGTATTCATACATAGCCGGCTGTCCATTTGGACTATTAATTATTCCATTCAACGTCATAGTTCTTTTAATAAACTCCAACGCTTTTTCCTTCTGACCGGTTTTAATTAAAGCCAAAGCATACCAGGCGTTGCCGTGCATCCAAATTCCGCCGTTGGCATATTTAAAAGGCTCGCCTGCTTCGTTGCCCGCAAATTTTAATTTATCAATTAGAAGATGAAAGTCCATCGGGAACAAAGTGTAGATTCCTAATTTTTCGTCTAATAATTTTTCAGAAGCTGTTTGAATTAATTCTTTACTTCGCTCATCATCTAACAAATTAAAATAAACTGCGAGCAGCGAACCCATATAATAATGCTTATCAATAGAACCATCTTCATAAAAATTGATAAGATATTTTTGATCTTCGCTCCACAATTTTTCGTTCAAAGTTTTTTGCATTGTGTCAGCAAGCTTTTCGTAGAATGAAAAATCAATTTTCTTATTTAATGCTTTAGAAATTTCGATAAAATCTTTTAAAGACTTAATTGAAAGAATAGTCATATAAGCCCGCGGACCAAAGTTATGGCCGATGTCCCACCAATCGGGACGGTAAGCCCAAATCAATCCATCTTTTTCATTCTGCAATGTTTGTTCAATTGATTTTTGAATAAATGGATAAAGTTGATTTGCAAAAGATGTATCGGAGGAATGTTTTAAATAGCTTGCCGAAAGTATTGTAAACCAAAAATGATTCCAGTTATCCGGAGTGGCGTATTCGGTTTTAAATGTTGAATCTTTCCAATAGTAAGCGTGAGGAATAATTTTATTTTTATCTGCATGATCAATTATAAACTGAAGATTATTTTTAACTCTTGCTAAATCAAAATTGACCGCAGCTAAGTCTGTAAGCAAAACATCGTGCGTAAAATAAAAGTTGTACTCAGCGGGGCAAGGCATCGGCTGAATGCTGCCGTCAATGTAATGCTGATTAACCGCAAGTACCGCCCGCGCCCAAATAATTGTTTTATCTAAAACCTTATCGCCGGTTAAAAATAAATTTTTATTTACTTCGCTTAAAACAAAATTCTCATAAGCGTTTATTTCATCTTTGTAATTTGCACGAAGTTGATTAACTAATTCTTTCATTTCATTTTTTGTGGAAGAACCAATTAACTGAACTATCTTTAACGATTCATTCCGTTTCACGGCTTCTTGGTATATAAAACCTGCGGCTGGAATTTCTATATTTTCAGAGCTTACAGAATCACTTTCAATTCTATCATCGCCATCCCTCCACCAATTTTTTCTATTAAGATTTTTAGTATTGGTATAATCATCTTTAAAAACTGGAATGGCCCCGATATTTGAAACAAATATTTGCGCATACTTAGTTTCCAATTCATCGTAGTTAAAATAAGTCGTACTTGTTGTATCATCGTATTCAGACGATGCATCAGTTTTATGATTATAAGTGTGTGAAGTTTTTAATGACGCCGCTAAATCGGTAAACAAAGTATAAGTTTTAATTGAGTCAGTTAAGTTTTTAATTTCAATTGATAAAACCATAACCGGTTTATCATTACAAAAATTATAAGAGATTTTTATCTCTCGCGTCTTTTCAATTCTTTTAAATGAAACTGAGTACGGAGTAAGTTCAAACTCAAATGGTTTTGCGTGCAGCCATTCAAGATCATCTTCCCCTTCAGTTAAGCCCATCGTCATTATAAAAGTAGAATCACGTTTCCAATAATCAGCGCTTAAATCAATGCTGTTAGCAGCCGGATAATAAAAACTTATTCGCTGCGGCGCAGGAAAGCTGTGATGAAATTCGGCACCGACAAAGTGATTGCCCACTTCAATTTGTGCATCGCCTTTAAAATGAACTTCAATATCTTTTCGTTCAATTTTATTTTGTGAAAAAATATTTATTAAGAAAAGGAAAATAAAAACAGGGAGTAATTTTATTCTAGAAGTCATGTTATTTGGCACAGACGTTCAGTGAACGCCTAAAGAATTTTGTTTATTCAGAGACGTTCTCAGAACGTCTTTACTATTATTATTATGGATTATTTCGAGTCAACTCATTTAGTAAATCATTTAAATTTACTTTTGCAATGCTGCTTGCGTGGTCTGACATTGCGTATGGAATTATTAATTCATTGCCATATATTGCTCCGCCGCAGCTATAAACCACATTAGGCACATAGCCTTCGCGCTCATTTTCATTGGCTGTTAAAAGCGGTTCTTCTAAACGCCCGATTACTTTTGAGGGATTATTTATATCTAATAAAAAAGCGCCGATAGAATATTCTCGCATAGCGCCAACGCCATGACTTAGCACCAGCCATCCCGCGTCCGTTTCGATTGGCGAACCACAGTTGCCAAGCTGAACAAATTCCCAGGGATAAGTCGGCTTAAGTATTAATTGTTTAGTGTACCAAAAGTGAAGCAGATCGGAAAACATTAAAAAAATATTTTCATTATCCTGCCGCGAGATCATTGCATAAAGACCATTAACTTTTCTGGGGAACAAAGCCATACCTTTATTTTTAACTTCCGGTCCATTTAATGTTGTAATTTTAAAATGAAGAAAATCTTTTGTTTCAAGCAGCTGCGGAAAAATAACTTTGCCGTCATAAGCCGTATAGGTAGCGTAATAAGTTCTCTCCCCCTCTTCATTATAAAATTCCACAAACCTGGCGTCTTCAATTCCATTTATTTCAGAAGGTGAATGAGGAAAAATTATTCTCTCAGAAAGTCTTTGTTCATTATTATATTGAATTTCATAATTTGAAAGAGCTAAAGATAAAATTGCTTTTGCGGTAAACTCATAATCTCCATTTTTATTTTTATAAGGTCGAAACAATATTTTTATAGATTCTTCCAGATCAGCTATCGTGAAATTATCTTCAAGGCTGTTCATAATTTTTTTTGCGAAATCGTTTAATAAATCAAGCTCGAAAAGTTTTTTTTCAAATAGCATTTTATCATAAATGGGATTGGAAATATTTTCTGAAGTTGTAACAAAACGGGTGGGTTCATTTATTGTTATTTTATTCTCTTTATCAATAACTCCGCTTCTAAAAGTAATAGATGAAATATGCCCTTCGCCTGTAGCCCGCAGACTTAAAATAAAACGGCGGCTTCCTTCCGGAATATCTGATTGGTCCGGATGCCAAACCATTGAGGGATTAAACAATGCGGCAGATTCCAAAGAATATTCTAAAGTAAAATACGCGCCAATTAATAATTTTCTTTCATAAGTCAAGGGCTGATCAGTTAATAAATAGTGCTTAATACTCTCAAATCTTTTAAAATAATAATCCCGCAGTCTTTGATGCCTTTCTTCATATTCGGTCATATTCTGCTTAAGTTCTTTTTTAACATCTTTTTCAGAAAGCGTTAAAATTCTTCCAATGATTTTAATAGTTCGCTCTTCAGAAATAATA
>CAWALU010000008.1:0-36877 GCA_963782985.1 uncultured Bacteroidota bacterium
TATGATGAACCGAACGACCCAAGTTATATTGCTGGAGTGCAGTGGAATCTTGATGCAGTAGATGCAGAAAGCGCCTGGAATATAACTCATGGAAGCAGTACTATTAAAATTGGAATTGTTGACGAAGGGATTATGCCAAATCATGAAGACCTTCAAGGAAAGATAGCTGGAGGAACCGGATATTTTCATATCGACGAGCCTCATGGAACCTGGGTAGCTGGCGTATTAGGTGCAAATACTAATAACAATAAGGGTGTATCTAGCTTAGGTTGGAATTTAGAATTTTATAATTACGGAGGTCCCTTAACCGTTTCATCAAATAGTTTAATTGCCCAAAGAATTGTTAATGCAGCAAATGCAGGAATGGATATTATAAATATGAGTTTCGGTATATTGAAACTGGTGTTTGATGAAATTCCGAGTGAATGTCCTGATAGAGAAAAATATATTAGAATAGCTAACCCAGTTGTACCTTATGACTATCCTGAAATTAATCAAGCTGTATCAAATGCTATAAACCAAGGGATAATATGTATAGCCTCTGCGGGTAATGAACCTAAAAACGATGGGCCTAATAATGATCTTTGTAATCCGATGCGGTTACCTTTTCACAATTATCCATCTGAATATCCAGGTGTTATTGCCGTTAGTGGAACTAGATTGGTAAACGGTGTGGAAGAATTTAGAAGCGGATGGAATTATGGAAGTTTTATAGATGTTTCTGCGCCAGGAGAAAATATTTTTACTACCGATCCTAATGGAAGTTATAGCTATCGAAGCGGCACATCTTTTTCCTCTCCGCTTACAGCCGCATTAGCCGGTTTAATCAAAAGCATAAATCCAGCTTTTACTTACCAGCAAGTAACGAATATTTTGGAAACAACGGCAGATAAAATTACCGCGCCAATAGATCATCCTTATGGTGCGAATGGATATAGCAATGCACTTGGTTACGGCAGAATAAACGCTCACAAAGCTTTATTAGAAGCGTTAAACTTATTAGCAAGTGAAAACAAAACAATCAATCAAACTGCCCTGTGGCAAAATGGACAAAGAAAATTAGTTCGTGATCAGTCAGGCAATTATCATTTAGTATTCCCATCTGGCGGTGAAATTTTTTATAGAAAATACTCAAACGGCGTATGGCAAACAGCAGTGAGATTAAGTGATGGAAATGGAGGGAATGATTATCCTTCTATAACCTCAGGCAATTATGGATTTATATTTGTTACCTGGCAAAGAAAGACCGGGACTTCTACTTATGATATTTATTATGCTCATAGCAGCGGAAGCGCCTGGTCAAAATATATTCTTGATCCTTCCATCTCTTCTTCAGAACCTTCTCCTGTTATATTATTTAACAGCTATAGTGCTTATCGTTTAACTGCTGCTTATTCTACTGCATCCGGCATAAAAGGGAAAACTACTACTTATTTCGTTCCAACATCTCCCTCAGAGTGGACTAGCCAACAGATTTCAGCAACACCCAATGAAAGCCGTCCAACTATAGCTTCTTGTGGCGCAAGTGAATATAGCGGTTTAGCCTATAGAAATCCGACAGATGAACATATTTATTATCGTTATCAAAATAATTATTATGGAATATGGAGCTCGCCGGTTAATCTTTCTAATATAATTCCATATCAGTCAAATAATACAGCTCCAACAATTTGCGGAATACCATCGGATGGAAGTGTGCATTTAGCCTGGACAAGATATACATATTCAGGAGGATATCCTGGTAATCCAAGAACTTATTACAGGAAGAACTCTAGCGCAAATGGAAGTTGGCCTTCCCAATATTGGTCGGTAACAAGCAGTAATCAAGTTTCGCCAACCATAACTGCTTTAGCATCAAATAAAATTGACTTACTTTATAGTAATTCAAATTATATCTATAAAACAAGATTTAACGGAAGTACTTGGTCTTCGCCTGCTTTTATTGCTCTGAATTCAAATGATCCAAGTGTTTCAATAGGCAGCACTACCGCTAAATATGTTTATTCCAGCCCAACTTTTCCGAGTCAAATAACGATGTCTAACGAAACATTAAGTAAAGAAGCAGAGCAGCCTGTTAAATATTCAAGATCCATTGCTGTACTTGATACTAACGGTGCTTTTCTTGAAGTCAAATTAAATAACATGTTCTTTAAGTTAGAGGATGGTACAAATAAAAATATAGATTTCTTTCCGGTTGACTTAGATACTTTTAATTTAACCACAGAAAATTGCTGGGGATTATTAACTTCAACTAGCGGAAATATTATTCCTAAAAACGCAAGAGAAATAGTATTAGAATATGAAATAAGTATGGAAAATGCTGATAAGTTATTTGAAGAAGGAATAAATAATGTCAAACTATTTGCAGAGCTAAAAGGTACCGGCAACAAACTAATTACTGCTAAGAATGATATGTCTTTTGATATTGTATCTAACAAATTTAGTATAAGCAAACAACAGACATTTTTGTTAGATGGAATAGATTTTAGTACAGAAAAGATAAATGTTAGCTTAGGATTTAAAGACCTTATGTCAAAAAAAGGAACTTTTGCAAGCTTAGGGCACTTAATTGATTTTGGTAATTATGATGTGGAAATATCAAAAGAGGAAATGGTTGAAAACAAAATTGAAATTCCTTTAGCTTTTGACATGCAGAACTTTCCTAATCCATTTAATCCATCAACAGAAATAAAATATGCAGTTAAAGAAAACGGATTAATAACTTTAAAGGTTTATGATTTACTCGGAAGAGAAATAACAACTTTAGTTAATGAAGAAAAACCTGCCGGAATATATACAATAAGCTTTGATGCAAAAGATCTTTCAAGCGGAATTTATTTTTATTCAATTTCTACTAACAATTTTCATCAAACAAAAAAGATGATACTGCTGAAATAGTTATTGATTAGTAGGTGAGTAAGTGAGGCTCACCTTTAAGGTGAACCTCACTTAACTTAAGTTGGAAGCATAAATTTAAAGGTTAGAAAAAAAAATCTTCTTTAATAAACTTCTCTTTTTTTTATCTAAAAAAGACTAGCTCGCATCATTCTTTAAAGATTTTAACCCAACTTTTAAAATGATAAAACCCACAACTCCTGAAATTAATGATGCGGTTAAAATTCCAACTTTAGAAATATTTAGCAGCGATTCTTCACTAAAAGCTAAATTTGCAATAAATAGAGACATCGTAAAACCTATGCCGGCTAATATTGCTGCGCCGTAAATTTTTGTCCAATTTACATTTTTAGGCAGCGAAGCAAATTTAAGTTTTACTGATAAATATGAAAATATAAATATTCCAATCTGCTTTCCGAAAAATAGTCCTGCAATAATTCCAATACTTATAGGATCCATTAGAGAGGCAAAAAAATCTTTTTTGAAAGCGACGCCTGCATTCGCGAGCGCAAACAGCGGCATAATAAAAAGCGTTACCCAGGGCGTAAGTCCATGTTCAAATCTTTGTAAAGGAGTTAAAATTCTTTCACAGTTTTTTTCCATTGCCTGTACAATTGATGACCGCTCTTCATTGGTTAAAACATTTGTATTTTCTACGCCGGCTTTATCAAAATTATTCAATAAATTTTTTCCGTCAGTAAGAAATTCGCGGGTGTTAATTCTTGCAGACGCGGGAATAGTAAATGCAAGTAAAACCCCGGCAATGGTTGCGTGAATACCCGACTGTAAAAAAGCCAGCCACAATCCGATTCCCAGCAGCGTATAAATTATTAGATTTCTAACGCCTAAAAAATTTGCGCCAATTAACAAAATTAAAAATCCGCCTGCTATGCCTAAGCTGATAAATGAAATGTTTGAAGTATAAAAAAATGCAATTACTAATATGGCTCCAATATCATCCGCTATTGCTAAGGCGGTTATAAAAATTTTCAAACCGATAGGAACATTTTTACCGAGCAGCGCCATCAAACCAACTACAAAAGCAATATCGGTTGCCATGGGAATTCCCCAGCCGTCTGCTCCGTGGGTTGACGCATTAAATATATAATAAAATAGAGCAGGCAAAATCATTCCGCCAAGCGCCGCCGCTACAGGAAGAGCAGCCTGCCTTGCCGAAGATAATTCACCTACCAAAAATTCTCTTTTTATTTCAAGCCCCACAACAAAAAAGAAAATTGCCATTAGTCCGTCATTTATCCAATGATGAATAGAATAATTTAATTCTGAGTTTGCAAATGAAATGGAAATTTTTGTGTGCCAGAAATGGAAATAACTTTCAGCAAAAGGGGAATTAGCCCAGACTAACGCAATGATTGTGCAGAATAATAGCAGCAGTCCGCCCGAAATTTCAGACTGGATAAATACATCAAATGGTTTTGCAATAGTTTTTATCGGAGGTTTTTTGGAAACAATTTTTTCATTCATTTTCATCAAACTTTTTTAACTATTAATCATTTACTCTTTTACATTCAATTTTTAATAAGTTATCAGTTCATTTTAAAGGAGAATAAAATAACTTCGACCCGGGTATTTCTACTTCAGTTTTATAAACGGAATTTGTTTCGTCTTCAGTGATGAATAAAGTTTTAAAATCTTCTCCGCCGAATTCTACGTTGCTCGGTTTTTTACCGGGGGTTTCAAGCTTATTAATTATTTTACCTTCAGGAGAAATAACAAAAATTTGTCCGCCTCCAAAATGTGCGGCATACAAATTACTATTTTGGTCAAAAGCAATTCCATCGGGATCGCCGCCGGGCAATTCGATAAATATTTTTTTGTTATTTAGCTTTCCATTTTCATCAACATCAAAAGCTAAAATTCTGCTTTGCGCGGATTCGCATACGAACAATTTTTTTGCATCCAATGAAAAAGCAATTCCATTTGGAAAACATAGTTGGTCAGCAACTATTGTAATTTTTTTTGATTGATAATCAATTCGGAAAACTCTTCCATCGGGTTTATCCTTTCCGTAAGATTTTGGATCAGTGAAATAAAGATTGCCATTCTGATCAAATGCTAAATCGTTTGGGCGATTAAATTTTTTACCTTCAAATCCATCAGCGTAGATTGCAGCTTCACCTTCGGGGGTAATTTTAAGTATTGCTCCAATTCCATAATCGCAGGCGAATAAATTTCCATCTTTGTCAAAAGTTAATCCGTTGGTTTGTTTAAGTCTAAAAGGTTCTTGTGTCGAATCAATAAACTTAAAAGAAGAATCATTTGTAATTTTATTTATGTATCCGCCATAGCAGCTTGAGACGTAGAGATTATTTTTGCCATCCCAGGCGGGTCCTTCCGGAAAATTTAACCCATCTGCTATTTTTATAAATTTATTTTTATTTGATGAAGAGGTTTCCTGCTGCGGTAAAATAAAATTTGCGGATAAAACTATTAAGAGCAAAAACATTTTTGTTTTCATAATTCTATAAATTTAATTTTAAATGACTGGGTTAAAATGATTATTTTAAATTACTAAATTTTAAATTGAGTTGATTAAACAAAGGGCAATTTTATGAAATTATTTTCTTTATCATTTTTCATCAGCATATTTCTTTCATCTTTTCTTTATTCGCAATCAAAATTAGAAGGTGATATAAATACAGCATATCAAAATGCCAAGAAGGGAGTATATTGGGCGTTGACAAACATCTCCGAAAAAAAATCCAAGTTAGATGAAGATTTAGTTGCCGATGATAAACTTTACGCTAAAGTAAAGCTGGAAAAAGTTATTGACGGCGTTAAAATTGAATCGAAGGGATTTAATAACTCAAATGAAGTGAATATTATAATTTATAAATCAAATGAAACTTTGTTAAAGGAAGGCTACTTAAAAACCGAAGGGGAAACATTGCAGGAAGAAAAGAAGAAAAAATAGATTAGCGGGCGGAAGATAATATTTTATTACTCGATGAATTTTTCAGTTTGAAATTTCCTCGTCAACAATTAAAGAATTTACAATTACTTTTGCTTCACTTTCACTCCCCAGTAAATCCTGCAAAGTTGTTTTATCTAGAACGCTGTCAACTAAATTTTGAACTGATTTCCACAAAGATCTGATTGAACAATCAATAGTATGAGTGCAGATTGATTCAATGCCCGCGTGGTCGCTACAAAAATTTTCTTCAAAAAGTTTTCCTCCTAAAACAGCCAGCACATCGCCGATAATTATTTCATTCGCGGGGCGTGATAATTTGTAACCGCCGCTTTGCCCGCGGGAGCTATCAATGAAACCGCCGAGCCGAAGCAGTCTTAAAAGTTTCCCGGCAAGCGCAGTTGACAAACCTTCCATATCGCTTATTTCAGGAATAGTTAAACCGTTCGAGGCTTTAGCAATTCTTAATAAACATCGTAATCCATATTCTTCCTGCGAACTAAATTTCATATTTCTGTAACTCTAAAATTTCAATTATTATTTAACGTTTACTTTTTAATAGGAATGACTGCATGAAATTTTAATCATGCAATCATTCTTTATTCAATCATTCAATCTTCATCTCATTTATTCAAACTACCTTATCCTTTATATAAAGGAATTTTTGATCCGCATTGTTTTGCATATTGAACTTCTGCAAATGCTTCAGCGGGAATTGATGGACCTTGCGCTGAGCAGTGTTCGTTGAAAACGCTTATCAATTCATTTGCAATGTGATCGGCATTGTAACCTTCAATGTCTAAACGCTGCATAAAATAAATTAATACTCCGTTTTTAAATAATGCCACGCTTGGCGATGAAGGCGGATATTCTTCAATCATTTGTCTTACTCTATCGACCGCGTTTTTTCTTGACCCGCAAATACGGTGTAAAGTTTATCGGGAATAATTTTATTCTGCAAAGCGAGAGAGACGCCGGGGCGGGCGCTGCCGGCGGCGCATCCGCATACTGAGTTTATCATAACTAAAGCTGTCTTATCATCGTTTACAGTTATAGCTTGGTCAACGTCTTGTACGGATAGTAATTCTTTAAATCCAACCGCCACTAATTCATCGCGCATCGGCTGGACAGAATCCTGGTCATACATCGGTTGGCGTGAAAGTATATTGAACATTTGTACTCCTTATTTATTCAGTTAATATTTTTAAAACGTTAAAGTTCAATCCGCCGTGGCGGATTGATTTTTGAATTATCTAATCACATAAATCCTAATTCTACTTTTGCTACTTCGGACATCATATCTTTATCCCATGGGGGATTCCAAACCAATTCTATTTTGCAGCTATTAACTTCGGGAATTGAAGCAACTTTGCTTTCAACTTCTCCCGGCAGCGAGCCGGCAACAGGACAGGCTGGAGAGGTTAAAGTCATTTTTAAAATTACATTTGCATCATTGTCAATTCTGATTTCATAAATTAAACCCAGCTCAAAAATATCTACGGGTATTTCGGGATCGTAACACGATTTTAACACCTGTATAATTCTATCCTCCAGCGCTTGCTTATTTAATTCAGCCATAGGTTTTATTTCACTTTTATTTTGAAATATATCTTCCATTCTCTAATCCAATCTATTAATGATTCGTCAAATCATTTTTATTCTGTTGTAATTTTTTCTTCATTCTTTAAAGCAGCTGACATTGTATGCCAGGCAAGTGAGGCGCATTTTACTCTTGCGGGAAATTCTTTTACTCCCGCAAAAACCGATAGCTTGCCAAGCGATTCTAAAGTTTCATTGTCATTAATTTTTCCGGTAATTAAATCATGAAATTTTTCGAATAAAATTTCAGTCTCGGCTACAGTTTTGCCTTTAACAATTGAACTCATTAATGAAGCCGACGCTTTTGAAATTGCGCAACCATTCCCTTGAAAAGAAATATCTTTCACTGCGTCATTTTCAACAAATAAATAAACATCAATTCTGTCGCCGCACAAAGGGTTGTAACCTTCGGCAAAATAATTAGCGTTATCTAACTTTTTAAAATTTCTTGGGCTCTTATTATGATCCAAGATTACTTGCTGATACAATTCTCTTAATTCAGCGTCCATTAATTAAAAACCTCTAAAACTTTTTTTAACGCTTTAATAAAAATATCAACTTCCTCTTTTGTGTTATACATTGCGAAGGACGCGCGGGAAGTTGCGGGAATATTAAATCTATCCATTACCGGCTGCGTGCAATGATGTCCGGTTCTAATTGCAACGCCTTCAAAATCTATAAACGTTCCAATATCATGGGGATGGACGTCTTCAACAACAAATGAAAGAGCGCCGCTTTTATTTTTAGCCGTTCCAATAATTCTAATTTTATCTAACTTCAAAATTTCCTTAGTGGCATAATCAAGTAATTCATTTTCGTGATGATAAATATTTTCCAATCCGATTTCATTTACATAATCTATTGCCGCGCCCAATCCAATTGCATCGGCAATGTTGGAAGTGCCTGCTTCAAATTTATAAGGCAGTTCATTGAAAGTAGTTTTTTCAAATGTAACTTTTGAAATCATATCTCCGCCGCCCATAAATGGGGGCATAGCTTCTAATAAATTTTGTTTGCCGTATAAAATTCCAATTCCGGTGGGACCGTAAAGTTTGTGGCCGGAAAAAGCAAAAAAGTCGCAATCCAATTTTTGAACATCAATTGGGAAATGACTTACAGCCTGCGCTGCATCAATTAAAACCGGGATATTATTTGAATGAGCGGTTTGTATTATTTTTTCAACCGGGTTAATGGTGCCTAAAGAATTTGAAACATAAACAATAGAAATAAGTTTTGTTTTTTCTGAAATTAATTTTTCAAATTCTTCAAAAATAATTTCGCCATCGTCATTAATAGGGATCACTTTTATATTTAATTTTTTTTCAGAAGCAAGCAATTGCCAGGGGACTATGTTTGAATGATGTTCCATCGTAGAAATTATAATTTCATCGCCTTCGTTTAAATGACTTCCGCCGAAAGAATTTGCCACAAGATTAATTCCCTCGGTTGTGCCGCGCGTGAAAATTATTTCTTTTTCACTCTTGGCATTTATATACTTTTGAATTTTTACTCTTGAATTTTCAAACGCTTGTGTAGCGGCTTCGCTTAAAGTATGAACGCCGCGGTGAATATTTGAATTTATTGTCGAATAATAATTTGACAGCGAATCAATAACTGCTTGCGGTTTTTGAGTTGTTGCCGCGTTATCAAAATAAACTAAAGGTTTTCCGTGAACTGTTTGTTTAAGAATCGGAAAATCATTTCTGATTTTTTCAACGTCAAAAGCGTTAATTGGTTTCTTATTTTTTATTGATAAGCTCAAATTTTTTATTCCGGTTTTAGAAGTTGTTAAAACTTCTAATTTTAGTTATTAAATTTTTTATTTAAAATTTCTTCAAGGTATTCGCGTACTTCTTTTATTTTTATTGAAGTTAAAACATCGCTTGCAAAGGCGTGAATCAAAATAGCTTTTGCTTTTTCTTTTCCAATGCCTCTTGAATTCAAATAAAACATAGACTCGTCATCAAGCTGTCCGATAGTAGCACCGTGTGAGCATTTAACGTCGTCCGCAAAAATTTCCAATTGCGGTTTTGTATTTACAAGCGCTTCATCAGATAAAATAATATTATTGTTTTCTTGAAATGCATTTGTCTTTTGCGCATCCTGCCGAACAATTACTTTACCGTTAAAAACCCCTCTTGATTTACCGTCAAGTATTCCTTTGTAGTGTTCATGACTGTTGCAATTAGGTTTTGCGTGGTCAATTAAAGTGTGAGTATCAAAAAGCTGCGAGCCGTCTGTTAAAAATAATCCGTTCATCATGCACTCGCCGCCAACGTCGTTAAACTTTGAATTAAAATCATTGCGGGCGATTGACGCTCCCAGTGAAATTGAATGCGAAGTAAAGTTGGATGAACGTTCCTGATCAACTTCCATTCTGGCTATGTGAAATGCGTTTTTACTTTCTTCTTGAAGTTTAATATGATCCACAATTGAATTTTCATCAGCAATAAATTCCGTTACCGTATTTGTAAAATAAATTGATTCATCTAAAGAAATGTAATGCTCGATTATGGTTACCTGTGAATTTTTCCCTGCTACAAATAAATTGCGCGGCTGCGACAAAATCTCTATGCCGTTTGAATCATTAATAAATAAAACGTGAATAGGCTCTCCAACAACTTTACCATCCGGCACAAAAACAAATGCGCCGTCGCTTGTAAAAGCAGCGCTTAACGATGTAAAAATTTGTCCTTCTACCTCAGCGTATTTGCCAAAATGTTTTTCAACTATTTCAGAATTTTCTTCAATTGCTTTTGCAAGATTTTTAACTACCACGCCCTTAGTAATATTTTCTATGCGCGATAATTCTTCAGAATAAAATCCATTAACAAAAACTAAATGATTGTCCTTAATATTATCAAACAAAAATTTGCTAATGTCTTTATGCGTTAATTTTGTTTTGCCTTTTGAAGAAACAAAATTATGATTCAGCAATGGAGAAATATTTGTGTACTTCCATTCTTCGTCTTTAGTAGTGGGGAAGTCGAGTCCGCTAAAAGAATTAATAGCATTTTTTCTTATTTGATGAATCGGTTTTTTGCTTTCGCCGTTGAGACTGTTTTCAAAAGTTTCAAAGCTTTTTATAAATCAATTTTTAAAATCTAAAACATCGTTCATTTTATTTTTTTAACTTTCGTTTTAAAGTTCATTCCAATAGTAAGTTTAAGAATTTACTAATTCATTTTTATCTTCTTTAATCCAATCGTAGCCTTTTTCTTCAAGCTCCATAGCCAATTCCTTACCGCCGGATTTTACAATTCTTCCTTTATAAAGAACGTGAACAAAATCGGGGACAATGTAATTTAAAAGTCTTTGATAATGGGTAACCACGATGGTAGAAGTGTCTTTTGTCTTTAATTTATTGACGCCGTTTGCAACTATTCTTAAGGCGTCAATATCAAGCCCTGAATCAGTTTCATCCAAAATAGAAAGCTTTGGTTCTAAAACCGCCATTTGAAAAATTTCATTTCTTTTTTTCTCACCGCCGGAAAAACCTTCATTAACCGAACGGCTTAAAAGTGATTGATCTAATTCCACAAGCTTCATTCTATCTTTTATTAATGAAAGAAAATCCATAGTATCCAATTCTTCTTCGCCTCTATATTTTCTTATTTCATTTAAAGCGGTTTTTAAAAGATTAGTATTGCTAACCCCGGGAATCTCAACCGGATATTGAAAAGCTAAAAATATTCCTTCTCTTGCTCTATCTTCAGTTGAAAGATCAAATAAATTTTTACCGTTAAAAATTACTTCGCCTTTGGTAACTTCGTATTCTTCTTTTCCGGCAAGAACCTGTGCAAGCGTGCTTTTGCCTGAACCGTTGGGACCCATAATAGCGTGAACTTCTCCCGCATTAACTTTTAAATTTATACCTTTTAATATTTCTTTACCTTCAACTTTAACAAATAAATTTTTTACTTCTAACATTTTATTCCTTAATGAAATTGATTCTATTTTAATTTTTTTTTAAACTTTTGATTTTTACTAACTATCCAACGCTTCCTTCAAGACTAATGCTTAACAGCTTTTGCGCTTCCACGGCAAATTCCATAGGAAGTTCTTTAAAAACTTCTTTACAATAACCGTTTACAATTAAACCGATAGCGTCTTCAGTAGAAATTCCGCGTTGATTTAAATAGAAGATTTGGTCTTCGCCAATTTTTGAAGTTGTGGCTTCATGCTCAATTTGCGCCGATGGATTATTAATTTCTAAATAAGGGAAAGTATGAGCGCCGCATCTATCTCCAATTAAAAGAGAATCGCATTGGGAAAAATTTCTGGCGTTATCCGCTTTCTTAATAATTTTAACTAAACCCCTGTAGCTGTTTTGACTTTTGCCGGCGGAAATTCCTTTAGAAATAATCGTGCTTCGGGTATTTTTTCCAAGATGAATCATTTTTGTTCCGGTGTCTGCCTGCTGATAATTATTAGTCATTGCAACAGAATAAAATTCACCAATTGAATTATCGCCTTGCAAAATACAACTTGGATATTTCCAGGTAATTGCGGAGCCGGTTTCAACTTGCGTCCAAGAAATTTTAGAATTGACTCCGCGGCAAGCTCCGCGTTTAGTTACAAAATTAAAAATTCCGCCTTTGCCTTCCTTATCGCCGGCATACCAATTCTGAACGGTTGAATATTTTATCTGAGCATTATCTAAAGCAACCAATTCTACCACCGCCGCATGCAATTGATTTTCATCTCTCATTGGAGCGGTGCAGCCTTCCAAATAACTAACATAAGCGCCTTCATCTGCAATAATTAATGTACGCTCAAACTGTCCGGTATTGGCTGCATTAATTCTAAAATAAGTTGAAAGCTCCATTGGGCAGCGAACGCCTTTAGGAATATAGACAAACGAGCCGTCGCTAAATACTGCCGAATTAAGTGTTGCAAAAAAATTATCAGTGTAAGGAACAACGCTTCCGAGATATTTTTTTACAAGATCGGGATGATTTTTAATTGCTTCGGAAATTGGGCAAAAAATTATTCCTTCCTTAGCAAGAGTTTCTTTAAAAGTTGTTGCAACTGAAACCGAATCGAATACAGCGTCGACCGCAACATTGCTCAAACGTTTTTGCTCGTCTAAAGAAATTCCTAATTTGTTAAAAGTCTCAAGCATTTCAGGGTCAACTTCATCAAGGCTATTTAATTTCGGTTTCTTTTTTGGCGCAGAATAATAGGATATATCCTGATAATTAATCTTTTTGTATTTTACATTTGACCAATGCGGTTCTTCCATTTTAAGCCAATGGCGATATGCTTTTAATCTCCATTCCAGCATCCAAACAGGCTCATTCTTCACAGCCGAAAGTTGTTGAATTACTTCTTCATTAAGTCCAATAGGAAAACTTTCGGAATCAATATCACTTACAAATCCATATTTATATTCTTTATTGGCTAATTGTTCAATGGCGGAAGTTTCGGTGGCACTCATAAAATATCCTAATATCCTTTTTTGAGAATTTATTTTATTAGTTAGATTTTTTTCTCTTTTCAAACCTAAATAATCTATACAAAAAAGTCAAGATTGACGAATGAGAATGAAGCTCTATGTATATTTGAACACTTAAAAAAAATTCAAACAAATATTTTAAGGTAAATTTTTTTGAGTCGGCAATGTAAATTGTTTTGACGCTCCCAATTGTTTTTAACTTTTTATTCGATTAATTTGGCGTACATTTTTTGCCGTATATTTATTTTACATCGAGAGACATTTGGAAGAAAATATTATTATCAACAGTCAAAACAATCGAGAATCAAAATCCGAATCTAATCAAAAAGAGGGGAGTAAAAATTCTTCAGAAAAATCTTACACCAAACGCCCTTATTACAATAGAAGAAAGCGTTATTACGATAAGCAAACCTCGCCTCAGCAGCAGCGTGAAAATTCAATTTTTAAAAAACTTTCCGTTGTAATTCCATTATTAAATGAAGAAGAATCAATTTACCCTCTTGCAATGGAGATTAAAAAATCCGTTAAAAGTTTAAATATTGGTTTAGAGGTTATTTTTGTAGATGACGGCAGCAGTGATAATTCATTAAAAAATATACGCGATATTTGTCGGCAAGACAAGAGATACAGATATATTAGTTTTAGAAAAAATTATGGTAAATCAGCGGCGCTGCACGTTGGATTTAAAGAAGCTACAGGCGATGTGGTTATTACAATGGACGCCGATCTTCAAGACGATCCCAATGAAATTCCGAATCTCATAAAAAAGTTAGAAGAAGGTTACGACGTGGTTAGCGGCTGGAAAAAAGTAAGACACGATCCATTTGTGAAAAAGCAATCTTCAAAGTTTTTTAATTTTATTACTCGAATGTTGAGCGGGATAAATATTCATGATTTTAATTGCGGACTAAAAGCCTACCGAAAAGAAGTAGTTGAAAATATTAAAGTTTACGGCGAGCTTCATCGTTACATTCCCGTTTTAGCTGATTGGCAGGGATTTAAAATTACAGAAATCCCGGTTAAGCACCACGCGCGCAGGTACGGTAAAACTAAATTCGGCATTTCAAGATTTTTCAAAGGTTTTTTAGATTTAATTACTGTTATTTTTGCCACCCGTTATATAAAAAGACCAATGCATCTTTTTGGTTTTTTGGGCGCGTTGTCATTCGTAGTGGGAATTTTTGTGAATGGATACTTAACCTTTTTGTGGATTTCAGGGCATTCTTTAAGCAACCGTCCTATGCTGTTTTTAGGAATTTTATTAATCATAGTAGGCGTACAATTTTTTTCAGTTGGTTTGCTGGGCGAAATGCTGGTTAATAATTTTTTAAATGAAAAAGAATACAGTATAAAAGAAAAGGGATGATTAATAGAGTTCAAGTTCAAGATAAAGTTTAAGCTGTATTTACAAAAATCTTGTTATCATTTATATTCATCCGCTTAAAATGCCTTTCAAAAATAAAATTACAATTAATTTTTGCATAATTACATTTGACAAATTAAAATGTACTACGATCCAATTAAAAACATTTTTGCTTCAGTTATAAAAAAAATTCCTTTTCTTAGGATTATTTTTTATAAAATTTTAAATCTTATGTTTCTTCGTTCATGGTATGTCAGAAGGGAATTAAAAAACTTAAGAAAAATTTTTGGCGACAAGCATATTAATATTTATGACGCCGGAACTGGCTACGCGCAATATTCCTTTTTCATGGCAAAAAAATTAAAACCTAACAGCATTTATTCTGTTGATGTAAAAGAAGATTGGATTAAAGACGCTGAAGATTTTTTTATTCAGCAGGGAATTAACAACGTTAAATTCGGCATTGAAGATTTAACTCAAATAAACTATGAAAATAAATTTGATTTAATTGTCTGCGTGGACGTAATGGAACATATTGAAGATGATGTAAAGGTTTTTAAAAATTATTTTAATGCTTTAAAAGAAGGCGGATTTTTATTAATTAATACACCTTCAATATACGGCGGCAGTGATGTACATGATGACGAAGAAGAAAGTTTTATCGGCGAACATGCCAGGGATGGATATTCTTTTGAAGATTTAAAAATAAAATTAGAACCTTTAGGCTTTAAAATATTTAAATCAATTTACACTTATGGTTTCTGGGGCGACAAAGCCTGGAGGCTGGGTATTAAATATCCAATGATTCTGCTAAGTGTTTCCAAATTATTTTTATTGATACTTCCATTCTATTATTTAATTACCCTGCCTTTCACTTTAGTTATGATGTATTTAGATTACTCTTCTAAAAATAAAATTGGTTCGGGAATAAATTTCATTGCTAAGAAGTAAAAATTAAGCTCTGAAAATAATTCGTAAAAATAACATCAATTAAACTTTAGCAGAATTTAATGACAAAAGCGAAAAAAAATATTAGGGTTTCAAAACATCAGACAGAAAGTGAATTAAATAAATTTAATTTCGAAAAATTTATCCCGCATAAATTTCATACGCTGTCAGCAATAATTTTAATAGCGGTTCTATTCTTAATTTATTTTTCGCCAATGTACTTCGGGAATAAAACTTTTCAGTCCGGGGATATAATCACCATAAAAAGCATGCAGGCTTACGCACAGCAAGACAAAGACGGTTTTACTTTATGGAACCCTTATATTTTTGGGGGACTTCCTGCTTATGCCACTGCTACAGCTTACCGCTGGTGGGATTTTATCGGCGGAATTTATTCTTACGGCAAATTATTAATTGGTAAATTGTTTAGCGTAGATTATGCTGTAAACACTTTTAATCTTTTTTTAATAGCGCTTACTTCATTCTTTTTTATGCGATCGCGAAAAGCATCCACGCTTATAAGTGTTTTAGTTTCGCTTGCAACAACTTTTAGCACCGGGATAATAGTTTTTCTTTACATCGGGCATATCACAAAAATGATAAGCCTTGCAGCTTTCCCCTTAATCTTAATGATGCTTCTTCGCTTTAACAAAAAAATAAAATTATTGGACGTATTAATAATTACAATTTTTTTACACCTTGTTGTTATAGGCGCACACGTTCAAATTATATTTTACATTTTTCTTTCAGTTGCAGTTTACTACATTTTTTATTTTATAAAAGGCTTTGCAAATAAAAATAACTTTTTAGTTAAGCAGCTTTTTAAATCTGCAATAATATTTATAGCAGCCGCAGCAATTGCGCTCTTAATGTCGTTCGATAGTTATGCGCAATTATGGGAGTACAATAAATACTCCACGCGCGGAACTGAAAGTATTTTAGAAAAAACTCAAGCCTCATCTGTAAAAGATGAATCGGATTTTTACCAATACGCTACCAACTGGTCTTTTTCCGTCGGTGAAATTTTAACTTTTGTGGTTCCATCTTATTATGGTTTTGGCAAATCAACTTACAGCGGACCTTTAACCAAAGAACAGCCGGTAGAGGTAAATACTTATTTTGGACAAATGCCTTTTGTTGATGTTCCAATGTATATGGGTGTTGTAATTTTTTTCCTCGCTTTATTTGGGATCTATTCAAACTGGAAAAATACTTTTATCCAATATTTAACTGTGCTGATATTTTTCTTTTTAATTCTTTCCTTCGGAAGAAATCTGCCCGTACTTTATGATTTGTTTTATAATTATTTCCCGTTCTTTAATAAGTTCAGAGTGCCTTCAATGACGTTGACAATTTTACAAATGTCAATGCCGATACTTGCCGGTTATGGAGTAATGAAAATAATTTCTTTAAGAAAAGAAGAAGATCAAAAAACAATAAAGCTAATTAAAAATTCGGCAATAGTTTTTGCTTCATTATTCGTTCTTTCGCTGATGCTTAGTTCCGGTATTAAAGAATGGTTCATCGGAAGAATTCAACAGGCAGGGCAGCAAGGCGAACAGCTAAAGCCTCTTTATGATTATATGTCGAATATGTTTGCTTCAGATTTAATAATTAATATGGCGCTGGTCTCACTAACCTTTGCATTAGCATTTGCATTTATTAGAAAAAAGTTAAGCAGTGATTTAATGGTTTTAGGAATAGTATTTCTTTTGATGTTTGATCTTTTAAGAATTGACTTAAGAGCAGCAAGCTATACAGAGGCTTCTCAAACAGATGAAGCTTTTAAAACCCCGGCATATATTTCAGCAATTAAAAATCAAAATGATAAAGAAAATTACAGAATAGTAAATTTTAAAAAAGAAGGTCTTGGTACTGTAAGTCAAAATTCAAACTTTAATGTTTATTTTCTTGTGCAAGATTTTTCAGGATACTCTGGCGTAAAACCGCGCACTTATCAGGATTACATTGATGTGGTGGGCGCATTCAATCTTACCATGTTTAGAATGCTGAACGTTAAATATATTGTTGTTGATAAGCCTGCTAATATTCCCGGTGCAGTTCAAGTTTATAATGATAATACAACGGTTGTGTATAACAATACTAACGCATTGCCGCGGGCTTTTCTGGTTGACAGCCTCGCAAAAAAATCCTCTATTGAAATATTAAATGCTGTAAAGAATAATCAATTTGATCCTAAAAAAGTTGCTTATCTTGAAGATCAAATTATGCAGATTGATAAACCTGATAGTTCAGCAGCAGCAATGATAGAAACATACAAAGACGAATACATAAAAATAAATGTAAATGCTTCGGGGAAAAACTTTTTATTTTTAGGTGATACTTATTACCCGAAAGGTTGGAAAGCTTTTATTGATGGAAATGAAACAGAAATCTACAAAGCAAACCACGGTTTTAGAGGTGTGGTCGTTCCTAAAGGTAAGCATGTTGTAGAATTTAAATTTGACCCTAAAAGTTTTGAATTTGGCAAATACATTTCACTGGGACTGAATATAACTATAACAGCTTTATTTATTTTTGCAGTTTTTATTTATAGAAAAGATGAAGAAGAAATTAGTGAACAAGAAATTAGAGAAGAAGAAAAATAGAATTTATAATTATTCTCTATTCAAATAATGTTTAATAATATTAAACAGTTCATAAAGCATTCCGCTGTTTACAGCATTGGAAACATTGCCACAAAAGGAATTGGGATTATAACCTTACCTATCTACACCAAATTAATTAGTGTGGAACAGTTTGGGCTTCTGGGCATAATTGAAATTACCATTATGATTTTAGTGGAAGTGCTTACGTTAGGACAGGCAAACTCAATATTAATATTTAATAATTCTTCGGAGTTTAAGAATCAAAAAAAATCTTTATTTTTTACAATTATAATTTCGGTAGTAAGCTTTAATTTACTTTTTCTTTTCGCTCTCGAAACTCTTCATTCACCACTCTTTAATTTACTGGAAATAAATTCTTCTTATAATATTTATTACACTTTAGGTTTAGCAATAATTATGCTGCGGGTTGTTAATTTACTTTTTCTATACAAATTAAGAGCAGATGAAAAATCTGTTTTTTATACTGTGGTTACAATAGTTAAAATAACAAGTGCATTAACTTTTATAATTTATTTTGTCGCTTATTTAAAGCTTGAGCTTTTAGGAATTTTATACGCATATATTTTAAGTGAAATAATTTCATTTCTAATTCAACTGCCTGCTATGCTTAAAAGCATGATTTTTAAATTTAACAAAAATGCTTTAAACACAGCTTTCAGCTTTGGGTTTCCCTTGGTATTTGGCACAATAGGAATTATGTTTTTAAATTTAAGCGATAGATATATGCTTCAAATCTATACCGATTTGAAGACAGTCGGGCTGTACGATTTAGGCTACCGTGCGGCAGGTGTATTAAATATGTTTTTGATAATGCCTTTTAATCTCACGCTTCTTCCTGCTGCATATAAAAAGTTTAGGCAGCCGGATGACAAAAGATATTATTCTAAGTTAATGACTTACATGAGCTTTGTTTTAGTGTGGGCGGGTTTGGGCTTATCCTTAATCAGCGAAGAGCTTATAAAAGTATTTGCATTAAATTCAGAATATTGGCCCTCTTACACAGTCGTCCCGATTATAATTTTAGCATATATTTTTAGTGCAACAAGAAACTTCGCTTCACTTGGAATGTTATTAACTAAAAACACAAAACAGATTGCGGCTTTAACATTATTAGCGGCTGTATTAAATATCGGTTTAAATTTTTGGCTTATACCAAAATACGGAATGATGGCATCAGCTTATAATACATTATTTGCATTTGTTATTTTTCATTTTATAAATAAAATTTATTCTGATAAATTCTACAAAATAACCTATGAAAACTTAAAGCTGATTAAAATATTTTTAACCGGGCTCATTCTCTTTTTTATTCCGATGATAATTGGGGTAAACAATGAATTACTATTTTTATTAATTAAAATTATTTCATTTTCACTTTTTCCGATAATCCTTTTAATGCTAAAAATATATGAGCCTGTTGAAATAGAAACAATCAAAAAAATTATTAAGAATTGGAAAAATCCTTCATACATTAAAAAATTTTTTAACAAAAGTAATAAGTGATAAATCTGGAAAATAAAATTCTTGTAACCGTTGCAATATGCACTTATAACAGAGCAAAGTTTTTATCGGGCGCATTAAATAGTTTAAAGACGCAAAATTTTTCTAAAAATAATTTTGAAGTTTTGATAGTTGATAACAACAGCAATGATGAAACGGGCCTCATTGCAAATAATTTTATAAATGAAAATAAAAATTTAAATGTCAGATATGTAATAGAAAATCAGCAGGGATTATCCTTCGCACGTAATAGAAGCATAGCCGAAGCCAAAGGTGAAATAATTTCTTTTATAGATGATGATGCAATTGCACAAAATGATTTTATTACCAGCTTGTATCAGTCGTTTCAAAATTTACCGCAGGCTGATGCAATAGGCGGAAAAGTTATTCCGATTTATAGTACAAAAGAAGAACCCAATTGGCTTTCAAAATATATTTGGGGGCTTGTAACAAAAGTAGATTTCGGAAATCAAACAAAAGAATTTCCTGCAAATAAATATCCTTCCGGCTGCAATATGAATTTTAGAAAAAAAGTTTTTGCTGAGACCGGTGTGTTTAATACGGATTTAAAATTAAGAAGTGATGACAAGGATATTTTTTATAAGCTTAAAAAACAAAATAAAATTGTTTACTATGTACCGTCTTTGCTTGTTCATCATAATATTGATGATTACAGGCTTGAATACAGCTTCATTAAAAAATTATGTTTAACAATCGGGACAAGCGAAAGGATCAGAATAAAAAACGACGGCAGTTTTGCTTTATTAAAAAAATTTATTGAATATATTTTTAAATTTTTTGCAAGTTTTTTTCTTGCTGCTTCTTTCATGCTTAAAAATGAAAAAGAAAAAGCTAAATATATTATTGTGGTAAGATGGTATATTTTAAAAGGATTATTTAAAACAAATGTTTAAAAGAAAAGCTAAAATATTTTTTAATAGATTTATTTAATACTTTATTTTCTGTAGTAAGAATAATTTTTTTTTCAAAATATTTTATAAATCTTCCTAAAGCTAAAAATAATTTAGAATGTAATATTATTGGCAACGGACCTTCACTAAAAGAAACTTTTGAAAGAAATATTAATTACTTTATAAATAATGAAAATTTTGCTGTAAATCTTTTTGCTTACTCCAGGGAATATATTATTGTAAAACCAAAATATTATATTTTGGTGGCGCCGGAATTTTGGATGCAGACTTCTCCCACACAAGCACATGAGGATGCCAGAAATAAATTGTTTGACCTGCTTGAAAAGGAAACTAAGTGGGAACTTTTTCTTTTTATTCCTTCCAATATTAAAAGAACGAACAAGCAGAGAGCTAAATTTGATAAGCATCCATTTATAAAAATTTATCAATTCAACACAACTCCCATTGAAGGCTTTAAATGGTTTAGGAATTTTACTTACAAATTAAAGCTCGGCACCCCGCGCCCGCACAACGTATTAATTCCTTCTATACTTTTGTCATTGTTAATCGGTTATAAAAAAATATTTTTATACGGTGCAGATCATTCATGGCATGAAGGAATTAAAGTTGATGAACTTAGCCAGGCTACAGTAAACCACGAACATTTTTATGACAAAGGCGAAGATAGAATGGCGATGTATAAATTAGATGGGAAAGAATATTATATTCACGATATATTTAGAAAATTGCACCTTGCATTTAAAGGTTATTTTTTATTAAAGGAATTTGCCGAATCTGTTAATGCAGAAATATTTAATGCAAGTGAACGAAGCTATATTGACGCTTTTGAAAAAATAAATTTAAATAGCGAGTAATTCGAAAAAAAAATGCTCAATACATTAATCGGAAAAATAAAAAAATCATCTTTGTTAAAAAGGTATCTGGAACCAATCATTTTAAATTCCATTGAAGATTTCAATTATGATAAAAAAATAATTGGGAGCTTTTCTGATTCCTTTAATAATAAGCATACTCTTTATTCTGGTTTACGAAATAAGTTAAAGCCGGGGTGGCAAAATATGTTTAATGAAACAAACAAAAATAAAATTCCCTCCCCATCTGAATTAAAGACTAGCTTAATTGAAGCAAAAAGAAATTTAAAAGATTTTAAAAATATTTTAAATTCATTTAGTATAGATTTAAAGGAAAATCAATTCTTGAAATCGGCTGTCATAACGGAATGAAAACTTATTGTTTGGGTTTGTTAGATTGCGAAAGAGCGGCTGGGTCGGATGTTTCTTTTTATTATGAAGAGCATACTGATGACGTAAATAGTTATTTAAATCAAATTCGCCAAAAAACTTTAAACTTATTTTCTGAACAAGAAAAAAATATTATCAATGAAAAAGTAACTTTTTTAGAAGATGATATTATTAAATCTTCTACTCCTGATAATTCCTATGATATCATCACCAGTTGGGAAACACTTGAACATATAACTGATATTGATGCGGCATTTAACAATATGCAGAGAATACTTAAACCGGGGGGAATAACTTTTCATCAGTACAATCCTTTTTACAGCCTAAATGGCGGGCATAGCTTATGTACTTTAGATTTTTTGTGGGGGCATTGCCGCTTAAATGAAAAAGATTTTTTGAAGTATATTCATGAGTTTAGACAGTCTGAATATCCAATGGCATCTTCTTTTTATCTCAATAGTTTAAATCGTATAACTTTGAATGACCTGGAAAAGGCAAGTAAGAAAAATGGTTTACAAATATTATCACTTATTCCATTTGTAAAAAAAGCTCATCTTTCAGTATATCAAAATAATTTTTATGAGGAAACAAGAAGGCATTATCCTGAAGTTCAACCATTAGATTTAATTTCTCCGAGTGTGTGGGTAGTTCAGAAAAAAATATAATATTTATTAAAATATATTTTTCAGAAGACTCGATAAATGTTTTTAAACTTTTTTAATTAACTGAGGAAACATGAACGGCAAAACTATTTTAATTACCGGTGGTACAGGTTCATTTGGTAAAAAATTTATTTCTACAGTTTTGGAAAAATTTAATCCCCAAAAAATTATTATATACAGCCGCGATGAATTAAAGCAATATGAAATGCAAAGCTCAAGCAAGTTTGAAAAAAAAGGAGTTTTAATTCGTTATTTTATTGGAGATGTTAGAGATTTGCCAAGGCTGAAAATGGCTATGGAAGGGGTTGATATTGTAATTCACGCCGCTGCCTTAAAGCAAGTTCCGGCAGCTGAGTACAATCCTTTTGAAGCTGTTAAAACTAATATTATTGGCGGGCAGAATGTTATTGATGCCTGTATGCACGCTAATATAAAAAAAGTTATTGCGCTAAGCACGGATAAAGCCGCCGCTCCAATAAGTCTTTATGGCGCAACAAAGCTTACATCTGATAAATTGTTTATTGCCGCAAATAATTTTAAAGGGTCGCGCGATATTAAGTTTTCGGTCGTTCGCTACGGCAATGTAATGGGAAGCCGCGGTTCAGTAATTCCTTTTTTCTTAAAGAAAAAAGAAGAAGGTATTTTGCCTGTAACCGAAGTAAGGATGACCCGTTTCAGCATAACTTTGCAGGAAGGTGTGGACTTCGTTTTGAAATGCTTAGATAATATGTGGGGCGGAGAATTATTCATTCCCAAAATTCCTTCTTATAAAATTTTAGATGTTGCAAAAGCAATTGCCCCCGAAGCAAAAATTAATTTTGTGGGGATAAGACCGGGTGAAAAAATCCACGAAGAAATGATTACCGAAACTGATTCATTAAGCACAGTAGAATTTGAGGATTATTTTGTAATTCTTCCATCAACACCATTGTGGGATATTGAAAAATTCCGGAAGGAAAGCAGTAGTAAAGAAGGCAAATTTTGTGAATTAGATTTTAAGTACAATTCAGGAACAAATGATATATTCTTATCGGTTGATGAACTTAAAAAATTAATTAAGGATAATGTTGAATGAAAATATTTTTCTTAGTTCAGAAACATTAAATATGCTGCATTAAAAAATTATCAAAACAAAAAAACAAATGCCTGACAAAATATATTCATACGGAAAACAATTTATAGATGACGAAGATATAAAATCTGTCGTCGATGTATTAAAATCTGATTGGCTTACGCAAGGACCAAAAGTAAAAGAATTTGAAAATGCTCTCTCGAAGAAATTTAATTCTGAATATGTATCAGCAGTTTCTAATGGGACAGCCGGACTTCATTTAATAGGATTATCTCTCGGCTGGGGTAAAGATGATATAGTAATTACAACACCGATTACTTTTGCTGCAAGTGCAAATTGTATTTTATATTCAAATGCTTCCCCCGACTTTGTTGATATTGCTCCGCTCAGCTTCACAATAGATGTAAACAAATTAGAAGAAAAAATTATTTCTTACAAAAAAAAGAATAAAAAAATTAAAGCTGTTGTTGCTGTTGATTATGCCGGACATCCCTGCGATTGGGACACTTTAAAGTTTTTTGCCGATAAATATAATTTTAAACTTGTAAACGATAATTGTCATGCTCTGGGAGCTTCTTATAAAGGCGATTCTAACTATGCTGTAAAATATGCTGATGCAGTAAACTTAAGCTTTCATCCCGTTAAGCATATTACAACCGGAGAAGGAGGCGCAGTTTTAACTAATCATAAAACGATTGACGAAAAAATAAAAATATTAAGAACACACGGAATTACAAAAGATGAAAATTTTTTGGCTGATAATTCTGCAACCTGGAATTATGAAATGATTGAGCTGGGCTTTAATTATAGAATAACTGATTTCCAATGTGCGCTTGGTAGTAGCCAATTAAAAAAGCTGGATGGATTTGTTTCTAAGCGAAGAGAGATTGCGGAATTTTATAATGAAAAATTTAAGAATTGTAAAAAAATTATTATTCCACAATCGCCTGAATCCGTTCAACATGCTTATCATTTATATCCTCTGCAAGTAAAGTTCGATGAACTGTCAATTACAAAAAAAGAATTTTTTGAAAAGCTGAAAGAAAAAAGAATAATTTTACAAGTTCATTATATTCCCGTTCACTTGCTTCAGTATTACAAAAAACATTTTGGATTTAAAGAAGGTGATTTTCCCGTAGCAGAAGAATTTTATAAACGCGAAGTATCAATACCTATTTATCCATCATTAGAAGAAGATGATCTAAAATATATTTCGGATTCTATCTTAAGCTGTCTTGAATAATGGTTGTAAAAATTCTAACCGAAGCTTCATCGCAAATTGGATTTGGACATTTAACGAGATGCGTTTCTTTATATCAAGCATTTGCTGAAGAAGGGATTTGCACAGAATTATATGTCAATGGAGATGAAACTGTAAAGGAAGCATTAAAAAATACAAATTTTAAAGTTATAAATTGGCTTGAAGAAATTGTCTTCCCCAAAATTAAAAATGCTGATGTTGTAATTATAGATTCTTATTTAGCACAAAAAGAATTTTACGAAAAGCTTTCAAATGAAATTAATGTACCGGTTTATATTGATGACAATTTAAGAATAGATTATCCTAAAGGAATAATATTAAATGGAACTATCTACGCTGAAAATTTTAACTATCAAAAAAAGTCAAGTCAAAATCATTTGCTTGGTTCAAAATATATTCCTTTAAGAAAAGAATTCTGGAACGTTCCCGCAAAAAAAATAAATAGAGAAGTAAAGAATATTCTTGTTACATTGGGCGGACAAGATTCGCGGAATCTATCTCCCAAACTAATAACTTTTTTTAAGGAAAATTTTCCTCAAATCAATTTTCATTTTGTAATTGGAAATGGATTTCAAAACATTACTGAAATAAAAAAACTATGCACAGCATCCTTCGGTAATTCTTCAAATATTAATTTAATATATTCGGCTAATGCTTATGGGATGAAAGAGCTTATGCTTAATGCTGATATTGCCGTTTCAGCAGCAGGGCAAACTTTATATGAGTTGGCGAGAATAGACGTCCCGACAATTGCAATTGGCATAGCTGATAATCAAAAGCTTAATATTGAAGGCAGGTTAAAGTTCGGGTTCATAAAATTTGCAGGCTGGTGGAATGACGAAAACCTTTTTAATCAAATAGAAATAAATATTAAAGAATTATTAGATTTTGATAAAAGAAAATCCTTATCAGCGGTGGGTAATAAATTTGTAGATGGAAAGGGGAGCGCAAGAGTTGTAAAAGAAATAATTAATAGAATTATTAACTCTCAAAATTTTTATCTGAGAAGAGCGAATGAAAATGACAGCAAAAATATTTTTGAATTATCCAATGATGATTTTGTAAGAAGCAGCTCTATCAATCAAAACAAGATTAGCTGGGAAGAGCACGTTAAATGGTATGAAGAAAAAATTACAAGTGATAATTATTTATTTTTAACTGCGAGCGATGAAAATAATTTTAAAGGACAAGTTAGATTTGAAATAAATGAATATGATGCTGTTATTAGTATAAGCATTTCAGAAAAGTTTAGAGGTAAAGGTCTTGCATCTAAAATTATAAATGCAGCATGCAGAACAATGTTTGCTTCAAAAGAAAATGTAAAAAAAATTTATGCGTACATCCGCCCGGAAAATCAAGCATCAATTAAAGGCTTTGTGAAAGCAGGCTTTAAATTTTATAAAGAAGATAAGATTAATGAAATGAAATTAAATGTTTATTCACTGGAAAAATAAACACTAAAAAAATATAACTAACGTTTAAAAAATATGGAACTTAAAATTTCCGAATATAATATTAATGATGATTCTCCAATATTTATTATTGCAGAGCTTTCTGCAAATCATAAACAGGATTTTGATGTTGCAATTAAAACTATAATTGCTGCAAAGGAAGCGGGTGCCGATGCAATTAAGCTTCAAACATATACGCCCGATACGATTACACTGAAATGCGAAAATGAATATTTCAAAATAAAGCAGGGAACAATTTGGGACGGCAATTTTTTGTATGATCTTTATAAAGAAGCATACACTCCATGGGATTGGCATCCTAAACTTAAAAAAGCTGCCGAGGATTTGGGTCTAATTTTTTTTTCCTCTCCGTTCGATAAAACTGCAATTGATTTTTTGGAAGAGTTGAATGTTCCTGCATATAAAATTGCATCGTTTGAAATTACCGATATTCCATTAATCGAATATGCGGCTTCTAAAAATAAGCCTGTTATAATTTCAACCGGAATCGCTGAATTAGCTGATATTGATGAAGCTATTAGTGCGTGCAAGAGAAATGGAAATGAACAAATAGCATTGCTTAAATGCACATCTTCCTACCCGGCGCCGTTTGATGAAATGAATCTTAAAACTATTCCCGATATGAAAAAAAAATTTAATACTATAATTGGACTATCTGATCACACGATTGGAATTTCTGTTCCCATTGCAGCAGCAGCTTTGGGCGCTAAGATTATTGAAAAGCATTTTATTTTGGATAGAACAATTGGAGGTCCCGATGCTTCATTTTCATTGGAGCCGAAGGAATTTAAAGAAATGGTAAAAGCCGTTAGAGAAGCTGAAAAATCCCTTGGTACGGTTAATTATGAGTTGAATGAAAAAGCAAAAAAAAATCGGCAGTTTTCCCGGTCGCTATTTGTTGTTGAAGATATAAAAAAGGGAGAATCTTTTAATGAAAAAAATATTCGTTCAATAAGGCCTGGCTTCGGGCTTCATCCAAAATATTTAAAAGATGTTATTGATAAAAAGGCTTTAAAGGATATTAAAAAAGGAACGCCGTTAAATTGGGATTTAATTTCTAACTAAGGATAAAAATGGAAACTAATTCTCAGCAAGAAAAAATTTGGAAAAGTGATTTTGGCAAAAATTATACTGACAGAAATGTTTACAGCCCGAATCAATTAGATGAATTTTATATTGAAACTTATGATGTATCAAGAGCTAAAATGAATGAAGATTTTATCGGTTCTTTACCGCGCTCAATTAAAATTTTAGAAGTAGGTTCAAATGTGGGGAATCAATTACTTTCATTGCACCAAATGGGTTTCAAAAATTTATACGGAATTGAACTGCAGGAATACGCAGTAGAAATTTCTAAGAGCAGAACAAAAGGAATTAATATTTTGCAAGGCTCTGCATTTGATATTCCATTTAAAGATAATTTTTTTGATCTTGTTTTTACCTCGGGTGTGCTGATCCATATTTCTCCGGATAATCTTAAAACAATTTGTTCTGAAATCTTCAGATGCTCAAATAAATTCATTTGGGGATTTGAATATTATTCCGAAGAATTTGAAGAAATAGTATATCGCGAAAATAAAAATCTTTTATGGAAAGCAGATTATGCGGGTCTTTATAAAAAATATTTTCCTCTGCTACAATTATTAAAAAAAGAAAACTATAAATACGTAAGCTCTGAAAATGTAGATCAAATGTTTCTTCTGCAAAAGTGATGGATAAAATAACAGCTATTGTGCAGGCGCGAATCGGTTCAACACGCCTTCCTGGTAAAGTAATGAAGCTTTTATGCGGCAAGCCTGTTTTGCGGCAAGTAGCTGATCGTTTAAAACATTCAAAAAAAATTGATGAGATTATTGTTGCAACAACTACACTGCAAGAAGATGATTTAATTGAAAATTTTTGTTTGGAGAATAAGATTAATTATTTCCGCGGCAGTTCGCAAAATGTGCTAAGCAGATATTACAATGCCGCCAAAAAATATAATGCAAAGTTTATTATAAGAGTTACTTCGGATTGCCCATTTATTGATCCCGTGGTAATTGATAAAATGATTGACGTTTTTGAAAACGAAAATAAAACGGGAATCAAAATTGATTATTTAAGCAATACACTTCATAGAACTTTTCCTAAAGGACTTGATGCTGAGATTTTTAGTTTTGATTCTTTAAAAAAAGCATACGAGCAAGCCGCAACTGATTACGATAAGGAACACGTAACTCCTTTTTTATACAATAACCCTCATCTTTTTAAATTAAAAAATTATTTAAATGATACGGATTACTCTTCTTTTAGATTAACGCTTGATACGCCTGCTGATTATAATTTAATAAACAGAATTTATGAGCTGCTTTATAAGCCTAATGAATTAATCTTGTTGGATGATTTGATAGATATTATTAAAAATAATAATGAGATAAAAAAGCTTCACGAAAAAGCTAAAGATTAGTAAGAACTTTTTAATAAAGTTATCTTCTTTAATCTTCTTAAGCGGAAGGAGGAAATCTTAAAACTCTCATTCATATTAATCTGTTGAAAAACAAACGCCAGTTATATATAATAAAGTATATTTAAATTTTATTATTGAGAAAATAATTTTTATGGAATTACAATTGAAAAATATTGACAAGTTCATTGTCGTAGGCGACCGTGTTTTGATTCGCCCCGAAGAACAAACAAATAAAACAGACACTGGTTTGTTTTTGCCGCCCGGCGTTGTGGAGAAAGAAAAAATTCAAAGCGGCTATGTTATTAAAGTTGGTCCCGGATATGCAACGGCTGCAAATGTTGAAGATGAACCCTGGAAAGAATCGAAAGAAACGGTGAAATATATTCCTTTGCAAGCGAAGGCTGGAGACCTTGCAATTTTTTTGCGGAAGGATTCTTTTGAAATTGAATTTGAAAGAGAAAAATTTTTAATAGTTCCTCATTCATCAATTCTATTGTTTATTAGAAATGATGATTTCTCTTTTTGAATTTTTGTAGGGAAAAAGTTGAAATTAAAATAAAGAAAAAATTCGGCTTAGTAAGTAGCCAAAATTAATTTGCTTCTTACCTATGTAGATTGGTTCTTCGTCAAGGTGAAAATTATCGGGGCTATTCTCGCAAGTTGGATCGCCGTAAATCTTCACTTCATCATACGCGGCAATTAAAAAGTTTTTTAATGTTTCAACGCTGTCCGTTCTGCTTACAGGTAGGCAATAATCAAGACATTGGTTGTAAAGTTCTTCTTTTGAAATTGGAGTAATATTTTGCATTTCAATCAACTCCTAATTATTTCCTCTTAATTCTAAATTTGCTAACGCAATTAATTATTTAAAAATTGATAACCGTAATTGTAGTAAGTAAAATTAAAATCGGAAAAAGCAGAAGAGCCAATAAAATTTTTTTCCGGTTCCCTTTTGATTTATTTATTTTTTCCTCTTCATATTGAAACCCCAGCCAATCTCCTTTTTCAATTGACCAGTGTTCATTGTTTCTGTCTATATATCTGACATCGCTCATTTCAAAAATGCTTTCGTTTTATTTGGGTTTACTATTAAACTTGTCTTAGCTTGTAGCCTAATTCGCTAGCTGCCCTAGACGATTTAATAATTTGCGTATGTTGAATCTCATTTTCATCAAAGCTGCCATAGTGAAAACCGTTTGCATCTTCCCAGCCTTGAGGGGCGGATTTTAAGAAATACAAGCTGACTGCTCCAACTAAAATCCCAAACAAAATATAAAGTAGAATAAATGACATTTTTAACTCCTTTTCAATTTTATGGGGTAATTGCAACTTATATGCCGATTTGCTCAAATAGTTTAAGTGTTATTCTGTTTTATTTTTGAAGATTATTTTGGCTGGAATTTTTACAAACGACAATTATGACGTCAAATTTGTCAAAGGTGTCAAATAAGGTTTTATGTAGAAGGGTTATTTTTCATTTGTTGCAATCTTCTTTGCAAGGTTCTTTCACTTACGCCCAAAATCACTGCTGCTTTTTGAACGTTTCCGTTTGTAGATGTCATTATTTTTTTAATATGAAATTTTACAACTTCGTCAATAGTATACAATTCATTATTATTTTCTTCTAGGGAAGCAGAAGTCTCCAAGATATTAATACCCATCAATTTGGAATCTAAATTAATTTTGTCTATAGGTTTTTGATCTTCGCTTTTAGCCACAGCATTTAAAACCAAATTTTCTAATTCTCTTACATTTCCGGGGAAGCTGTATTTCTTTTAAATTGGTAAGAATATTTTCAGTAAAACCGGGTATATTTTTATGGTAAGTTTTATTCCCTATTTCTAGAAAATGCTTCGCCAATAAGACAACATCTTCAGCGCGTTTACGAAGAGGGGGTAATTTTATAAATCCTCTGTTCAATCTATAATAAAGATCAGCCCTAAACTTTTTATTATTTACATCTTCAACCAGATCTCTATTAGTTGCGGCAATAATTCTAATATCTAACTTAACCGGTTTAGGATTTCCGATTTTATAAATCTCGCTGTATTGAATTGCTCTTAATAGCTTACCTTGTAGCTCTATGGGCAGCTCGCCTATCTCATCTAAAAAAATAGTGCCGCCGTTTGCCTCTTCAAAATATCCTAGCTTTTCATTAAGCGCGCCTGTGAATGAGCCTTTTTTATGTCCGAACAATTCGCTTTCAAAAAGCGAAGATGAAATTGATGCAAGATTTACAACTACAAATTGTTTGTCTTTGCGAGGTGAAAGCTGATGAATTTTATTCGCTATTAAATCTTTTCCGGTGCCGGTTTCACCCATAACTAAAACTGTTTCATTTGTCGGGGCAAAAATTTCCACAAGCTCAAAAACTTTGTACATAACTTGCGAATTAGTAATTATATCTTCAAAGATAGTTTCATTATTTTCGGGATTAGCAGAAGCCGACCGAAGTGAATCTCTTTCGAGTTCCAACAGTCGTTGTTCCAGCGCTCGTTTTATAGTAAGAAATAATTTATCGGTGTCGGGCGGTTTTGTAATATAGTAGTAAGCCCCTAATTTTATTGCCTTCAAAGCAGTTTCAACATCATCCATTCCTGTAATCATAATAACGGGAATTTTAGGAAATGATTGAGAGACTTCTTCCAACAATTCGAGTCCATCCATTTCCGGCATATTAATATCGCAGAGGATTAAATCAATATCTTTTTCCTTTAAAATTGATAAAACATTTCGCGATCTATTTTCCGTTATTACTTCATCGTAACCTTCTTCATGGAGTAGTTCCTTTAAAATCATTAAATAATTTTCTTCGTCGTCCACAATTAATATGGAAGTCTTCTTCATAAATGTAACTCCAAAACAATAACGCGTTTCATAAATCCTAAAAAATTTATTATAAACTTAATCAACTCGCTTAATATATAAAAAATGGTTAAGCAAATTTATTGGTATTTTATTATTTTAAGAACAATTAACAAATCAACAATCTAAAATAAGGATTTAATAATGGCTGCAAATATTGAAATGATAAAAGAGTATTATTCCGAATATGGAAATAAGATTAGCGAGACCAGAAAAATTTTAAATAGACCTTTAACTTTTGCAGAGAAAATTTTATATGCGCACTTATGGGAACCGATTAAAACAGAATATAAAAAAGGAAAAGATTACGCTGATTTATCTCCCGACCGCGTTGCGATGCAAGATGCAACTGCGCAAATGGCTTTGCTGCAATTTATGTCTGCTAACAAAAAAGAAACAGCCGTTCCTACAACAGTTCATTGCGACCATTTAATTCAAGCGCAGGTTGGCGCAAAAGATGATCTACTTCGTGCAACTGAAGAGAATAAAGAAGTTTATGATTTTTTGGAAAGTATATCCCGAAAATATGGAATTGGTTTTTGGAAACCCGGCGCCGGAATTATTCATCAAGTTGTTTTAGAAAATTATGCTTTCCCAGGAGGAATGATGATTGGGACTGATTCCCATACGCCTAACGCCGGCGGATTAGGTATGATTGCCATTGGCGTGGGCGGCGCAGATGCCGTAGATGTCATGGCAGGAATGCCGTGGGAATTAAAATTTCCTAAATTGATTGGCGTTAAGCTTACCGGAAAAATTTCGGGCTGGGCATCGGCAAAAGATATTATTCTGAAGCTTGCCGGAATACTTACAGTTAAAGGCGGCACCGGAGCTATTGTTGAATATTTTGGCGAGGGGACAACTTCAATTTCCTGCACTGGAAAAGGAACTATTTGTAATATGGGCGCTGAAATTGGAGCTACAACTTCGCTCTTCCCGTTTGATGAAAAAATGTCTGCATATTTAAGAATTACGGACCGCGCTGATGTTGCGGCGCTAGCTGAAGGTTTAGCCGATCAGCTTACGGCTGATAAAGATGTGTTTGAAAATCCTGAAAAATATTATGACCAAGTAATTGAAATTAATTTAAGCGAGTTAGAACCGCATTTAAACGGACCTTTCAGTCCCGATAAAGCTATCCCAATTTCAAAAATGAAAGAAGCTGTTAAAGAAAATGATTTCCCTGATGCGATCAGAGTAGCGCTTATTGGAAGCTGTACTAATTCATCTTATGAAGATATTGATCGTTCATCAAATATAGCTAAACAAGCGTTGGCAAAAGGATTGAAAGCAAAATCTCAATTCACAATTACGCCCGGCAGCGAGCAAGTGCGCGCCACTATTGAACGCGATGGACAGTTAAAAACTTTAAGCGATTTTGGCGGATTGGTTTTGGCGAATGCCTGCGGACCTTGTATTGGAATGTGGAAACGAGTTGATATAAAAGCCGGTGAAAGAAATACAATTGTTACTTCCTTCAATAGAAATTTTGCTAAAAGAAATGACGGTAATCCTCAAACATTGGCATTTGTAGCCAGCCCGGAAATTACTACAGCGCTTGCTATTGCCGGTAGTTTATCTTTTAATCCAATGACTGATGAATTGGAAAATGCAAAAGGTGAAAAGATAAAATTAGATCCTCCAACCGGGGAAGAACTTCCACCTACGGGTTTTAAAAAAGGAGAAGAAGGTTTTATAGCTCCCGCAAAAGACGGCTCCAATGTAGAGGTAAAAGTTAAACCTGACAGCGATAGACTTCAATTGTTAAAACCATTTAAACCATGGGATGGCAATGACATTATTGATCTTCCAGTTTTATTAAAAGCAAAAGGGAAGTGTACAACCGATCATATTTCAATGGCGGGACCATGGCTAAAGTACAGAGGACATTTAGATAATATTTCGAATAATATGTTTATTGGCGCGATAAATGAATTTACAAATGACGCCGGCAAAACTAAGAATATTTTTACCGGTGAATATAAATCCATTCCCGAAGTTGCAAGAGAATATAAAGCAAACGGAACCGACTGGGTTGTTATCGGCGATGAAAATTACGGCGAAGGCTCAAGCCGCGAACACGCAGCAATGGAGCCGCGCTTTTTAGGCGGGCGAGCTATTATTGTAAAAAGTTTTGCCAGAATTCACGAGACAAATTTAAAGAAGCAAGGAATGCTTCCTTTAACTTTTGCAAACCCGGATGATTATAATAAAATAAAAGAAGAAGATAAAATTGATTTACATATTTCTTCTATTGAACCAGAAAAGCAAGTTAAGATGACTATTAAACACAGCGATGGAAGTAAGGATGAAATATTGTTAAATCAAACTTTCAACTTCGCGCAGTTAAAATGGTTTAAAGCCGGAAGCGCGCTTAATTTAATTGCTGAAATGAACAAATAAAAAAAAGGGATACATAATTTGTATCCCTAAAATTTTTTTGGATGAAGTTCAAAAATTAATTACTAAAAACTTTATCCAGTTCAGTAATTAAATTTTCCCCGCGCACCTGACTCTGAGTGGCAATAATATTTCCACCTTTATCCACCAAAATTGGTTTTGGGATTCCATCAACTTGAAATTTTTTTGCCAGATCACTGTTAAAACCATTTTCAACAAAGCTATGATCCCATGGCATTGCCCATTTTTTATCTCTAAATTTGTCAACATCTTCAGGCTTTTGATCGAAGGACAAACTTAAAATTTCAAATCCTTTGTCATGATATTTTTTATACGCTTCATGAAGATACGGCATCTCGCCAATGCAAGGCTGGCACCACGCTGCCCAAAAATCAATTAGATAAACTTTGCCTTTCATATTCGATTTGCTGTAAATAATATTTTTATTTTTTAAAGATCGAACTGAAAAATCCGGGAGCGCTTTTCCTTCAGTAAATTTAGTATCAAGCGTAACGCGATTGGCGTATTTACCGTAAGGAGTTCCTACGAATCATTTATTAATCTTGAATGATATTTTTTTGCTTCTTCAATATTTCCCTGAGCTTTGCGCGTAATCCATTTTTATAAAAAGCAAATATGAAACAACGCCTTTGTCTTTATTTGTTGCAATCACTTTATCAATATAATGCGTAATTATTTTTTGGGAAATTAATCGTAATAAATTGTGCAAAGTCAAATCTAAGACAGAGGGGTCAATGCTCCACAAATAAGATGAAGGTTTAATTTGATTAAAAGCATTTTTTATTATTTTATGGTTAGGTTTCTCGCCGCTTAAATTAGAAAGATGAAGATAATTTATGTATTGAAGTTTTTTTTCAAAGTCATCTTTAGAATTTAGAATTTTATTTTTTATTTCAGTAAAATTTTTAGAATAATCAACATTAGGTTTCACTCCGGGATTTTTAGCCATTCTTCTTTATAATTTTTTTCCCGCTCTTTTAATTCACTTTGTAATACATAGAGTTTTTGGTTTTTGGGAGAATCATCAACAAAGCTAATTCTAGATAGAACTATTATCTCTTTCAATTTTTTTAGGATCAAAAATTATTTTTACATTTCCATTATCAACTTTTACCACTGATCGGTAATCGCCGCCGCCGTCATAAACAAAAAAATCAGCCTGAGTTCCATTTATACTGTGTCCAGATTTTTCAACTTTTAATATTTGATAAGCAAAAGTATCCTGGTCTGTTTTAAATTTAGCGTAGTAAGTTCCGTCATCTTGTTTGGTCATCCGTTTTGCAGTTCTAAAACTGAAATTATTAAAGTCACCGACAATATCTACATCATCAAACTCATCAACATATTTATAGCGAGGAAGGTTTACATTTAATTCAATAATCTTTCTTTCATCATTTAAAATAGGAAGCGTTACCGCTGAATGATTAACGCCGGAAAACGTTAAATTAAAAATACCCTCATCGTCAATTTGAATTTCATAACTTCCATCTTTATTTACGTCGATAGTTTTAATAGCATGTCCTCCTGTAGAATATCCAAGCGTAACATTAGCTTGAGGCAAAGTTTTATTATCCCCGCCTAAAACTTTTCCTTTAACAATAGTTTTTTGCGGCTGGCTGATTGCAGCCTGAAAGCATAAGCAAAACTAAAAGAGCTAATAAAAATTTTAGGGGTAAATATCTGCTATTCATTTTAATTCCTTTAATAATTAATTTTAGGCTTAAATTATTGGTTCTGCAGTAATTTTTCAAATTAAATTTTATCTATATTTCTTTTATGATTTTTCTAAATCCAGCAGTTTTATTTGGACTTTTAGCCGCTTCGATCCCGATTTTAATCACCTTTTTAATCTAAGAAAATTAAAACGTATCGAATTCAGTACACTATCGTTTTTAAAGGAACTTCAAAAAAATAAAATTCGTAAAATTAAATTAAAACAATGGATTTTATTAGCATTGCGGGTTTTGATTATTTTTTTTCTGGTAACAGCATTTGCTCGACCTACATTAAAAGGTGTTGCCATCGGCGGTACAACATCAGCGGCAAAAACAACTTCAATTTTTATTTTAGATAACACGTTCAGTATGTCTGCTATCGATCAAAATGGTTCTTATTTAAATCAAGCAAAACAAACAATTAAAAATTTAATTCACCAACTTCAGGAAGGAGATGAGGCGGCTTTAATTTTAGATTAAATATAAATGAAGAAATAAAACCAACATCCAACTTATCGGATTTAATAAAGGAGATTGACAATGTCAAAATTTCCTATTCAAGCGGATTTCTTCATAACTCAATTGTATAGGCGGGAAAAATATTATCCGAATCACAGAATTTCAATAAAGAAATTTATGTGTTTTCGGATTTTCAAAAAAGATTTTCTCCAGGATTCCTTTTCGGATTTAAGCAATTGTTAAATGATAAAATAAGTTTTTATACTTTTAATTATTCCGGTAAAGAAGTATTTAACTTGGGAATTGACAATTTGCAACCAAAACCCAAATTTTTGAAAAAGAAAAGCCGGTTGATTTAATATTACAGTAACAAACTATTCTAAGAAATAAATAATGTAGTAGTTTCTTTATTTGTGAATGGTCAACGAAGCGCTCAGCAAAGTGTTAGCTAAACCAGATGGGACTAAAATTTTAACGATGGAAACTAATGTAAAAGCAGCCGGCTTTGTGGATGTGGTAGCTGAAATTGAAGACGATGAAATTAATTCATGACAACAAAAGATATATAACTTTATTATTCCTAAAGAAATTCCTGTTATAATTTTAAGCGCTTCGGAAAATGATTCGCGCTTTGTTGAATTAGCGCTGACCGCTTCCAACAATGAAAACTCAATTAAAGTTGTGAACAAAAAAATCTCACAAATTGCATCGACTAATCTTTCCAATTACGATGCGTTAATTGTAATTGGGTCAGAAGCGATAAATGATAACAATAAGTTGAAACAGTTTGCGGAAAATGGAGGCGGATTATTTTTAATGCCGGGTGAAAATACAAAGCTGGAGTATTTAAAAATGTTACAAGCGGTTTACCCGCTGCTTCTCCCTCGGCATTAATCGGACAATTAAATAAAACAGATAACTTTACGCGCTTCGATAAAATTGAATTTAATCATCCTATTTTTGACGATATATTTTCTGATAATGAAAAAAAGAAAATTGAATCGCC
>CAWALU010000009.1:0-75036 GCA_963782985.1 uncultured Bacteroidota bacterium
CATTTTCCGAAATCCAATTTCCTGTTAGATTTGAAGTATAGGGTATGTGCGGCGGGTTTAATTTTATCCCTTTTAATTCATTAGCAAATTTATCAAAAATAGGGTCAAGCATTTTGCTATGGAATGCATGAGCATTCTGTACTTGCCTGTAAAGTATTCCTTTATCACTTAATACTTCCTCAAACTGGGCAACACTTTCTTCGGCACCTGCGACAACACAAAGATTTGGTGAATTAATTAGTGATATCGATAGTCCCTCCCCAAGTAAAGGAATTAATTCTATTTCCGGAAGAGTAACAGCCAGCATTCTCCCTTCAGGTAATTTATTTACCAGCTTCGCACGTATTGAAATAATCTTTAATGCATCCTCCAAAGAAAATACACCTGCAAAGCACGCAGCAACATATTCCCCCATACTATGTCCTACAATTGCATCAGGAGTGATGCCGAGATTCATCCATAATTTTGCAAGTGCATATTCTAATGTGAAAAGTGCAGGCTGCGCATATAATGTTTGATTAAGTTTTTGTGTATGTTTATCAGCAGATTTATTAACTCTCCCCGCAAGCATTTGTTTCAGATCAATTCCGCCGCTATTTGCATGGTTGTGTTCTAATATAATCTTTTGGATAAAGAACTTCTCTTATATCCATATCTATATAATTATTCAGTATAGCAGCACATTCATCAACTGTTTCTTTAAATACTTTTACTTTTTGATATAAATCGTAACCCATTCCAACGTAGTGATCACCTATTCCTGGAAATAAAAATATTACGAGCCGCTTTGTATTGTTTTGAATTTTACTTGAAAATATTCGCTTGGAATTGTCCTGATTTAAAATTTCAATTGCATCATTTCTATCTTTACAAACGAAGAATTTCCGGTGATCAAATGTTTTTCGCCCTTGCTGCAATGTATACGCAGCATCTCTAATTTCTACATTTTCATTTTTCTCTAAAAATATTTTTAATTGCATTGTTGATTGATCAAGTGCTGGTTCACTCTTTGCAGATAAAATTAAGAGATTCGTTAAATCGGATTGAACATTACTATTTGTTATAGGAGCTTCTTCTAAGATTAAAAATGCATTTGTTCCACCCATGCCTGTAGACATTACCCCTGACCTTCTTAATCCCACACTTTTCCATTCAGATAGTTTTTCCGCTACAAAAAACGGACTATTTTCAAAATCAATTTCAGGGTTTGGTTCCGAGTAGTTAATACTTGGCGGAATTTTTTTATTCTTAAGTGAAAGTATAGTCTTAATTAATCCGGCCATTCCGGCAGCAGCATCAAGATGGCCAAAATTAGTTTTAACGGACCCTATTGCACAGAATTTTTTTTCATTCAGTAAAATTTCTAAAAGCTTTAGTTAATGCAGCGAGTTCAATCGGATCTCCAAGTGGAGTACCGGACCCATGAGCTTCAATATAAGTAATTGATTTTGCATCGATATCTGCCAGCAGAGTGCTTCAATTACTGCATCAGCCTGACTGTTAACACTTGGTGCTGTATAACCCGCTTTCTCGGAACCATCATTATTTATGGCGCTACCTTTTATCACTGCATGAATAGTATCATTATCCTTAATGGCATCAGAAAGCCTCTTCAATACAACAATACCACATCCACTTCCAAATACTGTCCCATTTGCTTTTTTATCAAATGCCCGAACATGGGCATCAGGAGAGACAATGCCGCCCCCGTCGCAAATATAACCTGCTTTATGAGGAGCTTTCACTGAAACAGCACCTGCAATCGCCATATCAGATTCTTCTGTTATCAAACTCTGGCAGGCAAGATGAACAGCTACAAGAGAAGTTGAGCACGCAGTCTGAACATTAATGCTTGGACCTTTAAGATTCAATTTATATGAAATTCTTGTAGAGGGGAAATCCTTATCGTTACCGATTAAAGTTGGAATATATTCATCAATAAATTTTGATCGAAGGATATTATTCATGAAATAAGTATTCATAGCTGAACCGGTAAATACACTGATTTTGCCGTTAAACTTTTCCGGATCATAACCAGAATGTTCTAAAGCTTGATGAGCACATTCTAATAAAATCCTATGCTGGGGATCCATGTTTTTAGCTTCCATGGGAGTAAAGCCAAAGAACTTTGCATCAAACATTCCCGGTTCATCTATTACAGGGCTTGCTTTTACATAGTTTGGATTATTGATCAAAGAATCCGGTATTCCGGATTGTTTAATTCTTCATCAGTAAAGTGGCTTATTGATTCAATACCATTATTCCAAATTATGCCAAAAGAATCCAGATCATTTGCGCCCGGAAACCGGCAAGACATCCCAATGATTGCAATATCAAAACTATTATCCATCAAATTTATTTAGTTCCTAATTATTAATTCTGTTGGTTTTATTATTGAATATTTAATACAGGTTCCGGCAATGATTTACGATCCGCTTTACCATTAGAAAGCAAAGGGATTTCATCCAGCTTAACAAAATGATTGGGGATCATGTATTCCGGAAGATATTTTTTTGTATACTCTTTCAGCGCATCAATACTAAAATTTTGTTTGCAAACAATGTAAGCTATTATTAGAATTATATTTTCTGAATACTTTTTCACTAGTAACAATGCAATCCTGGATATCTTTATATTCTCTAATGATTGATTCTATTTCCCCCAGTTCAATTCTTAGACCACGAATTTTAACCTGGTGATCTTCCCTTCCTAAATATTCAACATTTCCATCCGGAAGCCAGCGTGCAATATCCCCCGTTTTATACATTTTTTCTCCTGGAAGAAAAGGATTATTTACGAATTTTTCTTCAGTCAATTCCGGCTTATTTATATATCCTCTTGCTAAGCCAACACCGCTGATATACAATTCTCCTTCTTCATTAACTCCCATCAGCTTATCATCTTTTATAATATAAAATTTTGTATTATCAATAGGCCGCCCGATTGGAATTCTATCAAATCCATTTTCTTTTGGACAATCAAAAAAGCTAACATCGACTGTTGCCTCTGTTGGACCATAAAGATTTGTTAATCCGGCTCCAGTATAATTTTCTAGTATGTTATTAAATTTTTTCACATGACTTATAGTAAGTGCTTCCCCGCTTGAAAATACTTGCCTGAGGCCTGATAACTTTTTTATTTCTTCGGACGATTTACCTTCAAGATACTCCAGGTAAACATTTAACATTGATGGGACAAAGTGTATTACTGAAATATTATTTTTCTTAATTGTCTCTGAAATAATTAACGGAATTTTTTCTCCGCCAGGCATTAAGAAACACATCTTGGCCCCGGTAATTGCCCACCAAAAAATCTCCCAAACAGATACATCAAAATAAAAAGGGGTCTTTTGTAATATTACATCGGTATTATAAATTGGATATACTTTCTGCATCCAATTAAGTCTGTTTACAACAGAGCGATGTTCAATCATTACACCTTTTGGCTTCCCTGTTGAACCGGAAGTATAGATAACATAAGCAAGATCTTCTTGAATTATTAATATTAACCGGGTTGTCAATATTTCCATCATAGATTTCATCGTTTTCAAGATTAATAATTTTACCATTAAATTTTATATGATCAGAGGTTTTATCCTGGCAAAGAACAATTTTTGTTTTACTGTCCTCAAGCATGTAACGAATCCTATCTTCGGGATAATCAGGAGATATCGGAAGATAAGCTCCGCCGGATTTCAGAATCCCAAATATTCCGATTATCATGGCGAACGAACGTTCAGTACATATCCCTACAATATCATCCCGCCCAATTCCTTCAGCTCTTAATTTATGTGCAATTTGATTTGAGAATTTATTTAACTCTTCATAAGTAAGATCTATTTTTACCGTTAAATGATTTACCATATTCACAAATAACAGCTTCTTGAGTTGAGTTAGCTTTCACATGCTCTTCAAATAACTGATGTATTGTCACATTGTCGCGAAAAATCTTATCCGTGCGGTTAACTTTTTCAATCAATTCATTAGTAAAATTTAAAGGCAGTATATTTTCTTTAGTTTGCATTTTATAATACTCTGTTAATTGACATATTTCTAATAAGTAAATAATATATTATTTTTTTAATTTATTTGCTTTATCAACAAATGTTTTACCCAGCATTCTTTCGTGAATTTGAGTGGTCCCTTCGATTATCTCCATAATTTTAGAATCTCTATAATATCTTGCTACCGGAGAAGATTCGTGACAACCACTGGCACCTCTTATTTGAACAGCATCTGAGGCAGCTCTTACGACTGCTTTGGATGTGAAATATTTCGCCATTTGGACTTTTTCATATACATCAGGTGTATGTTCATCTTCAGCTTTACAAGCTGTATAACATAAAAGTCCTGCAGCTTGTAGATCCGTACCCATTCTGGCTATTAACGAACGAATCATACCCTCTTCACCTACATATTTATTTCCAATTTTTCTACTTGACGCATATAGTATACTTTCTTCAAAACAAGCCCTTAGTAGTCCTAATGCAGAGCAAGAAGTGCTAATTCTGCCGTAATGAAGGCCGATGGAAGCAACATGAGATAAAGCGAAACCCGGTTTCCCAACAATATCTGTTTCAGGAATCTCTATATCATGAAAAGTCAATTGGGCCATATGGGCAGCTTTAAAACCCATCATATTCTTCAAAGGACTAATATTTAATCCAGGAGTGTCCTTAGTAATTAAAGCTGCAATCGATTTGTCCTGATCTTTACCAAATATCAAAAATAAGTCAGCTTTTTCACCATACGAAGTCCATCTTTTCATTCCATTGAGAATATATTTTTCACCTTCTTTTTAAAATTTGTCTCAAGACTTTGAATTGCACTACCGACATTTGGTTCAGTCAGGGCAAATGCCCCAATTATTTCACCTTTTGCTAATTGCTCCAACCATTTGTCTTTTTGTTCTCTGGTTCCCCATTTTAATAAAGTCATTGAAACCATTGCTTGAATTGTCAACAGATCTGTTAGGGAAGAAATTCCTCGACCTACGGCTTCATTTAACAAACCAAATGTAACAAAATCCCATCCCATGCCGCCAAATTCTTTAGGGATATTACTTCCTAAATAACCTGATTGACCAAGAACTTTTATAAAATCATTGGGCATTTCTTGATTTTGATCCCACTTAGAGGCGTAAGGTTCAACCTTTGATTTGATAAAGTCCCGAAATTCAGAGTATCTATTTTTTTGATCTGGTGTCAGAAGACTTATCATTTATAATCTTTTTAATAATTTTAATAGATGAAAACACTTGTTTATTTACTTTGCTTTCTCTCAACAAATAAAGAGGCTGCATTTACCGACTCAAAATTATCCATTGATAAGTCATCCATAGTAACTTCTATTTTAAATGATTTTTCTAAAAAAGTCATCAATTGAATTGCAAATAATGAATTGACGATACCTGATTCGAATAGGTTATCATCATCCTGTAAATTAGGTATGTTTATCGATTCTAATATAAAATTCTTAATAGTTTTTTTGGTTGAATGAATTGATTGTGTATCCATTGCTGCCTTTAAATTTGTTATCGGGTTGATTAATAATACTTATTAAACACTAGGATAATTGTAAAATCCTTTACCTGTTTTACGTCCCAGATGTCCTGCATAAACCATTTTTCTCAAAAGAGGACAACATCTATATTTAGGGTCATGGTAACTTTCATACAAGTACATCAAGCGAATTCATAACTGTATCAAGCCCGATTAAATCCGCAGTTTCTAGAGGTCCCATGGTATGCCCAAAACATTTTTTAAAAATATTATCAATATCAGCAGCAGATGCCACCTGATCCTGAAAAACAAACATCGCTTCATTCATAAATAAATGAGAAATCCTATTGGAAACAAACCCCGGCATATCGTTTACAACAATGCTGTTTTTACCTAATTGCTTGAAAAGTATGTTCAACTTTTCAAGTGTTTGATCCGATGTATGAAAACCTCTAATTACCTCAACGGTAGGTTTTAAATGAACTGGGTTCATCAGATGAATTCCTACAATTTTATCCGGACGTTTTGTAACGCTGCCTACTTTAGTAATAGATATACATGAAGTATTACATCCAAAGCAGACATCTTCACCAGCAATTTGATCGAGTTGCTTATAAACCCCCTCTTTTATTTTCCAATCTTCTGTTACATTTTCTATAATAAATTCACATTCGGCAATTTCATCGATATTATTTGTCAGATATTAATTTTTGTTCAATTTCATGCTTAGATATTTTAGGAGAATCTTTTAAAAATAAAGGCGCAAATCTTACATTCTTCACTATTTCTGTTTTAGCATTTTCCAACTGTTTATCGGATATATCCACTAAAACAGTTTCTAGGCCATGTAAAATCAGATCCGTTGCTACGCCGATACCAATGTTACCAGCACCCAGAATTCCTATTTTATTAAATTCCATATGTGATATATTTTTTTTGAATTCATTGTTTATCTTACGCAAAGAGTCTGAATAAACCCAGTTTATTTAAGAAACTGGGTTTATAAATATTTATTTAGTAAGATAATTTAATAATCTTTGTCGGATTAGATTTATATACAGATGATTTTCATAATGGATCGATTAAAAATCGTTTACGATTTAATTTGATTTTAACTAAAAATTTTAAAGTAGTTTTGTAATTAAATACAAAAGAGAGAGTTTGTTTTATCTTTTTCTTGTTATCCGATTTTCTCTTCTTCTTCTGCCCCTTTCAGCTATTTCCTCGACAGCTTCGGACTTATTACCGGCAGCATCCTCCATCAATTTCTTACTCATTAATCCAACTGTTGGGCATTCAAATAATTTCACAATTGAGAGATTTATTCCAAGCTCTTTTTTTATTAAAGCTATTAACTGCACTGCTTTTAGTGATGTTCCGCCGATTTCAAAAAAATTGTCATTCAGACCTATTATGGTCCTTCCCAAAACTTTCTGCCAGATTAAAGATATCCGCTGTTCAATATCTGTATTTGGTTGAAGATAGTTTGATAAATCCTGTTTAGTATTTAATACTTTAAAAGATTCAACTTCTTTAAAGATGAGAGGATTGGAATTAAGCTTTTCCGCAACCTGTTGCAGTTGATCAGATAAGACGGAAGATTTTATTTTATTCTTTTCAGATTTTTTATTTATTTCCTTTTCACTTCTAGTCTCATCAATTGATTCTTCATTAGATATTGTCGGATCATAATTAAGTTCAGCAAGATAATCAGCTGGAAATAAAAATATTAAATCGTTAAATATCTTAGTTTTAAATTTTGCTCCAATCTTCTCTATAAATTCTAAGGCTGGTTTGTTTTTAGATGACGGAATATATTTTAATTCAATAGAATCTAGATTATTTTCTAAAGCGATATTACCTAATTCAGATAAGATTTTATATTCAACACCCCGGCCAAGAACGCGGCAGCTTAGTAAAAATGAGTCAACCTATATTTTATTTTCAACTATAGAATAAAATAAAACACCGGTCAAACCATAATCTCCGAATCTATCACTGACCTCTGTAATTAAACAATGATTCTGAGAATTATCCAAAAAATTATTTACTTCAGTTTCAGTTCTTCTAATTGTTGTAAAATTAAATTGGTTTGTTCTGAAAGTCAGTTGCGATACTCTGCTGATTTGTTCCGGTGTCGGGATTAGAAATTTTGATATTTAATTTTAATCCGTCTAAAAAATCTTTTAAAGATAATGCACGCTCACGATATTTTTCCCGCTGGGCATTTTCTTTATACATCTGCGTTCTTTTCTTATCTTCTTCCGTCAGTTTTACATGATCAAATGCCCAGACATTATTCAGAAAATTTTTTATAAGTGATTCTTCCATTGGTACCTGTAAAGTCAATACATCCGGGCAATTAATTTTTACTTCACTGCATTCAACCGGATTATCATCAAGGAAGATAAAACATCCAAATCTAAATTTAATTCATTCGCTAAAGCTTTTAAATTTTCAGATTTCAAATTCCAGTTGATTCTCCAGGAGATCAAATTTTCCCGTTTTAATATCATATCTTTTCGTATATCAAATACTTCACAAACATCTTCTTCATTATTTTTACTGCAAAGACAAACTATCATACCAGCATTTATTTGTGCCACCATGAATTTTTGCAGTTGTTTATGTCCCTCAGTAATCTCGATACCTGATACGCCATCTTCTCCGCAAACACCTTTCCATAATGTGTTATCACAATCCAGGGCAATTACTTTATAGCCGGCATTTTTAAGCGAGAAGATATTTCTAAATAACAAAGTTCCTAATGATGTGAAATATTCATTTGTATATGGAATATGTCCCAATTCATTTCCATGGGAATCATAGTAATTTTTTACAGGATATTTTTCAGGGATTGATTGAGATTTTAAGAAATATACATTTGGTATATCGGCTAATATCCGCAAACAATTTATTTTCCATTCTCATCAAACAATTTTTTTAATCCAGAATCCGATAAGACTTCAGGTGAACGCTCACAAACTCCCACAATCATTGGTACTTTTGCTTTATTCATAAATGAGCGGAATGCCTTATTAAAATTATTTAGGTTTTCATTTAATTTCTTTTCTTTCTTTTCTATTAGCCCATTATTAGAAATTACAATTTTTTCACTGCCGATTTTTTTCGCATAAATATTATACAGTCCCGACTGCTTAAGAAGTTTTTCCTCTTCAACTTCAAAATAAAAACCTCTTTGAGTTAAAATTGATTTTATTTCTTCAAAAATATTTCCGTTCTTATCATGGATTTCAATTACTATTTGTTTAATCTTATACCAATCCGGTTCATCAATTCCTTTAATTATTTCTAATTCGCTTTTTTCAGCATCGATTTTAAGCAAATCGATTTTTTCTATTTTATTTTCTTTAATAATATCCGAAACAGAAATTAATTTACATTCATAAATCCGGCTTTCAAGCCTTCCATTAGTTATCTCTTCAACATATTCCTCAACATCATTTTTCTCTAACGAATTTAATTCATTAAACATATTTCTTACGACAGATTGAATAGCTTCTTTATCTTCTTCTTCATTCGCATTAAAGCTGGAAAATACTGATGAATTATTATAGAATGTGAATTGAGCGGTTTTTATTTTATCTGATACACCGTAATTAAAAGTTTTAACTTTGGAACCGTATACATCACTATTGGCTTTTAATAATTCATATACAACAGGTGAAGGTTCATATGAATATACTTCGGAATTTTGGCAATGCTGATTAATAAAAAGAGTAAATAATCCAATATTAGCACCAATATCAATTACTGTATCACCGTCATTGATTGTTATTCCATGTTTCAAATAAACTTTATCCACAAAAATTTCATTATAAACATATTCTGTTTCATATTTGTTTAGATGTACTATTTCGACTTTATTCGGTAAAGTATATTTCGATTTATTTTTAAATAACTCTTCAATTTTTTCTGCATTAACTTTAGGATTTAAGAAAATTTTCTGGCCTTGCCCAGTCTTCAAGTCCTAATAATATTACATTTATACCATCTTTGTTTTTATGAAATAGACTATTTGAGTCGAGTAATTCCTGAAATATTGATTATAAGGTGTAAAAGTATATCTGGTATTGAGCTTTGAATTGATCAAACCAGAATTTTAAAGAATCTTCAATAGGGTCTGCTGTAAATGTAGAAGCAATGACAAATATCTTGTTTTTCGTCTTTTAATTCAGAATCTCTGAATTAGTCTTTCAAGATATTTAAATTTAAAGATTTTAACTGCCAGATAAATTTTCCCTGATGCATCGAAAACTTTCAAATCACCTTGAAAACCACTTTCATTTAAATCACTATCAGATATAATTCGGCTTCACACCAAATTTCTTCCGGTAATTCTAAATTGAATATTTAATTTCATCAATAGAGTTAAGGACAAAAGTTCTTCCTTTACTGTCACTAAGTGAGGATAACAGCTGGGTAAAAGAATCCAGCAATGACGGATGTCAAAAAATGATACGCCAGGATATTATTAATTTCATTGGAAGAATTAAATAATTTGCCAATAGCTTTATTTTCATAAACCCATATCTCTTTAATTTTTTGAAATTCCGGTCCATATTGATTTCCATTTTCTGATAATCTTTTATAAAAATCTACCGAATGTATGTGGTCGTTGCTTTGTTCTGAAATTCCTCTAAATTTATCTTGTGCAATTCAGTTTCTGATTTTGTTAAATAGTTTTTAACATATAGACGAGCAATAGGTGAGTTATCTACTTCTAGTTTCGGTTATATCTGAAAATTCAATTTTCAATTCATCATTAAAATTTTCTTTTATTTGAAATGCTAATTTTGTTTGTTTTTCTGAGAGTAAAACAATATTATCAAAGTATACATCTTTAATAACACCGGGAGTTTTATTATATAGGTGATTATATATGACATAGCCATTTCTATATAAACAGACCCCGGCAGATACAACCATTCCCTGAAATGAATGATCAGCAAGATATGATAATGTATTAAGACTTAATACGAATTCACCTTTATTTTGACGAAATATTATATCACTATTATTAATCATTTCTTATAAAAATTTTTAATGACTTATTGGAAAGGATTTGATTTTGCTGCCAGGCAATTTATTTCTCCGAAAACTGATTATCCTTGATAAAACCGAATTGTGGATCTAAATTAAAGTTCTTTATTGCAGAACTATCATTTTCCACTACAATACTAGAGATGAAACTAGGATGCGGATTAAATGTAATTAAATTCCATCTACAAATCTTCATTTCCTTTAATTTCCTTAATAAATAATTCATCTTCGATTTCTTCGTCCAAGACTTATTCTATTGGGTGAAAAAGAAAAGCCTTTGCCAATGGCTTTTATATAGGCTTCTTTAGCTGTCCAGATTTTATAAAATATTTCTTCCTTTTTATCTGGTGAAAGTTTGCTGAACCATTTTTTTTCTGATTCGCTAAAACATAAATTCATCACACCTTCCATATCTGCCAATTCCTTAACTTTTTCAACATCAATTCCAATATGGCATGTTTCTTGAGAAAACGAATACTGCAAAATTGTTGGAATGAGATAAATTGAAAGAAGTATTATTCCCTTTCTGAATCCGGAGAGATAAAAGGTTTTCCAAACTCATTATAATAAAAAATTATATCATTGGGATTGTAATTTGTATATTTTGCAATCAAAAACCGTGTAAACCCGTTGATATTATATGCCTGCTTCTTAACCTTTGGAAATTATATTTATCAATCTTCGTCTTTTCATAATCTGAAAGAATGGAATAAAAACCATCTAATAACTTCACCGGCTGATCGAGATTAGCAGACCAGATATGAATTGAATTGTCAACTAAATTATTTTTTATATTATTTTTCAATTGAAGAATATATATATTTAAAATATTATCAATTTTATTCTGTTAAATAATAAAGATTTTAAAATTGAGAGAAAAAAATTTGCGATTATATTGATGTCAAAACTAAAATAGTTAATCTAAGATTCATTTTTAAGAAAAAATTTGAATTGGATTATTATAACATAAGTTTTAATAGAATTGATCAAACAATAATACAAACTCAATTCAAATTATTTATATGAAAAAGACGGGATAAATCTTAATTTCCCCACAGCTTCGCCAAGTCGCTCCCATAACGAATAATTTTTTTAGCAGTTTTATTCTATCAAGAAATATTAGTATTTAGTAAATTATAATTTTGACCACTTCGACTCCGCTCAGCGTGACAGACTAGCTTCGACATCCGCTCAGTGTGACAGACAGCTTCGACTCCGCTCAGCCTGACATTGAGAGTTTTAACTTATTCTAAATCATCTATTGAACAATCTGGTTTAAATGACATAAGATATATAGGAGAAAAAAGGCGCTCTATCGAAAATTTTAGCGAGAAAAATTTATTAATCCAAAATTATAAAATTTGACTCTTCGACTTAGCTCAGAGTGACAGTTTGAACAGAATGGGAGAATGGAGCTTTGGAAATTTGGAGTAATTTGGAATAGTAAAAATCACGATACGGAGTTTAGAAAATTAAAAGTTGTATTGTATTGAAACAAAATTTAATTATCCGTCAAAAATTTTAATTTATTCTTAACTTTTTATTTATATTTCATTGCATAAATGAGAAATATTTTTAGCACAGTTTGTGATGTTGTATTATAAATTACAAAATTGTAAAATTATAAGATTTTTTCAATGGGCAGCTTTAATAATGAATAAACTTCAAATTCTTCCTTTACTGCAGGGTCTTAAAAATAATAATTTACAGGCTTACAACGTAGAAAAATTAGTTGAAGTCTCATATAAAATGGCGGTTACTTACCTTAGCGTCAGCTACAATAAAATTCATAAAATTTTGTGCGAATGCGGATTATCAATAGATGATATCGCCATAGAGACCATCGCTCCCCTCTTTTAAAGAATGAGACTGGACAATATTATGTTATAGTTGACGCTTTTGAACAATGGCAGCCGGCGCCCAGAAAAGAGGAGGACGCAATCTTCTTTTTAAATAAAGTTGTTGCAAAGAGAGTCGAGCAGCATATTATACTTTTATTAAAAGAATCCAATCCTTTATTTTCTAAAATACTTGACTCAGTTAATTATTTAATAAAGAAGGACGGATATAAGAAGCTTAATTTTTTCGGGCAGAATTTTATTGTCGACAACGAAACCGAAATTTCAGGGCAAACTATAGATGAAATTGTTTTTGATAATCTTCCCCTAAAATTATTTTTAGATAAGAAGAAGCTGTTAATTAACTTATTTAAATATATAAAGGAAGAAACGGATTTCTTCCCCGCAATACCGGTAAATATTTTAATTCATCGGTTGAGGCAGATTAGCGCTAATGAGCATATTATCAGCGGCGAATCGCAAAGTATTAAAGAGACATTTGATATTGATGAATTAATAAAGAATAGTTTTAAGGCGACTGTAGAAAAACTGAACGAAATTTATGTAAGCAAAGGGAAATTAAGCGATGATGAAGCTGAATGTATAAAATTAACCCTATTTGATTTATGCGTGGATTTAAAAGACGGGGGATTAAACGTGAGTCTTTATGAATATTTACTAATATACATGCCCGATCTAACCAAAGCTCGATATTTGAAACAATACAACCATATTTTACATTACCTGTTTAAGTTGATGAAAAACACTATCTCCTGCCGGCTTGCCTCTTAATCTCAAAAAAAGAAAAGTAATTTTCTTACAGCCCGCTTTTTTCCTCTATTACTTAGTATAGAATTTTTCTAAAAGAGTAATCCACAATTTTATAAATGGAAATTAGCAGCAGCCAAAATATAACCGAACGGGATATTTTCAATTTCGTTTTTGAATCGGATAAACTTACGAGCTCGAAACGAAATGAAATCTCCGACAACAAATATTACATAAATAAAATAGAGTTATATAAAAAATTAAAATCTTCATTAAAGAAAAATATTTTATCAGAAGTAAAATCTAAAATAGCCTCAGTAATTCCAGCCTATAAAGAAAATAATAACAATAAGCGTTCCGTACGCAAAACTAAAAAAGCGATTGATGAAAACTTAGCGGAAGCCGACGTTTAGCTGATTACATTTTTTAAAAAAGTTTGGCTCATGCTTCGACGAGCCTGCCCGCACGAAGTTATACGCAGGCGGGCTCAGCAGGACAATACTAAAAAATATAAACAGCTATTATTTTTATCCCCGATAATCGCTATTTTCAGAAAGCATTTTAGCAAACATATATAAAGATTTTTTTGGCTGACAAAGAACGAAAAATACAGATATTAAAAGCGGCTGTTAAACGGTTTGCAAAGCATGGTTTGAATAAAACCACTCTTGATGAAATTGCCCGCGACCTTAGAATCGGCAAGGCTACTATTTACCATTATTTCAATTCCAAAGAAGAACTTTTTTACGAAACTATTAAATGGGAAGCGTCTCAATTTATTGAAGAGGTAAATTTAATTTTTAAAAATGAAGAGCAAACTTTGAATGAAAAATTTCTTAACTACATAACTTATAAAGAAAACACCGCGCAAAAATATAGATTGATTTATGAACTTTTTCTTCTGCTGCTTAAAGATGAAAGTTTTGAAAGAGAGTCGGCTATTCTAAAAGACTTATTAAAAAATGAAGAAGAAATCTTAAAAGAAGTTTTATCATTACATTACAAAAATAAAAAAGAAGAAATGAATACAACGCTTCCCTCTTTTTTAGTAATGCAAAGCTGGGGGATTTTTTTCAGCGGTAAATTATTTAATATTTCCGATCCTCAAAATCCTTCCACGACTCAAGATTTATTTATGAAAGGACTGGGGAATATTTTAGAGTAGAAAGAGTAAAAGAGTAAGAGAGTAAGAGAGTAAGAGAGTAAGAGAGTAAGAGAGTAAAAGAGTAAGAGAGTAAGAGAGTAAGAGAGTAAGAGAGTAAGAGAGTAAGAGAGTAAGAGGTTAAAAGATTAATCTTCTTCATCGTCTGTATCTTCGCTAAATAAAAACTTTTCATATTTATGTTTAATCATTTGCGCTTCCACAATAAAGAATACGTCTTCCGCAATATTAGTTGCATGGTCGCCTAATCTTTCCAGCATTCTAGAAATAACAAGTACGGCAACCGCCGATTCAATATTATCAACAGATTCTTTCATAATAGAAATTAATATTTGATGATTTTCTATATTGTATTGATCCATCATTTTATCTGTCTCAATAACTTTTTGCGCCAGCTTCGGGTCATTATTAATAAAAGAATCAATGGAATTGCGAATCATTTCTTTCGCAACTTTAAACATTTGAGCAATATGAGTTCTATCAAGAAAAGCCGGCTTCTTTTTTAGAAATAAAAAGTTTTCAGAAATGTTCACCGCAATATCGCCGATTCTTTCAAGGTTTGTATTGATAGTTATTGCGGACATAATTAGACGCAAGTCCATTGCCACCGGCTGATTAAGCGCGATAATTTTTTGACAGATCTTATCAATTTTAACGTCGTATTTATCAACTTTATCATCGCGTTCAATTACTAGTTTTGCAAGCTCAAAATTTTCTTCCTCAATACTTCTAATTGCAAATTCCACCTGCTCGTCAACCAGGCTGCACATTTTTAATATTCTTTTTTTTAACTTTTCAATCTGCTGATCAAATTGTCTTTCCATTTATTTTCCTTAAACATTTTCTGAATTCAAAAAAAAAACTAAAAGGTAAAAATTAAATTAACCAAACCTTCCGGTAACGTAATCTTCCGTTTGTTTTTTAGAAGGGTTGGTAAAAATTTTTGTTGTTTTATCGTATTCAACTAAACTGCCGATATAAAAGAACGCCGTAAAATCGCTTACGCGCGCCGCCTGCTGCATATTGTGCGTTACAATTACAATGGTATATTTGGTTTTAAGCTCGTGAATTAATTCTTCAATTTTTGCCGTTGAGATGGGGTCAAGGGCGCTTGCAGGTTCATCCATTAAAATAATCTCGGGTTCAACGGCTAAAGCCCTTGCAATGCAAAGCCTCTGCTGCTGCCCGCCCGAAAGGCTTAAACCCGGTTCACTAAGCCTGTCTTTCACTTCATCCCAAAGAGCAGCCTGTTTTAAAGTTCGTTCGACAATTTCATCCAATCTTTTTTTATCTTTTATACCATTGATCTTGGGACCGTAAACAATATTTTCATAAATAGATTTTGGAAATAAATTTGATTTCTGAAAGACCATCCCGATTCGTTTTCTTAAATTTACAACGTCAAGATTTTTATCATAAATATTTACTCCGTCAATAATAACATCCCCATCTATTTTTACATTGGGGATTAATTCATTCATCCGGTTTATTACGCGAAGAAAAGTTGATTTGCCGCAGCCGGAGGGACCGATAAACGCGGTTACTTTATTTGATGGAATCTCAATTGAAATATTATTTAACGCCTGCTTCTCTCCGTAATAGAGATTTAAATTATTAACAAGAATTTTAACGTCTTTCATTTACAAAACTCACAATAATTATTAAAGTCTGCCCAGGGCTTTTCTAAATTTATACCTGAAAATAATTGCAGTAATATTCAGTAAAAAAGTTAAGCCGATTAACACCAGAGTAGATCCGTACTGGATCGGTAAAGTTTTTGTCGGGTTTGCCGACTGCGTTGCCAAAATAAAAATATGATATGCAAGATACATAAACTGTTCTGTGGGATTTATCATCGGGATACAGTAATTCCCAATACAAAAATCCGCGATTGGCAGATTGGGGAGAAAAAAAGCCGCGCCTAAAAATAAAATTGGAGCTGTTTCACCCGCGCCTCTGCTAATGGCGAGAATAGTCCCGGTTAAAATTCCGGGCCGAGCTTGAGGCAGCACAACATTTTTAATTGTCTGCCATTTGGTTGCGCCTAAGCCGTAGGAAGCGTCGCGGTGAGATTTCGGAACGCTGTTTAACGACTCCAAAGTTGAAACTATAACAATGGGCAGAACCAATACAGCGAGAGTAGCCGCCGCCCAAATTAATGCGGGCTGACCGAATAATTTTCCCGTGCCTAAAACCTCATCCATATTTTTACCGATAAATAAGATGAAGAAACCTAAACCGAATAAACCGAATACAATTGAGGGTACTCCGGCTAAATTATTAACGGCGGTGCGAATAATTCTTGTAAAAAAATTATCGCGCGAATATTCATTTAAATAGATTGCCGCGCACACTCCAAGCGGCACCGCAAATAAAATCATTATAAGCGTAACGCAGACGGTGCCAAAGATAGCCGGGAATATTCCCCCTTGGGTCATATTATTTTTGGGGCTGTCAAAAATAAATTCAAAGCTGATAACGCTGGAGCCTTCAATTACTATTTTGCCAAGAAGTAAAAGCAGAACAACTATCAAACTGAAGAAGAATAATCTCATCAAATTAATGAAGATTACTCCCTTTACGTCTTTATGTTTTTTTGTTAGTTCAATCATTCAATAAAAAGATTTATTCTAAAACAGTTCAACTAGATTATAACTTATGTTTTGTGAACTTACAGTTAATTAAAGAACTCACCCTAATCCCTCTCTAACAAAAGAGGGGAAAAGAACTCACCCTAATCCCTCTCTTACAAAGAGAGGGACTTTAAAATTCTGAAGTAATAATCAATTTAAGTTAAAGAGTTATTTTAAAATGTATTTTTCTTTCTCATTCAATTAAAAGATTTATTCTAAAATAGTTCAACTAGATTATAACTTATGTTTTGTGAGCTTACAGTTAACCAAAGAACTCACCCTAATCCCTCTCTAACGAAAAGAGGGGAAAAGAACTCACCCTAATCCCTCTCTTACAAAGAGAGGGACTTTGAATATTCTGAAGTAATAATCAATTTAAGTTAAAGAGTTATTTTAAAATGTATTTTTCTTTCTCATTCAATTAAAAGATTTATTCTAAAATAGTTCAACTAGATAATAACTTATGCTTTGTGAGCTTACAGTTAACCAAAGAACTCAATCTAATCCCTCTCTAACGAAAAGAGGGGAAAAGAACTCACCCTAATCCCTCTCTTACAAAGAGAGGGACTTTGAATATTCTGAAGTAATAATCAATTTAAGTTAAAGAGTTATTTTAAAATGTATTTTTCTTTCTCATTTTATTAATTATAATTTCAGCAATCAAATTAAGAATGAAGGTAATAGTAAAAAGAATTATCCCGATAAAAAATAAAGCATAATAATGATCGGAACCTTGCGACACTTCGCCCATCTCAGCAGCTATTGTAGAAGTCATTGTTCTAACGCTTTGAAAAATATTTGCCGTTATATTAGAAGCGTTGCCAGCCGCCATCAGCACAATCATAGTTTCACCAATTGCCCTGCCGAAACCTAAAATAATACTTGCCGAAACACCGCTGAAAGCCGCGGGCAAAATTATTCTGCTGATTGTCTGCCATTTGGTTGATCCCAATCCGTAAGAAGCCATACGCAGTTCATTAGGAATTGAATGCAATGCGTCTTCAGTTAATGAAGCGATAATGGGAATAATTACAAATGATAAGCCCAGCGCAGCAATGAATGCATTAAGGCGATTTACGGGGTTGAGAAGATCATTGAAAAAAGAAGCGCCCACCGCCAGCATAAAAAATCCTAGCACCACAGTTGGAATTCCCGCAAACAATTCTATCATCGGTTTCAAAAATTCTTTTGCTTTAGGATTTGCAATTTCCGAAAGATAGATGCCGGCTGAAACGCCGAATATTGTGGAGATTATTGTCGCTGGAATTGCGGTTAAAAGTGTGCCAAGAATTAACGGGATAAGAGAAAATCTAGCCTCTTGTGAAGTTGGATACCATTCAAAAACTTTTTTAAATGCGCCATCCGCCTGATGCTGGTTTAGATAAATAAAATCTAAAAATCCCAAATGTTCTAAAGCTTTAAATCCTTCTTTGAAAAGAAAAATAAAAATAAGGACAATAAATATTAAAGCCGTAGTTCCGGTTAATGCAAAAAAATATTTAATCAGCTTTTCTTTTATGCGCGTTGATTTAGCAATTTTTTTAGCAAACGGAGAAATTTGATTTTTCTTTTCTCCGCCGCTTATTTTCTTTTCCAAAATATTTAATTCATCAATACTCAAAAACAAATCCTAAATATTTCTCGCCTTAAACAAAAGGTAAATTATTTTTCTGAGGGAAGGGGAATATATTCCATTTGCTCAACCAGTTTTTGCCCATCTTCCGATAAGATAAAATCCAAGAATGCTTTTGCGCCTTCTTTTTCTTTGCCGTTGGTTAGGCAGTAAAGATACCTTGAAATCGGATAATCTCTACTCCAAATAACCTGGTAATTCACTTTGCCGTTTTCTGAGGGAGAAATTGCATTTGAATTTTCATCGGCTTTAACATGAAGAATTTTAACGTCATTCCTTTCCGCAAAATAGCCCACGCCTCCGTAGCCAATTCCTTTTTCATCACGAGCCACTGCCTCGCCTAAAGCCGCTGTTCCCTGAAGCACCTGGGTGTTTGTTGCGTAGTCATTAGTAATTCCTCTTTCATCTTTGCCGAGCACATGCTCTTTAAAAAATTCATAAGTCCCGCTGCTATTCTCTCTGCCGTATAAAACAATCGGTAAATCTGATCCGCCTAATTGTTTCCAATTTTTAATTTTCCCTGTAAAAATATCGCTTAACTGCTGAACTGTTAAATCATCAATTTTGTTTGAAGGATTAACAATTACAGCAATTCCGTCAAGCGCAACCTGATACACTTTTGGAGTTATACCAATTTGTTTTGCTTTATCAAGTTCATCCTGCTTAAGCTCACGGCTGGCATTGGCAATATCTACCGTTTCATTTAGCAAAGCTGCAATTCCGGTTCCCGACCCGCCGCCGGTAACTTGAATGGAGACGTTTGAATTTTGCTGCATATAAACTTCAGCCCATTTTTGGGAGAGGTTTACCATGGTATCGCTTCCTTTAACGGATACAACCTGCTTGCCGCCTTCTTCCACTTTCTTTTTGCAGCCGAAGAAAATTAATAAGGAAGCTGTAACCATAACTAACAGCCTTACATTAATTTTACTCATTTTAATCCTTTCGAAATGTTTTTTGAAACAGATGTTTTAGCATTTTTTGTTCTGAATGAATGTATAAATATAAACGGAAGAAAGGTTATATGTGTTAATGCAATGTTAAATTATTGTTAAGTTTTAATTTGAAGGAATTTTTAGAAGAGGCGCAGCCTCGATATATATTATAGAAATGTTTTAGAAGCTGTGTGAAAACTCCATTGCCATTTCGACCGAAGGGAGAAATCTCGCATTTCCGAAAGATTGCTCAGTCGAATTCGCCGAGGCGAATTCTTCGAAATGACTCTTATAATAATTTTCATACAGCCTCTTTAATCCATTGAAAAGATTAATTTAAATTTCCAATCAATAAATAGCTTCTCTAATTTTAGCGCTGATATAATCCATCACCCAAACTACAAAAGCAATCATCAATACTATTAAGCCGACTTCATGCCAGCGCGCCAGACCTTGATACTGCATCAGCATTGTTCCAATTCCGCCTCCGCCTACAAGTCCGATAACTGTTGCCATCCTAACGTTTATATCCCATCTGTAAATAGTAAATGATAAAAACGGCAAAACAATCTGGGGAACAACGGCGTACCAAACAACTTGAATTTTATTTGCGCCCGTTGCGGTGATCGCTTCCATAGGACCTTCTTCAATATTTTCTATCGCCTCAGAATATAATTTTGCATTGGAAGCAATAGTGTGAACGAGAAGCGCTATCATTCCCGCAAAAGGACCGATGCCTACCCAGACCGAAAATATAATCGCCCAAATTAAAGGCTCAATTGAACGAATGAAATTCAGAATTATTCTTAAAATATAATAAACCGCAAAAGATATTTTATTCCCTTTCATTAAATTTCTTGCGGTGAAAAAACTTAAAAGCAATGTTAGGGGAATTGAAATTAAAGTCGCCAGCAAAGCGATATAAATTGTTTCGATTGTGGCAAAAAGCGCGTCGTCAAAAATACCCATATTAGGCTGAAACATGGCGCCGAATATCCGTTCGGCTCCCTGCATGCCTTCACGGCTGAAGAGATCAACAATTGAAAGTTTGGTTACAATCCACCCGGCAATAAAAGTAATGTTAAACAGAAACCAACCAAAAATTTCAACTGTCCATTTAGTTGTTTTATTATCTTTTGCAATACCGAAAAGCTTACATGAAATTGATGTTTTAGAATAAGCCCAAAGAAAACCAAGCGCTACGCTTATTAAATATATAATTCCAATTTCCCGCCATGAAAAAGGAAGCTCCCTCAATTCCAAAATAAATTTATAATAAACCGCCCGCTGCAAAACTATCAATGAATAAAAAACAAAAAAGATATCCAGCAGAACGGCTTTTAAAAAGTTGAACTTGTCTTCCCGTTTTTTATTTTTATCAATTAATTGATGGGGGGTTAATTGTAATTCCGGTTCCTGAATCGTCATCGTATTTCAACCTCTTCAGCTTCCTCGCCGTATATTGTACGGAACCAATTTTCGTCAATATCTTCCGGCAGACCTTTATAAATAATTTCACCGTCCTTTAAAGCAATTACTCTTGAAGCGTATCTTCTAACCAGGCTTAAAAAATGAAGGTTGCAAATAACGGTAGTGCCGAGCTGTTTATTTATTTTTTCGAAGTACTGCATAATTGAATTGGAAGTTGCGGGGTCTAATGATGCAACCGGTTCATCCGCCAATAATAATTTTGGATTCTGCATTAAGCTGCGGGCAATCGCTACGCGCTGCTGTTGTCCCCCGCTAAGGGAGTCGGCTCTTATGTTTGCCTTTTCAGAAATGCCTACCGTTTCCAAACTTCGATGCGCTTCGTCAATTGTTTCTTTAGAAAATTTTTCAAGTATAGAATTCATGGTGCTAAGCGAACCCAGCTTGCCTGAAATTACATTCGTTAAAACCGATCTTCTTTTAATTAAATTGAACTGTTGAAACACCATTCCAATTTGAGTTTTAACTTTGCGCAGCTCCTCCCCTTTTATGTGCGTAATATCCTTCCCCAGAAATTCTACAGCTCCGGAGGTCGGCTCAATCAATCTATTAATACAGCGAAGTAAAGTTGATTTGCCGGAACCGGACAAGCCAATGATAATAAGGAACTCGCCTTGGTCAACTTCAAAGCTAACGCCTTTTAAAGCGTGGGTTCCGTTGGGATAAATTTTATGAAGATTATCTACTTTTAATATCATTATTTTTTATCATTATTTTTTTACCAAATCGCCAAATGAAATATTTTGTTCTTTAAGCAACTTGCGCAGCGGATCGTAATCGCTGTCCTTAGTGTGAATCAACCCTCTGATATCATAAATTTCATACATAGCCGCTTCCCCTTCTTTAGTGGCAACGTATTTCATCAAAGCGGAAATAACTTTTTCTTTCATCTCTTCAGGCAAATCTTTTCTAAACACCCAGGGATCGTTGGGAATTTTTTCAGTGAAGCCGATGATTTTAATTTTCTGTTCCACATCGGGGAATTGTTTCTCAACGCGCATACGGGCGTCTAAAATTTCTCCCGTTTCCGGATCGGGCGGAGCGTAATAAGTAGCGCCCGCCGCAGCCTGCCCTTGATACACCATTATAACAACGTTGTCATGACGCATTGCAAATACCGTTTCGCTGGGCTTAACATCCATTGCGTCTAATTTGGCTTTGGGCAGAATGTAACCGGACGTGGAAGAGGGATCTACGTAAGCCATAGTGCGTCCTTCAATATCTTTTAAGCTGTCAATGCCCGAATCAAACCGTGTAATAAACTGTCCGCGGTATGAAGTCTCTCCGCCGTCGCGCACAATACGCAGTTTTGCTTCAACGCCGTATTTAGCGTTAGCCATTAAATATGAAAAAGTATTCAGCCCGGCAATGTCGGCTTTTTTAGTACCGAAGGCTTCCACCACAGCAATAAAGCTGGCGGGCACAGCGGTAACAAAATAGTAGCCTGTTTCCTTTTCAAGAAAATTTACAAGGTCGCGGGCGTTGTTAGTAATTCGTTTAGCGTCAACTGAAGGAGTGAAATATATTTTGATGGGATTAGTACGCGTACCTAATTTGCCTTCATTCAAATCTCTATACGAGGCGATTATGATGAATAAAATTAATGGCGAGATGAATAATGAAAATTTTAAAAGCTTCATAAGAAATTATTAATTGGATTTTTAAATATGTAAATAAGTTGAATTGCACACAAATAATTTAGCGTTAAATAATTATTGTTTATTCCGAAATCCTTTTATTATTACAATTTTAAATATTTTTAGATTTTTGATTTGAAAAAAGGTATTTTTTTTTGAAGGAATGAATTTAATTTTTGTAATTTCCTGTATTAATAAAACCAGGTAATTCTTGAAAAATAAATATGAAAGATACAACTAAAAGATTCTCTAATAGAGTTGAAAATTATATTAAATTTAGGCCCTCATATCCTGAAAAGTTAATTGAGTATTTAAATGACGTTGTGGGTATTAATCAAGAATCTATTGTCGCAGATATCGGCGCCGGAACCGGAATATTTACGGAACTATTAGTAAACAAAGTTAAAAGCATTTATGCTGTTGAGCCCAACTTAGAAATGAGAATGGCAGCTGATTTTCGGCTGAGGAAATATCCAAATTATTTTTCAATTAATGGCACTGCTGAAAATACTACCCTCAACAATAATATAATTAATTTTATAGTTGCTGCGCAGGCGTTTCATTGGTTTAATATTCCCAAAACGCATATCGAATTTAAACGGATTCTTAAAGAAAAAGGTATTTTAATTTTAATCTGGAACAGTCGAATAAATGATACAGAATTTTTAAAAGTTTATGAAGAAGCATTAAAAACATATTCGACAGATTATAATGAAGTGAATCACCAGAATTTAATGGAAGAAGATTTACAGAAGTTTTTTTCATCCAAAATTACAAAGGTAGAATTTGATAATTTTCAAGAGTTTAATTTTAATGGAGTACTAGGAAGATTATTATCAAGTTCTTATGCTCCGTTGGAGGAAACAGAAAATTATACTCAAATTGAAAAAATATTGCGCGAAGCATTTATAAGTTTTTCAGAAAACGATTCTGTTAGATTTAATTATAAAACTGAAGTTTATTGGGGAGTTATATAAGCTGCCTGCTCAATTTATCTAAATCTTAGATTTAAAAAATTTATTCAATTATTAAATGAAGTAACAATAACTCGCTTATGAAAAAAATATTACTCTTTTGCATATTCATTTCAAATTTAAATTTTAGTCAAGTTAAATTCAGCGCTAATTTTGAAAGCGGAAATCTACTAAGTGTTTCAACAACAGATTCAATTAACTACGTTGTTAAAAGCAGAGAAGATATCGGAGGACGCTGGTTTTACTTTTTAATTATTAAAGAGGTTAGGCGTAATTAATAAATAAATTATTCTATCCACGGCCGACCTTTGCCTTGCCAATAATCCACTTTTTTTCTTGTGAAATAATTGAATAGAAATATGAAAACTGTAGCGAGTGTTGTATACATAATAAATAGGAAATTTCCAGAAATTATTTCCTCAAATAATTTAATAGGAGAAAAAGCATCAGTTAAATAATTCTCATTATGTGAACCAACATTAATTAGAATAAATATGAAACCAGCACACAAATAAACTGATGTTATCAATTTCAACGAAAATTTTATAAAATCTTTTAAAAACATATACGCCTAACTATTACTTATCCTGCCAGATTAAATTATCACTTTCGTTCCAAAGCAATTATTTTTATTTACTCTATAACTTCTTCAATTATTATTTAAAAGGAAATAGAGAATTTTATTTCGTGAATGATTTTTTCATAACTTTGAAATATTGCGGGGGGTAAATCTGCTTAAGCGGCTCATAAAAATCTTCAATTCTTAAAACAAATCCGCCGAACTAAAATAGCGTACAAGTTGATATTCTCGTCGGGCTATACTTTGGCGAAGCGACTAAATACATTATGCCTATTGTTTTAAGCGCCCAAAATACGAATGACTTGTAAACCAAATATTATTTTTAGAATCCACTTTTAAATTAGTAATAAATTTACTTTCTAATGGAGGGAAACTTACTTCAGTCCATTTCAATCCGTCGAATTTATACAGCCCGTTTTCAGCGCCAGCATAAGGAATATTGTTTTGGTCTATAGCTAAAGCAAAGATAGAACTTGCAGGAAAGGAAGAATTTCTCCAATTAAAAAATGTCGTATCAGTTTTGCTGATTTTTATTATTCCGTCATAGGCATAGCATCCGAACCATTTAACGTCATTTTGATCTATAGCCATACATAAAGCCCTTATTAAATCTCCATTCACTTTTAATGATTTCCAATTCTGCCCATCAAAACTTACGCTGCCGTAATCGGAGGTACTCCATAAAACTTTTTGTTTATCAAATATTAATTCATTAGGATGATGATAATCAATTGGAAGATTACTCAAATGATCCCAGATTCCATTTTCATATTTTGTAATATCGCCGTCATGATTTGCAGTCCACAGAATATTATTCTCGTCAAAGCTGATAACATGTACATCCCCGCCTAATGATGCATCCATATCTATGAAGCGCCATCCATTATTTGTTTGTTTTGAGACGCCGTTATAATAATCATAACCGATATAAATAATATTATTTTTATCAACGCCTATGCATTGAATATCATTATCAATTAAATCATCAGACTTATTATAATTTTCCCAAATTTTATTATATCTGTAAAATAGTCCGAGGTTTTTAGCGCCAATCAAGGGATTGTCATCATTATCTAAGTTTAGGGCATTAACTTCCGCGCCGGGTATTTTAAAAATTTCCAGATTTCCATTTATTAACAATGTATCAATATCAAAAATATCTTTTACATTAAGCGAAATTTGAGATGAGTATGTTTTATTTTTTTTATATACAGCGCATTTAATTTTATGATTGCCGGATTTTAACATTGCTGAAAAGTCATAATTTGCAATTCGACCTGCAATATCGGAAACCCACGAGATGCTGTCATAACTAACAATATTAGTTCCGCTTAAAAATTTTGATTTAAATGTTACAGTGTCAAGTTTATTATAAATTGCTCCATCTATGGGGGATATAATTTTAACATAAGGTTCGGTATTTTCATCAGCCGGTACGGAAAAATCTTTGCAGTTAAATGATGAAATGGCAATTAAAATTAAAAACAGCAAAAAAGAATATGTGCAAATATTTTTCATAATTTTTACAATTTTAATTAGCGCTTTCCATTAAATTGATTAGCTAATTTAAAAATTGACGCTTAATTTATAACTAATTACTTATAGGGATAAGATGGCAATTTTATTTACCTATTTAATTAAATAAACGGTTTAATAATTTTCGGTTGTCCTCAGATTTTAATTTTGCCAGCAGAAATTTGTTATCCGAACCGGCGGCTAATCCTATAACACCGCCCAGCAAAGCTCCTAAAACTATACGGCATCTCTTTATTTTCTTAATATAAAATGTACGTATGATGTTAAATAAGGAATTTTCATTTTAATAAGTAGTTGTGTTTTATTCTTTTCAAATGCATTTAGTAATGGAATTTTTTGGTAATAACTATGACCATAATAACCAATATATTCCTCAACGCTATAACCAATGTTTTCATATCGTTTTATCATTTTAACAGAAGGTCCACGGCACCAAGAATAATAAGCCTTAAATTTCCCATGCTTAAATTTATCTCTTGGCGCAAATATCTTTAGCAGCATATCACTTAGAAATTCAGGGAGAATGCGATTAATAAGGAATGGGAAGGCATATAATGTCGAGAAACAATGAACGGCTAAGCCCCCAGAATTCAAAAGCGAGTATATATTTCGATGGAAATATTCACCATATTCAATATGCTCTCCAACCATTCGACTAAAGATTAAATCATATTTCTTTGAGCGTGATATTTTCTTAGCATTTAAATCTAAGACTTCCTTAATATAAATATCTTCAGCTTTTTCAAGCTCACTATACTCAATATCGCTAATAGTATAACTCAATTTGTTTTCTTCTATAAACGCAGAATTAATTGTAGGATTGGCTCCAGCCCCTAATTCCAGAATAGTTTCAATATTGTTTTCTTTTATTAATTGTTGAATAAATTCTTCAGCTTTATTCCACCCAATAAATTTATTAAAATTTTTGTACTCAATTATCATATTCTTTATTCATTCTTTGCCGTATAACTATTACTGCAAGCATTGATTAATTACCCATCCTCGGCAATAATTATTTTTATAGCGTATAATTTCTTCAATTATCATTTAAAAGGAAATAGAAAATTTTACTTTTGCAAAAATTTCTTGCCTGGCTATAATGCTTCCATTCATAAAAAAATGTAAAATGGTATGAAGCATAATGAAGTATCTATTTTACACAACCTATGTATGTTTATCGATCATTTATCTCATCTATAAATTTTTCCTTTAAAAGATTGTAGAATTTTTTAAATATTTAAGTTCCTATTTCCTAAAACTTAGAAGATTAAAAAAGATGTTCTCAATTGTTATTATATTTGTAGCGTTCTTATTATCTTTTTTCTTTATTGATATTAAATCAACAATAATCTTTTTATACTTAATGGCATTTGCTTTGCCATTATTAAACTTATTAATACAATAAAAAAATTACATCGAAAATATCTTTAATCTAATTATGGAGCTATAATGAATCATCCAAAATATGTTAATAATAAACGACTGATTAAATGGGTTGAAGAGAATATTCAATTATGCAAGCCTGAAAATGTTCATTGGTGCGACGGTTCTGATGAAGAATATAGCCAACTGTGTAATAAATTAGTTGAAGCGGGAACATTTATAAAACTTAACGAGGAAAAGCGCCCCAATAGTTTTGCCGCATTTTCTGACCCAAGCGATGTGGCAAGAGTGGAAGACCGCACTTTTATTTGCAGCTTAAGAAAAATTGACGCGGGACCAACTAACAATTGGATGGCTCCCGTTGAAATGAAAAAAATTCTCAACAAACTTTTTGACGGCTGTATGCAAGGCAGAACAATGTATGTAATTCCTTTCAGTATGGGTCCACTCGGTTCGCCCATCGCCCACATAGGAGTGGAAATAACAGACTCCCCTTACGTGGTTGTTAATATGAAAATAATGACGCGAATGGGGAAAAAAGTTTTAGATGTTTTAGGCGATAAAGATTTTATCCCATGTCTTCATTCTGTCGGCGCGCCGTTAAAGCCCGGCGAGAAAGACGTCCCCTGGCCATGCAACAAAGACAACAAATATATAGTTCATTTTCCCGAAGAAAGATCAATTGCATCTTTCGGAAGCGGCTACGGCGGCAACGCTTTGCTTGGTAAAAAATGTTTGGCGTTAAGAATTGCATCCAACATGGCGCGCGATGAAGGATGGCTGGCGGAACACATGCTTATACTGGGAGTTCAATCTCCCCAAAAAGAAAAAACTTATGTAGCGGCTGCATTCCCAAGCGCTTGCGGTAAAACTAATTTTGCAATGCTTATTCCTCCCAAAGCTTTTGATGGCTGGAAGGTTACAACGGTAGGCGATGATATTGCGTGGTTAAAAATTAATAATGATGGAAAACTTCACGCAATAAATCCTGAGTCGGGTTATTTTGGAGTCGCGCCGGGCACTTCCGAAAAATCAAACCCCAATGCAATGGCGTCAATAAAAGCAAATTCAATTTTTACAAATGTTGCATTAACACCCGAAGGCGATGTTTGGTGGGAAGGTATGACGGACGAAACTCCCGCAAAATTAATTGATTGGCATGGCAACGAATGGACTCCGGAAAAAGGAACAAAAGCCGCTCATCCAAACGCAAGATTCACGGCGCCTGCATATCAATGTCCATGTATTGATCCTGAATGGGAAAACCCTGACGGCGTACAAATCAGCGCATTAATTTTTGGCGGAAGAAGAAGCGATACAGTGCCGTTAGTTTATCAATCTTTCAATTGGAATTTTGGCGTATATATGGCGGCAACTATGGGCTCCGAAACAACTGCCGCTGCAGCAGGCGAAGTTGGAAAAGTTAGAAGAGACCCCATGGCAATGCTTCCCTTCTGCGGTTACAACATGGCTGACTATTTTAATCATTGGTTAAACTTTGGAAGAAAACTTGCTGACCCGCCAAGAATTTTTGGAGTTAACTGGTTTAGAAAAGATGAGAAGGGAAATTTTATTTGGCCCGGCTTTGGCGAAAACATGCGAGTTTTAAAATGGATTATAGATAGAGTACACGGAAGATCCTACGCTATTGAAAGTCCGCTTGGATGGATGCCTGCATACAAAGCAATAAATTGGGAAGGTTTGGATGAGATTACGCCGGCAGTTTTTCACAAGCTGATGGCTGTGGATAGAGAAAAATGGAAAGAAGAAATATTATCTCACGAAGAATTATTTTCTAAACTCTACGATAAACTTCCAAAAGAATTTATCTTTATGAGGGAATTAATTCTGTCAAGTTTATGGCGGTCTCCTAAAAATTGGGGCTTAGCTTCAGAACGATAAAATTAAATAGCAAAACTATTTTTATTTTATCTAAAAATTGAAAGGGAATTATGAAATGGATAGACGCTTATAAATCAAAATTATTAAAAGTTGATGAAGCAGTTAAAGCAATAAAATCCGGGGATCGGGTTTACGTTCATCCCGGGTGCGCAACGCCGTTTAGCCTTGTAAATGCAATGTGCGAGCGCTATTTGGAATTAAATGACGTTGAAGTAGTTCACATACTTACTTTTGGCGAAACCCCTTATACGAACCCGGAAATGGAAGGCCATTTTCGCCACAACGCTTTATTCATCGGCAAGAATGTTCGCCCCGCAGTTAATGAAGGCAGAGCGGATTTCACTCCAATATTTTTACACGAAGTTCCGGGATTATTTAAACAAAATATTCTTCCGCTGGACGTTGCTTTAATCAATGTCTCCCCTCCTGATAGATATGGATTTTGCAGTTTCGGCGTTGGAATAGAATGCACCAAAGCTGCCGCTGAAGCTGCAAAAATTGTTATAGCTCAAATTAATCCCAGCCAGCCGCGCACTCTTGGTAATTCATTCATTCATATTGATAAAATTGATATCTGCGTTGAGCTCGATTCTCCTTTGAAAGAATTAAAAGAGAGTTACCGCGCGGTTCCCACACAAGACGAAATAAATATTAAACTGATGGCAAAAAATATTGCAAGTTTAATTGAAGACGGTTCAACTCTTCAAACAGGCATTGGAGCGGCTGCAGATGCCGTGCTTGAGTATTTAAGCGATAGAGAACATCTCGGCATTCACACTGAATTATTTTCCGACGGCGTTATTAAGCTGGTTGAAGAAGGCGTAATTACAAACGAAAGAAAATCTCTTCATCCGGGAAAAATAATTGCTTCATTTGTTCTCGGTTCAAAAAAGCTTTTTGATTTTGTTGATAATGATCCGATTATGGAATTCCATCCTTCAGATTATACAAACGATCCTTTTATAGTTTCACAAAATGATAAAATGGCTGCAATCAATTCCGCCATTCAAGTTGATCTAACGGGACAAGTTTGCGCTGATTCAATCGGCTCAAAACTTTACAGCGGCTTCGGCGGGCAATTAGATTTTATTAGGGGCGCATCTCGAAGCAAAGGCGGTAAGCCGATAATTGCGCTTCCATCAACAGCTAAAAATGGCTCCGTCTCTCGAATTGCTCCGCATCTATCATTGGGCGCAGGAGTAACAACCTCGCGAGGCGATGTTCATTATGTAGTTACAGAATACGGCGTTGCTGATCTTTATGGTAAGTCTATTCGGCAAAGATCTAAAGCTCTTATTGAAATAGCTCATCCAAAATTTCAAGAAGAACTTGATAGACATTTAACTGAAAAATATTTTAGTCGCGCTTTAGCGTAAAGCATTAGGAGCAAAAATGAAATCTGAAGAAAAAACTCAAACTGAACATGATAATGTTAAAAGCAAAAATGATAACTGGAAAGAAAATGTTTACAAAAAATCTTTAGCAAAATCTCCCGAACGACAAAAGGAATTCTCCACAATTTCTTTCACCCCGGTCAATCCTTTATATACGCCTTTTGATTTAGAACATAATTCTTTTAATGATAAAATTGGATACCCCGGAATTTATCCATTTACAAGAGGCATTCAGCCCACAATGTACCGCGGAAGATTTTGGACCATGCGGCAGTACGCTGGATTTGGAACCGCCAAAGAATCCAACGAAAGATATAGATATTTATTAGCGCAGGGGCAATCTGGTTTATCAGTTGCATTCGATCTGCCGACCCAAATTGGATATGACAGCGATGATCCGATGGCTTACGGCGAGGTTGGAAAAGTCGGCGTTGCAATTGATACTTTAGCTGATATGGAAATTTTGTTTGATAATATTCCGCTCGACAAAGTTTCAACTTCAATGACGATTAATGCTCCAGCTTCAGTTTTGCTTTCACTGTACATGGCAGTCGCAGAAAAGCAAGGAGTTTCTAAAGACAAAATAAGCGGCACAATTCAGAACGATATTTTAAAAGAATACATTGCCCGCGGTACTTACATTTATCCGCCAAAACCTTCCATGCGTTTGATAACTAATATATTTGAATACTGCGCAAAAGAAGTTCCCAAATGGAATACTATTTCAATTTCAGGTTATCATATTCGCGAAGCTGGTTCCACAGCGGCGCAGGAAGTTGGATTCACTCTTGCCGATGGAATTGCGTATGTAGAAGCCGCTATTAAAGCAGGTTTAAATGTTGATGATTTTGCAAAAAGATTATCATTCTTTTTTAACGCGCATAATGATTTGTTTGAAGAAGTTGCAAAGTACAGAGCGGCGCGCCGTCTTTGGGCTAAAATTATGAAAGAAAGATTTGGAGCAAAAGATCAGAAATCAATGATGCTTCGTTTTCATTCGCAAACCGCCGGCTCAACTTTAACCGCGCAGCAGGTTGATAACAATATTGTACGCGTAACAATTCAAGCCCTCGCAGCGGCGCTTGGCGGAACTCAAAGTCTGCACACCAATTCGCGCGATGAAGCGCTGGCTTTGCCCACTGAAGATTCCGTTATGGTGGCTTTGCGCACACAGCAGATTATCGCGCATGAAAGCGGTATTACAAATACTGTAGATCCGCTAGCAGGTTCATATTATGTAGAATCAATGACGGATCAAATTGAAAAAGAAGCTGAAGAATATATTTCTAAAATTGATTCGCTCGGCGGTATGATTGAAGCAATTGAAATGGGTTATGTTCAATCGCAAATTCAGGAAGCCGCTTATAAATTTGAAAAAGAATTTGAAGCAGGCGAAAGAATTGTTGTAGGCGTAAATAAATTCAAAGTAAAAGAAGAAGAGCATAAAGATTTATTAAGAATTGATATGAAGGTGCAAGAAGAGCAAATTAAATTTTTAAATAAAGTAAAAGCTGAACGTAATAATAGTTTAGTTGATGAAAAATTATCCGCTTTAAAAAACGCGGCTCAAGCTGATGATAATTTAATGCCGTTTATATTGGATGCCGTAAGAGTTTATGCAAGCGTGGGAGAGATTTGTAATACTATGCGGGTAGTTTTTGGCGAGTATAAAGAACATGTGACCATCTAACTAAAATGTTTTTTCAAAAAAATAACAATTAAGAAAAAATAAAATGAATATTTCACACATAGAACATATTGGTATAGCGGTTAATAATCTTGAAGAATCAATTAAATATTATGAAGAAATTTTAGGCTTAAAATGTTACAACATTGAAGAAGTAAAAGATCAAAAAGTCAAAACAGCTTTCTTCAAAATCGGAGAAACGAAAATTGAGCTTTTAGAATCAACGGACGCTGAAGGTCCCGTTGGAAAATTTATAGAAAAAAAAGGGGAAGGCGTTCATCATATAGCTTTTGCAGTAAGCGGTTTGCAAAATCAATTAGATGAAGCAAAAGAAAAGGGCGTTCAATTAATAGATGAGAAACCGCGCAAAGGCGCAGAAGGTTTGCAGATTGCTTTTTTGCATCCCAAGTATACGCATGGGGTTTTAACCGAACTCTGCGAAGGTTAAACTTCAAAACTTATTTCAACATCATTTTTATAAAAAATATTTAGCGAGAATAACATGGCTATGTCATCAAAAATAAAAGAGCTAATGGATCTCCGCAACCAGGCTAAACTTGGCGGCGGTGAAAAACGAATTGACGCTCAACATAAAAAAGGAAAATACACGGCGCGCGAAAGAATTAGTATGCTGCTTGACGAAGGAAGCTTTGAAGAGTTTGATATGTTTGTTTCGCACCGCAGCATTGATTTCGGCTTGGATAAACAAGCATATCTTTCCGACGGAGTAGTTACCGGTTACGGAACTATTGACGGAAGATTGGTTTATATTTTTTCACAAGACTTTACGGTTTTTGGCGGATCGCTTTCAGAAATGTACGCTCAAAAAATTTGTAAAGTTATGGATAAAGCAATGAAGGTGGGCGCGCCTGTTATTGGTATAAACGACAGCGGCGGCGCAAGAATTCAAGAAGGCGTTAAAAGTCTTGGCGGCTACGCCGATATTTTTCAACGCAACATTTTAGCTTCGGGAGTGATTCCGCAAATCTCCGCAGTGTTTGGTCCTTGCGCTGGCGGCGCGGTTTATTCCCCCGCCCTTACTGATTTTACAATTATGTCAAAAGATACAAGTTATATGTTTGTTACCGGACCTAAAGTTGTAAAAACTGTAACGGGCGAAGAAGTTACTGACGAAGAGCTTGGCGGCGCTTCAATTCATTCTACAAAATCAGGCGTAACGCATTTTGTTTCAGAAAATGAAGAAGAAGGAATTTTAATAATAAGAAAATTAATTAGCTACCTTCCGCAAAATAATTTAGAAGACCCGCCCATTACACAATGCGATGATCCGATTGACAGGCTGGAAGATTCTCTTAACGAATTAATCCCTGAAAATCCTAATAAACCGTACAACGTAAAAGACGTAATTGATTTGATAGTTGACTATCATGAATTTCTTGAAGTTCAAAGGAATTATGCCCCAAACATCGTTACAGGGTTTGCAAAATTTAATGGAACGCCTGTGGGCATTGTTGCTAATCAACCAAATTATTTAGCGGGAGTTTTAGATATAAACGCTTCGCGCAAGGCTGCAAGATTTGTAAGATTTTGCGATGCCTTTAATATTCCCATTGTTACTTTAGTTGATGTTCCGGGTTTCTTGCCGGGAACAGCTCAAGAGTACGGAGGCATTATAACTCACGGCGCGAAACTTTTGTTTGCATACGGCGAAGCCACCGTTCCAAAAATTACTGTTATACTCCGTAAGGCTTATGGCGGAGCTTATGATGTTATGAGTTCAAAGCATTTGCGCGGAGATATTAATTACGCCTGGCCCGGGGCGGAAATTGCGGTGATGGGACCTAAAGGCGCAATAGAAATATTGCACAGCAGAGAACTTCAAATAATTGACGACGTGAACGAGCGTATTGAATTTTTAAAACAAAAAGAAGATGAATACCGCAGAAAATTTGCAACCCCGTATGTAGCGGCAAAGTATGGATACATTGACGATGTAATTGAGCCGCGTAATACCAGGTTTAGAATCATAAGGGCGCTGCAAATGTTGGCGACAAAAAAAGATTCCAATCCTCCTAAAAAACATTCTAACATTCCATTATAAAAGGAGGAAATATGCTGCCGCAAAATGTTGTCAACCCAGATTCAATAAAAGCAATTCAGGATTCATTAAAGCAATTAAATGATTCTCAATCATTAAAAAATATCACATTCGATTTTTCAAAAATAATTAGCGGCGATGGAATATTAATTTCTGTCGCTGGATACGTTGTTGTTTTCATTGCTCTCCTATTGCTCTATTTAATTTTTTCAAATCTTACTAAAGCGCTTCAACTTAGATTAAGAAAAAGATTAAAATCTGAAGGGCATAAAGTAGAGTCAGAAGAAAAAGAGTTATCCGTTTCCGGTGAAATTAATGCCGCAATTTCTATGGCTCTTTATCTTCATTTTGAAGAGGCTCATGATATTGAAAATACAGTTTTAACAATTACTAAAGTTCAAAAAGCATATTCACCGTGGAGTTCAAAAATATACGGGCTGCGTGAATTTCCTAAGAAATAAAAATTGGAATAATTAATTATGAAAAAATATAAATTTAAAATTCATGGAAACGACTACCAAGTCGAAATTCTTAATCTCGAAGACAACATAGCTGAAATAGATGTGAACGGCTCTACTTACACTGTAGAACTTCTGAAAGAAATAAAGACGGCTAAAACTCCGAAGTTAGTGCGTCAGCAAATAGTCCCATCCACAGAGGCAAACATTGCGAAGACGAGTAAGCCGTCAGACAAAAAAGGCGTGGGTACAATTAAAGCTCCGCTGCCTGGAACAATTTTGGAAATTAAAGTTGCAGTTGGCGATAAAGTTAAAATGGGCGACAGGCTTTTAATTATGGAAGCTATGAAAATGGAAAATAATATTAATGCTGACAAAGAAGGAAAAATTTCCGCAGTTAAATTTAAAGTCGGCGATTCGGTTTTGGAAGGCGATGTGCTTGTAGAAATTGAGGCTGTATAATGGAAGGGCTAAAACAATTTATTGAATTCACCGGTTTTGCCAACGTAACAATTGGTCATCTTATAATGCTTTCCGTAGGATTAATATTTATTTATCTCGCGATTAAAAAAGAATATGAGCCTCTTCTTCTTGTTCCAATTGGCTTTGGAATTTTGATAGGCAATATTCCATTTATTGAAAATATTGGTTTGCAAATCGGTATTTATGAAAATGGCAGCGTGCTAAATTATCTTTATTACGGAGTGTTAAAAGGAATCTATCCGCCTTTAATTTTTTTAGGAATTGGAGCGATGACTGATTTTTCGGCTTTGCTTTCTAATCCAAAATTAATGTTGCTTGGCGCCGCCGCTCAAGTTGGAATATTTGTTACTTTTATTGGCGCGCTCGCGCTGGGATTTACGCAGCAGCAGGCAGCGTCAATAGGCATTATTGGCGGGGCGGATGGACCGACGGCAATTTTTCTTTCTTCTAAATTAGCGCCTGAATTAATTGGTCCGATAGCAATTGCCGCATATTCTTATATGGCGCTTGTGCCTGTAATTCAGCCGCCAATAATGATGTGGCTGACTAACGATAAAGAAAGAAAAATAAGAATGAAACCGCCGCGTTCGGTTTCAAAATTAGAAAAAATTTCTTTCCCAATTGTAGGATTAATTTTAACAACTTTTATTTCTCCGGGCGCTTTGCCTTTATTGGGAATGTTGTTCTTCGGAAATCTTTTAAAAGAATCCGGCGTAACAAAAAGATTAAGCGATACGGCAAAAAATTCTTTAATTGATATTGTAACTATTTTATTGGGATTAACTGTTGGCGCATCTACGCAAGCCACTGTTTTCCTTACTCCGCAATCATTATTAATTTTTGTGCTGGGCGCTTTTTCATTTGGCGTTGCAACCGCAGGCGGAATTTTATTTGCTAAGTTTATGAATTTGTTTTTAAAGGAAGGCGATAAAATTAATCCTCTGATAGGCTCTGCGGGAGTTTCTGCCGTGCCGGATAGCGCCAGAGTTTCTCAGATGCTTGGTATAAAAGCCGACCCAACAAATTATTTATTGATGCATGCCATGGCGCCAAATGTTGCCGGGGTTATTGGATCTGCTGTGGCGGCGGGTATTTTAATGGGATTTTTAATGCACCTGTTATAATTTTTTTTGAAATAAAAAATTTAATTCTAAGTAATATTATGCTTGCTTTCCCCTATCAGCGAATCCGGATCAACATGGATTGTTATGTTGCTTAAGTGAGGAATATTTTTGATCAATAAATTATGGGCGTCTACGGCAATATGATGCCCTTCGCTAACTGATAAATTTTCCGGAACAGCAATACTTAAATCTATGCGGAGTTCGTGCCCCACCCATCTTGCTTTAACATCGTGAACGCTTTTTACTCCGTTAACATGCTTAACAATTTTTTCAACTTCATCTAAAAGTTTTGGATCAACTACGTCCATTAGTCTTTTAAATATTTCTTTTGAAGTTTCAACTACAATTCCGAAAATAAATAAACTGATTACCACTCCGATTATCGGATCTAAAATTGGGTAACCGAGTGAAACTCCGACAGCGCCAACCAAAACCCCGAGAGAAGTTAATCCATCTATTCGGGAATGCTTCCCATCAGCCACCAAAGCGGCGCTGCCGATTTTCTCTCCAGTTTTAATTCTATATTGAGCGACAATTTCATTCCCAATAAAACCGATTACCGCAGCAGCCATAACCCAGTAAATATGAGAAATATTATCGACACTTTGGAATTTTAAGATAGATTCATAAACAGCAATTACGGCGCTTACAATAATCACGAATAAAATTAAAATTCCTGCTATGTCTTCCGACCTGCCGTAACCGTAAGTAAGATTTCTTGTGGGCTTTCGTCTGCTTAAAGAGAAGGCAATCCACAAAGGAATAGCTGTCATCGCGTCGGCAAAGTTATGGATGGTATCAGCGAGCAGAGCGGCGCTGCTTGAAATGTAAACTACAAATAATTGAAACACTCCGGTAATCATTAAACCGATTAAGGAAATTTTAAGAGTGCGGATTCCCTCTTCTGTAAAACTTTGCTTTGCAGTTTCTTGAATTTGAACTTGAGACATAAAGCTCGCCATTAAATGAAAGCTAATCTATCCAATTAAAATATTAATAGTAATAGCATTTTAAAAGTTGGATTGAGTCTCAATTTCAATTAAGGTTAGACTTTTATGTTACTCCCATTTTCCAATTTGCATCATTTAAAATTCCTTGCTTGTCTAATATTTTTCGTAATTCCGGTTCCAGCGATTCTTCCTGCGCTTTGATCTTAATATTTTTTGTAACCTCGTCGTAAATTTTTTGATCCGGTATTCTATTTATTTGAAGAGTTAACAGTTCAGATATTTTTTTATTTTTATTTCCTTTAATTATAATATAACCAACAATGCCAATCAGAAGAGCAATAACGCCGCCGGCGCTCCACAGCAAAGCCGAAGCATGTTCTTGAATAAATCCTGTTCCTTCTTTTAAATCTTTGGTTAGTCTTGGTTGAAATTCATTGTACTTTAAGATCAAAGCATTTGACGCGCTGTATATAATAGAATCAATCATCGTTTTTGTTTTTAAGCCAATAAGCTCATTTCTCAATTCAGCAACATTGCTTGCGGTTTTTGCGCCCAATAATTCTTCGCGCAGCGCCGCTAATCTTGCCGTCGTATTTTCACCAAGCAGCTCGTTTCTTATCTCCGCAATTTGATTATTTGCGGTTCCGCCAATTTGCCTTAGACGAGCTTGCAGAACTTCCCCCAGCAGCGAATCAATTAAAATTGAAAAATTTTTATTCGCGGTTGTGGTAAGATTAATAATAACAGAATCCATCAGCATATTAAGATTCTCTTTTGTCTTTTCATTGATAATGGAATCTCTTGCGCCCTTTGTAATATTTCCGCCGAGAGACGATAAAAGCGAATCTCTATCTTCCAACGATTCCATAAATCCATCGCCCAAGTTGCTGCCCACTCCCTTCCAAACTGAACATCCATTCATCAAAAGAAATGTGAGAATAAAAAATATTAGATACTTCATCATCGTTACCTTTAATTATTATTTTGTTTTAATCTTTTTTTATGAGGCTAAGATATTCAGGACGATTAGCATCGTCATTCCATCTTTGAAGCGGAGAGCTTTTTAAATTTCCATCATTATCAATAATGACGCGAAGAAAAATATAAGTTTTATCAAAACGTATTTCCGCGCTTGAAATTTCTACTACCGGAATCCATGTTCCGGTGTTAAAAAATTTTTTTCCGTTGTTATTAAATTGATCCGGATTATGCGTGTGACCAAAAGTTATTAATTCTATTTTTGGTCTCTTAGCAAAAACATTTTGAGCAAAACTTGATAGCGTGCTTGGCTCTTCAAGCTGAAAGTAAGCGACAACGCGAGCAAATAAATATGATAAAAATAATGTTCCGAAGTTTCCGAGAAAATTCATTCCTTCCTGCAATAAGCGGCTTAAAATTCCGCTTGAGTTTTCAGGCTGCGAACTATTAAAAATTGGAGAAATATAATCCCAAAATCCTATCGCAAATAAAACTACAGGAATTAAAATTGCTATGGCGGCGGTAAACACGCGCTGAAACATATACTTGTAATATTTTTTAGGAATAATTAAAATCATAAAAGGTATATGCTGAAATAAAAATTTTAAACCTAAAAAAAATCTTTCGCGAAGCAGCAGCGGCAAAATGTTTTGACTGGGGCGCGTGTTATCTAAAAACGGATAAAGTAATTCAATATGATTTAGCAAGTAACGATTAAAAAATGATCCGAAAGGAATGTTTAATTCTTTTTTATTATCGATTAGTGCATCGCCAATACAAGTGGTAAAGCGGTCGTAAATATGCCCGTGTTCAATATAAAATTTTTCATTTATTAAAAGGCTGTTATCAATAAAGATAAGGTTAGGGATTATTTTTTCATTTAGATTTTTTTCAGCGTCAATATTTTCCCCCACATCGTTTTGCGAGAAAAATAATCTGAAATAATTTCTAACAGCTCTCCAGTATAATTCTAAATCATGATTGCCTTTAAGAATAATTAATTTATTACCATCATTAAGCCAAAGCGTTAAAGCGTCAAAAACTTCTTTATGACCTTTAACAGCGCGGTCTAATTTCCAAACTGATTTGTAGTCGTCAGTTTTTAATCCAAATTTTTTTTCTTTATCGCTAATTGATTTTTTTAGTTCATCTACAGTTTTATTTATTCCAATCTCGTCAAGAATATTTTTCCAATTTTCAAATTCTTTATCGGAATTTGGGAATGACGCAATTCTCATAAAATCAACAAAGTCGCCATTAATAATTAATGTGGAATTTGGATAAGATTTATTTGCAATTAAATATTCTACAAATCTTTTAAAAGAAGAATCGGCAAAAAAGTTTTCGGTTCCCTGGTAGCTGAAATTAGATTGAATGCCTTCCCCTAAATGTAGGTCGCTGATTATATAAAAATCAGTTTGGGTTAATTGCATTTGAACTTCTTTTTCAGAATAAGACGCAGCTCCACTTTCATTTTCACACTCTAACAAAAGCTTTATAATATTGCTGTTCGAGCTCATGATTAAACGCTTTCTATTTATTAAAAAGAATTATGTTAGCAAGCGGTGGTCAGCGAACGGAGGGAAAAGTATCTGAAAATATTTTCAAAATAGAAATTAAAAAGAAATGTTTTATTTGAATTGAAAATACAATTTTAAATTAAAAAAAGAAATTAATAATTTTATTAAATTGGATTTAGAGAGGTTCCCGTCGCAAATATTCAGTAGTGGTAATTTTTCTTTGAATATCATTAATAACATTTTCAACTTGCTGGGTGGAAAGCTGTAAATCATGGGCAATTTTCTCTGATTCAATTCCCCGTTCCCATCCGATCCAAATTTTATCCAAAGTATCGAACGGAATTCTGAAGAAAAATTCTTCTTGAGTTTGCTCTGCGCTGTATGTGTCGGTAGTAGGAATTCTATTTCTAATTTCTGCTGGTATTCCCAAATATTCGGCAAGTTGATAAACTTGAGTTTTAAAAAGATGTGCGATTGGTTTTATGTCTGCGGCGCCGTCGCCATGTTTTACAAAAAAACCTTGCTCATGTTCATTTTTATTTCCAGTGCCAATAACAGCAAAGTTTCTTGCGTCGGCGTGAAAATAAAGCATACTCATGCGAGCGCGCTGTTTAAAATTTGAAGAGGCGACAATTTCTAAATATTCTTTAACTGGTAAGCGCAAAGTAGTTTCCTCGCCTTCGGGCGAAAATATTTTTACATAAAAAACATTTAAGGTATCTTTTTGAAGAAGATTATCAGGCAGAATTATTTTTGCTTTATAACTATTATCAAATTCAGGGAACACTCTTTTAATCGCTTCATCTCGCCTTCTGTAACACCCGAACCCTTCAAGAGCGCCGGTAATATCGTCGATAGTATATTTTACTCCAAAAGTTTTACATAAGCTTCTCCCCAGTGTAAAATTATCTTTGCTTGATTCTTTTTCAGGAAGCATAACTCCCAAAACTTTAGTGGGACCAAAAGCTTTTACGCATAAAGCTAAAACAACCGAAGAATCTATGCCGCCGCTAATCCCAATAACCGCCCCACGTTTTTTAAGGATTTTGCTCATATCATCTTTTAATTTAGAAATTATTTTTTCAGATTCTTGTCGCGCATTAATATGAATTAATTCTTTTATTGAACTGGACATTTATTCTCCAAAAAATTTTAAGTAATTAAAAAGTTAAAGACATTAAAGATTTTTTATCGATCTTTCCGTTTATACTTTTGGGGAGTTGATCGATAAAAGCAATATATTTTGGAACCATAAACGGTTCAAGTTTTTCAAAACAAAATTTGAAAATATCTTTATCAGTTAAGTTTGAATCCGGCTTTTTCACAACAAATGCCTTAATTGCATTTCCCAAAATTTGATCTTGCACGGGAATTATGGCGGCGTCAAATATTCCTTCCAAGCTGCATATTACATGCTCAACTTCTTTAGGGCTAACTTTTTCTCCCTTAGTTTTTATTATATCATCTTTACGGGTAACGAAATACAAGTAGCCTTCCTCATCTTTTTTAAAAAGATCTCCCGAATATAATAATATTTCCCCGTTAAGTTTTCCCTTGCGAAACGTTTTATTAGTCAGTTCAGGAGCATTCCAATAACCGCGCATAACATTAGAGCCGCGAACTACTAATTCCCCGACTTCGCCGGCGGCGGCTTCATCGCCGTTTTCTTTGATTAAAAATACTTCGCAATTTGGAATTGCTTTACCAACTGAATTTGGTCTTTTTTCTATTTCATCAGGATTGAGATATGAAACTCTTTGGCATTCGGTCAATCCATACATCGAAAATATTTTTGTGTTCGGCAAAATATTTTTCAATCTTAAAATTCTTTCCGCAGAAAGCGCAGCGCCTGCATTAGTAATATATCGTAAAGAACTTAAGTCGTACTTTTCTATATTTTTTAAATTGAAAAGCAAAGCGAATATTGTTGGAACCATTGGAAAACCGGTTGCTTTTTCTTTTTCAATTAATTGAAGAATTTTGATTGGAAACATAAATGAAGATTCTAATATCACCGTGCCGCCGCAAATTATACTTGCAATAACCTGGTAAAGTCCATAACCAAATGATAAAGGCAAAACATTTAGAACTATATCGCTGCTGTCGTTTTGGAGATATTTAATTATGCTTTTTGAAACTGCAAGCATATTTAAATGCGAAGTCATAACTCCTTTAGGTTCGCCAGTAGTGCCGGAAGTGTATAACAAAGTTGTTAGGTCGCAATCAATTATATTATCATCGATTGGATTGCTGTGATCGTCAATTTTTTCATTAAAATTATTTATTAAATCATCCCACTTCAGCGCATCTATTTTTTGATTAACTAAGGCTTCATCGCCGTTATTTATTAATGCAATTTTGAGATGAGCGTTAATATTTTTTAATGCTTGATTTACAACTTTATATTTTTTGCCGCTTGTAATTATTAAAGCAGCCGCAGAATCATTAATTATATAACTTAATTTTTCCGATTTAATTGCATCGTTAAGAATTATAAAAACTGCGCCGGCTTTTAAAACTCCATATAAGGCAACTACACTGTCGGCAGGATTTTCTGTAAAAATAATAATTCTATCTTGTCTTTTTATTCCAATTTTTTTTAATGATGATGCAAGGTTGGTGGTTTTTTTATCAAGCTCTTTGTATGTAATTCTCCGGCCATTAAATACAACCGCAGTTTTATCCGGAAAGCGTGCGGCGCTTCTGGTTAAAAATTCGTGGACTAATACTGGATCAATTATATTTTGTGGTTCGCTTGTCAATTAAAATATCTAAATTAAAATTTGTATTTAAATCGGAATTAAAATTTTTCACAAATAAATCATAAATAACTTGGGTTGAAAAAATTCCGGTCAAAGCCATATTATCCCATTCATTCGGGTTTTCAAATTTACGAATTTTATTAAATAACTTTTCAGTTTTTACTTCATCAAAAATCCCATAATCTTTAATGACTTCCGATGAACAATAACTCTCAAACATTTTTTTATTTTTGATGTTGAGCAGGCTATGCTTTATGGGCGCTCTGTAAGGGTGCTTTGAACGTTTAACTATTTTTTCCGGAAGAGAATTTCTAAACAATTTTTTTAATAGAAATTTTTCATTCATACCAAATATTTTCCATTTTGATGGAACCTTTCCCATAAATTCTATAAGTCTGTGATCCAAAAATGGAAATCTAATTTCAATAGAGTTTGCCATTGCAACTCTATCGCCTTGAGATGATAAAAGATAGTTACTTAAGAAAGTTGTAACCTCTATAAATTGAGCTTTAGAAAGAAAGTCAAGCTTCGCGAAATTTTGAGGAAGCAAACTATCAAATGAATCATAATTATTTTGTGTTGCAAAACTTTTAACTTCAGGCGAAAAAAAGTTTTTTAATTTATTGGTATTCTGCCATCGAATAAGATGAGAAAAATATTTGTAATCAATATTTTCAATTCCATTTCCGAAAAATGCTTTTAGAGTCGGCTTTAATTTTGGATCGTTCAAAATATAAGGATATAATTTACCGAGCAGCAAAGGACGAATTTTTGATTTAGGGTTTCTTCCCCAAAACCAGCGCGCTTTCGTTTCCCGGAAAATATTATAACCGCCAAAAAATTCATCGGCTCCTTCGCCTGTTAAAACCACTTTTAAATTTTCATTTTTTACCGCGTTAGAAAGCATAAATAAAGGAACCGGAGCTGTTCTTAAAATTGGTTTTTCAATATTCCAAAGCACACGGGGAAATACCGAACCTATTTCTTCATTTGACGCCGTTATTTCTTTGTGATTTGTGCGAAGCTTCTGAACCATTTCATTTTGAAAAATTCCTTCATCATATTTTTCATCTTCAAAACGAACTCCAAAAGTTTTTAATTGATTATTAAAACTTGTATTAACTATTGAAGTAATTATTGACGAATCTAATCCTCCGCTTAAATAGGCGCCTACTGGAACATCAGCGCGAAGCCGCAATTTTATCGAATCATACAGAAGAGAATTTATTTCATCCGTAATTTTATTGAGAGGTAAATTTAATTGTTCATCCGGGGCGTAAAATGGAAGCTGCCAAAATTTTTTTAAATCAAGCTCTTCTTTAGAAATTTTTAGATAATGACCGGGCGGGACTTCTTTAATATTTTTGAAGATAGTTTCTCCGGGAAGAGTCGTCCAATAAGTAAAAATCTGGTCGAGACTTGGGCTACTAATCTCCCGTGGAATTTCATTATCAAAAGCAAAAATGGCTTTTATTTCTGAAGCAAAAATAAATTGATTATTATGAATTGTGTAGTGAAGCGGTCTAATTCCTAATCTATCTCTTGCAAGCAATAACTCATTTGTTTTTGAATTCCAAATTGCAAATGAAAACTGACCGTTTAAATAATTAAGGAAATCGATTCCCTTTTCTTCATAAAGATGAAGAATAACTTCCGTATCTGTATTTGTATAAAACTTATGACCGGCTTTAAGTAGATCGTCTTTTAATTCGGGATAATTAAAAATTTCGCCATTAAAGGTAATCCATAATGATTGATCTTCATTATGTATTGGCTGAGCGCCGCCTTTTATTCCGATTATGCTTAATCTTAAATGAGTTAGTCCAACCTGATCATCAATATAAATTCCTACTTCATCAGGTCCCCTATGCCTTAAAATGGAGATTGTTTTTTTTAGGTCATCGAGAATTATCGGTTTGGGATTTTTGAGATGGAGAACCCCAGCAATTCCGCACATGATTAATTAGGGGAGTTAACTAATTGTTTCTTTTGTAGAAAAGCGGCAACAGTATTTAAACTTGAAAAATTTTCGGGAATTAAATCTTCATCTTCGATGGTTAAGTTGTATGTTTCTTCTATGTAGCTAACTAATTCTAAAATACCTGTAGAATCAATAATACCTTTTTCAAAAAAGTTAGTATCATTGGATACATGAGCGCCGTCGCCAAATAAAAAATTCTCTACTACAAACTCTCTTATTGTTGGTATATATTCCATAAACTTTTAGTTTAATTTTGATTTAATAAATTTATTCACAAAATAAAACAAATTTCGTGCTAAAAAAAATAACGAAAATTAAAGAAATTATTAAAATTTATAACCTAAAATGTTGCATTTTTTAATCTTTTCTGAGAAACCTAAATAAATTGAGAAACTGAAATAAAAAAATTTAACTATACAAAAATTTTAGTAATTCTAATTTGTTCAAATTTTCAATTAACATATAGCAAGAAAAATTAAAAATCAAGAATAATTTCATGTCGGATGATTAATTGCATTTTCGAATTTAGAAATTTAAATCGATTTATTTTTTTTGCTGCGAAATGGCTTTAACCCTTGAACAAATTCTTCATAAGAGTATTCATGAGTAAGAGGCGTTGTTACGCGAGCTAAAGGACCGGGATTTTCATTCCCCCAAAAAGTATGCGGCGGAACATTTCGAGATACAACCGTGCCGCCTCTTATTACAGCTCCTTCGCCAATTGTTACATTGGGCAAAATTACACAATGAGGACCAATATATACGTCTTTTTCTATTACTACTTTTCCAAATTCATTTTTAGACCTAGACCCCCAATGCAAATGTGTAAAAATTGTAGAACGCAAACCTATTGTAACATTTTCTCCAATTGTAACTGCATCAGGATATAGTTGATCAATATATACAAATTGACCTATCCAAACATTGTTTCCAACATTTACGCCTCTTTTCTTTTGAAGCCATGGTCTAACATTACCGCCCCCCGCTAAAAAAAAAGCAAGAATTTGTAATATTCGATTTAAAATAATCTTCATTTTTTCCACTTTTAGAGTAAAAAAGAATATTAACTTTTTTATCTGTCAATAATAATCAAAACAAGTTAATCTAACAAACAAACAAAAAATTTTAATATTTATTAATTTCACTTATAAATTATATAGCGTGAAAAATTCAATTTACGGAAAGTTTTAAAGAAATTATAACTCAGCCCTACTTTCTTCTTCATCTAATGCGGGCGATCAAACAAAGAATTTTTTATAGGACTGAGTTTAATATTTGGCGAGTGATGTAATCATGAGTGTAAATTTTTAGGTGGATTGTGAACAATTTTTTTTATCGTATCAAATTGTAAATAAGGATATTCATCCCTCAATTTATCAATTGCATCGCCAGCTCTTAATCTTTGCGCGCGTAAAAATTTAAACTTCATTCTAATTGCGCGGTCTCTAACTGAAGTTTCGTTAAACAATCCCCTTAGGTTAAGTAATTCATAAACGTCGTCGCTTATCAAATCCCTTAAAGGATTTTGTTCAAAGTTGTTTTCAAACGGATTTTCCATTTCTCCTCCAAAATATTTTTGTATTTTATTGTGAAATTTTATTCAAATAATATATAAGCATATAATTATTTCATCTCAACTACATAGATATGCTGTTTTTATTTGGAAGGATTGAGTTTTAGCGTTTTTTGGGGAGATAAAAAATGAACGGAAAAATTTTGAATTGAAATTCTCTAAAATTCTTTTAAATAATTTTCTTTCTAATTGCTTTTGCCACCGCTTCTGATTGCGAATGAACATGTAATTTTTTATAGATATTTCTGATGTGATGCCGAACCGTATCGACGCTTATAAATAATTGATCGCCTATTTCCTGATAATTATTTCCATCTGACAATAAACCTAAAACTTCTTTTTCCCTATTTGTTAAATTATACTGTGAATCAAAACTTCTTTCATTTCTAAATGAATTAATTACCAGCCTTGCAATTTGCGAACTCATAGGCGAGCCGCCATTATAAATATCTTTTATTGCTTCCAATAATTTTGAAGGAGGAGTTTTTTTTACGAGATAACCGCAAGCGCCCGCGCAGAGCGCGTCATAAACCATTTCGCTTTCTTCATAAATGGTAAGCATTAAAATATTTATTTCTGGATTTATTTGTTTAGATTTTTTCACCCCTTCAATACCGTTCATTCCCGGCAAACCGATGTCCATCAGCACAACATCAACATCAAATAAATTTATACCGATTAAAAAATCTTCGCAGCTATTATAACTTCCTATACATTTGAATTCAGTTGTAGCGTTTATTAATGAAGCCAGCCCTTCGCGAATTGTATTATTATCTTCAACTATTGCAACGCTTATCATCTTTAAACAATCTTTTTATTTAAGATGGATTTTATTTTTTGTATGCGCCCAACTTTACCGACAAAGCGAATTACAGTTCCTTCGGAAGTGGATTTCCATTTTAGTTTTCCGCCAATTGATATTGCGCGCGTTTCAATATTTTTCATTCCATTGCCAAAATAATATTTTTCATCCAGAATGCCTACGCCGTTATCTCTAAGACTAATTTCCAAAATATCTCCACTTACGTTAGCGTCTAAAAATATTTTAGAACATTTGCTATGTTTAATTGAATTATTTATTCCTTCTTTAAAAATAAGATATAAATTTTGCTTGAAGTCAATGGGTAATTTAATTTCTTTCAGCTTGTCCATATTATTAGTTTTAAACGCTATTCCAATGGAAGCCAGCAAATCATTATAAGAATCTTTTAATCTGATCATTAAATCATATAGAGAATCGCGCTTAGGATTAACAATCCAAACAATGTCGCTCATCCCATCAATTAAATGGCGCGAAATATCGCTGATCGTTTTTAACTCCTGCGAAGACCTGTGCGGAAACTGCTCCACATCTTTTGCGGCGAGCTCGCTTAAAATAGAAATTTCAGTTAAGCCGGAACCGATGTTATCGTGAAGATCAGCCGCCAGCCTTGATTTAAGTTTTTCCATCGCCAATAAATTTTTATACTTTATTGTGCTTAGATAATAAAGCAAAACAAAAGCAGCCATCAAGCATAAAGAAACAAACCACCAAGTTACCCAAAACGGCGGCAAAATAGTTAATTTAATTTCTGCGCCTTGCGTGTTCCACCTGTTATCATTATTAGAACCTTTAACTTTGAAGACATAATTCCCCGGCGATAAATCAGTATAATTTGCCATTCGCATTGAGGCTTCAACATTTTGCCAGTCTTTATCCAAACCTTCCAGCTTGTACGAATAATGATTGTCCATTGAATTTGTATAATCTAAAGAAGCAAATTCAAACGTAACAAAATTTTGATCGTAGGGAAGAACAATTTCGCGGCGCTCTCCTTTCAAAGGTTTGTTTAGAATTTTTATAGAAGTAATAACAATTGGCGGAATGTAGCTGTTTTCAAAAATGCTGTCGGGATGAAAATAATTTATTCCATTTATTCCGCCGAAATAAATATGACCATCTTTTGATTTGCAGTAAGCTCCCCCGCTAAACTCAAGACTTTGCAGCCCGTCTTTAAGATCATAATTAACAAATTTTTCCGTGGCAATATTAAATTTAAAAATTCCATTATCGCTGCTTAACCATAGATTATGATTATCATCTTCAATAATTCCGTAAATAATATTTGCGTTTAATCTTTCGCCGTAAGTGAACCTCTTAAATTTTTCATTCTTTCTATCAAATTTATTTAAGCCGCCTCCGTAAGTTCCCACCCAAAGATTTCCAATTTTATCTTCATAAATACAAAGTACGCGATTATCGCTCAAACTCGTTTCGTCATTTTTAACGTTAGCATATTTAAAAAATAATTCTTTTTTTTTGTCGAACATATTTAGACCGCCGCCAAAAGTGCCAATCCACAAATACCCTTCCGAATCTTCATAAATAGAATAAACTCTGTTATCGCTTAAACTGAATTTGTCGTCAACATTATGCAGATATTTTTTAAATTTGATTTTGTTGTTTGTGATTTCATCTTTAGTAAACGTATTTAATCCGCCTCCAAATGTGCCAATCCAAAAAGTAGATTTTTTATCAATATAAATTGATTGGATTTGATTAGCGCTTATACTGTTTAAGTCGCCGCTTCTTTTATAACTAAGAAATTTATTTTTTGAAACATCATATTTATCCAATCCGCCGTTGTAAGTTCCAATCCAAAAATTTCCATCGTCATCTTTATCAATTGCTCTAACGTGATTGTCGCTTATGCTGTTGGAATCATCAGGATTATTTTTAAAAGTTTTTACTTCGCCGTTCTTTTTATTAATTCTATTTAAACCGCCGCGGTAAGTTCCCACCCATAAATAATTAGTTGTGTCATCATAAATGGACCAAACTACATTATCCGACAAGCCTTTATTTTTATCCGTGTCAGCGCTGATGCGGTCAAACTTTACCGAGTTGTACGAAAGCTTACTTATTCCTTCGCCAAGATGAGAACCAACCCAAAGGATTCCGGATTTATCTTCCAAAAGAGAAAGCACATCGTTATCGCCGATAGAATTTAAATTATTAGCATCGTGAATAAATCTTATAAATTTTTCCGAAGCATAATCATACTTATTTAATCCGCCGCCAAAAGTGCCAATCCAAAGTTCGCCGTTTTTTCCGCCGGTAATTGCCATTACTGTATTGTGAGATAAGCTGTATCTGTCGGCTCTATCGTGTTTGTATTTTATAAAGCGAGCGGAATTTGGAGATAAAGATTTTTGCTCATTGCTTAATTTATTTATTCCGCCTTCATAAGTTCCAATCCAAATAGAATTAAAACGATCTTCATATAAAGAGATAATTTTATTGTCGCTAATGGAATAATTATTTTTTTTATTTACAGTGAAGTGTTCAAACTCAACATCGCTTAGATAATTTTTATTTTTTTGATGAGCGGGATATTCAATAACTTTATTTAATCCGCCGCCGAAAGTTGCCGCCCAAATTGTTCCGCGCTTGTCAACAATTATTTTTGTAATTCCGTTGTAACTTAAACTTTTAGGATTATTAAATTCTGAGTAATAATGCTGCGCAGTGTTTGTATTTTTATCAAATCGGATTATACCCTTGCCCCAGGTGCCTATCCACAAAAAACCATTATCATCTTCCGCTATGGTTGTTATTGAACAGTTATTATTTCGGGAAAATGAAATTGGATATTCGTAATAACCTTCCGTTGATTTACTTTCTTTACTCATCGGCGCATCAACTGTAAATTTTTGAAAAGTTTCCGTGCGCCTGTCAAATTTATTTAAGGCGCCGTCGCGCGTTCCAATCCAAATAAAACCGTCTTCGTCTTCAAACAAAGCGGAAATTAAATTATCGGAAATAGAAGTGGAATCTGAATTGTCGGGCATATAAATAGTAAAATTATAGCCGTCATATTTGTTCAAACCGTTTCCGGTTCCAAACCACATAAATCCTTTTTTGTCTTGCAGAATAGAAAAAATGGTGCTTTGCGATAATCCATTTTCAATTTTTAGCTGTTCAATTTGATACTCGGAAGGTTTAGCAATTAATAGAAATGAAAATAAAAGCGAGAATAAAATTCCATATTTGAATTGATAAATAATTTTCATTCAGTTAAAAAATTTTTGTTGAGTTGTTGAGCCTTATTTTAATAAAGATTATTATTTTTAACAACTACTTAATTAAGTAGTCTTCCCAAAATTTATTCAGATTTTGAAATTCAAAACAATGAAAGCTGAAGAATATTTTTCATCAATTGACGCTCCAATACAAAAAATAGACGAGGAATTTTTATTTGAAAAGAAAATAAATCTTTACCTGAAACGTGAAGATTTAATTCACCTACATATTTCCGGCAACAAATGGCATAAGTTAAAATACAATTTAATTGAAGCTGAAAAACTTGGAATAAAAAAAATTTTAACTTTCGGCGGAGCGTTTTCAAATCACATCTATTCAACTGCGGCGGCTTGTAATTTGTTTCAGTTTAAATCGATCGGAGTAATTAGAGGCGAAGAACATTTGCCGCTTAATCCAACTTTACATTTTGCCGCTGAAAAAGGAATGAAATTTTATTACTTAAACCGGAGCGAATATAGAGATAAATATAATGATGAGTTTCTAAAAAAATTAAAAAATATTTTTGGCGATTTTTATTTAATTCCGGAAGGCGGCTCAAATTCGCTTGCGGTAAAGGGCTGCGCTGAAATAATTAATACTATCAAAATTCCGTTTAACTATATTTGCGCGCCTTGCGGGAGCGGAGGAACGCTCGCCGGATTGATTGTCGGGCTAAATAATAAAAATATAGCGCTTGGTTTTTCTGTTTTAAAAGGCGCGTCATTTTTAAAAAATGAAGTTGAAAGATTAATATTAAATTTTAACGGCAAGCATTATTCAAATTGGAAAATTAATTTTGATTATCACACGGGAGGTTACGCCAAAATAAATTCTGAATTAATAAATTTTACCGATAAGTTTTATGAACGACATAAAATTAAACTTGAACCAATTTACACCGGCAAAATGATGTACGGAATTTATGATTTAGTTAAAAACAATTATTTTAAAGAAGGAGAAACTATAATCGCAATTCATACTGGAGGAATTCAAGGGCTTGAAGGCTTAAAATCCAGAAACAAAATTTAAAACACTGTACTTTATTGTTTACAAAAAGCGCTTTAAAGTTTCAATTTTTATTATTGATATTAATAAAAAAACATTATATTCCTAACTGATTCCCCCTCTAATAATTTATTTTCTAATAATTTTGAAAGAAGTTAAATGAGCTCAAATATTAACTTAGAACTTAAACTTCCTAATGTTCCCAACATTGAAATGGTGGCAATTGAAAGTTTGCGGATTATGGGAAGGTATTTAGGCATTTCGGATGATAAGATAGGCGAGGCAAAAATTATTGTTACGGAAGCTATTATAAACGGGCTTGAACATTCGGGCGATAAAAACCCTTATGTGCAAGTTGAGTTTACAATGGATAAAGAAAAATTAATTATTCTTGTAACTGATTTTGGTTCAGGCTTTGAACCGGATGAAGTTGAAGAACCCAATATTAATGATAAAATTCATAGCTCGCATAAACGCGGCTGGGGACTAAAGCTGATGAAATCAATGTCTGATAATCTTATCATCGAGTCCAGCCCTAACGGAACAAAAATAACAATTATTAAAAATTTAATTTAATCGGAGCTAATAAATGATTACTGATTTTAATTTAACTTCAGAACTGCACGATAAAACTCTTGTAATAAAAACTGAAGGATATATTAATAATACCGGCGGCGAAAAAATTGTGCAAGAGTTTACAAAACATAATAATATAAATAAGCTAATATTAAGTTTAGAAAAATCTAAAGTAGTTAACTCAATCGGCATTTCGCATTTAATTGAACTTATCGAAAAGCTGCAGGAAACAAATGGTAAAATTATTTTTACGGATATGGACCCTACGGTTGAAAAAACTTTAACTATAATGGGTTTGTTTCAGTTTGCCGGAAAGGCTGATACGGTTGCTTCGGCTTTAAGCAGTTAGTTTTTAATTAGCTTGAAATTATTTAAACTAAAATCAAAAATTATTTCATAAAAAATTTTAAAATTTAAAAGACCGCTTTTTGCTTTCTCTGGTTAAAAATTACTGCGCGCATTTATATTAATATTCTTCAATTCAAAAAAATAAAAAGTTAATGGATAATAATTATGGAGGAATGTAGTTATTAAATGTAATTATTAATTGAGATTCGATGAATAATATCCTCCCTTACAGGCTAACGTTTAACAAATATATCAGATCTAATTTTAATACTTAAAAAATAAATAGCGGTTCATCAATTTAATTTATTAATCATTTAAGAGGCAAAGATGTTTGGGCGCAAACTAAGAGTTTCAATACTATTCACTTTTATTTTATTCATTTTCTACTCTAATACCTTCCCGCAAAAAAAATATAACTTCGAACATCTCTCAATTCCGGAAGGATTATCTAACGCAAGCGTATGGGATATTCTTCAGGATAAATATGGATTTTTATGGATTGCTACCGCCGACGGATTGAACCGTTACGATGGTTACAATTTTAAAATTTATAAAAACGACCCTGACGATCCTAAATCCTTATCAAACAATTTTATCTATTCCATGTTAATTGATGAAGAGGGAAATCTGTGGGCTGGCACAGGAGGCGGCTTAGCAAAATTTAATCCCGCTAATGAAACTTTTCAAAATTTTCTTCCCGATTCCAGCCGAAGCGACGAGCAGCTTAATACAATTATACATTTAATTGAGGACGGCAAAAAAAGGCTTTGGCTTGCCACCGCTAACGGTATTGTTTCTTTTGATATGGCTAAACAAAAATTTGAAAAAGCTTTTATTAAAGAAGGAGAAAATAGCGTTGATGTTACCGGTGGAACTGGAATTGTAATGGAGGCTTCTTCCGGCGAAATCTATTCGGATTATTTTTATAAAGGATTAATTAAGTACAATGAAAAAATTAAAGCTTTTGAATTAGTGGATATATCTTCCAATAATTCCAACGTCTTTAAAAATATTTTAATGTTTAATTTGTATGAGGATAAAACAGGTAAAATTTGGATAAGCGCCGAAAATGGCTTTTACAATTATGATCCGCAAACAAAAATTTTAAACGAAATTGATTTATTTAAAAAACAAAATAGGACTGATATTTGGACAAACTCGTCATGCGGCGTATATCAAGATGACAAAGGTTTTTTATGGGTAGCAACTATTAAAAATGGGATATACCGGTACAATATGAAAACCAACGAAGTCATTGCTTTAAGCCAAAATGAATTTCCCATTTCAGTCCGCAATTCAGACGGCTTCTGGAAATTTTTCAGAGATGATTTTGGAATTCTGTGGATCGCTACGCAAAACAATGGGCTGTTAAAATTAGATTTTCAAAAAGAGCCTTTTAAAAGATTTGCAATTCCGATAGATAAAACAAAATCAAACGGAAGTTTATATATCTATTCCCTTTTCAATAATCCGGAGGATGAAAATTTGTTATGGCTCGGCGCGGACGACGGTCTAATAAAATATAATTTGGAGGATAAGAGTTTTTCAAAATTTAATAATGAAAAAGAAAATACAAAATCGTTACCCGGCAACGTTGTGCAAAGTATTCAGCGCGGATCTACAAATGAACTTTGGCTCGGCACCGACAAAGGTTTGAGTTTATTTAACGCTGCCAACAATACTTTTACAAATTATAATTTAAATGAAAAAAATTCTCATTACGATGTTGTTTATAATTTTATAAATAATATTTCATTAGATGATTACGGCAATTTGTGGATTGCCTCCGGCAATAACGGCATTATTAAATTCGATACAAAAACCAAGACCAAACGGTACATTCCGCATATGCAAACCAGACATTATAGTTTAAAGCTTATAAACTTTATTGATTCATTAAATAACGCTCATAACGCATTATCAAAAATTACCGAGGTTGGCGATTATCAAAATCTTAAAAAAGATTTTACTTTGAATGACGACGCAGAAGTAATGATTGTATCAGTCGGCGAAGGTCTGCGCGATTTTGGAATGGCTGATTTTGGCTGGCTGCAAGATTCAAAATCCGACACTGTTTGGGCGCAGAAAGATTACTTTACTTCTTTTTACCTTAGCGGCGATTATAAAAATCGTATTAATGCAGATTTTATAAAATTAAAAAAAGGGAATTACACTTTAAAATATTTTTCCGATGACAGCCATTCATACGCTCATTGGAACGCAGACGCGCCGGTGGATTCTACCTTGTGGGGAATTCAAATTTTTGATCTATCTAACGCTAAAACAGACTATTACAAAAACCTGATAGCCGAGGCTAAAAAAGCTCCTTGCATCAACAGCGCTTTTATAAATAAGGTTGAATATCAAAACGACGGCACCGTTTTAATAGGTACAAGTTCAGGATTATTTTTATATGATATAAGAAAAAATATTGTTGAGTCATTACAAGATGATCCAAAACTTTTCCGCACAAGAAATTTAAAACAAATTGTTGACCTCTTTGTTGATAAAGATAGAATTGTTTGGATTGCCACAAACGGCGGACTTATAAAATACAATCAAGATAAAAAAGAATTTAAAATTCTATATGATAAAGACGGGCTTCCTTCAAATTACATTGCTGCAATTGAAGAAGACGCTTATGGAAATCTTTGGCTAAGCACGCTTAATGGAATTTGCAAGTTTAATAAAGACGTTGATAATCCTATCTTTATTAATTATGATGTAAAGGATGGATTGCAGGGATATACTTTCAATAGACGAGCTTCATTTAGAAGCGCTTCGGGAGATTTATTTTTTGCGGGTCAAAATGGTTTTAACGCTTTTCACTCCAGCAATATTAATAAGCAGTTACCCAAGATTAATATTACTCAGTTAAAAATTTCTAATGAATTGGTTTTGCCTAATTCGGAAAATTCTCCACTAACCAAAAGTATTCTCGATACAAAAGAGATAGAATTAGGATACAGTCAAAATAGTATTTCATTTGATTTTACTGCCATCCATTTTTCCCGCCCTGAAAAAAATCAATATGCATATCGCCTTGAAGGTTTTGATAAACACGGATGGATTTATGATAATAGAAGATTTGCGACTTACACAAACCTCCCGCCCGGCGATTATGTGTTTAGAGTTAAAGGCTCAAACGGCGACGGAGTATGGAATGAAGCAGGCACATCAATTAATATTAAGGTTAATTCGCCTTGGTGGCGCACGGTATGGGCGTATATTGGTTACGTTTTATTTTTTGGACTTGTTGTTTTTGGAGTGGATAGAATTCAGAGAAGAAGAATCCTTTCTAAAGAAAAAGTTTCAGCGCAAATAAGAGAAGCGGAACTTCGCGCTCAGATTGCCGAAAAAGAAAGTGAAAGAAAATCTTTTGAACTTGAAGAAGCGCGCAAGCTGCAGCTATCAATGCTTCCCACGGAAATACCGCAGCTGCCTAATTTAAGCATAGCTGTGTATATGAAAACCGCAACTGAAGTCGGCGGAGATTATTATGATTTTCATCTTCATTTAGATGGAACATTAACCGTAATTCTTGGCGATGCAACGGGACACGGAATGATGTCCGGCATGATGGTTTCAATTATGAAATCTCTTTTTATGTCTGATAGAACCAACAAAGAATTAAAACCATTTTTTGAAAACGCCAGCGCGGCAATTAAAGATATGCGTCTCGGCAGGCTGATGATGGCGCTTAGCTGTGTGCAGATTAAAAATAATAAATTAATAACTTCAAATGCGGGAATGCCTCCCCTATTCATCTACAGAAATAATTCGCAGACTATTGAAGAAGTTGTCGCAAACAACATGCCCCTGGGAGCTATGAAAGGGATTGCTTACGATGTAAAAGAATTTATCGTTGAACGCGGCGATACTTTATTAATGATGAGCGACGGTTTTGCAGAACTAAAAAATGAAGACAAAGAGATGTACGGCTACAAGCGGGCAAGAAACCTTTTTGAAGAAACCGCTAAAAAAGAACCTGAGGAAATTGTTCATTATTTAAATGAAGAAGGCAAACTCTGGACGAATGATAAGGAACTTGAAGATGATGTTACGTTTGTGGTTATAAAAGTAAAATGATGCACCGAGCCTGCCTATGCCGAAACGTCTTCGTGCAGGCAGGTCTATAGCTCTTTCTTGTGTTTGTCATATTATTTCTGCGGATTAAAATCCGCAGTTACAAAACAGTGCGAGCCTCCGGCTCTCAAGGAAATGCTGAAAAAAACATAGCCATAATATATGTCGTAGCAATGCATTTAATCTTTAAAAGAGGCGTAGCCTCGATGAATATTGTAGCAACGGATTTTAATCCGTTGTAAAAAGTAAAAAAAATAATTATTTAATCAAGGTTTATTAATGAAAGCAAAATCGATTGAAGGAAAAACCGCCGAAGATATAAAAACCGCGTTAGTAGCTTGTACGGCTGATGGATTTAGCCCGACACTGGCAATAGTTTTCATCTCAATTAAGCAGGATAGAAAAGCTGTCTGCGAAATTTTGCATAACGCAGGAATTGATATTGTCGGCGCTACATCCTCAGGGGAATTTATTAATGGGCATCAGAGTGAAGGAGAAATTACCATGATGCTGTTTGATATTCATAAAGATAACTATTGTATTTTATTCGAAAATATCGGGAAAAGAAATTTGAGCGCTGCCGCCGAAAAAATGGCTAACGATGCTTTACAGAAATTCAGTAAGCCGGCGTTCATTCTTTGCAGCACATTAATGTCAACCGACGGGAAAATGTTAAACGGTGAAGAATTGATTTACAGTGTTGAAAAAGTGATTGGACCCCATGTAAATATTTTTGGAGGAATGGCAGGGGATGATATATCATTCACGGGTACTTATGTTTTTACTTATGAAGAATCGACTGATTACGGTATGGTTTCATTAATACTGAATGAAGATAAAATAAGTTTATACGGTATGGCTCTTTCGGGATGGAAGCCGATGGGCATTTCCAGAACCATAACAAAAAGCAAAGCAAATCTTGTATACACTATCGATAATAAACCGGCGCTCGAAATGTATCTTCATTTTTTAGGAGAGGATAGATCATCCGCCGATGATCAGGTGAATTTTTTTGATTCTATCGGTGTGCATTATCCTTTCCAGATCGAAAGAGAGAACAGAGAACCGAAAATGTGTAATCCAATAGGTTATGATAAAGAAAAAAAAGCATTGATGTTTGAATCGGAAACTCCCCAGGGCGCCTGCTTTAGATTTTCGACTCCGCCCGATTTTGATATAGTTGAAACAGTTGTAAATGAAGCAAATGAATTAAAACATAAAACAAATGCTGAAGCTGAAGCACTTCTAATATTTTCCTGCGCGGGAAGACTCAGCGCATTAGGACCGATGGCACAGCAGGAAAACGAAGGATTAACAGAAGTCTGGAAAGCTCCGATGGCCGGCTTTTATACTTACGGTGAATACGGAAGAGCTGTAAACGGAAGACATGAGTTCCATTCCACTACTTGCTGCTGGGTGGCGTTAAAAGAAAAATGATTATTTATGTCATTCCGATTTCGGAGTCTCATTTTTATAATCTTGTAGAGATGCTGAAATAAATTCAGCATGACATTGCAAAATGAGGAAATTATGAAAGCAAAATCAATTAAAGGGAAAAGCCCTGAAGAAATTCGATCAGCGTTGAATGAAAGTTTCGCTGATGGGTTCAGAGCCACATTGGCTGTGATATTTCTGTCTGTCAGTCAAGACCGCAAAGCCGGCTGCGAAATTTTTGATAAAAAAGACATAGAAATATTTGGAGCTACAACTAATGGTGAATTTATAGATGAGGAAACAGAAAAAGGATCAATTGCTATTCTTTTGCTTGATATAAACAAAGACTATTTTAGAGTTTTTTTTGAGGAGTATCCTCAAAAAAATTATCATGAAGTTGCAAAAAGTATAGCTGAAAAAGCAAAAGAAAAGTTTTCTACTCCAGCCTTTTTAATAGCCGGCAGCCATCTAAAGACTGATGCTGAAGCCATATTATTCGGGCTTGAAGAGACGATCGGTAAAAATATTAATACCTTTGGCTGTATGGCAGGCGATGATTATTCTTTTACCCAGTCATTTGTTTTTACAAACGGTAATGAATCAAATATCGGAATGGTGTGCATGGTTTTGAATGAAGAAAAAATTAAATATTAAAGGAATTGCTACATGCGGATGGAAAGCGGTTGGCACCGAAAAAACCGTTACTAAGAGTGAAGGCAACCATGTATTCACGGTAGATGATATTCCTGTCTTAGATATTACAGCAAAATATGGGGGGATTAAAAACATTTCTCCCGATAATAAGGATTTGTTTATTGAGTTAGCTACAAATTTCCCATTGCAGTTACAAAGAGAATTAGGGGATCCTGTAATGCGCCCTGGTCTGGTAGTAGATTGGAATGATCATTCTTTTTATTGCAGCGGCTCAGTACCCGAAGGATCTAAAGTAAGATTTTCTTTACCGCCCGATTTTGATGTGATGGAAAAAGTAATCAAAGGAGTGGAAGAATTAAAAAACAAGGATATGCCCGAAGCCGATGCCTTGATTGTATTCAGCTGCGGGGGAAGAATTCTCTCCTTAGGCCCCCTAATGACTAAAGAAATTGAAGGTGTAAAAAATGTATGGAATGTTCCGATGGTTGGAATGTTTTCCAATGCCGAACTTGCAAGAGCTACCGGAGGAAATCTCGAGATGCATAACCTTACAACTTGTTGTGTTGCATTAAAGGAAAAATAAATATTAATGAATCAGAAACTTCAAAATATAATTGATGCTATTCAGCAAGCAGAAAAAATGGATGCTGAGCAAAAAGATAATCTTATTAAAGCCATAAAGGATACTGATAAAGAATTAGAGATAACTTCCTTCAAACTTGAGCGGACAGAGAAAGTAAAAAAAACTACCGCAATTCTTCTTGAAGAAACAATTGAAGAACTTGAGCAAAAAAGAAAAGCGGTTGAAGAACAAAACCGTGAACTTGAAATTGAATCTTCTCTGGAAAGAGTAAGAACGGTTGCGATGGGAATGAATAAATCAGATGACTTGCTCAGCATTTGTGAAATATCATTTAAAGAATTTCAAAAATTAGGTTTTGAGAATCAAAGGAACACTGTAATTCATATCCCTAATGATGAACAAAAATATTTTATGGATTATGACTTCTCTGAATTTACCGGCGGTGCAATAGCAAAAGTGGAATACGGTTCGCATCCCATTGTTGATGAATACCTTAAAAAAATCAGAACTGCAAAAGATGCTTTCTTTGAAGTAGTAATAGAGAAGGACCAATTAGATGGATGGAAAGATTTCCGTAAAAAATCCGGACAAATTGATGACCCGAGATTAGATGAAGCTGCTGAACTATATTACTATCTCTATTCAATTGGAATCGGCGATATCGGCATATCAACTTTTAAACCTATTAATGATTCTCAAATTAAAATTCTAAAAAGATTCCGCAATGTATTTGACTTAGCGTATCGAAGATATATTGATATTACTAAAGCAGAAGCACAGGCAAGAGAAGCGCAAATAGAGGCTGCATTAGAAAGAGTAAGAAGCAGATCGATGGGGATGCAAAAAAGCGAGGAGCTTAAAGAAGTAATTCGGATTGTTTATGAGCAATTCGTACACTTAAAAATGAATGTTGATCATGCAGGTTTTATAGTGGATTACACACCAAAAGGTGACTGGCATTTTTGGATAGCTGATGAGCAGGACGTTCCTTCTAAAATATCGCATCCATATTTTGAGTCTGTTTGGGCAAATCAATTTAATGAAGCAAAAGAAAAAGGGGAAAACTTCTTTGCCACCAATTTAAATTTTGAAGAAAAGAACAAATTTTATAATGAGCTTTTATCATATGTTCCCGGGTTACCGGAAGAATCAAGAGATTTTTATTTAAACTGTCCCGGTCTTGCCGGATCTACTGTTCTGCTGGATAATGTTGGATTGTACATAGAAAATTTTTCCTGTAATCCTTATTCAGATGAAGAGAATAAAATACTGATGCGCTTCGGAAAAGTTTTTCAGCAGACATACACCCGTTTTCTCGATCTGCAAAAAGCGGAAGCGCAGGCAAGAGAAGCACAGATTGAAGCGTCACTGGAGCGGGTACGGGCCCATTCCATGAGTATGCATAAAAGTAATGAGTTAAAAAACGCGGTTAGATTGCTCTACAAAGAATTTCGAATACTTGTAACGGATATTGATTCTGTCAATATTCAGTTAAACCTAGATTCCTCTAAAGATATAAATTTCTGGGCTTCGGTAGAAGAAGATATTTACCCAGAATTATATCATTTGCCTTACTCTGGCTTGCCGATATTTGAAAAATTTTTCAACGCTTTTAATTCACCCGGAGACGGATTTTTTGATTATTTACTAAACAAAGAAGAAAAAGATGACTTTTTTAGAGAAGTATTTAAGGTTCAACCTGTTCCGTCCAAAAGAAAAAAAATGATTCAAAATGCCGAAGGAATGGTTATGATGGGCTGGTTTCATAAGCATTCAGGAGTTGACATTTTGCGCTACAATCTCAAACGTTTCAATGAAGAAGAAAAGGAAGTAGTAAAACGGTTTGCTGCTGCGTTCGAACAGACCTATATCCGATTCCTTGATTTGCAAAAAGCAGAAGCGCAGGCAAGAGAAGCAGAAATTCAATTGGCGCTTGAAAGAGTCCGCGCAAGAACAATGGCTATGCACAAAAGCGATGAACTGGCTGATACGGCTGCCATCCTCTTTCAGCAAATGACAGAGCTTGGAGTTACACCTGAACGGCTAAATATCTGTTTGATTAAAGAAGCAGACAAAATTCTTGAAGTCTGGGCTACAGATCAACAAGGTATTAAGATCAGTCATCACTTCAATGCAAGTCTTGATGAGCCGACTACAGGGAAAAGAGTATATAATGCATGGAAAGAAAATAAGAAATCGATTGTCATTCACCTAAGCGGAAAGGAATTAAATGATTGGATCTTGTATGTGCGGGAGGTAATGGGTATGACTATTAAAGCTGAGTTAGTAAGGGAACATCGAATACATAGTGTGTCTTTCTTCTCGCAAGGCATGATATTAACAACTACTCCTGAACCATTACCAAAAGAATCAATAAAATTACTTGAACGTTTTGCGGATGTATTTAATTTAACCTATCGCCGTTTTCTCGATCTGCAAAAAGCGGAAGCACAGGCTAGAGAAGCTATTAAGCAAGCCTCGCTGGATCGTGTGCGCGCAGAAATTGCAGCCATGCGCACAGCCGAAGATCTCAATCGAATTACTCCGATTATCTGGCGCGAACTCAAAACACTTGATGTTCCTTTTATACGCTGCGGAGTTTTTATTATTGATGAAGCTGAAGAAAATGTTCACGTCTATTTAACTACACCGGACGGTAAAGCGCTGGGCGTTTTAAATTTAATTTTTGATTCAAATAAGCTTACGAAAAATACTGTTGAATATTGGCGGAAGAGAGAAATCTATAAAGAACATTGGAGTAAAGAAGAGTTTATCGCCTGGACAAAATCTATGATGGAATTGGGACAAGTTCAAAACGCACAAACTTACCAGGGTTCATCAACTCCTCCGGAATCTTTGCATCTTCATTTTGTTCCTTTCACACAGGGAATGCTTTACGTTGGAGACACTTCCCCTTTGACTGATGAAAAACTTCAATTAGTAAAAACATTGGCTGAGGCTTTCTCAATCGCTTATGCGCGATATGAAGATTTTAAAAAATTGGAAGCCGCAAAGCTAAAAGTTGAATCTTCATTTAAAGAACTTGATATCTTATCAAAAGAATTAAAAATTAAAAACGAAGAATTAGAAAAAGAAAATCAAAGGAAAGCTGTAGAATTGGAGGAAGCGCGCCAGCTTCAATTATCAATGCTTCCAAAGGAATTACCGCAATTGCCCCATCTTGATATTGCTGTTTATATGAAAACAGCAACGGAAGTCGGCGGTGATTATTATGATTTTAATTTAAGCGACGATGAAACTCTTACTATTGCGGTTGGCGATGCAACCGGACATGGAATGAAAGCCGGAACAATCGTCTCCATGGTTAAAGCTTTGTTTGATTCAAATGGTTCGCGGTTAAATATGAAATCTTTTTTTGATCAGAGCAGCGCAACATTGAAAGGAATTGAACTCGGCAAATTAATGATGGCTTTTATGATGATAAAAATTAATAAAAGCAAACTTCAAATATCTAATGCAGGAATGCCTCCTTTATTCATCTACAAAAAATCAAAAAAAGAAGTTGAAGAAATTCAAATAAATGGAATGCCATTGGGCGCTTTAAAAAACTTCCCTTATGAAATTATTGAAAGAGAGATTAATTCCGGCGATACAATATTATTATTAAGCGATGGTTTGCCGGAACTGAAAAATTCTAATGAAGAACAGTTTGGTTATAAGCGAGTGAAGGAATCATTTAAAATAATTGCAGAAAAGAAACCGGAAGAAATTATTTCCTATCTAAAAAAAGAAGGCTCTAATTGGGCTGGCAATAAAGAACCGGATGATGATGTAACTTTTGTGGTAGTAAAAATAAAATAAAAATTATTAAGGTATTATAAAATTGAATAAAATATTGCTGTGTATTTTTATTGGTCTAACTTTAACAATATCAAATTATAGCCAGCCAATAAAAAATAAATTCACTCATTTTACTGAAAAAGAAGGCCTTACTTCTAATTTAATCAATTGTATAATACAAGATCATCTTGGATATATTTGGTTTGGAACCAGTACCGGCATTTCAAAATATGACGGATATGAATTTGAAAATTTTACAGTTGTTCCAAATGATACAAATTTTTTGCAGCTGCCCTTAACATTTTCATTATATGAAGATTCAAAAGGTTATATCTGGATAGGTTCGGTAGGCGGCATAACCAGATATGATAGAAACAAAAAGACATTTAAGCTTTACAGCATATCAAAATATTTACAGAAATATGGCCGCACCTTACTTATTTACAATATGCGGGAAACTAATAATGGTAATATTATTTGTTCTGTGGCTGACTTTCATTATTTGAATATAAAAAATGGATTATTTTTAATTGATACAAAAAGTAATGAAATAAAAGAAATTAATATTAGTAATGATGATTCTACAAATAGTCTTCTTCAATTATCATCACTTGGAAATAATAAATTTTTAATTTCAGGCGTAAAAGGAATTTCGGTTTATGACTTAAATACAAATGTTATTAATTGGTATCCATTTAAAAAACAAATTGGAGTTAATACATTTCTACAAGATGAAAATAGAAATTTATGGCTTGGGGCTTATAATAACGGACTCATACATTATAATTTAAACGATAGTACGTACACTACTTTTCCAGCATTTAATAAATTCATAAGTGATGAAAATCCATTAATAATCAATAAAATTATTTATGATCAGAAAAAAAATCTTTTATTAGCTACAAATAAAGGGTTGATATACTTCAATGTTAGTACAAATGAAATTTCTGTTACCCAAGCAAATCTCCAAAATCCGTTGGCACTTCATTCACTCGACCTTTGGGATATTTTACTAGATAATTCCGGTTCAATTTGGATAGCTAGCAATGGAGCAGGCATTAGCAAGTATGACTTTGTCAAAAATAATTTCCAGGCTTATGCAGCAAAAGTTGATGATAAAAATAGCCTTCCACCAGGATGGGTTAGTACTATTTTTGAGTATAATGAAGATGAAATCTGGTTAAAAAGTACTGCTGAATCAATCATTAAATTTAATTCTAAAACGGAAACATTTAAAGTAATTCCGCTCCCCAAGAATTTTGAATTATTTCAAATCTTAAGAACCTCAAAAGGAAAAATTATTTTAGCAGGCAGTAATGGGTTTTATATAGTCGACCCAATAAAATGGGAGTTTACTAAATTACAGTTACCAATAGATTTAAAAGATAATTTAGTATTTACTGCTATAGAAGGTGAAAACAATACCATCCTTTTCGGAACGCTTACAGGAATGTATATATTTGATGAGATAAGCGGTGCCTTAACAAATATAAATTTTAAAACATTAGGTATCGGCGATGTTGCAAGCAACCAGGTTAATCTTTTAGTAAAAGATAAAAAAGAAAATGTTTGGATTGGGACACCTAATGGCTTATTTAAATATGATGTGGAAACTAAACTATATTCAAGAGTTGGATTTTCAAAGGACACATCAAAATCTTTAACATCTCAAGATATAAATTCTTTATATTTTGATAGAGAAAATAATTTATGGATTGGAACCTGGCTGGGGGGCTTAAATAAATATGATCAAAAATCGGGTACTTTTGAATCATACACTCAAAAAGATGGACTACGTTCACATTCTGTTCAAGGCATTCTTGGTGACGAAAAAAATAATGCTCTTTGGCTAAGCACTTTTGATGGTATTTCAAGATTTGATCTGAAGAAAAAAACTTTCAGCAATTTTGGAGTTGATGATGGAATTCATTCAAGTCAATTTGCTGATGGTTCTGCTTTAAAAACATCAAATGGTTTGTTTATTTTCGGCGGATCAAATGGAATCACTGTTTTTAATCCGAATGAAATACAAAATAATCTTATCCCTCCAAAAATTACAATTACAGATTTTAAATTATTTAATGAATCAATTCTTCCTAAAAAAAATTCACCCTTAGAAAAACCAATTTATGAAACAAATAAAATCACATTAAACTATGATGAGAATGATATTGAATTGGATTATTTCGCTTCAAATTATGTAGACCCTCAAAAAAATCAGTATGCATATAAATTAGAGAATTATGAAGATGATTGGAGATATGTAGGAAATCAAAGAAGCGCTATTTACCCAAATCTTCCACCGGGAAAATATATTTTTCATCTTAAAGCTTCCAACAATAATGAGATTTGGAACGATAAAGGTGTTACATTAAATATTATAATCACTCCTCCCTGGTGGAAAACCTGGTGGGCATATACTCTCTATATTTTTGCATTTGTTGGCATGCTTGGCGGAGCAAGAAAATTTGAACTCGACAGAAGAAAAGAAAATGAAAATAAAAGACTTCTTCTGCTAGAGAATGAACGAAAGACAAAAGAACTTGAAGAAGCACGACAGCTTCAGTTATCAATGCTTCCAAAAGAAATTCCTTCACTCCCCCATCTTGATATTGCAGTTTACATGAAAACTGCTACCGAAGTCGGCGGAGATTATTATGATTTTAATGTTGGATTAGATGGAACGCTAACTGTTGCAATTGGTGATGCAACCGGGCATGGAATGAAAGCCGGGACAATTGTCTCAATGGCAAAAGCATTGTTTGCTTCCGGAAGTTCAAAGCTGGATATGAAAACATATTTTAACCAAAGCAGCGATGCATTAAAAGAAATTGAACTTGGAAGATTAATGATGGCATTTATGATGATTAAAATTAATAATCATAATCTTGAAATTTGTAATGCAGGAATGCCGCCTCTTATTTATTTACAGAAAATCTTCAAAGTTGGTTGAAGAAATACAGATAAGCGGCATGCCGCTCGGTGCAGTAAAAAATTTTCCGTATGAAATAAAGGAAACAGAAATTATCTGCAGGAGATACATTACTTTTATTAAGTGATGGCCTGCCTGAATTAAAAAATGAAAATGAAGAACAATATGGTTACAACCGTGTTAACAAATCATTTAAATCGGTTGCAGAAAAACAACCGGAAGAAATAATAAATTATTTGAAAGAAGAAGGATCTCGATGGGTGAAAGATAAAGAACCTGATGATGATGTAACGTTTGTAGTAATTAAAGTAAAAATGATGCCTGTCCGCCGCGAAGTCCCAACTTAAATTGATCTTTACCCCAAATTATTTAAGTCAGTTAAGTCATTTCTTTATATTCCATCGGAGAATAATAACCGATTGAAGAATGTAATCTCTGTCGATAATAAAATATTTCTACGTACTCAAGTATACTTCTTCTAGCCACTTGTCGAGTTTTAAACTTCGTTCTATTAATTAACTCTGTCTTTAAAGTGTGAAAGAATGATTCCATCACCGCATTATCATAACAGTTGCCTCTTCTACTCATACTCTGGATAAATCCATTTTTTTCGAGCAGTCTTCTAAAACTTTTACTCGCATATTGAACTCCTTGGTCGGAATGAAAGATTATGCCTCTGCTACCTTTCCTGGCATTTAAGGCATTCTGAAGAGCTTTCTCAACTAAATCTTAATAATTACTGCTTATGGAGATGAACATGATATGAAAATAGCAAAACAGTTGGGGGCTGATGATTATTTTACCAAGCCTTTGGAATTTAATATTCTAAAAGAAAAGCTTAGTGGATTAAAGGCAGGTTTAGTTTAGGTGAAAAAGATTTAAAAAGAAAAAGCACTTTCAAAAAAAATGAATATTTTAATTGATTTTTTTCTCGCACTATTTCTTAGTTTCTTACAGCTGGTTAAATATTTTCAGTTTTTTTCAAGTCTCTGTTCTAGGAATATTCCCTTTTCCGGTTGATTTATTGCCAGCTTTCCCTCTATAAATTCGAGCGCGCTAATTCCCACAATTGTAAAATAAATGCATTTAAATATTGTTAAATTATATTCATGAATATTAATTAATAATTCAGGATACTCTTCAATGGCTCAATCAAACCTAAAAATTACCGAACTGGAAAAGGAACTTGCGGATAAAAATCGTGAACTAGCAATTGAAAAATCTTTTGAGAAAGTAAGAGCATTTGCTATGTCAATGCGACATTCATCTGATTTGCAGAAGGTTGTTAATTTGGTTGCTCATGAATTGAATAATATGAATCTGGATATAACCGGAGTATTCATGGTTATTAATAATGAAGAAATTGACAAACAATTCACATTTTGGGGATCAACGGGTGTAGCAGAAATATATATGAAAAGAGCAGCTATTCCTTATCTGGACCGCCCCATTTATAGAGTATTAGCTGAAGGTACAACAAAGGGAGAACGGTTTTTTACGGAAGAATATACGAGAGAAGAAAAGATTGAATTTTTCCAACATTTATTTAAACATCCGCCGTACAATTCATCAACTCCTGAATGGAAGGAACAAGTTCTGTCGCGTGAAGGCGGCTACACAAGGTCAGTTTCTGTTTCTCATTACACATCAATATTCGTAGTTAATCATTTTGGTAGAAAATTATCTGAAGAAGATAATGAAATTTTGAAACGCTTTGGAGAAGTTTTTGAACAGAGCTACACGCGATTTCTCGATCTTCAAAATGCAGAAGCACGGGCATTTGAAGCAATTAAACAAGCATCTGTAGATAGAGTACGCGGTGAAATTGCCAGTATGCGCACCTCCGAAGACCTCAATCGCATTACTCCGATTATCTGGCGCGAACTTGAAACACTGGAAGTACCTTTTATACGCTGCGGCGTTTTTATTGTTGATGAAGAGAAAGAAGAAGTTCAGCTTTACTTAACCACACCGGATGGTAAGTCGCTGGGAGCATTAAATCTATCCTTTGATGCAAATGAACTCACCAGAAATACGGTTGATCACTGGAAAAAGAATCAGGTTTACAAAGAACACTGGAACACGGAAGAATTTATCAATTGGACCAAATCTATGATAGAAATAGGACAGGTTCAAAATGTGGAAACTTACCAGGGTTCATCTGCTCCGCCGGAATCTCTTAATCTGCACTTTATTCCTTTCGCTCAAGGTATGCTCTATGTTGGAAATGTTTCTCCCCTTACCGATGAGAAGCTTGATTTGGTTAAGACATTGGCAGAAGCATTCTCTATAGCTTATGCCCGGTATGAAGACTTTAAAAATATTGAAGAAGCAAAAAGCAAGATCGAAATAACTTTAAATGAATTGAAAATAGCACAGGCAAAACTTCAGGAGCTTGACCAGTTGAAGTCCCAGTTCTTCGCAAATATCTCCCACGAATTCCGGACACCGCTTACGCTGATACTCGGCCAAATTGAAAGCGTTATGTCTGAAAATATTGATGTTAAAGAAAAAGGGAAACTGCAAATTGCAAACAGGAATGCAAGAAGGCTTCTTACTCTGATTAACCAGCTGCTTGATCTTTCAAAGCTTGAATCCGGAAGCATGGAACTTAAAGCAGAACAGCACAACATAGTTTCATTTTTAAAAAGTCTGTTTTACTCTTTTGAATCGCTTGCAGAATCACAAAAAATTTCTTTGAAATTTGAATCAGAGTATCAAAACATTCCCGTTGAATTTGAACCGGATAAAATGGAAAAAATTTTTTATAATCTTATATCGAATGCATTCAAGTTTGTTAATCCAGGCGGTGAAATAAAAGTCTGTTTGAACATCATTAATTCAATTGTTGAAATCAAGATTAAAGATTCCGGAATCGGAATGCCCGCGGACCGTCTCCTTCATATCTTTGACCGTTTTTATCAGGTGGATAGTTCAGCAACAAGAAGACATGAAGGTACGGGAATTGGATTAGCGTTGACCAAAGAATTGATTGAACTTCATAGCGGGAATATTTCAGTAAATAGTAAAGAAGGCGAAGGCAGCGAGTTTATCATTCAGCTTCCGTTAGGGGATTTTAAAATTGAAAAGGAAGAATTTGTAAAACCGCAGCAGATAAAATCTTTACCGGGGAATAATTTTAACGTACCGAAAAAAGATGAAAAAATTCCGGCGGTGGATTCTTCCGTATCTGAAAACAGTGAGATAATTTTAATAGTTGAAGATAATTTTGATGTACGTAATTACATTCGTGAACTGCTGGAAACTGACTATACAGTAATAGAAGCTTCAAACGGAGCTGAGGGGATATTAAATGCAAGCGATAAAATTCCCGATCTAATAATTACGGATGTAATGATGCCTGAAATGGATGGATTTCAATTTTCTAAGCAAATTAGAAGCAATGAAAAAACAAGCCACATTCCAATAATAATGTTAACTGCAAAAGCAGGACTGAATGATAAAATAACCGGGCTGGAAACCGGTATTGACGCTTACATAACCAAACCTTTCAGCGCAAAAGAATTAAAAGTAAGAGTAAAAAATTTAATTTATCAAAGAGAACAGTTAAGAAAACGTTTCACCAAATCAACGATTATAAAACCTTCTGAAGTTTCTGCAGTTTCAATTGATCAGCGGTTTTTAGAAAAAACCATTAAAACTATCGAAGATCATTTTGAAGATGAGAATTTCAGCATTGAAAATCTTGCGGCGGAACTTAATATGAGCATTTCCCAGTTGAATAGAAAACTTAATGCCTTAGTAGCACAGCCGGCAGGACAATTGATCCGTTCACTTCGCCTTCAAAGAGCTGCTGATCTATTAAAGAAGAATGCGGGCAGTGTTGCTGAGATCTGCTTTAAAGTTGGCTTTAATGATCAGGCTTATTTTTCACGCGCGTTTAAGAAACAGTTTGATATGTCTCCATCCGACTATAAAAAAGATAGTAATACTCACCCTGCCAGTAATAAAGAACCAAAAATTTAGATTTTCAATTCCTATAATAAAAATGAACTTAAACCTGATAAGCTGTCATATATATGCGGACTTAAACTTAAATGAGAAGACAGTAATTGATTAAATAATTTCTATTCTTATTTTTTTTTCAAATAACGCTGTATTACTTCAATAGCTTATTCTCTGCATTCTCAGGCTGATGTGTTATTTCAGTTTATAATAAAATGAAAAAGGAGATAATATTAATTATCTCCTTTGAAAAAATATTAATCATCATCTGATGGCTTGGAAGTCCTTCCGCCATGATCGCCCACCAGCATCCACTTCCCGTCTTTCTTCATTAAAATATCTGTCCATTCTCCTGAACTCGGCTCACTTTTTCCGGTCTCTTTATTTTTATCAAGTTCATTATAATAATAATGGACATACGCAAAATCACCTTTTACCCAAATTGTTAAGGGAGTTAGAGTATGCAGTACAGTGGAGCTGTTCTTCATATCGTTCTCAATCCATTTAGCCGTATTAGCTCTATTCATGGGAGCTTTAACTCTGTAAGACCATCCCATGTAGCTGTCATCAAAATATTTCAAAAAACCTTGAGCATCCCCGGAAGAAGAAGCATCCCAATACTTTTGAACGTCAGACCAAACTTCTTTTTGTTCGTTAGACCATTGCTGTGCAAAGCCGGCTGAGGCAGCAAATAAAAACATTAGGCAAAAAAGTACGCTTACATTAATTAATTTTTTCATTTTTATCCTTTAGTTTTGTTTATGAATTATTTATTAAAAACCACTTGTCTGTATATTTCATCAGAATGTTTCCCGCTGAAATATTTGCTGTAGGCTTTATTGAATTTATCTCTGTCAGCTTTGTTGGGCATGGCTTCTCTAAAAAGTTCGCCCGCCTTTTCATTAGCAGCTTCAATTGCATCCCAGTCTTTTACTTCAATAATTTGTACAAGATCACGATTATCATGACCCCACCAATGACGTAATGTTTTATAGCTGATGACAGACGGATTATTTTTATACGAATTGTCCACGTATATTTGATTAAGAGAATCTAACTCTTGTGCTGTTCCACCTTGCGGGAACGCTCTTTCAAAGGTTGTGATAACAAAAACATTTCCTTCTGCCGCCTGAGCATAAGAAGATTTTGTCATTGTAAAAAAAAGAAGCAGCAGAATTGTGATTGATAGCGCTTGTTTCATTATGAGTTCCTTTCAGATTGTTTATGATTATTTATTTTTAATCCCGCTTAGGATTATTTTTTTCTTTAAACTTTGATAAATCCCTTCATCCATTTTCATTGTCCGCTCAGCCATTGCTCAAAACTTGTATTAATTTCTCCATTCAAATATTCCCAGTCAGGTTTTAGTCTTAATCCGCTGCTGCTTTTCCAAATAAAATCACGGGCATCATTCACGTCAGACTCACCTGCTATTATCAATAAAAAAATAAATTTCTCGGTGATTTGATATTTGCTTATTTCGGAATTAATCTGCTGGGCAACCAAAGCGCTTTGAATTATTTCTGCCTGTCTTAAATCATAAGTAGCCCAGACTATACCATCTTTACCGGAGAGAAATTCATTTTCGTCCAATGATATTGTTAACTCCAATCCAAAGCCCATAGGTAATTCAGGAAGATTTTCCGACGTAACAAGTTTTAAATCAACCACATTCATCGAGTCAAAGGTGACTTTACCCTTACCGCTGTAAATTCCATTTATTTTTATTATTTCCACAATACCACTCTTTGAAAATGAGAAAGCATATTGAGATTTTTTATTATTACTATTTTCCCGTTAATGCATCTTGCATTTTATCCGGAGGTATTGGCTGAGGAACCTCATTATGTATCGGCTTAATTGATTTTAAATAAGCATACATTGCTTTCAGATCTTCATCACTATTTTGACCTATTGACTCCCAGGGCATTGGCGGCAGTATTGGTCTGCCTACTCCCATAACCTTCCCTTCTCTAAGCGCTTTAATAAACATTTCCTCTGTCAAAGCTCCAATACCAGTTTCATTATCCGGTGTTAAGTTTGCTGCAAATGAAATCCCCCAGGGACCAACCCAAGCTGAAGAATTACTTTCTGTGGCAACCCAATTACCCGGTGCAACGTATTTAGTATCTAAAGCAGGCAGTTTTCCATCATGTTGAAAACCGGAAAGGTTTTTAGTTGAATCGGGCACAGGACCATTTTCTGTATATATTTTGGGAGAATGGCAATCAGCACAACCGCCGGTTATTACTAAATATTTACCACGAGCTATTAAATCGTTGTGAGACATCTGTTTGTTTTCTTCTTTGGGGGAGCAATTGATTTGTGAAATAACAACCCCTGCCATAATAAGAAAGTAAACTGAAATGAAAATATTATTTTTCATCAGGTCTCCTTCAATCTTGTAATTTAATGATTGGTTATAGTTTTGTATTTGAGTATTTCAAAATACCATGCTAATGTAAGCTTGATTTATGCAGATATCTTGTATTATTTGCGCAATTGTTAGGATTTTTAAGGCAAAATTGGGCTTAGTACACTTAAACAGTAAAAATTATGGGAGAGATTAAAAACTTTTTGAAACGAAAATGACAAAACTATTTGTTATATCCGGGAAGTTTGAAATGAATCAAATATGGCAGAACTGACATTTTCATTTTCACGCACGTATGTTATAAAATGTAATTATACAATTAAAAAAAATAAATTAACCGGAAAATAATCTAACCTGACAAGAGCAAAATGAAGCCTTACCGCAGCTAAATATGCTTTAACATCCGCATAATGCCCTCTTACAATAATAAAACGCCGTTATACATTTAAATAATACCCTCTTACATGAGAATAATACACATTTACATTTACATAATGTAATCTGACAGTGTAATAATGACATCTGACAGTGAAATAATTGAAACGTACAAAAGAAAAATGCGATTAAACTGTAAATTTTTTTGGCATTATTCTGGGAAATGCAAAATCAAACGCTTATTAAAAGCATTTAACTAATGGGAAAAGAGAAATTGTTCATTTACAAAATGATTAAGAATACGGGAGAAGTAATAAGGGATTTTCACTGTCTGCAAAATTCACCACATAATGATCGCCATGTGAAGCGCTCTTAAATTCTGCGAATAAAATCTAACTGAATTCCGAATCGTAAAATTTTAATTCTTAATAACACTCATTCCATCTCCTGAATTGGAGTATAAGGGATGATATTTACAAACTAAAATAAAGGTAGTACTATGAACCAGAGACAAACCAACCGGTTAAATATGATTGAATCGGTGTCTGCATTTTTATCTGCAAACGCAGAAAACGTTTCTCAAGCTGAGGGACTTCAAGCCGCCCTGGATAAAGTTAAGGGGCTTGCGGGTGATATACGCTCAAAGGAGAATGAAAAGGCTAATTCAATTACGGGCAAAACAACTAAAAAGAGGCTTACCGGTGAAGAGCTGGAAAAGCAGCTCTTGAAGATTACTACAGGGTTGTTTTTATGGGCAAACAAGAATAACGATACTGAAGTAAAAGAAATTTCTTCTTTAAACAAGTCCAAATTTAGAATGAAGCGCGATACAGATAAGCTTAATATTGCTAAGAGAATTTATGATGCTGCAAACGGAAAAGATCTTGCCTTTACAACAGTTACTGCCGAGGATATTACAAAGCTTGATGAACTTATCACCGGGTTTAAAACCGATATCGACAACTTTAACAGCAGCAAATCAAAAAGCATAGCCGCCGGAAAATCCCTTGATGATTTATTGAATGAAGCTTTAAGCATTATTAAGGATGAGCTGGATAGATATATGAGGCAGTTTGAATTTGAACTCCCCGAATTCTATAACGGTTACAAGTCTTCCAGAGTAATATGGGATAAAGGCGGCAGACAGAAGGTTGATAAACCGGTTGAAGCGCTTGCAGCTTAATAACAATGTATGAATGAATGAGTTATGAATTATTAAATGGCTGCATGCGATATGATTGGATAATTGATAGTTAGAGCAGCAATAAAATAATTACTGTTAAATTTAATTAAACCCCCGGTTAGGGGGTTTTGCTTTTTTAAAGATAATATTTTCATAAATCCATTGTATTATTGCAATGCAGCGAAGAATTCAATTTTAGAATAATTTTACTTTACTATCTTTTTAATTTTCAATATTATAGTGGCGAAATTCTTAATCACTTGTATCAAGGGAAAATCCATTCGTAGCATGCAGTTAAACAATAAATCTTTAGATACACCAAACGAAAGAACTTTCCAGGGAATTCTTTGGAGATAAAATAAATGAGCTTTTGCAGGACGAAAAGGAAATTTATTATTCCTATTATACAATAAGAAATGCTAATGTAAAATTAGTATCTTTTGTCCAAATAATAAATTGCCTAAAAAAGATTTTTTAGTTCTTTTCTTCATATCATTGCTTTAATTCCTTATTTTGTAATAAATATTTTAGGGAAATTTTAATACAACAATTGTAAAATTCTATGCAAAACCTATTAAATGAATTAAAACAAATTCTTCAAAAAGATGATCGCTTCATTACGGGGGATAAGTTACTTAAGAACAAGGTCATTGAAGCTTCCTTACAACTTGATCCTGTTCTATTAAAATTGCTTTTGCTAAACCAATCTATTAAAAAGCATTTCTTTCAAGATATTGATGGAATAAATGTTTTTGATAAAATTAATTTCAGAAATTCATCAGCAACAAATCTTTTCTCCCTGACAGCTACACTTCATTCAAAAACAAAATAGGTTTGACAACCGATGATGAATTTATAACAGAAAGTAAAAGATGTAGTTCTTTCATGGCCTTATAAGGATTGTATTTTAGAAGGCGGTCAAAAAGTAAAAGGTAATCCGCAATGAAGTGTTTTGGAATTAGTTTCTGCCCCTGATGAAATAGATCGTCTACTTTCTCGAAAAGTATTTTCAACTTTTAAAAGAATTAATAAATCAAATTCTGAAAAAGGTGTCAGAAATAACTACAAAGGACAATTTACTCATTAAAGGAAATAATCTTTTAGCTCTACACTCATTAAAAAAAATTTATGGGGACAGGTAAAAGTAATTTATATAGATCCTCCATACAATTCAGGTAGTGACGGATTTAATTACAATGATAGTTTCAATCATTCCTCATGGCTAACCTTCATGAAAAATCGTCTTGATGTTGCCTTCGAATTACTTCGTGATGATGGAATTATTTTTATTAGTTGTGATGATAGAGAAAGTGCCTATCTGAAAGTTTTATGCGATGAAATTTTCAAGAGAGAAAATTTTATCACACAACTGATATGGCGAAAAAAAGCCGGCGGCGGCAACGACAGTGAAGACATTGCAGTTGAACATGAATACATTATTACTTACAGAAAAAAATTAATGGCATTTATAAATTACCGCTTAAACATGAAACACTCAAGAATTACAAGTATGAAGATGAAAAAGTCGATATACATGGAAAGTATGCTATTAAAGATTTGAATGACCCTTCTCTAAGTGATAGTCCGGGTTTACATTATGACATTGTTTGCCCTGATGGAACAAAATTAAAAGCAAAAGATAATCAGTGGAAAT
>CAWALU010000010.1:0-313060 GCA_963782985.1 uncultured Bacteroidota bacterium
TTCCCTTCAAAGCAAATAAAACTCTTCATACCATCGCTCCTATTTTGGCTTTGTTTGTTGCCTTTACAACTTACGCGGTAATTCCAATCGGACCTGCGGTCACAATTTTCGGATACACTGTTCCTTTGGTTGTCGCCGATGTAAATATGGGAATTTTGTACGTGCTGGCATTATCGTCGCTGGGCGTTTATGCAATAACATTTGCCGGTTGGTCTTCAGGCAGTAAATATTCTTTACTCGGCGGAGTTCGTTCGGCGGCGCAAATGATTTCCTATGAAATTTCTATGGGCTTTTCTGTCGGCGGCGTTATCCTTTTAGCCGAATCTTTGCGCCCATTAGATATAGTCGCTTCTCAAGGTCATTTACTTTGGAATGCCTGGATTCAGCCGTTGGGATTTATAACTTTTGTGGTTTCCGCATTTGCTGAAACGAATCGTCTTCCCTTTGACTTGCCGGAAGCTGAGCCGGAGCTTGTGGGCGGCTTCCACACTGAATACAGCAGTATGAAATTTGCCGGATTCTTTTTAGCCGAATACGCAAATATGATTATTGCCAGCGCAATGATTGTAACGCTTTATTTGGGCGGATATAATATTCCATTTATTGATATCCATTCTTTTAGCTTATCAAATTTGCTTATTACTCTTTTAGAAGTCGGTTCATTTTTAATAAAAATGGGAGCTCTTTTATTTTTCTTTATTTGGGTAAGATGGAGTTTGCCCCGTTTTAGATATGATCAGCTTATGAATCTTGGCTGGAAAGTTATGTTCCCATTATCTTTGTTAAATATAATTTGGGTCGCCGTTTTAATTATGGTTTTTGGAATTTGACTTGTTATAGGATTAAATAATTTTAGTTTATGATTGTTATAAATAATATAGTTAGATTAGATTTTAATTTTCGGAGATTGGATGCCTGAAAGCAATAAAAAAAGACTTAAAGATTTAACATTTCTTGAAAGAATATATATTCCTGAAATAATTAAAGGGCTTTCTTTAACTTTAAAAACTATGTTCAGACCTAAGTTTACCTTAAAATATCCTGAGGAAAAATTTATTCCTCCGGCATCTTACAGAGGCAGACCGGTTTTGGTTCAGGAAGAAAATGGAGTTGAAAGATGCGTTGCCTGCGGACTTTGCTCGCGCGTTTGTCCCGCGTTGGCAATAGAAATACAAGCCGCAGAAACTGAAAAAGAAAAAGAAAGATATCCTGAAAAATTTGAAATAAATATGATTCGATGTATCTTCTGCGGGTTTTGCGAAGAAGTCTGTCCCGAAGAAGCTATAATAATGAGTAAAGATTACGAACTTGCATTTTCAAATAGAGACGATGCAATTTATGGCAAAGAAAAATTATTAGTTCCTGTAACTCAAGTTCAAGACCGAATAAACTTTTTAAGGAATTATAAATAGTTTAATTTTTACTTCTGCTCTCTAATTACGCTATGCTAAAGTTTTTATACATATCGCTTGTATTGTGTATTGTTGTCTCTGCCAAATCCCCTGATGAAAATTACAGGGCATTCTCGCCTAAGTACATTTATTCCAACTCAAATTTTGACGTTTCAATAATTACAAAAAACCCTTACCAAAAAGCTGAGAAGTTAGATTTATATATTATCCCCGATGATAAAATTGAATTGAATTCACTTCAGCTTAGAGCTTACAATAAAATAATTGATTTAAAATTTTCATCGTCAGAGTTAAAAGGATATGCAGGCTCAGTCTATAAATCCGAAATTGATTTAACTCAGTTGGACCCTGAATCATTTTTTCAAATTGTTCCAAATTTTTATTCAAGCGGCGCTAATAAAACTTCTATTAAATTTTATGGAGTTTTTAAAAGCGATAAAAATAAAAATGATGAAAAAGTTTTAGGCTATCTTCAAAGAAATTATGGAAATGATTTAAAAGATGAAGAAAAATTCATTACAGTAAAATTGAATTTTTACAAGCCGCAAAAATCCGCCGGAAAAAGTCTAAAGTTTGAAAATAATGCGGAGTTAAAATTCGATCTTCCTGAATTCAAAAAACAAAAACTTTTGTTAGAATTTTGGTTTAAAACTTCAAGCGCCGATTTTGAATTTTTAAATATTATTAATAAAGAAACTATAACCAGCGAGTTTAAACTTTTAATTAATTCTTTTCAGATGCTTAACGTAATTGGGTTTGAAAGTAATCAGGAATATTTAAATCCATTTTTTATAAGTAAAGATTGCTGGTATCATTTTGAAATTATTTTTACTGAAAAAGATAATACCTTTAGCTTTTATTGTAATGGAAATTTAATCTCAAAATTTAAAAAGAATTTTAACTCATCCCCGGCAAACCTTAGCGTAAACATCGGTAGTGAAAATCAAAACAAAATTTTCCAAATAGATTTGCTGCGGTTAATTGATTTTGGAAATACAATTGAATCTTCAATTCAGAATTGTAATTATATTAATTTTAATTCCGACAGCAGTTCGATCATTTCAAATTTTTCATTCGATTCAGATGATCTCTCTTTAACAAAAGGCAAATTAAATATTACTTCAAACGGAATTCAAACCGTTAAATCAAACGCTCCAATTTTTGCGCGCGCGCCGGAATTAAACATAAAAATTTTAAGCAGCGTTTATGAATTGGAATGGAGCGGGGGAGACGTTAAACAAGCCGAATCTTATGTTCTGGAAAAATCTGTGGAGGGTTCGCAATATTTTCCGGTTTTCACTTTGCAGTCATACAAATCAACGGACAAAATTTATAGCTATCTTGATAAAGTTGATGAACAATCCGATGTAGTTTATTATAGAGTTAAGCAAATTAATACCGACGGAACGGTAGTTTATTCTTCGCAGGTTAAAGTTGGGCAGGGAATTTTTGAACCGTTTATTGTCGACCAAAATTATCCGAATCCATTTAATCCTAAAACCAGTATTACAATTGAACTGCTTGAAGATGCGGAAGTAGAGATTACAATTTATAATCTTGAAGGAAAAGAAGTTCAAAAACTCGAAAAAAGTTTTTTAACAAAAGGGAAGCACACTTTTTCATTTGACGGCGGCGAACTTCCATCGGGAGTTTATTTGTACAAAGTCTCAACCCCAAACTTCACCCAAACCAAAAAAATGATTTTGGCAAAGTAATTTGCAAACCCAATTTCTTAATAGAAGCTGGGTTTGTTTTTTTTAGTAACAAAAATTATTTCTCTTAAACTTTTTACTTGACATTATCCCCCCCCCATATCTTAATTTGCATTTGTAAGAATTTTCATTTATGAAATTTTTACAAATATAAATTGTTTGTAACTAAGCCTTATGGCAAAGGGAATTTATAAGAGGGAATTAATTTGAAACAGGGAAGCATGAAAAGTGGGAAACTATTTGCAATTCTTATCTTGCTCATTGCAGCTAACATCACCATATTTCCGCAAATAAAAATAAAAGAGAAGGTGGAGATAAAACCCACGCCCCAAAACATGCTGCTTAAAACATTCGCTGAAAGCGCCGATCTCAGAATTGAATTTATAGGCGAAGGCGGGCATTATGGAATAACTTTGGGAGGCGTAACTTATAGTGCAGCAGCGGAGGCGTTATTGAAATACCAGCTGTTCCCGGCGGAACTTATTTTGAGGCGGGCTGGGGTTTTGAAGATGATCAAACTCATTGCTATAAAATTATGTGGCGTTATAACGGTTTTGTTATAAATGATTTTGAAAGCTGTGACAAAGGCGGTTTTAGTTATGGGCATATAAACAACTGTGATGATCCTTCAAACTGGTGGACTTTTTTAAGAGATATTAATTTAACTGTCAGCGGTTCCAACATCGGGTCTTATTATTCGCTAAGTGCGCAGTTAGACCATAATATATGTGAAGCCGGAACCGTTTGGGATCCTTCACTTCAGGTTACACTAACCTTAGCCACAGACAAAGCCGAATTTTTTAATGAAAGAACAAAACAATTTGCTGGCAATAGTGTAAGCTATAAATATAACAATACCAGTTCAGTCTCTTCATACATTATTATTTCCAAACTGCCTTTTAATGCATCGCCCCAAACAGCCTTACTTACAGCCTTAATTGGGGATAAAGAAAAAACTGTAAATGTAACTCTTTTGCCGCAAAGCAGATTTTTTGTTTGGGATGAAGATTTTTGCAGCTCGGATATTGTTGATTTAATTTTAGCGCCTTATCATTTTAGCTACGATTATGATTATCATCTTAAATGGTTTAATGCTAATCTAAGAATAACAGAAGGGAGTGAATATGTTTCATTCTTTGATAATGAAACGGGAGAATCTTTAGGGGATAATTTAAATCTTTTAACCGACAACCTGGACAGGTATAAGTTAAAAATTGACAATTATGTGTCGCCTGCTTTCCCAGTAAAAGTAGTTGTTGAATATGAAGTTTTGGGAAACGTACAAGCAGATACGTTGATGATAAACCCGCCTTCCGGTGAGCCTTATTTGAATGTTGAGAAAGAAAATGAAAGTTTAAATCATAATGAAACAATGGAGCTTTTTCTGTCGATGTCAAGAGGAGAATGTTACTATCCATTTGGCGGGCTTTTCTTTACGGCATCTGTTGTAAAAGCAGAAGAATATGGAGAGGTTGTTGACCCAAACTCCGGGGCAAAAGGAAAAGTTCTGAATATACCAGGACAAGGAGGTTGCTGTGCAATTTTAAATTACGAGGCAAACGGCGCTGAAACAGTTGGAGAAGATACAGTCATCATAAAAATTGAAAGCTCTGTTGAAGGAATAGAACCGCAATACGTTAATATAATTTTACAACCCTCCAAAATAAAAATGATATTTGAGCCTGCAGAAATATCGCCGGGTGATACTGCGCAGATAGAAATAAAGCTAAAAAATGACGATGGGACATTAAGCGAATTTCCACCAGATCAAAATTACGATATCGAAATAATACAAAACGGACAATATGGAACCCTATATTCATTTGAAGTTAATGATACGCTAGACAATTTCAGTTTGCCTGGCAAATTTAGTTTTATAGCCAGAGACAGCATAGATAACGATGAAATAGAAGTTAAAGTAAAAGTAACAACATATCTGGGGGGACCAATATTTGCGAAACCAAATAAAGAAACAAAAGAGAATCTAAGTGAAGCAGACAAAGAAACGAAAAGCATAAAATGGAAAAAATACCTCGAACAGAAGAAAAAGCTGCAGGCAAAACAATTAGAAAAAGTTGATGAAGAGAATAAATACAATTCTACCGAATGGGACAGCACCGCCAGTTACAGAGCGCTTAGTAACAATTGAAAAAATAAAAATTAGAGAGGATGAGTGTGGAGAAAATGGATGTGCTGGAGATTTTAGACCTTTTGAAGGTGAATTTGCAGTACAAACTGTTTCACAAAATTATAATAATCTTGATTATTGTAATTGGTATGCAGATCACTTCGAACCAGATGCTGCTGGGCTTTTTAAACCTTTATTGTGATGAAAAATTTCATAATTCAATGGAAGAAAAAATGAAAGATCTTTCTTTGTTGTAGATTTTTGATATAGATGTTTGCTTCGATATAGAAAAAAGAATATTGGAAGTATAACATTAGTAACGAAAATAAAATCTTTCTAAGAGCTATATTGGATATTTGTGAACAACGAAATTAAAGAAGCAGGGAGCACAAATATCATACACGGATAAAAATGAGTTAACTAATAATTCCTAACGAAGATATTTGTATGGCTTTAGAAGATTTTCAAATGCAGAGAATTTATGGAAGAGGAGGAAAATATTATATAACAGAACCTATTTGGGCTCATGAAAAAGTACATAAACAAGATTTTGAGGCTGCAATTGCAAGTACTCTTAAATTGAAATATAAGTTTAAGAACTTTGATAAAAGCTATACATATAAAGAACTGTTTACTGATGTATTTAAACCAGAATGTGTTAGTTCATTTAGCGATACAAAAGGAAAGGCGAAATACCAAATAAATAAATATTTACATGATATTTTAAATTCATTTATTACGAAACTTAAAGATATCCACGATGATATGAGGGGAGCGAGAAGATGAAGATGTTAGAACGGAATACGAATTACAAACTCATAATAATAACAATGTGCAGTGGAAAATAACTGAATATAAGAAGGGAATTGCAAAATCGTCCGAAAGTTTTTTGGGAAGATTGTGAATTTAAAGAAAAATAAATTACCAAATAGGAGTAGAAAAATGAAATTCTATTATATCACTATTTTAATTATTTTATCATTGATTAGTTTTTGTGAGGCACAGGAACTCACAATGTCAGAAAAAGAAGAGATAATATCATATTTAGATAGTACAAATTTTGAAGGAGCTATTAATTCTATTTTAAATTATAAAATAATTGAAGCAAAGGAAAAAATTGAACAAGTATTTTGGAATAATAACTTTGACATATTTAATCAATATAGGCTATTGAAAGGATTATATTTATTTAATTCTGCTTTTACTCAAACTTATGCTTTAGCGTTTATAGACACTTTAGTTAGATTAAATCAAAATGATTATCCTTAATGAACTTAGCATTAACTTCAGGAATTCTCTGTGAAATTAGGGAACTATTCGAAAGTTCAATTAATTATTGACTATATAAATAATGATAGTTCAAGAAGTTACCTTTTCAATACTTGACTTGATTCCATTGATAATAAAAAATGCTCCTCAATATGAAAAAAGTGCAAAAAATCAACTCATTAAAATTGTAAAAACCTCTAATGTTGAATTTAAAAGAATAACTGCATTTAAGCAGTTATATAATATTTATGGCAGTGAGATGTTACCACTCATAAGACAAATACTTGGTGAAGATAGTTCTGCAACTTTAAGAGTAGCGGCTTTAGACAGTTTAATTCGAAATTATAAAGATGATGAGTTAGAATATTTATTTAAAGAAAGATTATTAAAAGATCAGGATTTTTACGTTAGATATAAATTAGCTAAAAGTTTGTTATTTGATTTTGGAACCACTTCTGACTTTAAGTTTGTAAAGAATTATTTAAAGAATGAATCTAATAAAAGTGTTAAGACATATATAGAAGAGAGATATTAATCGATTTAAACCATCCATCCCCAAAAACAATGTAGTAATACAAACATCTTTTAAATATGCTTCTTATAATAATTGATTCAGCGTATTCCTATTCCTGGCTAGGTGATTTAAAATATAAAAACGAGTTACAAAATATTCTCCAATCAGCAAAATCAAAATTGACAAAACGGATGATTCTCTTGGAACGGCAAAAAAAGTAAAAGCATTTCAAGATAGCGTGGATAATGTATTTAAAGACTCACTAAATACCGATCCACGTTTTGTAACAATTGAAGGTTGGAAATTTCTTTACTGGAATGCTCAATATATTTTAGATAGGCTTCCGGCAATTCCTGAAGAACCATCTCCTAACCTAACAGTAAAACTAACCAACAGCAGCGGGGCACTTCTCACAAACGGTTCACTTCAATATTACGAGGGTGCGTGGAAAGATGCTGTAAATAACGGCGACGGCACTTTTACTATAATTACAGACAAACAAACATTAAGCATCAGAATGACTTATGAAGGCGGCTCTCAGCAGTTAAACAATGTACCCGCGCAAAATAATACTTATACATTTCAAACGGTAAATGCTTCGGTTCAATTAAAAAACAGTTCCGGTGAATTATTATCCGAAGGACAAGTTCAATACTATGCCGGTTCGTGGAGAGACTTCGGCAATTTAGTAAATGGAATTGTATCGAAAGAATTGCTTCCAAAAAATTATTCTTTTAGAATGACTCATGATTTTATTTCAAATGATAAGCAGCAAGATATCGGCGCAAACGACACCGTAATATTTTCAACGGTCCTATGCACAGTAAAAGTAACAAACAATCAAAACCAGCCGGTTGAGGGTGCAGATGTAAAATATTATTCCGGTGCGTGGAGAAACTTTGGAACTACAGTAAATGGAGAAGCGGTAAAAGAAATGCTTCCGAAAAGTTTATCATTCAGAGTAAATTATAACGGACAGCAGCAAGATAAAACTCAAGATATTGGCATTAACAGTACTGTTGAGTTTACAGTAAGCACAGAATAAAAACTTAGTGCTTCTGAATGTACTTAGTGCCTTAGTGGTGAACTTTCTTTACCACTAAGACACGCAGAGCACAAAGCCGCACTAAGTAGAAGATTAAAAAATGGAGCATAAAATGAAAAATATAATTTTATCAGTAATATTAATAACTGGTTTATCATATTCACAAACAGTCTATGAAGTTGAACCCGGCACAAAAGAGAATGAGATAACAATAACTCTTTCCAATATTTCGAAAATAGAAAACGCGGAAAATATAGTAGTGGATTTATTCAAATCGCCTTCATCATTAATCTTCAAGAATGAAAAACAAAGCATAGAAAAAATAGAAGTGAACAAAGAGGCTGATGTTACGTTTTCATTTGATGTAAACTATGCAGCCTCAGCAGAAAAAAGAGATACCATAGAATTTATGATAAGTTCAGACAACGGAATTTCAATGAAGAAATCATTCGTCATAAAATATACATCGCCGAAAGAATTTGCACTGGAACAGAATTATCCCAATCCATTTAATCCAACTACAAAGATAAGATTTACAATCCCAATTGTAAGGGACGAAAATCTTCGTCCCATACAATTAAAAGTTTACGATATTTTGGGAAATGAAATAGCCACACTCGTAAATAAAGAGCAGCCCGCCGGATATTATGAAGTAGATTTTAACGGCAATAACTTCGCAAGCGGAGTTTATATATATCGATTGATTGCTGATCCCGAATCAAGTTCGGGACATGGTTTTGTTTCTACAAAGAAGATGATTTTAATTAGATAAAATTCTCTAATTTCTGTCATAGCCTTCACTGCGATGAATTATTAACCTCAATTATTAATTTTTTATTCTTATTTTTAGAATAAAAAACTTATGAAAATTTTTACTTATTCAGCGTTCTTTAAATTTATTTATCGATTTGGGAATATTCCCGTTACCATAATACTTTTGTTTTATTTAATACCAGCTGTAATAAATGTTGATAAAAACATTTTTTATCTCATCCCGCTAATAATTACGCTCGTTCTAATTTATCTAATTAACAAAAGTTTTCTGTACTTATATAAAGTTTTACCTTACAGAATTGAAGCTGATGATGAAAAATTAATTTGCAGCGATTTTACTTTTTCTAAAAGGAAAGTAACTATTTTTTTCAAAGATATTACCTCATTAAACGGGGGAATTTTTGACGGCAAACTTTCCGGTGTTATGAGAATTTTTGATAACAGAAATCAAATGACGGTGGGATTTTATAATAAAATTAAAAATGCTAATCAATTGGAAACTTTAATTCTAAGTAAAGTTAGTAAACAAGTTTATGATGAAGTTGTAAATAGAGTCGGACTAAAAAACAAAAAAAATGAAATTAAGAAATAGTTAAGCTTGAAATTTTTATGAAGATTGCAGTATTACTTTCCGGCGGCGTTGATAGTTCAGTTGCGCTAAAATTATTAAAAGAACAAGGACATGATCTAACTGCTTATTATTTGAAAATTTGGCTGCAAGATGAATTTTCATTTTTAGGCGAATGCCCCTGGGAAGAAGATTTAAAATTTGTGCGAAACGTTTGCGAACAAGAAAATATTCCGCTTGAAATTTTACCCCTTCAAAATGAATATTGGAATTCAGTTGTAACATATACTATTGATGAGATAAAAGCCGGCAGAACTCCCAACCCCGATATTTATTGCAACAGCTTAATTAAGTTCGGACAATTTTATGAAAAAATAGATGACTCGTTTGAAAAAGTTGCCAGCGGTCATTATGCCAAAGTTGAAAAGCAAAATGGAAAATATATTTTAAAACGTTCACCCGATGCTGTGAAAGATCAAACTTATTTTCTCGCATATTTAACTCAGCAGCAATTGTCCCGCGCGCTTTTTCCTTTGGGAGATTATGATAAAAACCAAATAAGAAAATTTGCCGATGAGTTTAATCTTCCAAATAAAAATAGAAAAGATAGTCAGGGCATTTGCTTTTTGGGGCAAATAAAATTCGCCGATTTTATTCGTCATCATCTTGGCGAATTTAAAGGCGAAATAATTGATATAGATACAAACAAAATAATGGGCGAGCATGACGGATATTATTATTACACAATTGGGCAGCGCAGCGGTTTAAAATTGGGAGGCGGTCCGTGGTATGTTGTAAAAAAAGATATCGATAAAAATATTGTTTTCATTTCGCGGGAGAATAAAGCGAAGCGTGAAAGAGATGAGTTTAGCGTCGTTAATATTAATTGGATTTCGGAAATTCCAACTAAAAAAAATCTTAAAGTAAAAATTAGGCATGGCGCAAATTTTTACGATTGTAAATTAAATTTAACTGATGAAAATTCAGCTGATGTTAAATTAGCCAAAGCAGATCAGGGAATTGCCCCCGGTCAGTTTGCAGTATTTTATGATGAATTAATTTGTCTTGGCGGAGGAGTAATTAATTAGGAATTCCTAAATGATGTTTAATAATCATAAAAGCTTCTAATCACTTTCCCAAACATTCCCTCTAAATCACTGTGGCTATAATTAGCCAACTATATATAATACTCCATCAATAATTAAGAATAAACCAGTTAAACGCATTATTCCCGCTGGTATAATAATGGAATATAATTACAAAACTAAAATAAATTTATTCACAAACAGCGAGCGGCAAATTGGTAAAGAATAATAATCTCTTAAAAAAATTAGACAGTAGAATTAAAAATTCTAAAGGCGATTTAAATACAATATTTGCTGTGGCAAAAGAAATTAAAGACAGTAATACGCCTGAAATTTCCAAACAAATTTGTAATTCGATATTGATTTTGTTTGGGAGATGAAAGAATCAATAAATAAAATAATTCTAGTAGTGCAAAAGGTTTAAAATACAACTAAAAGGTAAACAACTAAAATAAACTTTGCCTAAATAAAACAGAAGTAATTCTTTTTTTTGTTAATATTCTTCAAATAATTCGGCCGTATTATATCAGCAATTTTCTGGAAATCGTTCTTTCCTTGGAGAGGAATAAATTTCTGGCAAACTGCATTGAATTTATGCTCCCCATGTGTATAACCAATTCCTATTTTAAAATTGGCCTGCCTAAATCTATTAATGAAGTACAATAATATTCATAAAAATTCGTTTTCTTTTGTAGCAATTAAGAAATGTATCATAATGTACCGAAGTATAGCCAATTTTTTACTTCAACTCTATTAATCCTTCGAAGTAACATATGAGTTTGTTAGTGTAAAATAGGGCATAAATGGCAGATCTAATTATCTGGGGTGTTCTAGGTGAAAACGATAACTCAGCGTGCTAAAAAAGATGAAGATTTTGCGGAAGAAATTATAAATAAGAAAAAAATTACAAAGTTAAAAAAAGTTATAGACAACATGCAAAAAGAAAAAAAAATCCAACAAGAGATTCTTAAGAAAGTAGCTGAAGAAAAAATTGAACTGGAATGTGAGATATTCAAACCATTTCTAAAATAAATTTATTAGGGGTAAAATTATCGTTGAAAATGATCGAACACATAAACAAATTTAGAACATTTTTTGCTGAACTAAATATTTTGGTACAATATTCGATTCTGAATTAAATGATAATTATTCAATGACCGAACGATGGGAAAAGTTATGGAAAAGGATGAAATATTATTTAATCAATTTGACGAAATATTAAAAAACGCAAATGGTGATTTAAATATAATATTAAATGTCGCCAGAGAAGTAAAATCAATAGGCACACCTGAAATTTCAAATCAAATTTACAATTCTATCATTAATATTATTAGAAAAATTAGTTATTCGAAGTAAATAGAAAATCGAAATAACTCATTAAATTAGATTCCATTTCGTTTGAAATAATAACCAATTATTATTTATCTCTTTTTTAACCAGGATTTTAGAATCATTTCTTGAAACTTCCCATATTTCATTTGGCTATAATTAGCCAATATTCTATATAAACCCACAGATACTTTCAAAAATTCTAATAAACTAAACATTTCTACTGGTATAGAAATAGTACTAGAATTAACATTCTATAACATCTTGTCAATTAATTAATTGAGCAGAGCTTTGGGAAATAATAATAGTTTATTACAAGATATAAATGACAGATTGGAAATTGCGAAAGAGGATTTAAATATTCATTTGAAACTGAAACAACAAAGAGAATAATACTATAGAAAATTCACATGAGATCAGAAAATTAAATAAATATGAAACGACTTTTTTAAATTTTACTATTCAAAATACTTTGTAAGGTTGTAATGCAAAAAAACTCCGAAAATTTTAACAAAGAATCATTCCTATCACAGATTGAAAATTTAATGGCGGATGGCCTCTTTGATGAAGCTGAAGAACTATGCGTAAATGTTTTAAATGACGATGAAAATAATGCTAATGCTTATGAGAAATTGGGGGAAATCTATAATGCTCAGGATCGTGTTATTGAAGCAAATATATTTTTTGAAAAAGCATTAAAAATTGAGTCTTACAATTTAACCATTAAGGATAAGTTAAATCTTGATTTTTCTAAAAATTTTGATTTACCAGAAAATATATCTAAGAATTTTTCCCCTTCTTCAGAATTAGATATTTGGAAGAATACTATTAATGTTTTGTATTCTAATAAAACAAAGACCAGTCTTGAACAAACCAATTCGATAGCAGAGTTGGGGACAAGAATTGGAATCAAAGAAGATCCACTGTGTTTCGAAAATGAAAAAATTGCTGCTAATAAAGAAATCACATCTCCTTTTGTTAATGAATTTTTAAGAAACAGAGAATTGTCTCCCTGGGCATTAGCACCTAGTGTATTTGAATATTTAGATGGATTAAGAATTAGCAATTCAAGAATCCTGGAATTCGGTGCCGGAGTTAGCACGGAATTCTTAGCCCTTAAACTTTCTAAAATTTATCCAAATTACAATAATGATCATCTAATATTAAGCATTGAGCAAAATGAAGAATATGTCAAAGATACAAACAATCTATTAAGGCGGCTGAATCTTGATAACTATGCTAAAGTTCTTTGTGCACCGTTGGTGGAAATAAATTTTAGAGGCTTGAAATTTAAGACTTATGATATAAGAAATCATAATGATACTATGACAGGTTTCAAGCCAAACTATTTTCTGATTGATGGCCCATCGGGAGGAGATTTGAACAGACTGGGATCTTTTATCATAGCATCAAAATTTGCATCAGGTAGTTCAAACTGGATTTTAGATGATGCACTTAGAGATGCAGAACTAAACGTCCTGAAAACGTGTGGCAAGTTAGGAATTCAGACTTCTAAGCTTATTTTTCAGGGAAGAGGGATTGCAGAAGGTATTTTTAGTGGCAATGAAAAGATTATATCTGATATTAATGAATTCTATGATACAAAATTTTTAATACCATTTCACAAAAATTTTGAAAAAATAACCCGGGATATTGTAATAAATAAAAGGGACCAAAACCCAAGACGGCCGGTGTCGCTTATAGTTGATCTTACGAAAAAAGAAAATGTTGAAGATATAACCAGGGATGTAGTTTATCCGGAAACATTAGAGCAAGTCAAAAGAAATAAGGGATTAAATACAAAACTTTCATTCGTAATGATTGTACTTAACGGAATGCCTTTTATTGAATTTAGTCTGAAGACTATTTATGAATTCGCGCACGAAATTATAATTGTAGAAGGCGCGGTTGAAAAATGTATGTTTGCTGCTAATTCGGATGGATCTTCAACTGATGGAACAGTTGAATTTATTAATAATTTTCCTGATCCTGGAAATAAAATTCGTGTAGTACAAGGCAGGTGGCCCGAAAAACTGGAAATGCAAAATAAGGCGCTTGAATTTGTTTCAGGAGATTATGTCTGGCTTGTTGATACTGATGAGGTTTATAAAAGGAAAGATATTGAAACAATTGTAACTATGTTAAAGCGCGATCCTTCGATAACGCAGATAAACTTTATAGGGGACAATTTTTGGAAAGGATTGGTTTATATCTTTGTATCTCCCTTATTTTTCGAAAAAGCTGCTCATTTCCGAAGAGTATTTAAATTTCAAGAAGGAGCAAAGTTTACAAGCCACCGTCCGCCGACAATGATGCTTCCTGGTGCAGACAAAACTACTGAACAAATGAATTTGATAAGCGGATCGAAAACAAGAGAAATGGGTATCTACCCATATCATTATAGTTATGTATTAGATGAACAAGTAAAGCAGAAGATTGAACTATATAACAGATATGGCTGGGGAAATTCATGGAAATTGGATATGAATTTATGGTATAAAGAATGCTTTTTAAAGTGGACGCCGGAGAATCGTGAAAAGGTTGAAACTCAATTCCCAGTTTGGACTGGAGACAAAAATTCATACACAAAATTATTTACAGGAGATCATCCGGAAGTAATGAAAGATTATATAAACAAAAAGAAAAAAAATAACATAAAAATTGCCGGTGAATATGCAAAGGAAAAAGACTTAACTCAGATAGACTCTGTCTCCGAATTCGCCCTGGGAATTAAAAAAGTGATTGCTGAGATTAAGCCTGCAAAAATAATCGAGACCGGTACGTATCTTGGTACTGGTACTACAAATATAGTTGCCTCCGCTCTTAAAGAAATGAAACTAACCGAAAGTCGATTCTTTTCTATCGAAGTAAACGAAAATAATCACAGACGGGCTGTTGAAAATATTAAGGAAAGCAATCTGAGCGAATACGTTACCCTGCTTCACGGTCTTTCTCTTCCTCGGACATTGCTTCCCTCAATAGAAGATATAGAAAAAAGTACAGTTCAGCAGGTAGAGTTTAACGATATATTTGTTGATCACAAAGAAAGCGACAGGGCCAATTTATACTATAATGAAACTAATTTTGAGGATGTAGACGACAACCTGCTTGAAAAATGTCTTATATCTTTCGATTATGAGCCAGATTTTGTACTGCTCGACAGCGGTGGACATATTGGAAACATTGAATTCAATTATCTCATAGAAAGATTAAAAATAGATTGCGTAATAGCTCTTGATGATATAAATCATATTAAGCACAGGAAAAGTTTTATCCAGATACAAAATGATCCCCGTTTTGAAATCATAGTTTCTTCAGAAGAAAAATTCGGGTTTTGTATTGCTAAATTTACACCTATGACGGACAGTAATATTAAATCTATTATTCATGAAACTATAAAAAAAATAATCTTCCTGAGAATCGATTCTATCGGCGACAGCATTTTGGCTGCTTCATTGTTGCAGCCGCTAAAAAATAAATTTCCACATGCTTCAATTAGTGTTATTTGCCAAACTCACATAAGTGAATTATACGAGCCGAATCCAAACGTCGAGCAAGTTATCGGCATTAATTTAAATCAATATAGGGATGATGGAAACTATAAAAAGAATATTGATGCAGTTCTTAGTTCTCTTAATTCAGATTTGTTAATTTAATTCTACTTACTCAAGAACTATATTATGCGATGAAATAGCAAGTAAATGTACGGCAAAGTTTAAATTAGCATTTTCAGGAGACACCAGCAATATTACTTCCGAGTTGTTATTAAAGACAAATAAGGTTTATACATCTTTAATAGAAGTTGAAAAAAGCACAAAAAACGAGTTATCTAGATTCAATCGTTTCTTGGAATATTTCGAAATAAAAGGGAATAAAATTAATCCAGCAATTAATCTTCTCGCCGAAGATATTGATTTTGCCGAAAGAATATTTGAAGATTATAATCTTGTAAAAGAAAATACGATTTGTATAGCACCTTATGCTCAATATGGGGTAAGGGATTATTCCGGTTATGCAAAAATACTTAAAAAGTTACCCGGATATAATTTTATTATTCTCGGATCTCCTGATGATTTTAATAGAGCTTCGGAAGAATTTTCATCAAACCATGTTGGAGTAATTAATCTAACCGGAAAAACTTCTATCCGGCAAATGGGTGCTATTATAAAAAGTTCCAAGTTGCTAATCGGTGCCGAATCAGCCGCAGCACATATAGCCTGCGCGGTTGGAGTTCCTAATGTTGTAGTTATAGGCGGAGGTCACTTTGGAAGATTTATGCCATATTCAGATTTAACATCATTGGTTACTTTACCTTTATCATGTTACGGCTGTAATTGGCAATGTCAATTCAAAAGAGCCTATTGTGTAAAAGATGTTGACCATGAACTAATCGTGACAGCAGTTCAAAATGCATTGGAGCACAAATCTATTCTTCCAAGGATATATTATAATGAACTTCCTAATAATGATGGCAGCGAGAAACTTCGTAAAATGTTTTCAAGTTATATACAGAGCGATAAAGTAACCTTAGTGGAAGTTAAAAAAAGTGGAATATCATCTTATAGCGAAAAAATTATTTCGCTTTCAGAAGAAGCAATTCAATTAAATAACTTAAATAGCACCAATAAACTTATCGAGAATGTATTATCCTTTGAAATCTCGAATGTTGATGCTTTGAATAATTTAGCAGTTATTGAAATTAAGGAACAAAATTGGGATCAGGCTTCTGTAATAATAGATAAATTACTTGCCTTAGATCCTAAAAATGAAATTGGCTTAGATAATTTAGAGTTTCTTCAAAACCAAATATTATTATCTAATGCCTTATTAGAAGCCGAAAATTTCATAAAACTTAATGAATTGGAAAATGCAAAAATAATATTAGATAGAATATTGGAAAGAGATTCTGATTATATAGATGCATTAAATGACTATGCTGTTATTTACATATACGAGAAAAAATGGAAAGATGCTTTAACTAAGCTAAAACATGTGCTTCGTTTGAATGCTAGCAATGAAGTTGCACTTGATAATTTGGAGATTCTAAAAACAGAGTTAAATGTAAATGAAGATTATAAAAATAATTTCCTTAAAATCAGTGTTATCACCCCCTCATTTAACCAGGGTGTTTTTATTGAAAAAACTATTCAAAGTGTAATAGACCAGAAGTATCCTAATTTTGAACATATAATTATTGACGGTGGTTCAACTGACGAAACCTTGGTTATCTTGAAAAAATATCCACATTTGATATGGCTTTCTGAAAAAGATAAAGGTCAATCGGATGCCTTAAACAAGGGTATGAAAATGGCAACTGGCGATATTATTGCCTGGATCAATTCAGACGATTATTACACGCCAGTAGCTTTTGATAAGGTTGCTCAATATTTTCAAAAAGACCCCGAAGCTTATGTGGTGATCGGAGACTGCCTCTTTACTTACGTTGAACAACAAGAGGATTTGTATGTAAAGAATAAGACATTGCTTTTTGAAGACTTGATCCGCTATTGGGATACTTGGGTCCCACCCACTCAACCTTCCATTTTTTTTCGGACTAAGGTTTTCAAGGAAATCGGTATTTTTGATGAAACTTTACAATTAGCAATGGACTATGACTTTTGGTTGCGAGTCGCCAAGAAATATCCATTCCATTATCTACCCGTATGCCTCGCTGTTTATAGATTCCATAGTGAATCTAAAAGTTCACTGGGTAATGAATGGAAACGCTTTTTTCCAGAATGGCATACAGTTTATACCCGTTATAAATCATCCTCGCGAATAATTGAAAAAAATCAAAAATTACTCACTATCGCGCTACCTTTGATTAAAAGTGAACTAACTACTTCCAAAGAACATCTAAAAGTCATTCAAGATATTATTTCACGAATAGATTTTCAAATAATCAAGGATTTAGAGATTCTCATTATAACGGATGTCGTGAATGCAGATGAGCTCTTAACTTTGGGCGATCTTTCAGTAGGGGTATCTTTTCATTTCGTCGAAAAGCTTAACAAGGATTCATTTGCGGAAACTCTCAAGCTCAAATCCAATAGTTTTGCATTGCATTGTCCACCGCTGATAAGAAATTTGCCGACGAATTGGTACGTCAATGCTATAAATCTGCTCCTCGACGCCCCATATCTTGAATTCGAAAACAATAATGAATTGCCCCTTTCCCATCCTTTTTTCTATGAAGAGGGCAATATAAATCCGCGTAAACTAATGCGCACCAAAGTTCAGCGCAAAGGCAAAAAGTTACCTATTATTAGCGTAATTATTCCGACTTATAATCGTTCTTCCATCCTACCAAAGTGCATAGATGCTATAAAAAATCAAACATTCCCACTAGACAAAATTGAGGTTTTTGTCTGCGATGACGGTTCTACGGATGATACCTCTGCAGTGGTAATGGCCTTAAATGCTAATTTCAAGCTAACTTATCTACATCAAGAAAATCGCGGCCCGGCGTCTGCGCGAAATATGGGGATCCTTAAAGCAACTGGCGAATACCTCTTAATAATAAATGATGACTCAATATTAGATCCAAGAGCAATAGAATTACATTACAAAAAACAAATTGAGAATAAAAATAAAAAAGTAGCCGTGTTGGGGAGATTTTCTTTCCCCACTGAATTTTCAGATCATTCAGTACTAGGATATATTTTAGAGCATACCGATGTACTTTTCTACTATAATCGGATGAAAGATGGCGGTTTGTACGACTTTAATCATTTTTATACATGCAACATTTCAATCAGGCGCGATGCAGTTGTGAATGTAGGGCTTTTCGATGAAGACTTTACCGGTCCAGCGGCTGAAGATCTTGAACTTGGTTTTCGCCTCGCTCAAAAAGGTTATCAGGTGCTGTTTGCTTCTGAAATTCTCGCATGGCACGATCACATCACATCATTTGAGGGTTTCTTAAAGACACATACAGTAAGAGGCCAAGGAGCTGTAACACTCATGGTGAAACAGCCCGATGTACCGTTCTATAGGATTTACGATTTTAGTAAGACTTCACAGATGCGCGAGGATTGTGAATCTCAAAAGGAAAAAGTCGATCAGATAATTAAGATCACGAATGTAATTGAAAACTCCATCCCAAAGGATTGTGATACAAAATTATTGCACACAGCAGCTAATGAGCTAATGCCAGCAATTAAGTTCATTATGTCGTATGCCGCAACATTAGGTATGTTATCTAGTCCTTTGTTGCCTGAACTAATCAAGCTCCGTACAGGAAAAGAATATGTGGAGCCTTGTCCAAACGATACAAATAGGGTTACCCCCCTAATCTCTGTAATTATACCCTGCTATAATTATGGTAAATATCTTGGTGAAGCTGTCCAAAGTTTAGTAAATCAAACCTATAAAAATATTGAAATCATAATTGTTAATGACGGAAGTACGGATGATTCATTGGAAGTTGCAACTCGCCTTAAAGAGAAATATTCTCAAAACAGAATTACTATTATCAATCAAGAAAATTCCGGACAGCCTGCAATTTCTAGAAACAACGGTATAAAAGTTTCGAAAGGTGAGTATATACTTCCGTTGGATGCAGACGATAAAATTGCTCCAACATTTTTACATAAATGTGTTTTAATTCTAAAGAATAATAAAAATATAAGTGTTGCTTATACTTATCGTCAAGATTTTGATGGAGTAGATCAAATTGTTAAAACTGAAGAATATGATTTTAATGTTTTAAAAAATAGGAACATTATTTCTGTTACTTCACTTTTTAGAAAGGAGGCTTGGGAAGATATAGGAGGTTATCGTACAAATGTAAAAGGATTGGAAGATTGGGACTTTTGGATTGCATTAGGTTCCAAAGGTCATTACGGAAAGCTAATTCGAGAACCTTTGTTCCAATATAGAAGACATGATAATGGACTATTTCAGGAAGCGATTAAAGGACAAAAAGAAAAAATTGCTCAAATAATTCTTAATAATAAAGAAGTATATTCTCTTGAACAGATCAAAAGTGCAGAATCAATTTTGCAACAAAAAAATGAAATAGAGTATGACCCATTAATTTCTATAGTAATACCTACATACAACCGTCAAAATAAACTTGAAAAAGCCTTAAACAGTGCACTTAACCAAAGTTATCAAAACTTTGAGATCATATTAGTAAATGATGCTGGTGAAGATGTATCAGAAATTTTAAATAAAATCTCAGATAAAAGGATAAAATTAATTAATCACGAAATTAATTTAGGTCTTGCCGCTTCTAGAAATTCTGGGATTAGAGCCGCTAATGGTAAATATATTGCATTCTTAGATGATGACGATATTTTTTATGAAAATCACTTAGAGATTGCAATAAGTGAATTAAAACAAAATGAAAAAGTTGTTTATTCGGATGCAGTAAGAGCAACTATAAAAAAAGAAAATGAAAAATATATCGTCGTTAATAAATCAGTTCCGTATTCAATTGATTATGATCGCAATAAACTTTTAGTTGGAAATATAGCCCCAGTCAATTGTTTTGTGTTTGAAAAGTCATTGGTTGATAAAGCAGGATTGTTTGATGAAAGTCTTCCTGTTTTAGAAGACTGGGATTTTTGGCTTAAACTTTCTTCATTAACCTCCTTTAAGCATATTAAAAAAGAAACAGTTCAGGTTAATTGGTATAACGACGGCTCGACAATGACTTCATCAAAAGGTGAAGTTTTTAGCAAAACCCGCGATAAAATTTATAAAAAGTGGGAAGATTATATAAATAAAATTCCGGATATAAATAAAATCATTTCAGAATTTAATTCGATCTGGCAAAAAGATTTTCAAAATCAATCAGTACAAGTTTCTATCATAACTTTAACATACAACCAACTTGATTATACCAAAGCCTTTATTGATTCAGTATTCCAATTCACTTCAATTCCTTTTGAATTAATAATTGTAGATAACGCAAGTAATGATGACACTGTTAAATATTTAAAAGATTTAGAAAAGTCTGACAAGAGAGTTAAAGTAATATTCAACAAAGAAAACTTAGGATTTCCTAAAGGCGTTAATCAAGCCTAACCTCCAAAGGAATTGCCTAAGGGAAAATATATTCTTATTGCTAATAACGATATTATTGTTACTGAAGGCTGGCTTGAAAGAATGATTCAAGTTGCTGAAAGCAATTCGCAAATTGGATTAGTTGGCCCGATAAGCAATGCTGTTAGCGGAGTGCAAATTGATAAAGAAGCAAAATATAATTCTATTGAAGAGATGCACAAATATGCTGCATCCGTAAAGCAAAAAAATAAAAATCAAATATTTGAATTTCCACGAGTAGCTTTCCTCTGTACTTTAATCAAAAAAGAAGTTGTTGAAAAAATAGGTGGATTAGATGAAAGATTTAGTCCGGGTAATTTTGAAGACGATGATTTTTGTTTAAGAGCACAAGTTAGCCGGCTATAAAACTATCATGGCAAAAGATGTTTTTATTCATCATTTCGGTTCAAAAAGCTTTACTGCTGATGGAATGAAAAAATATGAAGAAAGATTAGAAATAAATAAAAAAATATTTATAGAAAAATGGGGAGCCGACCCGGAAGAAATTTGGCTTAAAGGTAAAAAAATAAAAGAAAGAAATATTATGTATCCATTAAATAATGATGACTTTGGTAAAAACTTTGAACGAGTTCAGATCTTTATTGAAGAAAAAGAGTATGAAGCTGCATTAAGAAAAATCAATTTACTATTAGAAAATTTTGACCCTCAAAGGGCGCAGCAGTATAATACTAACAGAATAAGTTTGTTGAACCTTGCTGGAAATTTAGCTTTGATAGTTAATGATATTGCCTACTCACGGAATTATTTTGAATTGGCTTTAAAAGAAGACAAGGATTCATCCCCGGCTTGTTCCGGCTTAGCAGAAATATTTTTACTGGAAGAAAATTATGAAGCTGCAAAAGTTATGTTTGAATTTGCATCAAACTTGATCCTAATAATAAAAATGCAAAGGAAAGAATTAAAAAGGTAAATGATTTATTAAGCACTATCAGATCAAAAAGAAAAATATCTGATGGATTACAATCAAATGATTTTGAAAATAAAAATTCGATCTAATATTAATTTTAATTCTGATAATCTTGTGTTGAAAGCATATCAATTATTTAATGAAAATAAATTTAGTGAATCACTTGAAAAGCTGCTTGCAGCTGAAAATTACTTTAACGGTCATTTAACTAACCCAACTAATGTAAAATCTGCCGCTGCATTTTTTAATTTAAAGGATTTAATTATCTCGGCATTGATGAAACCGAACAAGCCCGCGAATGTTTTGAGCGAGCCTTAAATCTCGATCATAATTCTTCGGAAGCGTGTGCAGGACTTGGAAAATATTTTAATATAATAGGGAATGAAGAGCATGCTAAAATGATGTTTGAATTTGCTTTAAAAAATAATCCGGATAATATTTTTGCCGTCGAAGAATTAGAAAACATAAATTCGTTTTCACAAACAGAAAATGAATTATCTGAAGAAGATGATTCTGAAAAAATTAAAGAAAATCTAAATCAAATTTTGGATTCCGTTTATGAACTTTTCCAATATAAAAAATACGATGAAGCATTGAGTGCTTTGATAAATACAGAACAAATTTTTTATTCTCAGATTGAATCTGAAAAAGACCTAATCTCCGCTTATGAAAATTTAAAAGGTTTGGTATTATTAGCTTTGAAGAAAACAGTTGAGGCTAAAGAAGCGTTTGAATTAGCGTTAAACATAAACCCACAGTCCTCGCAAGCTTGCGCTGGCTTAGGCGAAGTCCTTTATCTTTCCGGTAAAGACGATGAAGCCAAAACAATGTATGAGTGGGGAGTAATTAATAATTCTGACAATCAATTTGCTGTTGAAGGATTAAGTAAAGTAAATAAGGTTCTCGGTTTTTCTGAAGAGCACAACAGCATTAGCATTTCTGTTTAAGTATGGAATTAGTATTAGAAAAATATGAAGAGGCATATAAAGTATTTTAACAATCATGAATTTTATGAATGCTGAAAAAATTTTTAAAGACTTATAAATGAAAATCAAAATGTTTTTGATTCTTTAAATTATATGGGAATAATAAAATTAAGCAGCGGGAAATTTACAGAAGCTGCAAGCTATTTAAACAAGGCATTAGAAATTAATCCCTTCCACAATGTCACTTTATACAATCTCGGCTTGTCCTATCAATATTCAAACGATTACTTAAAAGCTGAAGAACAGTATAAGCTTTTACTTAAATTTCAACCGCGCATGTTGACGCATTAAATAATCTGGGAATTATTTATCTTCATCATTACAACAAAGAAGAAGCGGAAAAATATTTTTTACAAGTTTTAAATTAGATCCGTCTTATGATGAAGCGTTAATTAATCTTGGGAATTTAAAATTAGAGCAAGAGAAATTTGACGACGCAATTAATTATTATAATAAAGTTACAAATATTTCGGACTCTCTCTTTCAGAATATAATTAATCTGGGCAATTCATTCCTGGGAAAAGACGACCATGTAAATTCAATAAAATATTTTGAACTTGCTTTAAATTGTACAATCTCAAGTAGAAGATGAAATTATTAAGACCAAACTTTTTCAAATAAAGACTCTGAAGTCCTTCCATATAATTATAATGAGTTTTTAGTCCATACTAACCTTGGTATTTCAAAAATGCATCAAGGTAAATTTGTTGATGCGGCAGCGCATTGGAAAAAAGCTTTGGAAATTAATCCGAATTCACCTGATGCTAATTATAACCTTGGACATGTAAATTTATTATTAGGTAATTTTGAAGAAGGATGGAAGGGGTATGAATGGCGGAAGAAACGTAGCGGTTTTAAACTGCTAAATTTTACAGAGCCGGAATTATTCAATCAAGATGTAAACGATAAAACAATTCTTGTTTACGATGAACAGGGACTTGGCGACGCAATTCAATTTGTTCGCTACCTGCAATTGTTGAAGTCCGAAGGAGCTAAAATAATTTTTAAATATGATTATAGGCTTGCACAAATATTTAAAGATATAAAATGGATTGATACTCATCTTACAAATGGCGTTTTAAATTTTGAATATGATTATCACATATCTCTACAAAGCCTTCCATTATACTTTAAAACTAATTTAGAGAATATTCCCTCTTGTATTCCTTATATTTTTGGAGATCAAAATTTAGTAAAACAGTTAAAGCCTATAATCCAAAAAAACAATAAGTTTAATATTGGAATTGTGTGGGCAGGAAATCCGAAGCATACAAATGATAAAAGACGTTCGTGCAGTTTAGATCATTTTGAAAAAATTATCGGTTTTGATGAAGTTCAAATATTCTCATTGCAGAAAGGTGCCGCAATAAATAAATTGCGAGAAACCAACTTACCTGTGATTGACCTTGATGGCAATGGCCTTGAAAACTTTCAGCAAACAGCCTCTATTATAGAAAACCTAGATTTAATAATTACAGTAGATACTTCCACTGCGCATTTAGCTGGAGCTATGGGGAAACCAGTTTGGATGCTTTTACCATTTTTGCCCGATTGGAGATGGATGCTAGGGAGAAATGATTCTCCATGGTATCCCACTATGAAATTATTTAGACAAAAATCAGCGGGAGATTGGTGTGGAGTTTTTGAGCAAATCAAAATCGAATTACAAAAGAAAATTAATAACAAATTATACTTAGAAAATAATTTATCAAAAATAAAGTTTTTGAGAGATTCCAATCGTTCATCTGTTCATTCATTGTGTCAGCCCGTAGACAGCTTTAATGTTGATTCTAAAATTGAAAATATAGAAACAATGAATAAAACTTCAGAGCAAATTTATCTTGGGCTAACATCAGGAGAAAATTTTGGGTGGGGAGTATGCAGCAAAAATTTGAGAAAAGAACTTCAAAAATTTACCGATGTAAAAAATATCGACAATACTTATCGAAATGAAAAAAAACTAAGTGGAATACTATTTAATGCACTAGTGGATATTAATCTTAATTCACTATTTCCGCATAGAGCTGATATTAATATAGGATATACTTTTTTTGAAGATTTGCTTACACCCACTTCGATTGAGAATTCAACAAAATATGATTTGATTTTTGCAGGGTCATCCTGGTGTAAAAGTAAGATGCTGGAGTCCGGAATATATAATTCAGAAATATTAATTCAAGGGGTTGATCCTGAATTATTCCATTATACAGAACCAAATGCCAATGAAAACTTATTTGTAATCTTTTCCGGGGGAAAATTTGAATTACGAAAAGGACAAGATTTGGTTTTAAAGGCAGTTAAGATATTACAAGCTAAGTATGCTGATATCGTACTTGTAAACTCTTGGTATAATCAGTTCCCCCATTCAACATTAACCATGAAACATTCAAAACATATTAATTTTGAGTTGGTAGATGGTTCATGGGAACAACAAATGAATCGCATTTATAAAATTAATGGATTAGATTCTTCGAGAATAATTACTCTTCCTATTTTACCACATGAAAAACTTTTGGAACTGTATGCAAAAACAGATATAGGTTTGTTTCCGAATAGATGTGAAGGTGGTACCAATTTAGTTTTAATGGAATACATGGCAAGCGGAAGGCCAGTTATTGCTTCGTATTCATCGGGCCATACTGATATTATTAATAACCAAAATTCTTTGATGCTTACTGATTTAAAAGAATTTAATCTCTATAAGGATGAAAAACTTTATGCCAAATGGGAAGAAGCAAAAATTGATGAGATTGTTTCCGCAATAGAGTTTGCATATGGGAACAGAGATGGTATAAAAGAAATAGGAAGAAATGCTGCTGAATTTATGGAAAATTTCACTTGGACAAATACTGCCAAAAGTCTTATCACAACAATGGAATTAAAATTAAATATGCATGTTTCTAATAGTTGATATTTAAACAAATAACAAGCAATTGAGTTTATAAGAAATCTCAAATTTATGAAAGTACTGTTCGTTATACCTCATTATTTTAAAGCACTTGCCGATAAAAGTCGTTATGCAAGCCATTCCGCTTCTTTGAAGGATACAAAACTACAGGCTCTCAATACTGTTATATTTAATCTCAATTCTCTCTTTGGTGATAGGCATTTTGGAGCAGTTCATAAAACAGTTGAGATGGAGAAACTTGAAAATCAGTTTGTACTTGATTTAGATATTAAAATCTGTACAAATGAAAACGATCATTTGATAAATGATCTCGAATTTGGTAAGGAAACATTTGAACATATTCCCTTAAATGGAGATCCATTGCTATTAGGATTTTATGCCCAGGCAATTATGAGCGAGCTTATAGGATACTACGATTATTATTGTTACTTGGAAGATGATATAATTATTAATGATCAGTTCTTTTTTAAAAAATTGGAAATGTTTAACCGTATAGCAAAACCAACACATTTAATGCAGCCGCAAAGATATGAATCCGCTATCAGTAATGGCAAATTAAAAAATGATTTTTTAACCAAAGTGTATATGGATTATCAGATATTTACAACCAAAGATAAAATTGATCGATATGAATTAGACTTTTTGGATTCTAAAATTATAGTATCAGCTACTACATATCCTCATTCAGGGTGCTTCTTCTTAAACTCGGAACAGTTTGAATATATACAACAAAAGTCAGTGTGGGCGAATACCTTAAACGTGAATAGAATTATAGCTTTAGACCAAGCCGCTAGTAAAGCCATCGGGGAAAATTTTCGGATATTTAAGCCGCATAAGAATTGCATGAGTTTTTTTGAAGTTGAACATGGCGTGAGTAATATGCTGCATCAAATATCACTTGAAAATAATCAAATAAAATGGAGCTGGTAAATTACAAATGATCACGCTCAGTATGATAGTAAGAAATGAAGAAAGATATTTGGAAGAATGTTTCGAATCTGTTAAAGATGTTGCAGATGAAATCGTAATTGTAGATACCGGCTCAACTGACAAAACAATTGAGATAGCAAAAAGTTTAACGGGCAAAGATTTTCAATTTTAAATGGAAAAATGATTTTGCAGCTGCGAGAAATTTTGCGCTTGAAAATTCTTCTGGCGATTGGATTTTATATCTTGATGCTGATGAAAGATTAAGTGCCAATTCAAAAGAAGAAATTCTAAAAATCACTCAACAAAAAAATAATAAAGCTTTCAATTGCAGAATTTTAAATATTGATGAAATAAAAAAACGTCCTTCGGTGATGAAGTATGTGCGGCTTTTCCCAAATGGAAAGTCAATAAGATTTGAAGGCGCTATTCATGAACAAATTGAACCTTCATTAATATAAAAATAAAATTGCAGTACAGTGAAAGTGAAATTGAAATTTTACACGTCGGCTACAATCTTACACAAGAAGGATTAAAGCTTAAAGCGAGAAGAAATTTAGAAATACTTTTGAAGTGAGTTTGCCAAAACTAAATCGGCTTATTATGCTTTCCATTTAGCGCAGACTTATGCAATGCTGGAAGAAGCAGAAAAGGCAATTGAATATTTTAAAACAGCATTGCAAAAAGGAAATCTTAAAAATGAATACAAAGCTTTAAGCACTCGATTTTTAGCAATCAAAAATGCAGAAGCAAATAATTGGGATGATGCTTATAATTATATAAGCCAAAGTATTCGTTATGATAAAAACCAGCCGATGAATTTAATAGCAGCGGCAAAAATATTTTTAAAGTCGGAAAAGAAAGAGAAGCAATTCAATTTTGTTATGATGCTTATGCGATAAATAAAAAATTAATGAACGGCGCAAAATCTTCCAGCCAATCAATTTTAATGGAAGAGAAAAATTTAATTTTTCATGTACTTAACATTGCCATTACCACAAATCAAAAAGTTTTGTTTAATAATTTTTATAAAAAGTTAAATCAAATTTCTGAAGAGCATAATTTAGAATTAGAACTGCTTAATAGATTAATGAATAATCAAATTATAACTGATGACTTTATTAATGAAAGCATAAACAAAATTAATTCTGAAAATTTAGAATTATTTCTAAACGTTATCTCAAATTACAAAGATATAAATATTCAGTGCAGACTGCTTAATCAAACAAGTAAAAGATTTCCCGGCAGCACTGCGGCTTTAAATCAATACGGTTTAGCATTAACAAAGCTCCAAAAATTTGAAGAAGCTCAAAAAGTATTTAGTAGTTCTTATTCAATAAATTCAAAAGAGCCTTCTATAATTTTTTATTTAATTTCTGCCAATCTTCAAACCAATAATTTATCAGTAATACCTTCCTTAATAATTGATGCGGAAAAAAACTTTAATAGATATGCCGCAGGTAATCCAAAAAATAAACCTGCTAAAGCACAAGCTCGGTATAGCATAGCCCGCCTATAATTTTATTTAAAACAAAAACTAAACTTTTAATTAGCAGTGACGATAATGATAACAAGATGTAAATCTTATAATTAACCCGCTGGGCAAGGATGCCCGGCAAAACAAAAAACAAATACATGGAGGTATTAAATGTCTTTTCAAATCAACACCAATCTTGATGCTTTAAAAGCATACAACGCTTTGGCTAATGTAAATTCACAGACCAGCAAAGCTCAGTTACGTTTGGCTTCTCAAAAAAGAATCAATTCAGTTTCTGACGATACATCTGGTTACAGAGTTGGAAAAGAACTTGAGGGAAAAGTTGCTTTAATGAAAGCTGCTCAAGGTAACATAGGCTCAGCAAAAAACATTATGGCTACTGCTGAATCAGCTCTTTCAAACATCAACGATCTTTTAACTCAAATTAGAGGAAAAGTTCTTGATGCATCAGATCCAACAAAAAACTTAGGAGCATTAGCATCTGATATAAATGCTCTTGGTGATGAAATAAAATCAATTTTCGAAAATACAAAATTTAATGACACTACTTTATTAAGTGGTGCTGGTCTATACCAGGCAGCTTTGCATTCCAAACTGGAGAAACTGAAAAAACTACCAGTTAATTTTGGTACTTTGAATACAATTGATTTAAGTTCCATTACAAGCGCAGGTAGCGGTGCTACTTCTGCTAACGTAACATCAGTTAGCGTTTGCTTCAATTCAATCCGCTGTTCAAGATGCACTTGGTAAGATTGGTAACTACAGTCAAAGACTTGATGTGAAAGATGGTTATTTAACAAACGCTATTACTAACGCTACGGCAAGTATTAGCAGATTGTTTGACGCAGATATGGCAATGGAGCAATTGAATGCCACCAAAGGACAAATTGGTCAGCAGATTGCAACAGCAATGTTAGCGCAAACAAATTCTAATCCTCAAAATCTTCTTTCATTATTCAGATAAGATTACTTCTTGATTGATCCCCCGGCTTAGGCTGGGGGAATTTTTTTCAAACAGTTTAGTAGGAATAAAATGTACAACACAGCTTTTGCAAATAATAAATACAGTAGAGCAAACAGTTATTTGGTAAAAGAAATTTTGGAAGCCACGCCTCAACAACTAATTATTAAACTTTATGATTTTGCCGTGGTTAATTGCCAAAAACGCGATCTTGCAAAAACAACCGCTGCAATTCAGGAACTGATTAACGCTTTAAGGTTTGATGACGAAAATGTTAGACCAATTTCTGTAGGCTTATTTAGGCTATATCAATATTGCCAGGAACAAATGCGAGTAAAAAAATTATGAAATGGTTCTTAAAATTTTAATCGATTTAAGAGAAACCTGGATTCAAGCTTTTAAAGAGATTTAAGATGTCTGATATTTTAACAACCACATATATCAATTCGCTAATAAACAGTTATAGACAAACTGAAACCACAAAATTAATTTTACCGCTACAGAATAGAAAAACAAAATATTCAAATCTTTCCTCAGCTTACGGAAATCTTTCTTCTAAGCTGGATACATTAAAATCAATTTTATCCGATTTTAAAGCAACGGGAAGCTCTTCTATTTTTTCTGTTAAGTCGGCTGAATCAACTGATAGTAATTTTATTACAGCCGCAGCAAACTCGTCCGCCGTTGCGGGAACTTATAATCTTCGCGTTAATCAGCTTGCAAAAAGCGATACAATTATTTCTTCTGATTTTTCTTCCGCAGCAGAAAATCTAATTACCGGAACTCATAGTTTTATTGTTAAAACAGGCGATGGAGAAGGCGGTGATTTTTATAGTAAAGTTAGTGTAGATTTTGAAGCAGGCGAGACTAATAAATCCGTACTGCAAAAAATTCGTGAAGCAATAAACGCAGATAAAGCCGAAGTTTTATCCGACGCAAAGCAAGCTAGTTCGGCATATAATGGCGGTCCCTCAGTCTTCAAAATAAATTTAAATGGAGTAGAAACGGAAATTAATGTAAACGGCGGCGGAACTTACGAAGAGTTGATTGACGAAGTCGTTTCTCAAATATCAAACAATGTTGATGGAGTTACAGCCGAAAAAGTTTTGGATTCACCCAATCCCGGAGATGTTAGGTTAAAATTAACTGTGTCTGATTCATCAAAATATATATCAATTTCAAATGTAAGCGGAAATGATGTGGTGAGCGATTTGAACATTTCTGCTAATAAAGAAAAAGGCGCTTCCGGCATCGTTAGTGCATCTGTCTTTTCTCCAGATTCTTCAACTTCGCAGCTTTCTTTAACTTCAAAAAACACCGGCTTGGACTTTATAATTAAAGAGATTTCTGATATCTCTGGCTCATCGGCTCTTGACTCAATTGGACTAAATTTAGGAACAGCAAGACCTGCATTCGATCAAAATGAAGCGCCCGATAAAGCGGGGTTTTTGTATTCTGATATTAGCGCCGAAAATAATGCTCTGAACGCTAAGTTTAGTTTTAACGGACTTCAAATTCAAAGAAGTTCAAACAGCGTTAGCGATTTGGTTGAGGGTGTTACTTTTACATTAAAAAATCTATCTAAAATTGACGACCCCGATATAAATATTTCTATCGGCAATGATACCGAATCAGTAAAAACAAAAGTTAAAGATTTTATAACTAAGTTTAATGATGCCTATACTTTCATAAAAAATAAAAGTATCTCTGAATCGGGTGTGCGTGGAATTTTTATGGGCGACAGCAATACAAGTTCAATATTAAATATTTTTAAAGAAGTTTCTTTATCCGAAATCAGCGGCATTCCATCAGGCGATTTAAAATTGCTTAATCAAATTGGGGTTAGCTTTAGCCCTGCAACTGGTCTAAGCATTGCCGATGAAACTCGGTTAAACAGCAAGCTGACTGAAAATATCGGGCAAGTTGAAGCTCTGTTCAATTCCACAAACGGAATAGCAAATTCAATTTATAATAAATTAAATCCCTACACCGGCGCTGAAGGCTACCTTTCAAATTCCATACACTCCTTTGATAATAACATTCAATATTTTGACGACCGAATTACCGGCGCTCAAAAAAGATTAGACAGCGGGGCTGAAATTTTGCGAAAAAGATATGAGCAGCTTCAATCACAACTTGCCGTTTTAATGGATACTCAAACTTATATTAACTCAATTTTCGGAGGCTAACTTTTTGCAAAAAACTCTGGATGATATTAAATTAAAGATTGAAAAAGCCGTTAAAACTTTAGATTTAATTAATGCTGATAATTTTGATAATGAATTTCCCAGGGTACTTTATTATTTAAATGAAGTAAAAAAAATAAAAAACGAGTTCGAACATAATTGCCCTAAAAAAGACGTAAAAGAATTTCAAGAAAAATCTAAACAGGCTGCTAAACATTTAAAGGAAAAATTCGATAGTGTAATTAGGGAAAAGCAGAACGATATATTTGAAGTTTCAGTGCAATTGAAAGAGCTAAATAATAAAAAGAAATTAGTTAATTATAGCAGGTAATAGTATGGACATAAAAAAAATTTCCAACAGTCAGTATTTTACAAATGAAACGCCTAAACAAAAGGAAAAAGTTTCAAAATCCGACGCATCAAAAACACAGGATAAATTAGAAATTTCAAACGAAGCTAAAGTTATGAATGAAAAAGTTGAAGCTTCCAAATTAGATGTTGTGAAACAAAAAATTGCTCAGAAATTTTATGACTCAGATGAAGTTATTAATAAAGTTTCTGAAACAATCTTAAATGAAGTAAACAAAAAATAATTTTGTTAAATTCATAAGGGCTATTTTCTTTCCTCAATTGTTGATACTTATCATTCATTTATTATAAATTGCGACAGCAAAAATTTTAATTACTTTAAAAGTTTGGTCGCAATGTCCTTTGATTTTAATAAAGAAAAATTGCTCTTAGCCGGAAATCTAACCCCCACGCTTATTCACGATCTTAGGAATTCTCTCGCTGTTTTAAAGCTGAATAATTATTATTTAAAATTAAAAGAAGACTCTCTGCCTGAAGAAATTGCTTCGTCATTAAAGGACTGGGCTGAGGCAATAACCCGCATAGAAAAAAAATTAGATTATTTTTCACTGCTTACTTCCAATAATTTAGCGGGCGAACTTTGTTCGTTAAATGCCGTAATAACATCCGCCATAGATTCCATTAAAGGAAAAGCAAAAAAAAATAATACAATTATTGAAGATAAATCCGAATCCGATCTTCCATCGCTTAAAATTAATAAAACAAAAATTTCATTTTTAATTTTAAGCTTAATAAATTTTTTAATTGACGCTTCGTTTGACAAACAAAAAATATATTTGAAAGCATACAAAAATAATTCTAAAGAAATCGCTCTCGAAATTAAAAGAATTGTTTCAGAAAATGTTTTGGAAGACTCAGCGGGCAATTCGATGCATCAGTATGCAAATGAGCGCTTTTTAATTCAACTAAAAGAGTTAAAAGAATTTTTTAGAGACGACAGCATCAGAATAAAAGTAGAAGATAAAATTCAGCCTAATTGTAAAATTGTTTTATCATTTATAAAATAGAAATTGAACGGAGCGAATTGAAATATAAAATTTTAATAATTGACGATGATGATTTAGTTTGTCTTTCGCTAAAAAAAGTATTGGTAAAGCTTGACTACATTGTTGAAATATGCATGGATGGCGGCGCAGCATTAGAATCAATTGAAAATTTTCAGCCGGATATAATTTTGCTTGATATTTATTTAAATGAATTCAACGGATTAGAAATTCTTAAAGAAATAAAAAATAAGTTTAATGAAATTCCCGTTGTTATGATTACAGGTTATTCTGATGTGAACATCGCTGTCTCTGCAATCAAAACCGGGGCGTACGATTTTTTACTTAAGCCTTTAGAAATCGATCAGCTAAAGCTTGTGCTGGAACGGGCTACAAAAAATCTTTCTTTAAAACTCGAAGTTGAAAAATTAAATACTCTTTTAAAAAGCGATGAAATTACAAAAGAGTTTTTTGGTAAAAGCCGAAAAATACAGAAGTTAATCGACTCGGTAGAAAAGCTTGCATCCAGCCCGGACACCACAATTTTAATTGAAGGTGAAAGCGGTTCGGGCAAAGAAGGATTTGCTAAATATATTCACCAGCAAAGCCCCCACAGCAAGGGAAATTTTGTACAGATAAATTGTTCCGCAATTCCCAAAGAGTTAGCTGAAAGCGAATTGTTCGGGTATGAAAAAGGCGCTTTTACCGGAGCTGCGCAAAAAACAAAACTCGGCAAATTTGAGCTTGCCAATGGCGGCACAATTCTTTTGGATGAAATTGGCGAGTTGTCTTTGGACCTTCAAGTAAAGCTGCTGCGCGTTTTGCAGGAAAGAAAATTTTATAGAGTCGGCGGTGAAAAAGAAGTTAGCGTAAATGTGCGGGTTGTTGCCGCCACTAATAAAAACTTAGAGGAAGAGGTTCAAAAAGGAAATTTTCGCGAAGATTTATTTTACAGATTGAATGTTGCGAAAATTCATATTCCATCTTTAAGGGAGCGGAAAGAAGATATTCCAATTTTAGCTTATACATTTTTAAATGAATTTTCAAATAAATTTGGCAAAGATATTCACGGCATTGATCCAAAGGCGTTGGAAATTTTAGAATCATACAATTGGAAGGGAAATATCCGCGAATTAAAAAATGTAATCGAACGCGCTACATTGCTGATGGATGATAATGAATTAAAAGATCATCATTTAAATTTTCTTCAAGAAACGATGAAGAACAATAAACAAAATGACGACGAATTTGTTTTAAAAATCCCCCAAAATGGGATGAAGATTGACATTGTATTAAGAGCTTTAATTCAAAAAACATTAAAAATTACAAAAGGCAACCAAGTTAAGGCCGCAAAAATTTTAGGGCTTTCAAGATCAAAATTAAGATATAGAATGGAACAGCTTGGCATTGAAATAACTAAAAGCATTCAGTAGCGGCAAGCTTTCAAGTTGCGTTTTGTTTATAATATTCGGGCTGAGTAAAAAGTAAATTATTCGGTCATTGCGATGACCCTCAAACACGAGATCACTTCGCTCCGCTTGTGATGACAAAGCTGCTTTTTAGCCAGCCCCGCTATTGAAGAATAGTCTGTTTGGCAATATTCGCGCTTATATTTCAAAGTATTTCTTCTTTAATCTATAATATATCCTATCTAAAAAATCTCAAAAAAAATCTCAAAATAAACCGCAAAATATTTATCAACTTTTAAATATCTCTTTCGATTATAGAGAGAACTAAAATATTTAAGGAGATAAATATGAAAATAAATGTAACCCATTCTAAAAATATTCAATCCAAATTAATTGTCTTTGGTTTGATTGCATCAATCTGCTTTATAGTAAATCCTGCTTATTTGTTTGCTGGCGGCGGAAACCCGGAAGAAGCTTATCTTGCGTTTGCCGAAGTAATGCCGGAGCCAACAGACGGATACCCATCAATGTTTAAAAAAATTGTTTATCCCGATATTGCTAAAAACGCTGGCGTGGAAGGCAAAGTTTATTTACTTGCTTATGTAAATGAAAACGGCGGAGTAGACGATGTTAAAATTGTTAAGAGCTTAGGGGCAGGCTGTGATGAAGCTGCAATAAAAGCTATTAAAGCTACTAAATTTAATCCGGGTAAAAATGCTAATGCTCCCATAAAAGTAAAATTATCAATACCAGTAACTTTTAAACTGAAATAATTGAAGGATTAAATAGGATGGACAAATTTAAAAAGTTGAAATTAGTCAGAAAAATTCAAGGGGGATTTTTAATACTCGGAACTTTAGGAGCCGTAATAATTGGTCTATCGTATTTGCAAGTTAGCAGTATGATTGAGGTTAAAGATCAAATTTTTAATGATTATATAGAACCTCAGAAAACAATGAAAAAGATTTCATCTAATTTTCAGCATACGCAATATATAATGATGCAATTTTCTATGGCTGACTTTGCGCCTATGTTTAAGGAAAATGCTGACAAGTATTCTCTTATAAAAAGTCAGATGGAAAAACAAATAGATTCCTTAGAAAATACAACTCTAAATTTTCCGATTGATTCAGAAATAAAATTAATTGATTCACTTTGGACAGATTATAAATCATTTGTGGCGGATGCTATTTTAAGTGCTTCTGTAACGCATAATTATGAAATGGCTGCAGATGTTGCAACCACAGATGGTGAAAAAATTGGCATGCAGTTAAATGAAGCTCTTTCATCTCTTCACCAAAAATTGGAAGATAATGCCGCAAAATTAAATGCAGATTTAGATTCTAATGTTTCTAAGGTAATTTGGTTATCTATACTTGGTGCAAGTTTAGGCACAGCCATAGCTTTATTTTTTGTTTTTTACCTCGCACCTGCAATTACCAAACCTATAAATAAATTAAAATATATTGCCAATGAATTTTCACTCGGCAACTATGAAATAGAAATTGAAAATAAAACACAGGACGAAATAGGCGAACTTACCACAATGTTTGTTTTACTTCAGAAGGCGCAGAAAGATAAGATAAACGCCGCCGAACAAATTGCAATGGGCAATATCCAAAAGGCTGAATTAGCTTCTGAAAAAGATGCGCTGGGAATTTCATTCAACAAAGAAGCCGATACAATTAACGCAATGCTTAAGGAGGCAAAGACTTTAATTACCGCTTACCAAAAAGGAAACTTAGAATTGCGCGGAGATGTTTCTAAATTTTCTGGAGTTTGGGGAGAACTAATTGGCGGATTTAATGCAGCTTTAGACGCAGTTGTTGAGCCGCTTAATGAATCTTCAAATGTTCTTTCTACAATGGCAAAAGGTGATTTTACAAAAAGAATTAATGGCGACTATCAAGGCTATTATCAAATAATAAAAAATAATATTAATAAACTAGTTGACTCGCTTAATTCAGCGCTGGCAAATGTTTCTGAAAGCGCTTCGGCTGTTGCAAGTTCATCAACTCAAATCTCATCAAGCTCTGAAGAGATGGCGGCAGGCGCGCAAGAGCAAACGGTGCAGGCTTCGGAAGTTGCAAGCGCCGTTGAAGAAATGACCCATACAATTTTAGAAAATACAAAAAATGCTTCGCTAGCCGCAGAAACCGCAAAAGGCGCCGGCATTAAAGCGCGCGAAGGCGGAGAAGTTGTTGAAGATACTATTAAAGGTATGTTAAGAATTTCTACCGTTGTTCAAAAAGCTGCCAGCACTGTTGAAGCCTTAGGTAAAAGCAGCGATGAAATTGGAGAAATAATACAAGTGATTGATGATATTGCCGACCAAACTAATTTGCTTGCGCTTAATGCGGCAATTGAAGCAGCCCGCGCCGGCGAGCAGGGCAGAGGCTTTTCCGTAGTAGCCGATGAAGTTAGAAAGTTAGCTGAAAAAACTACTAAGGCTACAAAAGAAATTGCAGCGATGATAAAACAAATTCAAAAAGATTCCGAAGGCGCTGTAATTTCAATTAAAGACGGAACCAATGAAGTTGAAAACGGCAAAATGCTTGCTAATAAAGCCGGTAATGTTTTAAAAGAAATTATTTCGAACGCTGAAAAAGTAACTTCAATTTCAATGCAGGTGGCTGCCGCTAGCGATGAACAAGCAAATGCGGCTGAACAAATTACCAGGCACATTGAATCTATCAGCAATGTTACCAGGGAGTCTGCTTCGGGTATTCATCAAATCGCGGGCGCATCGGAAGACTTGAGCAGATTAACGGTCAATCTTCAAGATCTCATTAATAAATTTAAAATCTCCAGCCCAAACAATCGTTATGGCGTTAGAGCTAATGGAAAAGTAGTTGAAATTAATTGAAGGCTAAAAAAATGGAAAATGTAACTAACGAATCACTTGAAGAATTTCAGCTTGTCAGTTTTAAAATTGGCAATGAAGAATACGGAATTGATATTCTAAAAGTTCAAGAAATAAATAGAATGTCTCAAATAACCAAAGTGCCTAACACTCAGCTGTATATTGAAGGCGTTATGAATTTAAGAGGCAGGGTTATCCCAATTGTTGATTTAAGAACCAGACTCGGTTTAGAAAAAAAATCAGCCGATAAAAATACGAGAGTAATATTTGTTGATTTAGAAAACAAAACAATTGGATTTATTGTTGACGCCGTAAATAAAGTTTTACGAATTTCAACTAATATAATTGAAGCTCCTCCGGAAATTATCAGCGGCGCAAATAAAGAATTTATTAAAGCCGTGGGCAAGCTTGACGAAAATCTTCTAATCCTTTTAGACTTAAATAAAGTTATGGGAATGAATGAAATTATAAATTCTGAAGAATTGGCGAATTAGTATCTACAAAAGTCAATCCGCCGCGGCGGATCAAGATTCAAAATTTTAAATTTCTATTTGCATTTTAATCATGGCTGTATTTTTACAGATGAATAATATTATACAGTAAGGATTTGTTTTCATCAAAAAAACTAAAGAAAATAACGGCATCTAATTTGAAAATTTAGACTGAATATAATAGTCGAAAGACCGTTAAATTTTATGAACAGGCAAAATGTTGTAGTGGATAATATGAATAATTTCAGTTCGGAGACCGAAGAAAACCCATTTATCTCGAGCGGCTTCGGTTTAAGCTCTTCCGCCTCAATTTCATTAAGCAGGCAGGTTTTTGATAATTGGAGAAAATATATTTACGAAAGTTGCGGAATTTATTTTCAGGATAATAAAAAATATTTGCTGGAAAGCAGATTATTTAAAAGAATTAATCATCTTAACTTGTCTTCTTACGAAGCCTATTTGGATTATTTAAAATATAATCCTTTGGGTTCTTTTGAAAAGAAGCATTTATATAATGCAATTACAATAAACGAAACTTTTTTCTTTAGAAATCCACAACAATTTAGCGCGCTAACTGATTTTATTATTCCGGAAATTATTAACGAAAAAATAAAAGCAAAACAAAATAGAATTAAAATTTGGAGCGCCGCGTCTTCTACCGGAGATGAAGCTTATTCTTTAGCCATTTTAATTACCGAATTATTTTCATCAAAATACCCTAATATGAATTTTGAAATTGTTGGAACTGATATAGATGAAAAGGCGATTGAAACAGCTAAGAATGCGGTGTATAAAGAATATTCGATCAGAAATACTCCGCCAAAATATTTGAACAAATATTTTAAAAAAGAAGACGGTCAGTATTATGTTTTAGATCCCAAAATTAAAAACTTGGTAAGATTCAAAACGCTTAATTTGTATGATTCAGTTGGGATGAATTCGATGATTAATTATGACGTTATTATTTGTGCAAACGTGCTTATTTATTTTGATATCGAATCGAAGAAAAAAGTTTTGGAGAGTTTGTATAGTTCACTCTCAAACAGCGGTTATTTGTTTATAGGATATTCGGAATCATTATTAAATATTTTGGAAAAATTTAAAAGCGTAAATTTTGCTAAAACTATAGCGTATCAGAAAAAATAAATCAAATAGTTTTTATAAAACTCTAAATAAAAGAATAATATTAGGAAAATTAATAAATGAGCGATTTAAAATTTCTCGTTGTAGATGATTCAGTAACCATGCGGAGAATAGTAATAAATTCTTTAAAGAACCTGGGCTATCAAAATTTTATTGAAGCGAGCGACGGCAGAGACGCTTTGGAAAAACTTTCCGCCGACAGCTCTATAAATTTTGTTATAACTGATTGGAATATGCCGAATGTTTCGGGGCTCGAATTAACAAAGGCTATTAGAAGCGATGAGAAATACATCTCGCTTCCTATTTTAATGGTAACAACGCGGGGAGTTAAAGATGACATTATCGAAGCTCTGAATGCCCGCGTTAATAATTATGTTGTAAAACCATTCACGCCGCAAATTCTTAAAGATAAAATAGAACAAATTTTAGCTATAGCATAAAGGTTAAACTATGAGGAAAATAAATACTAAAGATCTTTTTACAAAATTAGACAGCTTAACCGCAGTTTTTAAAGACGCTCAAAAGTTAATACCTATTGTTCAGAATTTAATAGAATTTATGGGCGAGACAATTCCGCTGTTGGATAATATTAATAAATCGGTTCATGAAAGCACGTTTAAAATTCCCCGCGCCACCAACCAAATAAATGACGTTACCAGCGCAACCGAAATGGCAACAACCGAAATTCTTGATATTGTAGATGTAATTTCAAATGATATTTACGCTATTGAAATCGCTTTAAGCGAGCTTATTGCCAAAGAAGAAAAACGCGCAGACATTATAAATAAAATTAAATTTCTTACAAAAGATAACGATGAAATAAAAAATCTTTTTAATGAATACGATAAAATAGACGCCGGGTTAAAACTATTTCCGCAAATGATTTCTTCAATTAAAAAAATTAGAGACGATGCATATAATATTACGCTCTCGCTTCAAGTGCAGGATATTACAACGCAGCAGCTTGCCGCAGTTAATCATTTAATTGAATCTGTGCATGAAAAATTAGCTTCAATTATTGTTGAGTTTGAAGACGCCGCAATAGAAAATATTGGCAATGATTTTGAATTTTCTGAAGAGGTTGCTTTTAACCCCGACGCTGTTTATTCAAAATCAAAACAAAACCAGGAGTTAGTGGATGATCTTATGAAGGAGGGAAGCAGTATAACTTCGCAGGATGAAATTGATAAATTGTTTTTAAAATGAATAATATAATTACAAATCCCATCCTTAACGATCCCGATATGAAAGAGATCGTTGAAAGTTTTCTAATTGAATCAAAAGAAATATTGGAAAGCCTGGATGTTGATTTAATTGAAATGGAAAAACGCCCGGACGACACTGAATTGTTAAACCAGGTGTTCAGATCTTTTCATACCATAAAAGGTTCTGCGGGATTTCTTTCGCTTACAAAATTAACTTCCATTACTCACAAAGGCGAAGACATATTAAATAAGCTTCGTAAAAAGGAAGTCGCCTTAAATGATGAGATAATGGATGCAATTTTAATCGCTTACGATAAACTGAAAGAACTTATCTTTTGCGTTGAAGCAAACCATAATGAAGAAGTTGAAGTGGAAGAAGACTTGCTGCAATTAGCTGCGGTGATTGAAAAAATTGAAAAAGGTTTTATGCTTACTTCTGCAGAGCCGGCAAAAAGCGAAAAACTAAAAACAAAAACTGCGGCAATTCCTAAAAAAAATTCGTCAAAAGATTCTACGCCAAAAACTCCATCGTCAAAAAAAATATCTAAAACTAAAAAAAATAAAAAAGAAATTATTGAACCAATTGAAAATAAAATTGAAAAGCCTGCCGAAGCTGTTGAGGTAAATTTAAAAGAAGAGCCATTACAAGTTCAACCAAAAGCGGTTGAGACAAATTTGAATAAAAAAGATTCAACCATTCGAGTTGAGATTGAAAGATTAGACGAGCTTTTAAATATTGCCTCCGAACTTGTGCTTGGCAGAAATAGATTAACACAAGTAAACTCGGATTTCTCTCTTCAATTTGAAGGCTCTGATTACGCGCGTGATTTATCAGAAGTTGTTAAGCTGATTGACCACATGACTAACGAGCTTCAATCAATTGTTATGAAAACGAGAATGGTAAAAATTGGAAAAGTGTTTAATCGCTTCCCCAGATTAGTGCGCGATATTTCCAAAATGGCAAACAAAAATGTTGAATTAAAAATTGAAGGCGAAGAAACTGAACTTGATAAATCGCTTATAGAAGAAATAAATGATCCGCTTGTTCATTTAATAAGAAATTCTATTGACCATGGTATTGAAAGCTCGGAAGACCGATTGCGGGCTGAGAAAAATCCCACCGGAATAATTAAACTCTCCGCCGAACACGAAGGCAATAATATTATAATTATAATTGAAGACGACGGCAAAGGAATTGACCCTGAGGTTATAAAAAATAAAGCCGTGTCAAAGGGATTAATCTCATCTGAAAAAACAAAAGAACTTTCTAAGCAAGATATTTTCAATTTAATTTTTCTTCCAGGATTTTCAACCGCAGAAGTTGTAACAAATATTTCCGGGCGCGGCGTGGGAATGGATGTAGTGCGCACCAATGTTACCAAGCTGCGCGGTCTTATCAACATAGAATCTGAAAAAGGCGTTGGAACTAAAATTATAATTAAGCTTCCTTTAACTCTGGCAATAATTCTTGGAATGATTGTTAAAGTTGAAGATGAAACTTTGGTTATTCCTTTAAGCAGCGTTATTGAAACTGTGCGCGTTCATTCAGATAATATAAATACCGTAAACGGACATGAAGTAATTAGGCTTAGAGATAATGTTATTCCTGTAATTGATATTAATAATCAACTTTACCAGACAAGAGAAGCAGTTGATAGAGTTTGGCAATACATTGTTATTGTAGGTATTGCTGAAAAGAAATTTGGGATTAAGGTAGATAAACTGATTGGACAAAAAGAAGTTGTAATAAAATCACTCGGTAATTATTTGGGCTCTGTGAGAGGTATTGCCGGTTCAACAATTTTAGGCGACGGAACCGTAGTTATGATTTTGGATGTCGCCGAATTATTAAACAAATACACAAAAGGAAATGCAAAATAAAATTAAAGTAGTTGTAGTTGATGATTCAGCAACAATGCGAAAACTTATTTCCGGCGCGCTAAGCCAGGCGGCTGATTTTGAAGTTGTTGCAACAGCGCGCGACGGCGAAGAAGGCTATCAAACTGTAAAAAGAGTAAAACCTGATCTTGTAACTTTAGATATTCAAATGCCCAATGTTGACGGTATTGAAGCGCTGACAAAGATTATGAGAGATTGCCCAACGCATGTTGTTATGTTAAGCTCATTAACTACCGACGGCGCCGACGCAACAATAAGAGCGTTGGAATTAGGCGCTGTAGATTTCATTCCAAAAGATCCAAGTTTGTGGGGCGAAATATCTTCATTTAAAGAAGAACTTGTAAAAAAGCTGCGCGAAATATTAAAGCATAGTACTCTTCCCAAAAATTACAATCATATAAAAGATTTAAATCATACGGCGGCAAATCCAATTAGAGCAAAAGTAATTTCAAAAACCGCATTACCTGACTTTTTATTAAAAGCCCTGGGAATTGGAATTTCAACGGGCGGACCTATGGCGCTTCAAAAAGTATTGCCTAAATTTTCGGGACAGATTGATTTTCCTATTTTTATTGTGCAGCATATGCCTCCCAAATTTACTAAGTCGTTAGCCGATCGTTTGAATGGAATGTGCCCATTGGAAGTTAAAGAAGCCGAGCATAATGAAGCTGTAAGAAACGGAGTAATTTATATTGCTCCCGGCGGCTTCCACATGACTGTTGCCGGTACGCCTAATTATTGTAAAATTCAAATAAGCGAAACTCCTTCTAACACTTTGCACAAGCCTTCCGTAAATGTAATGATGCTTTCTTTGGTGGAAATGTACGGAAAACATTTGGCGGGAATTATTATGACGGGAATGGGAAAGGACGGATTTGACGGCATTAAAGAATTAAAAAGAATTGGCGGCTACTGCATAACTCAAGATGAAGGAAGCTGCGTGGTTTATGGGATGCCCAAAGCTGTTGCAGAAGCGGGGCTTTCAGACGCAGAATTACCTTTAGAAAAAATTCCAGAATTAATTAATAAATTGGTGAAGCATGAGCAATATATATGAAGAAACTGTTTTAAAAGAATTTACCGCAAGTAAAACAAAAAGCGGCGTTATAAAAAAAGCCGATATTTCTTTACACGGTAAAACAAAAATTAATGTTGAAGTGGATGAGCGCAGCGGCGTAAAAGTTATTTTAAAAAAAGATGAAAACGATACTATAAAAGAAATTAAGTTCGTTTGCGCTTGCGGAGAATCCAAATCTATCGCGCTTGACTATTCTGATTAATAATTATCAACTGTTTATATTTAGCCAAACAAAACGGCTAAAAACCTTGAATAACTGAAAATTTCAAAATAATTCAAATGGCATTTCATTTGAAACTTTCAGTGAAAATTCAAGGTTTTTTTATGTCAACAAATATAAGACTTCTCGAAAATTTACTTGATTACACTTCAACAAAAAATAAGGTAATAAGTAAAAACATTTCCAATATTGGAACGGAAGGTTATAGCAGGGAAGACGTTGAGTTCAAAGCAATTCTAAATGAAAATTTATCTAACCAAATAAAAACCACCAACTCAAAACATTTCGGCGCAAATAATTTTATTCAAGATTCTGAATTTAATGTTGTTAATGATGAAAACCAGGAAGTGTTTTCAGGAATTAATAATGTAGATATCGATAAGGAAATGTCGGAGCTGGCTGAAAATTCGCTCAGCTTCAAATTTGCATCGAAAAGGATTGGCGATTATTTCAAAATAATTCAAGAAGTAATTAAGGGCGGTAGCAGCTTATGAAAATTGGCGGAAATTTTTCGGGCTTTGATATTAGCGCAAAAGGCTTAAGCGTTCAGCGTAAAAAAATGAATTTAATTGCTGAAAATATTGCTAACGCCGATACAACCAGAACTGAAAACGGTCAGCCATACCAACGTAAATTTATTACGGTTGAACAGGAACAAAATCAATTTAATAATAATTTACTAAGCGCCGGCAGAAGCATAAGATTAAACACAACAAATAATGACCACATATCAAATCCATCTTCAACTCCTTTTCAAATTTCCGATTCGCCGGAAGGAATGAAGTTTAATGAAATTCAAGATATGTCAGTTGGCGATATAGTTTATATGCCTGATCATCCGGATGCTGATGAAAACGGTTATGTGCAGATGTCGAATGTAAATGTAATTACGGAGATGGTTGATATGATTGCGGCTTCACGAAGTTACGAAGCAAATCTTACAGCGTTAAATTCATCCAAGCAAATAGCAAAAGATTCATTGGAGATTTAAAATGAAAATTTCTACAAATACAATTGGAAATTATGGACCGCAAATTCCGCGAAGCGTGCCTAAACAGGAAAAAGCTAAAGAAGTTTTTAACTTGTCAGCCGCAAATTTAAATAACGCTAAAGCAGAAATTACTTCCGATGAAAAAAAATTTTTTGTTGAAATGTACCCTGAAAGCAAAACAGAAATATCAAATCACTTTTATTCCAAAAACGGAAAAATGAACGGAGTAAAAATCGGTTCATTATTTAATAAGAGAGGATAGAAATGAAAATACAAGCTGTAAATAATATTCTTCCAGAAATACTTTCGCCTAAATCATCCGAAAGACCGGGAAACTCAAAATTCGAAAATGTGTTTTCAGATTTTATTGGCTCGGTAAATAAAACTCAGCTTGACGCTGATAAAATAACAAAGGATTTTGTTTTAGGCGAGGATGTAGAAATTCACGATGTAATGATTGCCGGCGAAAAAGCTAAAACCAGTTTAGAGCTTTTAATGGAAATACGAAATAAAACAGTTGACATGTACAAAGAATTAATTAGAATGCAGCCTTAAAAATTATGGATAAAAATAAATTCGGTCCTGTTGTAAACACTTTTAATAATCTTACCACCCAAAGAAAAATAATTCTAGCCGCAGCGTTAGTAATAACTGTAGTGTTAATCGGTTCGCTGGTTGTTATGTTAAATGAACCAAACTATTCCACGCTTTATTCAAACTTATCTGAAGAAGACGCTTCTAAAGTTATTGATATGCTTGCATCCGGTAAGATTCAATATAAAATTGATGATAACGGAAAGACCATAAAAGTACCGAAAGAAAAAGTTTATGAAACACGATTATCGCTTGCCGGAAAAGGAATACCAAGCTCGGGGATGATTGGATACGAAATTTTTGATAAGACCACCATGGGCATGTCTGAGTTTATGCAGAAGTTAAATTACAAACGCGCGTTGGAAGGCGAGTTGGCGAGAACTATTAGTCAGCAGGAAGGCGTAGACGGCGTTCGAGTGCATATTGTTATGCCGCAAAAATCTGTTTTTAAAGATGAAGAAAAACTGCCGACAGCTTCTATAGTGCTGAAACTAAAAAGTAATTTTTCAATTACTAAAAGCAACATAGCCGCAATAATTAATTTAGTATCAAGCAGCGTGGAAGGATTGCAGCCCAACAAAGTTACTTTAATTGATACGCAGGGTCGTCTTCTTTCCAAAGAAACTGCCGATGATTTATTTGGCGGAAGCAGCAGCAAACAATATGAAATTAAACAATCAGTGGAAAGTTATTTAGCCGCAAAGGCGCAGAATATTTTAGATAATGTGCTTGGCTATGGAAATGCGATGGTTCAAATAAACGCTGATTTAAATTTTGACCAGGTTGAAAAAACAATGGAGTTATATGATCCGGAAACTCAGGTTGCTATAAGCGAGCAAAATATTAAGACAGAAAATTCCGGTAACAAAACCGGCGACTCCAGCGTGCAGACAAGCCAAAACAGCACCGTCAATTATGAAATTAATAAAACTGTTCAGCGAGTTGTTGAGGGCATGGGAAATATTAAAAGATTAAGCATTGCCGCAGTTATTAATGATTCGCCAAAGGAGGTAAAAAAAGGTGACGCAGTTGAAACTGTATTTGAGCCAAGAACAAAGGACCAGCTTGACAAACTGGAAAATATTGTAAAGAACGCCGTGGGCTTTGACGATAAAAGAATTGATCAATTCTCAATTGTAAATATTCCGTTTGAAACTAAACCGATTGAAGAAATTAAAATGGAAGAAACATCGGTGTTCAGCAACCCGGATAAATGGATAAACGTGCTGCTTACAATTTTGGCAATTGGCGCTTCGCTTTTCATATTAAAAGGATTAATGAATAAACTTAAAAATGAGAAGATATTTGTAGGCGCAGTCAGTAATGAAGACGGAACTTCCTATGATTCATTTTTGCCTTCATCAAAAGGCACGAAAGCTAATCTGCCCGGCGCTAAAAGACCGAGGTCGCCGATGATAGATGTGGGAGACCTAGAAGATGAATTGTCAGACGAAGCTGTAAGTAAAAAAGTTCAGCATGAAAAAATAACTAACTACGTATCTAAAAATCCGACGGATACCGCAAAATTAATAAATGCATGGTTGCATCAAGATGAAGAATAATGAAAATATAAGTATGCCTGCTCAGGCTCTTCAGCCATCTGGCAATCAATTAAACGGTTTGCAAAAAGCCGCAATATTAATGATTGCGTTAAAAATTGACGCCGCATCTGAAGTATATAAATTTTTAGATAATTCAGAGCTTGAAATGATTTCCGCCGAAATAAGCAAGGTGCGAAACGTTACCGCTCAGCTTGTTGATAGCGTGCTGCTTGAATTTTATCACATGGTAACCGCCAGAGAATATATGCTGGAAGGCGGTTTGGAATACGCTCATGCGCTTCTTGAAAAAACTTTTGGCTCGCCCAAAGCCGGTGAAATAATTGAAAAAGTTAAAACTTTAACAACGCTTAAAGGTTTTGAAGTTTTAAAGAAAGCCGACTCGTCTCAGTTAATGAATTTTTTAAATAAAGAACATCCTCAAACCATTGCTTTAATTTTATCTCATCTCACGCCTTCGCAAACAGCCGACGCTTTACGCGAATTGCAGGAACCGGTTCGCACCGATGTTGTTCATCGAATTGCCACGCTGGGTAAAGTATCTCCGCAGACTTTAAAGCAAATTGAAAAAGTTGTTGACGAGCTTGCTGGTTTAAGCATTGGACAAACTTTAAGCGCTCTTGGGGGGACTAAAAGTCTCGCTTCAATTTTAAATAAGATGAGCGTAACAATGAGCAAAGAGATATTGGACAGCTTGTCCGGCGTTGACCCTGATGTTTCTACAGAAGTAAAACGTTTAATGTTTCTGTTTGAAGACGTCATTCATATTGAAGATAAAGACATTCAAAAAATCTTACGCGAGATTGATAGAAAAGATTTGGCGTTGTCGCTAAAAGTTTGCGATGAAAAATTGAAACAAAAAATATTTAAAAATATGTCCGAGCGCGGCGCTGATCTTTTAAAAGAAGAATTGCAATTTATGGGAAAAGTAAAGTTAAAAGAGGTTGAAGAATCTCAAGCAAAAATTATCGACGTTATAAAAAATCTTGAAGAAACCGGCGAAATAACTTTAAGCTTAAGCGCTACATCAACCGAAGTATATGTCTGATAGAATAATAATAAATACGAAGCCCAGCTCAGTCAATTTGAGATTGAGAAATACTTTTGAAGAAGATTCATTTGAAGTAATGGACAGCGAAGTTGTTCTTCAGCAAAAAATGTTTGAGTTGCAGCTTCAGCAAAAATATGACGAGGGTTTTAAGCAAGGTTATGCTTTAGCGGAAAATGAACAGAAGAATGTTTATCAAGCAAAACTAAATCAAAAATACGCAGAGCTTAATAAAATTATTTCTGAAGTGGATGATAAAATGAAGGAGTACGAAAAATTATTTTCACAAAAAGTTTTAGACTTTTCATTTTTTATTACTGAAAAAGTTTTACGCCGCGAAATTAAAAACCAAAGCATAATTAAAACTTCTATTAATGATTCCGTTAAAAAAGTTGTGGGCGCTAATTCAGTTATAATAAAATTAAACCCGCAGGAATTAGAAATAATTAATAAAGAAAATAATCATCTTCTAAATAATTCTTCCTTTTCAAAAATAGCTTTTGAAGCCGATGAAAGAATTGAAATCGGCGGCTGCATTGTTGAAACAGAAATCGGCAGCGTTGATGCGCGGATTTCTTCACAGCTAAATGAGATTAAAAAAATTTTAGAGATTGAATTATCGGAAACCAACGGCTGAATTAATTGATGAATAATCTTTATAACTATATGGATATCTATAAAAACAAAATCCGAACTGCGGATTTGCTAAAAGTAAATGGTCGCGTTTCTGACGTTATCGGTTTAGTTATTGTCAGCATTGGTCCAAACGTATCTCTTGGTGAAATTTGCTTTATAGTAAATAAGAGCGGAGTTGAGGTCTGCAAATCAGAAGTTGTAGGATTTAAAAGAAGGTAAAGTTCTGTCCATCGCTCTTGGCGAAGTTCATAATATTTCTCCCGCTTGCGAAATAATTGCAACCGGAAAAACTTTTACAATCGGAGTTGGCGAAGAACTTTTGGGAAGAGTAATTGATGGGATGGGAAATCCGATTGACGGCAAGGGGGAAATAAAATGCGCCACGCAATTAAGCATCCACCGCGAACCGCCAAATCCACTTCAGCGAGATAGAATTGAAACGCCTCTGCAAACCGGCGTGCGTGCAATTGACGGTCTGCTTACTGTCGGTAACGGACAGCGTTTGGGAATTTTTGCCGGCAGCGGAGTTGGCAAAAGCGTAACGCTGGGAATGATTGCGCGAAATACCAACGCCGACGTAAACGTTATAACTTTAATTGGAGAGCGGGGAAGAGAAGTAAGAGAATTTATTGAAAAAGATCTTGGCGAAGAAGGTTTGATGAGATCTGTAGTAGTAGTTGCTACCAGCGATAAGCCTGCTCTCATTAGAATGAAAGGCGCTTTCCTCGGAACCACCATTGCGGAATATTTTAGAGATAAAGGTTTAAATGTTGTTTTGATGATGGATTCGGTTACAAGATTTGCAATGGCGCAAAGAGAAATTGGCTTAACCATCGGCGAACCGCCCACAACCAAAGGCTACACTCCTTCAGTGTTTGCAATTTTGCCAAAACTTTTGGAACGCGCCGGCACAACCGATAAAGGTTCCATAACCGGATTTTACACAGTGCTTGTTGACGGCGATGATATGAATGAACCTATTGCCGATGCGGTCCGTTCAATTTTAGATGGTCATGTTGTTCTTTCACGTAAGCTCGCAAACATAGGACAGTACCCGGCTGTGGATCCGCTGCAAAGCGTTAGCAGAGTTATGCCGGATATTGTTGATTCCGATCATCGTAAAAGAGCTATTGCATTTAATGAAATATTAGCCACGTATAAAGAGGCTGAAGATTTAATAAACATCGGCGCTTACGTGCGAGGAAGCAATCCTCAAATTGATCATGCTCTTTCAAAAATTACCAGCTTAAGAGCATATCTTAAACAGGATATGTTTGAAAAATCTTTATTTGAAGAATCGGTTTTACGCTTAAAAGAAATTATAGAAGAACCATTATAGATTATAAATTTATTTAAAAAAAATCATGGCAAAATTCGCATACAAATTTGAATCAGTAAAAAGAGTAAAAGAGAGCCTGGAAAAGAAAGCTCAAAAGGAAGCTGCATTGATTGATTTAGAAATTGAAAAACAAAAGCAAACATATTTAAACGTTCAAAGAGAAGGGGAAGACGGATTAAGAAATACTCAAACTAAAAATGTAAGCATCGCTGAATTAAAGTTTGAAAAAAATTATATAAGATATATTGAGAATAGATTGATTGAAATTAAAATGAATATGCTAAAGCTGGAAAAACAAAAAGAAAAAAAAATAGCCGAACTTATTCAAAAAAGTAAAGAGCATAAAATTTTTGACGCTCTTGAAGAAACTCATTTAGATAGATTTAATAAAGAACAAAACAGAATTGAAATGTTATTTATTGACGAGATAGCTACTCAAAAATTTAGCCGGGAACATAATTGAAACCGATAATTATATACGCGGCAATATTCATATCAGCATTTGCGCTTACCAGCTTTGGTATCGTGCAGTTGAACCAAAAGTATAACAATATTTTTAAATTTGATTTCTCGCCTAAAAATTCCGTTGTTGAAAATGGAGAGATAAATGATTCAACCAGCGCTGCAGTTGCCGATACAAATAAAATATTAAATAATGAAATAAATAATTCTGATTCATTAACGAAAAATGCAGATGTCGCTGAAATAGATTCATCCGCCTTAGTTGAAGATTCAAATATTACTGAAGCGAGTAATCCGAATAAAAATAAAATTCAAACTAAGACTCAAGACAAACAGGATAGCAAAACAGAGAATGTTACAAGCGCATCGGATATTCCAAATCTTATAACAAAAAATATTACTGAGGCTCAGCAAAGGCAAAACGTAAATGCGGCTGACAGCAATTACATAAAATGGTCTAAAAAAGCAGCGGGAGTCTATGAATCTATGGACCCAAAAAAGGCGGCTAAAATTATACAGAACTACTCCGATAATATTGCAAGAGACATAATTTACACTATGAAAAAAAATAAAGCGGCAGATATTTTAGCGGAACTTGATCCTTTATTTGCAGCAAGAATAGTTAGGATGCCGTGATGCAATTCAACCCATTATTTATAAATATAAATCCTCAACCCGGCGGCGCAGAAAATTTAAATCTGAACCGCTTCAATAACGTATCGTATTTATTTAAAGATATTATTAAAGTAAACTTAAATTCAAATTTGCCTCAAGATGCCCTTCAACCGATTGCCTCAGACGCTCCTACAGAAAGCTTAATATATAATGTTAGCCAAATTTCTGTTAATGAAGACGAGGTGAAAAATATTATTGCAGTTTTGTTTGAAGACGGGAGTTCTTCTTCGCTAAATGATAAAGAAATTTCTAAATCAAAAAGAATAATAGACGACTCAATTAATAATGAAGAACAATCAACGCAAGCCCCAAACAATATAATTGGTTTGCTTGATGCCGGGAAAGTTGTAAAGATAAATTTTTCTGATCTTCAAGAAAATTATTCAATTCAAATATCTAAAAGTGATTTAGATAATTTAAACGTAAATGAAAATTCCGCCGATGCTGATAAAAATATTCTGCCAAATTTAAATACGGCAAACGTTGATATCCTTTCATCTCAAATTCCTATTCCCAAACAAAATGAAATAAAAATTGTTGACAATAGCCCGGCATTCAAATCAAATATTATAAAAAATATAATTGAGAAAATAATTTCAGGCGAAGGAAGTGAATTGAGTTCCGATAACATTTTAGAGCAAGCCTCGAATGCGAAAAATAATTCTTCCGATGAAATTGAAAATATAAATTTAAATAATAACCGGACTGAAAAATTATTTGAAGGCTTAAAAGCATTAATAGATAATAAAGAAAATTATACTACTTCAACAAATAATAGCGGCGGAAGTGAATATAAAATTAATATTGTAAAGCAGAGCGCTTATGAAAATAAGCAAATTAAAAGCGCATTTGAAAACTTGAACTCTGTGAATGTTATTAAGTTGAATAATGAAAAGTCTGTTATGTCATCTCAGATGAATGTGAATGACGAAAAGTTTTTCGAAGTGAGCTTAAAGCAGAACTTGACGGCTCAAAAAGATTTTGTAAAACTTGAGCAAAATAATACGAGATCTTTTAAAATTTTTACTTTGGCAGGGAAAGAAGAAACAAAACCTTTGGCTATCAATTCTGATGAAAATATTCCGGCAGATAAAACTATAATTGACGACAAACAGATTTCCGATTTGAATTTTATTTCAACTGATAAAAAAGCTGAAACTCAAAAGCCCAGCGATATAAGTGGAGAAATAAAAAGTACAACTACAAATAAAATTCAATTTAATTCAGCGGAAATAATTAAAGACACAGAAACTTCTAATACAAAAGTGAAAACAGATTCGCCGATTCAAATCGTTGAAAACGAAATTGAATCTTCACCAAAAGAAAAAATACCATTAAACGCCGATGTTAAAATCGCTGAAAAAGAATTTGTAAAAAATGTAATAAATGATTTTAAGCTGGGTGAGAATATATCCATAAAATCGAATGAAAAGCGGAACATCGCGGAAAAGTTTTCTTCTAATAAAAATGAAATTAAAACTGATGAGAAAAAACTCAGCGAAGAACCTTCAACTAAAATTAATATTGATAACAAAGAATCAATTAAACCTATACATAGCAATGGCGAAGCTAAGGAATTCAGCGAAGTAAAAAATATTTTGGTTTCAGATTCCAAAGAGAATAATAACTTTAATCAGTCTTCAAATGATAAAAATAAAAATGAGGACGGCACAAAATCTTTAAATACAAATTCAGTAAATAAAAATTTAGATAAAGATGAAAATGTGAAAGCGGGAAATGAAAAAGTTGAAACTAATAAATCATTTCAGACCCATTTTAACAGCGAATTAAAAACCAGAGAAAATTTAGAAGTAAAAGACGCAAAAGCATTTTCAAATTTTGATAATCAACTAAAAAATATTAAGCCTTCAGAAATAATTAAAGAGATTTCAAATTTCATTCAAAAGGGCGAACACAAAAGCGTAGTTCTAAATTTGTCGCCGGAGAATTTAGGCAAGGTAAAAGTAATTGTTGATATGGTTGATAAAACTTTGCATGCAAATATTGAAGTTGAAAATGAATCAGTTAAACAAACTGTGCAGACAAATGTTGAGCAATTAAAATCAGCGTTAATGCAAAGCGGAATAACACTGGCGGGTTTAACCATTTCTTTAAATAATACTGACGACAAAAATAATAAAGCTTCAGAATCAAAAAGAAAAACATCATCATCCTCTAATGAAGAAATAAAGACTGAAGTAAAAATTACTAATACAATTCCAAAAAAAATGGGATATAACACTTACGAATTTTTAGCGTAGGAGAATTTTATGATTGACAGCATTGACGGTCTTTTTAATAATTATTCACAGCAAACGGCAACCTCTGCAAACAAAAGTATTTTGGGAAAAGATGATTTTATGAACTTGATGATTGCACAGTTAAAAAATCAAGATCCTCTTAGCCCGATGGACAACACGGAATTTTCAGCGCAGTTAGCCCAGTTCAGTTCTTTAGAGCAACTTTCAAATCTTAATGAGCTGATGACGCAGAGTATTGATGCAAATTATTTATTAACTCAATCCATCAACAATACGCTTACATCAACATTGATTGGAAAAGATGTAAAACTTGCAGGCGGCAGTATTAGCAATGCCGGGCAGGACGATATTTCACTTGGTTATAATATTACCGGAAGCGCCAGCAGCGTAAAAGTAAATATTTATGATAGCAGCGGCGTACTTGTAAGAACTATTGAAGACGTTCCATCAAAATCCGGCGACAATAAACTTTCATGGGACTTTACCGATAATGATGGTAACAGAGTTACTGAAGGAACTTATACTTTTAAAGTTGAAGCTAAGAATGGAGCCGGAGAAGATTTGGATGTTTCTTTATTTAAATATGGAACTATAGACGGCGTTAAATTTACTGAGAACGGCACCGTGCTGTTGGTGGGAGGCGTGAATTATTCTCTGTCTGAAATTCTTGAAGTATTAAATCCAACAAATAAAGGAGGTGGAAAATAATGGCTGAGGTAAACGGAGTTAGAGTACCGTTTATACCAATAACGAACAATGAAGGGTTCGGTAAAGCGCAGCTGGATAAAACCGGCGGCAGCTTTGAGTCAATCTTTCAGCGTGAACTTGAAAAAATAAAATTTTCAAACCACGCGGTAAAAAGATTGGAGACAAGAAATATTCAACTTAGCGATGAAGAAATAAATAAGATTCAAAGCGCAGTTGAAAAAGCAGAAATGAAAGGTTCAAAAGATTCATTGGTAATGATGTCCGATACAGCTTTTATAGTAAATATTCCTAATAGAACTGTTGTAACAGCATTGCCGGTGGAGTTTGGCGGAGATAATATCTTCACAAATATTGACAGCGTAGTGTTCGCATAAAATAATTTAAATAATAGGCAAAGAGCGGGACCTTTTAAGGACGCTCTGATCCGGCTGACTGACTGACGCCGGGTAACTTTAACTTAAAACCTTAGGAGGTTTACAATGGCACTTCTCAATTCTTTATTCTCAGGCGTTTCCGGAATGCGAAATCATCAATCAATGATGGACGTAATTGGAAACAACATTTCTAACGTTAACACAATCGGTTTCAAAGGTTCGCGCGTAACATTCAGCGATACTTTTAATCAATTTGTAAAAGCCGGAACAAATCCTACTGATACCTCAGGCGGTACTAATACTTTCCAGGTTGGTTTAGGTATGAAGATAAATTCCATCGACAGAAACTGGAACCAGGGTACTTTTGAAAGAACCGGTATTACTACGGACATAGCTTTGCAGGGACCGGGAATGTTCATCTTAAAAAGCAACGGACAGAATTTTTATTCCAGAGCAGGAGCATTTGTATTTGACGCCGACGGTAATTTAGTAAGCTCGCAAAACGGAGCGGTAGTTCAGGGTAAAATTGCGAATGACGACGGTGTGGTCCCTCCCGGAAATAATTTAGAAAATATTGTTGTTGATAAAAACTTAAAGCTACCCGCACAATCAACTTCTTTAATAAAATGGGGGGGCAATCTTGATAGTAATTCTCCTCTAACAAGAAGTGAATTAATTTCACAGCTTGGTAATATTAATATGAACGACCCGGGACCTTTCACTTCCAACACTACAGTTTATAATGATTACGGAACGGAGTATTCTGTAAAACTAACTTACACTAAAACCGGAACTCCAAATCAATATGATTTAGGATGGGAAGTATTAGACAAAGCAACTCCGCCGGTTTCAAAAGGAACTGGTAATATAAGCGGTTTAACTTTTGAAGATGATGGAAACGGAAACTTTGTTTTAGATGCAGCTTCCAAAGCATTGTTTGACGGAATAAATAATCACATAGTTGTTCCAGGCGATAATTTAAACTTCAAATTTGATTCTTCCACTATTACTCAAAATTCGTCTTCATCAACATTAAGCTTGTCGGCTGACGGCAACCGCGAGCCAAACGTTGTAAGCGGTTCTGTTACTGTTTATGATTCATTGGGAAATTCTCATCAAGCAACTTTAAAGTATTCTAAAGTAGATGACAATCAATGGACCTGGACAGTTTCCGTTCCCGGCACCAGCACACAAAACGGAACGCCAGAATCATTTACCGGCACAATTATTTTTAATTCAGACGGAACTTTGGACCCGGCAAATATTTCCCCAAACAATCCTTCATTTACATTCCAGCCCAAAGGCGGCGCCAACCCTGTTACAATGGATTTAGATTTTGGAGTTGGATTTAGCGGGATCACTCAAACTGCGGCAAGCTCTGTTGTTTCAGCGTTAAGCCAAAATGGTTTTGCTTCCGCATCGCTTTCTAATATAAATATTGATCAATACGGAAACATAGTAGGTATATTTTCAAACGGAAATACAAGAAGCCTTGCCCAAATTATGTGCGCAACTTTTCCTAACTTAAACGGCTTGATAAGCAATGGCGATAATCTATTTTCAGCTTATGCAAATTCGGGTGAACCAAGAATAGGCTCGCTTGGCGAAGAAACAAATACTACAGTACAATCCGGCGCATTGGAACAATCTAACGTAGATCTTTCTGAAGAGTTTACGAGAATGATTGTTTCTCAAAGAGGATTTCAATCCAATGCCAGAGTAATTACAACTGCAGATACTCTATTGCAAGAGATCACCAATTTGATTAGATAAGAAGATAAAAACAGTGACTTAAATTAAGGGCGTTCAAGTGAACGCCCTTTGTATTTAGTATGAAAGCTTGAGTTTGCTAGTGGAGCTTCAAACCTGCCTGTCCGTTAGGCAGGTGAGTTTGGTAGGGTTTTGAACCTGACTGACCGGCAGGCAGGTGGGTTTGGTAAAGAAATAAATACTATTATAGTAGCCCCTTAATTGGGGCGTCGTTGTTTTATACAATTCCAAATCATATTTGATAAACGGAGTACCTATTTTCTTAATGCTAAGAAAGAACACTTTTAATTTTAAGTTTTTTATGAACTTTTAAAGGGAATAATTATTGACTTAAAAATATAAGTCTCTAATTTATTTTGGAGGAGAAAATGAAGCTCATTTGTTACAATTCAAAAATATCATTCTTTTTAATCTCACTCATTCTCATAACCATAACTGAAATAAAAGCACAAACCCCAAAGATTATTTCTATTAACCCAACCTTTAACGCTATCTCAAATAGCAGCGACCCGGAAATTTCTGTTAAGTTTGATGTTTCAATGGACTCTTCTTCATTTAATAATTTGTCATTCTCTGTGATGGGAGAGCGAAGCGGCGACCATTCCGGTGAAATAAGTTACCTTGAAGAAAATAAAACAGTTTTTTTTATTTCTAATGATATGTTTAATGCTGGTGAAAGAGTTACTGTAACACTATCCAACAAAATAAAATCTTCAATAGGAGATGCCTTAAAAGGATTTATTTGGACATTTCGAATACCCTCCAAACAAGGTGGGAGTTAATTTTAGTGAAGCTAAAGAGTATTATGGAGGTGGAAATGGAATGCAATGTATTGACATGAATAATGACAGCAGCCCTGATATAGTAACAAGCAGCGGAATGATTTTAATAAATGATGGCAAAGGAAATTTTCCCAACACACTGGACCATAAATGGGATAGATTATTCATTCCAAATATATGTAAATGATTTTGATAGAGATGGTTTTATGGATCATTTTATTATGGTGCAAATGGATTAACAATAGGATTAGGAGATGGAAAAGGGAATTTTCAAGAAAGCAGCTTGAATTGGTACTGGTACTATTTTACTGTGGCTGATTTTAATGGAGATGGATTCCCGGATATAGCTGGAATAAATGTAACGACCGGAGATCCAGATAATCCAATTACAGTGTGGGGAATAGCCTTTAATGACGGTAAAGGAAATTTTGAAGATACAGTTTTAATTAAAGTTCCAGGGGGGGCGTGGGTAATTATATCTTATCCACTGATTTAGACAATGACGGAGATGAAGATGTAATTATTGCCTCTATTCCATATTGTTGCGGACCTAATCTAATCCGTTATGGCTTGGATGGAATTATCACTTGTGAAAACAATGAAATAGGAAATTTTAATCACTTTGAATTATATTCAGCTAAAAATTTAGATAAAATTGCAAATCCAGATAATTTATTTGATTCAGACTTTAATAATGATGGAAGCACCGATATAGTTGTGTTTGGTGATTTTGCCGGAACGATTTTACTAAATTATGGTAATGGAGTATTACATTTAGATTCAACTGGGACAAGACGATTTTGGGGTGCTGAGCAATTAGGTAGCCCAACAGAGGGAGATATAAATGGTGATGGATGGATTGATATTGCTGTAAGCGGAGTCCACTTTCCCTATGAAATGCCCACAACTTCTTACATTGCAATAATGAACTTCGAAAGTAATTTCTTAAATAGTCAAGGCTTATATTATTATTATTTTAATAATACCCTGCCAAATTCAGATATTTTTTCAACAACATTCGCAGATCTCGATGGAGATGATGATTTAGATTTAATGCATTGCGGCAGCTCAATATATATTACGTTTAATAAAGACACAATAACTTCAGTCTTAGATAATTTTGACCAGCCAAATGATTTCTATCTATATCAAAATTTTCCAAACCCTTTTAACGGGCAGACTCAAATAACTATTGATATTGATAAAGCAGAGATGATTAGTTTAAAAGTATATAATATTTTAGGAAAGGAGGTTAGAATATTAGAAAACAAATTACTAACACCAGGCAAACATAAGGTTCTATGGGATGGAAAAGATAGTAATGGGAATGATTTGTCATCCGGAGTATATTTTATAAAGACAGCATCTTTAAGTTCAGTTCAAATAATTAAAACCATGCTGCTAAAATAAATGGTAAAATAATGGGAGGTTAATTTTATGTTAAGAATTAATTTTTTCTTTATATTATTTTTAACAATGTTTTCTCAAGATGTCCCATCTTTTAAGGAGGTTATATGCAGAACTTAATCCCATTTAAAATATATTCCATTCGACTTGTTATTTCTTTATTCATTATTCTGTTCATCTTTTCTAGACCAACCCACGCAGAATCGGAAGAAGATTCGACAGTTCAATTTAAAAGACTAAATATAAATAACGTATCGACTTCATTTAGTAATAACGGGTTATCAGATTATAATTTATTTGGGACGAAAGGTTTTTGGTATCCGAAAAATTCCCATTTAACTGTCTTTAATTGGTCGGGATTTTTGTGGGGTGGAAAAATAAATAATCAAATAAGAGTGAGCGGTACTGTATTTAAAAGCAGTCTGCAGCCCGCCGGTGATAAGAAGATTTATAGGGTTAGACCAGATTACAAATCCGGAGATTTAACTGCCGAATTATCTGAAGGCGAAGGAACGGAAATAGAAATAAGAGAAGCCTACGAACAAGACTGGAATAATTGGCCCGGTAATGAAGGTGCGCCGTTTGAAGATATAAATAAGAACGGAACTTATGAACCGGATATTGATATTCCCGGCATCCCGCATGCTAATCAAACAATATGGTTTAAAGCCAATGATTTTAACTCATCATTAGTAGATTCAATTTTTGGTTCACAGCCCTTGGGCATAGAATTGCAATCTGCTTATTGGGCTTATAATACAGAAGGTCCATTAAATAATATGATATTTAGAAAATATAAAATTATTAATAAAGGCAGCGACAATATTGAGCAGATGTATTGCGCCATATCTACGGATCCGGATGTTGGTAATGCAACGGATGACTTCGCGGGATGTGATACTTTATTAAATTTAGCATTTGCATACAATGCATTTGATACTGATAATATATTTAATCAGATGCCTCCGGCTTTAGGATTTTCCTTGTTAAAAGGGCCCATAGTAAATAACGCCGAACTAAATTTATCTTCATTTAATTTTATTTTAAATGCACATCCTCTTTATGGATATCCTACAATAGGCAATAAAAGTTATGAAGAAGGAGCCGTAAGGTTTTATAATTTGTTCCAGGGGATTTTAAACAACGGAGAACAGTATCATGTACCGGAAGGACTAGGCGGAGGAGAAACATCATTTCCTTTCTCAGGAAATCCTATAGCAGGCGAGGGCTGGCTTGATGGAAGTGAATCTGAATTTCAGCCTGGTAATAGGGATATGAATTTATCAACTGGTCCTTTTAATTTAATGCCGGGTGAAGAACAAGAAATTGTATTTGTGCAGATAGCCGCCGGTGGTTACAATAACATTACACGTTTTGAAGCAATTGATTCGTTAAAAAGTTATACACAATATGCGAATGATTACTACAAAAAAATCACCGGGGTAGAAACAGGCAAAAAAAATGAAATTCCTCAGAATTTTGAATTATATCAGAACTATCCAAATCCGTTTAATCCTTCAACTACCATTTCTTATAATCTTCCAAGAACTTCAGATGTTGAGTTAAAAATTTATGATATTCTGGGACATGAAGTAAAATCATTTTCAATTATATCGCAAAATGCCGGTACACAAAATATTGTTTGGAATGGAACGAACAATTATAATGAACAGGTTTCTAGCGGTATTTATATATATAAATTAAAAGCAGTTTCGAGAGAGAGCCTGCCTGCCGGTAGGCAGGGAAAAAATGAAGTATTTAAGAAGGCTGCAAAGCTGGTTTTGATGAAGTAAAATTAAAATAAAGATGACATCTTTCTAAAAAGATGTCATCTTTTTGATTTCGCCGCTGCTTACCAATATCCAACCACCTGTAGAATAATAGCCAATAATTATTGTTAAATAATTAGAAAACGGTTTATTTTCTTCATTTATTACCAGCCTAAGCCATGGCATATCAATTGAAATTGATTAACCACTATGGCAAAAGAAAAAGAAAAAACAGAGCAGACAGAAGAGGTTGAGAAAGTCGACCAAACTGAACAGAAAGAGGAAACTGCGCCTAAAGCAAAATCTCCTTTTAATCTGAAAATAATTTTATTCGGGTTACCGATATTCATTGTTCAACTGGCAGCGGTTTATTTTATAACTGCAAATTTTATTGTCGGCGGAACTGCCAGCACGCACCCAAGCGAAAAAAAGAATAATAATAATAAAGTAGAAAAAGCAGAGGAATCTCCTTTGTTTAATTCTGAAGGCGAGCGTGGAAAGTTTATTCTGCCAATTGATGATATAATTGTAAATCCTTCCGGCACTGACGGGAAAAGATTGCTTCTTGTTTCAATTGGTTTTGATGTTGCTAATGAAGAAAGCAAGCAAGAGTTAAAAACTAAGGAAGTTATTCTTCGTGATGTTGTTATTTCAACTTTATCAAGCAAACAATTAGTGCAGTTGGATAATGTAAGTTTTAAAGACACGTTGAAATATGAAATAGCTGCGAAGCTGAAGAATAAAATTCCCACGCTGCAATTAAATGACGTTTATTTCAGCAAGTATATAATCATAAATTCAATAAAACAATTCAATAAAATAATTTAATTATTATGGCTGAAGTTTTATCACAAAAAGAAATTGATCTTCTTCTTAACAAAGTAAAGAGCGGGGAAGAAGTAGCCCCCGAAGCCGCCAGTAAAGAAGTTGTCCCTTTTGATTTTAGACTGCCCAATCGAATTTCAAAAAATCAATTAAGAACGCTTACAAATATTCATGAAAATTTTGCCGAGAGTTTTACCTCATTTTTAGTTTCAAAACTTCAAACCCTGGTAAGCATTCAAGTTACCGCGGTGGATCAAATTTATTATTCCGAATATATTTTATCAGTATCAAATCCCGCTTGCCTATTTACTTTTGATATTGAAAACACCGAAATAAAAGGCGTGCTTGAACTGAGCAATGAATTAGCTTTTACTTTAGTGGATAGATTATTGGGCGGGTTCGGAAAAGGGAAAAAGCAGGCAAATGTAATTACACCCATTGAACAAAAAGTTTTAAATGTTGTAGTTGAAACTGTAATGAAAGGTTTGAACAAAGCCTGGCTTGCCGTTGACGATATGAATTTTAGAGCGGAACGTTTTGAATCGGATATTGACTTTGCTCAGATTACATCGCAGAGCGAATCAATATTACTCGTTTCCTTTGAAGTTAAAATTGGCGATGAAGCTTTTTTAATGAACATCGGGATTGCAACTTTTGCTTTCGATCAAATACTATCCAAGCTTTCATTCCAGCGTTCGCCCTCCGTCAGAAGCATTAAATCAAAATCAAGCGCAACGAGGGAAGTAATTTCATCTCACTTATATAACACTTTGCTTCCGGTAAAAATTCATTTTGGAAATGCGCAAATATCAATGAAGGATTTAATTGAATTATCCTTAGGCGATATAATAAAACTCGATACAAAAATAAGCGACGAGCATACGGTTGAGATCGCAAATAAGCCTTTGTTTTGGGGAAGATCGGGCGTGGTCAATAATCATAAAGCAATTAAGATTACTAGAAAAATTGAATTAAATGAAAATCATCAGTAAAAGGAATTTCAATGGAAGAAGAAATAATAAATCAAGCGGCTTCTGAAAACGAAGAAAAAATATCTACTAACATTGCCGAGTTTGAAGAGTTTGACGATTCAAAAAAGAAATCAGAAAGTTCAAACGACAAATTGGAAATGTTAAAAGACCTTCAGCTAAACGTTTATATTGAGCTGGGAAGAACTCAAATGCAGGTTAAAGATATTCTTGAATTGGAAAGAGGATATGTAATTGAACTCGATAAGCTTGCCAGCGAACCGGTGGATATTTTTATTAACAACAAAAAAATTGCCGAAGGCGAAGTGGTTGTAATTGACAAACATTTCGGCATTCGCATAACCTACCTTAATGATCCCGGTAAAGGATTAAAGGGAATTGTTAGATGAGTTTTTTAGATATTCTAAAAGCGCTTGTGCCTTTAATATTTATTGTAGGCTTGCTATACGGGGTTCTAATCTTTGTTAGAAAATACGGAGTTTCATTCAGAGGGAAAAAATCAAATTTAATCAGCATTAAAGTTTTAAGCTCACAGATGTTAATGCCTAAAAAATATATTTCAGTTGTTAAGGTTGAAGATAAAGTTTTAGTTCTTGGGGTGAGTGAAAATTCAATCTCGCTTCTTAAAGAACTTGATTCAAAAATTGATGATTTGGATGCAAATAATTTTACAGAAGAAAACGATCAAAGTTTTTTTAACATTTTAAAAAAGAATATTGGTCTAAAATGAAAAAGGCAATATTCATTTTTTTATTCTTTGTCTGCATTTTAAATAGCGATTATGTTTTAGCGCAACAAACTACCACGCTTCCTTTTCCTAAAATTGGAATTGACATCGGCAAATCGGACAGCCCGGAAGATATTTCCGTAACGCTGCAAATATTATTATTGATGACCGTACTTGCGCTTGCGCCTTCAATATTAATTATGACGACGTCTTATTTAAGAATAATTATTGTTTTTCATTTTCTAAAAAGCGCATTGGGAACGCAGCAAATGCCGCCGGGACAATTGCTTGCCGGCATCGCTTTGTTCATAACATTTTTTGTTATGGCGCCAACCTGGCGAAATGTAAACGACAACGCTTTAAAACCTTTAATGGATAAAAAAATTACAGTTGAAGAAGCTTATGATAAGGGGATTGAACCAATAAGATCATTTATGTTTAGAAACGTTAGAGACGAAGATTTAGAATTATTTATCGGACTATCAAATCTGCCTCAGCCTAAAACAAGAGAAGATTTACCAACTTATGTTGTGGTGCCTGCTTTTGCTTTAAGCGAATTAAGAGCCGGTTTTATAATCGGCTTCTTTTTATTCATACCATTTTTAATGGTTGATATGATTATCTCAAGCATTTTAATGTCAATGGGAATGATGATGCTTCCGCCGATGTTAATTTCGCTTCCGTTTAAAATATTACTGTTCATCTTAGTTGATGGATGGGGTTTAATTGTTGGATCAGTTGTAAGGAGTTTTGCTTAAATGACCGAAGATATAATTATAGAAGTTTTGTCGGAAGCCTTTTACACAACGCTGTTAATAATACTTCCCATACTTGGCGTTTCGTTAGTGGTTGGAATAATAATTTCAATATTTCAGGCAGCCACTTCAATTCAGGAAATGACTCTAACATTCGTCCCTAAAATTTTAGTTACGGCAATTACAATAATTGTTTTGCTCCCCTGGATGATGGATAAAATGATAGCTATAACGAATAAATTTTTTACAATATTTTTAACGTTTGTAAAATGACAAGCATCTTAATTACAGATTTTATAATTGTAATATTAATTTTTTTAAGAATTACAGCGGCATTTATGGCTGCGCCTATTTTTAACAGCAAAGCTTTCCCCATTCTTCCCAAATTATTTTTATCGTTTGTAATTTCTTACATAATATTTTTAAGCATTGATGCTTCAATAATTAATGTGCAGTTAAGCTTGTGGTGGTTATTTATAAACGCGGTTAAAGAAATTTTTACGGGATTGGTTATCGGATTTATGCTGCAAATAGTTTTTTGGGGAATTCAATACGCCGGCGGTTTAATTGGTTTTGATATGGGCTTAACAATGGCGGAAGTTTTTAATCCGATGGAAGACACGCAGTCAAACATAATTGGCGAAGCATTAAACATCGGGGCAGTTTTAATATTTTTTCTAATTGACGGTCATCATTATATAATTAGGGGATTATCATATTCATTCACAGTTATAAGCATTGGCAAATTTAGTTTTACGCAGCCGCTGTATGAACTGATGATAAAATATTCGGCTTCAGTTTTTGTTTTAGCGGTTAAAATTGCCGCGCCGATAATGGTTTCATTTTTTCTTATTCATATTGGCGAGGGAATTATCGCCAGAGTAATTCCGCAGATGCAGGTATTTTTTGTAACGCAGCCTTTAAAAATTGGATTAGGATTTGCTCTGCTTGCAGGTATTACTCCCATTTACATTTACGTTATAAAAAATCTTTTGCAGGATTATGAAAATAGTTTGTTCAACTTAATTAAAGCAATGGGAAGCTGATATGCCGGAATCGCAAGGCCAAGAAAAAACCGAACAAGCGACTCCCAAAAAGCTAAAGGAGAGCCGCGAAAAAGGAACTGTTGCAAAAAGCATGGAAATAAATTCGCTTGCAATTTTTACCACTGGTTTACTGCTGCTTTATTTTTCACAACAGTTTTTAAGCTCGCAAGTTTCATCTTTGGCTAAACAAATTTTCGGAACATTAGACACCCTTACAATCAATATAAATACATTTCAAGAAATGGCATTTTCCGGTTTTATGTTTTTTGTTATAACTGTTGCGCCAATTTTTGTCGGATTGTTTATCATTGCCGGGATTGCAAGCATTTCACAAATAGGTTTAAAATTCAGCGCAAAAGCTTTAGCTCCAAAATTTAATAAACTTAATCCCCTAAGCGGAATTAAAAGGGTTTTCTTTTCATCCAGTTCTTCAATGGAGCTTGCCAAATCACTCGTAAAACTTTTTGTAATTGGCGGCTTCACTTATCTCGTTATAAAAGATTTTGTAAAAACTTCAACTTCTCTAATGGGCTTAACCATTGAAGAAATTGTAAACTTTATGCTCGATTCAGCTTACACTCTTCTTTGGAAGGTTGCTTTGGTTTATGCAATTATCGCAGCGGTTGATTTCTTTTTTCAAAAGCATAAGCATAAAAAAGAAATGATGATGACTAAGCAGGAAGTGAAAGAAGAAAATAAACAGAGCGAAGGCGATCCATTAATTAAATCCCGCATACGCAGACTGCAATATCAAATGGCGAAGAATAGAATGATGAAAGATGTTCCGCAGGCTGACGTTATTATAACCAACCCTACGCACTACGCAATAGCGGTAAAGTATGATATGCAGAAAGACGGCGCGCCGAAAGTAATTGCAAAAGGCGTTGATTTAATTGCGCAAAAAATTAAAGAGATTGCAGCCGAGCATAGCATTCCTATGCATGAAGACAGGCAGCTTGCGCGCGCTTTATATAAAGCTTGCGAGATCGGCGAACAAATTCCACTTTCTTTATTCCAGGCTGTGGCGCAAGTATTGGCGTACGTTTATCAATTAAAAAATGAAAAGAAAAGAACTTCAATAATCTAAAATGAAAATCTTCGGAAGAAATAGCGATGTGATATTAGGGTTCGGCTTAATTTTTATGCTGGGCTTAATGCTTATTCCATTGCCTGCCGTATTGCTGGATTATTTTTTAGCGATAAATATTACAATGGCTGTTTTGATTTTAATTGTTTCGCTTTATATAAAATCGCCGTTAGATATTTCAGTTTTTCCGGGGCTGCTATTAGTTTTAACATTATTCAGATTATCATTAAACATAAGTTCAACTCGATTAATTTTAATTGACGGCTACGCCGGAAAAGTTATTGAAACTTTTGGTTCATTTGTTGTCGGCGGAAATTATGTGGTGGGATTTATAATTTTCATCATATTAATTTTAATTCAGTTTATTGTAATTATTAAAGGCTCCGGCAGAATTTCTGAAGTTGCAGCAAGATTTACACTTGATGCAATGCCCGGAAAGCAGATGGCAATTGACGCTGATTTAAATACAGGTTTACTTACCGACACTGAAGCAAAACAAAGACGCGAAAACATTAGCCGCGAAGCTGAATTTTACGGAGCGATGGACGGCGCAAGCAAGTTTGTTAAAGGAGATGCAATTGCGGGTCTGCTAATAAATGCAATTAATATTCTCGGGGGATTTATTATTGGCGTGGCAGATAAAGGCATGTCATTTTCTGACGCGCTTCACAGCTACACAATTCTAACTATCGGCGATGGATTAGTTTCTCAAATTCCGGCGCTGCTCATTTCTACTGCGGCGGGTTTAGTCGTTACCAGAAGCGCCGCGGGAACCGCTCTCGATATTCAAATGAAAACGCAATTGCTAAAAAATCCCAGAGTGCTGGCGACAGTTTCAGGAGCGATAATGCTTTTCGCATTGGTGCCGGGAATGCCATCAATTCCGTTTGTGCTTTTAAGTTTGTCATTGGGAATAAGTTCTTATCTAACCAAAAAGAAAATAAATGAAATTCCAGTAGCGGAAGAACCGGAATCGCAGGATATTACTCCCGAAGAAGCTGTTGAACAATATCTTCAAGTTGATCCGATTGAAATTGAAATCGGCTACGGCTTAATTGGATTGGTAGATGAAAAGCAGGGCGGAAATCTTTTTCAAAAAATTGCTTCCACCCGAAAATACATTGCGCTGGAATATGGTTTATTAATTCCGCCTGTGCGCGTTAGAGATAATCTTCAACTAAGCCCCAATGAATATATAATAAAGATAAAAGGAAATGTTGTTGCGCATTATGAAATTTTTACAGATAGATTTTTAGCGATGAATCCCGGAAGCGTTACCGAAAAGTTAAATGGTATACAAACTAAAGACCCGGCGTTTAATATGGACGGTTATTGGGTTACGAAAGAAGAAAAAGATAAAGCGGAACTTTTAGAATACACTGTAGTCGACGGAACCTCCGTGCTTTCAACTCATCTTCAGGAAACATTAAAGAAAAATTTTGATAAGATTTTATCCCGACAATCGGTAAAACAATTACTGGAAAATGTTAAAAAAGAATATCCCGCTGTAGTGGATGATATTAATAAAGAAGTTCTGCCCATCGGAACAATTCAAAAAGTATTGCAAAGTTTGCTGCGAGAATTAGTGCCGATAAAAGATCTTGTTCAAATTTTGGAAGCATTAATTGATTACTCAAAGGTTACAAAAAATGTTGATGTTTTAACCGAGTATGTTCGTCATTCAATAGGCGACAGTATTGCTAATCTTTATAAAGACGATTACGGAATTATCCGCGCAGTTGCCCTTGGCGAAAACCTAGAATCGTTCATAACTAAATCATTGCAAAACCAAAAAGATACCGTGCAGACTTTAGGGTTAAGCCCGGTTATTTTACGCGAACTAAATAAAGGGCTGGCAAATAATTTTGAGAAATTTAAATTATTAAGCTATCCTCCGGTTATAATAACTTCCGCAACTATTCGTCCTTATTTTTACAGACTTATTAATTCAAGTTTCCCGGAGTTTGCCGTTATATCTTACTCTGAACTTCCATCACAAATTGAAATTGAATTTATTGACAGGCTTGAGGTGTTAAATGCAAATTAAAAAATTTAAAGCGCCTACTTTAAAAGAAGCGACCCAGCTAATGAAAGAAGAATTAGGGGATGAAGCTGTTATTCTCGGTACAAAGGTAATTGAAGGGGACGTCGAACTCGGCATAAAAAAAATGTTTGAAATAACCGCCGGAATGGAAGAAGCTTTTGTTCAGCAGGAAGTTGAGTCTAATAGCGCGGGAAATTCTTCTCAAAAAAGTTTTTATGAAGAGCTTCAAAAGCTGGAAGAGAAAATAAATGTTTCCAAATCTAAACAGAAAAAGACTGAAGCCTCTTTAAATGAAAAACTATTTTCTTCACCCCAAAAAATTAGCGAAGTAAAAAAATCTTCTAATAAATCTGTTCAAAAAGAATTGAAAGAAGTAATTGACGTGCTTTACAACCGCGAGGTTCAAAAACCAATTATCTCAACAATTCTTGATAATCTAAAAAAATATAAAGGACTTTTAAATTCTGAAAATATTGACAGCTATGTAATTTCCAGCATCGCTACAATGATTCCTACTTACAATTTGGAATTAACAAAAAACAGCAAACCTAAAACTATAGCTTTGGTAGGACCTACTGGCGTGGGCAAAACAACCTGCATTGCCAAGCTGGCTGTAATTTCAAAAATACTTCACAACTTGGAAATCGGATTAATTTCAATTGACACTTACAGACTTGGCGCTTTAGATCAATTGAAAATTTTTGCGGAGATAAGCAATATTGAAATGGAAGTTGCTTACGAGGTAAAAGATATGCCTTTAATAATTAATAAGTTTAAAAAGAAGGATATAATTTTTATTGACACCGCAGGACGAAGCCAAAAAAATATTGAGCAGCTAAAAGAAACCGATGAATTTTTAAAAGCCGTAAATGTTGACGAGACTTATCTTGTTTTAAGCTCCACCAGCGCCACTAAAAATTTGTTTGACGTTGCAGAAAATTTTAAACTTTACAATTATAATTCCGTTGTCTTTACTAAAATTGATGAAGCGGTTTCATTTGGAAATATGCTTAATCTTGTTTCCAATTTTGACGTGCCGATTAGTTTTATTTCCAACGGGCAGGTAATTCCCGACGATATAATTTCGGCGGATTCTGATTTTATTTCTAATATGATTTACACGGGGAAGATCAGCAAATGATTGGTCAAGCTGAAAGGCTGATTGAATTAAAAAATTTAGCCGCCAAAGGAAACAGAAAATTTAACTCTAAAATTTTTGCTTTTTCATCGGGCAAAGGGGGGACCGGGAAAACATTTCTTACTTTAAACACAGCCTATTCAATTTCTAAACAAAATAAAAAAGTTTTAGTTGTAGATTTAGACGCCAATCTTTCCAACGCAAATATTTTACTGGATATTGTGGCATCCAAAACTTTATTTAATTTTTTTAGCGGAATTGATTCGCTTGATAATATAATAACTGAAGTTGAAAATAATTTTCATCTAATTTTTGGCGACTCGGGAAAAACAAATTATACTGCGCCGTCCAACGCATTGATTGAAAAATTCTTTTCTCAGTTAAGATCATTTGAAAATGAATATGATTTTATTTTTTTGGATCTGGGCGCCGGCGCCGATGATGTAATCTTAAATTTTTTAATTCGTTCGGATATGAATATTGTAGTTACAACTCCCGAACCTACCGCGGTTATGGATGCGTATGTAGTTTTGAAGCTTTTAAAATATCATAATTATTCCGGTAAAAAATTAGTTATAATTAATAAATGCAAAAGCAAAACTGAAGGGGAAAATACATTAACCAATCTTGCCGCAGCGTCAAAACATTTTTTGAAAGAAGAAATAAATTCACTCGGATTTATAAGCGATGATTCCTCAGTGAATTTATCTATAATTTCTCAAACCTTATTAACAAAGCAATCGCCTCAATCAAAGGTAAGTATTCAAATATTAAAACTTGCGGCTCAAATAATTGAATACAAGCAGTTGGCTAATATTCGACATTGAACTTATCTAAATTCCCCCAAAATCTAAAATAAATAAACTTTTTGCTTTCAATTTGAATGGTATAGTAATTGTCTTTTATACCTAAAAAAAGTAGGAAGATGAACAAAATAATTTTACATATCGGACTGTTGACATTCTGCATAGCGATAATATTTTTCAGCAGAAACCCAATTCCATTGTATTCAATTCTCTTAAAATCTTTTACAGTATTTATTATCTTTACAATTATGGGACATGTTTTGGCGCTGCTTTTTATCCAATCCATAAAAAAAATCTCGCAAAATAAAGACGAAGAATTTCTAAATCTTAAAGCTGAAGGTAAGCAGATATGAATAATTCTCAACTCTGGTCGGATTATAAATCATCGCCCAACGCTATGCTGAAAAAACAAATTATGGAAAATTATACCAGGCTTGTTCATTACGTAATTCATAAATCAAAATTTATGAACTTAGAAATTTTAGATGACCGAGATTATTTTCAATTCGGAGTGGAGGGTTTAAGCGAAGCAATCGACCGCTTTGATCCAACAGTGGGAACCAAATTTGAAACTTACGCCATCCAAAGAATAAGAGGAAAAATTATTGACGAGCTTAGAAAACTTCAGATAAAACCAAGACCTACGAATCCAGATTCACCCAACCAAGTTTATTATTCAAATGTATCTTTAAATAGTTCGTATGACGATGAAGACGGTTATCAGCTTTACGAAACTATTGCCAACGATTACGAAACGCAGGACGAAACTTATTATAAAATTGAAGCCAAAGAATTTTTAACTAAAGCCATTAAACAATTAGACGAGCGCGACAGGCTAATTATTACTTTGTATTATTATGAAGATTTAAACTACAAAGAAATTGCAGAGGTTTTAGATATTACTATTTCACGCGTATCCCAGGTTCATACCAAAATAATGAAGAATTTAAAAAACAAACTATCTTTCATAAACGCATAGAAAGCAATGATAACAGAAACCATAACATTTAAAAGTAAACTGGAAGAAATAAAAAATCTTCCCGCTATTCCCTCTATAATGATTGAAATTTCAAATTTGCTAAATGACGAAAATACAAATTCATCAATGATTGCGCGCATAATTGAAAAAGATCAAGCGCTGACGCTTAAAGCTTTATCGGTGGCAAATTCTTCATACTATGGACTTCAAAGAAAAATTTCCACCATAGATATTGCCGTTAAAATTCTCGGCTTTGAAAGTATGAAAGATATAGTTACCCGCTTAACTGTGCTGGAAGCTTTTAATATTAAATTCTTCAGCGCATTGGGATAGGCAAGCGTATCTTTTACATTCATTAGTTACAGCCAATCTCGCCAGCAAAATTTCCGCGGAATTTTTATACCCCCGCCCCGGCGAAGCCTTTACAGCGGGCTTGCTGCATGATTTCGGAATAATGGTTATTAAAAGATATTTCCCCGAGGAATTTGAAAATATTTGCGAAATAGTTGAAACGCGCAATGTTCCATATCTTGACGCAGAGCTAAGAGTTTTAGGAATGACTCATCAAAAAGTCGGAGAATTTTTAGCTGAAAGGTGGCAGCTGCCTGAAGCGCTTTCAAGTTCAATTTTAAATCATCATAATCCGCTTAAAGCATCCAATCAAAAGCTGGCATCGATTGTACATCTTGCCGATTACTTAACTCAAAAATTCCAGATTGCAAATATAGAATGGGATAAAGATTTAAAATTAGATTCGTTCATTATTGACTCACTTAAATTTAAAGATGAAGAAGAGCTTCAAAATTTTATTAAAAGTTTTGAACCCGTAATTAATAAACAATATGAATCAGTAAAACATTTATAAATTTTTTTTAAAAAATAATTAAATAGCATCAAATAAATTAAAAGAAAAAAGTTCAATGGAAACAATAATGCATGAAAACATTTTATCTAAAATTAAGAATCTTCCTTCAATTCCCACGGTGATGATTGAAGTTTCGAGATTGTTGGATAACACAAGCACCAGCGCCGTAGAGCTGGGAAGGCTTGTAGCCAAGGATCAGGGCTTGGTTGCTAAATTGCTTTCTGTGGCAAACTCTCCTTTGTATGGCTTGCCAAGAAAAGTTGCCACAATTGATTTTGCAATAATTATTCTTGGATTCGAACAGCTAAAAGATATTGTTATGGCGCTAACTGTTTTGGAATCTTTAAAGGGACCGGAGTCGCCCAGATGGGATAGAAGAGCGTATTGGCTTCATTCGCTTATGATTGCGAGCGCTTCAAAAAGAATTGCCGACGACCTTGGCTACAATAAATCGGGCGAAGCTTTTACCGCGGGTCTGCTTCACGATTTAGGCATCGCCGTTATTCAAAGAAATTTTAATAAAGAGTTTAACGAAATTTTAGATTTAGTTGAGAACGAAGGAATGCCGCATCTTGAAGCGGAAGTAAAAGTTTTGGGAGTAACTCATCAGGAAATAGGAGACTATTTGGGAGAGAAGTGGAAGCTGCCGGAAACTTTAACTAAATCGATTGCCAATCATCATTACCCTTTAAAATCTATAAACCAAAAATTATCGGCAATTGTTCACCTGGCTGATTATATGACTTATAAATTTCAGCTTGGAAATTTTGATTGGGACGATAATTTTATTATTGATCAAAGCATTGTAAATATTTTAAATCTTCACAACAAAGAAAACCTAGAAAATTTTACTAATTCATACGAAGAACTATTTAAAATTCAATTAGAATCAATTCAGCATTTATGAGATTAATTAAAGAAGATACTTTTAGGTATGAATCGTTTTTTAATTTATTAGAAACCGGAAATATACATTCAGCTTCTAAAGAAAAAAATAAATTCCTAAACCATACAGTCCGCGAAGAAAAAATGAATTTAAAAAATGATCAATACTTTTTAAAAATTACTTCGCTTCAAAAGCAATTTGATTCAGCCAATGATTTGAATTGCGTAAATGAAGCGCTATCAAAATGTATAACTGAATTGCCTAATTTTTTCAAAGCTGAAATTTATTTGCTTGATAATAATCAACAAAGTTTAAAACCGCTAAGCGGTACTGTAAATAATGCCGAGAACGATTTTTTTAATGTGTGTTTAAATTCAGGCATCTTCAAAAGAATTTTTGAAAAAGATTCGCCGGTTATAATTCCAGCTTCCGCCGTTAAAAATAAAATAAGATCGAATGAAAAATATTTAATTTTTCCTCTTTTAAAGGAAAAAGAAAGATTGGGCATTTTAGCTTTAAGCGCCGGCGGGTTTGCTTTTTCTGAATCAAGCGACGAAACTAATTTTATCAAATCTGCAATTTCGCTTACGTTAAATAAAATTGATTCTATAAAAAATAGAGAAGAATTAAATTCAACTTATAAAGAGCTTCAAGTTTATCAATCCAAACTATCAAACGATTACAAGCTCTCCGCTATTGGCGAATTAACTTCGGGCATTGCGGAAGATATTTTATCGCCGCTTCAAATAATTTTAGGCTACACTGATTTTTTAAGGAAAGAAAATAATTTAAATAATTGTCCTTCGCTGGATGCAATAAATTCACAGGTTAAAAAAGTTGAACTTGTTGTTAAAGGACTAATAAAGTTTGCAAATATTAATAATGTAAAATATAAAGTTCAGCCGTGCAATGTTAATGAAATTATAAACGAATATTGCGAAATGATTTCATCGTTTTTAAAGAATGAAAATTACGAGTGCATTCTTGATTTCGAAAAAAACATTCCTCCAATTTTAAGTCATCCCAATGAAATTCATCAGCTGCTTACAAATATTTTCAGCTTGTTAAAAGCCGCTAATAGTAACGGCGGCGGAATTTTAATTCAAACTAAACATCAAAAAGATTCAGTGATAATTAAATTTATTTCCACCGATAAAATTGACGAAGGCAAAAGCAGTAAAGAAAATCTTAGCTTAAAAATTGTTGAGAAATTAATGAAGAACCACGAGGGAAATATAAAAGTAACCACCGATGAAAATTTTGGTTCTACCGCAATTTTAACCTTCCCAATAAAAAGGAAATTTGCTTGATGAAAAAATTATTAATTCTAATCTCGTTTTTCCTTTGCTGCTTTCAGTTATTTGCCAATAAAGATTTTTCTGGAAGCGCTGATACAATTTCATATTCAGCTCAAATAAAAATTGCAGTTGGCGATTCATTAAATATATCTCAAATGGTTCAACAGCAAATTGAGGATGCAAGAATAAAAGAGTTGAGCCGGAATGTTTTTGGTGATCGGAAAAATATTGCGCAAGATGAAAATCAAAAATCTCAATTATTCGGGAGCGAAAATTTATTAAGTATAATTTCAAATATTCCAACTGATAGAACGTTTATACTTTTATTTGCGTCGCTTTTAGTCGCGGTTGCTTTGATAATAAATAGATTAAGAAATCGTCCTAAAGATTCATCGGAAAAACTAAAAAATGCAATTAATATTTTAAGAAGCGAATCAGCTTTGAAAAAAGAAAACTATCGCCTGAACAGGCAAGGTAAGAAATTAGAAAAGTTAAGAAAAAAAATTCACGCCAGCAGAGAGCTAAAAAGTTTTGGCGAGCAGGATATTATTAAAGCGGCAAAAAAACTTCAAATATCAAAAGGCGAACTAATGCTTGCCGTTAAAATAAAATCGCATCAAATGAATAATAGTTATCCCAGCAAAATTTTATAAAAATTAATCATAAGGAAATAAAATGATTAAAGGAATTTATCTCGCAGGTCGCAGCTTAGACGGCAAAATGAAAAGCATGGAAATTATTGCTAACAACCTGGCAAACCTAAATACCACCAGCTTTAAACGAGAGGTTCCATTTTCTGAAGTGATCAATAAATTTAACGAAGTAAAAGTAAAAGCGGTTACTGATTATCAGCAGGGTAATTCGGCGCAGACATCCAATCCTTTAGACCTTTATTTAAACGGCAAAGGTTTTTTCGCAATTCAAACGCCTAACGGAATTGAACTTACGAGAAATGGAAAGTTTACAATTTCTGACCAAGGTTTTTTAACAGATGAGCAAGGAAATAATGTCCTCGGCAAAAACGGCGAGATTAGTCTTAACGAAAAAATGTTTGGGGATAAACAATCAATTACAATTTCTAAAAATGGCGATATAAAAGTCGGCGACACGCCCGTAGATTCATTGCTAATTGCTAAGCTGGAAAGTTCAAGAGAAATAGAAAAAGTAAACGGAAACAATTTTATTTATAGAGACGGACCTTTTGAAGTATCGGCGGAAAATGAATGCGAAGTAGTTCAGGGTTATTTGGAAGAATCAAACAGCAATCCAATTTCGGAATTGCAAGCGATGATTCACATTAGTAATGATTATCAATCCAGTCAAAAAATGATTCAGTTTCTTGATGAATCTTTAGGCAGGGCAAATGAAATTGGTAGAATTTAAAAAGGAGAAATGTAAAATGCCAACGCGAGCTTTAAGATCAGCAGCTTCGGGAATGTATGCGCAGCAACTTAACATTGAAGTTATTTCCAATAATATTGCAAATATGAATACCACAGGCTTCAAGAAAAATAAAGCTGAGTTTCAAGATTTAATGTATCAGGAAGTGAAAATAAATCCTCTTACAACTTCCACTCCCGGTATTTATGAAAATTCATCCGACAATATTCAAATCGGCAACGGAGTAAAGCCAGCTTCAACTCAAAAGAATTTTATGCAGGGAGACGTAACTGCTACTAATAATCCGATGGATATGGCGATTCAAGGCGAAGGGTTTTTTCAGGTAAGAAAACCGGACGGAACTTTTGCTTACACAAGAGACGGTTCATTTAAAGTAAACGCCGAAGGAAGATTAGTAACCGCCAGCGGTTATACTCTTGATCCAGATATTGCTTTAAATGAAGATACCATTTCGCTTTCAATAAGCCGCGACGGCACAGTGGCATCCGAAGAAGGCGGCGGCGGAAGTTCTGTTTTGGGAAATATTGAACTTGTAAAATTTATAAATCCCGGCGGATTAAAAGCTTTGGGTGATAATCTATATGCAGAAACAACTGAATCGGGCGCTCCACTAATTGGTACGCCGGGCGCAACGGGTTTTGGCGAGGTTCACCAAGGTTATCTTGAAGCTTCAAACGTTGATATTGTTGAAGAAATGGTCTCAATGATTACGGCTCAAAAAGCTTATGAAATAAATTCTAAAACTGTTCAGACTGTGGAAGAAATGATGCAGATGGCAAATAATTTAAAGAGATGATAATTATTATGAATAGATCTCTGCTGATAATTTTTTTATTGATTATGACTGCCTTAGGCATAAAAGAAGTTGACGGCGGAAACAGCGAATTAAAAAAAGAGATTGATAATTATCTTAAAAAAACTTTCAGCCAATATGAAAGTTATGAGTTTGAAATTTTACAAACGCCGGAAGGGAAAAATATTTCACTCGTTCAAAAAAGCGGATTGAACCTTCACAAAAATTTATTGTATCTGCCTGTTGAAATAACTGATAAATATAACAGAAAAAGAAACTCCAACATCACTTTAAAAATAAAGCTGTACAAAAATATTTTAGTTGTAAAAAATCAAATTGTAAAAAAACATATTCTTTCCGAAGCCGATATAGAAATTGTAAAGTTTAACGTTACAGAAATTAAAGGAACTCCTTTTACTGAATTTGAAGATATTTCTAAATATCAAACTAAAATAAATATTAGACCCGAAACAGTTTTGATAAAAGAAATGACTGAACCAAAACCAATAATAAATGACGGCGATAAAATTTCAGCAAGAATTATTAAAGGCAAGGTAATGTTAAGCGTTGATGCTTTAAGCCGTCAGGATGGCGCTGAAGGCGATATAATAAAAATTACTACGCTGGATAAAAAACAATTTTCAGCAAAGGTAGTTGATTCAAAAAACGTTTTAATTATTGAGTAAAATTTTTATTGAGTACAAAATGAAAAAAATATTCTTCATCTTTTTTCTTTTCATCTTAAATATCGCCGCACATCCGCAGGACATGCGAAGAAATTCAAACAGCTCTTTATTCTCCGATCAAAAAGCAAACAGAGTTGGCGACGCCGTTACAATAATTGTAGTGGAATCTTCTCAGGCTTCAAACAACGCGGTAAAATCCACAAGCAGGGAAAGCGATTTGGGATTTGATTTAAGCGGACAAGTTGATAAAAATCCACTTCCAAAAGTTGATGTTGGCATCGGTTCAAATAATGATTTTAAAGGATCAGGCTCAACAAGCACATCAGGAATGATTAGAACAAAAATAAGCGCCACCATTGATTCGGTTTTAAACAACGGAAATCTTGTTGTAAGAGGAAGCAGAAAAATTTCAATCAATGGTGAAGAGCAAACATTACACATAAAAGGCGTAGTTCGAAACTCTGATATTACCGCAGAAAATTCGGTTCTTTCTTACAACCTTTCCGACGCTGAAATTGTATTGGAAGGGAATGGGTTAATTAATGATTCACAAAGTCCGGGCTGGTTAACAAAATTTTTCCATTGGATTTTTTAAAATGAAAATAAAATTAAAATATATTCTCGCAGCTTTAATTTTCTTTAGCTCATTAATTTCCGCGCAAAGAATTAAAGACATTGCTTATTTAAAAAATGATAATTCCGAACAAATAATTGGCTACGGTTTAGTCGTTGGTCTTTCCGGCAGCGGCGACAGCTACCGCTCTTCTTTTACAGTTCAATCAATAACCAGTATGTTAAAAAGATTTGGAATAACTGTTCCGCAAACGGATTTAAAAACAAAAAATGTTGCCGCCGTAATTGTAACCGCAACTTTAAATTCAAATTTAAAAGAAGGGGCAAATTTTGATGTTACTGTTTCTTCATTGGGCGATGCTACAAGTCTGCAAGGCGGGACTTTATTGATGACGCCTCTTTCAGGAATGGAAGGAAATGTTTACGGTTTTGCGCAGGGACCTTTATCGGTGGGCGGCTATGATTTTAGAACTCCAACCGGGAATAGAGTTTCGCGTAATCATTCTTTGGCGGGAAGAGTGCCGAGAGGCGGAGTGTTAAAAGCTTCTTTGGAAAAAAATGTTTTATCTAAAACAGAAATAAGTATTTATTTAAAAGACCCAGACTTAACAACGTCCAATAATGTTGCAGTTGCCATAAATGCAGCCTTCGGTGAAAATACTTCAAGTTGTGTGGATGCAGCAGAAATTAAAGTAAATGTTCCGACTGAAAGGCAAAATAACATTGTAGGATTTTTGGCTCAACTTGAAGGCTTAAACGTCGCCACTGATTACGCGGCAAAAGTTGTTTTGAATGAACGAACCGGAACCGTTGTTGCGGGCAATAATGTAAAAATTCAGCCTGCTACTATTTCACATGGAAGTTTAAATTTATCAATTCGCTCTTACCCAATTATTTCGCAGCCCGGAGCCTTTTCAAACGGAACCACAGAAGTTTTTAATAATATTGTTCCCTACGCTTCGCAGGATTCAACCAACGCAATTGCAATTGAAGGCGCATCAAATGTGCAGGAAGTTGCAGCCGCGCTTAATTCATTAAAGGTTTCGCCTAAAGATATTATTGCAATTTTTCAGGCTTTAAAAGAAGCGGGCGCTTTAATTGGAGAATTGGTTATAATTTGATGAGCGCATTAGATTTAAAAATTACAAATCCGGCAAAGCATTTTTCACAAACCGCAGATGTTTCAAATAAATACTCCGATCCTGAAAAAAAGAAAATCGCCGAAACCGCAAAACAGTTTGAAGGGCTTTTAACTTCGATGATGCTTAAAAGCATGAACAAAACTACAGACGGTATGTTTGGTGAAAATAGTTTGGGCGGCGATTTTTATAATTCAATTTTTGAAATGGAGCTTGGCTCTCAAATTTCGCACAACAAAAGTTTTGGCGTTGCCGAAATGATTTACAAAAAAGTTACGGGCGAAGATATTAGCAATATGAGTAACGACCTAAAATTACCTATGAGCAAAGCAGTTCATCTTGAAAAAAAAATAACTCCAAAAGAAATTAAAATTGAAAATATAAATCCAACCGTCCCCATAAAACCGGGTAGTAAATCGGTTGAAAGATTAAATAAATATAACAACATAATTGAGAATGCTTCAAAAAAATATGGCGTGGATAAAAACTTAATAAAATCAGTTATACTCACAGAATCTGCGGGAAAGGAAAACGCCCTTTCATCAGCAAAAGCTAAAGGGTTAATGCAGTTAATGGACTCAACCGCAGCCGATTTAGGCGTGCAGAATATTTGGGATCCCGGTGAAAACATTATGGGCGGAACTAAATATTTAGCTGATATGCTTCGACAATATAATGGGGACATAAATCTTGCGTTAGCAGGTTATAACGCCGGACCAGGAAATGTTGACAAGTTTAAAGGCGTTCCTCCTTTTGAGGAAACTAAAAATTATATAACCCGGGTTACCGGTTATTTTAGTCATTTAAATGGATTGTAAAATGGAAACTTCACAATTAGATAGAATGCTGGAAGAAAATAAAATTAACTTAGAAAAATTTCTTCAAGTACTTTCTGAACAGCAAAAGCATTTGGTTGATAATAACATTTCCGGACTTGAACAATCAATTATTAAAGAAGAAAAACTTATTAACCAAATTGAAGAAGTAAAATTTAAAACAGCCGAAGCTCTTTCTAATTTAATTGAAGAATATTCAATTAAAGTAAACGGAAGCAGATTGAAAGATTTCATTAGCGCGGTAAAAAATAAAATTAATATTGACGAAACAATTATTCTTCAGAAAAAAATTTTTGACCTCGCAAATCAAGTGAAGCAAATGAACAATCAAAATAAAGTTTTAATTGAACACGCCCGCAGTTTTATTAAAGCTACTGTTAAAGCTCTTTCAACTGACAACAGTTTAGTTTTAGATAGGAAAGTGTAATGGGACTAAGCAGAGTTTTCGATATTGCAAGAAGAAGTTTGGGCGTTTATCAAAATGCGCTAAACCTTACTTCGCATAATATAGCCAATGCCGCCAATGAAGATTATTCGCGGCAACGAGTGAGGTTCGGAACGGAACGCCCCGATGTTATGGCTGGATTTGTTTGGGGAACTGGCGTAAAGATAACGGATATTAACCGCGTTCGGGATTCATTATTAGACACGCAAATCCGATCAAACGCACAAAAATTTTATAGTAATAATAAGCAGTCAATTTTATTAAGCCAGGTGGAAAGTATTTTTTCCGAGCCTTCCGATTTAGGACTTTCAAATTTAACAACTGAATTTTTTAACGCCTGGAATGAGCTTTCAAGCGATTCCGGTTCGATGACGCTGCGCGATAATGTAGTTCAAGTTGCAACTAAATTAAGCGGCAGAGTAAAAAGTATTCATGATGATTTGAATAGAACTCAGGCAGATATGTTGTCAGAAATGAACAGCAAAGTAACTGAAGTGAATTCGTTGTTAAAAGATGTTCAAACTTTAAACAAGCAAATTTTTGATTTGGAAGCTGTTGGAAATAACGCAAACGATTTGCTGGATCTGCGCGATAAAGCAATTGATGATTTAAGCAAGCTGGTAAATATTAATACCAATTACGATGATAAAAATGTTGCGATGATTTCCATTGGGGGAGTTTTTTCTGTTGACGCTTCTCATGCAATTGAATTTAAAACTGAATTGGTTGACGGTAAATTGGGAATGGTAACGAAAGACGGAGAGAATAAAGCTGCTATTACAGGCGGAGAGCTTTACGCTGTATCGGATATTTATTCAAATAAAATTCCTAAATATTTGAATAAGCTGGATTCAATTATGAATACGCTTTTTAACAGCGTGAACGACGCTCATAAAAGAGGTTATACTTTAGAAGATCCTCCGCAAACCGGACTAAATTTTTTCGACAGTTACAGTGACGGCGAATTAAAAATAAACAAACTAATTCTTGACGATCCTAAAAAAATTGCAGCTTCAGGCGATGGAACATTAGGCAATGGAGATATTTCCCTTAAAATTTCTGAATTACAAAATCAAAAGTTATTTGATGGGGCCACGTTTACAGACAGTTATTCATCATTAATAAGCGGTTTGGGAAATGACAAATTAACCGCGGATAATTCTGCCGAATCATTTGGATTAGTTCTTTCTCAATTATCAAATCAAAAAGCGTCAATTTCAGGCGTATCGGTTGATGAAGAAATGACTAATATAATTATCTATCAACGCGCTTACGATGCTTCTGCAAAATTAGTAAGAGTCGCAGATGAAATGTTACAAACATTAATTGACATGGTATAACTATGAGAGTTTCTGATTTAATGCTCAGCAATAATTTTGTTTCCAACCTGAACGCTACAAAAGCAAGGATGGGCAAACTACAATTGGATTTAGCTACGCAAAAGAAAATTAGGAACCCTTCCGACTCTCCATACGGAGCTTCAAAAATTTTGCGTTTAAATGAACAGCTCAGCCTTCAAGATTTATATTCAAAAAATGTTGAGAATGGTTTAGCGTTTTTAAATGAAACAAGCTTTGAAGTTGAATCAATGCAAAGCGAGATTGCAGATGTTCAAACTGCGTTAGCGGAATTAAATAATCCGGGAAACCAGGTAAACATTCAAAGCTATGCCGAAAAAATTGATTTAGCTTTAAACTCAATTCTTAATCACGCCAATGCAAAGTTTAACGGCAAATATGTTTTTGGCGGAACTGATTTTATTTCACAGCCGTTTGGTTATGATTCGGGAAATTCTTCAATCGAAAAAAAGGTTAATGATTTATCAGGCGTTCAAACCGTAAAAACTTCACAAAATATATTTCAAAAAATAAATTTAACGGGAACGGAAGTATTCGGAACAATTGTAAAAAACACGGGAACATTCGATGTAAATTCAGCGGTCGGTACAGCTACTAACAATCAAACAAAAGTTTATGATGCGTTGGGAAATGAATTCGATCTAAACATAACTTACACAAAAACTGCCGCTAATACATATAAAATGGATTATGATGTTTTGGATACGAATGGCGTGTCGGTTTTTTCAACTCCTCCGTCAAGTCAAGATTTAAAGTTTAATACTTCAACCGGGCAAATGGAAACTTTAAATGGTAAAAAACCAGCGCCAATAAAAATAGATTTAGGATCTCAGAAAATTAATTTCAATTTAGATGTAACTTCGTTAAGGGAAACAGACGGTGGCGGTTCATTAAGTTTTTCCGCAAATCAAAAAATGGATGTATTTAATACGCTGCTATCCATTAAAGAAAATTTAGCAAATGGAATTATGCCAACCGACGAGCAGATAAAAAGTCTGGATGAATTTAATAAACATCTGCTTAACAAATCTTCTCAAGTAGGAAATGTTATTAATCAACTTAACGAAACAAGTGATTTATTAGTCAGCCAAAAAATTACCTTGCAAAGCCTGCTGTCTCAAGAGCAGGATGTGGATATAGCCAAAGCAACGGTTGATTTACAGCAGCAGGATTATTTGATGCAAATGTCATATAAAATTGCGGCAATGATTTTGCCTAAATCTCTTTTGGATTTTTTATGATCAGAAAGTCAGGAACCGTAATCGGATTACTGCTCGGTCTCCTTTCAATCTTTGGCGCATTCTTTATTGAAGGGGGATCATTCAAGGCTCTATTTTTACTGCCGGCAATGCTTATTGTTTTTGGCGGAACTTTTTCTGCAACAATTATCGGCGTAGGTTTTAAAAATTTTAAAAATGTTTTTAGTCTTATCAAAATTGCATATTTCCCTAAAGAATATGATGAAAAAAAACTGATTGACGGATTTGTAAATCTTGCCAGCAAAGCCCGTAAAGAAGGACTGCTTGCTGTTGAAAGAGATTTATATAAGCTCAATTATGTTTTTCCAATAAAGCTGATGCGCTTAGTTATTGAAATTACCGAACCGGAATCAATAAGAAGTTTGGCGGAACTTGAAATGAAAGCCATGCAGGAAAGGCACTATTCCAACATAAGCATATTTTCAAAGATGGGCGGGTACGCCCCGACAATGGGAATTATTGGAACTGTTATGGGTTTGATAATGACGCTGGCAAATGCCGGCAGCAACCCGGACGTTTTAATAAAAAGTATTGCCACGGCTTTTATAGCAACGCTGTGGGGAATTTTTAGCGCAAATATTATTTGGTTACCAATTGCAGATAAATTAAAAAAATGTCACTTGGAAGAAAAAAATATGATGGAGATTTCTCTGGAAGCAGCATTGACAGTGCAGAGCGGGGAGATACCTTCAATAGTGAAAGCCCGGCTGTTAAGCATGCTGCCCCAAAAAGACCAGTTAGAAGTTATAGCAATTTAAAGCTGCGTTCTTCTGATTCGGAAGAAAATGACGAAGGCGGTAAAGATAGGTATTTAATTACCTATTCTGATTTAATAACTCTGCTGCTTGGTTTGTTTATTATTCTTTACGCTATTTCCAAAATTGACGCAAAGAAATATGATAAAATGATTTCAGCTATGGGGAATGTTTTTGGCAATGAAGTGAAAGTTGTGGGACTTGAAAAAAAGAATGCCAACGAAGCAATTATACCCAGCGAAACTTTAAATGATAAGATCAATAATCTCATCTCTGAAAATGAATTTGAAAAATCGATGAGGCTGGAAGAAAATGAACGCGGCATTACAATTCATATTTTAGACGACATACTTTTTTCTTCAGGCAAGGCAGACTTAGAACAAAGTTCTTTAACAGTTTTGGGCAAACTTGCAAAGCTACTGCAAACGTTGCCCAACGATATACGAATTGAGGGTCATACTGATAATATTCCGATTGCAAATTCAAGTTTTCCTTCAAACTGGCATTTGTCTGTAATGCGCGCTTTGAACACGGCATATTTTTTAGTAAATAATGAAAATCTTCCGGCGGATAAAATTTCCATTGTGGGCTATTCGGAATATAAGCCGATAGACTCAAATGACTCAGTGGAAGGAAGAGCAAACAATCGAAGAGTTGATATAGTAATAATTAAAAAGTAAGGATTATGAAATTACAAACATTTCAATTTGGCGAAGTGGAATATTCCGAAGATCTAATAATAAAATTTTCTTCAGGATTATTAGGCTTTGAAAATTTAAAAAAATATCTATTGATAAAAACCGACGATGATATTTTTTTCTGGCTTTATTCTATTGATAAACCTGAGATTGCTTTTCCATTAATTGGCGCTTCAGTTTTAGATGAACACTACCCTCACGAAAATCATTTTGAACCGTTTGGAGTTGTTACTTTAAACAATGATCCTTTAAAAGTTACTGTTAATCTTAAAGCCCCGGTGTATATAAATCAAGAAACAAAAAATGGGTACCAAAAAATTTTGGACGAGCAAAATTACGAAGTGAACTATAATTTATTCATTGAATAGAAATAGCAGGTCTTATGCTGATATTAAATAGAAAACTAGATGAAGAAATAATTATAAACTCAGAAATTGTGGTTAAAGTTTTATCCATTTCAGATGGACAAATTAAAATCGGAATTTCTGCGCCTAAAGAAGTTGAAATATTGCGGGGAGAACTTTACGAGCAAGTAAAAGAAAATTTAAAAAGGGCTTCAGAGGAAAGTAAAATTAATATGAGCATTCCTCCTAAACATAAAATAAATATAATCAGGAAATAGCTGATGGGAAACATAAACAAAAAAATAACCGTGTTAGTGGTAGATGATTCTGACATTATTAGAAACTCGTTAAAAAATTTTTTTGGCGAATATCATCTTGATGTTATTGCCTGCTTAAACGGATTGGAAGGAATTCAAAAAGCTATTGAGCATAAACCATGCTTAATTATTTTGGATTTATTAATGCCTAATTTTGACGGCATAAAAATGCTGCAGGTAATTAAAATAATAGAAGACTTAAAGAAAATTCCGGTTATTGTAATTAGCGGCAATACAAACCGCAGTAATGTTTTATCTGCGCTGGAAGCTGGCGCTGACCGAGTCATTTCTAAGCCTCTTCAAAAAGATGTTATCATAAAAAATATTAATGAAGTGCTGGGCGGTAATTTCCTTGGACAGGCAAAAAAGCAGGATTATGTTCCTGAATTTAATGAAGAAGAAATGCTGAATCAGTTTAGAAAATTCTTTGTATCAAGTTTCCCTTTAAAAAAGAACGCAATTATAAATGCTTTATCAAATCAGAACAAAATTTTGTTAAAATCTGTAATACACGAAATAAAAGGTTCCGGAGGCACCATTGGCTTTCCTAATCTTACTAAAATGGCGAAAGATATTGAAAATGATTTGGAAGATTTTACCGTTGACTGGGATGTTCTACAATTAAAATGTGAAGATATTTTTTCGATAGTAAAGGAGATAGAAAATTTAAAACCCATTCTGGAAAAATAAATGTTTGTTATTATTGGTTTTCTTGTAGTTGTAATTTCAATTGTGGTTGGTTTTACAGTTGCAGGAGGCAATCTTGTCCTCTTAATGCAAGGGGCGGAATTTATAGTGATCGGAGGAACTGCCATTGGCAGTATACTTATTGCGGCGCCTCTTCCCTTAGTAAAAAAAATATTAGCATACCTACCTCAAACTTTTAAATCTCATCATATTTCCAAAGCAGATTATTTAGAATTGCTAAAATCTTTCAACGATCTATTTTTATTAGCTCAGCGAGACGGTTTGTTGGCAATAGAAAAACATATTGAAGATCCATTGCAAAGCGATATTCTTTCAAGAAGTGAAAAATTTGTTAAGGATGATGTTACACGTGATTTTTTTTCTGACACAATGAAAGTAATGCTTTCAGGCGGAATTCCCCCGCACGAATTAGAAGGATTGATTGACGCAGAAATTGAGACATTTGAATTAGAATCAAAGCCGGTGGTTGGTATAATTTCAACTGTTGGCGATTCATTGCCCGGTATCGGAATTGTTGCCGCTGTGTTAGGAATAATTGTTACTATGAGTTCTATTGACCAAGGAGCTGAAGTGGTTGGTCATCACGTAGCCGCAGCTTTAGTGGGAACATTTTTGGGAGTTTTAATGGCTTACGGGTTTATAGGTCCGCTTGCAAAAAACATTGAACATATTATTGAAGACAAAAAAAGATTTTTAGAGACAATAAAAACTTGCATAGTGGCTTATGCAAAAGGCAACCCTCCTATTTTATCAATTGAAATGGCTCGCAGAACTATTTATTCTGATGACAGACCAACCTTTAGCGAATTAGAAAATTACGTTAGAGGAAAAACACAATCATGAACGGCGACAAAGACTTTTCACCCATAATTATAAAAAAGAAAAAAGGACACGAGGGTCATCACGGCGGAGCGTGGAAAGTTGCTTACGCAGATTTTGTTACTGCAATGATGGCATTGTTTATCGTGCTTTGGGTTTTAAGTCAAGACGATGCATTGAAAGAATCTGTAGCGCGATATTTTAAAGATCCGATTGGTTTTTCCGATAAAGGCAAAGGCGTAATGATGAGCAGCCCTTCAAGTATTGCCGAAGCACAGACCAGTGGTATTGAAAATAAAGAAATGTTAAAACAGTCAGAGACAAACGAATTAAAAAAAATGGGAGAAAAAATTATTAGCGAACTTGCCTCCGATCCTAAATTTGCAAAATTATCGGACCACATAGAAATTGAAGTTACCAACGAAGGGTTAAGAATTGAAATAATGGATTCCAACGATGACTTATTTTTTGAAGTGGGGACGTCAACTCTGAAAGCGAATGCAAAATCACTTTTAAAAGAAATTGGAGATAATATTTCAACCTTGCCGAATTTAATTGTAGTGGAAGGGCATACCGATGTTCGTCCGTTCAGCGGCAATGGAATAGGGATGACAAATTTTGAATTAAGCGCTGAAAGAGCAAACTCAGCCCGCCGGGCGCTTACCGCAAGTGAATTGAAACCTGAAAGAATTTATGAAGTAAGAGGATATGCCGATAGAAGACTTAGAGATAAAGACGATCCGTACAATATTGTTAACAGACGCATAAGCATAATTGTAAAATACTCAGGCGACGAAACAAATGGGTAAAAATATTATTATAGTTGAAGACGATCCATTTTCTCATCAATATTATAATTATGTTTTTAGTAAAGCAGGGTACTGTCCATTTATTATTGAAAACGGTGATTTAATAATTGATAAGTTAACCATTGACGAAGTGAGCTTAATTATTTTAGATATAAATCTTAAAAATACTTTTCTTAATGGCAATAAAATTGACGGTATAGATTTTGCGAAATTTTTAAAATCGCATAAACTATTTAAAAATATTCCTATTTTACTAGTCACCGCTTCTTCTGATTTTAGTAAAAATTATTTTATCTCTGAAGGCATTGCCGAAGATTTTATTTTAAAACCTATAACCGATTATAAAACATTATTAAAAAAAGTTAATCAGCTTGTAAATTGAACGAGAAAAAAGAAATATTAATTGTAGAAAATGATCCCGATACTACATTCCTTTTAGTTAAGCTGCTCTCAAAAAATAACTACAAAGTTATCACTTCAAAAAATGGCGAGGAAGCCTTAGAGATTTTAAAATCAGAGAAGCCGCATGTTATAATCGCAGACTGGACTATGCCGGTAATGGACGGCTTGGAGTTATGCAAAACATTAAAGAGAAATGAAGCTTATAAATTAATATATTTTATAATGCTTACGGCAAGAGCTTCATTAAAAGATAAAGTTACCGGATTGGATTTTGGCGCCGACGATTTTATTGTAAAGCCGATAGAAAATATGGAATTGCTTGCGCGAATAAGATCGGGTATTAGAATTCATGAACTTCAGCAGGAACTTAAAAATATTGAGCGCCAAAAAGCTGTTTTGCAGATGGCTTGTACAATTGGTCATAAAATAAATAATCCTCTCAGCAGCCTCGTAATGTCTGTTCAAAATTTAAAAGATGAAATAAAAGAATTACCCTCCGCTAATTTTGAAGAAGAATTTAATATAATTTCAAAATCAATTGAAAGAATTAAATTTTTAGCTAATGATTTAGTTAGTCTTCAAACGCCTGAAATTGTTGATTATACATCAACAAATAAAATGATAAAACTAAATAATAGTTAGCCGCTGCTTAAGTATTATATTGTTACTTACGATAATATGGTAAGAAATATAATGCTAAGTAAAATAATAAATATCGCCGCCGGATCTGATTATAAAAAATCAAACGGCTCGGGAAATCAAAATAAATTTTTAAGAAGAAATCCGTACAGTTCGTTTCAATTTCATGATTCAATTGTTTTTTCGCCAGCCCTTCAATACTTAACAAATGTTCAATGGCGTCTTAAAGAAATTTCTAATCTTTCAAAAGGAAAATTAGCGGTTTCATTTGTGGCGTCTGATTTTGAATTTCAAACAGTAGTTGATCTTCCCAATATCGAGAGCTTGAAATCAGTTGATTATAGGATAATTAAAGAAAATTCTTTAGACGATCAGGATAATAAAATACTAGTTGAAGTGGAAGTAAAAATTGAAGGCGTAGTTGAAGATAACCTGCCGCAGGCTGTTACATTGGAAACCCTTCAGAAATTATTCAACAGACTTTTTGTTTTAAAAATTGAAAACCAATTAAACAAGACTAACTCGGTTATGCTTACTGAAATTATTGGCGATTTATTGGCGGATTTAAAAACTGAATTTGATTCTGTGAACAATCAATTATTTAATTTTATTGAAAAGCTGACTGAATTAAAAATAACAGGCGTAGAACGTTTTGATAATATGCACCTGGAGCCTCTAAAAATAAATCTCATCAAATCACTTAAAAAAGATTCTTAACTAATTACACAAATATTTTTTGGAAGAATAAAAAAAGTTTCGGCATATTGGGTCCTCAAATGGCGTTAGAATTTTGCTTAGTTATTCTAACGCCGTTTTATTTTAAAACAAAAAAGCCGGTTCAAAATGAGCCGGCTTTTAAGTTTTAATTTTGTGAACTTAATAACTGATGTTTGTATAAATCTTTTTCCCATCAGCATTATTTTCTTTAACTGTAATAATAACAGTATGCTGTTTATTAGGATCGGCTGTTAAATATTCCACAAGATAACTATTAGATAAAGCGCCCGTTACAGGCAATTTGGAAAGATCGAGACCTGTGCCGTTGCCATTAATCTGCACAAAAGTCCCCCCTGTACACTTAGACATATCCCAGGGTCGTTCATAAAAAAGCTTTGTCCAGGAATATGCATTTGCCGTATCTGCTTCACCGCTCCAAACTGTATGTACAGTAGCTTTGCCTGAAAGTTTGTTGCATAAACTTTCCGTACTCCATTCAAACACCCCGCCCGGTTGAGTTGCTTCATCGGTAAAATTAATAAAAACTCGCTGCGCATCGCTGCGCCAGGTATAATTAGTATCGGCAAAAAAGATTGCAACAACTCCATCTTCGTCGTAAACGCCATCGGCAAAGTTCAAGGCTTTGCTATAAAGCGCGGCGCTGTCGCTTCCAGAAAAATCTTCAGTTCGAGATGTTCCAGTAGCGTGATCTAAATATTTTTCAATGGCTTGAGCGTTAGTAAAGTTTACTCCGCCGTTAACATCGCCGTTAACATCGTAACCCACAACGGCAAACCTAACATTAAGCCCGCTGCTTTGAAGAACCTGGGAAAATTTAATGATTGATGAAGCTACGGAATCTGCCTCTTCGTTCATGCTTCCTGAATTATCGACCGTAAAAACAACATCAGCTTTAAGGGTTGCCCCACTTCCAACTTTAGTAACCTTTAATCCTTTTACACTGCCGTCTTCGGTAATAAACAAATTAGACTGCGCGACAAACTGAATAGCCTGCTGTGTAACAGGATTAATTATTCCCGTCAAATTCATTTGTATTCTGCTGGCAGAAGAACCGCTTTTTGTAAAATTTGCAGTAGGCTGAATATTATTTATTACGGTAGCGGGGACTATAACATTTGTTGGATCCGCAGGGATGTCGCTGTTATCTTCGCCGGCAACAGGGTTTTCGTCCTTAGAACATCCAAAGAAATATATGAAGGAAAAGATTGTAAATATTAATAGTAGCTTTTTCATTTATGTTTAACTCCTATGTGGTTATGAGAATTATTTATTTAGGGATAGATTGATATGTGGATTCGTTTGCTCCTCTTAATTTGCATTCATAATAGCCTGAATTAACATCTACCAAGATATTTTAATAGTTATGAATGTCAATAGAACGAAGGAACTATTGCTGTTTTATAATAATATTGTTGATATTCTTTATATCATTTTGCAGCAGTTTAGTATTCTACTATAACATTTGCTGGAAGGCTAAAGATTTTAATTTCATTATTTTGAAAATCATTTGAGCTTTTGCCGTTTATAAAAATGCTTTTGATTTTTTTTGATAGCGGAGATTTAAAAACAATATTGCCGGGGGGAATTTTTATATCGCCATTAATTTCTAATTTAATTTTGTTGTTGCTTTTTTGCAGATGATATGAAACCAAACCGTATTGAGTGGCAAAATTAATTATTGAAATTCCCTCTTCTCTGTCCAGCCATTCCGGATTGATGCCTGCGCCTAAAACCAGAGAACTGTCGCCTTCGCGCTCATAACCGAAGATGGATCTAACTACGGTTATATAATCGGAGCCAATCCAGGTATGAGGAATATCGCCAATAAATTTAGGAGTATTTTTATCCTTCCAAACCACTTCAGCCCAAGCATTCCATTCATTCGGATACTGATCGCGGAAAAAGAAATCCAAAAGTTTATGAGTTTTTTCTTTTTGATTAAGATATAAAAAGGTTCCGGCGCCTCTTATTTCGTAAGGAGTGTAATTAACCCAATCAAAATTAGAGTCGAGTCGGTTATTAAAATATTGGTAATATTTATCAAAAGTATTTTGAAGCTGCGGTTCGGGGAGATTGTGAAGTTCGTTTGCAGGATACAACGCAATTGTGGTTGAGGTTGCATCAAAATCGCCAAGTTCAACGCTGCCCGGAATGTAATTTATATTGTGCATCTTCATTGCAAGATTAATTGAGCTGTAAAGATTTTTTTCAAACTCGTCGCGGAGTTTTATATATCTTTTTTCATCTTCAGTTTTATTTAAAATGTGCGCAATAGTTACCGCATCTTTTAGTCCGCGGATAGTAAAAAAATCATCCCAATAAGAATGCATTGGTTTTGCTGAGTATCCTTCGTGACTAATTGATTCCGGCATCAATCCATAAAAAGCTAAAGAATCTTTTGACTGATATTGTTTGGTTTTTCTTTGGTCGGTTAAATATTCAATATAGTCAACCGCTTTTTTTATGTTATCATATTTATCCTCTAAAAAAACTGTGTCATCCGTAAAAATAAAATATTGTAAAATTGCATAAATAAATTCTCCATGACTATCATTTTCTGCAGTAGGATCGGCTCCTCTTTTATCGACTACGCATGGAATTTTCCCACTAGGGTATTGAAATGTTGAATACCAATTTAAATATTCTTTAACTTCATCTTTAATTCCTAATCGCAATAGGGCAGAGGAAGTGAGAGAGCCGTCTCTAATCCAGGCGCGTTCATAGCTGCGCGAGCCGGGCTGAATGGCGGGACCGTCTTTATTTATTAATATATATGCGAGATTGCTTCGCAAAGTGTTTATATATTTATCTGCAGATTTTGGAAGATCAAATTTTACCGCATTTAATTTCTCGATCCAAAAGTTTTTAATTTGCTCCAGCTTTTTATTAACCAAGCTGTCGGCATCTACATTATAATTAGCGAGATTTAAATATTTTGAATTATCATAAAAAGGAATTATAAAAACAAAATCATTACTATGATTTGGTTCAAGATTAAAATTAAATTTATACGCGCCGGATGCAAATTCAAATGAGTCTTCAGCGCTTGTTGACGACGGTAAATAATTTTTATTGATGTAAGTTATAATTTCTCCGTCTTTAAAATTTACCGCGCCAAAAGTATCTGGATTTTGCAACGGAATTATTTTCTTGTCGGAATTAACATTTGCAATTGCGTTTTTAAATTCTATTGATTTTATTTTTGAAGCGCCGCCCACAATATTTAAAAATTGCCATGGCGGATTAACTTGATATGGTCTAATCGATAAATAAAAATTTCCATTTTGTTTTGAAGAAGAAATATTTTTTACGCTGTATCTAATAAAAATTGAAGAGGCGCCTGCTTCCCCCTCGGCAAAAGTTTTTATTTCAAGCTGTAAATTTTTTGTCTGCCATAAAACGGATGGAATAGGTAAATAATCGTCTTCGAGACTTTGCGTAATTTTGGCGTCAGCCCAACTTATTAGTTTATTATCTGTAAATAAAAATGGTTCTACTCTGAATGACCCTTTATCAACTTCAATAGCTCCTTCTTCATTTATCAATCCTTCCTTATTATCTTCGCTAACGCCGATAACATCCCAAAAAGATTGAACGTCATAAAAATATTTTGGAAAGAATCCTTTGGGATAGAATGAAGCGACTTCTTTGAAAAAATTATTATAACTATTTGAGAATTCAAAGTTTTCTATTTTAATATTCTTTATTCCGTATCCATTTTGTTTAGAACTTTTGTGCATTGCAATTTTTATATAACGTGATTCGCCATTTTTCAAAAAGATAAAACTATAATCACCCTTGCAATCATTATTTGCATAGGCTTTTTCCCAAATTATTTTATCATTAGAAATCAGTATATCAAAACTTTTTGGATAATTAATTGAATCCCAATTAATAATTAACCCGCCGTATTCTTTAACAAATTGGAAATCAATTAAAATAAATTGCTCTTCATTTTTATTACTTTTCCAGTCTTCACTTTTTTCATTCAGCAAATTATTCGGCGAGCCATTTTCTGTGGACGAAGCAGTAACGATTGTTTTTGCGTTAGGATTTTTGGGAGGCAAAATTTTTTCAAATTTTATTTCATCTATGTAAACGCTTCCCTTTCCGCCTTGTGAAGCGGAAATAATTATTTGTAAACTGTACACTTTTTTTAAATTTCCTCCACCAACAGGTCCCCATGCAAAAGTTATATCTCTTTTTTTAACTACCATCTTTTGCCATTGATTAGGAAATTCAAAATCATGTTTGTTAAGCCACCAAACATTGTCGCCTGAGGCGTCAGCTAATTTAAACTCTAAATTATTATTGGGGGAATTTCCTTTTAAATAATAAGTAAACTTATAATCATCGGGCAGTGGCAGCGAAATATTTTTCTGTATTCCGCAATAGCCCGACCCTTTGAATTCATAGTCAATCTTAATGCATTTCCCTATGTAACCATCTACAAAAGATAAATCCATTGTTACTCCGTCAGAGACAACCCTTTGCCAATCATCTATATTTTCAAATTCTCCAATTAGATGAGATTGAGAAAAAGAAAAATTAGATGATGAAATGACGAGTAATATTGCAGATAAACAAATTTTAAAATTCATATTCGCCCCGCGCCTTTATTTATTTTATCTTAAATCTTAACAAATATATTTTTAGAATTTATTGACAAAGAATAAATTTAATTTTAAGTTCAAATGTAAGCGTTTACAAACTTATCAAAAAAAATGTCAATAACAATTAAAGAGATTGCTGAAAAAGCGAATGTATCTATTGCCACGGTTTCGCGCGCATTGAACAATGATAAAAAAGTAAAACCTGATACTCGCAATACGGTTTTAACAATTGCTAAAGATTTAAGATATCGCCCAAATATTTTAGCAAGGAGTTTAGCTAAAAATAAATCGAATATAATTGGAGTTGTTCTTCCGGAAGTTGACGGTGAATTTTTTTCAGAAATTATTCATGGCGTAGATGAGATAGCTTACTCGGGAGGATTTCATACAATAGTAGCAAGTTCGCACAGCCAGCGCTCAATTGTGGAATCGGTTGTAACATTTATGGGTGAAAGTCTTATTAGAGGAATAATAATTATTGCGCCTACTGTAAGCAATCAGATAAAAGATATTTTAACCAATAGCGTTATTCCGATTGTAATAATTAATTCTAAAGGAAATGAGATTGGACATGATTCAATTTCTATTGATAATTATCAGGGTGCATATTCAATGTGCGAATATTTAATTAAAGTAGGATATAAAAAAATTGCGCATATTAAAGGTCCATATAATAATGATGATTCAATTCAAAGAACAAAAGGATTTATTGACGCGCTTAAAAAATATAATATTCCGGTTCGTGAGGAATGGATTCTTAACGGAGAGTTTACTGCTGAGAGCGGAAAGGACGCTTGCAGGCGTTTGCTAACAATGAGCGCTCGCCCAGAAGCAATTTTTGCCGCAAATGATATGATGGCGCTGGGTTGTTATAAAGCGATTCGTTCTTTCGGATTAGATATTCCAAATGATATTGGAGTGGCTGGTTTTGATGATATTTTCATTTCGCAGTTTCTAACTCCAAGATTGACTACGGTTCATGTTCCTATTGCCGAGATTGGCAGAACCGCTGCCGCTTCACTTTTAGATAGAATTGAAAACGAGGACGAAGATAAAACTGAAAAGACAAATATTAAATCAATAAAAATTTCTACTGGTCTTGTTATTGGCGGCTCGAGCAGAACAATAAATAATTAGTTCTGCAAATTAATTAACTAACTTAAAATAATGGAGGTTCTCTATGAAACGACTGTTGTTACTTTTCGTTTTGTTCTCTTCTATTTCTCTTTTCGCCCAGGCTACCTGGGATTTTGAAACAGCAGGTCAAGATACAGGATGGACTGTATTTTCAAATGGCTCTGCTTCATCTAATAGTGATTTTGTTAAAGTAGCAAATCCTGATATGGCAGGCATAAACACTTCTGCAAATGTTATACAATTTGTTGTGCGCGCCGATGCGGATCCATGGGCTGGGGCTTTTAATAATAAAATAACGCCTTTTACTCTTACAGCCGACAATTGCATAATTACGGTTATGGTGTATAAAGATGTCATCTCTAATTTTAATCTTAAATTAGAACCGCCAAATGTTGATCATAATGTTGCTAATACAGTAACTAATCAATGGGAAAAACTTACATTTGATTATACGGCAGACATTGGCAAAACTGTTACAACGATTACTATCATTCCCGATTTTCCTGCAACAAGAACAGCAGGCAGCACAAACTATTTTGATAACATTCAATTTATACAAACACCTGTGCCGGTTGAATTAGCTTCATTTTCCGCTTTAGCAGTTGGAAGAAATATTCAATTGAATTGGAGAACAGCTACTGAAAATAATAATTCCGGTTTTGAAGTTCAGAGAAGTGCTGATAGCAAATCCTTTAACAAAATTGGGTTTGTTTCCGGAAGAGGAACTTCAACTGAAGTTTCATCTTATTCTTTCACAGATCAAAATGTTTCCGGCAAAATGTATTACAGACTAAAACAAATTGATCTTGACGGATCATTCACATATTCAAAAACAATTGAAGGAAATTCTGCGCAGCCTGTTCAGTTTAAATTAGATCAGAATTATCCCAATCCATTCAACCCATCCACAACAATTTCATACGCAATACCAACAGACAACTTTGTAAGTATAAAAATGTATAACGTACTTGGTAATGAAGTTGCTACTTTGGTAAACGAAGTTGTTACCGCCGGTCAGCATAAAATAAACTTTAACGCTTCTAAATTAAGCAGCGGCGTTTATTATTATACAATTAATTCAGGCGGTTTTGTCGATACAAAAAAACTTATTTTACTTAAATAATTTTCTTTGTGTTAGTTAGTATTTCTTATCGTCAGCCGGCGCTATATGCCGGCTGATGTTTTACCTTCAAAAAAATCATCTTAAAATTTCTAATACCATATTGTTAATTGCAGGGAATTAAAGTGAAAAAAAAATTTGAAACAGATTATGGCTTTTTCTCAGAGGATGGGAATGAATATATAATTAAAACTTACAGAACCCCTAAACCGTGGGTAAATATTTTAACAAACGGAAACTACGGATTAATAATTTCTCAAGCTGGCGGAGGCTTTAGCTGGCAGACTCATTCTGAATTTAATAGGCTTACTCGCTGGCATCAAGATTTAATTCAGGATAATTGGGGAAAATATATTTACGTTAAAAATAATTTAACGGGCGAAATTTGGTCTCCGACTTTTCTTCCCGTAAAAAAAAAATTGGACAGCTATGAATGCCGACATGGTTTTGGTTATACAGTTTTAACTTCTGAGTATAAAGGGATAAAAATTGAATTCACTTTATTCGTGCCGAACGACGATAATTTAGAAATATGGGATTTAAAAATTCAAAATAATTCAGGGAAGGATGCTGACCTTTCTCTCTTTACTTATTTTGAATGGTGTCTCGGTTCTTCCTCCGATCATCACAGAGAATTTCATAAAACATTTATTGTAACTGAGTTTGATAAAAAAAATAATGCAATCCTAGCTACAAAGCGTTTATGGGAAATTCCGCTTGGCAATAGAGGACATTGGAATATTAATTATGAGTTTTATGGCTTCTTTACTTCTAACAAAAAAGTAGTTGACTACGAAACTGAAAAAGAAAATTTTATTGGGCAATACGGAGATCTTGCTTCTCCCGCCGCTTTAAAAGAAGGCAAGCTTACTAAACAAATTGGCAATTGGAATGATCCCATCGGAACTTTAAAAGTTGATGTTAAGATTAAAAGTGGGGAAGGAGATAGAGTTAATTTTTATTTAGGACTTATAAAAGACAAGAAAAATTTGTCATCCACGTTAAAAAAATATTCTACATCAAAACAAATTGATAAAGCGCTGGAAGACGTTAAAAATAGATGGGAAGAATTACTCGGCACTTTAGTAATTGATACGCCTGATGAAGCAATGAATTTGCTTGTAAATAAATGGCTTCGTTATCAAGCAATTGCCGGTAGGCTTTGGGGTCGCACGGCATATTATCAGCAGAGCGGCGCCTTTGGTTTTAGGGATCAGCTGCAGGATAGTTTAGTGTTTCTGCCAATCGATAAATCATACACAGAAAATCAAATTAGGCTTCACGCGCGGCATCAATTTTATGACGGAACAGTTCTTCATTGGTGGCATCCCATAACCGATACCGGTTTGCCAACCAAAATGACTGATGATCTTTTATGGCTGCCGTTTCTTTTAATTCAATATTTAAAGGAGACAAACAACTTAAACTTCTTAAACACTAAAGTTGAATATTACGATAACAAAAAAGTTAAAGAAACTTTATATCAGCATAGTATAAAATCAATCAATAAAGTTTTAAGCAGAATGAGCAAGCGTGGTTTGCCCCTTATAGGCGCGGGCGATTGGAATGACGGCTTAAGCGCTGTGGGGCTTGATATGAAAGGCGAATCTATTTGGCTGGCTGAATTTCTTTACTACATTTTAATTGAATTTAAAAGTATAACAGAGAGAAAAAAAGATTCCGCAAATGCAAAGAAACTTAATAGCGCTGCAAAAAAATTACATACTGCGTTTAATAAATATGCCTGGGACGGCGATTGGTTTTACCGGGGGACAAAAGATTCCGGCGAGAGATTTGGAAGCAAAAAAAATAAGCAAGGCAGTATTTATTTAAATCCGCAAACCTGGTCTGTTATAAGCGGAATTACTGAAAGGGAAAAACAAAAACGCGCAATGGATTCCGTCAAAAAACATTTGCTTAAAAAAAATGGAACGCTGCTGCTTGCTCCGGCTTATTCAATTCCCGATAAATTTATTGGATACCTTTCACGTTACGCTCCGGGCAGAAGAGAAAACGGCGGAGTTTATATGCACGCAGCTACCTGGGCTATTTGGGCTTACGCAAAATTAGGCGATCAAAAAACTGCGTATGAAATTTTTAAAAGATTATCTCCAATTAACAATGGGATGAACGCCGACGAATATACCGCCGAGCCTTATGTTACGCCCGGAAATATTGATGGACCGGATTCTCCATTTTATGGCAAAGCCGGATGGACTTGGTACACCGGTTCTGCTGCCTGGCTGCAAAAGGTTACGGTTGATTGGATACTTGGAATTAGAGCCGCCAATGAAGGGCTGGAAATCGATCCTTCAATTCCCAAAGAATGGGATGGCTTTAAAATGAAAAGAGTTTTTAGAGGAACCGCATTTAATATTTCTGTAATTAATAACAAGCATGTTTCCGGTGGAGTGGAAAAAATAGAAGTCGACGGTAAAGAAATTAAAGGAAATATTTTAAAGTCTTCAGATGCAAAAGAAGTTAATGTAAAAGTTTTTATGGGATAAAGAAAGAATGAATGATGAATAGTTGAATGTTAAACGAAGCGAAATCCCCCTCGGAATTGCATGAATGCTTTAATGAAAAATCGAACGATTGACAGAATGGGTGAATGCAGGTTGTTTGAATAACATTGCCGAATTAATTTTTAACGCAAATTAAATGAATAAAAAAAATATTATATCGCTTAACGGCAAATGGAATTTCATAAAAGACGCTGAAGAAAAATTTTCAGTTGATGAGATTAATAAAAAAATAAAATTAAAAAAATATGATGGGGAAATGAATGTTCCATCAAATTGGGAGAAACAAGGTCTTCATAATTTTAACGGGACAATCTGGTTCATAAAAGCATTTCCATTTAATTGTTCTATTCCTAATCGTACTTCCACAGAAAATAATTTAATAATATTAAACTTTCTCGGCGTAGATTACTTTGCTGACGTTTGGCTGAATGGGAATTTTATAGGTCATCACGAAGGATATTTTCAGCCGTTTGATTTTGATGTTTCTAAATTATTAAATAAGTCTTCAAATAATATTTTAGTCGTAAAAGTTAATTCGCCTTTTGAAGAACCGCGGAAAGTTTGGCCTGCATAGAAAAAAATTAATTAAAGGAATTTTTAATCATCACGATTGCAGACCCGGCGGATGGAATCCGAAAACTGGACAAGATCAAAATACAGGCGGCATCTGGAATGATGTTTATATTAAACTGGGTTACCCGGTTGTTATCCATAAATTAAAAGTTACGGCGTCGTTCAATGGAAATTATGAAGAAGCTTTTCTTCATTTTGATTTTAAATATACCAGCAAATTTAATCTGCCGCGCACTATAAAACTTGAGATAAAAATAATTTCTCCTGATAATAAAGTAACTAAAGAAAATTTAGAAACTATTATTCAGCCGGGCAAAAATGAATGTTCCTATTCAATAAAAATTAATAAACCAAACCTTTGGAACAGCTGGGATTTAGGCAAGCCAAACATTTATCATATTCAAGTTTCATCTAAGTATTTGGAAAATTATGAATTGAATATTGGCATTAGAGAAGTGAAGCTTGACGGCGATCAGCGCTTTTATTTAAATGGGAAAAGATTATTTCTTAGGGGAACCAATATTATCCCAACTCAATTTTTAAGCGAGCTGAATAAAGAAAAAATTATTAAAATTGTTAAACTTATAAAGCAGGCAAATATTAATATTGTCCGTGTTCATGCGCATGTAAACAGACAAGAACTTTATGATGAGTTTGATAAACAGGGAATTTTAGTTTGGCAGGATTTTAGTCTGCAATGGACTTACGATACTTCAAATCTTTTTGCCGATAACGCAGTAACACAAATTAAAGAGATGGTTAGGATGCTATACAATCATCCTTCAATTGCATTTTGGTGCTGTCATAATGAACCCGGCGAGCAAATACATTCGCTTGATCCGATGCTTCGCCAGGCAATTATGAGTGAAGACAACAGCAGAATAATTCGGCTCGCATCAAATTATGAAGAGCATCCTTACGACGGCTGGTATTGGGGAAACAAAGAACATTACGCCGCCGCGCCCATGGGTCCGCTTGTAACTGAATTCGGAGCGCAGGCTTTGCCGGTTAAATCTTCACTTCAAAAATTTATTAGTAATGATAAATTATTTCCGCCTGATTGGGAAACCTGGGAGTATCATGATTTTCAAGTCGATCAAACTTTTAATATTGCAAAAGTGGAAATGGGAAATAGTATTGATCAATTCATTTCAAATTCTCAAACTTATCAATCGGATGTAATTGAAACAGCCGTTAATTTTTATAGAAGAAAAAAGTTTAAAGGCACTACGGGTATCTTCCAGTTTATGTTTATTGATTGCTGGGAATCTATCACCTGGTCTGTTGTTGATTTTTATGAAAAGCCGAAGCCGGGCTACGAAACTTTAAAAAAAGTTTATCAGCCGATTTTTATTTCAACGAATGTTAGGCAAGATCAATATTTTGCGGGAAGAAAATTATTGCTGGATTTTTATATCATAAATGATTATCACAAAAAGTATAACGGATGTAAATTAAATTTTCTATTAGACGGCAAAAAATTTCAATCAATAAAAAATATAAATATTAATGAAGACGACGTTGTTTTTATTAATTATGAATCATTTGAATTTTTTCTCCCTCAAAATATTTCTATAGGTGAACACAATATTGATTTAGAACTTGTTGATAACAAAAATAAAATCTTATCAAAAAACTTTTTCAAATTCGTTGTGGTTGGAAATGTTAAAAAGTAGAAGCTGAATAATGAAAACTTTGTTTACAAATTTTTCTGCTTTAGTAAAGAATATAAATTTTATAGTTTTTATTTTTTTAATGTCGCTATTCTCCTTTAACTGCAAAAATAAAAATGATGATAAAATTAAATTAGATTTTTGGGGATTGGGCAGCGAAGGGGAATCATTAAAAAAAATCGTTCCTGAATTTGAAAAAAATAATCCCGGTATAAAAGTAAATGTCCAAATGATACCGTGGACGGCGGCGCAGGAAAAATTAATCTCCGCTTTTGCCGGCGATAATACGCCCGACCTTTGCCAGCTTGGAAACACCTGGGTGCCGCAGTTCAGCCAATTAAATGCCATCATCAATCTGGATTCGTTTATTCAAAAAAGTAATATTGTAAAATCGGAAAAATATTTTCCCGGTATTTGGGATACGAATGTTTTGGAAGGTTCTGTCTATGGTATTCCGTGGTACATTGATACTCGCGTTTTATACTACAGAACCGACGTTCTTAAAAAAGCCGGCTTTGATCATCCTCCCAAAACCTGGGATGAGCTTTATCAAGTTTCAAAAAATATTGCCGCAAACAATAAGGGAGAAGATAAATACGCAATTTATCTTCCCACAAATGAATGGGCGACCTTTGTTATTTTTGGTCTGCAGAATGGATCGGGAATTTTAAAAGATAATAATAGTCTTGGAAATTTTAGCGGGAAAAAATTTGAAGAAGCATTTGAGTATTTAATTAAGTTTCATAAAGAAGGATTAGCGCCGCTGGGAATTTCGCAGGTAACAAATGTATATCAAGCCTTTGCCGAAGGATATTTTTCAATGTATATCTCCGGTCCGTGGAATATTCCTGAATTTAAAAAATGGATGTCGGGTAATTTAAAAAATGAATGGATGACTGCGCCTTTGCCAGGTAAAGACAACGATTCAATTCCGGGAGTTTCGCTTGCCGGCGGATCAAGTCTTGTTATTTTTAAAAACTCAGAGCATAAAGAAGCCGCCTGGAAGTTTATTGAATTTTTATCGGAGAAGAAAACTCAAATCGAATTTTATAATCTGGTTAATAATCTTCCCGCTGTAAAAGAAGCCTGGGAAGATCCGGCATTTAAAAATGATAAATATATGCAGGCTTTTTACAAGCAATTTTTTTACGTGGTTGCAACGCCCAAGATAACTGAATGGGAACAAATTGTATTTTCAAAACTACAGCAGTACGCCGAAGAAGCTGCGCGCGGAGCTGTAAGCGTTCATAGCGCTTTAATCAAATTGGATAAAGATGTTGACAACATTCTTGATAAAAGAAGATGGCTTTTAAGTAAAGATAAAAATTGATTTAATTTTTTTATGAGAGAGAAAAATTTTAAATACGGCGCATCGGCGGCTTACTTATTTTTAGCTCCCGCTATTGTTTCCATAATGATTTTTTTCTTTATTCCTGTTATTGCAGCCGCGTTTATCAGCTTTACAGATTTTGATATTTATTCTCTCGGCAGTTATTCAAATGTTAGATTTTTATGGTTTCGAAATTATATAGAACTTTTAAATGATCCATTATTTTGGACGGCTTTAAAAAATACTTTTTATTATGTAATTGTTGCGGGACCTTTATCGGTGGGGGTTTCGCTGGGCGCTGCTATTCTTTTAAATTCAAAGCTAATAAAATTTAAGTCGATTTTTAGGCTTACATATTTTATTCCCGTTGTTACAAATTTAGTGGCTGTAGCCATTGTATGGCGTTTTATTTATCACCCTCGTTTTGGTTTGTTAAATTATTGTTTGGGATTTTTTGGAATAAATCCTATTGATTGGCTGGGCGATCCTAATTGGGCGATGCCTGCAATAATTATTATGTCAGTCTGGAAAAACTTTGGATACAACATGATAATATTTATTGCGGGTCTTCAAAACATACCTGAATATCTTTATGAAGCCGCAATGATGGAGGGCGCAAACGGCTGGCAGCAATTCAAAAAAATTACAATTCCAATGTTAGCTCCAACCACTGTGTTTATTAGCATTATAACTATGATAGGATTTTTCCAGCTATTTGCCGAACCATATATAATGACGCAAGGCGGACCATTAAACAGCACTTTAAGCATTGTTCAATATATGTATCAGGAAGGTTTCCGATGGTGGAATATGGGTTATTCGGCGTCGATAGCTTTCGTTTTATTTTTCATAATTTTTATTGCAACGCTAGTTCAGCTTAAATTGCAAAAGAGCCATGAGTAACTTATGAAGAAAACCATTTTATATACATTTTTAATTGTTACTGGTTTAATAACATTAGCGCCCTTTGTTTGGATGGTGTCCGCGTCATTTATGCTTGATGGCCATGCCAGCGTTTATCCCCCGCGTTTTGTGCCGGATATTTTTACATGGATGCAATACAAAAGTTTATTCTCACGCCTAAACATTACGCGGAATATTTTTAACAGTTTATTTTTATCTGTAACTGTTACATTAGTTTCGCTCTTTTTTAATTCGATGGCGGGATACGCATTTGCTAAATTTAAATTTAAAGGGAAGAATAAATTATTTAATTTATTGCTTACATCCATGGTTATACCTGCGCAGGTAACGATGCTTCCTTTATTTTTAATGCTGAAAGAATTTGGTTTTATCAACACTTACTTCGCAATCATAATTCCCGGTCTTGCTAATATTTTTGGCATATTTTTAATTAGGCAATATGCGCTATCAATCCCTGATAGTTTAATAGAATCTGCCAAAATGGACGGCGCTACTGATTTTCAAATTTACAGAAAAATTATTCTGCCGTTGTGCGTTCCAATTTTAGTTACGCTGGCTATCTTCACTTTTATGACAACCTGGAATGATTTCTTATGGCCTCTAATTGTCTTAACTGATAATTCAATGTATACGCTTCCAGTATCGCTTGCAAACTTGATGGGCGAGCATACTAAAGATCCTGAGTTAATGATGGCTGGTTCCGTTATTACAATTATTCCTATTTTAATCGTATTTTTAGCTCTGCAAAAATATTACATAAAAGGAATTATGATGGGGAGCGTGAAGGGCTAAACACAATAGTTTAAGAGTTTTTTAAAGATTAAAAGTCTTTAAACAATCTTAAAAAATATCTAAGAATAATTAATTTTGATAATGAAGTTTTAACTTGACAAATAAATTTCCGTTTATTAGTTTGTTACATAAAATGTAAACGTTTACAATTTTCTTCAAAAAAACTTCCGTTAAAAATATAAAAGCGATATAGAACACTTAAGTTATTTTCAAACTCTAATAACTTTATAAAAAATAATTTGGTTGAAAAAGATATTTGCGAGAAAGATATTTACTAGAAAGAATAAAGCTAAAAGTACAGAAAAGATAAATTCTCATTTGATTTTTTCAATATCTTTAAATAATTACGGAGGGCATAGACTAAGAAATGTTTTCCTTAGATAATTAACAAAATACATTTATCAAAAAATAACCTTAAGGAGGTTGTATGAATAAGAAGATACGGTTTCTTATCATAAGTTCTTTTTTATTATTGTTCGCGCACACCACTGTAATGGCGCAGTGGGCTGCAAATAAAAACGCCCGCGAAGACGCAAGATACGCCAGAACACTTTCTGCGGGAGAAGATATTGTATTGGACGGCGTGGAAGACGCGGTTTGGGCAAAAGCTGATTCTGTGGTTGTTGGCTATGGTCAATCCACTTATTTACCAAGCAGCGGTTATATGTGGAAGGAAGGGCTGCATGTGCCTGGTGATTCTGCAAATGCTGTTTGTAAATTTTTATATAAAGCCCCATACATTTACCTTCTTTTTAAATCCAAAGATAAAAATGTTGGAGGTTTAGATTGGGAACAATTTGACGGTATGATTATATCATTTAGGGGTTATAAAGACGGACAAGGTAATGCTAAAACACACAATCTTACTGGTAAGAATGTATGGGATTATAGATTTGAACATTTCCCGACGTTTGGTTGGAAGTGGGCGGGACTGCCTTCGCAACCGACCCCTGGTTCTCAGCCAATATTAAAAGGCGATATCAGAGTACAGGGCGGCGGCGATACAACCTTAACTCAATGGGAACAATTTACTTCTGTTATCGGCGGTATGTCGTATGACTCGCTCGCAGATGAAGGTTGGATTTCGGAACATAGAATGAGAATTGACTCCATGGGGTTTGATGCTAATGGAAAAGATGTAATACCATTTAGCGTCTGTATATGGGATGGAGACGGCTTTATGGATTCTACATTAAGCAACAATAGATTTAATAAAGCATGGTGGGGCAATGAATGGAATGAAACATGGTACTACTCAGCTTTATTTATTGATCCTTCGGTAACCACATCAAGCCCGGCTGGATTAAATCCGCCCGTTGATTATACAATACCTCGTTTGAGAAGCGGCGACGCCATTACTGTTGATGGCGATTTAAGCGACTGGAAAGCGGATAATACGCTTCATTTCAGCGCTAAATATGGCGACGAAGCTGGCTTCGATACTATTGCCGGCACCGGCGCCTGGGCTAGCGGTTATAAAACAGATGATTGGAATGCGGCTCCCACAGTTGTTGACGGACCTGAAGTTAATTACTGGGTTACTTATGACGATGCAAATTTATATGTGGGCGCAAAAGTAGAAGACCAAATAGTTACTATGCCGCAGGAAGGTAGAAAAGACGGAATTACTTTCTTTATGGTTCCAAGAAAATATGTGAACGGCAGTGGAATATTTCCATCCAAAGCCTTAACTGTAAATATTGATTCTTCCGGCAATGCACAAGCCGGCGATGCTTTGGTTGGGATGTCTGATACCGCGGGCGTTGAATATGCTTTGACGCTTGGCAATGGGACTAACTTAAATGATATATCCGAAGCCGACAGCGGCTATTCCGTTGAGTTGAAAATACCTTTTTCTGCTTTTAACTACCCGGAAAATTTAGGCGACAGCGTGGTGTTCATCGGAGCTATCGCTAATGACGTTGATGCATTTGACGACGTTGCCTCCAACTATTACGCATATACCTGGTGGTTTAAATTTTCAAATGGACAACTATCCCCAGCTTGGATCGCTCTTGGCCCTTCAAATCCAATTGTTGGAGTAAACGATAAAAATTCATTGCCAACTTCGTTCCAATTATTTGATAATTACCCAAATCCATTTAACCCATCTACCAAAATTAAATATGCGGTTAATGTAAATGCAGATGTTACTTTATCAGTTTACAATATTTTGGGTCAGGTAATTTCAGTAATGAAACAAACTAATGTGCCTGCCGGAAATAATGAATTTAAATTCGACGGCGCAAACTTATCTTCAGGCGTTTATTTCTATCAATTAAAAGTTCAGAATTTAAGCAACGCTCAAACACTTGATAGCAAAGTAAAGAAAATGGTTCTTCTCAAGTAATTGTTCTTAACAGAGTATAAGGGCTTCGGTCCTTATACTCTGTTTTTTTGCTTTCATATTTATTTATAAAAATTTTGACGGCGTACTATGAAGACATTTCTACAAAAAATTTATACATACATAATAAAAAACAAATTCCTTCCCCTTTATATAATATTAATTTTGTATTCGAGTTTTGCTTTTGCCCAAACCGGAAAATTATCAGGGCGTGTAATTGATAAAAGCGATGGCGAGCCTTTGGTAGGCGCCAATATTATAGTTGTGGGAACTAATCAGGGAACTGCAACCGATATTGACGGTTATTATTCAATATTAAATTTGCGTCCCGGTACTTACACTATACGTTATCAATATATTGGTTATAATCCCGAAGTAGTTTCAAATATTCAAATATCTACCGACAAAACTACATTTCATGACGTTCAATTAAATTCTACCGTAGTGGAATCCCAAACTGTGTACGTTGTCGCTCAAAAGCCTGTAGTTGAATTTAATCAAACAAGCTCGGTTAAAACTGTTACATCCGAAGAAATGGAAGCGCTTCCCATCCAAAATTTAAATGATATTATTAATTTGCAAGCGGGCATTGTTAAATCCGGAGACGACTTTCATATACGGGGCGGCAGAGCGGGCGAAGTGCAGTTTCAGGTGGATGGCGTTAGTATCAATAACCCTTATGATAATTCTTCCAGCCTTTCTTTAGATAGATCAATTTTGGAAGAAGTATCGGTTGTCAGCGGTACATTCGACGCTAAATACGGGCAGGCAATGTCGGGCGTAATAAATGCGACTTTAAAAAGCGGAAGCGATCATTTTATTATTTCGGGCGAGGTTTACGGCGGCGATTATTTTCCGGCTGATAATGAAAATTATCCTAACAATAAAGATTTTATTCCTTATTCAATTCAAAATTATCAGTTAACAGTAAGCGGACCTACTTTCATTCCTAATACAACTTTTTTATTAAGCGGAAGAAGATACTTTAATGAAGGCTTTTTATTTGGCGAAAGAAGATTTCTTCCAACAGACACAAAATAATATTCGAAGGTGGAATGGTTAATCCCATCAGGAGATGGCAAAAAAGTTTCAATGAATCCTTATAATGAATGGAGCGGTCAATTTAAGCTGACCAATAATTCACTGGATAAAATTACCGTTAGCTACGTTGCTATTGTTAATGATATTTGGAAAAAATCTTATAATTTTGCTTATAGATTTAACCCCGATGGACAAAGAGATAATAAAACTTTTTCAATTAACCACGGAATAGATTTTACACACACTCTTTCTAATGATATGTTTTACAAGATAAGCATTCGTCATAATTATTTTGAGTATAATGATTACAAGTTTAGCTCAATTTACGATCCCCGATACATAGCCGCCGATTATCCCAAAAGTATTAATGGTTATGAGTATGGCGCATTTATTTCCGGTATTGATTTTAACCGCTTCACTCAGTTAACAAATTTTGGAGTTGCGAAAATTGATTTTACCTGGCAGGCTAACAAAGCTAATTATATTGAAGCGGGAATTGAAGGACAACTTAATGAATTGAAATTTGGACCTCCCGGGCAGCTCGTTATTCAATCCGACCCAATTACAAATATTGTAAGGCTTCAGCCAAAAGAAATTGACCCTGTTGATCCTCGATTCAAAAAAGTTGAATCATATTATCCAAAACAAGGGGCGGTTTATGTTCAAGATAGAGTTGAACTTGGCGATTTAGTTGTGCGGGCTGGATTAAGATATGAGTATTTTGACCCCAACGCTTTAGTGCCAAGCAATCTTCAAAATCCTGCCAACACTATTAATGGCGTGCCCGGCTCGGTTCTGCAAAAAGCAGAAACTAAGCATACCATTGCGCCGCGTTTAGGTTTTGGTTTTCCATTAACTGATAAATCCGCATTACATTTTTCGTACGGACATTTTTATCAAATGCCGCAGTACAGCGCGTTATATAATAATGCAAATTATAAAGTATTAGAGTTTTTAACCGGCGGGGCAACTTATGAACAAGATTATCTTGGCAATCCTGATGTTGGTCCCGAAATTACCGTTCAATATGAAGTGGGATTAAAGCAGGCAATAAATGATAATCTTGGAATCGATTTAACTTTCTTCTATAAAGATATTAGAAACCTTTTGGGAACAGAAGTAATTGAAACTTATAACTTTGGCCAGTACGCAAGGAACACAAATGTTGATTACGGAAGCGTTTCTGGAATAACATTTTCATTGGTGCAAAGACCCGTGGGTAATTTCGGCGCATCTTTAGATTACAGTTTAATTTTTGCAGATGGAAATTCCAGCGATCCTAATGAAACAGCGCAAAGAGCTTTGGGCGGCGAAGATCCGAGACCGCGCGATATTCCTTTTACCTGGGATCAAAGGCATACGCTTAATGTTACGGCTATGTATCAAGTTCCATCAGATTATTCCATAAGTACAATTATCCGTTATGCTTCCGGTCAGCCCTACACTCCTGAATTGGGAGTTGGATTTTTAACCGAGGAAGAAAGAAACTCCGGCAGAAAGCCCAGCTATTTTACAGTTGATTTGCGCGCGGAAAAATATTTTAATTTTGGTTTTTCTGATTTCAGCTTATTCCTTCGGGTGTTTAATTTATTTAATCAAAACTACGCTAACGGATTTGTTTATACCGATACCGGAAACCCGACTACATCTTTAACATTAAGACCAGGCGAGCCATTAGACCCCAATAGATTAAATAACCCTCGCAGAATTGAATTTGGTATTTCATTCAGGAGTAATTAATATGATCAGTATGAAAAATTATTCATCAACCTTAAAATTAATTTTAGTTTTTCTTTTTCTAATCCTATACTCTAATGCAAATGCCCAATATTTGGATGTGGTTCCTCAGGATCAAAGAGGCAGCGAAGATTATGTTAGACAGGGAACGCATGATGCCAATAGAATACGAACTCTATTTTTTAATTATGGAATGGCGGGCAATTATACAGACAACCCTGATTATACAATTTTTCATTCCATGGAATGGCCAAAAGGCTCGCTTGAAAATTACAGCGACGGCGTAACTCCTTTCGTGCTTGCCAAACTGCAGGAAAGCGCTAACGGGCAGCTGCAAGATTTTTATATAATGGAGACAGGCTACCGCGAAAGACAGGAGATAAATCCTAATACCGGAAGGCAGCAAAGGTTTAACCCCCGCCCCGGTTATCTTCAGTTAGATCCAAATATAAATATTGGAAGATCGCCCGCTGTAAGTTACGACCCTAGAACCTGGCCTGATAGCTGGCCCGATAAAGTAAACGACCCCGATGATCCAGGCTGGACCGGTTCATGGAACGGCTACTTCGGCAAACGACCAAATGCAGATCAAGAAAGTTATTGCGTTTACGATGATGATTATTACGGCAAGTGGAATTTTTATCCTGATTCCCGCGACAATACCCGAAGAGGTATGGCGCTCAAAGTAGATCAAAGAGGATTTCAATGGGCTAACATTCAATCCCGCGATGTAATTTTTTGGCACTACGATATTTCTAATGAAGGCACTACTAATTACAGTTATAATGTAATTTTTGGTTTGTATATGGATTCGGGCATTGGCGGCAGCTCGCTTAGCCCGTTTGATTTAGTTTATGAAAGCGATGATGACAATGCTTTTTATGACACCACCAATGGTTTAGATTTAGTATATACATGGGATTATAACGGGCATGGTCAGTTTGGCAACACCGGTTACCTTGGCTACGCATATCTTGAAACGCCCGGCAACCCAATTGATGGTATTGATAACGATGAAGACGGCATTGTTGATGAACAACGAGACAGCGGTCCCGGTCAAAAAATTGTAGGGCAAGGCGATATTATTGCCTACCTTGCTGCAAATTATGATACTACCAGGTTAAATAGATTTGCTAACTTCAGACTTCGCCCTGCGCTGCAAAGAGGTGTTTGGTGGACTGGCGATGAAGATTTAGATTGGACATTAAATAATGATACAGGCGCTGACGGTGTGTTTGGAACTTTCGATACAGGCGAGAATGATTCTATACCTACCTTGGGCGAACCTAATTTTGATCGAACGGATTTAAATGAATCAGATCAAATTGGTTTAACAGGGTTTAAGCTGAACAGAATAAGAGTGGGCGCGGGCGGTATTGGTCCCACAGACGACATAATATTTTATATGGACGCCAAACAATGGCCAAGAGTTTTGTACGATAAATGGACCGGACCTAATCCTTTTGAAAATATTCAAGGCGTTAGAAATTATAATATAGGATTTTTATTTGCTTCCGGACCTTTCTTTTTAGGCACCGCAAAAACTGAAAGATTTAGTCTTGCATTGGCGTTTGGCTCTGATCTTTATCAAATGACAAAAACAGTTCAGATTGTGCAAACAATTTATGACGCCAATTACCAATTTGCCACGCCGCCGCCGCTGCCTACGCTAAAAGCATATGCGGGAGACGGCTTTGTAAATTTAACCTGGGATAACGCCGCTGAAGACGCCTTTGACCCAATAACAAATACAAATGATTTTGAAGGCTATAAAATTTATAGAAGCTCCGATGAAAGTTTTCTTGATCCTCAGGTTGTTTATGATGCACAGGGTTTGGGTCCTTTGGGTCCCGGGAAAGCTTTAGCGGTTTTTGATTTGAATGACGGAATACTTGATTACAGTAATGTTTCAGTTGAAGGACTTCAATTTTATTTCGGCACAGATTCAGGAGTTAAGCACACTTTTAAAGATACTACGGTTGTAAATGGTCAACGATATTTTTATGCGGTTACTTCTTACGATAGAGGAATTGAACTTTTAAATGTTTATCCCTCTGAAAGCGCTATCTCTGTAAATCAAACATTGCGCGGCGGAATTATTCTTCCTAAAAATGTAGTGATAGTTTATCCTAATGCGCAGGCGCCGGGATACAAACCGGGAACTTATACCGACTTAACTCACGCCGAAGGCGCTGGTCAAGGGACAGTTCAGCTGGAAATTCCTAATCCTGATTTGGTTCCCAAAAATCATACATTCGAAATACGTTTTACTTCTCCCAAAGATTCCATTAGAGCAAGTAGTTATGAATTGTTTGATGTAACAAATGGAATGAATGATACGGTTTTTGTTGGGGGAAAAGATTTGCTGGCTTTGGGAAGGGGACCTGTGGGTTTAGGAATTTTGCCAATAATATTTACATCGCCAAATCTGGAACCTGATACTTTAAACTCTGGATTTCTGCCTTCCAGTCAAACGAACATGGTATTAAAAACCAGAATCTCTAGTACATCCACTCCGGCAAATGCTGAAAGACTATTATACCCGGCAGACTATTCTATAATTTTTGATGATGTAGTTTTGGACACTTCTAAATCGACAATTGGCGTTCCCGCTGTTCCTACAAAATTTAAAATTACGGGTACTACTAAAACTGGAATTACCTTCCCTGTTGATTTTAGATTTTTTGATTCGGATGGAAATCAAACCATCAGCAGAGGCAATGAATATATAGAAATACTTTCGAAAAATAGCGCGGATAAAGTTCTGCCGGTTTGGAGAATAACTGTCGATACTGTAAACGGTCCTAAGTATGCAAATTCAATCTTCCCAAAAAAAGGAGATATTTATCAGCTTGCGATAAGCGTTCCCTTCAGTAAAAATGATGTATTCACTTTTGTAACAGATTCTTCTTTTATTGATATGGCGCAGCAAACCGCTGAGTATAATACAAAACCTTACGTGGTTCCCAATCCATATCTTGGAATGGCGTCATTTGAACAAGCGCCGTATGCACAATCTGGCAGAGGCGACAGGCGTATCGAATTTAGGGGTTTGCCGGTTAATGCCGTAGTTCGGGTTTTTACAATTACCGGAGAGCTGGTTAAAACACTAAACCAAAATACCGGTTTCCAAAATTATATTGCCTGGAATATGCGATCAAAAGATAATTTAGAAATTGCGCCCGGGCTTTACATCTTTCACGTAGAGGCGCCAGGCGTAGATGATTACATTGGTAAATTTGCGGTCATTAAATAAAAATTCGAATTATAATTCGGTGAATGAATATGAAAACTTTTACAAAAATTTTTATTACAGTTTTAATTTTATTTTACGCTGATGTTTTTGCTCAGTCAAAAGTTGGAACTACTATTGGACAATTTTTAAAGATTGAACCAAGCTCAAGATTGGTTGCCATGGGCAATGCCGGAGCGTCTCTTTCAAACGAAGCTTCGGCGGCATTTTATAATCCCGCCAGTTTGGGAAGGGTTCAGGATATTAATGTGCAGTTTACATATAGCCAGTGGCTGGCAGATATAAAATATAATTACGCGGCTGCTGCAATTAATTTAGAAGGGTTAGGAACATTCGGTTTGCAGGTTACTTCTTTAAGTTCCGGCGATATGGAAATTAGAACTGTGGAAAAAGAAGCAGGTTCGGGGTTATATTTTGACGTTACTAATTTATCGCTGGGCTTAGCTTACGGCGTAATGCTAACTGATAGGGTCTCGACGGGCATAGGGATTAATTACATTCAGGAAACTATTTATAATACCAGCCTAAACGACGTATCATTTAATTTCGGCGTGCAGTACCAAACCGCAATAGAAGGCTTAGCAATCGGCGCCAGCGTTTCCAATTTTGGTCCCCGCGCTTCCTATGATGGAAGAGATATATATTTTAATTATGATGCGGACCCTAATAAATACGGCGATCATCCCAGGCTTCCTTCGGAATTAAGAATGGGCTCTTACGGTCTGCCGACTTTATTTAGAGTAGGTTTATCTTATTTAATGAACATCAGCGATTGGAGCCAATTGGTTATTGCTTCCGATGCAATGCATACCAACGATAACACTGAAAGAATTAACGCGGGCGCCGAATGGCTTTTCCTAAATACTTTTGCAATTCGCGGCGGCTATCGCGATCTTTTTTTAGAAGATGTTGAAGGCGGACTGGTGCTGGGCGCGGGCGCTTATGTAGGCTTTGCCGGTTCAACAAAACTCAGCTTTGATTATGCCTGGGCTGATTACGGAAAATTAAATAATACTCATAGATTTACGGTAGGGATTCATTTCTAATTTTAATTTTTTTTTTAATAATTTTCACTTTAATTAACTGGTTATTAACCGCAAATTTAATTTCCGCTATACCGCCTTACTTCCGGTGAGTATTACTTTGGCTGTTGTAAAATTAATCCTTTAAACAATTATAAGATTAATGAATTTTCATTTTAAAATTATTTTAACGTTTATTTTAATTCTCTTCACTTCAATTCAATCCCAAGAAAAAGATAAGGTGGTTGCCAAAGTAGGCGCGGACTTAATAACCGAATCGGAATTTAAAGAAAGGTTTGATTTCAGCGTTCATCCTAATCTTAATAAAGAAAAAGATGAGTTCACCGAGAAACATAAATTTTTAGAAGAGCTTATCGCCGAAAAACTTCTATCATTAGACGCCCAAGAAAAAGGATACGACACGTTAGAAGCATTCCGCAATATTATTGATCCGCTTCAAAATATATTTGTACGCGACGCTCTTTACAAAATTGAAGTAAAAGATAAAGCTATTTTTTCACAGGATGATTTAGCCGAAGGAATTGAACGAATAAAAAAAGTGCGGCAGATTAAATTCATTTATTCAAAAAACATTGATGAGATAAATAAAATTTATAAATGGTTGTTAGAAGGGGCTTCGTTCGACTCTCTGCTTTCTTTACGCAATGAAAAAAAAGAGCAGCAGGCTTTAAAAGAAATTACATTTGGCGCGATGGATAAAACGATTGAGGACAGCGTTTATAATTTACAAGTTGGTCGCTATACAACTCCTCTTGCTTCAGCCGATGGCTACTACATTTTAAAACTAATTAACATTAAAAATAATCCCAATCTTAAAAGTAATGAATCAGCGCTGGATGAAGTAAAAAAGATTGTAGAGGCCAGGGCGGATTACAAAGCATATCTAAATTATTACCGTAATTTTTTTATAAAGAATAAAGTCGCCGCCGACAAAGATATTTTTGAAAGTTTAATTAAATATTTTGTCCCGGCTTTCCAAGAAAAATATTCAGACCAATCTTTTTCCCAAGATGACAATAAAATATCATTGTCCGGTAATGAAGTTACCTCGGCGATAAATGATTTGGATGCTAATGAAAGAAATAAAAACTTTATTAAGATTAAGCGCCATCCTATTAAAACAAAATATTTTTTAAATCAATTAAGTCAGGAAGGTTTTTACGTTAAAGATTTAAGCGAGTTAAGCATTCGCGCATCGCTTTCATCTTACATAAGAAAATTTATTGAAGATGAATTGCTAACCATAGAAGGGAATAAAAAAAAATTATACAATTCGCCTGAAGTAAAAAAATATCTTGATATGTGGAAGGTCGCTTACTTATCAAAAATGTTAATGATGAATATTTTTGATTCGCTGAAAGTTTCCGAAGAAGAAGCTTATAATATTTATAAACAGCGCGACGGGAAAAATATTCCTCTTCATCTTGTAAACATTGCAGAAGTTTTAACCGATAGCCTGGGAACGGCAGAAAAAGTTTTAAACGAACTTTCACTTGGAATTGATATTAGAGATTTGGCAAAGCAGTATTCTAAAAGAGATTCTTTTAAAGGAAGATGGCGGCGTGTTTGGTTTTTTCCCCGTAACTAAATTCGGGGAGATTGGAAAAAATGCCGCGCAAATGGAAGTCGGCGAAATACGCGGTCCTATAAAAACTGACGATGGTTATTCAATCATTCAATTGCTGGAAACGAAAGATGATACCACAAATTATTCTATGAGCTATGACGAAGTAAAAGATCAAATTATGATGGCGCTTACATTAACTAAATATGAAAAATATATCAACGAGTATAATGCTAAGTTAGCGGATAAATATAATGTCAAGATTTATGATGAAACCCTTAAAAACATTGATAATATTTTTATGAATCTTGTAGTGGTAAGGCGTATGGGTTTTGGCGGAGAGATTTATGCGGTTCCGCCAACAGAACAATTTAACGGCTGGTATGGCGTTTGGAAAAAAAACAAAAACTTAAATCCGTGATATTATGAAAAAACAATTTATAATTTTTTTACTTTTAATTTGTACGGCTTCGGTTGCTACAGCGCAGGATTATATCTTTTTTAGCGACAGCCCCAACAATGTTTATTACGATTACAGCTTTGGATTTTTTAATAACCCCAGCGTTTTGGGGATGACTAACGTAAATAAATTTCCCGTTGATACAGCATATAAATTTTCAGGAACAAATTCTTTAAGATTAAGATGGAAGTCAGTTGATGGCGGAGATTGGGGAATGTCCGTAGCAGAGCCGGGCTGGCTTGCGCACGATGCATCGCAAAAAGATTCAATTACATTCAGAGCGTATTCAACGGCTGATATTGATTCATTCTCGCTCCCTTCAATTTATATTGAAGACACGCAAAACATAAAAACTCCCAAACAAAGTTTATCAAAATATATCGGCAAAATTGAAAAAAATATTTGGCAAAAAATATCTATCCCAATTTCTATCTTCACTCAAAATCCCGGTGCAACTGATCTAACAAAAATTAAAACAATTTATTTTGGACAAGATAACGGCGACGGCGGTCTGCACACAATATACCTCGATGATATAAGAATGATGTCAATAGCGGATACTGATTACACCGCTCCTGCTGTGCCTAAAAATTTAGCTGCAGTGGGTTTCCATAGTTACATCCATTTGACCTGGACTCCAAATTCCGAAACTGATCTTGCAGGCTATTATATTTATCGAGCGGAAGGAAGCGACTATAAAGTTGTTGGCGCGGCTGCCAAGAACGCAACTTATTATAATAATAATACGGGCATCCCTCCAAAAACTTTCAGCTATAAAATTTCCGCTTATGATTTAAATGGAAATGAATCTGCGTTGAGCGAAGAGGTTTCAGTATCTACAACTTCCGCCTCCGATAGCGTTCTTCTCGATTTAGTTCAGGGAGCAACGTTCAAATACTTTTGGGATTATGCTCATCCGGTTTCCGGGTTGGCGCGTGAAAGATTAAACTCAGGTGAAACAGTAACAACTGGCGGTTCAGGTTTTGGGGTGATGGCTTTGCTGGTCGGCATTGAACGTGGTTTTATCACGCGCGAGCAAGGCGCTGCAAGAATGCTTACCATTTTAAATTTCTTATCTACGAAAGCCGATAGATTCCACGGCGGTTTTCCGCATTGGATGAACGGAACAACCGGACACGTCATTCCTTTCAGTACAAAAGATAACGGCGGCGATCTTGTTGAAACTGCTTTTATGATTCAAGGGCTTTTAACAGCTCGACAATATTTTAATGAAAATAATTCCGATGAACTGCAAATTAGAAATTTAATTACAGCTATTTGGGAAGCGGTTGAATGGGATTGGTATAGGAAGGATACCAACAGTAACTTTTTATACTGGCATTGGTCGCCGAATTATAATTGGGATATGAATTTTAAATTGCAAGGTCCCAATGAAACTATGATTTGTTATTTGCTTGGAATCGCTTCGCCCACTCATTCAATTCCGGCTTCAATGTACCACGAGGGCTGGGCAAGCAGCGCAAATTATATAAACGGAAAAACATTTTACGGAATTCCCTTGTATGTGGGCTGGGATAATGGCGGTCCATTATTTTTTGCTCACTACTCATTTCTTGGTTTTGACCCTCGATTTAAAAAAGACGCTTACACAAATTATTTTATTAACAATAGAAATCATTCGCTTATTCAGCAGGCATACAGCATTGCTAATCCAAAACATTTTCCCGGATACGATGCCGACACCTGGGGCTTAACCGCAAGCGATGATCCGTTCGGTTATAAGGCTCACGAAATTAATAATGATAACGGAACAATATCTCCGACAGCCGCGCTTTCATCAATGCCTTATACTCCAAAGGAATCGATAGACGCTTTAAAAAGTTTTTATTATGAATACGGCGGCAGTTTGTGGGGAACGTATGGATTTAAAGATGCTTTCAATTTAAAGGAAGGCTGGTTTGCAAGCAGCTATTTGGCAATTGATCAAGGTCCGATTATAGATATGATAGAAAATTACAGATCGCAATTGCTCTGGAATAATTTTATGGCAAATCCTGAAATTCAGCCGATGCTTGACGCTATTGGCTTTACGCCGGATTCTACAGCCGTTAGCGTTGATAATAAAAATCCTGAAATCGCTTCCGATTATAAACTGTTGGGCAATTATCCTAATCCTTTTAATCCAACCACCACAATTGAATTTTCAATTCCTTCTTCTCAGCAAATTTCAATTGTAATTTATGATATTCTTGGAAGAGAAATAAAAACATTATTGCAAGAAGAAATAAAATCCGGCAATCATAAAATTGTTTGGGACGGAACTAACAATTTTGGCTCTATAGTAAATTCAGGAATTTATATTTATAGATTAAGTGCGTCAAATAAAATTTTATCAGGCAAAATGATTCTTCAAAAATAATAGCACAATTATTTTTTGCAGAATTTTTAGTGAACGGCATCTCAATAACTAAAACTGAGATATCTATTATGAACAAATTTAAATTTCTAACTTTTTTGATTTTCGCTTTGGTTATTTTGACTGCTTGTGAAGATAAATCATCCGAGAAAAACTCAACCAAAATTGATTATGAATTAACAAAAGACGATGAAATATTTTTAGACACGCTTCAGTATAAAACTTTTCTTTACTTCATTAATGAAGCAAACCTTGAAAATGGAATGGTTAAAGACCGCTCCACAGAAAAATCTCCATCAAGTATGGCGGCGGTTGGTTTTGCTTTGCCGATTTGGGCTATCGGCGCTGAACATGATTGGATTTCGCGCAAACAATCATCCCAATACACATTAAATCTTTTAAAATTTTTATTGAACTCAGAGCAGAGTCTTGATCCCTTTGCCACGGGCTACAAAGGTTTTTATTATCATTTTGTAGATATGAAAACGGGTAAGCGTTTTTGGAACAGCGAACTTTCCTCAGTTGATTCGGGACTGCTTTACAGCGGAATTATTTTCGCCCGTCAGTATTACGCCGAAGATAACGAAACGGAAAATCAGATTAGAGATATTGCGGCAAAGTTGTTGAAGCGGGTTAATTGGTCTTTCTTTGTTCTCCCCGATTCAGTTGAATATGGAAATCAAATTTCTCTTGGCTGGCATGAAAAAGAAGGGTTTAACAAACTTGGTTGGTGGGGCTACACTGAAGCGCTATTTTTGTACATTGTCGCCGCGGGAATGGATATGCCTAATCCGCAAAAAGCATACAGCGGCTGGCTTAGCTCTTACCAATGGCGCGAGCCTTACAACGGATTAGGACATGTTGTTTTTCCGGCAATGTTTACTCATCAATACTCGCTTATGTTTTTGGATATGAAGGGGAAGCAAGATTCATATATGAAAGAAAAGGGGATTGATTATTTTGAAAACTCGCGTCGCGCTACTTTTGTTCAAAGAGAATACGCAATTCAAAATCCAAATAATTGGAAAGGTTACGATTCATTAACCTGGGGATTATCTGCATGCGATGGTCCGGGGAGCAAATATAATTTTGATGATAAGCATTTCTGGGATTATTCCGCGCGTGGAACTTCCGGTCCAGATTCAACTTTTGACGACGGCACAATAGCGCCAACTGCGGCAGGCGGTTCAATTGCTTTTGCGCCTGAAATTGTAATTCCAACTTTAAAGAATATGTATAAGAAATACGGCGGAAAAGGTCTTTGGGCAAAATATGGTTTTGTTGATGCGTTTAATCCCACAATAAATTGGTTTGATAAAGATTATCTCGGAATCGATCAAGGACCAATTGTAGTAATGATAGAAAATTATCGGAATGGTTTTGTTTGGAAATATTTTATGAAAGATCCCATCGTTCAAAAAGGATTAAAAATTTTAGGATTTAATTAATTTCTGTCAAATGAAAACTGTTCCGTATTTGTAATCTAAAAATAAAATATGAATAAATTTTTACTGCTTTTAATTTTACTTTTCACTTTCTTCCTTACAAATTCTTTCGCTCAAGATTACATTTACTTTCTAGATAGTCAAAATGAATTTTCATATCCCAATAGCTGGGGTTTTGAAACATCGCCCAGCAGTATTGAATTAGTCTTTGCCAGATTTCCTATCAACGCCAAGCATAAATTTTCCGGAAGAAATAGTTTAAAGCTTCATTGGAAATCCGTGGAAGGCGGTGATTGGGGAATTGCTGCCGCAGCCGATGGATGGTCGCCAAACGATTTTACTTTGAAGGATACTATTTCATTTATGCTTTATTCTGAAATAAATATAGATAGCAAAAATCTGCCTTTAATGTATCTGGAAGATGTTTACAATAATAAAACCCTGAAGATTTCAGTTTCAGATCATGTAAAAAAAATCATTCCTAAAAAGTGGCGGAAAGTTTCTATACCTATTTCAATTTTTAAAGAGAATATTAGCAACGCAAAATTAGAAAAGATAAAAACAATTTTTTGGGGACAAAATATTGCCGATAACATCGAGCATACTTTATTAATTGATGATTTAAAAATTACGGGCGGTAAAGTAATTAGCGGAGATTCAACAGTGGTAATTGTTATTCTCGGTTCCTCCACTGCGGAAGGTTTCGGAGCAACTCCTATCGATAGCTCATGGGTTAATCGCTACAGAAGTTACATAAAAAATATTGATTCCTCTTTTTATGTTATTAATTTAGGCCTTGGAGGTTACTCAACATATCAAATAATGCCATCGCGTTATTTGCCGCCAGCGCAGCGACCAAATCCCAGCGTAACCAAAAATATTTCTTATGCTCTTACTTTTCATCCTTCTGCAATTATAATTAATCTTCCTTCCAATGATGCGGCTTACGGCTATTCTGTTTCTGAACAGTTGGCAAACTATGATACTGTTTTATCAATTGCATCTAAAAATAAAATTCCGGTTTGGATTGCAACTCCGCAGCCGAGAAATTTTCCTCTACTTGTAAGAAATGAATTGATGAGCTTGCGCGACTCAATTTTAAATAGGTATGGAGATAAAGGTTTAGATTTTTGGAATCCGTTTGCAAATATTGATGGGACGCAGGACAGCGTTTATGGCTTCGGCGATGGAATTCATTTAAACAATTTGGGGCATAGAATTATTTCTCAAAAAGTTGTTGATGCAGATATCCTGAATCATCTCTCGCGAAAAATTAATTACACACAACCTACGCCGCTTTCAAAATCAAACAAAGATAGATTTCTCGATAGCTTAATTCTGAAGATGACGTTAAGCGAAAAGGTCGGGCAGCTTGTACAAGTTGTGAGTATGGATAAAGTAAGCGAAGATTGGATACGCAAAGGAAAAGTTGGTTCATATTTAATAGGCGTTTGGAATCCGGATAAAGCGCAGGAATTTCAAAGAATAGCGGTTGAAGAATCGAGATTAAAAATTCCGCTTCTGTTTGCAAACGATATTATACATGGTTACAAAACAATTTTTCCCGTTCCTTTAGCCGAAGCCTGCAGCTGGAATCCTAATTTAATAAGACGAGCTTATGAAATTGCTGCGTTTGAATCGGCAGAGGAAGGAACGCATTGGACTTACGCGCCGATGGTTGATATTTCCCGCGACCCTCGCTGGGGAAGAATTGTAGAAGGGTCTGGCGAAGATACATACCTTGGAAGCATTATTGCCGCCGCACGAGTTAAAGGTTTTCAAGGCAATAATTTAAAAAGCAAAAATACAATTGCGGCTACTGCAAAACATTTTGCGGCTTACGGCGCCGCTGAAGGCGGAAGAGATTATAATTCAGTTAATATTGGTAAAAGAATTTTAAATGAAGTTTATCTTCCCCCTTTTAAAATGGCGGTGGATAGCGGGGCGGCAACGATAATGAGTTCATTCAATGATATAGACGGCGTTCCCGCTTCAGCAAATCATTTTACTTTAACTGAAATTTTAAAAAAGCAATGGGGATTTGAAGGAGTTGTTATAAGCGATTTTAACTCGATTGCTGAATTAATCCCGCATGGAATTGCAAAAGATAAATCTGAAGCTGCTTTAAAAGGATTAACTGCCGGAGTGGATATTGATATGGTAGGCGACACTGTTTTGGGAAATGTATATTCTCCAAGCTTGGAAGATTTAGTTCGTTCAGGAAAGCTTTCAGAAGATTACATAAATCAATCTGTAAAAAAAGTTCTTGCGTTAAAATATGATTTAGGATTATTTGAAAATCCATTCATCGACAAAAACTATTTTGAAGAACACGGGATCAGTCAAGACGAAAAAAACAAAACCGCGCTGCAGCTTGCACGTGAATCAATAGTTCTGCTAAAAAATAAAAGTAATATTTTGCCGTTAAATAAAAATATAAAATCAATTGCAGTAATAGGTCCGTTAGCGGATGATGTTGAAAATATACAAGGTGGCTGGGCGGGTAAAGGTAAGCATGATAATTTAATCTCAATTCTTAAAGCAATAAAAAATAAAGTTTCTTCTGAAACAAAAATAAATTTTACCAAAGGATGTGAAATTACAGGCGTACAAAAAAATGGATTTGAAGATGCTATTAACGCCGCAAAGAAATCAGAAGTTGCTATTGTTGTCGTGGGCGAATCAAGAGATATGAATGGCGAAGCTGCCAGTAAAACAAATTTAAATTTACCGGGAGTTCAGGAAGATTTAATAAAAGCAATTCACAATGCCGGCGTTCCCATAATTGCTGTTTTAATTAATGGCAGACCTTTAACAATTAATTGGCTTGATGAAAATATTGAAGGAATAGTTGAAGCATGGTATCCCGGCGATCAAGCGGGCAATGCAGTAAGCGATGTTTTGTTTGGCTATTATAATCCCTCGGGCAAACTTACTGTTACGTTCCCAAGGTCGGTAGGGCAAATTCCTATTTACTACAATTATAAAAGCACCGGACGACCATTGATTGAAGAAGACAAATACACCTCAAAATATTTGGATTCGCCGAACACCCCGCTTTACCCTTTTGGTTATGGACTAAGCTATTCAACTTTCATATACGATAATCTTCAAATATTTCCTCAGACTGCTTCAATCGGCGATACATTATTAGCAACTGTGGAAATAAAAAATTCAAGCGATCGCGAAGGAGAAGAAATTATTGAGCTTTATATTCGGGATGAAGTTGCCAGCGTAACCCGTCCCGTAAAGGAATTAAAAGGATTTAAAAAAATTAATCTGAAGCCGAACGAAACCCAAAAGATTTTTTTTAATATTACCCCTGATATGCTATCGTTTTACGGATTAGAGATGAAAAAAATTATTGAGCCCGGAAAATTTAACATTATGATTGGCGGAAGCTCTGATAATGTACTTACAAAATCTTTTGAATTAATTTCTAATTAATTTATCATTCTCAAAGAGGTTATTGTGAAAGATAAAAAAGGATATTCGCGCAGAAAATTTATTTCAACTATAGGGGCAAGTACCGCAGCGCTTCCATTAATTAATTCTTTTGCTTCAAATAATTTAAATGCGCAACCGGAAAATAAATTTAATTTAAAAAGAATTTCAGATTCAAAACCGAAAAAAGTAATTTTTATTTTAAGCGATGACCACCGTTATGACTTTATGAGATTCATTCCAACAGAACCGGGACAAGTAAATAAAACTCCGAACTTTTTGCAAACTCCAAATATGGATCGAATGGCAAAAGAGGGCGCGCATATACAAAATACTTTTGTTACAACTTCACTTTGCTCGCCCAGCCGCGCTTCAATTTTGCATCTGGGATTTTGATGAAATGTATGATGTTGAAAAAGACCCAAATGAAATGCACAATTTAATTGACATTCCCGAACATCAAGAGCAGCTGAAACAATTAAAAAATAGAGTTTATGATTGGCTGGAGGAAACTAAAGGGATGCAGATACCGTTGACGAGAGACATCGGCTGGCGCGCTGACAAAAGAAAATTGGAATAAATTTCTTTTAAAAAATTTTGGGTGATAATTTTGAAAATTTTTAAAAATATTATTGTTGTTTCGTTAATTATCTTTTTCTTCTGCGCTGCTATTATGCAAAAAATAAATGCTTCTCCGCGAATAAAAATTTCCTTGAATGACAAGTGGAATTTTTTTAACGGAGATATTAATAATTCAGCCAAATATAATGAAGTTGAATGGCAGAATATTAATATTCCTCATTCCTGGAATTTAAAGGACGCTTACAGCGATTCCATCCAATATAGAAGGGGCATTGGTTGGTATAAAAAAATTTTAAATATTGATTCGTCATTAATAAATAAAAAATTATTTTTATACTTTGAAGGCGCAAACCAAACCGCCGAAGTTTATGTGAATGATAAATTTGTTGGGAAACATATTGGAGGTTATACCGCGTTTGCGCTTGATATAACAAATCAAATTAACTTTTCACAAGTTAATGTTTTAACAGTTAAAGTTGACAATTCTTATAATCCCAATATCCCTCCGCTCGACGCTGACTTTACTTTTTACGGGGGAATTTACCGCGATGTTTGGCTGATTGCCGCGGAAGATGTTCATATCGGTTTGCTTGATAATGCTTCGCCCGGCGTTTTTATTTCAACACAAAATGTCAGCGCCGAATCGGCTTCAATAAATATTAAAGGGAAAATAGTTAATGAAAGTAATCAACTAAAAAATATTAGAGTTTTAAATAAAGTTTTAGATGAAGAAAATATTGAAGTAAAAGTTCTTTCTTCTAAAATCAAAATTAACAAAAATTCTTCATCGGAATTTACTGCAAGCGGTGAACTAATCAATCCAAAACTTTGGTCGCCTGACGATCCTTATCTCTACAAGATAATAACTGAAATTTACGACGGCGATAAATTAGTAGATGAGATAATTAATCCCTTAGGCATTCGATGGTTTAATTTTGACGGCGAAGGTTTTTCTTTAAATGGGAAAAAACTAAAACTTACGGGAACAAACAGACATCAAGATTATCCGCAGTTCGGAAACGCGCTTCCAAATTGGGCGCATCAAAAAGATTTAAAGTTAATAAAAGACAACGGATTTAATTTTGTCCGTCTCGCTCACTATCCGCAAGACCCAACAACGCTGCAAACAGCCGATGAAATTGGGTTAATTGTTTGGGAAGAAATTCCGGTTGTAAATACAATTACGCTTTCCGATGAGTTCAAAAATAATTGTAAAAAAATGTTAGTTGAAATGATACGTCAGCATTATAATCATCCATCTATTTTAATGTGGGGATATATGAACGAAATTAGATTGCGTCCGCCGAAACAATTGCCGGAAAATTATTACAAAAAAATTACTGAATTGGAAAATGAATTAAATGAAATTGTTAAAAAAGAAGATTCAACCAGAGCTACTGTTACCGCATATTTTTCGGGAGAAGTTGAACACGCCGATGGCTATGAAAATATTCCCGATGTTGTAGGAATGAATTTATATTTCGGCTGGTACTATAATGATTTTGACGCCTTTGGAAAATTTGTTGATGATTTCCATACGACTCATCCCAACACTCCAATAATAATAAGCGAGTACGGCGGCGGAAGCGATGAAAGAATTCATGCTTCAAATCCGCAGGCATTTGATTTCAGCGCCGAATATCAGCAGATGCTTCATGAGTCAACCTTTAAGCAAATTATGGAAAGAGATTATATTGCCGGCAGCGCGCTTTGGAATCAATTTGATTTTGGATCTAAGTTACGAGACGATACCAAACCAAATCTTAATCAAAAAGGAATTAATTATTTTGATAGAACGCCGAAAGATATTTCATTTTATTATAAAGCGTTTTTAAAGAATGAACCGATACTTTATTTTGCAGTTCGTGATTATCAAAGTAGAGCTGGGAGCAATGAAGAGGCAAAGAAACAGAATATTAAAATTTATACTAACTTAAATGAAGTTGAAGTTTTGTTAAATAATATTTCACTGGGGAAATTTAAACCGCAAAATTTTACAATTAATTTCTCCTGTGTTTTGCAGGATGGAAAAAATTTATTAACCGCAAAGGGAACTAATAATCAAAACGAAATTATTGATGAAGCGAATATTATTTATGATGACAGAACTTCTCTTTTCAATACTAAAAATTCAAATCATCTAAACTCTTCCGGAAAAACCATCGCGGTTAATTGCGGAAGCAATACTAATTTTATTGATGAAAGCGGTCTTGTTTGGGAAGCAGATAAGCGTTATGAAAAAGGCTCGTGGGGCTTTGAAGCAGGAAATGAAAAAGACACACACCACAGAATTAATTTTACCGATGATGATCCTTTGTTTCAGAGCGCAAACGACAGCGTTTCATTTTATCAGTTTGATGTAATAGACGGCTTGTACGAAGTTAAATTAAAAATTTGTGAAATTCAGGAGAAGAATACCATCAGAAAATTTTCAATAAAAATTAATGATCAAGTTTTGCTTGAGGATTTAAATTTGGAGAGTGAATATGGAATTTATAATCCGGCTCAATTAAGTTCGCAAATTTTGGTTAAAGGGAACAACGGGATAAAAATTAATTTTGAAAAAATTTCAGGCAATACATTAATAAATGGAATATTAATAAGAAGAATTTATTAGAAAATTTTTATACGATTTTATAGAAAGCAAATTTATGAAACGCGTTATAGTTGCGGCTGCAATAATAACTGCTTATTTATTTTCAGGATGTTCTTCTTCAAGCGAAATTGTAACCAAGCCTGGACAGCACAGCGCAAAGTTTGCAAAAGAATTAACTAAAAAAATAGGTTATAAATATCTATTGTATCTGCCGAAAGATTATTTTAATCAAAAAAAAGAATTCCCATTAATTTTATTTCTTCACGGTTCGGGTGAAAGAGGCGACGACCTTGAAGCAGTTAAAAGAAATGGTCCGCCAAAAATAGTTGATTCAAAAGATGATTTCCCTTTTATATTGGTATCGCCGCAGTGCCCGCAAAATGAAAATTGGTCTGAAGGCTGGGCGGTTACATCGTTAAATGCGCTGCTAGACGAAGTGATTGCAGATTATAATGTGGATACAAGCAGAATTTATTTAACCGGTTTAAGTATGGGCGGATTTGGAACATGGACTTTAGCTGAAGAATATCCAAATAGATTTGCAGCCATAGCTCCGGTATGCGGCGGGGGAGATCCCGATAAGGCATGTAATATTCGTAGAATTCCAACCTGGGTTTTTCACGGCGCTAAAGATAATGTGGCTCCAATTTCAAATGCAGAAGAAATGGTCAATGTATTAAAAGAATGCGGAAGCGATGTGCAGTTTACTGTTTATCCGGAGGGCGGGCATGACATATGGACAGAGACTTATAATAACCCTCAGCTTTACGAATGGTTTTTATCTCATTCCAGATCAATTACTAAATTATTAGAAGTAGAAAAGCAAAATGTTAAAGCATCTTCGGGCAATGCTTATTACGCTTTTGACGGAAACTTTGGCACGAGATGGGAAAGCGAATGGAACGATCCACAATGGCTGACAATTAATTTGGGGAAAATTCAAAAAGTAAATAGTTTAACAATTTTTTGGGAAACTGCATTTGGGAAGGAATATGAAATACTTTCTTCAGCAGATAATAAAAAATGGTTATCTGTTTATAACGAAAAAAATTCCAACGGCGGAGTTGATAAAATTATTTTTGATAATTTAGAAACGCGCTATTTAAAATTTAATTTTTTAAAGCGGGGAACTCAGTGGGGTTATTCCATTTGGGAAATTGAGATAGAATAAACTTATTTTGTTAAAATTATTTATAGAGACTTTTCAATTTAACATTAAGCTAAATTGTGGAATTAATCACACCTTAGAATGTTTTGTTTATTAAATAAAATAAAATCATTCGGTATTTTCATTCCAATTTATTATTATTGTCAAGTTTCCCTTTAAAAAATTTTGCAATTGATGTAATTAAAGTCCCAACATCAAATATTTGAATTTTATATTTGTGAATTGGTTAAACTTTAGTCATCAATTTAAAAAATATTGTCTATTGCTTGACAATACCATTTGGGATTAAGAATTTTAAATAAGGTTTCTAATAAAATAACAACATTGCAATTCCTAATAATCCATAAGTAATTAAAAGTAAAAACATGTCTAAAATAAATTTGACAAATAAGTCCCGTGAAGATCAAATAAGAATAATAAACGATTATGTTAATAGAAGAAAGCAGCATAAAGAACAAGGCGATGTTTTACTTAACCAGGTTGTCAATAGGTTCAAAATAAATTTTTTGAATAATGACCGTCAAAAAGCCGCCTACTTTAAAAGAATTATGAAGCATATTGAAGAAGGGAAGTAGCTTCCAAAGTTTACAAATAGAAATTGATTTATTTGAGGAATTAGTAAATGAAATACTTTAAATATTTAATTTTATTTCTTCCGCTCTTATTCGTTGAGTTAACAGCTCAGCCAAAAGTTAATAGCTCTCCATATCTTTCAGGCAATCTTGCAATTTCAAATTCTTCTTTTCCGATGAGCGATGATAATAATAATTCAATGAAGGCTGCCGTCGGTATTGGTTTTGGATTCCCAATTAATAAAGAAATTTCTTTTTACAGCAGGTTTACTTATACTTCCAAACCAAATTTTACCGCGTTTGATTATTTAACTTATGTTGATAACGATATGAGTATTATCAACCAGCTTACCGCCGCAAACATTTCTTACTCGCAATTAATTTTTAACGCCGGACTGCAATACAACTTTACTATTACGAATGGATTATTGCTTGGTATTTCCAGCGGATTTACATACTCTATTGTAAATCAAAAAGTGTCGCTTCAAAATGGAAAGATGATTGAGTCAATGGATAACGAAGGATTATACGGATATTTTGCGGGCGCTAACTTAGAGAAAACTTTTGATGAAAGTAATTTCTCAATTTTTGGCGAAGCGCAATATAATTTTATTAAAAAAGATTTAGTCTATTACCGGAGTAAATTTGGTGGAACTAATTTTACAATTGGCGGAAAATATTATTTAAGTGAATAAGTTTTAGTATATAATTATTACTAACATTTCACATTTATTTTTAATCAGCAAAATATTAATTTTTATTAAAACTTAATATCTTGGGGAATTAAAATCTTTATCATATCTTTGAATAAAAATTATTCAATCATCAAATCTAAAAAAATAAGTTAGTTTATTTGCCTTTGTTATAAAGACAAATTTATGACGATGGAGCATTTATATGTATGCATTGGAAGTTCAAAATCTAAATAAAACATTTGACAAAGTTAAAGCGGTTGATAATGTTTCATTTTCTGTTCCCGAAGGTTCAGTCTTTGGTTTAATTGGAAGGAATGGCGCGGGAAAGACTACTACAATTAGAATGCTAATGAATATTTATATGCCTGACAGCGGAGATGTAATTTTACGAGGGACTAAAATTGGACAGGAGTTTAAAGAGAAAGTCGGTTACTTGCCTGAAGAACGCGGCTTATATAAAAAGATGAATGTAATTGATACGCTTATGTTTTTTGCCGAGCTAAAAGGAAAAAGCGGAAATGAAGTTCATCAAAAAGCGGAATTTTATTTAAAGCAGTTTGATTTGCTTGATAGAAAAACATCTAAGATTGAAGACCTCTCAAAAGGCAATCAGCAAAAAATACAATTCATTGCAACCATTCTACATAATCCGGAATTTATAATTTTGGACGAGCCGTTTTCCGGGCTTGATCCTATCAATACAAATCTCTTAAAGCAAATTATACTTGATATGAAAAAAGAAGGTAAGGTAATAATTTTTTCAACTCACTTAATGGAATTTGCTGAAAAAATGTGCGACCATATTGCAATGATAGATCATGGTAAAATTATTTTAAGCGGTGAATTGAAAACTATTAAAATGAATTACGGCAAAAGAAATGTCAGTTTAGATTATGAAGGGGATATTTCATTTTTAAATAACCATCCCATTATCGATAGAATTGAAAATTACGGCAACACCACCGGAGTGAAAGTTAAAAATGATTCCGACGTACAGAAGCTGTTAACGCTGCTTGTCCAAAATAATATTACCGTTAATAAATTTATCGCCGATGAAATTTCTCTGCACGAAATATTTGTAACCTTAGCCGGAAGGGAGAATGCAAATGCTTAACAAAAGAATTTTAACGGTAATTAAGCGGGAGCTTAGAATGAAGTTGTTAAGCAGAACGTTTATAATAATGACGTTGCTTATACCTCTTTTTATGATTGGAATTATTGGGCTTCAAACATTTTTATATTCTTATAATGAAGACCAAAATGCTAATCTTATTGTAATTTCAGAATCACCTGAAATAAGCGCCAGCGTTAAAAATGAACTTTTATCAATACCCGAAGTAATGAGAAAAAAATATAGCGTTGAGTACGAAACTGTAACTAAAAATAAATTTGATGATAGATTAAACGAACTAAAAAAAGATATTACTTCCGAAAAAATTTCAGGAGTGGTTTATATTTCGGATTCAGCTTTGGTTAATAAGAAAGTTGAATTTTATTCTAAGAATCCCAACAATACAGCGCTCTTTAATAATTTAAGACGCCCGATTAACACGGCATTAATTAGTTTGTTTTTTGCCGATCGTAAATTAAACGACAATGAAATTAATTTTGCCCGCAACAACGTAGATTTTACAGGCTACAGAATTACCGCCGAGGACGAAGTTGAAGAGGAGGGAATTGGAAACACGATTATATCTTTTTTATTTTCTTTTCTCCTTTATATCAGCTTAATTTTTATGGGGCAGATGACGATGAATTCAGTAGTTGAAGAAAAGAATAATAAAATTGTGGAGATACTTTTATCTTCCGCCAGCAGCAATGAACTGATGGCGGGTAAAATTTTAGGAACGGCTATTACAGGACTAATGCAAATGGCTATTTGGCTTACTCCATTAATATTAATTATTTCAACTACCTGGTTTGCGCTTCCCGCAGAATTTATTTTAAAATTAAGATTGACCGATATATTATATTTCTTATTCAATTACTTTATAGCGCTCATTACATTTTTAGGATTGTTCGCGGCTGTGGGAGCAATTTTTGATAACAGCCAGGACGCGCAATCAGGCGTGTGGCCTTTGCTAATGTTAATTATGATTCCTTTCTTTATTGCGCTTAGCCTGCAATCAAATCCCAACAGCAGCATCGCAACAATAACTTCAATAGTTCCTTTTGCATCTTTAATTGTAATGCCTGCGCGCGTAAGCTTGGTCGATGTTCCATCATGGCAGCTAATACTCTCTATATTAATAAGCGTTGGAGTAATGATATTAATTTTCCCTCTTGCTGGTAAAATATTTAGAGTAGGAATTTTAAGAACGGGTAAAAAACCAAAATGGTCTGAAGTCGTTAGATGGCTGAAATATAAATATTAAGATGGAGGAATGGAATAATGATTGATTCAATGGATGATTGAATGAAAGTAGCGGATGAAAAATAAATTTTTGTTTTAACTGATTTCCATCTCACCAATTTTCAATCTCTCCTTTTTTAACAAGTTGAGTAATTGATTACAAATTGTTATTATTAAAAAAATTTTATAATAAAAAATAAATTTAAAATGATAATTGATCATAACAGCGAACGACCAAATATAGAGTATCCGTGCGAGTGGGAATATAAAGTTATCGGAGCCAACGTTGACAATTTAATAAAAGCTATTGAAACCGCGGCTAACGGGTTGAATTATACAATTACCCCTTCCAACGTAAGTAAAAATGGAAAGTATTACAGTTTAAATTTTAAAGTCGATGTTCCGAACGAAGTAGTGCGCGATTTAGTTTATCAAAAGCTTGGCGAAAGCGAAGAAATAAAAATTGTACTGTAAATAGTAAAGTCGTTCCGCGAACGTCTCTCTAAAAGAAATAAATAACGTTAAAAATTAGATAGTTATTATTATACATTTTTTTAATAAGAGTATTTTCTAGCGGAGACGTTTTCAAAACTTCTGCCAGTAAATTATAATCTATCACTTAGGGATTTACTTTTTTAGAATTTTTCCAAATGTCAAACCATTCGTACCATGAATTTGTAAACGGCAAAGCCGTCATTACTCCGCCGAATCCTATAAACTTATAAGTAAACATATTAATATTTGAAACGCTAACTGCGCTTAAATTTTTCTGATTAATTGTTACTCCAAATTTATCAGCAAGCTCGCCGGTGTAGTTGTAAAAATGTTTTATAAATTTTTGAAATGATAAATCTTCTTTTAAAGCGCTTTTTACTTCTTCATAAGTTTTATTAGAAGGCGCGCTCGCTTCCTTTTTATCAATCAGCTTAAAAATTGAATAGCCTTCAGCTAATTTTAAAGGACCATAAACTTCACCAACTTTTAATTTTGCCGCTTGCTTGCCAATCTCGCCATGCGCAGTTACGGGAAAAAATCCGAATTCGCCTCCCGCTGCTTTGGTGCTTTCTCTAATTGAATATTTTTTTGCAAGCTCTCTAAAATCTTCTCCCATACTTAACTTATTTAAAATTAATTGAATGATGTCAAGATTATCAGTTAAAATTTCTAAAATATTTACTTCAGTAACAGGCGTTGATGAATTGTAAATTCTATTATATTCCTGCTTTACTTCATCGCTGGTAACTTCAATTGATTTGAACTGTTTATTCCTTAAAATATTTGCAAGATAATTTTCGCGCCACATATTTAATTCAGCTTTTATTTCCGGAGATTTTTGGAACCCTATTTTATAACCCTCTTGAGTAACCAACTGATTCTGAATATAAATTTTTATAACTGAATTTAATTTTGAAGCAACCAAATTCTTATCAAGTCGCGCTACTTCAAACCCATTCATAGTTAAATCATAAAGAAATTCTTTTAGGGAGAGGTTATTATTTTTCATGGGGATGAAAACCATGTTTAAAGTATCGGGACTTATATCTTCTATGATTTTTAAAATATCATATTCAGCCAGCGAAAACGTTTCAACCTTTGTTGAATCATTTATATTCTTTTCGCCTTTTTTCAGAGCCGCAAAAAATTTATCAGTTAGCATCCAGAAAATTTTATCATCGTAATTAATTCTTTTTCCCTTTAAAAGATTTTTTAAATATTTTATTCCAAGTTTTTTTGCTCTTCTTTCTCTAATCAAATCCTTTATCTGCCTAGTAGATTCTGAGTTTAAATTATTCATTGAATCTTTCAAAAAAGTATTTTCTAATTGAAAAATAAACCAGCCGTAATCATTTTTTAACGGAGTTGTAAATTCTTCCTTCTTTAAATTATAGATTGAGTCTTCCATCGTTGCATCATCCAAATCGCCAAAGCTTATTATTTGAAATGATGGTTCAATATTATTATCATTTAAAGTATTAATTGAATCGAGTGAAAGGCTGTCTTTCAACAAAGCATAGAGTTTAAAAATTTTAGATGAATCATCCGAGCTTAGAATATTAACTTCAAGTTTAACAGAATTTCTTTTTAGCGCTTCCGAAACATCTGCATCAGAAATTTTTATTTTGCTATCAATTTCTTTTTTGTATAGTTCATCTCTAACCAATAATTTTTCAATATGATTTATAAAATATTTTAAATACTCAAGCGTATCTAATCCTTCCGATTTTGCTCCTTCAGCCCAAAGCTTTTCAGCAATCAATGAATAAAGAAATTCTTTTTTGAGCGAATCTGTATCGTAATAATCTTTGCTTAAGCGGGGCATCAATTCATATCTAATTTTAAACTCCTGCGAGCTAATTTCTTCAGCGCCGACTTTTGCAACCGGCTTTAATTTTTGCTGGCAAAAAACAAAGCCGCTAAAAAGAAAAATTAAAAGTGAAGTGAATAAAAGAATTTGTTTCATAAAAATTTTTGTAAATCTCAAAATTAGCTGTTTTAGAATTTCTTATTATAAAGTAATTTTTTCTTTTAAATGAATATCTCTTGAAGAACTGCCAATCATAATTTCAAATTTACCGGGTTCAAAAGTCCATTTATGCATGTCGGCATTATAAAACATAAAAGCATTTTTGTTTAGGGTAATTTTTAAATTTTTAGTTTCGCCGGGCTTTAAATTTACCTTTGCAAATCCTTTAAGTTCTTTAACCGGACGTTCAACCGATGATTCCACATCATTAACATAAAGTTGAGCAGTTTCAGCGCCCTCTAATTCACCGGTATTTTTCAAATCGAAAGAAGCAATAACATTATCACCATCCTGTTCAAGTTTTAAATTCTGGTAATCAAAATTAGTATAAGACAATCCATATCCGAAAGGGAATAATGGTTCAATATTATTTTTATCGAAATGACGATAGCCGACAAAAATTCCATCGCCGTATTTTGTTACGCTGTCTTGTTTCATATAATATGGATAGGCAGAACAGTCTTCCCATTTTTTCGGAAATGTAATTGGTAGTTTCCCGGAAGGATTATAATTACCGAGTAAAACTTCGGCGGCGGCTGTTCCAATTTCATCCCCGTTAAACCACACCTGCACTATTCCTTTAACGTTATCAATCCAATTCATAACAACCGGGGAGCCGGTTATAAGAACCACAATTGTGTTAGGATTTACTTTGCTTACTTCTTCAATTAATTTATCCTGATCAGCAGGAAGAAATAAATCTTTTCTATCAAAACCTTCCGACTCATAATTGCTGGATGTTCCGGCAAAAATAATTGCGGCATTTGAATTTTTTGCGGCTTCAATTGCTTTAGTCATTTTATCTTCGCCGGGCAAATTCCAGCTAAACATTGCAGAAGCGCCGCCGCCGTTTTCATAATATTCAAAAACAATTTTGTATGCTTTATCTTTTTCTAATTTAAGGTTGTATGAAGATGTGCTGGCTGCGTGATCTATCCAATCATCAATTATAAGTTTGTCATCTAAATAAAGTCTTGCGCCGTCGTCGGTAGTGGTCATTAATTCATATTCTCCGCTTACCGGCGCTTGTAAAAATGCTGTCCATCTAACAGAAAAATTATCTTTGGGGAAATCTTTAAAAGGGGCGCCGCCTCCCCAATTAAAATTAATTTCTTTTTCATCAACTACTTTAACCGGCTCGCCTAAAAGATTTTTGTTATCAAAATATTCTCCCTTAATTCCATTTTCTTTTAAATCAGAATTTTTAAAAAAATATTTTGCTTCCAGAGGTTTAGCATCGCCGTTTATAATTACGCCCGGAGCAAAATTTATTTTAACTTTTTTGCCCAGAGCATTTTGCAATCCTTTAAGAGGCGAAATAGAATAAACCGGGTTAACCATTGAACTGCCGCCTCCCCCGGTTCTTGCAATTTCAGCATTAGGACCAAGTACGGCGATAGATTTTATTTTTTCTAAATTTAAAGGGAGAATATTTTCATCATTCTTTAATAGAACAATGGCTTCTTTGGCGGCATCAAGCGCAAATTGCTGATGAGCTTTTGAATTAACTTGAGATGTATCGTAGGTTCTACCTTCATCAAATAAACCAAGTTTAAACATTACTTTTAAAATTCTTCTAACTTTTTCGTCAAGCTGTCCTTCGGTTATAATTCCTTTGTCAAATGCAGATTTAAGATTTTCATAATTCATAAAATCTCCGCGGGGCATTTCTAAATCTACTCCATCTTTAAAAGTGGGAATAGCGCTATGCACTGCGCCCCAATCCGACATTACCAGCCATTTGAAGTTCCAGTTATTTCTTAATTTCTCAATCAGCAGGCTTGATTTTTCGCTGCAGTATTGCCCGTTTAGTTTGTTGTATGCCGACATTATTGCAAGAGTTTTTGCCTCTTCCACAGCCGCTTTAAATGCGGGAAGATAAATTTCGTTTAAAGTTCTTTCGTCAACCTGCGCATCAACAAATATTCTTTCATACTCTTGATTGTTCACTGCAAAATGTTTTACCGTTGCCGCCACTCCTTCACTTTGAACGCCTTTAATATAATTGACGGTTAACCTCGAAGTTAAAAATGGATCTTCGCCAAAACTTTCAAAATTTCTTCCTCCCATTGGGAGCCGCGCAATGTTTACGCACGGACCAAGAATTACATCTCTTCCTTGTCCTCTTGTTTCTTGCGCGAGAGCCTCTCCATATTTTTCAATTAAAGATGTATCCCAGGTTGCAGCCATTGCAATTCCCGATGGGAAAGCGGTTGTATTTCCCCAACGAACGCCTATTGGTCCGTCTGTCATTTTTAGTGCGGGAATGCCTAAACGAGGAATTGGAATTGTTGACATTTCATCGCCGCCAATCATCGTTATTTTTTCTTCGAGCGTTAAATGGCTTATTAATTTTTCGATTTGTTCGTGAGTTTGTTTAGAATCCATATCTGATGCAAAATTGTTATGTATAAAAATTCCAATAAAAAATATGATTGAAATGAAAAAAAATTGTTTCATATCTAAATCCTCTGATGTAATTTTTTATAATTATAGTATTAATAATTTTGTAAAGATTTAGTCCTTATTATGAATTACGAAGGACATTAATTTGCAATGGAAAAATTTTGAATGATGTTTGAATTGAGATTGACGACTTATATTAATGCGCTGTTATTTCTGCTTAGCCTCTAGTCCCAGCGCTTTTAAATAGCCATAATTAATTTCGCAATTTTCAAACTTACAATTTTGCAGATAATCATTTAAAGATTTTTTTACCGAGATAATATCTGGTCTATTTTTTCTTACATCTTCAAATGTATTTCTTTCAGTATTTGCATATTTAATTATTAAATCGAATTCATCGGTTTTATTAATAGAAACAATTCCCCGATCTGAGTCCAATTTTTTATAGGGCCAGAAACACCAGCCGATATTATTTTGTTCAAGCAATTTTCTAAATGATGAGATCCATTCATTTGTGTTTTCACCAGATTCACCGAGCCAAATCGGAACCTTGAACTTATCTCTAAAATCAATATAATCTTTTATTACATTCTGTGTAGTTTCCGACCAATATTTATGAAACGAATAAATTAGTTTATCGTCAAACGGCTTCCAAATACTGAAAAATTTCCATCCCATTGTGCACCGCCAATTATTATAATATGGTTGCGATCAACTTCTCGGATAGCGTTAGTAATTTTTTTATAAAGCGGTTCTAGCTGGGGATTTAATTTTTCGGCGTCGAAATACGTTGCAATTGGTTCGTTCAATAAATTATAGCCAAGCACGTAAGGTTCATCTTTAAATTTTTCTGCAATTCGTTTCCAAATCATTGCAGTTTCATTTTGGCTTTCTTCGCTTTCCATCAAAAACGGATAACCGTAACTATCATCAATATTATCTCCAGTTTGCCCGCCGGGAGCGCAGTGCATATCAAGTATAACATATAGTTTTTGCCCTGAACTCCAGTTGATAACTCTTTCCAGCAGTTGCATTCCCCTCTGCAATTCTATTTCAGGATTGTCTTCCACAATAAATAGTTTGTAATTAAACGGAACACGAATAGAATTGAAACCGCTTTCTTTTATGAATTTTATATCATCTTCAGTTATATAAGTGTTTTGAAATTCGTCCCAGAATTTTCTTGTTTCTGAAGGTCCGATTAATCTTTTAAAAACTTTATCAATCAATCGTGGTGAAGATTCAAATTTAAAATGAAACATATAACCTTCGGGTACAAGCCAATTGCCAAGGTTAATTCCTTTAAGAAGAATTGAATTTCCATCGGGTGTTTTTATATCTTTACCATCTGTGTAAACATACTTCTGTTGGGGAAAGATTTGGGTTATCGCATACAGTATAATTAGAATAAATATTTTCTTCATAATTAATCTTATTTATTTTTTTAGAGTGTGGCTTAAAAGCCAATCATATAATTCTGGATTATTGTAAGTCTCTGTCCATGCATCATGGTTGGCTTCAGGATAAATAGTAAACTTCACATCGCCGCCGCATTTTTTGAGCTCACTAACTAATTTTTTTGATTCTGAAATAGGTACAACATTATCCTTTGCACCGTGAAATACCCAAACTGGAGTATCTTTAATCCGGCAAACTGTTCTTACATTTCCACCCCCGCAAACAGGAGCAATTGCGGCAAAACGATTCGGGTATTCAATTGCCAGGCTCCACGTTCCATAACCACCCATGCTTAAGCCGGTAACATAAATTCTATTTTCATCAACATTATATTTATCGCAAACTTCTTTCAGCAAACCGTCTAAGACATCATTTGACCACCAACTATCATCCGGGCATTGCGGTGAAACTAAAATGAAGGGGAATTCTTTTCCTTTCTCAACGAGTTTTGGAGGTCCGTGTGTTTTTACTTTTTGCAAATCATCCCCTCGTTCACCTATGCCATGCAGGAATAAAACCAAAGGGAATTTTTTTTCTTGATTGTAACCGTTCGGAAGATAAAGCAGATAGTTTGCCGATACATTTTTAGTTACATCTCTACTAAATGATTTTTCCATTTGTTTATTTGTCTCTTCATTATAAATTTTTGAAGACGAGCAACCTGTAATAAAAAAGATAGTTTCCGTTAAAATTATTAATAATAATTTTATGTTCATTCTTAAAAAATCCTTTGAAAAATATTAGTTGTCTGATTTTTTTTAAAAATTTATACATAATAGTTTTGTTGTGAATTAATTTAAAATTACTTGGGAAAGAAAATAAACAAACAAAAAAAGTAAGCCCAATTAAAAACTGGGCTTAAATTCAAATTCAAAATAAATTTTAATAACTCAAACCAAAACCGTAAGGGAACAATGGATCGTAATTCTCATCGCCGACATTCATCGGCTCTTGAGAAATTGTTTTAGGCCATGAATGGGACAACTTTCCGCTGGGATTGTAATCGCCAAACAAAACATCTGTAACTCCGGCGCCTTCTGTTCCCGGCAGCCAGGCAGCTACAAATGCATCAGCCATATTGAGAACATTGTCCAATATTAATGGTCTGCCGGAAAGTAAAACTACAATTACCGGAACCCCGGATTTTTTAGCGTTTGTAATTGTTTCAACATCTTTAGAAGAAAGCGAAAGTTCTTGATTGTCGCCGAACATTTCAGCGTAGGGATGTTCGCCAATAACTACAACCGCACAATCTGCGCCTTCAGCCCCGGTTCCATCTTCGGAAAAAGTTATTTTAGCGTTGTCGTCAACCGCATTTTTTGCTGCTTGTAAAATAGATGTGCCGTTAAGATTGGTTAACGAGCTGCTGCCTTGCCATGAGATTGTCCAGCCGCCGCACTGGATACCAACGCTGTCAGCGCCAATGCCGGCAAAATGAATTCTATTTAATTTTTTAGATAATGGAAGGATATTATTTTCATTTTTTAACAGAACTAATGATTGTCTAACACATTCTCTTGCAACCTTTTTATGTTCATCAGATCCTATTTTTGAAAATAAATTTTTATCAGTTTTAGTTTTGTTATATAAATCCATTTTCAGTTTTACTTTTAAAATTCTTTTTACCGCGTCGTCAATTCTTTCCTGACTTACTTTATTTTCCTGAACTAATTCTTTTAAATTAGTTATAAACTCATCGTAGTTATTTTTTTGTCCGTCTCCATTTGGAATCATAATCATATCTAAGCCGGCATTGATTGAAAGCTCAACATCCTGTTTATAATTTTCGCCAAGTTGATCAATTGCAGCCCAATCGGAAACAGTAAAACCTTCAAAGCCCAATTCATTTTTTAGAAGATCAGTTATTAAATATTTATTGCCGTGCATTTTAACGCCGTTCCAGCTGCTGTATGAAATCATAATAGAATTTGTACCGGCTTTGATTGCGGCAATATACCCGGGCAGATGAATTTTTCTTAATGTTTCTTCATCAACTTCAGTATTGCCCTGATCCTTTCCATTAGTAGTTCCGCCATCGCCCATATAATGTTTAGTGCATGAAAGTATTGCGTCTTTATCCGATAATTTTTTCTCAAATCCTTTAACTGCGGCCGCTCCCATTTCAGCTACTAATTCCGGGTCTTCGCCAAAACTTTCATAAGTTCTTCCCCATTTATCATTTCGCGCAACCGCAACGCAAGGCGCAAAAGTCCAATTGACGCCAGTGCCCGCTACTTCATCCGCAGTTACTGCGGCGGCTTCTTCAATTAGATTAGGATTACGCGTACAGCCTAATCCGATGTTGTGAGGAAATATAACCGCGCCGGTTACATTGTTATGACCATGCACAGCGTCAACGCCAAGGAGCAATGGAATTTTTAATCTGGTTTGAAGAGCGATATCCTGAAGCTTGTCGGCGGTTTGCGACCAGCCCTTAGCGGATATATCATCTATTTCAGAATTGCCGCCCCAAAGTACAGAACCAAGATTATATTTTTTTATATCATTAAAATCTTTGAATGCGAGATAATCGACCTGCGTCATCTGACCAATCTTTTCATCTAAAGTCATTACTGAAAGTATCGAATCAACTTGCGCATCAATTTTTGAAGATTCGTTTTGCTTGGCGCTTTTTTTTAGATGAGTGAATCCAAGCAAAGCAAAGCCTGCGGTGAAAAGTAAAACATAATACACTATTTTCATTTTAACCCTCGATTTATTTTAATGATAAAAATTTTATATAGATTTTCTTTTGCATTTAGGAAGCAAATAAATTTTAAGACAATATTCATTTTTCAAAGCCCAATCCCTTCCCCTGGAAAAGAGGGAAGGGACACGCCAACTTGGGGCAAGGTACATGAGACTGAGTTTAAACTATTTTTTCAAGGGAACTTGCTTTTTCGAGTTCATTCCAAATTAATGCAGCCGCGCCCAATACAGCTGTATTTCCGCTTAATAATTTTGAAGGAAGAAGTTTAACTTTATTTTTAAAAATGTTTAATAAATTTTCTTCCATATATTTTTTAGTTGGATTAAAAATCAATTCACCCGATGCAGCCAATCCGCCAAATAATATAATAGCTTCGGGGCTGGTATATGCAACAGAGTCGGCTAATTTTAATCCTAAAACTTTACCTGTAAACTCAAATGCTTCCAAAGCAATTTCATCTTCTTTTAAAGCGGCGTCGCAAATTAATTTTGAAGTGAGATCGTTAAATGAAATTGATCGCAGAATACTGGGCTTAGCGCTGTTACACAAAAGCTCAAAAACAGTTCGCTTAATTCCGCTGGCAGAGGCGTAAGTTTCCAAGCAGCCTTTTCGTCCGCATCCGCATTGGCGTCCGTTCGGGTCATAAATAGTATGTCCAATTTCGCCGGCAAATCCATCATCGCCGTAAATCAATTCTCCGTTAGCTACAATACCGCTGCCCAGACCTGTGCCGAGAGTAATTACTATAAAATCCTTCATCCCTTTTGCCGCGCCGAATTGCATTTCACCGATAGCTGCGGCGTTTGCGTCATTTGTAATAGCGGCGGGGAGTTCAGAATATTTTTTAACTATTTCTATTACGTTTACTATTCCCCAATTTAAATTTGGCGGATGTTCAACCGTGCCTTTATAGTAATTTGCATTTGGCGCGCCGATTCCTATTCCCGCCAATTCAAATTCAGCGGAAAATTTTTCGAAATCATTATTTATTTTTTTAAATAAGCGTTCAAATAATAGTTCAGCGTTTTCATGCGCATTTGTTAAAATGGAAGATTCATAAATTAATTTTGCATTCTTATCTACAAATCCAAATACAGTATTTGTTCCTCCGATGTCAATTCCTACCGCAACATTGGTCTTCTGCATAAAATAAATCCTAATTAATTTTTACTTACAAATAAAATATTCACTTAAAAAATCAATGCGCGTACCTTGGAGTATGTCCCTTCCAGCCATAAAAAGCAATAAATAAATAGCAAAGCACGGGTAAAATAAAAGCATGATGAATTCCCATATTATCAGCTAACACGCCTTGCAAAAGAGGAATAATTGCTCCGCCTACAATTGCCATACAAAGAATTCCGGAACCTTGTCCCGTATGTTTCCCCAATCCTTCAATTGCAAGCGTAAAAATTGTTGGGAACATAATTGAATTGAATAATCCAACTAAAAGGATTGACCACATTGCAACTTCGCCAAATGAAAGCATAGAAGTTATTACAAGAACTGATGCAACGATGGCGTTAAAAGCAAGCACATATCCGGGCTTAATTTTTCTTTGAACAGCGGCGCCGATAAACCTTCCAATCATAGCGCCGCCCCAATAGAATGAAACGAACTTGCCTGCTTGTGATTCTGCAAGTCCGGCAATATCCGGCTGACCGAGATAGTTCACTAAAAAACTTCCGATTGAAACTTCAGCGCCGACGTAAACGAAGATACCAACGGCTCCTAAAATTAAATGTTTATATTCCCAGGCGCTTTTGTGAGCGCTGTCGCGGCTTAGCCCGTGTTCGTCTAAAGCGGAAACAGCTCCGCCTTTAATTTCGGGTAATTTTATAAGAGCAAATATTCCGGCAATAATTAATAAAGCTGCGGCTAAGCCAAGATACGGAACTTGTACTGCGCCGGCTTCAGCTGATTTGTATGCTGAGATTGCTGTGTCAGACATATTATTTAATTCTTCCGTAGTTTTTACAGCAACAGCTAAAATAACCAGCGATCCAAAATAAGGGGCTACGGTTGTGCCGAGTGAATTAAATGCCTGTGTTAAATTTAATCTGCTTGAAGCTGTTTGCGGTTTTCCGAGAATTGCTACATAAGGATTGGCGGCAACTTGCAGCAATGTTATTCCGGAAGCCAAAATAAATAATGCCAACAAAAATACGGGGTATGATCTCATTCCTGCGGCGGGATAAAAAATTATGCAACCGATGCCAGCAGTAATTAAGCCGATAATTATTCCTTTTTTGTACCCGATTTTTTCAACTAAAAATCCCGATGGAAGCGAGACGATTGCATACGCTGTAAAAAAAGTAAATTGAATTAACATTGCCTGTGTATAGTTAAGATCGAATACAGCTTTTAAATGCGGGATTAAAATATCATTTAGGCAGGTTAAAAATCCCCATATAAAAAACAGCGAAGTTAATACAACCAAAGCTGGCGTGTAGTTCATCTCTGTTTTTGAAGAGTTATTTATTTTAGGAGGCGTACTGGATACATTCATAAAAATTCCTTTGATGATTTTAATGAAATAAGATTATTATTCTGCGGTGAAAACTGAATGAGGAATAAATTGGTTAGAGTTTTAAATAGATGATTATTCAATTATCTGGACTTTAATTAATGGAATGAATTTATAATTCTGATGACACAACTTAAATTTTCAATTCGTTTGTGAGTGGCAAAATTTATGCCCAACAAATTAAAGGTTTGGATATATATTTACTTTCAGTTATGTAAAATAAAATTGGCAATACAAAAATATCGAGAGAATAATTCATCCTTTAATTATTATTTTAATAACGGCGCTTTATTAAATTGATAAGCCACAGAAGCGAAAGCAAACTTGTCTCTCAGGATTTGCATTCGATGCAGCAATAAACATAATTAATTATAGTTTGATATTTTTGAATCAAAATAAAAAAATAAAGGGAATCCGTTGAATGAAATATGAAAAACTTTTTTATATAGGCATCAGTTCGTTTTTAATTTTAGTTTTAATATTTATCAGTTTCATTCTATCGCCGCTATCTTCCAAAAACTCTACCGCCAGCCTAGAAAAAAAAATATATTACGTTGATAATATTTCAGCCGCGCACAAAAAAGTTATCGACAATTTTAATGAAAAATATAAAGGGCAGATTAAAGTTGAAACAATAAATTTGCCATTTGAAAAATTCAGCACCAATGAGAGAAAAGAACTGCTTGCCCGTTATCTGCGAAGCAAAAGTGAAAGGATAGATGTTTTCAGCGTCGACCAAATTTGGGTTCCACGGTTTGCAAAATGGGTTGTTCCGTTTACCAAAACAATTACTGACGATGAACAAAAATCACTTTTAAATTTTGCAACTGAGTCGTGTATTTATAAAGATACGCTGGTTGCCATTCCGCTTTACATTGATCTTTCCGTTATGTTTTATAATAAACAATTATTAAAAACTTTGCCCGATTTTAATTCAGTTGAAAAAAAATTAAACCGATCGATAACCTGGGACGAAATGCTGAATCTAAATGAAAGATTAAAAAAAGATGGTCGTCCATTTTATCTTTTTCAAGCGGATGATTTTGAAGGTTTAATTTGCGCGTACTGCGAATTGGAAGCGAATCAAAATACATCTATTGTTAAAAACGATTCCCTTAATGTTAATACTCCCGAAGCACGAAAGTCACTGCAGCTGTTAGTAGATCTTGTAAATAAATATAAAGCCTCTCCCAAAGAAGTTTTAAAATTTAAAGAGAACGACAGCTACCATTATTTTATGGAGAACAAGGGATTTTTTTTAAGGGGATGGTCGAGTTTTTTAAATCTTCATAAAACATTTTACGGCGACGTTAAAACTTATAATGAACTTGGAATAGCTCCGACGCCCCATTTTAAGGGAACAGAACCAAAATCGGTTTTTGGCGGATGGAATTTGATGATTTCAAAATTCTCAAAAAATTATCCCGAAGCTTTAAAGTTCGTTAAATATTTAATTAGCGAAGAAGCGCAAAAAATTTTGTACGAAGAAGGCGGGTTTCTCCCTATCAACACAAAAATTTATGAGGACACGCAATACGTAAATAAATTTCCAAAATTAAAATTTTATGAGAAATTATTAAAGCAGGGTTTTCACAGACCATTTCTTGAAGATTACACAAACATCTCCGATATACTTTCGTTTTATCTTCATCTCGCAATAAAAAATGAAATAAGCGTAAACGAAGCTCTGCTTAAAGCATCGGAGAAAGAACATTCACAAAGTATATTAATTAAATAAAAGAAATTTAATTATGAGTAAGAAAAAAATATTTGAAAAAGTAAAAGAGTATCACTTTCAATTTAGGCATTTAACTGTTTTGTTTGTTATTATTTTTTCATTTCAGCTTTTGGTTTCGCTGATAAATAAATCTTCAGTAAAAAGTTTTTTAGATAATACTCAAGGCTGGTATCAAAAAGACTCTGCTGAAAAATTGGCAAACTTAACTACCACTTCAATTGAATTGATACTTGAAACCATCAACCCAAAAAAAGAAATTAGCGAAGAAGAATCGCAGCGGATTATTCAATCGTTCAATATAATTTTCAGTCAGCAGGTTCTTCAGCATAACATTGACGAGATGTGCATTTTAATTAAGCGCGAAAATAAAATTTACGCCATTGATGAAGGTAAAGTTTTATTGCAATTTTTACTTTCTAACATTCCCAGTGAAAAAATTGATCAAAACGCACATACAAAAGCGGTTGCACTTTATAAAAATTGGGAAAATACTATCAGTTCTACTGAACAAATTCACAGCGTTGTTACGGATAAAAATACTTTTAATACGTTTGTCCCTTTTGTTTTGCGGGGCGAATATGTGGGCGCGGTATATATTAAAAACACTCCCGACTTTTCATTTTTAACAAGTCAGATTGTTTCTAATTATGATGAAACTTCGATTATTTATCTTTCATTAATTTCGCTTGGATTATTGGCGATGTATTTTATTTCTTCATACACGGTGCGCGAAAGAGACGAAGCGCAAAAGCTTTTGTTTGCAGAGTATGAAAATAATCTGAAGAAAAAAATTAATTATGATAAAGAATTAGTTTTTACAAAAAGAATTTATCACACTCACCACAAAGCCGAAAAAGTAATGGGATTTATTAAAGGCGATTTGCAATTTCTTTCGCCCGAAAACATTAATGAAATAAAATACCGAGTTACAAAATACGCCAACTTTATTTCACGCGTAATTTATGATATGAAATGGTACGATCCGCCGATACAGACGATACGAAATCAAATTTACAACACAAACATAAACGAGCTAATTATGTTTTTGGTGAATAATATTTTTTTAAGAACCGCAAAAAAAAGCGGCTCGTATGATATTAGATTAAACCTTGATGAATATCTTCCGGCGGTTCAAATAAATGAATTTGTGGTATGGGAAATTTTAGAGCCGATTATTCAAAACTCAATTGAGCATGGGAAAAACTATAAATTAGTAATTACCGTAAGCACAAAATATCATCGCGATAAAAATGAATCGACAATAATTATTACAGATAGCGGACAGGGAATTGCGCAGGAGTTTTTGGCTGAAAATAATTTAGGTATAAAAAAATTATTTCAGGAAAATGTAACTTCTAAAAATACAGATCTGCAAAATTCGGGTTACGGATGTTATATTGCTTATGAAATTTGCAAACGCTGCGGATGGAAAATCGACGCCGGAAATCTTGAAAAAGGAGGATCAATTTTTACAATTACGGTTAAGCATTAATGAGGAAGAAATCGTTGAGATTCATTATAAAACCTTTTAGTTGTCATTCTGCAAGAATCTTTTAAATAATGTGAGTTCTTTTAATTGTATTAATATATCTACCTTCAAAATATTTAATAAAATAAATAATTAAGAAAGAAAAAATGTACAGCACAATTCAAGTATTATTAATTGAAGATGAAGAGTTTGACGTAAACAGAGTTTTAAAAACTATTCAGCCGTTTGCAAATAGAATAAACATTGCGGAAATCTGTTCGGATGGAAACGCCGCTTTAAAAATTTTGGAAAAAGCTAAAAATAAATTCAAGTTCGATATTGTTATAATGGATTTTCAAATTGCCGGCGGGGTTATGGGAGAGAATCTTATTCAAGAAATTAAAGCGATTGATTCTTCTATTCAAATAATTGTTATTACTAAAATGACGATTAATATTACGGACTTTAATTTTGCCAACAAGCTGATTAAAGCGGGTGCTTATTGGTACTGCACAAAATATCCCGGTGATATTGAAGATTATATTTATCAGCCAACGGATTTTATTATCAGTCTATTTAACGCTTACGAAAAATGCATAATGGAAAGGGAGAAATTAAAATCAAACCAAAAGCTAATTAAAAATGTAGAAGATATTTTAAATCAAAGGAGAATTATCGGCGAGTCTCCGGTTATCATCAACTTAAAAGAAAATATTAAAAAATATTCTCAAAGCAATATTAACGTTTTAATACGCGGCGCTTCGGGAACGGGCAAAGAATTAGTCGCTTATAATATTCATTATCAGGGTCCGCGCAAACTGGAAAATTTTGTGCCCATAAACTGCGGCAGCCTTCCGCATGATCTTGTAGAAAGTGAATTGTTCGGTTATGAAAAAGGCGCATTTACCGGGGCTGATAAAAAGAAGCTGGGACTTTTTGAGGTTGCCGATAACGGTACAATTTTTTTAGATGAAATTACCGAGCTGCCGCTTTCTGCGCAGGTAAAATTATTAAGAGTAATTCAGGAAGGGGAGATTGAAAAAATCGGCAGAACTGAAAAAATAAAAGTTAATGTTAGGATTCTTGCCGCTACAAATAAAGATATTGAAGAAGAAGTAAAAGCTAAAAGATTTAGGGAAGACCTTTACTACCGTCTCAATGTTGTTCCGATAATCGTGAGCGAATTGATTGATAGGAAGACAGATATTCCAATTTTGATTGAACATTTTATGTCCATTTACAGCGTTGATATGGGGAAAGAGAAACCGACTATTACTCCAGAGGCGATGAAGTTTTTAATTAATTATAGATGGCATGGCAACGTAAGGGAATTAAAAAATATTGTGCAGCGGTTATTATTCACCGGCGAAGCGACCATAACATTTCCCATAGCTGAATTTGCCGTGGGAATTTTAATCCATAAAGATGACAGAGGTTTGGATGCTTTGTTTGAAGAAAATGATATTCCGTTAAACCAGATGGAAAAAATGGTGAGAGAAAAATATTTCCGTTTTATAAGAAATAAAACTTCATCAGATACGGAAGCTGCAAAAAAATTAGGTCTCGCCCCTTCAAATTATTATAGAATGGCGAAGGAGTTGGGGATTAAATAAGTTTAAAAGATGAAATGGTAGTAAGATTGAAAGATCCCAAAAGTAGAAGGGGGAGAAAATTGGAAATCGAAATATGGAATTTTTAAATTGATGTTAGCATTTAATATTAATTAGAAAAGAGAAACATTGCCAAATAACTTTTCACACCAATTACTTCATTTATAAAGTCCAAATCACATTAATTTTCGAGACATTCGACTATGTTCGCTTATTATTAATTTAGATTATGTCAAAAAATTTATTCAGCTTTAAAACAAATAAATAAACTTTATGATCGCAGAATTACATTGCCACACATCAGAATATTCAGCTTGCAGTCATGTAAACGCTGTTGAATTAATTACGCGCGCATTTGAAACGGGTATCCAAACCATTGTCATTACTGATCATCATTATCAATGGAATGATAAAGATCTAACGGATATAAAAAAACAAACGGGTTTGCCGGAATATTTTAATGTGCTTGCCGGGCAGGAATTTAAAACATCCGATTTTGGCGACATTCTTATTTACGGCTTGAAAGAAACCATAAAAAAGCAGTCACTTTCATTAAAAGATGTAAGAGATAAATATCCCCAAGCTGCAATCATCTGGGCACATCCTTTTAGGCACGATAAAATTCCCGATGAAAAAAAACTTATTAATAAATATCTAAATGGGATTGAGATATTCAGCTCAAATTATAATGTAGCGGAATCTATGCGGGCTTTGAATGCCTGGCATAATTTAAAGTTTACCGCCATTGCCGGCACAGATACTCACGCTTTAAGCTATACTGGCACTTATCCCACAATTTTTGATCATCCCTTTGATACAATTGAAGGACTTGTGGAGGAAATAAAATCGGGGAGATGCCGCCCTTATTTCAAAGAAATACCGCGCAGCGGAACTACCGATACAAAGGTAACTGAAATTACAATTGGTCCTAGGAGTTCTGAATCAAGAAAGAAAATGATAGTAAAAACTTATGAGGATACTGAAGCGTGGAAGGACGGCGAAAGGTCATATCATATTATTGAGAAAATTTTAGAAGCCGGTTTTAATGAAGGAAAATATAGAGTGTCAAAACCATTGGGAATGGATGAAAAAAATCTTTCGCTTATGGAAGAACATGTAACCGGCGTAAGTTTGTACGATAATATTAAAGATGCCGCACCGGAAGAAGCAAAAAACTATTTAAAGCTGGCAGCAGGCTGGCTTGCTCAATTTCATAATATGAATTTGAAGATTACTCCCGCCGATGAATATCTCTCAATAGAAAAGGAAAGATTAGATTATTATTTAAGCGGGATGCGGGAAAATAATCATCCCCATATAAAGAGGGCAGGACAAATACTTAATGAAGTTTGGGAAGGCGAACTAAGGTTGTTAAAGGATGAGCCTGGGGTGTTGGTTCAGGGCCATGGTGATTATCATTTAAAAAATATTTTTCTCGGAAAAGATAAAGAAAATAATGAGTTTATTTCCGCCATAGATTTTAACAGCTCATATCAGCTTCCGCGTGCATTTGATGTGGGAACTTTTATGGCGCAATACCGGAATATGTTTATTGATAAACCTGAAGTTACAAACAAAGCGCCCATAGATTTATTTTACCGTGAGTATATCAGTCAGGCTGAAAATCTTACTCCCAATTTCGAATCGTATGTTCAGCTATATAAAGCGAGGACGTTCTTAAGTGTAATTTATTATCTTGTGAAAGTTGGTAAAGGGGAGAGTGAAAATTTCTGGACAATATTAGTCGAAGCGGAAAGAAGTCTTGTGCACATGGCTTTTAATAGATCTTTAATCTGATAAAAAATAATGGATAAAAAAACCGCATCATTTTATAAAGGTTTGGGAAGAGCGTTCAGCGGAGCGATAATCTTTTCAGTTCCCCTTTTTATGACGATGGAGATGTGGTACCTGGGGTTTTATATAGACGAACTGAGATTGATATTACTTATTCTTCTAACGCTTCCTTTATTGGGAGGACTAAATTATATCAGCGGTTTCAGGAAAGATTATACTTATACAGATTTAATTCTTGACGCATTGGTGGCGTTTGCGGTGGGCACTATTGTCTCCATAATTATTTTACTTTTATTTAATGTAATTAATTTCAGTATGAGCCCTTCGGAAATAATTGGAAAAATAATATTGCAAACAATTTCAGCAAGTTTTGGAGCCACTTTAGCAAGAGTTCAGCTTGGAATTAAGCAGCCTGAGAGTAACAGCGGTTCAACCGATAAGTCATATTTAAAGGAATTATTTATAATGGCCGCAGGCGCTTTATTTTTTTCATTTAATATGGCTCCCACAGAAGAAATGATATTAATTTCTTATAAAATTTCTGAGTGGCATGCTCTTGCCCTCATAATCATTTCGCTTGTTATATTTCATTCCATGGTTTACTACCTTGAGTACAAGGGTGAAAAAGAAATTCCTGAAGGCGGAACCGGTGTCTCCGTATTTATTAAATATACAATTGTAGGCTACGCTATTGTTACTTTGTTGAGTTTATATGTTCTTTGGACGTTTGGGAATATTGACGGTGCTTCATTAAATAAAATAATTTTGGCTGTAATTGTTTTAAGCTTCCCGGCCTCAATCGGTGCGGCAGCAGCAAGGTTGATGTTATAAAATGGATAAGGAAAAAAGAAAATATACGCCACTTGAAATAGTAATCGCTTCACTGGGATTTATAATTGTAATATACATTTTAAGCTTCACGATTTATGAAGCTCTAAGCGATGATAAGGTACCTCCGTCAATTCAAATTAAGCATGAAAAAATTACTAAGGTGGAATCGGGATATCTTGTTTCGCTATTAATTATTAATCTTGGCGATGAAACCGCTCAGAATCTTATAATTGAAGGAAATCTTAAGAGCGGTGAAAATGAGATCGAGAAGAGTATTTTTACACTTGATTATCTTCCTTCGCATTCATCAAAAGAAGCTGGGATTTATTTTCAGAAAAATCCTTCCTTCTATAAATTAACAATCACGCCGATCGGTTATCAAAAACCTTAATTTATTATATAATAATTTTTATAGTTTTAATTAAAAAGATATTAGTGGATTTAGGTTAATTATAAATTGCTTTTCATGATTTATACTGCTCATCATTTATTAAAATAATAAATGGGACTTATTATTTTAATAATGCGCAACTTCAATAACTAAATATAAACTAACCCATCAAAAATTTTAATCATCTAAAATTCAAAAAAATAAATAAATTATTTATCAACCTTCTTGGCATTTCAATTGACAACTTAATATGCTATTACTATTTCTATTTTGTGTCATTAAAAATGCCGATATCGAATCTAGTATTGAAAAGAGGTTTATGAAAAATTTTTTACAAATTTTCTATTTAGTCCTTTTACTTCTTTTAATAAATAATTTTCAAAAATCATTTTCACAGGTAGCATCACTCGAAGCTACTTTAAAGCTTGAAAAAGTTAATGGGATAACCGTTCCTTACCAAAGCGGAATGCCGCTTCCTTCTTTTGAAAAACAAAATCATAAAATGATTAATCTTGCCGGAGTTTGGAAGAAACAACGGACTGCCGCGGATGATAATATTACTCTTGCCAAAAGGGACGCATCCGGTTATGCAATTTTAATTAATGAAGCTGGCGAGCGTTATTTAACTGATTTTGACGACGCAGGCTGGGCGGATAAAAATATTCCTTCGGTTGAAAATGAAATGCACGCATATCCAACAGTTCCCGAATATTTCAGCGACGGCGTTTGGTACAGAAGATCTTTTTTTGTTGACGCTGAAGACTCAAACAAATTTGCAAAAATAAATTTCCTCAGCGTTAATTATTTAGCTGATGTTTGGATAAACGGAGAATATATTGGTTACCATGAAGGCGGTTACACTCCTTTTGCTTTTGACGTTTCTTCGCATTTAAAATATGGCGAAACAAATGTTATTGCGGTAAGAGTTGATTTGATTACTTGGAATTCGAGAAATGATATTATACCATATAAATCGGCTGACTGGTTTAACTATGCGGGTATTATAGGCGAAGTTTATATTGATTTTTCTAATCGTCTTTCTGTTGTTAGAAATGATATTATCCCTTTAGATGTTAATGGAAATATTCAAACTTCAGTTGTATTGCAGAATAGAAATAAAATTTCTTCTAATGCGGAAGTTTATGTCCAAGTGTTTGAAGCAGCGATTGATTCAAATAATATCGCCACAGATTTTTCTTATGAATTAGAGGGAACTGAAGTTGAGCTAACCGGAACCGATCAAACTTCATTAACAATACCGGCAGATTCAATTTCAATTTGGAAGGCTTCAATTAAAATTACAAATCCGAAATTGTGGGATACTAAAAGTCCCAATCTTTACATAATGAAAGTAACTGTAAAAGAAGGGAATAATATTGTTGATGAGTTTAGTTCGCAGTTTGGAGTTAGAACCGTTGCCACAAGAATTAATAAAATTTTGCTTAATGATAGAATAAGATTTTTTACCGGCGCAGCTAGACATGAAGATCATCCAGTTTATGGCAGAAGCCTTCCGCAGGAAGTTATTTTTAATGATTTGCGAATTGTGAAAAGCTTAAATATTAATTTTTTAAGAACTGCGCATTACCCTAACAATCCCTATACCTATTTAATATTGGACAGACTTGGAATAACTGCAATGGAAGAAGTTCCGCTTTGGCAGGTGGATGCTGAGAAACCATGGCTAATTCAAAATAACAATAGAAAAATCCATATTCAGATGCTGCGGGAAATGGTTTTTAAAGATTACAACCGTCCTTCAGTAATTATGTGGAGTACTTCAAACGAATGTCATGAAGAAACGAATAGGTCCATTTATAACAAAATGGTTGTTGATGATATTACACAAAATTACGACGATCATAGATTAATTTCCCAATCCTCTGCGGCTGATAATCCCGGCTCGGCAGATATTACTCAAAATCCATTAGATGCTGCGGGCTGGACGATGTATTTTGGAATTTTCCACGGTTCAACTTATTACGGAGGAACCGCGAATTTTATTAATCAGGCGAAAAATAATTTCCCCGCCAAGCCGATTTTGGATACTGAATTTGGATACTGGTCGTCTGAGAATAATTCAACATCCGCACAGCAGGTAACTGTTTTTAATGAAACATTTAAAGCTTTTAAGTTTTTTGCCGCATTGAACGATCAAGGCGCCGTCAATCCCGTAGGCTGTCTGGCAGTTTGCGCATGGTGGTGCGTGTTTGATTGGTATTCTGATGGGCATCCATACGGCTATCAAAGCATGGGCTTGTATTCGATGAACCGAGCAGTTGAAAAACCTGTGGCTTCAGTTCTTCGTTCAGCGTATTTGCCTTATTACAATTTTGACGGCATCTTGGCTGTTGGAGTGGATGATGAAAAACCAAAGAATGATTTACCTGAGAGTTTTAGACTAGAGCAGAATTATCCAAATCCGTTTAATCCAAGTACGAAAATAAAATATACAGCCCCTCCAAACCCCCCCAAAGGGGAGGCTTTAGTACAACTTACTGTTTATAATATTTTGGGAAACGAAGTTGCAACGCTTGTAAATGAAGTAAAACATCCTGGCAGATATGAAGTTGAATTCAATAGTTCAAAATATAATTTACCAAGCGGGTTATATTTCTATCGATTAAAAACCGGCTCGTTTATTCAGACAAAAAAAATGGTTTTGTTAAAGTGATTTTTATTAAATAAATAATTGTGAATTATTATTTCAATAAAACTAAAATAATTAGTTACTGAAAATCTTAGATAAAATAAAAAGTAATCGTAAAAAATATAATGGCATTGTTTGTGTCAATTACATATAAAAAACCGGGCGCTTAAAATTGTTTGAAAATTTTTCTTTGTTAGACAGTTTAATACTTATCATCTATTTGATATTAATATTAAGCGTAGGATTTTATTCTTCCCGCAAAAAAGAAAAAAATTTTTCTGATTACTTTCTTTCAGGCAAAAACGTTGGGTGGTTTGCAATAGGACTTTCAATTTTTGCAACCAATATATCAAGCGAACATTTTATCGGGTTAGCTGGTTCGGGCGCAACCAGAGGGCTTGCGGTGGCGCAGTTTGAACTAATGGCGATATTTATTTTAATAGTACTCGGTTGGTTTATTGCCCCTATTTATTTGAAGACCGGCGCGGCTACTGTTCCCGAAATTCTTGAAAAAAGATTTGATTTAAAAAGCCGGAGATTTTTATCCGGACTTTCAATTGCAATTTATTTACTTACAAAAATTACCGTTACGCTTTTAGCCGGCGGAATTCTTTTTTATAAAATTTTTGGATTGAACATTTATACATCTGCAATAATAATAGTTTTAATTACCGGCGTTTACAGTGTAATTGGCGGGGCTACGGCTGTGGTTAAAACTCAAGTTATACAAGCTGTATTTTTAATAGTAGGCGCTGTAACGCTAACCGCTTTTGGTCTATCTGAAGTTGGCGGATTTGCAGGGCTGCATGATAAACTTCCTGCGGAATATTTCAATATGTTCAAGCCCGCTTCCGATCCTGATTTTCCCTGGACGGGTATTATTTTCGGCGCGCCTATTATCGCATTTTGGTATTGGTGTACCGATCAATATATAGTTCAAAGATTACTGGGGGCCAAATCAATTGAAGATGCGAGGAGAGGTTCATTGTTTGCAGCGCTTTTAAAAATATTACCATTATTTATATTAGTGCTTCCCGGCTTAATTGCAATAGCTTTATTCCCGGGAATTGTGGGAGATGAAGCCTATCCTGTTCTACTTGCAAGCAATATACTTCCCATCGGCATTAAAGGTTTAGTGGTTGCGGGTTTGCTTGCCGCTATTATGTCTTCGCTATCGGGAGTTTTTAACACTACTGCAACTTTGTTTGTTAATGATTTTTATTTACCAAGTAATCCGCAATCAAATGAAAGAAAATTAGTTTTAATCGGAAGACTTTCAACAACAATAATTGTTATTGTGGCGATTCTTTGCGTTCCCCTGGTAAAAATTATAAGCGCCCAGATGTATTTGTTTTTACAGAATGTTCAAGGATTTATCAGCCCTCCTATTACCGCTGTATTTGTGTTTGGATTATTATTTAAAAAGATAACGAGCAAAGCTGCATTTTGGACTTTAGTGATTGGAGAACTAATCGGCTTAAGTAGATTAGCCTCAGATTTGATGGTGAATATTGGTTATACATCCAACTCAATATTAATTACTTATTCTTCTATTAATTTTCTTCACTTCGCTATAATATTATTTATTATAAGCGCAGGGCTGCTTTTTACGTTAAGCGCTTTCAGTGAAAAAACCAGCGTTAATAAAATGGGAGATATACAATACTCATTAAAAGATAGTTTTTCTGAATTAAAAAATACACTGCCTGGTTTTAGCAGGGTAAGATCTTATAGAACCAATATACTTATGTCTGGTTTTATTTTACTACTGATTTTTGGGGTTTGGAGTTTATGGAGTTAAGACAATATTAGTCTATAATAATTTTAAATAAACGTAAATCGGTTTTAATGAGAGGGAAAAAAAATCGGTTTAATTCTTTAATAAACAAAATGAGAGGACAGTTATGAAAAAAATTCTGTTACCAGTTCTGATGCTTCTTTTCTCTTTTTCATTTGTAACACAAGCGCAAATGATTGAGAGTTTTGATGCGACCACTTCAGATTCGCTTTGGCAAGTGAATTTTGAAAATGCTACTAGTTCAATGACAGTTTATAATAATACCACTGATAAAAAGGAAGGCAGTGCGTCATTATATGCTGATATTAAAATTGGTTCTATAAATGATTGGGGAAGCTATGCCCAATATATTTATGCCCTTCCCGAAGGAGCTACCCCTCTTGATTGGTCTATAAGCGATACATTAAGTATCTGGATTAAAGTTATGAGCAAAGTTGCTCATCCTGAATATATGGTTTTCAGAATTCAGATTGGTGATAAAGATGCACCCGGCAACCCTTTGGAGCAATACATTTATGAAAACTTAACTATTCTTGATGACATTCATGATTGGGTTGAGTTAAAAGTTCCCCTTTCTCAAGTAACTTCTGATGGAACGTATATTCCGGACAGCACCGGTTTTGTTGTTGCTCCTGATTCCTGGGGCGGTTTTACTTATAACGACCGCAAATTAAATCTTGATAAAATTGTACAATTCCAATTAGGAATTATTGTTTCCGGCTATACCGCAGGCACTCATCTTCCGGCTGATTCAATTCAAGTTGCATTTGACGCTTTCCAAAGATCAGGGTCCAAAGCTATTCCCGCAATTATATTTAATGGAATAGCTGTTCCAGGCAACTTAGGTCAATTCGATTGGGGCGGCTCATCACTTGAATTAGCTGAAAAAGCAGGAGTTAATCCTGTAACTAACGCTTTAAAGTGGACCTTGGGTGATAGCTGGTCAGGTTCAGGGTGGAATATTGATCCTGCATTTAACCTTGCAGGCGCTTGGCAGAAAGACAGCATTAACTTTGATTTAAAAGTTGAAGCAGGCGTGCTTCCCATACGGCTTCAGTTTGAAGGCGGCGCCGGTAAAGTTGGTCATACGTTTCAACCAATTGATGATAATGCATGGCATCATTATTCTTTTGCGTTAAAAGATTTTGTTTATCAGGATGGGACAACAGGATTTGATTCTTCTAATGTTACTGTATTCCAATTTTTGGCTGAAGGAAATGCAGTTGCGGGAAAAGTTTTATACTTCGATAATATGTGGACTGGCAACCCTGTGTTTGACGTTATTCCTCCCGAGGCTGTACAAAATGCAGCGGTTATTGCGGGAAGCTATTCAAACTTGGTTACCTGGACAGACGTGCCTGGCGAAGCCGGCGAAAAGTATAATGTTTATGCAAGCAAAAGCCCTATCGCCAGTATTGAAGATCCTAATATTGAAGTTGTTGCATTAGGCGTAGATGAAGACAAACAAGCGATAGATCACGTTCTTCTTTCTCCATTAACAGATCAAGATGTAACTTTTTATTATGCAGTTAGCTGCGTAGATAAAGCAGGCAACGTAGGTCCAATGGCAGAAGCCGGAAGCGTTACCAATACAGCGCAAGGCATATCGATAATTAATTGGGGCGCTCCAGCTAACTTTGCCGCCGATGGAAATCTTGACGAGTGGGCAAGCATTCAGCCATTCAGAATGTTCCTAAGCGATGGTTCGGGCAAGTTAGTTACAAATAGCGTTATTACGGACGACAATGATCTTTCTTGCGAAGCTTATCTTGCAATGTCAACCGATTACCTATATGTAGCATTTGACGTAACGGACGATATCATTTCTCCGGATATTTCAACAAGCTCATGGCTAAATGATGCGCCTGATTTATTTTTAGGATTGTATCAATATCATGGCAAAAATCACACTGGCTACAGAAGAGGAGAAACCCCTGATTACCACATGAGATTTTTGAAAAGCAGAATGATATTCGATGCGCCCAGCGCGGACAGTTTATTGGTTCCCGGCGCTGATTATTATTGGGATGTAAATTTCCCGTTCGGTTACATTGTTGAAGCAAGAATTTCATGGCAAGATTTAGCCAACAAAAAAAGACCTACTTCAACTGATGCAGTTTTTGTTCCCGCTGAAGGTATGAGCGTTGCGATTGATTTTGAAATTAACGACGCTGACGGCGCTGAGCGAGAAGGTCAGTTAGATTATTCAAAAGACGCTGACGGCAACGCTTACGCAGATGTTTCGAGATGGTCATACACTTACATCGGAGATAAGATGACGGCAGTTGACGACAACAAACCAATTGCCGCTAATCAATTTAAATTGGAACAAAATTATCCAAATCCGTTTAACCCGAATACTCAAATAAATTACACCATAGCAAAACCGGGTTTAGTAAGCGTTAAAATTTATGATATACTTGGTCGTCAGGTTGCTGAACTAGTAAATCATTATCAAAGTTCTGGTTCTTATACATTAAACTTCAACGCCGCTAATTTAACTTCTGGCGTTTATGTTTATAAAATTCAAAGTGGATCATTTACTGCAACTAAAAAAATGATGCTGCTTAAGTGATTAGTTCGAATTAACCGTTGTTGGCAGCCCACGACTTTAGTCTTGGGCTGCTGATAACTTTTTAGCAAACTCGAAATAAAAATAAAATTTTCTTGGGCAGCCCTTAAGCTTCTAAAATGAAATTTCAAAATAATATTTGGCAAGTCTTATGAATAGAATTATTCTTTTTTCCTTTGTGCAATTAGTTAAAAAATCATTTTACTTAATTTTAATTTTTACTTTATCATTATCCTTCAATAATTTATTTGCCGGCACTACCGGAAAAATTGCGGGACAAGTAGTTGATAAAGAAACGCGCGAGCCAATTTTAGGAGCCAACATTTTAGTTGAAAGCACCTACTTTGGAGCCGCCGCGGATATTGAGGGAGATTATTATATAAATAATATTACTCCCGGAAAATATACCGTTATAGCCAGCGCGGTTGGATATCATAAAGTAAGAATTGAAAACGTTAGCGTTAGAATTGATTTAACCACCGCGCTTGATATTGAGCTTACTTCCGAAGCTATAAGCATTGGCGAAATTGTTATTCAAGCTAAAGCCCCGCTTATTACAAAAGATTTAACTTCAACTTCGGCAATTGTTTCTTCCGAAGATATTAAGATGATGCCCGTGGAAAATATTCAGCAGGTGATTAATCTACAGGCTGGCGTGGTTGCGGGACACTTTAGAGGCGGCAGATCAAATGAAGTTGCATATTTAGTTGACGGCGTTCCTATTAATGACGCATTCAATGGAAGTTCAGCTTTAACCGTTGAAAATAATTCCGTAAGAGAACTTGAAGTTATCAGCGGAACTTTTAACGCAGAATACGGCAAGGCGCTTTCAGGAGTGGTTAATATTGTTACAAAAGACGGTTCGCAAAAATATGAAGGCTTCGCTTCAGCTTACGCCGGAAATTATTTCACTACTCACAACGATATTTTTTACAATCTAAATAAAGTTAATACTGCGGGTCCCAAAGATTTGCAGTTCGGTTTTAGCGGACCAACAAAATTATTAAACGGTCTTTCTTTCTTCCTAACCGGCAGAATTTTTAAAAGCGACGGATATCTGTATGGAAGAAGAATTTATAATACTTATGATAAAGCGCCAATTACGTTTTCAGAATTTCCCGAATTTTTTATTAATAGAAATACCGGCGACAGCGCTTATGTAGCAATGAATCCCGAAGACAATAAATCTTTTAACGGAAAGCTTACTTACAATTTAGAAAGCTGGAAATTTAATTATAGTTTTTATTGGGATGATCACTGGAATAAATATTATAATCACGGATTAAGATTTGCTCCCGATGGAATTAAAAATCATTACAGAACAAACACAAGCAATAACTTTCAAATTGCTTTCTTTCCAACACAAAGTACTTTCGCTTCAATAAAATTAGCTTCAAATCTTAATAGTTATAAAGGCTATTTATATGCAAATGAATTTGATATGAACTATGTTGATCCTAACCGTTCTACTCCTCTTTCCGATTATACTTTTAATTACGGCGGAAATGAAACTGACAGATACCAGCGTTCAACTTTAACAAACATTGCAATTTTTTCAATTGAATCTCAAATCAGCAAATCTCATAAAGTTAAATTAGGGATGGAATACACAAACTATAAATTAAGAAACGAATCAAAGAATATTAGAAATTTAACTGAAGGACAAATTGTAGTTGATTCGTTGGGCGAAGCGGTTCTAGATGAATTTGGGCAAGAGATACCAATATATACAATAGGCTACAGCGATCCCGGCACAAGCGATCATGAAAAATATGAGAAGAGACCATTTGAATTTTCCGGATATATCCAGGATAAAATGGAATATGATATAATGATAATTAATGCCGGAGTGAGGTTTGATTATTTTAATCCCAATACAACTTTGCCTGCAGATATTAGAAACCCATTAAACAATCCAAATTTTCCCGGCGCTTTCCAATCAAGAAAAGCTAAAACTGAATATCAATTAAGCCCAAGATTTGGGGTTTCCTTCCCTATAACCAACGAGGGAGCCATACACTTTTCTTATGGGCATTTTTTCCAAATACCCACTTTCGATAATTTATATGCAAACTCTGCTTACATCGTCAATCAAACATCGGGCGTAAATAATATTATTGGCAACCCGGAATTGAAAGCGCAAAAAACCGTTAAGTACGAGCTTGGTTTGCAGCAGGTGCTTTTCCCAAATATTTCTGTGGATATGTCTGTTTATTACAGCGATATAAGAAATCTTTTAGGAATGGAAATTCTAAACACTTACGAAGGATTTTCATTTGCCCGTTATATAAATAGAGACTATGGAAATGTAAAAGGATTAATCTTAACTTTTGAAAAAAGATATTCTGATATGTTCAGCGCGAAGGTAGATTATACTTTTCAAGTGGCGCAGGGTAATGCTTCGGATCCGAATCAAGTTTTTAATAATAGTCAATCCGATCCTCCTTTAGAAACGCCTAAAAAATTAGTTCCTTTAAATTGGGATCAAACTTCAACTTTAAATATTTCTTTTACTGTCGGCGATCCTTTTGATTGGACTGTAGGATTAATTTATAATTACGGATCAGGCTCGCCGTACACTGAAGATTCAAGATACACCAGAGGATTGCGATTTGAAAACAACGGCAAAAAACCGACTGTAATGAACGTTGATTTAAAGGGGACTAAGAATTTCAATATAGTTGGATTTACATTTAACACCTATTTATTAATTTATAATTTGTTTGATATTAAAAATGAATACGGCGTTAGCGGTTCTACCGGCAGAGCAGGCATTGACCTCCGCGCCGAAGAATATACAGGAACTATTTACGGCTTAAACTCTAAAGAAGAATATCTATTAAACCCGCAAAATTATTCAGCGCCCAGGCAAATTAGAATTGGGTTCGGGGTAGGATTTTAAATTTATATGGAGCTATTAATGAATAGAAAGTTATTTTATTTTATTCTGTTTGTTTTGATGGGATCGGTTGCCTATGCTCAAGTTGATCCTCAAATTCAAGCATACCGAAATGAACCTCACGGAGATAAAACATTCCGCAAAAAAGGTATAATGGACGGGAACCTGGTTAGAACTGTTTTTAGAAATGACGGGCAGACAGGTATTTGGACTGCTAACGGTTACCCCGGTCCATCGGGCGAATGGCCCAAAGGTACGGCGCATAATTATATTGACGGATGTACGCCTTTAGTCGTTTCTAAAGTAGTAGCCGGAAATGGTCAGACAATCCATCCTGTAGAAACTTCTTATCGTGAAGAAGTCGATAGAGATCCAGTAACCGGCGCCCTTTGGGTTACTGAGCCTGTGCCAGGTTACGCGGCTAATGGTTCCGAAGAGCCGGCTATAAACACAAAACCTTTTACCTGGCCAACAGAATGGCCTAAAAGTTTATCTAATATTGACGCTACCTGGGATGGATATTGGTACGGCTATTTTGGTCGCGGCGTTCAGAATGCAGATTTCGAGACATTTTTTGTTATGGACGATTCGCAGGATAAAGAATTTGCGCGCCAGCCTTATAATTATTTTCCCATCGCATCTGATTCAGGCAGGGCCGGCTTAGGTTTAAGAATGGAAATCAGAGGTTTCCAATGGTCCCATGTTTTGGCTGAAGATATAATTTTCTGGCACTTTGATATTGTTAACCTTTCCGATGGCGATCTCGATTCAACAATGTTTGGATTTTATTGTGATACGGGCGTTGGCGGTTATGATGACGGCGGAGATGATAACGCTTCTTTTGACACCAAATTAGATTTAGCTTATGCTTACGATAATGACGGAGTTGCCCCGCCTAATAATTGGAAAACGGGTTACATTGGTTACGCATTTTTGGAAAGTCCCGGAAATGGTTTTAATAATATTGATGATGATGAAGATGGTTTACTTGATGAAAGACGGGACGATAATATTGATAATGACGGCGATTGGATTGCTTATACTGATTTAAATGAAAACGGTAAATGGGACAGCGATATAAATGAACCTTTAAATAACGACGTGGGCACGGACGGCGTTGGTCCTTTTGATCCTCAATATAACGGACCGGATGCAGATGGTACCGAAGGCAATGGATTGCCTAACCATGGCGAACCAAATTTTGATGAGACGGATAAAGATGAATCGGATCAAATTGGTTTAACAAGTCTTGCTATTGAGAGACTTGCCAACAAAGGAGCATCCGCTATTTGGCCCAAAAACGATGAAGTTATTTGGCAGAAAATGAACCGCAATAATTATGATACTACTATTCAAAATACAAATATTCAAATATTATTTGGTTCGGGTCCGTTCCCATTAAAGCTTAATAAAAGGGAAAGATTTTCTGTGGCGCTTGTCTATGGCAGCGATTATGAAGATATGATTTTTAATAAAGAAACAGTTCAGCAGATTTACAACGCGAATTATAATTTTTCAAAGCCGCCCTACAAAGCAACCCTGCACGCGGTGGCTGGAGATAAAAAAGTATTTCTTTATTGGAACAGCGTTTCAGAAGAATCTCGAGACGCGTTTTTAGGATTTGAAAATAATGATCCTACTCAAGGTTATAAAAAAGATTTTGAAGGCTATTTAATTTATAGAAGCGAAGAGCCTGAATTTAATGACATAAAAATAATTACCGATTCTAAAGGCGAGCCTAAATATTGGAAACCAATCGCTCAATTCGATTTAAAGGATGGAATAAAGGGTTCTGATCCTGTTGGAATAAACGGCGCTCATTTTTGGAGGGGAAGCGATAATGGTTTGCAGCATTCTTATGTTGATTCATCATTAGTAAACGGACAAACATATTATTATGCCTGCGTAGCTTACGATATGGGCGATCCTGCATTTGGAACCGCCGGCTTGCTTCCATCGGAAACAACAAAAATTATTCAATCCGATGTGGTTGGAACAGTAAAGTTTATTGATATAAACTGCGCTGTGGTTACTCCTAACGCTCCTGCCGCAGGATATTTACCTCCTGAAATAAATGGAAAATTTAGCGAACCTGAACAAGGCTTGGGTACCGGAAATATTAATGTTCGACTTTTGGACGGCTCACAAATTGAAGACGGCGCCACTTATTATATTAAATTTAATTCCTCCGGCGACAGCATACAGTACCGCACAACCTCTTATAATATTATTAGACAGTTAGGATCATCTACAGATACTATTGCTGCAAAAGTTGATTCATCTTCTTTTGGCGCAGATAAATTTAGTCCGCCTTTTGATGGATTAGCGGTTGCCGTTAATAATTTTGATACTGCTTCTGTTAATCAAGAAAAAACCGGGTGGATAAAAGGATTCAGCACTTACCTTATGCCGGTAACCGCCGACAGAAGCTCTCCCGTAAACGATATAGCCTGGCCGGCTAATTATCAAATTGAATTTTTGCCGGATACTTCTGAAACTTCATTTAACAAAATACCTATTAATATAAAAGTTACTAACATAACTGGCGGATATAAAGTCCCGGTTGTTCTTTATGATAATAATAGAAATAAAAAATTCGATTCAGGCGACGAACTTGTAATTGTGGAAATGAAAGGAAGCGCCGCTAAATCAACATGGAGGATTGGTTATACTATTGATCCAAATGCGCCATTTGTAGCCCCTCCTGTGGCTGGCGATATTTTCCAAATTACAACTAACAAACCTTTTCTGCAGGGAGATTATTTTACATTCACGACTCAATCTTCGCAGGTAGATAATTCACTTGCGAAGAGCGATTTAGATAAAATTGATGTTGTGCCTAACCCATATATCTCAACTGATAAATGGGAAAAGCGAAATCTACTTCAAACGGGCAGAGGCGAAAGAAGAATTGATTTTACAAATTTGCCTTTCAATTGTACTGTAAGAATTTATACAATTACCGGCGCTTTAATTAAAACTCTATATAAAGATTCCTCTCCAACTAACGGGTCTATGTCTTGGAATTTAATTACAGAAGATGGAATGGATATAGCGTACGGACTTTATATTTATCACGTAGATGCGCCGGGCGTTGGCGAAAAAATCGGCAAATTTGCAATAATTAAATAGAGACGGAGAAAAAAATGAAATATAAATTTATAACTATTGTTTTAATATTTTTTACAGCGGCGTCTTTATTTTCACAGGATTTTGTTTCTGAGGTTTCTAAACGAGGAACCACCGCCGCTCCTTTTTTATCGGTGGGGCAAGGTTCAAGAGCTATTGGAATGGGAAGCGCTTATGTTGCAATAGCCGACGACCCCAGCTCGCTTTATTGGAATCCTGCAGGCATAACTAAAATTCAAGGCGCAAGTTTCATTGTTGATCACACTAAATGGGTTGCTGATCTAAATTATAATTTTCTTGCTTTCACTTATAACCTGGGAGACTTTGGAGCTATCGGCGCAAGCTTTACATCTTCTGATTACGGGGATATGAGAGTTACCACCGTCGATCAGCCGGAAGGAACAGGCGAGACTTTTAGCGTTAGCGATGCGGCTTTCAGCTTAGCCTGGGCAATTCAATTAACTGATAACTTTGCTATCGGATTCAGTCCCAAGTTTGTTTATCAAAATATTTGGAAAATGTCTTCAACTGCAATTGCTTTGGATATGGGCGTTCAATACGTAACCCCATTCGATGGGATTATTCTTGCAATGTCTATTTCTAACTTCGGCACAAAGATGCAGCTTCAAGGGAATTCCGCTTTAATTTTATATGATTCTGATCCGAACAGCACCGGCAACAATGGCAACATTCCAGCTTATCTTCAAACTGATAATTGGGAATTACCCGTTAACTTCCGCGTGGGTTTAGCTTATAATCCAGTTAAAACCGAGATGCACAAAATAACAATTGCAATGGACGCTTTACATGTAAGCGACAATTATGAAAGCGTGAATGTCGGCGGCGAATACACGTTTAATAATTTTTTCAGTTTGCGCGGCGGTTATAAATCTATGTTTTTAAAAGATTCTGAAGAAACATTCAGTTTGGGCGCAGGCATACAGCAATTGCTGCTCGGCAATATTGCCGTAAAGTTTGATTATGCTTATCAGGATTTTGGACGACTTTCAAACATTCAAAAATTTTCGCTCGGTATTAATTTTTAATGTATGTACAGATTTTTATATTCATACTTTTTTTTACAGCGTATATTTTTCCGGGAGAAGTATTTGTAAATCAGGCGGGTTATTTAACCCGCTTTCCTAAATTTGTTTATTTCTCACAACAAGCCGATAGTTTTTTTGTCCTCTCTTCATCTACAAATAAAATTGAATTCAGAAGTTCCATTCAGTTAGAAAATAATCTTGACCCCGCTACAGGTTTAACAATTTATTCAGGCGATTTTTCTTCCTTTGAAAAAGAAGGAAATTATTTTATCACTACAAATAATTCCGACGCTTCATTCAATTTTGAAATTTCTGGCAAAGCATTTAATAATACTTTTAACGCTTCACTAAAAAGTTTTTATTATCAAAGATGCGGATCGGATTTGCTGCCTTTAAATGCTGGAGTTTACAGCCGCGCAAGATGCCATACCGCCGATGGTTTTTATCATTCATCAACAGGGCAGCCCGGATTTCATTATGCGCCAAAAGGCTGGCATGATGCAGGAGATTTTGGAAAATATATTGTTAATGCCGGCGTTACAGTCGGGACTTTATTATTGGATTATGAATTATTCCCGGAAAAGTTTTCTACTGATGAATTAAACATTCCTGAAAGCGGAAATAAAATTCCCGATATATTAGATGAAGTTAAATACGAACTCGAATGGTTTTTAACTATGCAGGATAATTCCGACGGCGGAGTTTATTTTAAAGTTACTCCGAAAAACTTTTCAGGTTTCATTATGCCTTCAAAAGATAATTCAATAAGATATATTTATGAAAAGTCTTCAACCGCTACGGCTGATTTTGGCGCAGTTATGGCAAAAGCCGCAAGAGTTTTTAAATCTTTTGATTCTACTTTTGCAAAACAATGTTTGAATGCCGCAATTGAAGCATGGGAATATCTTGAAGCAATTCCATACATTGTGCCGGACGGCGGATTCCATAACCCTTCTGATACTTATACCGGAGAATACGGCGATGGCAATGATTCTGATGAAAGACTTTGGGCAGCCGCTGAATTATTTATTACAACTGGCGAAACTAAATACGAAGAAGTTTACTCCGGCGCTTATAAAAAACTTGGGTTAATAAATTCATCATTGGGTTGGCAGAATGTTAAAACTCTTGCGCACGTTGCCTACCTTACCGGAAAACAAAGCTTAGCTTCCCCGGAAATAAAAATTGAATTAAAAAATTCTCTTATTAATTACTGCAACAGCTTAGTTGAACGGAGTAATCAAAATGGATTTGGAGTTGCTATTAATCCGGGGGAATATTATTGGGGCAGCAACTCTGATGTTTTGAATAAAGCGGTTTTATTAATTATTGGATACGAGCTAACCGGTAATAACTCTTATATGCAAACTGCGCTTCAGCAATTTAATTATGTGCTTGGAATAAATGCTCATAATTTATCATTCATTACGGGAATAGGAACGCAATCAGTAATGCATCCGCATCATCGACCTTCTGCGGCGGATGGAATAGATGCGCCAATTCCAGGGTTTTTAGCGGGCGGTCCAAATCAATATTTAAATGACCCAGTTTTGCAATCGCATTTTAATGATAAAACTCCGCCGGCTTTATGTTATTTAGATAATGTGGAAAGTTATGCTTCAAATGAAGTTGCAATTAATTGGAATGCGCCGTTGGTTTTTGTCGCTGGATATTTTAATGATACTACGGGCATTACGGGAATAATAGATGAAAGTAAAATTATTCCCCAAGGAATTTATTTGGAACAAAACTATCCTAATCCTTTTAATGGAACTACAAAAATTAGATACACCCTCGCCCCATCTCTCAGTCGGGGAGAGAGGGTGTCCGACCTGTCCGGCGAAGTTCTCACAAAGACGGAAGGGCGGGTGAGGGCGACTCTTAAAATTTATGATGTACTTGGAAATGAAGTTACCACGCTTGTAAATAAAGAACAGCAGCCGGGAACTTATGAAGTTGAATTTAATACAAATGCTATAAATAAATATTCCTCCTTAGCCAGCGGTATTTATTTTTACAGTTTGGTTAGTTCTGACTTTTTTCAAACAAAAAAAATGATTTATTTAAAATAGAATAGTTTTAAATTCTAAATTGAAGATGGAAATAAAATGTATAAACCTCTTTTTTTATTTTTTATAACGCTGTTATTCTTTATCGGATGCGGCAAAGATGCAACCGAGCCTACTTCGCAAAAAATAAGCGGCTGGAATTTAGTTTGGTCTGATGAATTTAATTATTCAGGTTTGCCCGATTCTTCAAAATGGGGGTACGATGTTGGCGGAGAGGGCTGGGGAAATAATGAACTTCAATATTATACTTTGAAAAGAGATAGTAACGCCCGCGTAGTAAACGGCAATTTAATTATAGAAGCAAGAAGAGAAATTACAGGAAATAATTATTATACCTCTGCAAGATTGCTTAGCGAGAATGCCGGTAATTGGACTTACGGCAGGTATGAAGTGCGCGCTAAAATCCCAACAGGAAAAGGAACGTGGCCGGCAATTTGGATGCTGCCAACAAATTGGACTTACGGAAACGGCGGCTGGCCCGAAAACGGCGAGATTGATATTATGGAACATGTGGGATATGATCCGGGAGTAATTCATGGTTCTATTCATACCGCAAAATATTATTGGAGAATAAATACTCAAAAGACTAAAACAATTAAAATTCCAGATGCCGCAAATGAATTTCATGTTTATGCAATGGAATGGTATGAGGATTCTTTAAACATTTTTGTTGATTCGATAAAATATTTTACTTTTCAAAACGAGCATACAGGTTGGGAAGTTTGGCCGTTTAATAAAAATTTTCATTTAATATTGAATTTAGCCATTGGCGGTGATTGGGGAGGAGCGCAGGGAGTTGACAACAGCGTCTTCCCCCAGCAAATGCTTGTTGATTACGTCCGCGTTTATAAATGGGAAGAATAGTTATAGATGGCTTATGAAAAATTAAGAGCTATCATACTGAGCCGGTCTTCGCGAAGCCTCTTCGGCATAGGCAGGTTTATCGAAGGATGATTATTTTGAACAAATTTTAAAAACTTCGACAGGCTCAGTTCGATATCATAAATTAAAATTAATTTTTCTTAGGTTTCTAGGTAAAAAAAAGCCGCTAGTTAAAGCGGCTTTTAAGAAAGAGGGGGGACGAGCGTAAAAACCCGCCATTAATTCATCATAGAATTTTTAATTAAATCTTAATTATTATTTAATCACCATCATCTTTCTTATTGAGGTAAAGCTGCCTGCTTGCAGCTTATATACATACATTCCGGTGGCTAATCCGCTTGCGTTAAATGTTACTTCGTACGAGCCTGATGCTTTTGCTTCATTTACTAATGTAGCTATTTCATTTCCAAGTATATCGTAAACCTTTAATTGTACGGACAAGGCATGCCTTGTACCTACGTCAGGTAATCTATACTTTATCTTCGTAGTTGGATTAAAAGGATTCGGATAGTTTTGTTCAAGTACAAAATTATTAGGGATAGAAATATCGACAGATGTTTCATTTGATAATTGAAACGAGCCGTCGAAATCAACTTGCCGCAATCTGTAAACGTAAGTTCCGGGATTTAAGTTTTTATCTTGAAAAGAATAAATTGATCTTTCAGTTGTTGACCCTTTGCCGCTAATAAAAGTAATTTGTTTGTAATTTCCATTATTTTCTTTTCGTTCGATGGCAAAACCGCTGTTATTTTTTTCAGTGGCGGTCGTCCAATTTAATGAAACTGCATTATCTAAAACGCTTGCATTAAATGAAACAAGCTCAACGGGCATTTGTCCCGCCGCGTTTGAAAGCCAATCTAAAGAACCTGAAATTAACTGCTTTAATTTTGGAGAAACATTTGTAGCTATTTCTCTAAACTCAAATGAATAATAAATAACGTTATATGTGCCGCCATTAAAGGATACTCCAGCAACTGTATCTGATACGGGAGAAATTTCAGCGAATCTATAAGCCGGGACTGATCCGAAATTAACCCCTATCGCATCAGGGAAAAATGAGAACAAAGAATCTCTCAGTCCATTATTAACATCCTCTCCAATTATGCTGCTATTTTGAATTAAAACATTTTCATCGTCTGCAAAAAATTTAGCGTGCAAATAATAATTATAAAAAACTGAATCATAACCCGCTTGCCCAATTCTTCCGTGGTTAAACCCAATATCATCGCCGGCAATCAATAAAGTTTTTTGCGAATTTGTCGTCCCTTCATTTAAAAAATTAATTATTGAAGCTCTTTCTGCCGTTGGTATCTCCGACTCTTCGCACCAAATAACATTTTGCCAGGGAGTTAAATTGGGAGTTGCAAGACTTCTATCTAACGAATCAAAAGGCATGCTTAAAGAATTAAGGGCGCTGAATACTGCGACTTTATTTTCAAGTTCTTTTTCATTTGAATTATCATAAACTACAACCAAATTGTTTGTGCTCATTGAAATATTGAATGATAAAACTAAGCTATCGTTTGCGTGATTTAAGTCCTGACTCGATTTTACTTTTGAAATTAATGTGTAATTTCCGTTACTGGGAAACGATGCTTGCGTGAAAGAGACAGTGTCAACCTGATTCGTCGCAGAGTTGGAAAACGCTGAGCTGTCCGCATAAATTAAGGACGAACTCTCATCTAAAATTTTCACATAATATTTTCCGTCTGAGATTGTATTTAATCCTTTATTGGAATAGACAACTTTAACCGGAGATGAATTTATATTGATAACGCCTTTGGGAGAAATGACAGAAGTTGCTTCCATATCAAAAGCGGAACTCGCGCCAACTTTTACATTATCTAAAAATAAATCAATATCGTTTCCACTTTGCCATGAAGCGGCATAAAAAGCAAACGCTACGTTTGTTTCTGTGCCGATTGGGGATAAATCAATTACTTCATTTTGCCCGGAAGCCAAAATATCATCGCCGCCTTTAAAAACTTTTAAGATTTGCGAATAGCTCCAGCTAACTCCGCCGTCAAGCGAGTATGCTACAATAAGAGAATCGCCGTCAACCACAAGCGTTCCTTGTGTTTGCAGACCAAAATTTGTGAGAGCTAAATCGAATGACAATTGCTTAATAGAAGCAGAGCTTAAATTAACTGCCGGCGTAACAGCCCAGCATCTTCGGGAAGTACCATAAAGATTAACGCTAATAGCCTTTTCGTTGGGACCATCAACTACATTTCCAAAATCATCACCCTTCCAACCTGCGCCGTATTTGGTACTCTGTTATTTCCGGAAACTCCCCGCGGCACAAAGTCCAGCCTACAGGGGGAAAGCTTGAACCCACGGACATTTCGTTAAAATTTTGATTGATTAAAAGCTGCGAATATGCGGTGTTTGTTAAAAATAAAAATGCGCACATTATAACAATGATCATGTAAATCTTCTTCAAGATTTCCTCCCATCTAGCTTAGTAAAACTTTATGCTGTATTAAAAATTATTTATAAATTGGCTGTTCAGTATGAACATTTTGTGAGTGCGTCATTCAATAATCGAGCCTTTTAGCAGGAATTATTTTGCGTTTTATTTGAAGTAGTTTTTTTCTCTTTAGGTAATTATGACATTATTTGCGGTAATTATTATACTTATTGCATTCTTTTTAGCGGCTAACGCAGTGATTTTTTTTAGCTTGACTAATTTATTTTTAGTAAAAAATTTGTTGAGTGAAAATGAATTCCATCTTAAAAAAAATAATATTTCTATAATTATATCCGCCCGCAATGAATCGAAAAATATCTCAAGCCTAATTGAATCATTAAAAAAAATAGATTATCCGCAAAGCAATTTTGAAGTTGTTTTAATTGATGATCATTCGGACGACAATACTTATAGTTTAGCTGAATCGTCAATAGCACATATGGGAAACTTTTTCATCTTAAAAAATAGAAATGCAAAAAGGTTGGGGAAAAAAGGAGCGTTGACTTTTGGAATTACAAAAGCGCGATTTCCTTTTATAATAATTACCGATGCAGATTGTAACCCTAATGCCGGCTGGTTAAAATCCTTCTCACAAAAATTTAATGAAGGAAATGATTTTGTTTTTGGAGCCGCGCCGTCTTATACCAGCAATAAATTTAGAAATAACATTTTTGTTTTTGAAAATTTAAGAACCTCAATTTTAACTTTTGGATTGGCGCAAATTAAACTTCCATACTCTGCTGCAGCAAGGAGTTTCGGTTTTAAAAAAAATGCGTTTGAAGAAATCGGCGGTTACAAAAATACTTTAGAAACTTTGAGCGGCGATGACGATTTGCTTCTGAGGGAAGCCGTAAAAAATAAAATGAATATTGGATTGGTAACAGAAAAAGATGCGTTTGTTTTTTCTTCAGCCAAAGAAACATTTAAAGAATATTTTATTCAAAAAACCAGGCACACAAAAACATCCTTTTATTATTTACCGAAACAAAAATTAGTTTTAAGCTTTTGGCATTTATTAAATTTGATTTTTCTTTTTTCAATAGTTTTTGTTTTTGCTGATTTCATTTTTATTCTTCCTTTTCTAATAAAAATTATTTGCGATGCACTTGTCGTTTTAAGTTTTCAAAAAAAGTTTGGTTATGATTTTAGCTTTTGGGAGATCCTTTTTCTTCAAATTACTTATGAACTAATAATTGTTATTAATTTTTTTAATGCGTTGTTTAGAAAAGATAAATGGAAGTAAGCAGGAAAAGATCAAATATCAAAGGTCAAATGTCAAAAGCCTGTTTCAATGATATTAAAATTCAAAATGCGGCATATTTTGATGAGTCTCATCCCAATTATAAAAGATGGGAAAAAGGGAGAAAATTATCTTATGAACGCGGCAAGTTTGTTTTAGAACTTTTAGAAAATTTTATCACGCCTAAAAATTTAACAGTTTTAGATATAGGTTCAGGCTGGGGCGGAACTTCAAAAGTATTTTCTGAGAATAATTTCGTCGTAAGTTTTGATTTGAATTTGTTGCGGCTTCAAAATCAAACCAAACAAAAAAATAATTTAAGTATTGTGAATGGCGATGCGTTATTTCTTCCATTTAAAAATCGAACCTTTGATGTTATTATTTTGCAAGATGTAATTGAACACTTGCCTCATTTAAAACATTTTTCCGAATCATTAAATAAAATTTTAATGAAGGATGGAATTATTTTTTTAAGTACTCCGAATAAATTTTCAATTGTAAATTTTATTTCGGATCCGCATTGGGGTATGCCTTTCGCCGCTTTGTTTAAAAGGCAAAATGTTAAAAAGTATTTTTTAAAATATTTTAGAAAGAATGATCAACACAGAAATGATATCGCGCAACTTCTTTCATTAGAGCAAATAAAAGGAATCTTTAATGCCAATTTCGACATCAGCTTAAATACAAAATTTGCAGTTAAAAAATTGTTTGAAGGAAATAAAGGAATTGTGTGGAGCAGCTTTCATATTTCATTAATTGAAGTTTTAAAATTATTTTATTTGGATAAAACAATCATCAAACTTTCAAACGATAAATTTGGATTCATCAATAGATTTTTCACGCCTACGTTTTATTTTATTTTAAAAAAGAAATGAAAACTAAGCCGGTAAAGTTTAAGTTTGATTTAAAAATCATTTGCTCTATTTTTATAACGTTAAAAAATTAAAGATGAATGGATAATAAAACTCTCGCTCTAAAAGCCGTTGAAGCAAAATCAAATTCGCTTCCCACATATTCTAAGTTTCACGTAGGGGCGGCGCTTCTAACTGAAAACGGAAAAGTTTATCTCGGCGGAAACATTGAAACAAGCTCATACAGCCTTACAATCTGCGCGGAGCGGACTGCAATATTTAAAGCAATTTCAGAAGGCGAGCGGAATTTTAAATCAATTGCAATAGCCAGCGATGACAAAAATTTTTGCCCGCCCTGCGGTTCGTGCAGACAAGTTATAAGCGACCTTTGCGGAAATATTGATGTAGTAATGATTAATCATCAGGATGAATTAAAAATTGTAAAATTGTCGGAACTGCTTCCACTTCCTTTCGGCGATGAAAATCTTAAATAATTAATTAAGTTGAAATTTAAAATCTAAATTTTTGTTAAATAATTCCTGTGTAATAATATTTATTAATTTTTGTTTTGGATTTTGATTTTCGACTTTTGACTTTTAAAAAGTATTATGGAACCAACATTGCATTCAATACCAAAGGAAACCGGCTGGATTGAAGTTATAACCGGCTGTATGTTCAGCGGTAAAACTGAAGAATTAATTCGCAGATTAAAAAGGGCGCAAATCGCAAAACAATCGGTTAAAATTTTCAAACCTAAAATAGATAATCGTTTTTCCGAAACGGCAATTGTATCTCACAATGAACAGCAGCTTCCCTCAATAATGATTGACGAGGCAATTGAAATTTATTCTCTCTCAAAAGATGCGCAAGTAATTGGAATTGACGAAGCGCAATTTTTTTCAAATGAACTTGTTTCCATCTGCAATACTTTGGCAAATGAAGGGAAGAGAATAATTGTTGCCGGACTTGATCAGGATTATAAAGGCGCGCCCTTTGAGCCGATTCCTCAATTATTATCTGTCGCAGAATACATTACAAAATCACTTGCAATTTGTGTGGAGTGCGGAAATCCCGCTGACCGAACACAGCGCAAAACTCATTCGTCGGAAAGAGTTATTGTAGGCGCTTCAGATATTTACGAAGCGCGGTGCAGAAAATGTCATTACATTCCGGAAGAAGATTAAAGGATAAATATGGATTTTATTTCATTGCTTAGGGGAATGGGTGGAATTCTTATAATTTTAGGAATAGCTTTTCTTCTATCTAACAACAAAAAAATTATAAATTGGAAACTTGTCGGCGGCGGATTTTTACTGCAATTTATTTTTGCAATCCTAATCATTAAAGGCGATTATTTAAGAAGTTTTTTTGCGCCGTTCGGATGGGCAAAAGATTTTTTTAGCTGGGTCAGCGGCGGCTTTGTCCTGGTTTTAAATTTTACTACTGAAGGCGCGCAATTTGTTTTTGGCAATCTTGCATTAAGCCCCGGCAGCCCCGGCAGCTTAGGAATGTTTTTCGCTTTCCAGGTTTTACCCACGATAATTTTCTTCGCCAGCTTAATGGGAATTTTATATTATCTCGGCGTGATGCAGAGGATTGTTCAGGGGATGGCTTGGGTAATGGCAAAAGTAATGGGCACCAGCGGCGCCGAATCGCTTTCGGTTACAGCTAATATTTTTGTGGGACAAACGGAAGCGCCATTAATGATTAAGCCTTATATAAAGGGAATGACCAAAAGTGAAATTTTAACAGTAATGATTGGCGGAATGGCTACCATCGCGGGCGGAGTGATGGCTGCTTATATAAAAATACTTGGCGATTCTTACGCGCAAACTTTGGGAATTTCCGTTCCGGAAGCGCAGCATTTATTTGCTACACATTTGCTTGGCGCCAGCGTTATGGCGGCTCCCGCGGCGTTGGCAATTTCAAAAATATTATATCCCGAAACTACCGAGCCGGAAACTAAAGGTACTGTAAAAGTTAAAATTGAAAAAAATGCTTCTAACTTAATTGAAGCGGCAGCCGGCGGCGCAAGCGATGGGCTTATGCTGGCATTAAATGTCGGCGCGATGCTTATTGCTTTTGTAGCTTTAATTGCTTTGGTTAATTATGGATTGCAATGGTTCGGAAATATTATCGGCGTTAATGATAATTTAATTGCAGTGTACGGCAATCCTTTAAATTTTCAATTATTAATTGGATGGGTTCTGCAATATTTAGCGGTTGGCATTGGCGTGCCGTGGCATGACGCTTTAAATTTCGGAAGTTTAATTGGGACAAAAATAGTCCTAAATGAATTTGTAGCTTATCTTGAAATGGGCAAGATGATTGCAGCTAAAACTCTCGTTTCCGAAAAAGCAATTTTAATGGCGACTTACGCATTATGCGGATTTGCAAATTTTAGTTCAATTGCAATTCAGATTGGCGGCATTGGTCCTTTGGCTCCTGAAAGAAAACCTGATATTGCCAAGCTCGGTATTAAAGCTGTTATCGGCGGCTCCCTTGCAACTTTAACAACCGCAACGCTTGCCGGTATACTTTTTTAAGTTCTGAAACTATTTCAAAAAAATTGGAAAAACTATTGACTCTAATTTCCTCATACAGATTTTTGCTCTTTGTACTTTGACTTTTGAATTTTGACCTTTGCTTAGCTTATGAAATTAGACTTCGATTTTAAATATGAACCCATTATAAAATATCTTACAGAAGAATTTAAATTTAAACCTGAAGTTTCTTTAATTCTCGGGAGCGGATTAGGAGATTTTGCAAATGCGGTAACTATTCATAAGACAATTGCTACAAAATCAATTCCCGGCTATCCTCCTTCAACAGTAATTGGGCATGAAGGCAAAATTCACTTCGCCGAATATTCACAAAAAAAACTTCTATTGTTTCAAGGGAGAATTCATTATTACGAAGGCTATAATTTTTCTGATTGTCTTTTGCCTGTTTATATTTCGCAAAGGCTCGGCTGCAAAAAAATCCTTTTAACAAACGCTGCGGGAGGCATTAACAAAATATTTAAGCCGGGCGATTTAATGCTTGCAAATTCTTTCAACGGCATAAATTTAATGAAGGAATTAGCGGAGTTAATAGGATTAGCAAATGTAAAAACTAAAAATAGTTTTTTAGATTTTCCTTCAAAAAAAATAAATCAAATAACTCTAAAATCGGCAATGGAAGAAAATATAGAATTGAAAGAAGGAGTTTATTTTTATACAAAAGGACCTTCATACGAAACTCCCGCTGAAATAAAAATGATTAGCAAGTTTGGCGGCGATGCAGTGGGAATGTCAACTGTTCATGAAGCTATTTTTTCCGCTTATTTGGGGATGGAAACAGCTTCTATTTCATGTATAACAAACTACGCCGCGGGAATCTCAAATCAAAAATTATCTCATTCGGAAGTAACCGAAACTGCAAATCTCGTTAAAGATAAGTTTGAACGTTTAGTTAAAGCAATTATTAAAAACATATAAAATATTTGGTAAATCCCCCAATATTTAAAAGTTTTACAATTCATTAATCGCTAATTTTATTGACTTTCTTTGACCATTCAGGTAATTTTGATGCTCAATTAATTTCGTCACACTATTGAAGAAATAAAATTAAAATATGAAAGAATTCAGATTTAGAATTATTCTCATTCTTCTTTTCACTGGGCTAAGTTTCTATTTATTATATCCTACTTATCAAGATTATCGAAATAACAAAAGCATTTCAGAAATTCTTGAAAAAGAAAAGACGCAGATAAAAGAATCCAACCCTGATTTAACCAAAGACCAGCTTGATTTAAGAACTAAAGTTTTTGAAGATAGTATCAAAAATGCTGATCCTTCAATTGCTAAAACAAGAGCTAAAAGAATTAAGCTTGGATTGGATTTACAGGGCGGTATGCGCGTGGTTCTTGAAGTAAATACAGCGGAGCTTCTTAAAAAACTTGTTAATAATCCCGACGACGCTTTTAAATCTGCAATGGCTGAAGCTGAAAATGAAGCAAAGCAAACGGATGAATCTATTGTAGATATTTTTGGAAGAAAACTTGAAGAAAAGAAAATTAGGCTAAGTAGATATTTTGGAAATGTAAGAGAAGATGATACTGAAATTTTAGATAAGCTGAAAAAGCAGGCTGAAGACGCCGTTAGTCGCGCGATGGAAATTATTAGAAACAGAGTTGATCAATATGGCGTATCCGAGCCTTCTATTCAACGCCAAGGCTCGCGCAGAATAATTGTTGAACTCCCCGGCGTGGCGAGAGAAGAAGAAGCAAAGCAGCTTTTACAAGGCACTGCCTTGCTGGAATTCAAATTGCTTAAGGATCCGGAATATACTTTTTCTGTAATGCAGAAAGTTGATAATGCTCTTTCCGGAAAAGATTTAACTGACTCTACAGCCACAGATACCGCCAAAGTTAAGGATGAAACTGCATCAACCGACTCGTCCGATCAGCTTTTAACCGATACGGAAAAAAGAGAAAAGTTTGAAAAAGAACATCCGTTTTTTGGAATTGCAAATATTGATCCCCAGGGAAAAACAGCCGACGCTTATGTATTAGCTGACAATAGAGATAAGCTCCAATATTTATTAAACAGACCCGATGTTCAAACGGCTATTCCAAACAATGTAAATTTTGCTTTTTCTGCAAAAACATTTACCAGCCAGGACGGAAGAAAATTTTATACTCTATATCTTGTAAATAAAGAACCGGAATTAACCGGCGGCGTAATAACCGACGCCAACGCTAATATTGATCCCACAACTTCTTCAGCCATAGTAAATATGACGATGAATTCCGAAGGCGCTTCTAACTGGGCGCGAATTACAGGCGCCAATGTTGGCAAACGCTGCGCAATTATTTTAGACAATGTCGTTTATTCTGCGCCGGTTATCCAAACAAGAATTACGGGAGGCCGTTCGCAAATTTCCGGAATGGCAAATTTAGAAGAAGCAAAACTTTTGGAAATCGTTTTAAAAGCCGGAGCTTTGCCTGCCCCTGTTGATATAATTGAAGAAAGAACAGTTGGGCCTTCTCTCGGTCAAGATTCAATTAACAGCGGATTTTCATCTGCCTTGATTGGATATATTCTTGTAGGAATTTTTATGATTCTCTACTACCGAACTGCAGGAACTGTTGCAGCGGCGTCGCTTACTTTTACGGTGCTGTTTATACTTGGAGTTTTAGCGGGCTTCAGCGCTACTTTAACTTTACCCGGTATAGCCGGTATAATTTTAACTATTGGTATGGCGGTGGACGCTAACGTTCTTATCTACGAAAGAATAAGAGAAGAATTAGCAACCGGCAAAACAATTAAAGCTTCTGTTGACAGCGGATTTTCAAAAGCAAATTCCGCTATTATAGATTCAAACATAACCACCTTTTTTACAGGGATAATTTTATACCAATTTGGCACGGGTCCGGTGCAAGGTTTTGCGCTAACTCTTATGATTGGTATTGTTTCCAGCTTATTCAGCGCATTGGTAATAGCGCGCTTAATTTTTGATTATATGGTTTCTAAGGGCGCAAAAATAAACCTTGGTTAATTTTAAAAGATGATTTCCCTAATAAAGTATTCCTATTGCAAAAGGAGCAAATTTATAAATGCAAATATTTGAAAATATCAATTTCGATTTTTTAGGAAAAAGAAAAATATTTTACGCGGTCTCAGTGGGGCTGTTTCTTATTGGTCTAATAAATATAATTTTCCGAGGATTAGTTTTTGGAATTGATTTCAAAGGCGGTTCTGAAATAGTTTTAGAATTTAATCAGCCTGTAAGTATTTCTGAGATAAGAAAAGATGTTGAAGGATTAGGGCTTGGTAATATTGAATTAAAAACTTTCGGAAGCGAGAGAGGAATTTTATTTAAAACTGAATTACAGGAGCTTCCAAAACAAATTTTTCCCAAGGTTATTCAATCGGTAAATTCAGAAATAGAAAAGGACTTTCCCGGGTTGAGCACGCAGATTGTTGATTCTTCGGCTACTTCAGTAACATATCAATTCCCTAATGCCGATACTACAAATCGCGTGGTTGATCAACTAAATAATGCAGGGTTCGACGTAAGTGAAGAATCGGCTGAACCAACAAATACAAGAGCCTCGGTTAATTTAGGAATTGCTTCATGGATTAAGGAAAATCTTCGTGAGAAGTTTAAAGACAATCCTTTCAAAGTTTTGAAAGAAGAAAAAGTCGGACCTAAAGTGGGTAAGGAATTAAAACAGGATGCTGTAATTGCCATTTTACTTTCGTTAGTTGTAATACTTATTTATCTCGGTTTCAGATTTAAATTTATTTTTGCATTGGGTGCGGTGCTGGCTTTATTCCACGACGTACTAATTACACTTGGTTTATATTCCATACTTTATAATGTTATCCCTGGATTGAATCTGGAAATTGATTTGACAATTGTGGCGGCATTTTTAACACTTGTTGGTTATTCAATTAATGATACTGTGATTGTATTTGATAGGGTAAGAGAGAATTTGAAAATTCACAAAACCATGCCTATAATGGAAGTTATGAATATGGCGATTAACAGGACTATGAGCCGAACAATTCTAACTGGCGGCACAACATTAATGACGGTTTTAGTTTTGTTGATTTTCGGCGGCGAGGTTTTAAGAGCTTTTGCCTTTACCTTATTCTTTGGTATTGTAATCGGAACTTACTCATCAATATTTGTAGCCAGCGCTTTGGTTTTAGAATACGCTTATAAGACAAAACAAAAAGTTCAGTTTTAATTTTAACAGACGTCAAAATTTAAAGCCGGAAGATTTATCTTTCGGCTTTTTTGTTTTAAAAATTCTATAAAGATTGGATGGTTGACTGTTGAAAAAACAATTGGTAAGATTAGAGCAGGTAATTTATCTCCTTATTTTTAAATAAAATTAAGCGAGGGGTCTTCAATGAAAATTATAAATATTTTTTTATTTCTAATTCTTTCCATAAATCTTTTTCCGCAAGTGCTAAGCGAAGTAAATCAATTAACCTATGTTGATGGCGATGCGAGAAACATCTTCCTTCCAATCTTTAACTATGCTAAACAAATCTTTTTTGAAGTTCATAAAGATAATTACAGCAATATTTACAGCATGGTTTATAATTGGGAGAATCAGGAATTTGACAATTTAAAAGCAATTACAAATGATAGTTCAATGAATATAAATGCTGCTCTAATGGGAAATATTTTATCTTTCCAAACAAATAAAAATGGAAACTGGGATATTGCTTATAAAATATTTAGCGATAGCGTTTGGTCTGAAACAAAATATGCTGCTAACTCTTCTTTGGACGAAACACAGCCTGCATTGTTTTCCCTCTATGCATTTTCCTCTGATGATTCGATAAGAATAATGTATCAGATGAATAATTCTATTTATCTCTCAACATTTAGGGATTCTATTTTTAATTCTCAGCTTATTTTTGAAGGGAACGATTCTGTTAAATATACACAGCCCACCGGAGTAAATCTTCAAAGATTTTTTGGTTCTCCTGAGACTGGCAGATACATTGCTGCTAAAAAAATATCCGGCAAAGAAAACAAACTTATTTATAAGTACAAAAATGAATCTAATGAATGGGAAGAAGAAAAAACTATTATTGAAAATAACGATTTCGATAATGCAAGGTTTATGTCATACGATTGGGGAGTAATTGATTTAATATATGAAAGCAAGGATAGTAATTATAAGAATATTTTTTTTATGAACGATTGGGTAAATACAAAATATGCAAATCGATTTATTGATACCTTAATTGGTGATTTATCTGATTTGAGAACATCAGTTATAATGATAATTACTAAAAAAAACCCGCTCCCTAAAGTTGAAGAGCAATTACTCTTCACGCCACACACTTTTAAATATTTAATAAATGATAGTTCGTTTATATCAATAAGCAAATATGAGGATATTGGTTATAATTTTGGGAACACAGATACTTTAATTTATACAAAAGTTAAAAACAGCAGCCTTGCACTTGGCGCTATCGATCATGGATATACTTATTATACAATTTGGGAAGACAGCATTGATGGTCATATCCAACTCTTTGGGACTAAATCTTATAATAATTTTGGTGATGTTAACGATCCTGAAATTCCCGCTGAATTTACTTTATATCAAAATTATCCTAATCCATTCAATCCAAGCACAACAATTCAATTTTATAATCCGCATGATTCATATATAAAATTAAAAGTATTTAACGTACTTGGGGAAGAGGTGAAAAAATTAGCCGATGGATTTTTTAAAAATGGGATGAATGAAATAAATTTTCACGCTTCGGATCTTCCCAGCGGAATTTATTTTTATCAATTAGAAGGAGAAAATTTTAAGCAAGTTAAAAAGATGATACTACTACGCTAAAGCTTCGAAGGACAGATTCTTGCCAAAATATTTAACTTTTATAACTTGTTTATTAATTTTTATAATGAATTAAACTGCTAATTAATTTGTCTTAGTTTAATTTACAGCGTTCATTTGACTGCGATAATAATTTATAGTCTTTTTCCCAGCCGCGTTTTTTTTAAAAAGCAATAAATATTTTATTAAAAATTAATTATTGCATTTATTGCTTCTAAACTATATGTTCATTCAGCAAATTACTCTAACTGCCAATGGAATTAAAATGAAAAAAAGTTTTTTATTATTAGCGCTCACTCTCATTTTAACATTAAATTCAAGCGCTCAAAAAGTGGTAATGGGATATATAAACGGATATTATTCAAGCTATCCGTATAATGCAATTGACTATAGCTGTCTCACACATATCAATCAAGCTTTTGTTATTCCAAATTCAGATGGCAGTCTGCAAATCGATTCTTGGTTTCTTTACCCTCAATTAATTTCCGAAGCGCATAAAAATAATGTGAAAGTTTTAGCTGCGGTTGGCGGTTACGGTCAATCCGATGGATTCAAACCCATGGCAACAGATCCCTCAGCAAGATCTAAATTCGTTCAAAACATAGTAAATTTTTGTAAGACAAACGGCTTTGATGGCATTGACCTTGACTGGGAATATCCGGGCGCCGCAGACAGAAATAATTTTACCTCATTAGTTTTGGAATTGCGATCAGCATTAGATTCTGCAAGCTTGCCTCTTCTAACGGCTGCTATTCCTTCTCAAGATTGGAACAATGCTTATGATCTTAATATTCTTAAAAATAATCTTAATTGGTTTGGCGTTATGACTTATGATTTTTATGGATCATGGGAAACAAAGTCCGGGCATCAATCTGCTTTATATAATTTTGGACAGCAGGCATCATCTGTGGATAAAGCCGTGAAATATTATTTAGCAAAAGGCGTTCCCGCCGAGAAAATATGTATAGGAATTCCCTTCGGCGGTTATTTACTAAACTCTACGAGTATGTTTCAATCGAACAATGGCGGATCAACAATATCTTATGTTGACGCTAACAAAAAGATTTCACAAGGTTGGGAATATTTATGGGATGCAAATATGAAAGCGCCATATCTTCAAAATGCCGCTCACACCCAGTTGATAACTTATGATGATACAACTTCAATAAAATTAAAATGTGATTATATTTTAAAAAATAATTTAAAAGGAACAATAATCTGGAAAATAGGCAGAGACTACTCTGAAGGGAAAACACCTTTACTGAAAACTTTAGGTAAATATTTATTAAATCCACCGGTAAATTCGCCGCAATCTCCCGATTTAATTTTCCCTGCAAATGAAAGTCAGGTTGATTCACAAAATATTAATTTTAAGTGGAGCCCGACAGATTCGTCAACGTCCTACAATCTTCAGCTATCGACCAAAGAAGATTTTTCTGAATTAATTTTGAATAAAGGCGGAATAAATCTACTTAATTATAAATCGGCTAAGTTACCCAATGGAACTAAATATTATTGGAGAGTCAGTTCATCAAATATTTCCGGCAACAGTGGATGGTCGCAGCCATTTAGCTTTGAAATAAAAAAGATTTTATCTGTAAAAAATGAGATTATATATCCATCAGAATATTCATTAGTAAATTATCCCAACCCATTTAATCCTTCAACAAAATTTGAAATTCAAATTCCAAAACGAGAGGACGTATCGCTAAAAATATATGATGTACTTGGAAATGAAATCTTTACCATCGCAGATAAAAATATTTTGCCCGGGGTTTATACTTATAATTGGAATGCGGGAAATTTAACAAGCGGCATTTATTTTTGCATACTAAAGACTAATGAAAAAAGTATAGTTAGAAAAATAGAATTGCTAAAATAAATTGTTTAATTTTTGTTGGAGGCAGGTTTTGTATTGCAGCATAGCCAAACTATGCTGCAATAAGTTTATTTGATAAATCGATATTTAGCCGATGATAACCTAAGTACAGATTAGTAACTAATTCCAACTGATATAAAATGAATGTTACCCAGAATCCCAAACGGCTCAAATGCATAATCTAATCTGAAAGGCGCCCCTCCAATATTATATTTGATTCCTAATCCTGCGGTATAATCCCTCTCATCATAATTCATCATGTAGCCTGCTCTTGCAATAAACATATCCATAAACCTATATTCACCGCCAACTTTTACTTTCTCCCCAAAATCTCTGGGATGAACAGATTCAAAACTTAGAACAAATAAATTCTGCGGATCTCTTTGCAAAAAGAAATCAAGCGGTTCAACTGTAACTCCAAAGCTTACGTTGAATGGAAGCGGAAATTTTTCTTGTTCATATTGAAGTTCTTGGGATATGTTCTGAATTGCAGCCGCAAATGTAATTCCGTAAAATTGAAAATCATAAAAAGCGCCTACGTCAAGGGCGAAGCTACTTTTATCGTATTTCTTTTTTTCTAATTTTACATTACTTAACGAATCTCCGCTCGTAGCAACATAAGCATCGCCTAAGTCTTGTCTAACATATTTTATATGAACTCCATAGCTGAACCTATCTGAAAGCTGCTGGGAAAACGCGGTTCCTATAGCAATAGCATTGGGTGAAAAAGTTCCCATATCTAAATAGCCCTGTGCATTTGACGCTCGAACAGTGGAATAAAAATCTCCGTAATCCATAGCGAGAAAGCTAAATCCAAGCACCCCAAAATCGCCCAACCGCGCAGAAGCAGCAATTGCATTATAGTCAATGTCCGCGATTCCTTTTGTATGATTGAGAGCAAGATCAAAGTTTGAATTGTTTAAGCTGATTAACGCAGGATTCCAAAAAATTCCATTTGCATTATTTGTATTTAGAATTCCTACGCCGCCTCTTCCCATTGCTTCTGCAGAAACAGGATTTGCCAAAAAGCGAAAACCTACTTGAGCTTTTTTCTCAAACTGAGCAAATGAATTTGCTGATAGAATGATAATCATTATTAACAGTAGTTTTGTATTTACTGATTTCATCAAGTCCTCCATAAAGCAAGGTGCCATTTTCATTATTGAATATTCAATTTGTTTCATGATATCACCTTACCAATACAAATTTTACAAACTGGTTGTCTAAGGGTTTTCCATCAATGGTTTCACACTCGGTAACTGCGAGAACATATATGCCGCTTACAACATATTGATTGGTATCTGTTCTTTGATTCCATTCTTCATCGGCAGTGCCGTAATGTTCAATTGTTTTTACCCGATCGCCTGTTTCGGTAAAGATATGCAGCTTGCATTTTACCGGCAGATTATAAAAAGAAATTTTATCCGGTGACCCTCCCGTGAGAACACTGCCTGCAGCAACTGTTGCCGGATTAGGCACAACCCTAACCTTATTCGATTCATTTAAGCCGGGCTCAAATGCTACAGAAGGCAATCGAGACATATTTTCAAAACGCGAGCTTTCTGTTTTTTCCCCTGGATGGATTCCATCAATATTTTGCGAGCCGTTATCTAATGCTGTAACTGCGTAATAATAATCGAAGCCTCTATTCACATCAAAATCAACAAAGCTGGTCTGCTCTTTATCAGTTGTCTCATTAATCAAAACCCATTCAGCGCCGCTGTTTTGATCAAGCGGATCATTGGTTAATAAAGCGCCTCTTTTTCTATAAACGCGCCAAGCATACCAATCATCAACGCCGGTTGATGCGTCTTTGAAGTATGAATTATCCGGATAAGACCAGCTAACTGTTATTCTTGATGGACCGGAAGTTACATCAACATCGGGCGATGGGGGAGCGGCTGGTATATGTTCCCCAGCGCTTATTTTATTCCAAGCCCAATATGCATTTTCCAAAGATTTCCATAATGAATCCTTACCGCGCATTATATAGGCATTTTTATCCGTGTCTGTAATCTCTCCTTTAAACCATGCTCTTCCAACGCTGTCAGCTTCTTTTCTGCCGATGCTTCCCGAACCAATAGCATACACAAATGTTACTGAATCAAATCTTCCTTCCGCAGTATTTTTAGTGATGTCATAAGGTCCCGAACAAATAAATCTCATTGGTCCTTTCCCTGGTTTTGTTTGAAGACCTGCAGAGATAGGATCATGAGGGAATCTTCCTCTATTATCATCTCCGCGATATGTTAATTTTGTAGCCGCTCCGGTTCTTCCCCAAATATCGGGGTCAATATTTGCATGAGGCATTGAATAAGGCTGACTTTGATCGTCAACTTTTTCTGTCGCTGATTTATCTGCATACAGCAATGCATAGCCGGGTATTTGGGTTGAATATAAATAGCCGTTTGTTTTATCGGGATCACCAGTATCGTCAGAAGAGCCATTGCTGAATTTGGGACCTCCCTGGTTATCTGCATCATAGTAATAAGCAAAGTAAAGTGAATCTCTTTTCCCATTTACTAAATTTACTTTTCTAACATCCCAATCATCTAAGTCATCATCCGGTTCATAGCCGTAAGTTCCTATCGATTTATAAGTTCCTGCTTTAGAAGGACCAAAGCTAAGAGCAATAGGAAACCACAATTTAATTGTTTGATCCGGAATTGTATCTTTTCTTGCTGATAACGATTTAGGTACTCGCAGTTCACCGGTGAATTTGTGAGTTACTTTCCAAATTATATAATCATCATGGTTGGGATTGCTGAATGCATAAATTTCAACATGACTTCTAAAACCATATTGAGGGCACACATCTTCAAACTCAATTTTTTGATCTGAAATTAAATTTGGATCAACATTCCATCTATACGGAGGGGTTAGAGGAAGTCCGTCAACAATTACCTGAGGGGGACGATAGCGCCTTGTTTCAATAGCCCAATCAGTTGCGCCTATATTTACGACTTTGCTTCCGCCATCGGTTCCCATTACATAACTTTTAGGCTGATCATTCTGGTCATAACCAATAATTCCATTGTCATCAAGAGTAAAGGGATTAAAAATCTGGTACATCATATTAGAGCGCCAAAAATCTCTGGGCCAATTAAACGAAATATCCCATCCGCCCGTCTCGTATGTCCAACTGAATTGGGATTGCAGACCGCCTTCTCCATTTATTTTGTTAAAAGGCATTGTAAAATTGCCGACATTAATTTCCATCGGGAAAGGATAATAATTTCTTTCCTGCGGTTTTATATCAATAAAAGAAATTAATAGCAGGGGCAAGAGCAGCTTAAAAATTTTTTCTATTTTCATAATCATCCTTTTTAACTAATATCTTTTTTAATAATTTTTTTTGATTTAAAAATTCAATCTAACCCCAAAAAGAATTCTTCTGGGATTGATAAATATGGCGGCTTCGTTCCAGCCGACGTTTATATAATCTTTTTTATATTCTCCCCATTGGTCATCGCCCCCTTTGTTAGGAGTTTTTAATGAATTCTTATAATCATTGTATTCGGATATAGTCATATTAGAAGTATTCAGCCATTTATTATTTGTAAGATTTTTTACTGTCATAGCAAATTCAATTGATCCAAAACTAAGGTTAAATAATTTTGAAGCTTTAAAATCTATATTCCAATAATTAATTATATCAACATAATTCCATTCTTTAATCTGCGCTTCCGGATTTAAGAGCATTCTACCGCCGTCTCTCCATTCAAAAAAGAAATTAGCATAAATACTCCCAAGCCAATTAATATCTGCCCACTCGGGCCCAAAATCTGACGGGGTGTGAAGATTTAAATTAATATTTGCTCTTGGTCGCGGGTCAGTCGTATTAACTGCCGCTGATCTTAAAATACCTTCTCTCGAAACAGTCAGATCTTCATAAACAGCGGATAGACCTGTTAGTCCGGAACTTTGAACCATATAATCATACATAGCATTAAATGAAATGAATCTGCCGAATGGTTTTTCCAATCTTAGTTCAACCCCTCTTATATCTCGGTATCTATCGGGTGTATATTGGATAACAATATTATCTTCGTAGTAATTATGATAAGCCCGGCTTAAAGGTTCATTAGAAATATCTTTGTAGTAGGCAGTAACATTAAAAATAAAATCGTCTAAAATTCGCTGTTCGTATCCAAACTCATATTGAACGGTTCTTGCCATTTTCAAATCCGGTGTAGGTACGCCCACCGAGCTGATGCTTACATAGGTATTATACAGCATGGAAGCCGGGGGACGCTGATAAAAATGTCCATAGTTAAAATATAGTTTGCTGCTTTCCGTTAATGGAAACGATACGCCAAGCCGGGGTGATAAATATAACTGTACATTATTTTCTGTTTCAGGCCAGCCGGGAGGATTATTTAAAAGGTCTCTGAATAATAACCACCTTTCATAACTTTGTGAAGAGCCGCCAAGATTACTATATATCTCATTATAAAGCGCGGTGTAATCCGGATCGGAAGGAAATCCAACCGCATAGCCTTTCTTCATGGGGTTAAAATAATCTAATCTAAGACCAAGATTTAAAATGATTCCTTGAAACTCCATTTTATCCTGACCATATAATCCAATATCTAATGGAGTTGCTTTATAATATTGCCATGTGTCAGGCGTATATGCTAAATATGATTGAGCCCAAGTGCCGGCATAAACAAAAAGGTCTTGCATTCTAACAGAAAATCCTGCCTCAAGCTGGTTAAATCTATTTAGCTGCGATGTTACATCTCCTTTTAATTGATAGACGTAAGAATGAGATGAATCAACTCTTTGTAAACCGCCTGATGTTCTAAAAATTCCTATAGCATCATCCATAAAATTTGTTGCGGCGTTGGGACTGCCGTATTGAGGCAAATTAAATCTGCGCACAACGCCCATTGTATCGGTAAGATAAAGGAATTGATTTGTATTGAGCGTATCAAGTTCGAATGGCTGGAGGTTTTGGTCGTTATAACCCAACTGAAAATCAAGCGTGTAAAAAGTATTAGAACTAACAGTGTGAGTAAATTTTGCGCCGCCAACCATGTACCTTTGATCAAAAAATTGAAGCCGGCTTTTATTATATAGCTGAAAAATATTATTTCCATTTATTAAACGGGCTTGCTGCGCCACCGAACTTTCAGAATTATTTAAAAATGAAAAGCTGGAAGAATTATCGACTAATGCGCCTCCATAGCTGGTTGTGCTGCCGCCGCTTAATGTGCTAATTTTTGCATACAGACCATTTATAGATAGCTTAGTATTTCCTGAAAGATGAGAGGTTAATTTTAGCTGTGTATTCCAGTCAACATAATTGTCTCGCGCGCCAACGGGAAAAGCAAACTGAGTGTTTTCATATTTCACTCCTAAAAGGAATGTAGTCTTTTCAGCATAATCGCCAAAGATGGGAATAAAATCTCCGGGCAATGGACCTGTGATGCTTCCTTCAAAATAATAATCCGGTTTTTCCTGGTAACTGTAAAGGGGATGCTGAGCCTTCCACAATTCCAATTTTTGAAGAGAGTCCAGATTTTTCAATTCCTGATTTTTAGTCTTTGACCATCCCTTAAAATATCTAAATTCTACGGGAACAATTGTATCGCCTTTCGGCACTCCTGTCCATGCATATTCTCCCGCGTAAACTCTGTACATCCATGAATCTTTGCTCCAGGGATCAGTTCCAAAATATCTTCTTTGTCCTGATGGCGCAATATCAGATTTTAGAGTTACTGTGTACTTATCGCGGCTTCCGTCTTTTGTAACCACATTTAATAAACCTGAACTAATACCTCCGTATTTGGCTTCAAAGCCGCCTGTTAAAACCTGAATTTCACTTACAGTAGTAGAATTGAATGACAAATAAGAATTATCCGAGCGTGGATCTTGAAGGGAAATACCGTCTAATCTTACATCAGTTTCTCTAATAGCGCCGCCGCGTATACTTAGTCCGTTACCTTGTTCACCGCTTACAAGTTCAACGCCTTTAAGCTTACCTACAAATTCATCAACTCTAAGAATTGGCGTTTCCTCAAGTCTGGCAGAAGAAATTATTTCCTGTGTACCCGATACATCTTTTTTTATTAATTCTTTTTTAGCAACAACTATAACGTCGCCAACCTGAACAGCAGTTGTGGATAATTGAAAGTTGACTTCTATAGTTCTATCAAGGTCCACCTTAACGCCAGTCTGAACGACAGACGCGTAGCCAACAAGGCTGGCTTTTAAATTATAAACGCCCGGAGGTACATTCAGAATAAAATAATAACCGTCAATATCCGCGGCTGCGCCAAGCATTTGATCCATGGGAACAACTTCATCGGTGGAGATAACTTGCTGAAAAATTATAATGTTAGCTCCGGGCAGAGGTTCATTTGTTTCAGAATCAATTATCCTTCCTGTAATTTTGCCATTTGCACCAAATAAATTTTGCACAGTTAAAATGGTAAGCAATAGCAGAAGGATGTTAAAGTAGTGAAATTTAGTATCTGAAATGTGTATCATAGACAGGCCTATTTGTTATAACTTTTTAATGTAAGTTTTTTTTATTTTATCTATTCTAAACAGATATATTTTTAAAATTAAAATGATTTTGTATGGTTATAATTGTAATTTTTAAGAAGCTTTGGTTTTGAAAAATTTTATTATCTGCTGTCAAACTATTCAGCAAAAAGGATGAGGACAAGCAATAATTTTTTTTAAAAAAATCCTTGCATTTAAAATTAATATTTAGTAAACAAAATTTTTTCGTTTATAAGCCTAATACTAAAGGAGAATAAACTTGGCAGTTATTGCAATTGACTTAATGAGTACCAGTGTAACTTGCGCTGTGCTCGGTAAATCCGGTAAAGTTTTTACCCAGGAAAACTATAGCCTTGAAAATCTTGAAGGTCATGCAGTAAGCCTCCTTATCCAAAAGCAAATAAAAAAATTATTAGAAACATACTCAAATAAATCGATTCAAATTCACTCAGTAGGGATTTCAATTCCCGGTATATACAAATCAAAAATAGGAAGAGCGTGGGCGCCGAATATTCAAGGCTGGTCTAATTATCCTATTAAACAAGAAATGAGCTATTTTACTGAAAGAAATATAAACGTAAAAATAGCGAGCAAAAGAACTTGCGATATGCTTGGAGAAAAATGGCTAGGCGCCGCTAAAAAATCGCGCAATGCTATTTATCTTTCAATTGGAAGAGGAATAGGAGCCGGAGTTTTAATTGACGGAAAAATTGTTCACGGGTTTAATGATGGAGCCGGCGCAGTCGGCTGGCTGGCGCTGGATAAACCATTTAGAGATGAATATAAATCAAAAGGATATTTAGAATATACTGCTTCATCAAAAGGAATCTTAAATTCTATAAAAGAAAATATATTAACGGGTAATGTGCCCTCTACAGTTTTAAAGAAAAAAGATGTTACTCAAATTAAAATTGAAGACATTTTTGTCGCACTCAAAATGAATGACCCTATGGCTGTAAAAGTTATTGATGAAGCGATAATTTCATGGGGTATGGCTGCTGCAAATTTGGTAAGCTTGTTTAATCCTGAACTAATAATTTTTGGCGGCGCGTTATTTGGTCCCGCTGCACAATTAATTAGTAAGATTAAAGAAGAAGCAGACAAATGGGCTCCGCCGTTCTTTACTGAAAATGTAAAATTTGTCCAATCAATGCTGGGCGCCAACGCGGGATTATTTGGCGCGGGACATTTAGCAATTAAGAAATTTTAAAATTTTAATTAACCTAAACAAAATCCTGCTGCCGCTACAATAAAATATTTTAGCTAAAAGTCAACAAATATTTTCAAATAAATTTTTCCTTGTTAATACTTCCTATCAATTCTAACTTTCCTAAAAGTTTATCAGCCAATATCATTTTAAATAATATATAATAAATCTTGGATACAGTTTTAACAAATCAATATGAAATAATCTCACCTAATGTTGAAGATAATTTTACAAGAACTACAAGACGCATTGAATCAATCGATATATTCAGAGGCTTAACTATATTCATTATGATTTTTGTGAACGATGTTGCTTCAGTTAGTGGTATCCCTTTTTGGATGAAACACATGTCTGCCGATGCAGATGGAATGACGTTTGTCGATATAGTCTTTCCGGCATTTTTATTTATAATAGGAATGGCAATTCCATTTGCAGTAAATTCCCGTATTTCTAAAAAACAAAGCTATCCAAAAATATTATTTCATATTTTTCAAAGATCAATTTCGTTATTAATTCTCGGGATATTAACGGTAAATACGTCAAACTTAAATGAGAGCGCTACCGGATTAAATAGGCATCTGTGGCTTTTTCTTATTTTTATCAGCGCCATACTTGTATTGAATCAATATCCCAAATCTAGTAAACGAAAAAAAATTATTTATAATGCTTTAAAAGTTATCGGGTTAATTTCATTAATTATTCTTGCTTCAATTTATAGAAGCGGAAACGAAAATAATTTATCGTGGCTACAGACAAAATGGTGGGGCATACTTGGATTGATTGGGTGGGCATATCTATTTACTTCTATCATTTATCTAATTTTTAAAAATAATAAAACCGCTATACTCGGAATGATATTTCTTTCCATCTTACTTTATATAGGCGATAAAGAAGGAGCGTTAAATTTTCTTAAACCTATAAACGATGTATTATGGCTGGGCGGGCATGTTGGCGGACATACGGCAATAACTTTATCCGGTGTTTTGGTTTCAACTTTATTTTTTAATAGGGAAAAAATAACTCATCAAAAAAGAATTTTGTGGATAATCAGTTTTGCTTTATTTCTTTTTGCAGCGGGATTTTTATTACGACCATTGTACGGCATTTCAAAAATTTATTCAACGCCCACTTGGTCTTTGTATTCATCAGCATTTTGCTGTTTAACTTATGCTTTTATTTATTGGCTTACTGATATTTTGGCAATTAAGAAATGGGCTAAGTTTTTAGAGCCAGCCGGCAAAAACCCTTTGCTGGCTTATATTTTACCGGACATGATTTATTCATTGCTGGTTTTTGCAGGCATAAATTTTATATCCATTTATTTCGGATTTGGAATTACAGGCATTTTAAGATCAATAATTTTTTCATTATTAATGCTGTGGTTTACTTCATTATTGATTAAAGCAAAAGTAAGATTGCAGTTATAAAATTAAAGGAGTTTTAAATGGCGGTTGTAGGAATTGATCTTGGAGGTACAAAAATATCATCGGCAATTTTTAGTAATGATGGAGAAATCCTTTCACAAGAAATTATATATATAAATGGAAACAGAGGATTTGAAGTTTCTAAATTGATAACCGATCAAATTAAAACCTTTATAGATTTTGCGGACGACAAAAAATTACAAATAGAATCAATCGGCATTTCAGTTCCCGGAATCGCTTATTCTAAAAGTGGAAATGTTTGGGCGCCCAATATTCGTGAATGGGATAATTTTCCCCTGCTCGATGAAGTTAAAAAAGTTGTTACTAATGAAATTAAAGTTACAATCGATAGCGACCGCGCATGTTACGTACTTGGTGAAGTCTGGAAAGGATCAGCTAAGGGTTGTAAAGATGCAATCTTTCTTGCTGTGGGCACTGGCATTGGAGCGGGTATTTTAATTAATGGCGAGGTTTTACGCGGATCAAATGATATTGCAGGCGCAATTGGCTGGCTGGCTTTGGATAAACCCTATCATCAAAAATATATTTCTTGCGGTTGTTTTGAATATCATGCGTCCGGTAACGGAATTGCAAGGGTTGCAAAAGAATTGGTAAAAGAAGAAGAAAACTATAATGGTGAATTAAAAAAAAAACCAATAGAATCCATCACTTCCCATAATGTATTTGATGCCTATAGTAAAGGAGATTACCTTGCTAAAAAAGTTTTTGATATTGCAATTGAATTCTGGGGAATGACCGTTGCTAATCTCGTCAGCCTTTTCAATCCAGAAAAAATAATTTTTGGGGGAGGAGTTTTTGGTCCGGCTTCTCAATTTATAAATGAAATTAAAAATGAAGCAAAAAAATGGGCTCAGCCGATAAGCATTACTCAAGTAGAAATCTCAACTTCCACACTTGGATCAGATGCAGGTTTATACGGAGCGGGATATCTTGCGCTAAAAAATTTGAAATAAATTATTGAGAAAGATATGTACAACAAAAAATTAGTTTTTGCCGCTGCCTGCATTGGGATGCTTCTTTTCGGAATGGTGTTCCTTTCTCTCGGAACGGTTCTTACTTTTATTAAGGAGAGCTACAATCTTGATGAAGTTACTTCAGGATCACTTGCAGTAATTCTTCCCTTCGGCATTTTAATTGGATCATTAATATTCGGACCAGCTGCAGATAGGTTCGGTTATAAATTAATTTTAATAATTAGCACGATATTAATTCTAATTGCCTTTGAAGTGATTGCTTTCTCTTTTCCGTTTCTTGCTGTGCAAATAGCTTTCTTCTTTATCGGATTGGGCGGGGGCGTAATTAACGGCGCGACTAATGCATTAGTCTCAGATATTTCTTCGGAGGACAAAGGCGCTAATTTAAGTTTTCTGGGAGTGTTTTTTGGAATCGGCGCAATGGGGATGCCCGCGTTAATTAGTATTCTAACTAAGTCATTTTCATATTCTACTATAATTGCGGGAGTAGGCTATTTTATTATAATACCGGTTATTTATTTTTTAATTATAAAATTTCCATCTCCAAAACACTCTCAGGGTTTTCCAATAAAAGAAATTCCGAAACTTTTCAACGTAACACTTTTACTATTTGCGTTCGTATTATTTTTTGAAAGCGCTCTTGAAGGAATGACAAATAATTGGACAACCAGTTTTCTTGAGCAGGGAATTGGGTTAGACATACAAAAAGCATTGCTGGCATTAACAATCTTAAATGCCGGCTTATTGTCCGCAAGATTAGTTCTAGGATTTCTGCTTAAAAAAGTAAAACCTTTTATAGTTCTCTATTGCTGCATGTTTTTAATCCTAATAGGAAGTGTAATTTTATTTTTTGCATCAAGCGTTTCATTCGCTTATATCGGAATAGCTTTGCTCGGTCTTGGTTTTGCGCCAGGCTTTCCTGTGGTGTTGGGGTACGTGGGCGAACTTTATCCGAATCTGACCGGAACTGCATTCAGCTTCGTAATTACAATTGCATTAATTGGAAATACATTGATTAATGGTCTGGTGGGGATAGTTTCGCAAAATTATGGAATAGATAAATTCCCGTTGATTTTAATTAGCAGCATAATTTTAATGATTTTAGTTTTTTCAATTACTCTTAAAAAAATATCAAATCGAATAAAAATATAAATTTAAATTAAAATAAGGATAGAAATAATGGAACTCGCAAAACAATGGCTTAACAATTCCAGAAGTGTTATGGATAAAATAGAAAACACTCAATTAGAAAATATCAAACAAGCTGCGCTGGTTATGGCTGATACTATTCAAGCCAAAAGATGGGTGCATACTTTCGGATGCGGACATGCAACAATTCCAATTGAAGAAATGTATCCGCGGATCGGCGGCTTTGTGGGCTTTCATCCTATGGTGGAATTACCATTAACGTTTTTTACAAATATTGTACATGGAATGAATGTACAGGAATTTGTCTTTCTTGAAAGAGTTGAAGGCTACGGCGTTGAAATGATGAAAGGTTATAATTTTGATTCGCGAGACTGCATGTGGTTGTTTTCTCATTCGGGAATTAATAATGTTAATATCGATGTTGCAATTGAAGCAAAAAAACGCGGCATGAAAGTAATTGTTTACGGGTCTGCAAGTGCAGCTGTTGGAAAACAGACAAGACATTCCTGTGGAAAGACTATTTTTGATTTAGCGGATTATATTGTTGATACTTGCGCCCCCATTGAAGATGCATCGGTTTCACTAAAAAATCATGACGATAAAATCGGGCCTATTTCCACGATGGCTTTTGTAACTACCGTTTGGATGACCATCGCAATGGTCGCTGAAATTTTAGCTGACCGTGGAGTAAAACTTTTCATTCATCCATCTCATAATGCAGGAGACGAAACTGCAAAAGACAGGCTTGAAGAAGCGTTGGCAGAATATAAGAAAAGAATTATTGGAGTGTAATTTTTGTTGAATATTTATTGCTTAATTGCGGCATTGTTAAAATAATTACTTTAGCAATTAATCAATTAATCATTTAAATAATTTAACCATTAAAAATTATCCTCCTCATCCAGCAGCCAGCCTTCCGCTAAATCGGAAGTTAGTTCTGAAATGAAGCGGGAAGGCTTTGATAAAGTCATTCCGGCTTCGCGGTCAAATAAATTCATTGGATAAGTTACAAACAAATTTTGTTTTGCTCTTGTTGAAGCCACATACATTAATCTTCTTTCTTCTTCCAACGATTCTAAATTTTCAACCGATCTGCTGGAAGGGAAAAATCCTTCCACCGCGTGAATGATAAACACTGAATGCCATTCCAATCCTTTAGCGGAATGTATTGTTGAAAGCGTAACATATTCGTCTTCTTTATCATTCGCTTCAACATCAACTACGCTGTCAATAATGGGCTCAATTGCCATATCGGCTAAAAGACTTTCAAGCGATTTATATTTTTCAGTGATGTTTTGAAAGATGTCTAAATCTTTTCTTCGCTTATTAAAATCATCATATTTATCTTTGAACAAAGGATTATAATAGTCCAAAACCATTTGCAATTTTTCTGATGGTAGATTTTTTTCTGTATGTAATTTGTAAAGAAGATTAAAAAGATTTACAATTTTATCATTTCTAATAGATGAAGTTTTAGAGTAGTCATTAAATGAAGGCTGGGAATCGGGATCAGCTTTAATAGATAATCTTGCAGTGGCTAATTCATCTAAAATTTTTTGCGCGGTTTTTGGACCAACGCCTTCGTGTAAAAGCAAAACTCTATACCAGCTTACAATATCTTTGGGGTTGGAAGCAATACGAAGAAAAGCCAGCACATCTTTTATATGAGCTGTTTCAACAAACTTCATTCCGCCAAATTTTTGGAAGGGAATATTGGCTTTGGTCAATTCAATTTCCAAATCAAAAGAAAAAAAAGATGAACGAAAAAGTATTGCAATATCTTTTAACGAAACGCCTTCTTCTCTTAAATCTAAAATTTTTTCTACAATAAATTTTGATTGTAAATTTTCAGTAGATGCTGCAATGATTTGCGGAAGCGCGCCTCCGGCTTTTCTTGTAAATAATTTCTTCTCATATTTTTCAATTGAGTTTTTTATGATGTGATTTGTAAAATCCAGCACCGGCTGAATGCTGCGGTAGTTTTCTTCCAGCTTAATAATTTTTACATTGTCAAAAAGCTTTGGAAATTCAAGAATGTTTTTAAAATTAGCGCCGCGGAAAGAATAGATTGCCTGCGAATCATCTCCCACAACCATTATGTTTTTATTTAACTGCGTTAGTCCCAAAACAATATCAGCCTGCAGTTTATTTGTATCCTGATATTCATCTACCATAACAAATTTAATTGAACTTAGCAGCGCTTTTGTACTTGCATTTAAATTAAAGAGAAAATGCTTTAGGTAAACTAACAAGTCGTCATAATCGAGAAGATTATTTCTTCTTTTATATTCAGTATAAATTTTTTGTATGTCTAAAATTTTATCAAGCTGTTCAATAAAATGGGGATAAGTTTCTTCAATTATTTCTTCAACTTTTCTTCCGGTATTTACATGCAGACTAAAAACTTTGTTAAGAGTTTGTTTGTTGGGAAATCTTTTTTCTTTACTTATTAATCCGGCTTGGGAGCGGATTAAATTTATTACATCCTCGCAATCCCCTTGATCGAGAATGGTAAAAGAAGAATCGAGACCAGCAGCTTTTGCATATTTGCGCAGAGTCAAATTTGCAAATGAATGAAAAGTTCCGCCGAGAATTTTTGAACATCGGTTATCCAATAAAATTGAAGCGCGATTCATCATTTCATTTGCGGCTTTTCGAGTGAAGGTTAAAAGTAAAATTGATTTGGGATCGTAACCCATTTCGATCAGCCTTGAAACGCGGTAAACTAAAGTGCGGGTTTTGCCTGTTCCGGCGCCCGCAATAATGAGATAGGCTCCGTCCACAGCGGATGCCGCTTCATATTGCGCGTTGTTTAATTCATCTTTATAATTAATAACAAAACGGGCTTCGTCAATGTTTTGTTTTATTAAGCCCGTCTCGTGTAATCTTTTTAACTTATATTTTTTTTGATTCATCTATTAAATTTTTTTATTAAAATTTTAATGCAACTTACCAATTTTATTAAGCAGGATAAAGCGGGAATTTATTGGCTAAATTCTTTTAAAAAATAACACAAAGCTGCCGGGAACGGGTAGCGAAGTTTCACTACGATAATCAATTTAACTTCCAGGTAAAAATTTGTAATTTGAAGCAGTTTTTAAGAAAAAAATTAAGTGCCTGAAAAAAACATTATAGTATATAAAAAAGCAAAAAATCGTACCGATTGCATAGGCGATTTAAACCATGATTTTTTTATTGATCTTACTTTTTCAAAGGATGAATTTGTTAAAGAAGTAAAAGCGGAAAATTACAACGCCGGCATAATTTGTTTGAGCTTAAGCGATCAAAAAAGAATTGAACAATTATTTGTTCCCGATGAATTTTTAGCGCCAATTAATATTCTTTCCTGCACTGAAACACTTGACCCCGAATTTATAAATACAGCCTCCAAATATGGTATAAACCGTTTTCTGGATATAACTCCTTTGCGAGAGAGGATAAAATAATTTATCACGAGTATACTCATGCAATAACTGATTATGTAGCACAATTAAGCCCCGGATATTCTGAATCTGGTGCCATTCACGAGGGTAATTCAGATTATTTTGCAGGTACATTTACAGGTCGTACACAATTAACCAAAGGGATATGACAAACCCGCGAATTCAAAATTATACTCAGTACAACGATCAAAATCTTTCTTTTTGGCAACAATATGGATATCATGAACCCCATTTTGGTGGTGAGCTTTGGGCTGCGGTTCTTTGGGATTTAAGACAATCAGGTTCTATCGGTTATTATTATGCAAATAGTGTAATCTATCGAGGACTAAGTGGCATCCCAACTAACAGCAGCTTTCTTCAATATCGTCAAGCAATTATAAATGCAGATATAAACTACTACAGCGGTACCCATGCAAACGCAATAAGGCATTTATTTTATCTTAAAGGTATTGGGCTGGATTTTTTAGGGGTAAATATTTCCGGTCCCTCATTATTAAGATTTAAAGAGATGGGAACTTATACAGCAAACGTAACCGGCGGTTCAGGTCAAAGAACTTATCAATGGTATAAATCAACTAACGGCACAAGCTGGAATGCGCTTGGCACATCTCAAACTCAAACTTATACTATGAGCACTTATGACGTTAAGCTTAGATGTAATGTGCATGATACGCAAACCGGGGAAGACGCCGTTTCGCCAATATTTAATATTGCTTACGATAATGGTTTACCGAAAACAGCTTCCACGAGGGAAAACATTCCTACTGAATATTCACTTGAGCAAAATTATCCAAACCCATTTAACCCAATTACAGAATTAACTTATGCTTTGCCTGAAGCAGCGAATGTCGAAATAAAAGTATTCGACATACTCGGCAGAGAAGTAGCACAATTAGTAAATGAATTCAAAGATGCCGGGAACTATACTGCAAGCTTTAACGCTGCTTCATTTAGCAGCGGCATATATATTTATAGAATTATTGCAAGAGGTGAAAATAAAATTTTGTATACTGCGGCTAAACGATTGGCATTAATGAAATAAGAAATGGAGAAAAATTCGTGGTTCATCCTCTTTTTTAGGATGAACCGCGAAGTTAAAATGATCATCGTCTCAGCGCTTTGGGCTTTCCAATAATTTCTGATATTACAATAAATTCTTTTAGGCTTTGGGGATGTTTTAATCTTTGTTTAATTGTGCTAACTGCCAGCTTATCATACTTCTCTTCTTGATTTAAAATTTTTCAAATCTTTTTGCTTCTTCATCAACTTTAGATGTAACTCTTTTTCTTGCGTCGGCAAGTTTCTTTTTTTCTCTTTCCCAGTTAGTTTCAAGCACATGTTCTGAAGCCGTTTCATTGTGCTCGCCGGGAACTTCTTTATGCCATTCATCTCTATAATGATTAAAGCTCTTCTCTTTTTTTAATGAGCTTTCGTATTGTGATTTTTCAATTGCAGTTTGACTTTTTGTAGTTGTTCTTTCAACAGGAGTTGGAGCTTCTACAGTGGGCGTAACTTCGCCTTTAAACAATCTTTCAATCTCTTTAAAAACATCGCTCGCGCTTGAGTTTGAGTTTGTTTCTGTTGAAGATGGAAACTGTTCAACTCTATTTCTATTTTGATTATCCGGTCTTCTTTGAGGTGGGGAAGGCGTTTTCTTTCCTTTACCTTTTTTAAAGAAGCTGCTGAAAAAGCTGATAATAATAACAGCCCAAATAAGAAATTTAATAAAGTCTTCCATTATTGGTCAGTATCTTTTTTCTTTTCCGGTTTTGAAATGGAGTTACGCATTTCAGTATCAGATTGAATATTTTTCATATTATAATAATCCATAACGCCTAAATTACCTGAACGAAAAGCTTCAGCCATTGCTCGGGGCACTTCAGATTCAGCTTCAACAACTCTTGCGCGCTGTTTGGCAACTTCGGCAACCATTTCCTGCTCAAGAGCAACTGCGGCTGCGCGTCTCTCTTCGGCTTTAGCGCGCGCTACTTTTAAATCTGCTTCCGCTTGATCTGTCTGAAGAATAGCGCCTATGTTTTGACCAATATCAACATCCGCAATATCAATTGATAAAATTTCAAATGCGGTGCCTGAATCCAAACCTTTAGCCAAAACACTTTTTGAAATTCTATCAGGATTTTCTAAAACTTGTTTATGGTTGTCGCTTGAACCGATTGTTGAAACAATTCCCTCGCCGACTCTTGCCAAAATTGTCGCCTCTCCCGCGCCGCCCACAAGCCTATCAATATTGGCTCTTACGGTAATTCTTGCAATAGCTTTTAATTGAATACCATCTTTTGCAACTGCCGCAACAACCGGCGTTTCAATAACTTTTGGAATAACAGACATTTTAACGGCTTCCAAAACATCGCGCCCTGCAAGGTCAATAGCAGTTGCGCGTTCAAAAGATAAACCCAGATTTGCTTTATCGGCAGAGACTAAAGCGTTAATAACTTTCACAACATTTCCGCCTGCAAGATAGTGGGCTTCAAGTTTTCCCATATCTACTTTTAAACCGGCTTTGGTTGCGGTTATCATACTTCTAACAATTACAACCGGTGGAACTTTTCGGAGTCTCATTCCCACAAGGTCTTTAAATATTTTAACCTTCACCCCTGAAAAGTACGCGGTAATAAATAAACCGATTGGTATGAAGTAGAAAAAAACTATTAGTAAAAATATTATTACAATAATTAGAACCAAAGAAAGTCCGGTAACAGCTTCCATTAAATTTTCCCTTTATAAATTAATTTGCTTAAAAAGCGATAGTAAAAAATTAGTTGCGACAAATTAAAGAAGATAAAAGTATAATTCTACTTTTTAACAGAATTATTATTAATTTATTTACAAATTTTAATGGAATTATTGGAACTTTAAACCGATGTTTTACGTATATGTTAATACAAAAACAATCAATCTAAAAAATTAATAGTCGTTTTTATACCGATAAACACTTGCGATTTTTAATTGTTGGTTAATTTATTGATTTTTAGTTATCTTGATTGAAGCCGTACCAATTTATATATTGGCGTTGGTTTATTAAAGAAAGTATCAATTTTAATTATTTGAAAAATCGAAAACAAAATTTAGTATTACATTAAATTTTTAATTTAAAATGGGAAAAAGTTATGGATGGAAATTTTTCTGACAGATTACAAGATGTAATTAGGCTTAGTCGTGAAGAAGCCCTCCGGCTTGGTCATGATTATATTGGAACAGAACATTTATTATTGGGGATAATTAGAGAAGGGCAAGGCGTTGCGGTTAGAATTTTACGTAACCTTGATTGCGATTTAATCAAACTTAAAAAAGCGATTGAAGATACAGTAAGAACTTCCGGCGGCACTTTAACAATTGGAAATATTCCGCTTACAAAACAAGCCGAAAAGGTTTTAAAGATTACACAAATTGAATCGAAAATTTATAAAGCTGATGTAATCGGAACCGAACATTTGCTCCTTTCGCTTTTGCGGGATGAGGACAACATAGCCACACAAATTTTACAGCAATTCAATGTTACTTATGATAATGCCCGATCGGAATTAAACGCAATGCTTTCAAGTAAAAATCCAAAAGAAGCAGGCGGACAAACGCCTGCGCCGGATAAAAAAGTTGAGCGAACGAAAACTCCCGTGCTTGATAATTTTGGAAGGGACTTAACAAAACTTGCTATTGAAGATAAATTGGATCCGGTAGTTGGAAGAGAAAAAGAGATTGAACGCGTTGCTCAAATTCTTAGCAGAAGAAAAAAGAATAATCCTGTTTTAATTGGAGAGCCCGGCGTTGGTAAAACAGCAATTGCCGAAGGCTTGGCTTTGCGAATTGTGCAAAAGAAAGTGCCGAGAATTTTGCAGGATAAAAGAGTTGTAACTTTAGATTTGGCTGGATTAGTTGCAGGCACAAAATACCGAGGTCAGTTTGAAGAGCGGATGAAAGCTTTAATGAATGAACTTGAAAAAGCAAGCGACGTAATTTTATTTATTGACGAGCTTCATACAATTGTTGGCGCTGGAGGGGCTTCCGGTTCGCTTGACGCTTCAAATATGTTTAAACCCGCTCTTGCCAGAGGCGATATTCAATGCATCGGCGCAACCACTCTCGATGAATATAGAAAATATATTGAAACCGATGGCGCATTAGACAGACGTTTCCAAAAAGTTATGGTTGAACCGCCAAGCTATGAAGAAACTCTTATGATTTTAGATAATATTAAATTTAAATATGAGCAGCATCATCACGTAAAATATTCTAAAGATGCTATTAACGCTTCTGTAAAATTAAGCAACCGCTACATAACTGATAGACACTTGCCCGATAAAGCTATTGACGTTTTGGATGAAGCCGGTTCTAGAGTTCACATGGGTAATTTTGAAGTGCCGCAAGATGTGCTTGATTTTGAAGCAGACATTGAAAAGGTAAGGCAGGAAAAAGCTCAAGTTGTTAAAAAGCAGGATTACGAAGAAGCTGCAAGACTTCGAGATAAAGAAAGAAATCTTCAGTCTGATCTTGAAATTGCAAAACGTGAATGGGAAGCAAGAACTAAAGATATTATTTATGATGTTAATGAAGAAGATATTGCCACAGTTGTTGCAATGATGACAGGCATTCCCGTAAACCGCGTAGCTCAGACCGAATCAGAAAAACTTTTAAGAATGGCTGAATCTTTAAAAGAACAAATTGTTGGACAAGATGAAGCGGTTGAAAAACTGGCTAAAGCAATTCGCAGAACCAGAGCCGGATTAAAAAGCGCAAACAGACCAATCGGAAGTTTCATTTTCTTAGGTCCTACCGGCGTTGGAAAAACAGAATTGTGCAAAGTGCTAGCCCGTTATTTATTTGATTCTGAAAATGCTTTAATCAGAATTGATATGAGCGAATATATGGAAAAATTTTCGCTCTCAAGATTAGTTGGAGCGCCTCCCGGATATGTCGGCTACGAAGAAGGCGGACAGCTTACAGAAAAAGTTAGAAGAAGACCTTACTCTGTAGTTCTGTTTGATGAGATTGAAAAAGCTCATCCGGATATTTTCAGCATTTTACTGCAAGTGCTGGATGACGGCGTTTTAACGGATAGTTTGGGTAGAAGAGTTGATTTTAAAAATACAATTATAATTATGACGTCAAATATCGGAACCCGCGAAATTAAAAATATCGGTTCGTTTGGTTTCGGCGCGGAATCACTGGCGGATAAATACTCCAGCTTAAAAAATACCGTAGAAGACGCAATGAAGAAATTGTTTAACCCTGAATTTTTGAATAGAATTGATGAAACAATTGTTTTTAGAAATCTTGAGAGAGAAGACATACTTAAAATTATTAATATTGAATTGAAAGAACTGCTGAAGAATATTAAAGAAAATAAAATGGAACTTGAACTTGATCAATCTGCTAAAGATTATTTGGTAGATAAAGGATACGATCAAAAATTTGGAGCGCGTCCATTAAGAAGAGCAATCCAAAAATTCGTTGAAGATCCGTTAGCCGAGGAAATACTTAGGGGTTCTTTTAAAGATGGAACAAAAATTCTTGCTAAGCATCCTGAAAATGCAGAGGAACTTATATTTACAACGGAAGACGCTGAAGTTGATGTTCCCGATAAAGCTAAAGAGAAAACTGATTAGCATTTAAATGTAAATTTGATCTAACTCATTTTTATAAAGCGTATTATTTTTAATACGCTTTTTTTTTGGTTAATTTTGATGATAATTATTTATGAATTAAGGAGGCAATTATGGCGGCGTTTAGCGATGAAGAAATCAAAATAAAATTAAAAAATTTTGACGATTGGAAATATCAAAACGAAAAAATTGAAAAAGAGTTTGAGTTTAAAGACTTCAAGCAAGCTTTGAGTTTTGTAAATAAAGTTGGAGATATTGCTGAAGACGTTAACCATCATCCCGATATATTTTTACACTCTTGGAACAAAGTTAAAATTTCTGTTGCAACCCACGACGAGAATGGAATTACAAGTAAAGATTTTGATTTGGCAAAAAAAATTGAAAGCATTTAATAATGAGTAGATTAGACGGCTTGCTGGAGCTGCACGTAAAAAATCCAACCGATTCATTTGTTATGTACGGAATAGCTTTGGAATATTTGTCAATGAAAGATTTAATTCACGCTGAACAATATCTACTTAAATTATTAGAAACTGATCCAATTTACCTGCCTGTATATTTACAATATGCGCAGCTAAAAGAAAAACTTGGACAAACAAAAGAGGCAAAAGAATTATATACCAAAGGAATAAAAACAGCGCGCGATGTAGGCGATAAATACGCCGCAAAAGAAATGGAGGAATGCTTAAATGAGCTCGAATGAATTTGGCTCGCATCCAAATGAAGAAGACATTTTACAATATTTTCTTAAAACCGGCGCGCTTTTAAAAGGACATTTTTTACTTACTTCAGGCAGGCATAGTAATTTTTATTTTCAGTGCGCGAAAGTTTTGCAGTATCCGAAATACACTGAAATGGTTTGCAAATTAATCGCCGATAAATTTAGAGATTTTGAAATTGACACAGTAATAGCGCCTGCTATTGGCGGCATTATTGTCGGGCAGGAAGTTGCGCGCCAACTTAAAAAAAGATTTATTTTTGCCGAACGTGAAGATAAGACTTTAATTCTTAGAAGAGGGTTTACATTGGAAGCCGGCGAAAAAGTTTTAGTTTGCGAAGACGTGGTTACAACCGGAGGCTCGGTATTTGAAACGATTGAAATAGTAAAACAGAACAAAGCCGAAGTTATTGGCGTAGGCTTTATAGTTGATCGCAGCAATGGTCAAATTGATTTTGGATATCAGCAAATAAGCGCAATGAAAATGGATGTTATATCGTATTCCGCTGACGAATGCCCCATTTGCAAAGAAGGAATTTTACTTGTAAAACCGGGATCGAGAAAAACAAATAGTTAAATTTTTTTGTTAGTTGAAATAACGAATTAGGATTCACTTTTTAATTTTTATAACAAAGTGATTAGGAAAAATTAATGAAATCTGTAGCTGCTATCGTAAAAGATAAAAATCATATTGAATTATTAAATCCAATTGACATTGAAGAAAGAAAAAAAATAACAATAATAATTCATGACGAAAATAATGCGGCTGATGAAAGAGATGATTTTTTAAATTTGTCACTTCAACACATTAAGAATGCTTATGTTAACGAGGAACCAGAATATTTGTTGAGTATGATTAAAGAACCTAATCAAGAGTATGGCTTGTGAAAGAAAGAGACGTGGCGCTATCTCCAATTCCGCAGTCTGAAGGTATTCTAAAAAACAGACCAGTTTTATTATTGAGCCAATTACCGCCTTTTAATCATTTTCTTGCGTTCGACATAAGCTCTCAAACACAGCAATATATAAAAGACTTTGATGAGTTAATTACAATTGATGATAAGGATTTTAAACAATCGGGGCTGCTTTCCGATTCCATAGTGCGGTTATTCTTCTTAGCTGTTATTCCAAAGAAAAGAATTTTGGGCAGTATTGGCTTCATACCAAAACAAAGACTTAAAATTCTGCAAGCAAGGCTTTCCAATTATTTAGTTAAAAATCAATAATTATTTAGTTGAAGTCCTAATTATTTTAAAATAAAGAATCGTAAAAAACTTAAATTAAATATGAAAACTATAATAGCCATTCTGTTTCTCTCAAACTTATTATTTGCCCAAATCAATTTTGATGATTACTTCATTGATAAAACTTTACGAATCGATTATTATCACACGGGCAATAATGAAAATGATTCTTATTCTATCGATGAATTAATTGAAGAACCTTTTTACGCCGGTTCGCATATTCATTTAATTGATACTTTTAACTACGGCGTTTATAGAATGGAAGCTTTTGATGATGAGACTGACAAGTTAATTTTTTCGAAGGGCTATGCAACTTTGTTTAATGAATGGCAAACGACTGACGAGGCTAAAACTATTGTTAAAACTTTTAGCGAAACGGTAACGATGCCTTTTCCAAAAAAAAATATTAGAGTTGTTTTTTACAGCCGCGATGCTGAAAATAACTTAACGAAAAAATTAGAATACAAAATGGATCCCCAAAATTATTTTATAAAGACTGAAAGATCCAAAGAATATAATTCATTCGAAGTTTTGCATAACGGCGAGCCATCGGAAAAAGTTGATATCGTTTTCATCCCCGAAGGTTATACTAAAGACGAGCTTGATAAATTTAAAAACGATTGTAACAAATTTGCGGATCATTTTTTTAATACTTCGCCTTATAAAGAAAATAAAAATAAATTCAATATGTATGGAATTGAAGCTTCCTCTGAAGAATCAGGAACTGACATTCCAAAAGATCACGTTTGGAAAAAAACTCTTATCAACTCAAGATTTTATTCGTTAAACCTTGATAGATATTTGATGACAACAGACAATAAAACTTTAAGGGACGTAGCGTCAAATGCTCCTTACGATCAAATTGTAATTATAGTAAACACCAATAAATACGGCGGCGGGGCAATCTATAATCACTACTCAGTTATCGTCAGCGATAACAGTTATGAAGATTATATCTTTGTTCACGAATTCGGTCACGGCTTCGCTTCCCTTGGCGATGAATACACCGGCAATGTTAGCTACAATGATTTTTATTCTAAAGATGTGGAGCCGCTGGATCCTAATCTTACAACATTAATAGATTTTAATTCTAAGTGGAAAGATTTAGTTGATCCGTCAACTCCAATTCCAACGCCGGTTGAAGATCAATATCTTGATAAAGTTGGAGCGTTTGAAGGCGGCGGCTATGTTGAAAAAGGAATTTACCGTCCGTGTTTTGACTGTACAATGAAGTCTGCAAAGGCAAATAATTTTTGTCCCGTCTGTAAAAGAGCCATTCAGCAAATGATTGATTTTTATACTAAGTAAAATAAATGGAATTAGTTTTTTTGTGAACAATTTGAGATTTCCATTCAACATTAATTCTAAATATTAATAAAGAAATATTTTTAAAATTTATGGATCAAAAGAGACTACACAAAACAGTTGAAAGAATAGCTTCGCAAATTTTCGCTTCCGAAGAAGAGATGCTTATTTCAACTGTAAACCAAATTGTAAAACACGATAATATTAATGTTACCGGCGGAAGAATTTGGAGACTTAAACCTCAAATCTCGTCTTACCAGCTTTTATTTCAAACGGGAACCATCGAAAAAATTAATAATGATTTCATTTTACCTTTAGCTGACTATCCTGTTTTTGATTTTATTGCTAAGGACAGAACTATTTTGGGAAGCGAAACAAATGAGGTTCTTAGGCAGATAGGAATTTTTAAATATTCAGCTTCCGGCGTGGGCGAAAAAATAAAGATTAATGATAAGTTTTATTATGAATATCTGCTTGCCTTAAACAGTAATGAAATTGATGAACAGTTTAGATTAACACTAAATATTATTGCCACTGCGCTTACATCTCAAATAAAACAGAAAAGATATTTTGCAAAAGCAAAATCTTTGAAAGCGGATATTGATAAAGCAAGAGAACTGCAAAAAAGTATTTTGCCGGAACATGAGTACCAATTTCATAATTACGAATTATTTGGGATTACTCAGCCCGCAGAAATTGTCGGCGGTGATTTTTTTGATTATCTCGAAATCGGCGATGATGATGACAGGCTTGGAGTTGTGGTGGGAGACGCCGCCAGCAAGGGCGTAAGCGCCGCGGCGGAAGCTATGTATATTTCAGGCGCTTTGAGAATGGCTGCAAGTTTTGAAATAAAAATTGCCCCATTAATGAAAAGAATGAATCAGCTTGTAAACAAAATTTTTGCCGATGATAAATTTGCTTCTTTATTTTATGGAGAGTTGTCTACGGATAGCAACGGATTGTTTTTATACGCTAATGCAGGGCATAATCCTCCATTTTTTTTGAAGAGCGAAACTGACGAAATAATTGAACTTAACCCTACCGGAATGCTGTTAGGTCCTACTCCAAATGCAAAATATGTTGTGGACAATATTAACTTCAGCAAGAATGATGTGCTGGTTATTTTTTCTGACGGCATTACAGAAACCGCCGATTCCACTTATGACAATTACGGCGAAGAAAGATTAAGGAATCAACTAAAAAAATCTAAACATCTATCAAGCAAAGAAATTACATATTCAATTTTAGATGACGTAATTAAATTTTCTAAAGACGGAAAATATAACGATGATAAAACTTTGGTCGTAATTAAAAGAGTGAAATGAAAAATTAAATTTATATGTTATAAATTATTTAGGGGAATTTAATTATCGCGAGTCTATGAAATATTTTTATTAGTCATAAAATTTTTATAAAGTTTAATTGAGGTTATAATGTTAAAATCAATAAACCCCGCCACTGATAATGAAATTCAATCCTACGAGGAAATGGACGAACAAAAAATTTCTTCAATTATTAATTCAACACATCAAGCATTTTCAGGTTGGAAGAAAACCGACTTTAAATTTCGTTCAGAAAAAATGAAAAAGGTTTCTGAAATCTTAAAAAAAGATAAACGTAAATTTGCTGAAATGATGACGCTTGAAATGGGAAAACCAATTCTTCAATCAATTGCAGAGGTTGAAAAATGCGCCTGGGTTTGCGATTACTATTCCGAAAATGCAGAATCATTTTTAAAGGAAGTAAATATTAAAACCGACGCTACTGAAAGTTTTATTACTTTTCAACCGTTAGGAATTGTATTGGCTGTTATGCCATGGAATTTCCCTTTTTGGCAGGTTTTCAGATTTGCGGCGCCGGCTTTAATGGCTGGTAATGCGGGAATTCTGAAGCATGCATCTAATGTTACAGGCTGCGCTTTAATGATTGAAAATATTTTTAAAGACGCCAGCTTCCCTACAAATTTATTCCGTAGTTTAATTCTTTCATCTTCAAAAATGGAAGGCGTTATTAGCAATGAAAAAATTAAGGCTGTTACTTTAACTGGAAGTGTTCCGGCTGGAAAGTCGGTTGCTAAAACTTCGGGTTCATTATTGAAGAAAACAGTTATGGAACTTGGCGGAAGTGATCCATATTTAATTTTAGAAGATGCGGATCTGGAGAGCGCCGCTAAAACGTGTGTTAATGCAAGATTGTTAAACGGGGGACAAAGCTGCATTGCCGCCAAAAGATTTATTGTAGTGGAAAAAGTTTATGACGAGTTTGAAAAATTATTTCTTAACGAAATGAAATCTAAAAAAATGGGCGACCCATTTGATGATCAAAATGATTTAGGACCTCAGGCAAATAAAAAATTAAGAGACGAACTTCATAAGCAAGTTATGGAAAGCGTTGAGAAGGGAGCGGAAATTTTGCTTGGCGGAAAAATTCCTGATAGGGATGGCGCATATTATCCTCCCACCATATTAAAAAATGTTAAACCTGGTATGCCTGCTTTTGATGAAGAGCTTTTTGGTCCAGTCGCCGCATTAATAAAAGCTAAAGACGAAGTAGACGCAATTAACTTAGCAAATAATTCTATCTTCGGATTAGGCGCTGCAGTATTTACAAAAAATATAAAAAATGGAAGAGCCATTGCAGCTAATCTTTTAGAAGCGGGGAATTGTTTTGTGAATGAATTTGTTAAATCCGATCCGCGCTTGCCGTTTGGAGGAATTAAAGAATCAGGTTACGGCAGAGAGCTTTCAGAATTAGGCATTAAAGAATTTGTAAATATTAAAACTGTTTATGTAAAATAAAAAAAGCTGCCACAAAATTTATTCATGACAGCTTATTTGCTCTTTCGTAGATATTAATCTCTAAAAATTTTAGTGATTATAATTATCATTTTCAGTTATATCATTCCAATCGTCTTCAATATCATTCCACGTGCTCTTGACGCCGGATTTAAAATCGTTCCAATTTTCGTTGGTAGTGCCTTTAAAGTCTTTCCACTCATTATCTAATTCGTCTCTCTTATCCTTTAGGTCCGCAATTTTTTTATCGTACCAATCTTTTGTATCGCCGGTGGCGTTTTTAGATTTTTCTTCAAGATCATTTATTTTTTGATCAAGTTTTTCTCGTGCAGTTTTAACGTCTTGTTCAAACTGATCTCTCTCATCGTAAGTATAATCTCTATCGTATACCCAAAAATGATGGTCTGTTTTCATTGTAGTATTGTCTTTCATTACTGTTGTATCATCCTTCATATCATGATCATTTTTATTATCGCATGCCACAAATAAAAATGAAAGAATAACTACCGATAACAGCGAGCCAAAAATTGTCTTTTTCATGTTTACGTTCTCCAAATTAGTTTTAAAAAATATTACTTATTAGAGTGGTCTTCGCCCTTGTATAACCCTAATTATCACAACTACAATTGCAATAACCAATAAGATATGTATGAATCCACCCAGCGTGTAAGAAGTAACAACGCCAAGGAGCCATAGAATTAAAAGTATCACGAAAATGGTCCAGAGCATCAGCGCCTCCTCTAATGTTAAAAAAATGTTTAGCAAAAAATAACATTACATACAAAACATCAATATGAAACTTATCACTTTTAAATTGTGATTTAATACAGATCACTTATAATGATCTTGAAATTGCGGATAGTTTTTTTAATCCCCAATAATAATTCTTAATTTTAAGATATAAACCTCAAAATATATGTCGATAAAAAATTATCAGTTATTAATTCAGTACGATGGTACAAACTATGCCGGCTGGCAAATTCAAGCTAATGCTATTACCATTCAGCAAAAAATTTCTGATGCCATAAAAATTATTTTAAATGAAGATATAAATTTAATTGGCTCCGGCAGAACCGATGCCGGGGTCCATGCTTTGGGACAAACCGCCCACTTCAAAACAAATCAAGAAATAGATTTATTCCGTTTTAAATATTCTTTAAATTCAATTTTGCCCAATGACATTTCTATAATTAAAATTAATGAAGCTGATGAAAATTTTAATTCAAGATTTGATGCCCGAAAAAGAAGTTACATTTATTTAATTACAAAAATTAAAAGTCCGTTTTATTTTAATTATGCGTATTATTATAAAAATAAAATTGACTGTAAAAAAATTAATGAATTAACCTTATCTCTTTTAGGCGAAAAAGATTTTACTTCCTTTGCAAAAAAAAGTTATAACATTGAAAATAAAATTTGTAATCTGTTCAACATTCAATTTAGGGAGACAAAAAATTTTTTTGTGGCAATTGTTGAGGCAAATAGATTTTTACACGGAATGGTTAGGGCGCTGGTGGGAACGCTTCTTTACGCGCAGCAAAATAATTTGAATGATGATTTTTTATTATCAATTTTAGGCTCTAAAGACAGACAATTAGCAAAGGAAGCCGTTCCGGCAAAAGGTTTATATTTATTTAAAGTTAAATATTAAAAACAAAGTTTTAAAAATTATTATCCCAAAGGAAAAGAATGGATTTTTTATCTGACCTGCACCCCAAAATAGTTCACTTTCCTGTCGCCTTATTAATGGTTTACGCGCTGCTTGAAATACTTGGCGTTATTTTTAAAAAAGAATTTTTAAGTAAAGCCGCGCATCTATTTCTATTTCTTGGCGTACTCGGAGCCTTTGCCGCTGTGCTTACGGGTCATCAAGCTGAAGAGGCGGCGGAGCTGCTGGAAAAAAAAGGAGCGATTATTCAGTTTAGCGCAATTGGCGAGCATGAAAATTATGCGACAATAACTTTATGGTTTTTCACAGTTGCGCTGGCGTTAAGGACTTTTTTATTTATCAAAAAAAAATTTGTAGGTATTTACAAATATATTTTTATTGCTATTGCCTTAGCGGGGGCGTTTTTAATTTTTGAAACAGCCGACCATGGAGGAAAACTTGTATACAAATACGGCATCGGAACTGAATTGAAGGAACTGGAAATTACCGAGTAACTAAATACAATAATTTTGTGCAAAGTAAAATTAATTTTTCGCGGTTATCGCTTATTGTATTTCTTGTAAATTTAATTGGTTTTGCTTTAAAGTATTTTAACCTTAGTGAATATATAATTATTGCCGGCTTTAGATTTCATTTAAGTTTTGTTCTCCCTTTATTATTTGTCGTTAAAAAAAGACGGATAAATATTATTAAAGAAATTATTATTCATCCCTCTTATAAAAAATTTTATATACTTTTTTTTTGGATATTAGCGCCGATAAGCCTAACCCTGCTTTCACTTTTTATCTTTAATAAAATTAAAATTGCAGATACTTACCGATTTTATGAATTGGGTTTGTCATCTATAATTGATTACCCTATTTATCTTTTGTGGAATCTTCCGCAGATTATTTTGTTGGGCGCTTTTTTGAGCATGGCAATGCACGAAAGGAAATTTAAATTATTAATTTTATTTTTATTAACGGCTTCTCTTTTTATTTATGAATTTATTCCGCTTAATGAAGAAATAATTTTCAGCAGTAATTTAATTTTCAGTAATATTTTGCCCGTTATTTTAATCGCAGCGATCACGGGAATACTTATAAAATATTTTCCCAATATTTATATATTTAGCGCTGCAACCTTTTCAATACTATGGATTTATTTTTTATGTTTTGGAAGTCAATCCAAAACTATAGTCAATTTATTGTTTGCGGCTAATTATGATAGCTGGGACGGATTTTTTAATGTAGACAAAAATTTAAATTCATTTATGCTTTCCGGTTTTCTTCTTTTAACTTTGTTAATAATTATAATTTCCGCATTCAAAAAAAAGAAAAGTTAAGCCTATCATTTTAGAAGAAATTTATATTGTGTATTTTTATTTTTAGAATAAAAATTCAATGAAAAAAATATTAATAATATTTATTTTACTTAGCCTGAACTTATTCGCCGGTCAGCCCCCGGCAGAAAAAGCCAGAGGGTTTTTTATAGCCTTGGGCGTAGGTCCCAGATTCCCTGTAGGCGATTTTGGAGTAACCACCGATCTTGGCTACGGATTAAATCTCGAATTATCATATACTGATAATGAATATTTACCTTTTTTTGTTTTTACCCGCATTGGATATGAACAATTTCCGGGTTCTTCAGATTATTATAAAATTACCGATTACGCAAGTTTTTCAACTACATCAATTCCCATAAATTTGGGGCTTCGATATTATTTTGCCCCATTGCTGGAAAACGTGGTCTTATTTATGCCCATTTTAGAAGTATCAGCCGCATATACCTATTTTGAAAAAACCCATCAATTTAAACCTAATAGTGAAAGAAATAATTTTACTGAAGATAATTCTAAAGTAGGTATTTCGGTCGGCGCCGGTATTTCTATGTTTCTGATGGAGATAATGGCTTCATATAATTATTTTAGAACCAACCAAACAGTTTTGCTTGATTTTAAAATTAGGCTTCCTTTATTTATTAATTTTTAAGAAAACTATGGATTACCAAAATTTACTTTTAGAGATTAAAGATTTAATTGCAGTAGTTACTATAAACCGTCCTGACAAATTGAACGCGCTTAATAAACAAACTTTAACTGAATTACAAAATGTTTTTGAAGAATTAAAAACTAATGACGAGGTTAGAGTTATAATCGTTACGGGCGGCGGTGAAAAGGCTTTTGTTGCGGGCGCTGATATTTCGGAATTAAATAAGTTAGATATGATTTCCGGTAAAGAATTTGCAGAACATGGACAGGAAATTTTTAATTTAATTGAAGAAATGAACAAACCGGTTATTGCCGCGGTTAATGGATTTGCATTGGGCGGCGGAAGCGAATTGGCTTTAGCCTGCCACTTTCGAGTAGCGTCCGAAAATGCAAAATTCGGTCAGCCGGAAGTTAATTTAGGAATTATTCCCGGCTACGGTGGGACTCAACGATTAACGCGTTTGATAAATTCCGGCAGAGCAATGGAATATATTTTAACCGGCGATATGATTGACTCGGCTGAAGCGCTAAGGATTGGTTTAGTCAATCACGTTTATCCGCAAAAAGATTTATTTGATAAGACTTTTGAAATTGCAAAGAAAATAATTTCTAAAAGTGAACATGCAATTAAAATGGCGGTCAAAGCCGTTAACGCGGTTGATGAAATGCCCGCAAAAACTGGACAAAGTTATGAAGCAAATTTATTTGCTGTTTGCTGCGGAACTGAAGATTTTAAAGAGGGAACATCTGCGTTTCTTGAAAAGCGAAAACCTAATTTTAAAAATAAATAATTCAATTCTTTCATCTATCCTTAAAAAATTCTACGATGAACGCATCATCTAAAAGAATTACAATTCAAATTTTATTCGGCGTTATTGTTGCGCTAATTATAGCGAACATTGTTTATAAAAAATATTTTACAATTGAAATTCCTTCTGAAAAAGGAGAAGTGAGCGCATCGTCAATTGAAAAAAAATTTCTTAACAACATCAATAGTTTTGGTTTTAAAAATGAATGGATAACTAAGACAAAATATTCTTCCGCCGCTTCAAATGAAAAGATAGATGATTCGCTGAAAGCCTATAAAATATCTGTTCCGGAAGACCTTCCCATTACTGTTATCATTAATGAAATTAATTCTTCGCTTAAAAATGATAACGTAGAAATAATTTCTAAAGAAGAAAAAATAAACGGCAAAACGAAATTATTTATTTATTCTAAAAATATATTGAAGCTTTATTCAGTGATCGATTATAATAATGAAACCCGGCGTAAAGCCGGTTATGTAGGAATTGTAATTTCAAGCTTAGAAAATTTGAATGAAGATGAAGTAGATCAAATTCTAAATTTCCCCGAACTGTTTGGCTATTATGTTATTCCGTCAAAAGAATCTTCTTTATTTGTAAAGAAACATTTAAAGTTGAAAAAAGAATATTTGGTTCTTCTTGGCGATGATATTGATGATTTAAAGTTTAAACTTAAAGTAGACTATTCGGAACGAAGATTAAAAGAATCGATTCGATCAATAATAGGAGCCTTCCCTAACGCCTCGCTTATTTTAATTGATGATAATTCTGAATTGTATAATTCAAGTATTTTTAATTTCATAAGCGATGAATTTAAAAAAAGAAATATAAAACTTATTAACAAAAGCCAAATGTCCGACATTTCAAATGAATCAAAAAACCAAGTTCAATCAAGTTTTAGAAATATAGTAAAGTCGAACAATAGCGGCTGGGGCAAAGCTATAATAGTATCTGCTGAAAACTTTGATTTAGTTAAAGATGAAATTATTAAGCTTAGAAAGATAGGATACAAATTTATTAACCCTTCGCAGATTTTGTTAAACGCCGAATAGCCGTTAACAGATGCGGAAAATCTAATAGAAATAAAAAAGTGAATTTGTTATTCTGAAAGAAACTATTTTAAGTTACTCTTAAATATTGGCGCGTTTACTTTTGAATGACCGAACTTAATTTAAGATTTTAGAATCTCTCCATTAATATCAGATTCGTTTATATCTCCAATATTTAAATCAATTAAGCCAGCTTCTATTTTTTCTTTTTCGCCCACAATAACAATAACAAGCTGATGGCTAAATACATTTTTCTCCGCTGATTTTTTTACCTCTTCTCGCGTAACGTTTTTAATATTGTTTATATAGTTGTCAAAATAATTTTCTTCCAAATTATAAATTACTTTTCCGGATAAAATTGAAGCAATCTGACTATAAGTTTCAAAGCTGGAAGGAAATTTTCTTATGATAGATGATTTAGCAAATAAAAGCTCCTCCGCCGTAACTCCATCTTTAATTTTGCTTAACTCTTTCACAATTTCATTAACCGCGTTGGCTGTATTTTCTTGCCCCACAGAAGTGGAAACATAAAAGTATGCGTCATCTTTTAAATAATTAAAACGGGAAAAAGCGCCATAGGTGTAACCTTTATCTTCGCGCAAGTTCAAATTAATTCTGCTGGAAAATTGTCCGCCTAAAATTGTATTCAAGATATGCTTTGCAAAATAATTATTTTCATTTCTTTTTGAAGTAAGATGACCGATTCTAATTTCACTTTGAACGGAACCTTTTTTATCAAAGATGTAAATTTGGTTAGACGATTTTTTATTTCTTTTTATTTCGAGCGACGCGGTATTTTCATTTGCCCATGATGATAAATTTCTATTTAATTTTTCTTTTAGTATTTCAATGGAAATATCGCCGACTACAATTAACGAAGAATTATTAGGCTTAAAATATTGAGCATAAAAATCTTTAACATCGTTTACAGATATATTAGTAATTGTATCTTCGTACCCTATGGTTTGAAAAGAGTAGGGATTGTTTTCGCCGTAAGTAATTTTATCAAATAATGAAGACGCAATATTTTCCGGGTCATCCTGAATTTGTAAAATCTTAATTTTTATTTTTCTTTTTTCTCTTTCAAAATCTTTTTCATTTAGATGAGGCGAAAGGATAACTGTGGAATAAATCTGAAGCGCTTTATCAAAGTTGTCGGTTAATGTTTGAAGAGTAAAATTAATAGTATCGTTGCCGCAGCCAATATTAAAATTAGCGCCGAGCATTTCAAATTCATCGCTTAATTCCAAAGCATTAAAACTTCCGGCGCCTTCATCAATAAGCATTGCAAATAGATTTGCTAGACCTTTTTTATTTTCAGGATCAAACTTGCTTCCGCATTCTGCAATCAAATTCATTTGTATAATGGGAAGATTGTCTTTTTTTACAAATAAAACTTTCAATCCATTTTCAAGTTTGAATTCATTTATTTCAGGAATTGAAAATAAAATTTCGTCGGTTGGAATTGGTTTAATTGAGCGGTTAAGAGACATTATTCATTACCTTTCTCAGAAGGATTACCTGTCTTTTCTTTTGGAACGACATGCAATTCAACATAAGGTTTTAAAAGATATTTTTCTATTACGGATTTAATTTCCTCTGAGTTAACTGATTCATATCTCTGCAAATCTTTATTAAAAGAATTTGGTTCATTTAAATAATAGTTATATGAATTTAATTGATCAGCCAATGAATCAATATTCTGCATAGAAAAAATGAAACCGGATTTTATTCCGTTTTTAGATTTTGTTAATTCTTTTTCGGCAATAGAATTTGAGTGAATGTTTTCCAGTTCAGAAATTATTTCGTTTTTAATTGTCGAAAGCTCAACGCCGGGTTTAGCCGTGGCAATAAACATAAAATGCCCCGCGTATTTTCCGCTGTATTGATACGCCGAAATATCTTGAGCTAATTCTTTATCGAACACCAAAGATTTATACAGACGTGAATTTTTTGAACCGGTTAAAATATCGGATAATATATCAAGCGCCGCATCGTCATTTCCATATGCCTTATCCGAATGCCACGCAAGATACAATCGTTCAAGTTGAACATTATCTTGATGAGTAATTAATTTATTTTCTTTTAATTTAGGAGTAGCGACATTTAATTCTTCTAATCTATTTGAACCCGGCAAGGTTTCAAAATAATTAGAGATAAGTTCTTTAATTTTATTTTTATCGAAGCTGCCGGCGACAACTAAAGCCGCGTTGGAAGGGGAGTAATAATTTTTAAAAAAGTTCGAAACGTCGTCCATCGTAAAACTGGAAATATCTTTAAGCGAACCTATTGTTGACCAGCTGTAAGGATGATTTTCGGGGTACAAATTTGAAATTAAAATTTCCCAGGCAAGTCCGTACGGCTGATTATCATATCGTTCCAGCCTTTCATTACTAACAACTTCTTTTTGATTATTTAATTTTTCTTGAGTTAGCGTCGGCAGTAAATAACCCATTCTATCCGATTCCAGCCAGAAAATTAATTCCAAAAAATTAGAAGGAATTTTTTCATAATAATTTGTTCGGTCAAAGCTGGTAGAGCCATTTAAATTTCCGCCTGCTTCCTGTATAAATCTAAAGTGAGCTTCCTTTGGAACATTCTGCGAACCTTGAAACATCATGTGTTCAAATAGATGAGCAATTCCGGTTTTACCTTTTTGTTCATTTGCAGAACCGGCTTTGTACCAAATATTTACCGCGGCGGTAGGAAGTTTATTATCTTGATGAAGAATAATTTCCAGTCCGTTTTTTAATTTATACTTTTCGTATACTATATTTAATTTTTCCATTGAATAAATCTCTTTAGTAATAAGTGTTTTATAACAGACGCCTCAGCAAGGCGTCTCTACAATTATTTAATTTAATAATTTTAAAACACGGTCCAATCTAACTGAAGCAAGCAGCCTAAAAAAATCTGTAAAAGGAATATCTCTATCCCATGAAAATAAGGTTATGAAAGCTTCGCCGACAACCATATCGCGGGAAACCAATCCCCAAAACCTGCTGTCCCAGCTATCATCCCTATTATCTCCCATCATAAAAAAATAATCTTTTTTAAAAGTATAATTTTTAACGGGAACGCCTTCAATTGTAATCAGGCTGCCTGAAATTCCCACCACGCGCTTTCCGTATTCGCGGTCAATAATAGTGCGCCACTGTTCAATGTTATTTATATTGAGTTGAATTACATCGCCTGCTTTTGGAATAACGAGCGGTCCCCAATTGTCTTCGTTCCACGGCAATCCCTTGGGGAAAATTCTTGGTTCAACAAAACCTTTGGGCTTAGGCATTTCAACTGAATAATTTATATGCGGAGGAATAAAAAATTGTTTATGATTTATAAATACTACCTTATCAATAATCTGAATCGTATCGCCCGGAGTTCCAATACATCTTTTTACATAATTTACATTTAATTCATTCGGCTTTAGCTGATCTCTTTCACCCGGATATTCAAAAACCACAATGTCTTTTGCTTTCGGTTCTTTGAGCGCCGGGAAACGAAAGAAAGGAAGTTCAATTTCAGTAAAAGGAATATACTTTGGAGATGAAGAACCATAAATAAATTTATTAACTAAAACAAAATCGCCCACGAGAATTGTATTTTCCATTGAGCCTGTTGGTATGCGCGTATTTTGAATTACAAAGGATATAATTATTAATGCTGCAATGGCTGCAAATAAAAGCTGCTCAAAAAATTCTTTAATTTTTTCTTGAGTTGTAAGTTCTTTTTTTTCTTCTTCCTTTGGCTTTACACCTATAAACTTTTTGAAGCTTTCTTTAAATGACAAATTATTACTCCTTAAATTTTAAAATTATTTGGTAGAGACGTTGTGCCAAGGTCTCTAAAATATAACAATACTTTGTGCCGGCATCTCCAAAATATAAAAATACTTTGTGTCAGCGTCGCTAAAATAAAACGAGACGTTCTCAGAACGTCTCTACAATTTTAAACCATCGAGTCTTTTCCGCAAAAATTCATTTACAATTTTTGGGTTTGCTTTTCCTTTTGATTGGCGCATTACCTGTCCCACAAAAAATCCAAATACTTTTTCTTCCCCGTCAATATATTGCTTTGCTTGTGCGGAATTGTTATTCAAAATTTCGTCAATTATTTTTTCAATTGCAGATGTATCGGAAATTTGCAGTAAGTTTTTTTCTTTTACAATTTCTTCCGGGCTTTTGTTTTCTGTAAGCATAATCGCGAAAACATCTTTAGCAATTTTCCCGCTAATTGTTCCTTTGTTAATTAAGTCAATTAATCTTCCAAGGTTTTCCGGTGAAATTTTAAAATCTGCAACTTCAATTTTTTGTTCATTCAATATCTTTAAAACATCGCCCATAACCCAGTTGCTGGCGGATTTGTAATCGTCAGTTATGGTTAAAACTTTTTCATAATAATCTGCTGTGCTTTTAGTTTGAGTAAGAATATCAGCGTTATATTCAGGCAAGCTAAACTTGTTTACAAATCGTTCTTTACGCGTATCCGGAAGTTCGGGCATTCTTTTTGCGATTTCTTTTTTCCAATTTTCCTCAACAACAACAGGCAGCAAATCCGGTTCGGGAAAATATTTATAATCATGAGCTTCTTCTTTACTTCTCATCGGTTTTATTTCATTTAAATCTGCATTCCATAACAGAGTCTGCTGTACTATTTTTCCGCCGTCTTCAATTATATCAATCTGTCTTTCCACTTCATAACTAATCGCCTTTTCCACATTTCGAAAAGAGTTCATATTTTTAACTTCGGTTTTTGTACCGAATTTTGTTTCTCCTCTTAATCTAACAGAAATATTTGCATCGCATCGAAGAGAACCTTCTTCCATATTTCCATCGCAAATTTCCAAATACTGAACGAGCTGTTTAATTTTAGTTAGATAAAGATACGCTTCAGTTCCGGTCCTTAAATCCGGCTCGCTTACAATTTCAATTAAAGGAACTCCGCAGCGATTAACGTCAACTAAAGTTTCATAAGCTTGATCGTGAATTGATTTGCCGGCGTCTTCTTCCATGTGGATTCTTGTGATACCAATTTTTTTTGTAGTCTTATCTTCAAACTGAATATTTATAAATCCATTTTCACAAATCGGCTGATCGTACTGTGAAATTTGGTAGCCTTTGGGAAGATCGGGATAAAAATAATTCTTACGGGCGAAGGTAGATTTTTCATTTATAGTGCAGTTAGTCGCTAATCCCATCAATGAAATAAACTCAACCACTTTTTTATTTAGAACCGGAAGAACTCCCGGATGTCCGAGGCAAATTGGACAAACATTTGTATTTGGCGCGTTACCGAATCGGGTTGAGCATCCGCAAAAAATTTTTGATTCTGTTAAAAGCTGGGCGTGAACTTCTAAACCGATAACGGCTTCGTATTTATTATCCATCTATGAATGTTTTAGTTTGAAAATTTAATGAGTCTGCCCCAAAAAGCAGATCAATAAAAAAAGTTTTTGAAATTAAAATTGATTTGCATGGCGCACAATAAACGATAATCTTTTTATATCCGACCTATGAATATAAAAAAGAATAAGTACATAGAGAAAGTCGAAAATGTATTAAAGATAAGTATCCAGCAATCATAAATTACTAATGTTAGTTTTATATTAACCTGATTCTTGTTTTTTGTTTTGAAACTTTTTTCAGTTTTCTGTGTCCAATGTTAAAAAATTATTAAGTCTTTTACTTATTAATAATATTTCATTATTTTTGTTAAGCATAGCCTTCAAATGCTTAAAACATTTTCAAATTAAAACGGGATTTTATAATCCCCTCAGGAGTTCAAATGAATAAATTACTTTTACTTTTTGGAATTTTTCTTTTAACAATTTCCACATCATTTTCTCAAACATTACTGCTGGAAGAAAACTTTGATTTTTCGGGCAACCTGGTTGAGAATGGCTGGGATCAGCATAGCGGTAATGCAGATACTATAAATACCGTAGCAGGTTTAGTATATGCTGATTATGGTTCTTCGGGAATAGGCAACGCGGCATTGGTTGATGGAACAAGTCAAGATGTAAGCCGATCATTTGATGTGCAAAAAAATGACGGTTCTTCAGTTTATTATTCTTTCTTAGCCAACTTTACTTCCGCAGCAGCAGGTACATATTTTACCCACCTGGGTTACAGAGATGCTCCAACTTCTTTTTCTAAATTTTCAGCAAGAATTTTTGCTAAAGACAGCGTGGGTAATTTAAGATTTGGTTTTTCAAACTCTTCCACAGTAAGCTACTCCCCAACAGATTTTTCTTATGCCGCTACATATTTAATTGTTGCTAAATACACAATTAACGCTGCCGGAAGTGATACTGCAAAACTTTGGGTATTAACTAGTGGAGTTCCGCTAACCGAAGAAGATGCCGGCGCTCCTCTTTTTGTGGTTTCATCCGAAAGTAATGATTCATTAAACGCAGTTGGTTTAAGACAAGCTAGTGGAAGTCCCAATGTTACAGTCGATGGAATAAGAATTTCAGATTCATGGACTTATGCTCCTCTTCCTGTTGAGCTTACTTCTTTTTCGGCAGCTAATTTAAATAACGGAGTTAAGTTAAGCTGGACTACTGCTACCGAAAATAATAATTCAGGTTTTGAAATTGAGAGAAGCAGAAACAATAAAACTTTTAATAAAATAGGATTTGTTTCCGGCAACGGCACTACTACCGATAAATCAAATTATTCTTTTGTTGATCAGAATGTAAACGGAAAAGTCATATTACAGATTAAAGCAAATTGATTTTAACGGCAGCTTTGAATATTCAAAAACTATTGCAGCCGATTATAATGCTGCTCCTTCTGCATATCAGCTAAATCAAAATTATCCGAATCCATTTAACCCCAGCACTACAATTAAATTCAGTATGCCTGAAGCGGGCAATGTATCTCTTAAAGTTTATAACTTGCTCGGACAGGAAGTGAGAACTTTAATAAACGGCTTTATGGAATCCGGAATTCACACTGTTAATTTTAATGCCGATGGTTTGCAGAGCGGACTTTATTTCTATAAGCTGGAAGCCGCCGGCTTTAACCAGGTTAAAAAGATGACGTTGTTAAAGTAAAATTTATTTCGAATACTTTTTTACAGTTCCATTATTTTAAAACCCAATTTCTAATTATGAAATTGGGTTTTTTATTTTACTCAAGTTGATAGTAATTGGGTTAAAACCCTTTTCAACTGTGTCATAAAGATTGAAAACTATACTGTTAATGTTTCTACCTTAGTAAAAAAAGCATATTGTCAATTATGCATCCTTATTACCTTATCAGTGTATTAACTTAGAATAAAGTAATAAGATAAAATGAATTCAGTATTTTAGAGTTTTACTAAGGTTGAGTCATTTAAGAAGGTTGTTGTCTGTGTTTAATTTTCCATAACAATGATTAGTGCAGTAAAATGGGTGAGATAAAATTTAAGCTTTTATAAATGAAGAAGTAACCGAGATGCTTCTTAGCCTGTTATTTTTTTTGAACAGACAAGAATGGGCTCACATGAAAAAAAGGTGGCAAAAGATATTTGTTAAAAAAAAAGAACTCTTCCCATACCCTTCCCTTAAAAAGGGACGGGTTTATTGCAGAGGTTATCTTTTTATTTTTTATTTCTGACAGAATTATTAATATTTTTGTTTACTGATCATAAGCCTCTCGCTTTTTAAGAGAGAGGTGGGAGAGAGTTCTTTTATAAAATAATTTATGTTTCTAATAAGCAAAGTTTTCTTGAAATATATTTTGTTCAAAATAAATTAAAATGAAAAAACATTTACAAAATTTTATCAGTATAATTATTTCATTTTTGTAATTTATTTTTATACCACCTAAAAATCCTCTGATCCCAAGAATGTCTGTTTTACAAGTAAGAAATTTTATTCACTATAGTTCACTTTTAAACGAATCTTATTTATTTTTGCTTATAAATCTTCTTCTTGCTGCTTATATTTTTTATTTCAAAATAAGGGATGTACGAATTCCTTAGGGAGTTAATATGAAGAAATTATTTTTAGTACTTTTGTTCACTATTATGTTATAAACAGTTTTATATTTGCACAAGCGCCAACTACGGCATGGATAAATGAATTTCATTATGATGATAGTTGGAGCAATGATACATTAGAATTTGTTGGAGGTTGTTGTTAATGAAAGTTTTAGCTGATTTAACAATTTGGTTTTAATGTATGATAACAGATGCTAATGGTACTGTCTTATGATTCTAAGAAAGAATTAAGTTTATTTACGTAAGTGTGATACTGCTCAAATGGATATAATAATTTTATTATTATATTATAATTTCTGTCAATATACAAAATGGTATCCAGATGGTTTTGCTTTAGGCTATAACAATACTTTAATTGATCGGACAATTTTTAAGTTATGAAGGAACATATTTATGGCATACAGATAGGTCCAGCTAATGGTTTAACCAGCACCGATATAGGTGTCAACGGAAAGCAATACATACAATGCCTGAAGGTTCGTCATTAGGTTTAACCGGAACAGGCACTCAATATTCAGATTTTACCTGGACTATCATTTGTAAATGCAACACCGGGCTCGCCAAATACTACATCAAGCTCTCCCTGTTGAGCTTTCTTCTTTCTCTGCAATTCAATTAAACGATGGTATAAAATTAAATTGGACTACCGCAACTGAAATTCAAAATTATGGTTTTGATGTTGAAAGAAAAGCATCTAATGAAAGCTGGAAAAAAATTAGTTTCGTAAACGGTAATGGAAATTCAGTTTCAACTAAAGTTTATTCTTTTATTGACAAATCTATTAACAAGGGAATTTATAATTATAGATTAAAACAAATTGATTTTAACGGCAAGTCGGAATATTCTAAAACTGTACAGGTAAATTATTCAAATTCTCCGGCTCAATTTCAATTAGATCAAAATTATCCTAATCCTTTTAACCCAAACACCACTATAAAATTTAGCATTCCGCAGGACGGAAATGTTTCGCTTAAAGTTTTCAATTTGCTTGGGCAGGAAGTTAGAACTTTAATAAATGGTTTTACTCAAGCCGGAAATCATACCATAAACTTTAATGCAGATGGCTTACAGAGCGGGCTTTATTTCTATAAATTGGAAGCCTCAGGATTTAACCAGGTTAAAAAAATGACGCTGCTGAAGTAGTAATCTACCAATCGCGAATGTTGTATAACTTAAAGTTTGTCATTACGGACTAGCTTTCATTTGCCGAAGCAGTCCACGCAGGCAGATCATCGAATGAAGCAGTCCCCACGGATTGCGCGTCGCTAAAGGAGAAAAACAAAATGGTTTATCAGATGTAAAGGCGGTTGTTTTGGAAACTACAGTCGACATTTCCGTTTTGCACGACAGTAATGACAAGCCATTGGATGATATTCTTTTGAAAAATGTGCGCCGATAAAAAATCTCTTATCAAAACTCAAGCGGCAAATTTCTTAATATTAAACTTCATATCCTTCCTATACTGGTCAGTAAGTTTTCCATTCTCGATGTAGATTGTTTTTTTTATATTTGCCCCAGCTTTTTAAATCAGATATGCAGGAAACCTTGAATATGTTCGGATTCGTTAAATCAAATAATAATAATTATAGACCCTTAGGCGGCGAAGTTATTCGAAACAAAAAACGTAAAGTTAAATATAATTTTTATAGTACTTGGAATCATCGCTTTCGGAATTGTCAATCTTATTCTCTATACTCTAACCAAAGTTTAAAAATTATAACTATATTCTTTAAGAACTAAAATAGATTTTGCTTATCTAAAATTTATTATTACCAAATTTTACTTTCTATGCAAAAGAAAAAAATTTATATTGAAACCTACGGCTGCCAGATGAATTTTTCTGACACTGAAATTGTAATGGGCGTTTTGAATAATTACGGATTCGATTCTACAAATGATTTAACTCAAGCGGACGTTGCTCTCATAAACACCTGCAGCATACGTGAAAATGCCGAGCAGAGAATTTACGGCAGACTTGGAAATTTTAAGAGCGTTAAAAATTCCAACCCAAATTTAGTTGTGGGAATTATAGGCTGTATGGCTGAACGCTTAAGACAAGATTTAATTGAAGAAAAGAAGATTGTTGATTTGGTTGTCGGTCCCGATGAATACCGCCGAATACCGGAGTTTATTGATAACGCTTTTAACGGTGAAAAGGGAATTGGAGTTAAACTTTCGCGCACTGAAACGTACGATGATATTATTCCTTACGGGAAGATGGGCTGCAAGCGTGGATTTCCGTAATGCGGGGCTGCGATAAATTTTGTACTTTTTGCGTGGTTCCCTTTACCCGCGGACGCGAAAGAAGCAAACCTTTAACTTCAGTTGTGGAAGAAATAAAAAGATTGTCTGAAAGAGGATTTAAAGAAGTAACTTTGCTCGGTCAAAATGTAAATTCATATTTTGAAAACGGAAATGACTTTGCCGATTTACTTTCCGCTTGCGCTGTGGTTGATAGAAATTTAAGAATTCGTTTTACAACTTCGCATCCGCAGGATTTATCGGATAAACTTTTGTACACCATTGCCGATAACAAAAATATTTGCAATTACATTCATCTGCCCGTGCAGTCGGGTTCAAATAGAATTTTAGAATTGATGAACCGGACTTATACCATAGAACATTATTTAAACATAATTGATAAAGCAAAACAAATTATTCCGGGCGTAAGTTTTTCAACCGATATAATTTCCGGCTTCCCCACTGAAACTTATGAAGACCATGTAATGACGCTTGATATTTTGCGCAAAGTAAAATATGACGGCGCTTATATGTTCAAATATTCCCCGCGCGAAGGCACTAAATCTTTTAAGATGAAAGATGATGTAAGCGAAGAAATTAAAACTAAGCGTTTGCAGGAAATTATAGATTTGCAGAGAGGGATTTCCTCTGAAATAAATCAAGCTTCCATAGGCTCTGAAGAAATTATTTTAATTGAAGGTTTCAGTAAAAAGTCTGATAAGTTTTTTTCCGGCAGAACTGATTCTAATAAAGTTGTAATAATTCCTTTTGATGAAAAAATTAAAGAAGGCAGTTACGTTAAGGTAAAAATTAATAAAGCAACCTCAGCAACCTTGTTCGCTGATTTTTTAGAGTTTGCAGATTCAGCTAAAAATGATATTTCTTTAACTGCTTAAATTATCATCATACAAATAAGATTATTTGTGAAAACATTTTTTAGAAATACGTTTCTAATATTTTTAACGCAGCTATCATTTCTAATTTCCCAATTTAATTTTTGCTCAAGACAACTTCAAGATATTCTGATGAGCAAGACATCAGCAGTTACTTAAAAGAAATTGAGAGCGGAAATAAATTAGATGTTTTAAAAGAACTACCCGAATTAAAAAAGAAATACCCCAATGATCCTTCAATAAAATATTTATCAGCAATTTTGGAAGACGACGGTAATAAAGCTATAACATATTTTTGAATCAATTGTCAGAGAAAAATCCCAAAAGTAAATATGCAGACGCGGCGGTTTTTAAATTATATTCCTATTATTATTCAACCGGAGATTACAATAAAGCCGAAACATATTTAAAAAAATTAAAAAAAGGTTATCCAGCGTCGCCATATTTAAAGATTACGGATAAAAACATTCCAAAGCAAAATGATATACTTACCGACGCAAATCCCGTAGAAAATAATAGTAGCCCTTATATTAACGGAACTAAAGAAGCCGGCAAAATTGATTCTGAAATTAATAAACCCGAGGACGAAAATATTTACAAATACAAAATACAAGCCGGCGCATTTAGTAAAGACGAAAATGCCGTCTCTTTAAATAAAAATTTTATAGACGCAGGGTACGACTCGGTAATAATTCAAAAGACTGTTGGCGGAACAATTTTTCACGTAGTTATTGTGGGCAAATTTAAAACTGACGACGAAGCAAAATCATTTCTTGATTTGATTAATAGTAAGTTCAATTTAGCCGGCAGAATTATTCCATTCGATAATTAGAAATTAAAAATGTCTTCAATAAAATTTATAGGCACAGGTTCAGGCAAAGTTTCAACCAATAGATTTCATTCTTCATTTCTTATTAATACTGAAAAATTTAATTTGTTAGTCGATTCCGGCGACGGCGTTTCAAAAGCCCTTCTTGCGCAAAAAATTGATTTTAATTTTATTGATGGAATTCTAATCTCGCATCTGCATCCCGATCATTATTCCGGGTTGCCTTCTCTAATTGTACAAATGAAAATAAATAACCGTGATAAAGATTTAATGATTTTTACAAATATTAAAAATATTAATTTCATTAAAGAATTTATTTCTAACTCTTATTTGTTTTTAGAGAACTTGGGTTTCACAATTTACTTCACGGCGTTTGATGATGATGAAGTGGTTCACGTTTCCGACAATTTTAATTTCTTATCTAAACAAAATTCTCATCTTGATGAGTATAAAAAGTACGATAAAAAAAATGAGCTGGAATTTTCTTGCGGCAGTTTTCTTTTCAGAATAAACAAATGTGAAATATTTTATACCGGCGATATCGGCGCTAAAGAAGATTTATATTTGTTCAAAGATTTTAAAATTGATTACATAATTAGCGAAAGCGCTCACGTAAACTTAGAAGTTATTCTTTTAGCGTTTAATCAGTTGAAAGCTAAAAAACTTTTCCTTACTCATATCAGCGATGAAGTTGAGTTTAACCTTTCAAAATTAAAAATACCTTCTTCTTCAAATAAAGAAAAAATTACTGCCGCGTTTGACGGCTTAGAATTCAGTGTCTAATGTCATTCATTCCCGGCATTTCATTTAATTAAATATTTAAAAACGATATATTTGCTATCTAATTTTAACAGCTTAAAACTCGATTATTTTATTTTATGACTATTGAAAAATTTAAAAAAGAATTCGGAATAATTGGAAACTCTACCGAAATTAATGATTTAGCGGATATAATAATGCAGGTTGCTAAATCGGAAATTTCCGTTTTAATATTCGGCGAGAGCGGCGTAGGCAAAGAGGTTTTTGCGCGCGCTATTCACGGATACAGCAGCCGCACGGATAAAAAATTAATTACTGTAAACTGCGGCGCAATTCCCGAAGGTATTTTGGAAAGCGAATTGTTCGGGCATAAAAAAGGATCATTCACCGGAGCGGTTGAAAACCGAAAAGGTTACTTTGAAATTGCAGACGGCGGAACTCTCTTTCTTGATGAAATTGCCGAGATGCCGATTACAACTCAAGTTAAACTTTTGCGCGCAATTGAGAATAAAGAATTTTTAAGAATTGGCGATGAAGTTCTTACAAAAGTTGACGTAAGAATTATTGCCGCCACAAATAAAAATCTTCAAAACGAAGTGGATACAAAAAGATTTAGAGAAGATTTATTTTTTAGATTGAAAGCCGTAAGCATTAGCATCCCTCCTCTTCGAAAAAGAAAAATTGATATTCCCGAATTAGCAAATTATTTTTTGACGCAGTATTCAAAAGAAAATAAAATTGATCCTCCCAAAATTTCAATTGATGCTTTAGATTTACTGGTCAGTTACAACTGGCCCGGAAACGTTCGAGAATTAAAAAACACAGTTGAAACCGCTATTGCTTTAAATAGAAATCATACGCTTGAACCATCGTCATTCTCGCCATTAATTACAAAACCTGAAAGCGAAGACGTTAGTAGAAATCTTCCCATCTATCTACATCGTTCTCCGGAAGAAGCTGACCGCGAACTGTTATACCGGGCTTTATTCGAAATTAAAAAAGATATAATGGAGCTAAAGGATTTAATTTCACATTCCCAATCGGAAGTTGTTTTAAATAATAAAAACGGCGAAGAAGTAATTCCTATTAATGAGCTTGAAAAAAATGCCATAATAAATGCTTTGGAATATACTCGCGGAAATAAAAGAAGCGCAGCCAGAATGTTGAATATAAGCGAGCGTACGTTGTATCGCAAAATCAAAGATTATGATTTACCAAAACACATTTATTAAAAACTAATTTACGCATTTTAAATTTTTTTATGATAAAAATTCAATCTAAATTCTTTTCTCTAATAGGCTTAAACTTCTTGCTTATAACCATTGCGGTTATTAATTTTGGCGGGTGCGGCTCTTATTCTTTTACTGGAGCTTCAATTCCTCCGCATATAAAAACAATTGCAATTCCCGTTAGTAATGATAGAAGCGGCGCAGGGCAGCCGGGTTTGCCGCAAATGCTTACGGATAAACTTACTCAAAAATTTATTGAAGATAATACGCTTCAAGTTACCGACAGGCAGAATGCAAATGCTATTCTTGAAAGTTCTATAATTTCTATTAGCGACGCTCCGGCAATTGTGCAGAGCGGTGAAAATGTAGCCAGAAGAAGAATAACGGTTACGGTTCAAGCGGCGTATAAAGATTTAGTAAAAAGAAAAACTATATTTGAAAAAAACTTTTCTGAATATTCTGATTATCCCGCAGACAGCGGACTGGATATTAGAAACTCTGCTATTGAGGATGCTATTAATTTAATAACGGAAGATATATTATTAGCTACGGTTTCGGGTTGGTAAATTTAATTTTTAAAAAGGTTAATTATAATGGATAACATAGTTCTAATTTCTTATTTCGTTTCGCTTTCAATTCTATTTTTATTTGGGCTGCACGGCTTTATAATGATTTTTTATCATAACAAATATAAAGGCGTTTCGCACACGCCTATGACTGAAATCGATGAAAATGCTTTGGTAACTATTCAGCTTCCGTTGTACAATGAGCTTTATGTGGTGGAAAGATTAATTGAAAAAGTTTGTGAAATTGATTACCCAAAAGATAAACTTGAAATTCAAGTCCTCGACGACTCCACCGATGAAACCGTACAAATTGCCGAGAGGATGGTAAAATTAAAAGCCGCTGAAGGTTTTGACATCAAGCATATTAGAAGAGCTAATAGAATAGGTTTTAAAGCCGGCGCTTTGAAGGAAGGCTTGGTAACCGCTACAGGAGATTACATTGCAATTTTCGACGCTGATTTTATTCCTCATAAAGATTTTATAAAAAAAACTCTTTCTTTTTTTAATGATGATAAAGTTGGAATGGTTCAAACACGATGGGAACATATTAACGGCGATTATTCAATCTTAACAAAAGCTCAGGCTTTGGCGCTCGATGGACATTTTGTTATTGAACAAACTGTTAGAAATAAAGCAGGCTTCTTTATTAATTTTAACGGCACCGGCGGCGTATGGAGAAAAAGTTGCATTGAAGATGCCGGCAACTGGAATTCAGATACTTTAACGGAAGATTTGGATTTAAGTTACCGCGCTCAGCTTAATGGATGGCGATTTGTTTTCTTAAAAGATTTTACTTCGCCCGCGGAACTTCCCTCGGAAATTAACGCGTTAAAAACGCAACAGTTTAGATGGACAAAAGGCGCAATTGAAACGGCGAAAAAAATTCTCCCTTTAGTTTGGAAATCAAAAATACCTTTGCGCGTAAAGCTGCAATCCACTTTTCATCTTACAAATAATTTGGTCTTTCCATTTATTTTGTTAGCCGCCATTTTGAACGTCCCTTTAATCTTCATAAAAAATAGCGGCTCTCACGAAGCCTACTTCGCTGTTATGTCGGTCTTTGTGCTGGCGTTTGTAAGTTCATTTTTATTTTATATGTATTCGCAAAAAGATATTCATTCCGATTGGCGGAAGAAGATAGTTCTGTTCCCATTATTTATGGCGGGCAGTATGGGCTTTGCGGTTAATAACTCACGCGCAGTTATGGAAGGTTTATTAAACAGAAAAAGTGAATTTGTCCGCACTCCAAAATTTAATGTGAACGGCAATAAAGATTCCTGGATTGGTAAAAAGTATAGAAGCAAAAAACTTGAAATGTCTGTGGTGGTAGAATTAATAATGGCTGTTTATTGTTTAATCGGAATTGCATCGTCAATTTATTTTTCCGAAATAGCTGCGCTTCCATTTCAAATTTTATTTTTTATTGGGTTTTCATTTGTATCGCTTACTTCAATTAAACATGCGTTTTCAACGAACAGCAAATTAGGTTAGCATTGGATAAATCCGCCTTCGAAAGATTTGATGAAAAAGTAAATCTCATTTATGAGTATGATAAAAAATCGCCTTTATTCATACGCGTGGCAAATTCCGAGATAAATAATAATAATGTTGAAAAGGCAATCTCTATTTTAAATGAAGGTTTGAACAGCTATCCGCAGTATGCAGCGGCGTATTTGCTTTTGGGAAAAGCTTATATGCTGTTGGGCAATTATCCGCAGTCGCTAAAAAATATTAAAACCGGCAGCGATATGATTCATTCAAAACAAACCTACGATTTTTATTTAAATGAAATTGAAGATATAAAAAAACAAAGATCTTTTTTTGACGTTAGTAAAAGAACCGGTTTCTTTACAACTGAAGATAAAAACGAAAATGAAGATCAAGTTGGTTTGTTTGATGAACCGGAAATGAAATCAATTGAAGAAAATAATTATTCAATTGAAGAAAGATTAGAACAGCTCGCGAAAGAAATTTCTTCTGCAAAAATTTCTGAAAGCATGGGCGAAACTTATTCGGAAGATAAACCGATTAAAAAAATTTCAGAAAGCCATATCATTATTTCAGATACGCTGGCAAAAATTTATACAGCTCAAGGCGAATACCGAGAGGCAATTGAAATTTATCAACAGTTAAAAAATAAAAATCCTGATAAGTTAGAAAACTACAATCAAAAAATTGAAGAATTAAAAGCTAAGCTGTAACTATAAATCCTTTCTAAAATCATTTCAATTTAAATATGAATTCATTGCTAAGCCTTCCAAAACTTAGTACAAATTTTTACACCCGCGACCTTCTAACAGTTGCCATAAATCTTCTCGGAAAAATATTAGTAAAAAAAACTTCCAAAAAAATTTTTGCAGGGAAAATTGTTGAAGTTGAAGCGTATGATGGCTCAACTGACGAAGCTGCCCACACTTTTCGCGGAAAAACTAAAAGAAATGAAATTATGTTTGGCGAAGGAGGATTTTTTTATGTCTATTTTACTTACGGCGCGCACTTCTGCTGCAATGTAGTTACGGGTAAAAAAAATAAAGGCACAGCTGTTCTATTAAGAGCCTTGGAACCTATCGAAGGAATTGAAGAAATGTCCATGAATAGATTCGGTCATTATTTGTTAAACGAAAAAGAAAAAATTAACTTAACAAATGGACCGGGAAAATTATGTAAAGCATTTAATATTGATAGAAGTTTTAACGGCGTTGATTTAACCGGTAATGAAATTTTTCTTTTAACTCAACCGAAAGTTCCGGCAATGAATATTGTAACTACTAAACGTATTGGTATATCCAAATCAGTGAATTTGCCTTGGAGATTTTATATAAAAGATAATCCCTTTGTTTCCAGAAAATGATTATACCCAAAAATTTATTAATTGTACGGACTGATAGAATTGGTGATGTAGTTCTATCATTGCCTTTAGCCGAACTTATTAAAAAACATCATCCTGATTGCAGAGTTACTTTTTTAATAAGAAGTTACACCAAAGATATCGCAGAAAATAACCCTTTTGTTGATGAAATAGTTATCTTAAAAGAAACTAATGGGAAAATTCTAATTAATGAAAATGTTAGACAGATAACTGAAAAAAAATTTGACTCAGCGATAATTGTTTATCCTACCTTCCAAACTTCATTAATAATTTATCTTAGTAAAATTAAATTCAGAATTGGAACAGGTTACAGGTGGTATTCATTTCTATTTAATGAAAAAGTTTATCAGCATAGAAAATTTGCAGAGAAGCACGAGCTGGAATTTAATGTGGGTCTTCTTAAAAAATTTGGAATCGATGAACACATAAATAAACAAAATATTAATTTTAATCTTCAACCGGCAGAGAAAGAGGTTCAAAAAGTGCGTGAGCATTTAATAAAAGAGGAAGTTGATTTTTCTATCCCCATTATTATTATTCATCCCGGCAGCGGCGGAAGTGCAGTTGATTTGCCGGTGGATAAGTTTAAGGAATTAATTTGTTTGATTTCAAATAATCTTCAAGCTGAAATATTCTTAACAGGCAGCAATGAAGAAAAAGCTCTTTGCGAAAAATTGAAGATTAACCAAAACATTAAAAATTTTGCCGGAGCTTTTAATCTTGCCGAACTTATTGCGTTAATTAGCTTCTGTGATATATTTATTGCAAATTCAACCGGACCAATTCATTTAGCGGCTGCATTAGATAAATATATTATTGGTTTTTATCCTAAAATTTTAGCTTGTTCACCAAAACGGTGGGGACCATATAATCAAAAAAGTATAATTTTTAGTCCTAAAATTAATTGTGTGAACTGCACGCGGGAACAGTGTGAGCAGTTGAATTGTATGAACAGTATTGAAGTGACCGATGTATTTTTAGAAGTGAATAAAATTTATAAAATTGTTTTTAACAATGGAGACATTAAATGAAATTCAAAGCTCTCATTCTACTATCTCTGCTTTCGATTTTTTCTCATTTACTTTTTGCAGAAGGAAATTCGCAAAATAATGATGAATTTAGAAAAATAGATAATGATGCTTTTAGGGAAGGGGAGAAGCTTACTTTTGACGTGCGTTATGGCTTTGTAACTGCAGGCGTAGCTGTTTTTAGCATTCCTAAAATAAAAAAAATTTCCGGCAGGGAAGCATATCACGTTACATTTGAAGTAAACACCGTCCCCAGCTTTGATTGGATTTATAAAGTGCGTGATAGATATGAAACTTATATTGATGTGGAAGGGATATTTCCCTGGCGGTTTGAGCAGCATATTAGAGAGGGGGGATACAGCAGAGATTTTTCGGCTTTCTTTGATCAGCGGAAAGGTAAGGCAAAAACCTCTGAAGGAGAATTTGATATTCCAAAATATGTAAACGACATTGTTTCTGCTTTTTACCTTGCTCGCACTTTTGACTATACTGATATGAAAGCTGATGATAAATTCCATCTTAAAAATTTTTATAAGGATAAAGTTTATGATTTGGATGTTAGGTATGTAGGAAGAGAAACTGTGGAAGTTCCCGCAGGAAAATTTGAATGCATTATTGTAGAACCTTTAGTGCAGGAAGGCGGCTTATTTAAAAGTGAAGGGAGCGTTCTTGTCTGGCTTACCGATGATGATGTTAGAATTCCGGTTAAAGTTAAAACTAAAGTTGTAATTGGTTCCATTGATGCTGACTTAACAGCTTACGAAGGACTTAACGGAAAGCTGGATTCAAAAAAATAAATTTATAGAAATTAAAATTATCTCTTAGGTTTAAAAAAGAAGAAGAAGTTTAACCGCTTCTTCTTTTTTTGTTTGGAACAAATGAAAATAGTTCGGATGGGGTTTGGTAGAGTTTCAAACGTAGCCTGTCCTGTCGGTAGGTGAAGTCCGGTTAAATTTCAAAATAACCTGCAAGAGAATAATTAAATGATTCGTGAGGATTTTCACTCAACTCGTATTCGACGTTGAAGGTTCAAATGAGAAGTGAAAGGAATTTTATTCTAATTTAGTGAATTTTTGAAAAGCAGATTATTCTTAAAAAAATAATTTGTCTTTATAAAAAAAATAATTTACGTTGATGTTAAATTTTTCGGGGAGTTTTTTTATGACCAGGTTCATTTCTAAAATAGCAAGTCTAATAATTTTATTAACCATATTAGTTAATGCCGAAACCCGCTTTGTAAGCAAAACCGGCAGCAGCACACCGCCATACACAAGCTGGGAAACTGCAAGCGACAGCATACAGAAATGTATTAATTTTTCCTTAGCGGGAGATACTATTTATGTAGGGAATGGTACCTATAAAGAGAAAATTGTTGTGGTAAATAAGTTTTTAACCCTAATTGGAAGCGGATGGGATAGTTGTATTGTGGACTCAAGAGATTTAGAGGTGCCTACAGATTTTAGAGCTTTTTATATAGATGGGAATATTAACATAAAGGGTTTTCATATAATAGTATCTTATTTCAATACAGGAGAAAATCGCTATAAGGGAAGTGGAATTATTGCATTAAATGCCGGCATCCAATCGGTAATTGAAAATAATAAAATTGAAAATGCGAAAAGAGGAATTTGGATTCTTAATTCCCATTTAACTTTTAAACACAATAATATAAGTAATGTAACAACCGGAATAAGATTAGAAGCTTTCAATGAAAATTATTTTCCTGTAGTAGACAGCAATGTAATATTTACGATAGGAAATTACTCAAATGGAATAGAAGGTTCATTCGGAACATCTGCCACTATAAGAAATAATTATGTTGTCGGTTCAAAAGGGGGGGATGGATATAGATTGATATTATATCCTAAAGAAGTAAGAAATAATATTTTTGAGAAAAAAGAAGATAGCGGCTTATATGGATATTATTTCGCTTTAGGAGAAGGAGAAATTGCAAATAATTTTGTGATTGGAAATTCAAGTGAATCAGCTTTTTGGATATTTAGAGGTAAAAATAAAATAATAAATAATAATATTATTAATAGTTCAAAAGGTTATACTGAAGGAACGGACAGCTTAATATTCCAATACAATAACGCCTGGAATATTGATGATCCATTTACAAATTTTTCACCCGATTCTACAAACTTAATGGTTGACCCAATGTTTGTAAATGAGGATAGTTCCGATTTTCATCTTCAAATGTTTTCGCCATTAATTGATAAAGGTGATCCTTCCTTTTTAGATAGAGACGGGAGCAGAAGCGATATAGGAGTATGGGGCAGTCTTCTTGGGGAAAGCTATGCATATCAAGATCTAGCGCCCCGCCCCCCAGTTAACATAACAGCAGAAATTGATTCCGGAAAAATATTTTTAAACTGGAATAAGAATAATGAAGCAGATTTTAAACATTATAATATTTATCGAGATACAGTTTCTGAGTTTTCTATTGATTCCTCAAAATTAATTTCAATCCTATCAAATGCATCTTTTGTTCAAGTAATACCAAGGGGAATAAGCCACTTATATTACAAACTAACAGCACAGATAACCACGGGAATGTTTCCAAGGCATCTGAAGAACTAACCGTAATACTAACTTCTATTAAAGGCGATGAACCTATTGTTGTTAATAACTTTAAATTATATCAAAACTATCCTAATCCCTTCAACCCCTAACAATAATATCATATAGGCTGAAAGAAAGAGGATATGTAAAATTATCGGTATATGATATAAAAGGTGAATTGGTAGAATACTTAGTAAACGAAGATAAGGAGGCTAGGTATTACGAAGTTGAGTTTCCAGGTAAGAATTTGATTCATCAAATGCCTAAAGGATTATCCAGCGGTATTTACCTTTATAAAATTGATATAATAAACCAAAACCATATACCGGTTTTTTCTGAAATGCGGAAGATGGTATTCTTAAAATAAAAAAATATGGGAGTGAAAAATGAAAAAAAGTATTTACGTTGTTTTAATTTTATTAACATCAGTTTTAATTTTTCCACAGCAGAAATTTAGAACGGGAGTATATTCACAGCTCTCCCCAACTGATGATGATAAACAAAACCTGAAACAAGTTTATGAAATGGGGGCTAACACTGTTATAAATCAAGTTACTAACTCAAATAGGGATTCACTTGAAGCTCTTTTTGACAGCGTAATTGTAATAAATGCCTTTCATGCAACTGATTACGTTCACCATTATTCTGCAGGCTATTACACAAAATGGGAAGTGGAAAATGATATTAGTATAAATGTTGCAACACCGGGAATTAAGCATGAATTTGGCACACCCGGCAGTAGTTATTGGTTTAGCGGTATAAACAGCAGCAATATCGAAAAATATCTTGTAACAGGACCTGATTATAGGCAGGATAGAAAGTATAAGCAATGGTACGATACAAGCACAATAAATTATACTGTAAATTTCAATATGAAAATAGACGGCTTATTAACTTATGGACTACCTGTTTGCGAAATATCTGTGGGCTATAGAACTGAATCTGGACAGTTTGCTACTCTCATCAGCCAAACCTATAATGCAAATCAACTTTCAAACAGCTTTAAAAATTACATTTTGAATTATACAATCCCTGAGTATATAAATGGAGGTGCCACTCAGTCAGTTAAAAATAGCATTAGCGGCGAAACTGAAAAATATAGAGAAAGACCTATGCAAACGGAAGATATAGGAACCTATGGATTACAATTTAATATAAAATGGCTTGGTAATAGAAATTTATATGTTGATTATATTGAGGTTTATGACCAAAGTATCTGGGGAACTTATTTAGATGATCCAGCCACTGCAAATTCTCAAATTTTAAACTATGCAGTTTCTGAAGCTACAGAGAACACTCAATACTGGTACAGCTTAGACGAGCCGCATAGCATAGATAATTATGAACCGTACAAAGTTGTAGAAAATATTTTAACAAGCCATGGTTACCAGCCTCTTATTACAGCTTTTTATCCCGGATGGGATGGGCAGAGAAATCATGAATGGACTATAAAAAGGTTTTTAGAAACAGTACAGCCCAAGAAATTTATGTATGATTATTACCCGTATTATTATGACAAGCCGGGAGAGCCTTATCCTGATGAAAAATGCTTAGAGGTGCAACGAAATTTAATGCAGATACCGTTTAATTATGGTTTTCCGATAAATGATTATTATTATGTCGCCCAGGCGTTTGGCTATACGCCGCAATGCAGCTCAGACATAAACTATCAAAGCAGAAAACCAAACCCAGCGCAATTAAGAGCATCTGTTATGCTTGCTTTGGCACATGGTGCAAAAGGTATATTTTTCTGGCCTTACTATTCTTATCAAACAGGAATATCAGAGTGCGGTATAAAATTATTAGTTGATGGTATTGTGGATTTAAATAATAATCCCACACATTTATATCCCGAAATAAAAAATAATTTATTCCCAAGATTAACCGGAACTTTGGGTAATACGTTAGTTAAGCTGAATTATACTGGAGTTTATACTACATTAAAAAGATTTTTACCGACTGCAAATCTTGCCCTAACTTCAAGTAATTATCTGTCGCTGTCGGAGCCTTTACCTTCAACTAAAGATATAAATTTTCATGCGGGATTGCTTAAAGATAAAAATGACGAAGATAATAATATTTCGCAAGCGGTATTTATTTATATATATTCAAGGCTAAATCACTAAATACTAATGATGAATTTCAGCATTCGGGTAAACTAATTATGCTAAAGTAAAAATGATTGTGCTTAATAAATGCGCCGGAGTTTAATGATTCCGGCGCTTTTGTTTTTAATCAGCATAAAAATATTTGCAGAAGACCCTGATACTACTGCTACTAAAATTCAGAACCACATTAATATTATTAAAACAGCTTCGCAGAAGTTTGATATTGATTACAAAGTTTTATGTGCAGTAATCTATGTGGAAAGAACATTAAACTATAATTGGGAAGATGCAGCGTTAGATGATATATTGGCTGAAGCCGGATTAAATAGTTCAATAGGATTTTGCCAGGTAAAAATGAAAACTGCCTATTGGATTGAAGTTCAGCTTAACAAAGAGCAAAGCGATTTTTTCTGCGGAGATAAATAAAAAATATATTAACTGTAAGCCTTTCACCAAAAGAGATCATACAGAAATTAGATAACGATTCGTTGAATATTTTATATGCCGCAGCTTATATAAAGATAATGGTAAACAGATGGGAAAAATTAGGATATTCTATTAATAATAGACCGGATATTATCGGGACATTATATTCAACAGGGTTATTTTACAGTGACGGCAAAGAGAGAAAGCCGAATGCAAATCCCAAAGCAAATGAGTTCGGAGAAAAGGTGAAATCGAAATTAATTTTTTTACAGACATGTGAACCTCATCTTAAAGATGAGGTTCACTTTTCTGAAGGGAATTAAGTTAGCGTTGTTATTGACAATATTATTTTTTAGTCAGACTCACCTTTTAGAATTCCCACACACAAATAATTTGGGCTTGTAATCTTTTAAATCAAATTCGTTATCTTTGAAGCAATTTTTCAAATCTGTCTCTACCAATCGGTAGACAGGTGCGGAAGGCAATAATCTATTATTAAAACTGAATTTTATGGAAGAAAATAAAAATAATACAGAAATAAAGAATGAGCCTGAAATTGAAAATAAAGAAACTGCTGAAATTTTATATGAAGAAGACGCACACGGCTTTTCACTTAAGCGGGATATCTTCCCCAAAATTTCTCCGCTGTCGGCAGCGTTCATCGGGCTGTTCGGCGGATTTTTTGTCTATCAAATTTTAGGCGGACTTTTAACAATTGCTATTTTTGGTTTTGACGTTGAACACGCTCCTGCAAATGGTTTAAGACTTATTACTATGGCTGGTCAAATTTTATTTATGCTTCTCCCTGCATTAATTTTAACAAAGTTAGTTTATGAAGATGTAACAAATATTATACGCGCACATTCTGCCGCGCTTAAGGAAATTTTAATGTTCCTAGCTGGAATGGCAGTATTGGTTATACTGCTTCAGAATTATCTTTACCTTCAAGATTATTTTATTAATAAGTTAGCGACTCAATACAATTTCGTCAATTCAGTTAAAACTATTTTTGATGAACTAAACGATAAGGTGGAACAAACCTATCTTAACTTAATTACGCCAATTACGCTTTATGATAGAGTTATTATAATAACGGTTATTGCAATCGTCCCTGCAATTTGTGAAGAAGTTTTATTTCGCGGCTTCATCCAGCGCAGCTTTGAATTTAAATTAAAACCTGTTTGGGCTGCATTTGTTACGGCAGTATTTTTCGGCGCTTTTCACGTAAACCCTTATGCCTTTATTCCCTTAGTTGCTTTAGGTTTTTATTTTGGTTTTGCTGTCTATAAAAGCAACTCAATCCTGGTTTCGATAATTCTGCATTTCTTCAATAATTTTATTTCAATTTTATTGTTCTTTATGATTGGGAATGAAGATTTAATAAACTCGGATGTGGGAAGTGATGTGGACTTGAGCTCGGCATTAAGTTTATTTTTATTTTTACTTGCATTGTTTATCGGAATTGTTCTTTATATAAGAAGATACTATTCATTAAATAAAAATTTATCTAAAAATATTTAGGAGGGAAAAATGCCAGTATGTCCAAATTGTGAATACGAATATGTGGAAGGAATAACCTTTTGCCCCGACTGCGGATCGGCTTTAGTTGATGAAGAATTTTACTGGAAGCCTGAAGAATGGACGGAAGAAAATTGGGAAGTTGTTTATACTTCAAACCAGGAATACGAAGTTGAAATGTTTAAAAACAATCTTGAAGGCGCGGGAATTACCGCCACAGTTTTATCTCAAAAGGATAGAAATTTTCCTACACCGGGAGATTTATCGCAGGTAAAGCTGCTTGTTAAAAAAGCAGATGTAGCTGCTGCGTTAAATTATATTCAACAGGTTAAATCGCAAAGCTCTACTGATGATGAGGAAGATAATTAGTGGCGCTTAGCAATCATTCGGCAAGGGTTATTGTATCCATTTTTGCTATACCAATTATTTTAGCAGCAAGTTATTTTGGAAAGTTATTTTTTTTCATGCTGATTTTGGGAATTGCTTTAATTTCATTTTATGAATTTTCCGCAATGCTTGAAAATAAAGGCTCTCATCCAAATAAGTGGCTTGGATTTATTGCAGTAATAATTTTAGTATCCGCCAATTATATTAATTTTTCAGAAACATTTACTTTTCTAATTTTATTTGTAATTATTATTTCCGCTGTTGAGATGTTTCGTAATAAAGGAACTGAACTTTATAATATCGGCGGAACTTTGCTTGCGACTTTTTATATCAGTTTTTTTGCGGGATCGCTTATTGGTATTCGAGAATTTTATCCGGACGTAAGCAGCTTATATTTACGCGGCGGGTTAATAATTATTTCTATGCTTGCATCAATTTGGCTTTGCGATTCGGCTGCCTATTATGGAGGGAAAAAATTCGGCAGGCGTAAACTATTTCCGCGCATTAGCCCTAATAAAACCTGGGAAGGCGCTATATTCGGATTTATTTTTGCAGTAATTGCAATGGTGATAGCTAAATTTTTATTTTTAGATTTTTTAAATTGGAGTGCCATTATTGCGTTCGGAGTCATTATCGGTATAGGTGGGCAGATTGGAGATTTGGTTGAATCATTATTTAAAAGAGACGCAGGTGTAAAAGATTCTTCCGCATTAATTCCTGGTCATGGAGGAATATTTGATCGTTTTGATTCTTTACTATTTACTGCCCCCATCATTCTTCTTTATCTAAAATATTTTGGCAGATGACTTTAAACCAGATATAAATTTAATCACGCACGTTTCAAATAGACAAGAACTACTATAAATACGAAAGAATGGATGTATTCTAAAAAACAAAATATAAGCGTAATTACTTTAGGCTGTTCAAAAAACACAGTTGATTCTGAAAGGTTAATGAATCAACTGAAAATTAATAATTTAAATTTAGTTGACGACCCGAATAACTCCGATACGATTATAATTAACACTTGCGGATTTATTGAAGCTGCTAAACAAGAATCAATAAACACAATTCTAAATGCAATCGAATTAAAAAAAAACAACAAAATTAAAAAGGTTATCGTTGCCGGCTGCTTGTCTGAGCGATACAAAACAGAGCTTGAAACTGAAATGCCTGAAGTAGATGTTTTTTTCGGAACGGAAAACTATGAAGGTATTTTAAAAGAACTAGGCGGCAAATTAAAATACGAACTGCTTGGCGAAAGGCTTTTATCAACGCCTTCACACACCGCTTATTTAAAAATATCCGAAGGCTGCGATCATCCTTGTTCATTCTGCGCTATCCCAATTATGCGCGGCAAGCATCAATCAAAACCGTTGGAGGAATTAATTAAAGAAGCGGAATTCCTTGCAAGAAATAATACCAAAGAGCTTATCATTATTGCTCAAGATTCTACTGATTACGGAACTGATATTTACGGCAAAAGAAATATTAGTGAACTGCTGAACAAGCTAAGCGAGGTAAAAGGAATTGAATGGATTAGAATGATGTATGCTTATCCATCAAAATTTCCCGATGATTTAATTGATACCATTGCCGCAAATCCTAAAATCTGCAAATACGTTGATATCCCTTTGCAGCATATTTCCGATGATGTTCTTAGATCAATGAGGCGGGGCGTTACTTCCAAACGAACTTACGAATTAATTTATAAGTTGAAAGATAGAATTCCTGATATAGCAATTCGCACAACTTTTATTGTAGGCTATCCGGCGGAAAAAGAAAAAGATTTTAAACAGCTTTGTAGTTTTGTTGAAGAAATGAAGTTTGACAGAGTGGGAGTTTTTCCTTTTTCGGTGGAAGATAATACGTCGAGTTTTATTTTGGGCGATCCAATTTCTGAAAAAGAAAAGGAGAGAAGAAAAGATATTTTGATGGAAATTCAAAAAGGAATATCTCTGCAAAAGAACGAATCATTCTTAAATAAAAATTTAAAAGTAATTGTAGATGGAATTGAAGGAGAATATTACATTGCCCGTTCCTACCGTGATGCTCCGGAAGTTGACGGTGAAATTTTAATTCCCAAAAAGAATAGTGAAATTGTCATTGGAAATTTTTATACTGTAAACGTGTTCGATTATAATGAATATGATCTATTCGGAAAAATAATTAATCCCAAGAGGGAACTTAAATGAAACTTACTTTATTATTAATATTTTTCGTCTCTTTATTTACGGTTCAAGCTCAAGTTGAAAACGCAAATAAATCAAAGACATTTCTCGGCGAGCCCAAATATTATATTGATTTTCTTAATTTTAAAGAGAGCGATAATAATAAAACGCGTTTGGATATTTTTGTTCAAGTTCCCTACACGGAAATTCAATTTGTAAAATCAGCAAATAATTTTACGGCAAGCTATAGCGTAACAATATCCGTTTTTGATGAAGAAAAAAGTAAGTTAATTGTTGAGAAAACCTGGTTTGAAAAATTAGAATCACAAAAGTTTGATCAGACAATTTCCAAAGACAATTATAATTTAAGCCTGCGCTCATTTGAATTGGAGCCTGGTAAATATCTAATTCGCTCGATGGTAGAAGATCAAGATTCCAGAAAAGAAACGGCTTTTGAAAATATTGTAAACGTAAAAAGTTTTACTTCGCTTCCTTCTATAAGCGATGTTATGCTCATCGCTAAAGAAACTGAGGCAAATGGAAACAGAAAGATTCTCCCTAATGTATCGCGAAATGTTGTGGCGCAAAAAGATGGAATGTCATTCTTCTTCGAAGTTTATTCCGACTCTGCGCAGCCCTTAAAAATTGAGTACGTTATAAAAGATAAAAATGATATTATTTTTGATTCTACTGAAACTAAAAATCTAGATACAAATTTAACTCAAGTTTTTTCAAAAATTAAAAATATCGATTTGAGTTTGGGCAGCTATGTTTTAGAAGTTAATCTTCTTAATAAAAAAGAAAACATATCTGCCGTTTCATCTAAACCGTTTTTTTCAAGATGGGCTGGAATTCCCGCCAGCGTAAAAGATTTGGACAAAGCAATTTCCCAATTAGTTTATATTGCTTCTGGAAATGAAATCTCTGATATGGAAGAAGCGAAAACTAAAGATGATAAAATTAAGATGTATATAGATTTTTGGAAGAAAAAAGATCCCACTCCAAACACGGAAGAAAATGAAGTAAGAGATGAATATTACAGGCGCGTTGCTTACGCCAACGAAAATTTTAGTCATTATGTTGAAGGCTGGAAAACAGACAGGGGAATGGTATTCATTATTTTAGGTCCTCCAAATAATGTAGACCGCCATCCATTTGAGTATGATTCAAAACCTTATGAAGTTTGGCAGTACTATAATTTAAGCAAGGATTTTGTTTTTCTTGACGAAACCGGTTTCGGCGACTATAGGCTTATCACTCCCTTGTACGGGGACTTTTACCGATATCGATAAAAAAATATTTTAACATACAATGATTTTAGTTGTAACGCTTAACCCTTTGCTTGAAAGAAGATTCTCTTTTAATGAAGTTAAATTTGGAAATAAAAACAGAAACGGAATCATTTCATTAAGCGCGGGCGGAAAAGGAATTAATGTAAGCAGGCAATTAAATTTATTTAACATTGAAAATTTATCATTTACATTTTTAGGCGGTAATAACGGAAAAATATTGAAGGACGTTATTCGCGCCGAAGAGTTAAAACTCACATCCGTAAAAACAAAAAATGAAACGCGCGACGCCGCCCTTATTTTTGAAAATAATAAAAATCAGGTGACTACTTGCTTTGGCGAGAATACTAAAATATTAAAAAGCGAAGTAGAGGAATTTAAATCAAAGCTTGAAAAAATGATTGAGACCTGCGAGATGGTTATTTTTTCAGGAAGCTCGCCTTGTGAAGAAGCCGATATAATTTTCCCTTTTGGAATTAAGATCGCAAATCAACTTGATAAAATTTCAATTTGCGATACGTACGGAAATCATCTTAGTGAATGCATAAAATCTTCACCCACAATAATTCACAATAATGTTAGTGAAATTGAAACTTCGTTTAATATAAGTTTAAAAAAAGAAAATAATAAAATTGAATTTTTAAATCTTCTTTATCAAAGCGGAATAAAACAAGCTTATATTACAAACGGCGCCGAAACAATTTACGCTTCAAATATTGATTTTCATTTTAAAGTAGAAGTTCCGCTCATAAACGCTAAAGACTCTACCGGCAGCGGCGATGCCTTTACATCAGGAATTGCTTTTGCCTGGCATAATAACTTAACATTTGAAGAAGGATTAATTTTTGCAATAAAATTAGGAATTCTAAATGCATCGAAATTTGAAACCTGCAATATTACTTTTGATGAAATAATTTTTTTTCAATTTGAACCAAATATTATTTCTATCGGCAAGACAATTAATACAAAAAATGTCCCGCACAATTAAAAAAATATTTTTTCTTATATTAATATTTTTCTCTTCAAGTTACTCTCAAATTATTTCCTCTATTAATTTATCGCCCAATGACATTTTTGATCAACAGGAAATTTTATCGTGGGCTGAGTTAAGCAATGGTACGCCTGTTTATAATGGAATTTTAGATTCAATAAAAAACCGCATACGCTTGAATTTAGGTTATCGCGGCTTTTTGCACAGCGCTGTTAAAGCTGATACTTCATTAGTAAAAAATGACTCGCTTAAAATTGTTTTATCAATAAATCTGGAAGAAGGAGAGCCGACTTACATTCATCAAATATTCTTTGCTCAAAGCGATTCTAATTTTATAGTTTACGGCGAAAAACTTTTTGGCGATTTAAAAGGACAAATATTTAATAAATTTATTATTGAAGATAAGATTAACGAAACGCTAACTACGCTTGAAAATATTGGTTATCCATTTTCAAAAATAATTATTAATTCGGCTTACTTTTATTTTGATTCAACTGAAAATGAAAATTTAGTTGACCTTCATTTAACCTTAGATAATCAACTAAAAAGTAAGATTGATAAAATTGAAATCATTGGTAACGCTTCGACAAAAGATTATGTTTTAATTCGCGAACTTCGATTGGAAAAAGGCGAATTGTATTCGCAGCAGATTATAAATAATATTCCCGCGAAGCTAAACAGGCTAGGCTTCTTCGAACCAGTAAGCTCTCCCAAATTTTATTTTAACTCAAAAAATGAAGGCGTACTTTTAATTGAAGTGAAAGAAAAACAAACAAATAATTTTGACGGAATTATTGGTTACATTCCTCCCGCCCTTAAAGGCGACAAAGGTTATTTAACCGGACTCATAAATGTAAGTTTAAGAAATCTATTTGGCACAGGAAGAGCCGCAGCAATAAGATGGCAGCAGCTAAATAGATTTTCACAAGAGTTAGAATTGAAATATTTAGAACCATGGCTGTTCGGTTATCCATTTAATTTGAGCGGCTCTTTGTTTCAGCGAAAACAAGATTCATCTTATGTGCAAAGAACTCTTGAAGGCGCTCTTGAATTTTTAGCTACGCAGGATATATCGGCGGCGGTTACAATTGCATCCGAATCTACCATCCCCACAGAAAATGAAAATTCAATTTTTACAGTTTATAATTCCAGTTCGCTTGTTACAGGTTTGAATTTGAAGATTGATACGCGCGATGATCCCTATTCCCCAACCAAAGGACTTCTATTTTTAAATTCATATTCATTCAGCCGAAAATCTATTTATGGTCCGTTAAAATTTATTACTGATGATTTGGAAACTAAAATTAATCTTCAGCGGATAAGCGTTAGCATTTCAGGCTTTTATCAATTTATTAATCGTCAAATTGCCGCATTAAGTTTGAACGGAAGAGAATTGCGCGGACCTTTTTTTGAGGAGAGTGATTTATTTCGCCTGGGCGGCACAACTACTTTGCGAGGCTACAGGGAAAATCAATTTTTAGGCTCGCGAATATTCTGGAGCAACTTTGAATATAGATTTCTACTAACCCAAAGAACTTTTGCCTTTGCTTTTTTTGACACCGGATATTTTTTAAGAAATGAGGATTTGAAGAGAAATATTTTAAAACATGAAGAATTTAAATATGGCTACGGTTTAGGTTTAAATTTGGAAACCGGTTTAGGCATACTTGCAGTAAGCTTTGCTTTAGGCGAAGGCGATTCTTTTTCGGAAGGGAAAATTCATTTCGGTTTAATTAATGAGTTTTAAATATCATAATCTATTTATGAATTCATACTTAAAAATATCTCGCCCGTTAAATTCTGCAATTACTTTTTTTGTAATAATTATTGGGGCTATAATTTCAATCGAAGGCGAATACTCAATTTTAAAAATAATATTAGCTGGCATTGCAGGCTGTATAACTACCGCTGCGGGCAACGTAATTAATGATGTTTTTGATATTGAAGTTGATAAAATTAATCGACCAAATCGTCCGCTGCCTTTAAATAAAATTACAACCAAATCCGCTTTAAACTATTATTACGTTCTTTTAATTTTTTCTTCCGTAATTGCTTTTCAAATAAACTTAACTGCATTTTTAATTGTGATTATGACTCACTCAATTTTATTTTTATATTCATTCAAACTGAAAAAAATATTTTTAATCGGTAATATTTCAATAGCGTTATTAACCGGACTTGCATTTATCTTTGGAGGAGTATCAGTAAACAATTATAAAGCCGCTATAATCCCGGCTCTATTTGCAATGCTGATTAATTTCATCCGCGAACTTATAAAAGATATTCAGGATTTAACGGGCGACAGTTTCTATAATATAAAAACGGTTCCTCAAAAAATTGGCGTAATTCAAACAAAACATTTTATGCTGGTTGTAACCTGTGTTTTAATTTTATTTACATTTTATCCTTTTATAACCGCGGAATATAAAATTGAATATTTTATAATTGTTATGATATTTGTAAATCCGATTTTGGTTTTTGTGATTAAATCTTTATACGCCGATCATAAATTAAAAAACTTGAATAAGTTAAGTTTTATTTTAAAATTAAATATGATTTTTGGATTAACAGCAATCTATTTTGGCAAATGAAAAATTTTGATAATTCATTCATAACTGAAAAAATAAAACTGCTGGCAGGCACAGATGAAGCGGGCAGAGGTCCGCTTGCCGGTCCCGTTGTCGCTGCCGCCGTTGTTTTTCATCCCGATGTTTTTATTGAAGGAGTAAATGACTCCAAGCAATTAACCGAAGATGAAAGAGAAACGTTAGCCCCGCTTATAGTTGAAAAAAGTTTAGCCTGTTCAGTCTCGATAATTTCACATTTAGAAATAGACCGGATAAATATTCTTCAAGCCTCGCTTCTTGCAATGAAGATTTCCATAAACAGACTTTGCATTCAACCCAATCTTATTTTGATTGACGGGAACAAAACTTTTTCGCACAAAATTCCGGCTGTTCCTATAATTAAAGGCGATGCAAAATCATTTTCAATTGCCGCGGCTTCAATACTTGCTAAAGTCGCACGCGATAGAATTATGAAAAGATTATGTCCCAGGTTTCCGCAATATCTATGGTCTAAAAATAAAGGCTACGCCACGCGGGAACACATTGAAGCTTTAAAAATTTACGGCGCCACTCAATTTCACAGAAAAACTTTTTTGAGAAAAATATTATTAAATGAATATTCTCCTGAATTAGAATTTTATGTTGATGAAAAGAATTAAACATTAATTTTATTTTAAATTAATTTATGACACAAGCTTCAAAACAAATTGGCGATGAAGGGGAAGAGTTGGCTGCTGAATTGCTTGCCGCAAAGGGTTACGAAATTATTGAAAGAAACTACAGATTTGGAAAAGGGGAGATTGATATAATTGCAAAATCACCCGATAAAAAATATTTAGTTTTTGTGGAAGTTAAGTCGAGAAAAAATTTAGAATTTGGCGAACCGGAATATGCAATCACTAAAAATAAAATGAGTCAGCTTAGGCGAATTGCTTCGGCTTATATTTATGAAAATGGAAATGATGATTTTGATTTTAGAATGGATGTGGTGGCTATCCTTTTTCAAAAAAATAAAAAACCATTGGTTGAACATTACGAGAATGCTTTTTAAAATTTATGATTTTTGTTAAATCATATATAAAATTTATTGACGGCTTAAATTCTAAATTAGGTTATATAATTTCCTGGCTTACGTTAGCGTTAGTTATAATAACTTGCTTCGATGTTTGTACAAGATATATTTTAAATGAAAGCTATCCTGCTTTACAAGAATTAGAGTGGCACATATTTTCAGTAATATTTTTAATGGGCGCCGCTTACACTTTGATTGTTGATGACCACGTGCGAGTGGATGTTTTTTATTCGCGGTTTTCAATTAAACAAAAAGCATGGACTAACTTTTTAGGATCAGTTTTATTTTTAATTCCATTTTGCATTTTAGTAATTTATTCATCTCAAAATTTTGTTTTGACTTCATTTCAATTTAAAGAAACATCGCCTGACGCGGGAGGTTTGCCTGCAAGGTACATTCTTAAATCATTCATCCCTATTTCATTTTTCTTTTTGTTACTACAAGCAATTTCTTTAGCATTTAAATCATTTTTAGAATTAACAAATCATCAAACAATAATTGAAAATTAATGACTGAATTATTACCGGTCATATTTTTTCTTACAGTATTAATTTTTTTGCTGTTTGGTTTTCCTGTTTCGTTTACGCTTGGCGGCGTGTCATTAATATTTGGGCTTTTAACTTTCGGTCTGAACTTTTTTAATCTCCTTCCACTGCGGATCTGGGGAATAATGAATAACTATGTTTTAATAGCCGTGCCGCTTTTTATTTTTATGGGAGTGATGCTGGAAAAGTCAGGGCTTGCAGAGGAATTGCTGGAAACTATGGCTTTGCTTTTTGGGAAATTGAAAGGCGGATTAGCAATTTCCGTTTTAATTGTCGGCGCAATGATGGGCGCATCAACAGGAATTGTGGGCGCAACGGTTGTTACGATGGGCGTACTTAGTTTGCCCGTTATGCTAAAGCGAGGCTATCATCCGCAGGCAGCTTCGGGAATTATTATGGCATCGGGAACGCTGGGGCAAATAATTCCGCCAAGCATAGTTTTGGTTTTACTCGGCAGCGTGCTTAATATTTCCGTGGGAGCTTTATTTGTCGGCGCTGTTATTCCTGGTTTAATGCTCGTGTTTCTTTATTTAACCTGGCTTATAATTTTAACATTCATTCGTCCCAAATCTCTTCCGGCAATGCCTCAAGCAGAATTAGATAAATTTAAAGGACGCGCTAAATTCACAAAAGTTGTAAACGCTTTTCTACTTCCATTCATATTAATTTTAGCAGTGCTTGGTTCTATTTTTGCCGGTATCGCTTCACCTACAGAAGCCGCCGCAGTGGGAGCTTTGGGCGCAATGCTTTTAGCTATACTTAGAAAAAAGTTCAGCGTAAAAATTCTTAAAGAAGTAATGATTAGAACAACGACTTTAACGAGCATGGTATTTTTTATTTTAGTTGGCGCCGCCGCATTTGGTTTAGTATTTAGAGGATTGCATGGGGATGCATATCTTTCAAATTTAATTCTATCCTCTGATTTAGAACCGCATCATTTTCTTGCAATTGCTATGGCGGTAATTTTTATCTGCGGATTTTTTATTGATTTTATTGAAATAACTTTTATCATAGTTCCAATCATCGCCCCAATATTTGTTAGTATGAATATTAATCTTTTATGGATTGGAATATTGATTGCAATGAATCTTCAGACTTCATTTTTAACTCCGCCATTTGGCTTTTCAATTTTTTATTTGAAGGGCGTAGCTCCCGCTGAAGTTTCTACCTCGCATTTGTATAGAGGGATTATTCCTTATGTAGCGCTGCAAATATTAGCTCTACTTCTCATAATATTTTTCCCGGATATTGCTTTGTGGCTGCCAAAAATATTAGGAGTTTAATCCTTATAATTTTTCTCCGCCATCATATCCCATTCGTAAATATTTTTTTTAAAGTTTGAATATGATTCATAAATTTTTTTTGCGAAAGCATCTGCTGAAGTTATTTCGTTAATTGCTTCATTGGTAAATGTACGAAGCTTCTCCAAAATGTCATTCGAAAATTGCCTGAACTGAACCCTCCCTTCCTTTTTCATTTTAAAATAATATTCGCTGTTCTTTGCTTCAAAAGCCGAAAGCATTGCAACATTTAATTTTGCCGCCGCAGTTTCTATAATTGTTTTTAAATCTGAGGGAAGAGATTCGTAGGCATTTTTATTTACTAATAATTCCAGTACGGGACCTGGCTCTTGCCAGCCGGGGTAGTAATAATATTTTGCAATTTTATCAAAACCCATAATGGAATCATGATAAGGACCAATCCATTCCAACGCGTCAATTACGCCTCGGTCCAGATCAGTATAAAGTTCGCCGCCGGGCGCAAGTATTGATGCGGCGCCGGTTTTAGAAATTACTTTTCCGCCTAAACCGGGAATCCTCATTTTTAATCCTACAAAATCTTGAATGGAATTAATTTCACGATTAAACCATCCGCCCATTTGTCCGCCTGTATTGCCTCCCACAAATGGGATTAAATTATGTTCGGCATAAAGCTCTCTCCAAAGCTCCAAGCCGCCGCCAAAGTAGAGCCACGAATTTACTTGCTGTGCGTTCATTCCAAAAGGAACGCTGCCGAAAAATTGCGCTGACGGCATTTTGCCAGCCCAATAATAGGCTGATGCGTGCCCCATTTCTGAAACACCCTGCGAAACGGCATCAAAAACTTCTAACGCAGGAACCAATTCTCCGCCGCCGTAAACGTGAATGAGTAATCTTCCGTTTGACATTTCTTCAACCCATTTCGCAAATTCATCAACATATTCTCCCAGCAAGGGAAAGTGAGGAGTCCATGTTGTTACCAATTTCCACTCATATTTTTTATTTTGATCAATATTGGATGAAGTATTATTTTTATTTTCAGTTGAGCAGCCGGAAATAATGCCTGAAGACACCGCTATGGTTGATAATGAAATGTTTTTAATAAAATCTCTTCGTATTAGCTTTTTCATATTAGCCCTCAATTTGTGAAAGAAGATTTAGCAAATTAAATATCAAGTTAGCAAAATTTATTCTTTTAAAATTTTATTAGTAAACTTTTTTACAAAGTGGTGTATTATTTTGGTGATTAAAAGCAGTCCTGTTTTACTCATTCTTTTTTCAAAATTTATTTTTTAGTATTTTGGATAACATTAAACGCATTTATAATAGTATTTATGTTTTCCTTCAGTAAATTCTATTCGGGTAAAGAATAATAAAATAAAGTACATTCCGTGAAATTAGATTACGAAATTAAAAAAACAGATTCTGAATTTGGCCGGGTTATGCAGCAATTATTTTCTACGGTTGCCGGGCTTACCCTTTTTTCCTTAAGATTTTTTAAAGAAGTTTTTATTCCTCCTTATGAATTTGCGGAAATAAAAAAACACATGAGTGAGCTGGGCGTAAAAACTCTTCCCATTGTAAGCGTTACAGGGTTTATTATTGGATTAGTTTTAGCCTTACAAAGCCAGCCCACTTTAATGAGGTTCGGCGCTGAATCTTTTTTACCCGCTATGGTTTCTCTTTCTGTAATTAGAGAATTAGGTCCAGTAATTACAGCTCTTATCTTTGCTGGAAGGGTAAGTTCAGGTATCGGCGCTGAATTAGGATCGATGCGCGTTACCGAACAGATTGACGCGATGGAAGTCTCGGCTATTAATCCTTATCGGTTTTTAGTTGTTACAAGAATTTTAGCCTGCACGCTTATTTTACCAATTCTTACAATGTATGTAAATTTATTGGCTATTATCGGTGGTTACATTGCCGTTGCTCTTTCTACCGGAAGCAGCTTTGAACTTTATACAGCTGCAGTTATTAAAACTATTGAGTTTACTGATGTGCTGCCCGCATTTGCTAAAACTTTTATATTCGGGTTTATTGTAGGCGCTGTAGGCGCATACAAAGGATACAATACAACCAATGGAACAGTAGGTGTAGGAAAAGCCTCAACTAGCTCTGTTGTTACAGCTTCATTATTGATTTTGTTAGTGGATATGGTTCTGGTTAAAATTACGGTTTGGCTATGGGGATAATGGTTGAAGTAAAAAATTTAACTAAAGCATTTGGAGATTTTGTCGTCCTTGATGATATATCTTTACAAATTGAAGAAGGAGACAACTTTGTTGTTTTTGGAAGAAGCGGCACCGGCAAAAGTGTTCTACTTAAATGTTTGGTGGGCTTGTTAGAACCCGACAAAGGCGAAGTTTTCATTGATGGGAAAAGTGTTTTAAATATTCCAATAAATGAATTAAATAAGGTTCGAAAAAATATCGGATTTTTATTTCAAAGCGCTGCTCTTTATGATTCTATGTCGGTTAGAGAGAATTTAGAATTTCCGCTAATCAGAAATTTTGATTTCTCTGCCAAGGAAAGAGAAGAAAAAGTAAAAACTGTTTTAAAGAAAGTTTCTTTAGAAAGTTCAATTGATAAAATGCCTGCTGAACTTTCAGGCGGAATGAAAAAAAGAATTGGGCTTGCACGGACAATAATTACTGAGCCAAAATTAATTTTATATGATGAGCCAACAACCGGCTTAGATCCCATTACTACAAAGGAAATAAGTCAATTGATTATTGATCTGCAGGAGGATATGAACGTTACAGCAATTATTGTTACACATGATCTTATTTGTGCACAAATAGTAGCTGACCGGGCAATAGTATTGAAAGATGCTAAAATTAAATATGATGGTGATTTAGATAATCTAACTTCTTCTAACGATGAATTTCTGCGCAATTTCTTTAGCAATGAAGTAATTGAATCAAATAATGGAGAATAAATGGCTAAAAAAAAATCTGCTGTAAAATTGGGCATTTTTATTTTGATAGGAGTTTCAATTCTTGTTTTAATTGTATTCTTAATTGGTGATAAAAAATCCCTTTTTAGCTCAACCTTTGAAGTAAAAGCCTATTTTAGCGATATACAAGGCTTACGAAGCGGCGCTACCGTAAGATTAAGCGGTATTGATGTTGGAAGAGTGAGCAACGTTAGAATAGTTGATGACAGCAGCGCCAGTGTGGAAGTTACCATGAGCCTTGTGGAAGATATTAAAAAATTTATAAGGACTGATACTGAAGCTGCAGTTGAAACCGAAGGTTTGGTTGGGAACAAAGTAGTAGTGCTTAAAATTGGAAATAAAAATTCTGAGCGAGTGTATAACGGCGGCACAATTAAAGCTAAAGAACCACTTAGCTTTTCGGCTATTATTGAAGAAACTCAGGGAATAATGGAGTACACAAAACAAATGACTAAAGATCTTTCTGAAATTGTGGGAAGAGTAAACCATGGGGAGGGGACCATAGGAAAATTATTAGTAGATGAAAAATTATATAATGATGCAACGGATTTAACACAAAGAGCCGATAAAAGTCTCCAGTCAATTACTAAAGGAATAAGTGAAGTTACAGTTTTATTTAACGATCTCGGCAATGGAGTTGGAACTGTTGTTAATAGTATTAATTCAGTTGTAGTTGAACTTGATACAATTGTTTCAGGTATTAAGAATGGTAAAGGTATTGTAGGGGCGCTTTTCGTGGAAGGAAGCAGCCTTGACACAACAATTAATTCGGCAATTCGAAATATTGAAAGAACAACTTACGATGCTCGCTTAGCCGCTTCCAGCCTTGCCGAAAATATGGAAGCGCTAAAACATAATTGGCTATTCAAAAGTTACTTTGAAGAACGCGGCTATTGGGATAAAGCAAAATATGATGATAGTATAGATGAAAAGATATTTGAAGTGAATGAAAAAATTAAAATGCTTGATGAAAGAATTAATACCTTAAAAGCTTTACAATCAAAAGATTCAAAATAGCTTTGTCTTTTTAAATTCGTCATTTATTTAAAAGATTTTCAAGGCGCTGCTTATTGAGTTTGATCTTATACTTCTTTCAGTAAATCTCCTCAAAAATTTCAACTCTTTTATTGATAATAAAATTGTAAATTATATGTCCAAATTTATTTTTGAACAATAGATATAAATTAACTTTAAATGAAAATGGCGCAAAAGAAAAATCAAAAAGAAAAAAAAATAATTGTTAAAGGGGCAAGAGAGCATAACTTAAAAAATTTAAGCTTTGAAATTCCAAGAAATAAATTAGTTGTGTTTACCGGAGTAAGCGGCAGCGGAAAGTCGTCATTAGTGTTTGACACAATTTATGCTGAAGGTCAGCGCCGCTACGTGGAAAGCCTTTCCGCCTATGCCAGACAATTTCTTGAAAGGATGAATAAACCGGATGTCGATTTAATTCAAGGCATTAGTCCGGCGGTTGCCATCGAACAAAAAACCGGCTCAAAAAATACCAGATCAACTGTCGGCACAACAACTGAAATTTATGATTACCTGCGCTTATTATTTGCGCGCGTAGGAAAAACAATTTGTTTTAATTGCGGCAGCGAAGTTAAAAAAGCAACCACCGGAACAGTTTCGGATTGGCTGGAAGAACAGCCGGAGGGAGCCAAATTTTATCTTTCATTTCCTTTGCATATTCACGAAGCAACTACAATAAAACAAGAAATTGATTTATTAAAGAAACGGGGATTCTTCCGCATCTATTTTAATAACGAATTACATGATTTAAATGAGACTGAAATTATTCCCAAAAAGAAAGATGAAATTAGAGTTGTTGTTGAAAGATTTAAAATTAATAAAGGCAAAGTTAGAGAGCGTCTTTCCGACGCCATCGAAGTTACTTTTAAAGAAGGCGAAAACAGATTAGTTTTAATTAATGCCGATACTAATGAAGAAAAATATTTTAATAAATTTTATGAATGCTGCGGAATAAGATACGAAGAACCGGAACCGAGATTCTTTTCATTTAATAATCCATTCGGGGCGTGTCCCGTTTGCCAGGGCTTCAGCAAAACAATTGGCATAGATATGAATTTGGTTGTGCCGAATCCAAATCTTTCCATTACGGAAGGAGCGTTAGCGCCTTTTCGTTCAGCAAAGTACAGCGCGCATTTAAAAGACCTTGTGCAAGGCGCTAAGGAGTTTGGAATTCCTTTAAATGTTCCATTTAAAGATTTAACGGAGAAAGAAGTTTCCTTACTTAGAAATGGATACGGAGATTTTATAGGCGTAGATAATTTTTTTCAAAAACTTGAAAGTAAAACTTATAAAATGCACATTCGTGTTTTGCTTAGCCGTTACCGGGGCTACGCTGCCTGCACCGCTTGCAAAGGTTCAAGATTGAGGAGGGAAGCATTGCAAGTTAAGGTTGGCGAAAAATCAATTTACGATGTTGTAAAAATTCCTATTGAACATTCGCTTGTATTTTTTGAAGAGCTTTCTTTATCTGATTATGATATGATGGTGGGCGACCGAATTCTTAAAGAGATTATTAAGCGATTAACTTTTTTAAATAACGTAGGTATTGGCTACCTAACTCTGGAACGTTTAAGCAGCACGCTTTCCGGCGGAGAAACACAAAGAATAAATTTAGCCACTTCGCTAGGCTCGTCTTTAGTCGGAACTTTGTATGTGCTGGATGAGCCGAGCATCGGTCTTCATCCAAGGGATAATGGAAGATTAATAAATATTTTAAAAAATTTAAGAGACATTGGTAATTCGGTTTTGGTAGTTGAACATGATCCCGATATGATGAAACATTCCGATATACTAATTGATATGGGACCAAAAGCTGGAGAGAACGGCGGCGAGATTGTTGCGATGGGAACCTATGAAGACGTATTAAATAATAAAAATTCTTTAACGGGAAAATATTTGTCCGGTAAAATATCTATTCCTATTCCTGAGAGAAGAAATGAAAAAAAAACTAAATCAATAAAAATAAAAGGCGCAAGCGAGCATAATCTTAAAAATATTAATGTCGAAATTCCTTTAAATAAATTTGTTGTTATTACCGGAGTAAGCGGTTCTGGGAAAAGCACTTTAATTCATGATGTGCTATACGGCGGACTTGCAAAATATTTGATGATGAATCCTTCAAAGATTGGCAAGTTTGATGAAATTGACGGCGGACAGTTTATTGATGAAATAGAAATTGTGGATCAATCACCCATCGGAAAAAGTCCGCGTTCAAATCCTATCAGCTATATAAAGGCTTATGAGCATATTCGCGAGTTGTTTGCAAATACTCATCAAGCAAAAGCGCGCGGCTATAAGCCTGGTTATTTTTCCTTTAATGTTCCGGGCGGGCGATGCGAAACTTGCCAGGGCGATGGTTTCATAAAAGTTGAAATGCAATTTTTAGCTGATATATATTTGGAATGTGAGGATTGCAATGGCACACGCTTTAAAAAAGAAATTCGCGAGATTACTTTCCACGGCAAAAATTTAGTTGATGTTTTAAATATGACTGTTGACGAAGCGGTTGATTTTTTTAAAGATAACGATAAAATTTCAAAATATATTAAAGTGCTGGCTGAAGTTGGTTTGGGATATTTAAAACTTGGTCAGCCGTCAAATACGCTTTCAGGCGGCGAAGCGCAGCGAATTAAACTTGCTTCGCACCTAACCTCTCAAAGAGACCGCAAACATACTTTATTTATTTTTGACGAGCCAACTACCGGACTTCATTTTGATGATATTTCAAAATTATTAAATTGTTTCAATCTTTTAATTGAAAGAACAAATTCAGTTGTAATTATTGAACATAATATGGATGTAATAAAATGCGCGGATCATATAATTGATTTAGGGCCTGAAGCCGGTGAGAAAGGCGGAGAAATTGTTGCAGTAGGAACCCCTGAAGAAATAAGCGGTAATGAAAATTCCTGGACAGGAAAATATCTTAAACAATATTTGGATTTATAAATTTAATGGGCTGGTACATCCTTTTTATTGCAGGACTTTTTGAAATTGCCTGGGCAATAGGATTAAAATATTCTAATGGATTTACAAAATTATGGTCAAGTGTTTTTACAATTGCAAGCATGATAATTAGTATGGCGCTGCTTGCCATTTCTGTAAAAACTTTGCCGGTCGGAACTGCTTACGCTGTTTGGACCGGCATTGGCGCAGTCGGAACAGCAATACTTGGGATTATTTTATTTAATGAATCAAGAGAATTTGTTAGATTAATTTTTATTTTTTTAATTGTAGTCGGTATTGCTGGATTAAAAATTTATTCGAAGTAATAACTGATAAGTTTAATCACAAATAGAATACTGAACTTTTAATTTAGATGGATTATTTTATCTACAATATCATCAAATAATTTTTAAATATTTTTCCGCCACGGCGGATTGACTTTTCACTTTTTAATATGCTAACAAGCGCTGGATTATTAATGTACGCAGAAACCGAGAATGGATTAAAAGTATTTTTAGTTCATCCCGGAGGACCATTCTTTACGAAGAAAGATGACGGCTATTGGGGAATACCTAAAGGACTTATTGAAGAAGGCGAAGAACTTCTGGCAGCCGCTAAAAGAGAATTTGAAGAAGAAACTGGAATAAAGCCTATCGGAAAATTTATGCCGCTTGGGCGCGTCATTCAATCTAACCATAAAGAAGTTTATGCCTGGGCTTTTTCTTGTAAAGAAGATAATCCAATTAATATTACCTGCAATACTTTTGAACTTGAATGGCCGCCGCATTCAAATAAAAAACAAAAATTTCCTGAAGTTGACAAGGGAGAATTTTTTTCAATTGAAGAAGCAAAAAGTAAAATGTATTCTGCTCAGCATCCGTTTTTGGAAAGATTAGAAAATATTATTAACAAATAGAAAAAGTAGAATTGAAAACTATAATCTTATCACTCGTAACTATTTCAGTAATTATCGGGACACAAATATTTAAAGCTTCCGATGATGAAAATAAAAGCAAGCCGGAATATGTAATTGTAATTCATGGCGGCGCGGGAACGATTAGTAAAAGCTTGCCCGATTCAATTAAAGATCAATATTTAAAATCATTAAACGACGCTTTAAACTTAGGTAAAAATTTATTGGCTAAGGGCGAAAAAGGAATTGATGTTGTTGAAAAAGTAATTAATTATTTAGAAGATGATCCAAAGTTTAATGCCGGCAAAGGCGCGGTTTACACTTCGGAAGGTACGCATGAAATGGACGCTTCAATTATGGATGGAAGCGATCTTTCATCCGGCGCGGTTGCTTGCGTTACCGGAATTAAAAATCCTATTTCACTTGCAAGATTAGTAATAGATAAGACTCCGCATGTTTTGCTCGTGGGAAACGGCGCGGAAAAATTTGCAAAGAAAATGAACGTTCAATTTGAACCTGAAGAATATTTTAATACTGAAAAAAGATTTGAGCAGTTGAAAGAAATTCAAAAAGAAAAAAAAGGCACAGTGGGCTGCGTTGTGTTAGATAAGTATGGAAATCTTGCCGCTGGAACTTCGACGGGAGGGATGACAAATAAAATGCCCGGCAGAGTTGGAGACAGTCCTATAATAAATGCCGGAACATACGCTAACAATAAAACGTGCGCGGTCTCTTGCACCGGCACAGGCGAATTATTTATTAAAAATACTGTAGCGTTTAATGTTTCCGCTTTGATGGAGTACAAAAATTTTTCGCTTAAGAATGCAGCCGATGAAATGATTCATAAACGTTTAAAGCCCAGCGACGGCGGATTAATTGCTGTGGACAGAGATGGGAATTATGTTATGTCATTTAATTCTTCCGGAATGTTTAGAGGCGTTGCAAATTCAAATGGGAAAATGGAAGTTAAGATTTGGGATTAGCATTTTCAAAAAGGTATCTTTATATAAAAATTTAACGTATTATTTTAAAAGGAATTTATGAACAAACCAGCTAAGGGAGACTATCCCGAATATTTTGAAGCTTATTTAAAAAATGTTGACGAAGAAGATCCTATAAAACTGTTAGAAGATCAGAAGAAAGAATTGTTAAATATTCTGATTTCACTTACAGATGATGAAGCAAATTATAGCTACGCCGAAGGAAAGTGGACAATTAAAGAGTTGCTTGGTCATCTTATTGATTCAGAACGAATAATGAGCTATCGGGCTTTAGCTATTGCGAGAGGCGAGCAGCAATCTTTGCCCGGCTTCGATCAGGATGAATATGTGAATGGGACAAATTTTAATTCAAGAGAATTATCAAGTTTGTTGGATGAATATCAAAAAGTTAGAGATGCAACAATTTCATTATTTAAAAGTTTTGAGGAAAGCGTTTACGATAGAAAAGGAACTGCAAACAATAATCCGCTGACGGTAAGAGGGGTAATTTTTATGATTCCGGGACATGAGAAACATCATATAAAAATTTTAAAAGAAAAATATTTACAAAAATAAAAATAGACTTCAATAAACTCAGTCTGACAAAAATCGATGAACTAGTTTAAACAGATCAATTCAACAAGCTTCAAATTACTTTATAAATTTCTTTAAGAATTTTTTCAGTGGCGCCTAAGTTTTCTTTAACAAAGTCGTAAGAAATTTGCCCCTTTTCTTTTCTTAACTCCTCATCTTTAAAAAGAATTCTTAACTGTTTAAATGCATCCCGTTTATCCAAAATTAAAATACCGCCGCCTCGTTTTAACAGCTTTTGCGTCTCTTGCGAATTTTCAATTCTTGGTCCAAATAAAACGGGAACGCCATAAACAGCGGCTTCAAGAACGTTATGTATATTTTGTTTAAAGCTTCCGCCAATAAATGCAGCATCGGCATAAGTATAAAGCGTAAGCAAAATTCCTATTGAATCTACAATAATTACTCTCTCATCATTATAATTATTTAGATGGGAAAACCTTATGGTTTTTAAATAACTATTAAATTCATTTTCAATTTTTTCTAAATGAATTAAGGTCGGTTCATGCGGCGCAACAATTACAAGAGTTTGAGAATCAAATTTAGCGAGCTTAATAAAAGCGGGAATTATAACATCCTCGTCCAAACCCCAAACGCTTCCGGCAACTAAAACTTTTTTATTTTTTAATACTTCTTCTTTAATTAGATTTCTATTTTTTGCGAGTAGGCTTCGTTGATACACTCTGTCAAATCTTGTATCGCCGACTTCCATTATTTGATTTTCATTACAGCCGAAACTTTTGAATCCATTGGAATCAGTTTTGGAAACAGTTAAAATTTTAGAAATGTCTTTAAATAATATTTGATGAAAATTTTTTATTAGCGGTAATTTTCTGGGTGAGTTTGGTTTCATAGTTGCGTCAACAAGAAATGAAATTACGTTTTTTTTCTTCATTGCCCAAACAAGATTTGGCCAAATATCATAACGCATAATCACGGCTAAATCCGGTCTTACAATATTTATAAATTTTTCCGCGTTTGATTTTGTATCGAAGGGAAGATAAGAAACTAAATCAGCGTAAGGATATTTTTTTGAATTTTCATACCCGGAAGGTGAAAAAAAAGTTACCAATATATTTATTTCGCTGTCTTTTTTTAGTTCTTCAATAACCGGTTTTGCTTGTTCAAACTCGCCCAATGAAGAGGAATGGAACCAAATTAATTTTTTGGATTTGTCTAATGCGGCAGCGTTTAAGATTAGCTCTTCAAAAATTCTTCTTCTGCCAATTATACCGCGTTTTACTTTGGGATTGAAAATTCCGGCAAGCCTTACCATCACAAAAAGAGCGGGTACAATAAATATATTATAAAATAAAAACCAGATACTTTTCATTTGGAGTTTGTAAGAAGCATTAAATTATCAAAAGCTAGTTGAGGCTTTAATTCTACCATGCATTTAAAATGACCTTTGGGACAGCTTTCTCTGCCTATGTGCGAACAAGGTCTGCAAGATAATGAATTGTTTTCTAAAATTAAATTTCGGTTTTTATAAGGCGTGAAACCGAATTCTTTTACTGTGGAGCCAAAGATTGCAAGCACAGGAATCTTAACTGCGCTGGCTGCATGCATCAAACCGGAATCGTTACAAACAACAGCCTTGCATTTTTTCATATCGGCTGCCGTTTGAAGAATATCATCGTCATTGCATAAATTAATGGAGTCGGGAATTGCCGCATAAATTTCTTTACAAATTTTATAATCTGAAGCGCCCCCTAAAAGCACGCTTCGGTAACCTTCTATGTGAAGCAGATTTCCTAATTCAATAAAATATTCTTTAAGCCACATTTTTGTGAAGTGGCGGGAGCCTGGGCAAATGCCGATATATTTGTTTTCAGTCTTAAAAAGTTTTGACGGATTATTTTTTGTAAAAAGATCAAGTCCCTCATCATCTAAAATAAAATCATCAACAGCCTCCGCATATCTTACTGGAATAGGAGGCGCATCTTTAAGCTTATTAATTTTAAATTTTACCAGTAAAATTTTTTGCAGTCGTCGTTTATTAAACTCAACTTTTATGGAATTTAGTTTTGAAGTAATAGCGGCTGATCTAAAATTGTTTTGCAGATCTATAATAAGCTCATAATTCTGTTCAGAAATTTTTCTATGTAATTGTCTTGTCTTAATGCTGTCCTCCTCAAGAGTATAAATATTATTTAAATAAGGGTTATTAATTAAAACATCTTTGTATTGATCTTTAAGCAAAAAATCTATATGCAGATGAGGATATTGTTTTCGTAAACTTCTAATAAGCGGAGTAGATAGGATAATATCCCCCAATGAGCTGAGCCTTATTATTAAAATTTTTTTATATTCTTTCAAATTCAAAGAATTGTAGCCTTCATTAATATTAACCGCAATTTAAAGCAAATTTGTGATTAGAAAAACTAAAATAGCAAAATTGGCTGCTCCCAAATTGTAAACAAAAAGTTTACATATTCTTTTGAACTTCCGCGCTTAATATTTATTTTTGAACAAAAAAAATAGAGAAATAAAAATGACAACTTTACCTCCGCCATCCACAAAAAACTTTCCTGAAGATTCTATAGAAAAAAAAGTTTATAACATAGTTGAAAGTTTAAGCGAATATCTTCCAATTCTTAACGATAGAAACAGACTTGGTTTTTCACTTTATAAATTCATAAAAGGTGAAGGCGACAGTCCGGAAATTCTTGTGAATAGCTCTAAAATAAAAGTTGAGGGAATTACAAAAGAAGAACTCGCCGCTAAAATAAAATCAGAATTAAATAAGATTTAGAAGTCTTACAATCGTCTATATTTATTTTTAAGAAATAAAATTAGTTCAACCCAATTTCTAAAAAGGAATTGGGTTTTTATTTTAACTTAGCAATACTGCGTATCCAATTTATCGCTCATCTTTTAAATTGATATTATAACTCTATTAAGGTATTTTTATTTTTTAATTCAAGCGCGTTATGAATAAAACTCCTTTGATGTCCCAATATTATAAGATTAAAGAAGCGCACCCCGATACAATTTTGCTGTTTAGGGTGGGCGATTTTTTTGAAACTTTTGAAGAAGATGCAAAAACTGCTTCAAAAGTTTTGGGCATTACTTTAACTAAAAGAAATAATGGGAACGCTGAAGATACTCCGCTGGCAGGATTTCCTCATCATGCTATTGATACCTATCTGCCGAAATTAGTGCGGGCGGGTTTTCGGGTTGCTGTTTGCGAGCAAGTTGAAAATCCTAAATTTGCAAAGGGGATTGTAAAGCGCGATGTTGTGGAAGTAGTTACGCCAGGCGTTGCTTTTTCTGATAAGCTGCTCGATCATAAAAAAAATAATTATGTGATGAGCATTTGTATAAAAGAAGAGATTGCCGGAATATCTTTCTGCGATATTTCTACAGGAGAATTTTACGCTTTTGAAGTTCCTTTTAAATTAATCAAACAGCAGATTGAATCTATTTCTCCTGCGGAAATTTTAGTTCAAAAAAGGGAAAAAGAATCTATTCAAAAAATTATTTCCAAAGTTAATCCTTCTATTCGCATAACAAAAATTGATGATTGGATTTTTAATTTTGAATATGCAAAAGATCTTTTAATAATGCAGTTTAAAACTGTTACCCTTAAAGGGTATGGAATTGAAAATTTTACAGCGGGAATTATTTCGAGCGGAGTTATTTTAAACTATCTTCAAGAAACTCAAAAGTCCAATCTTACGCATTTGAATAAAATTTCTGCACACAATCCCTCCGAATATATGGCTTTGGATTATTCCACTAAAAGAAATTTAGAAATTACTTTTTCGATGAACGATGGAAATAGGGAAGGTTCATTAATTTCTATTTTGGATAAAACTGAAACTGCCATGGGCGCCAGGCTGCTGAAGAAATGGATTTCGTCTCCATTAAAAAAACTTGATTTAATTTTAAAACGCCAGGAAAGCGTTGAAGAACTTTTAGCGAATAAGCCTACGCGATATAATCTATTAAATCATTTAAAAGAGATTGGCGACCTGGAAAGATTAATTTCAAAAGTATGCACGGGCAGGGCAAATCCCAGAGAAATAATTGCCGTAAAAACCTCTCTAAAAAAAATTCCATACATCAAAAATGAATTAAAAAATTTTCAGGTAAAAACTTTAGCGCAGCTTGGCGAAAGTTTATCTGCATTAGATAAACTAGTTGAGAAAGTTCAAAACTCAATTGTGGATCATCCGCCATTAAGCGTAGCAGACGGCGGAATTATTAAAAGCGGGTTCAGCGCTGAACTGGACGAGCTACGGGATATTTCTCTTCACGGAAAAGATTGGATTGCTAATCTTCAAAAAACTGAAAGAGAAAAAACAAACATCTCATCCCTTAAAGTAAATTTCAATAAAGTTTTCGGATACTACATTGAAATAAGCAATGCGCATAAAGAGAAGGTTCCGGAAGCTTACATTAGAAAACAAACGCTGGTAAATTCGGAAAGATATATTACGCCCGAGTTAAAAAATTATGAAGATAAAATTCTAAACGCCGAAGAAAAAATTTATGAACTTGAATCGCAGTTATTTAATGAAGTAAGATTAATGGTCGCCGCCGAATCTGAAAGTATTCAACTGAATGCAAAAATTATTGCTTCGCTTGACTGCTTAATTTCATTTGCCGAATCCGCCGAACAGTACAATTATGTTAAGCCGGCTTTAAGCGACGATACTAAAATTAAAATTATAGATGGACGCCATCCCGTTGTAGAAAGAATTTTACCGCCGGGAGAAAAATTCACTTCAAATAATTGTGAATTGGATAATAAAGAAAATCAAATTATAATTTTAACCGGTCCGAATATGGCGGGCAAATCTGTTTACCTTCGCCAGATTGGGCTGATTGTTTTACTCGCTCAAATCGGATCGTTTGTTCCGGCTAAAGAAGCGCGTATTGGTTTGGTGGATAGAATTTTTACGCGTGTTGGCGCAAGCGATAATATCTCCGCAGGTGAAAGCACCTTTCTTGTTGAAATGCAGGAAGCAGCCAACATTCTAAATAACGCAACGGAAAAAAGTTTGATATTGCTTGATGAGATCGGAAGAGGCACAAGCACGTTTGATGGAATTTCAATTGCCTGGGCTATCACTGAATTTCTTCATGAAAATCCTGCTGTATCTTCTAAAACTTTATTTGCCACGCATTATCACGAGTTAAATGAGATGTCGGAAATTTTTCCGAGAATAAAAAATTACAAAGTTGAAGTGAGAGAATATGACGACAAAGTTATATTTCTTCATAAGGTTACGCCCGGCGGCGCCGACCATAGTTACGGGATTCAAGTGGCGCAAATGGCGGGTCTTCCAATGTTTGTTACAAAAAGAGCAAAAGAGATTTTGCAAAATTTGGAAGGGAAAGAATTGACCCCTTACGAAGAGAAAAAAGAGAAATTAAAAAAAATAAGATCAGCCGATGAAAATCAAATAAGCATGTTTGAAATTCAGGATGATAAGATTAGAAAAGAAATTGACGATATAGAAATTAATAATCTCACTCCGGTTGAAGCGCTGAATAAATTAAATGAACTGAAGAGAAGGGTGAAAGAGAAGAAACTGAGGAATATCAAAAAGTCAATCCGCCGTGGCGAATCAAAAGTCAAAGGTCAAAATTAATTATGAAATCAATCTTTAAATTTTCCATTGCTGCTCTAATTACTTTTAATTTAATTTCTTGCGGGCAAAATCAGACCGAAGAAGAAAAAGAATATATTTCATCAATTGAAAAAATTAGAAATGAAAAAGATGATTATATGAAAAACGATTCTTCGTCCCCATTCAATCAAGATTCTACGGCGCACTTTTCTCCTTTAAAATATTATAATATCGATCCTGAATTTTTATTTAAAAGTAAATTGTATGAAAATGAAAATAAGGATACGATTTCAATCTTCGGCACAAAAGGGGAGGAAAGAAAAGTAGTTAGGTTCGGATTTGTTATTTGGAATTTTCAAAATCAGCAGCATACAATAAATGTGTATAAAGGGGTTAGCCGCGGCGGCGAAGAATATTACAGCATCTGGTTTACAGATAAAACAACCGGACAAGGTACATACGGCGTAGGGCGTTATTTAGATTTTGAATTTAAAGGCGATAAAAATTTTATTTACGCAATTGATTTTAACTTAGCTTATAGTCCTTATTGCTCATACAGTTCAAAATATTCATGTGCAATTCCAGCTAAAGAAGATTATATTGATGTTGCTATTGAAGCCGGCGAAAAAAGTTTTCATTAGTTTTTTTAGATCATCATTTCAAAAAAATATTTTTTTTAAAAACTGGAATTAGAAAAGCCATTGCATAAATTATATTATAAATTAATTATTTCATTCAGGAGTAAAAGTGGTAGTAGTTCTTCAAAAAAATATTAACGATAAACAAATTGAAAATGTAATTAAACATTTAGAGGATTATGGATTTGCGGTTCATAAGTCAACCGGAGTCGAACAAATTGTGCTTGGCGCTATCGGCGTAAAACCGGACTTCGACATTCGTAAAGTAAAAATACTTGATGGCGTAGCAGAAGTTTATCGCATTACTGAGCCATTCAAATTAGCCAGCCGAACATTTAAAAAAGAAGACACACAAATAAAAATAAAAGATGTTGTAGTTGGCGGAAATGAAGTTGTGATGATGGCTGGTCCTTGTTCAATTGAAAATGAAGATCAGATAATGACTATTGCCGAGATAGTTGCAAAAAGCGGCGCGAAGATTTTAAGAGGCGGAGCTTTTAAACCGCGAACCTCGCCTTATTCTTTTCAAGGTCTTGGCGAAGAAGGATTAAAGCTGATAAGAAAAGCAGCCGATAAATATAATCTTTTGGTTATTACAGAAGTAATGGAAGCGAATCAAATAGAATTGATTCAAGAATACACGGATATTTTTCAAGTGGGCGCGCGTAATATGCAAAACTTTCCGCTCCTGCGCGATCTGGGAAAAGCCGTAAAACCGATTATGCTTAAACGCGGATTAGCGGCAACGGTTGAAGATTGGCTGATGTCTGCTGAATATATTTTAGCCAGCGGAAATAAAAATGTTATGCTTTGCGAAAGAGGAATAAGAACCTTTGAAACTTATACCCGCAACACGTTTGATCTTTCCGCAATTCCGGTTGTACATAAACGCAGCCACTTGCCGGTTGTTGCGGATCCTTCTCACGCAACGGGATTACGCGACAAGGTTTTGCCAATGGCTCGCGCTGCGGTTGCGGCGGGCGCCGATGCTATTATGGTTGAGGTTCATAACGATCCGGATAAGGCATTGTCAGACGGTCCTCAAGCTTTACTGCCTGAACAATTTGCGGACCTTATGAAGCAAATTAAATTGATTGCCGAGGTTATTGGTAGAAGGATGGGATGAAAAAAAGTCAAAGAAAATAAAAATCAAAAGCATATTCTTCTATCTAAAAAAAATAATTTATCTAATTTCATAAAGACAAGTGTCGCCAATAATTTTAAAAGGTTCATCGGAAAAATTATTAATATCTTTTTCTTTAGTTTGAATTGATCTTTCTATAATCATAAATGTCTCGCCTTCAAAATAATTATTGACTCTTAAATTTTTTACTACTTCATAAATATCATCTTTAAAAAAAGGAGGATCTGCGAGAATTAAATCATATTTTTTTTGAGGATTTAATTTCGAAAATTTTACCGCGTCAACATTATTAGCTCTGCATTTTTCTTGAACTGATAAAGATTCAATATTCTTATTTAAGTTTTGAAATATGAAAAAATCCTTTTCTACAAAATCTACATTATTGGCGCCGCGGCTGATGCATTCAATTCCCAATGAACCTGTGCCTGAATAAAAATCTAAAACAGATATTCCGTCAAAATTAATTTTATTATTTAAAATATTAAACAAAGTTTCACGAACTCTATCGGTGGTAGGGCGTATCAATTTTGATTTAGGAACTGTGATTAATCTCCCCTTCAGTTCACCCGAAATTATTCTTAGTTTCATAACAATAAAAAATGTTTAAGCGAGTCTGAAGGCGATGCCGGCGGCGGGGGAGAAAGAATTATTTTTATCTGTGTAGCAATTATTTTCATAAAGAGAAGGGTTTGGCTTTATTTTATCAAATGGATTGAAATAATAAAAATCGATATCCAAAGCATTCCTTAATATTTGCACTACAGAATCAGTAATATTGTCGCCTGTAATAAAAGCAGTATCAATAGAATTTTTTGAAATATTAATTAATTTATTTTCGGTTATTTCATTTCTGATTAACGCCGGAATTTCTCCCGCGCCTTTTAGCGGAAAGTTTTTAAAGTAAAACGGTTTGCCCTGCATCGAAAAGATTATTGATAAATGTTTATTGTTAAAATAAACGCTTAGTATCAATCCTTTTTCCATTAATGAATTGCTTACAGCCAGAGCGCGTTCGGAAGCAAGATGAACATTATCTACAAACTTTAAACTTAAATTATTTTTTACGGTAAATTCGTAAATCATATTTAAATATTTACGCGGCAGGGCTATTACAATTGCAGAGTTTTGTTCATAAATATTATTCTTTTCAATTTCAACATATTGGATAACAAGATCGTCAATTTTTAAAAAAGGATAGAGAACTGAAAACTCCCATTTAAATTCCTCAATTAAATCTTGATGAAGCAACGTATTATCAAAGGGGACTTGCATTGAGTAGAATAAATCGAAGGGAAGGGCGAAAGAAACAGCGGAGCTTTTTAATGTCTTTTTTATTTGAAGTTCATTATAAGCGCCCTGAAGCAGAGCGCTTATTTTAGTTTCTCTATCTTTATCAAAATTAATCTGTTCGCCGAAATATGCTTCGTCAACATTTTCTAAAATAAACTGATTGCCGTTACAAATAACTTCAACAACCTGCAGCTTTGTTTCTGTTATTGTAAAGCCTGCGTGGTTTTCAAATCCGGTCATAACTAATAGTCAATTATTCCCATGAAGCTGTATTTTTCTTAGCGTCGCTTTCAATATCTCCGATAGCGCCGTAACCATCGGGGTCTTCAATTAAATATCGCGTTCCAACTTTTTTTAGAGTATCCACTCTTTTAATTTTATTTGAAGGCGTATAGATAGTATCCACGCTTGTAGTAGTATCAACTTGCACGATATATTTTTGTCCGGACTTTGGAGATTTATATAAACTGTCAGGTGAAAATTGCCCGCTTGATAAAGTCATAAAAGGGTCTGCCCGCTTATTGCTAAGTGAATCGAAAGCATTGCGAACGCTATCTACAAAAGGATCATTTTTAACAAAAGTTATCAAGCTGTCAAGATTTGCAGTAAAACTGCCATGTTTTTTTTCCCATAAAATTTCAGCTTCTCTAAGATTTTTCATTCTTAAACGCGATTCTTTTTTGTTGTATTTATCAGTCTCAACAATTTGAGTGGGATCGATTATGGCAACTTTAACTAAAATAAAAACAAGAAATAAAATTACTGCATATAAAATAGCGTGAATATACCACGGATCAGATTTATTCATTTTTCCTCCGGAACGTTAAAATTTTATTGTTCAATATATAAATACTTTTTGATATTATTAAATTTGGATTGCCCAATACCCTTAACTTTAAGAAGATCTTCCAAATTTTTGAAGCCGCCTATTTCGTTTCTTAAATCTAAAATTTTTTGAGCCGTCTTTACGCCAATACCAGGAAGGGTTTCCAGCCTTTTTAAGTCAGCTTTATTTAGATTAATACTATTTTCAGAGGGAAGAACTTTTCGTTCACCTCTTTCAAAATTTGTTTTGTTAAAATCTAAAACTTCCTGCTTATAGTCAATGTTTTTATCATTTATTGTGCTGCTTTTGCTATCATTATTTTGAGTCGATTCCGTTAATGAAAAAAGGCTATCTTCTTCAGCATAATCAAAATTTTTATAGGGCTGAATATACTCATCATTAAAAAAAGTTTTATAACTGAACCCGGCAATTAAAGCAATAATTAAAAAAAGTATTACTTTAATTTCGGTTTCAGTGAATCCAATTTTATAAGATATTTTTTTGAACATTAATTAAATGTCAATTATAAAAATGAATTATAATTACCAGATTATAAACCAAACTTGCTGAAAAAATTTTTTTCTGTTTTCCCAGAAGGTTTAATATTTGGCAAATCCAATAATTCTTTTAAAAGTTCTCTTTCTTTTGCATTTACTTTTTTAGGAACTTGTATATTAATCTTTACAATCTGATCGCCTATTCCGGATTGATTTAAATGTTTAATACCCTTATCTCTCATCTTCAATAATTTACCTGGCTGTGTTCCTGGATCAATTTTTAATTTTGCTTTACCGGTAAGCGTAGGCACATCAACTTCGGTTCCCAAAGCCGCTTCAGGATAGCTGATCAATAAATCATAAATGATGTCATCATTATCCCGAACGAAATATTCATGTTCGATTTCATGAAAGACAACAATTATGTCGCCCGATGCGCCCTCGCGTTTTCCTGAATTACCTTCGCCGCGGATTGTCATATAACTATTTTCATGAACTCCGGCTGGGACTTCAACTTTCAAATTTGTTTCTTCCTGCACTCTGCCGTCCCCCATACATTTTTTGCAGGGAGCGTCAATTACAGTTCCTTCGCCATTGCAATTGTTACAAGTTGTTATATTTACAAATTGCCCAAACACTGATCTTGAAACAGATCTTACTTCGCCTGTGCCGCTGCAAACTGGACAAGTTTTTTTAGATGTTCCCGCTTCCGCTCCAGAGCCGCTGCATTCATCGCATTTAATTTGTTTTTTTATTTTGATTTTTTTAGTAACCCCGGCGGCTATTTCTTCGAGCGTCAATTTTAAATTAACGCGCAAATCAGAGCCAGGCTGTCCTTGGCTTCTTCTTCCTCGCTGTCTCTGATTCCCGCCAAAAAAATCATCAAAGATTGAAGAGCCGCCAAAGATATCAGAGAAATGAGAAAAGATATCATTGACATCAGAAAAGCCTTGCGAGCCGTACCCGCCGCCCTTAACGCCTTCATGACCAAACCTATCATATCTTGCCTTTTTTTCATCGTGGCTAAGCACTTCATAAGCTTCTGCGGCTTCTTTAAATTTTTCTTCGGCTTCTTTATCATCCGGATTTCTATCTGGATGAAATTGCATTGCTAACTTTCTATAAGCTTTTTTAAATTCGTCTTTAGAAGCGCTTTTATCAACTCCTAAAACTTCGTAATAATCCCGTTTAACCATTCGTAATTGAATTCCTTTTTAAATAATATATTTTTCTTCTTTATAATTATAAATCTGAACTTGATTCATCGCTTACAATAACTTTTGAATGCCGGATAACTCTATCTTTATACATATACCCTGTTTCAATTTCCTCTAACACAGTATGCGGCGGAACATTATCAGCGGGCTTTTGAAGAATGGCGTCGTGGAAATCAACGTTAAAGGGATTACCGACTGCATCAATTTTGCTAACGCCCTGGTCTTTTAAAACTTTCATTAATTTATCATAAACTAATTTAATCCCTTTTATAACCGCTTCATTTTCCTTAGTGTTTTCAATGTGCTGCAGCGAACGTTCAAAATCGTCAATTACCGGAAGTAGTTTAACAAGAAATGATTCAGCCGAATACTTAATTAAATTAAGCTGGTCATTTTCAGTTCGCCTTTTATAATTTTCAAACTCAGCCGCTTTACGAAGAAGCATATCTTTTAAACCGGCGATTTCATTTTCCAGCTTTATAAGTTTTTCTGAATTAACTTCAAAAATTTCTTCATCATTATTCGGCTGATTCAAATTATCGTCAAAAGTTTCTTCATTTTCATTAAATTGATTTTCATTCATATCAGTCTGCTCATTTTTCTTATCGCGTTTCATTTTCAAATTGTCTCCTTATTTTAAGTTATCTATTTTTAAAAATTCAGTTAATAATTTTGAAACATAATCAACTACTGCAACCACTTTAGAATACTCCATTCTTTTAGGACCGATAATTCCCAACGTGCCGGAAGAATCTCCCATTTTGTATTCTTTAGTAATCAAACTGTAATCATCCAGTTTCTCGCTTTCATTTTCGCTGCCAATAGAAATAAAAACCTGGTTATTTTGCTGTTCATTATTTTTTTCTAAAATATGAATTATAATGTCTTTGTCTTCAATAAGTTCTATAACGCTTTGAAATCTTTCAGGATGTTCAAACTCAGGCTGCTTAATAACATTTTTTGCGCCGGTAATAAATAGATTATCGGCTTGTCTAAATTCAGTAAATAATTTATCGATAGAATCTACAAAAAGTCTAATTACAGCGGCATGATCTTTTTCAACATCTTTAAATCGCTCGGTAAAAGATTTACGAATTTCCTTAAATGTTAAGCCGGTTAATCTTTCATTTAACAAATTTTGGACTGATTCAATTTGAGTAGATTTTATTTCAGAAGAAATTTCTAAAGTTATAGTTTTAACTAATCCGGTGCCGATGCTTATAACCACCAAAACTCTTGAAGAAGACAAACTAACAATTTGTAATTTTTCAAAAATGCTGGAATCAATTTTCGGATAGCTTATATAAGCAAGTTGATTTGTAATTCTACTTAATAGTTCGGAGGTAATTTTAAATATTTCATCGGTTTCTAAAATTTTATTTTCAAACCCTTTTGAAAGTATTCCTTTCTCAACACTTTTAATTTTTTGCAATTCCATTAATGAATCGACGTAAAACCTGTAACCTTTATCAGTAGGTATTCTTCCCGCAGATGTATGAGGATGATTTATAAAACCGGATTCTTCCAAATCGAACATAATATTTCTTACGGTGGCGGGGGATATTCCTACGTCATATTTTTTAGTTATGTAGCGGGAACCGACCGGCAAAGCCGTAAGAATAAATTGCTGTATTACATACCGCAAAATATTTTTTTCACGTTCGTTTAAATCTTCTTTGGTCATTTTAACATGAATATAATTCTAAAATTTAGAACTACAAATATATTAAATAAATAAGAAAATTTTGAATTATGGGATTGGGTTAAATCTAAACAATTATACTAAAAATGAAGAATAACGAAATTTTAATATTTCGATTATAAAAAGAGATTCCCCAAAAATAAAAAACCCGGCTTCGTTTAAGAAACCGGGTTAATCTTTAAAGAAGATTTAGGGAAATTACTTCATCAAAATCATCTTCTTTGTTTGTCTGAATGTTTGACTTCCATCCAATGAAACTGCTTCCATTGAGTAGAAATAAATTCCAGACGACAAGTTAAAGCCTGCAGCGTTTGTACTGAAATTAGTTTCATGAGAGCCTGCAGATTCAACTGTATTAACTAATGTATTTACAACTTCGCCTGTGAGGTTGTAGATAACGATTTTAACTTTGCTTTCAGCGGGAAGCGAGTATTTTATAATTGTGCTTGGGTTGAAAGGATTAGGATAGTTTTGTAATAAGCTGTAATCCTTAGGAGCAATGTTTAATACTACTTCAACTTCTTTGGAATAATGAGCTGTTCCGTCAAAATCGATTTGTTTTAATCTATAAGTAGCAACGTCAAGTGATTTTGCTGATTTATCTGTATAAGAATAATTTGAAACTTCCGAAGATGTTCCATTACCTTTTACAAATGCAATCTTGTTCCATGATTTACCGGATTTTCTTTCAATATCAAATCCGTTGTTGTTTGTTTCGGTTGCGGTCTGCCATTTCAAGGTTACTAAACCTGCATTAACAGTTGCATCAAAAGAAACTAATTCAACAGGAACAATTCCCATAACAACTTGAATTGTTTTTGTTAATACGCTTATTGCGAATTTAGAGTTGTGCATACCTTTGCTGCCGTCGTTTGCAATCAACTGATAATTCCACCAAGCTTTTCTTAGGTTAAGATTATCTTCTGCTTTAATATCTACATCAGAAATTGAATCAACTCCGGTTGGAGGTAATAAAACGCTTAATCTGTGTAATAGACCGTCAACTTCTTCAGGAATGCTTGCAACAGTTCCGTTGCCGTCATAATCCATAACTGCTTTAAAATCATTCCAGTTATTTTTTGGACCGTGGCAGTTTACACATGCTGCAGTATGATAATAATCTGTAGCTTCATTGTGTAATTTGAATGTATGTCCGCCAACCATATCTCTGTTTACAGTACCGGTATCGGTAGTAGCAGTCATGTGGCAATCCACGCAAGCGTTACCAATGGCAAATTTATGCGCGCCGCTTTGGTAAACATCAGCATCAAAAGAAGCGGCATTTTCGCCTAAGAATACATCAGACTGAACTGAATGATGAGGTCCCCAATGAGAATTTAACGAGTTGCTTACAACGTAAGTAACATTATCTCTTCTTGATTTATGGCAGTTCATACAAACTTGACCAACGCCGCCTAATGTATATTGAACGCCATTGCCTAATGTATCAGATCCAACAGGAACAGGACGAAGTGAAAATTCTTCACCGCTTCCATGTGGATCATGACAGGTTTGGCAGGAGATCGACATGTGATCAGCTTCAGTTAATTTTGAGCCGTCAAAAATTTCACCCTTTGTAAATGCAACATAACCGCCGGCTTCATGGCACCTTGAACAGTTATTGCTTATGCTGTTGTCAGTATTTGCCCGTGCAAAAGATGATGACCATAATGCTTCAGAGTGTGTTGAATTTTCATATTGAGCGTATTGGTTATATCTCCAAGGAAGATCATGACATTGGCTGCAAACAGCGGCTTCTAAAGTAATTTGAATACTCTTCGATTTAGGAACGGAGCCAGAAGTTGCGTGTACGCTACCGGGTCCGTGGCAACTTTCGCAGCCGATAGTTGCATGGTTTACAAGTGTTGGATACGTAGTTTTTATATTATCCCAGTTGCCAGGAGTTTGAGGAGTATAGGTACTCCAATCAAATCCTACAGTTGTTGCGATATCATCAAAACCATTGTTTGCTGCTGCAAGATATTTGTCTGTACCAGTCGTATGGCAAGGGAAACAGCTTGTTCCAAAATGTGTTGTTCCAAAGTCAACCATATCTTTAAAAGTAGTTGCATGACTTGAAGCTTCCCATTTTGTAAATATGGGAGCAAAAGTTCCACCATGGCAAGTTTTACATTTTGGAAAGTCTCCATCCACTCCATCAAAACCGCCAACGCCGACAAAATCAGCAGCGATTATTGATTGAGTTGTGTCGTCAGTTCCGCCTGCTGTGGAAATGCTTAAATTAACTATATATTCGCCTTTAACATCAGGAGTAAAATAAGCCCACGTTAAACCTATAGGCACTATGCTTGCATTTGTTAAAGTAGAGGTGGCAGGTTTGGATGTAAATGTAAAAGTAGATGAATTTACTTCATCAGTAGTTCCAATATTCTTGGCTGATAAATAAACCACTGTTTGATTTGCAACTACATGTAATCCAGTTGCAACTGAATTAGTTGTAAAAACGCCTTCCTCAATTTGGGCAGGAGTAACGTTTTCAACAACTATTTTGGCTCTTTGAGCTAGAACAAAACTGCTCAGAAGTAGCGCGAGAAAGAGAACTTTTGTAACTTTTTTCATCGGCATATCCCCGAAAAATTGTTAATAAATTATGTAACGCCCTAATTATGCAATTTTCGTTCCGTAACTTTAAAATAATTTTTTTGCTTTAAGTTAAAATAATGTTGGTATTTATAAATATAGTTCTCTTTGGTAAGAATGATAAGTTTATCATTTTCAACTTTGAGATTAAGCTTTAGGTTTTTATTCTTGATTTCGAAACAGTTCTACTTTGATTGGTATTTCATTTAATTGTAATTTTGAATCGTTATTAAAGTTAGCCCTCTAACAAAAAGATAAATATCTAAATTATTTTTTGTTTTGAAGTTCAGTCTTTTCTCAAATTCAATAAATGATTAAGACCGAAATATTTTTTTATGATTTTTTATGATAAGGAGTTTTCTTGAATAATACTTATAAATCCGCCGGGGTTGATATTCAAGCCGGCGATGAAATAGTTAAAAGAATTAAGAATTTTGCAAAATCAACTTTTAATAAAAATGTTTTATCTGATATTGGATTGTTCGGAGCTTTTTATGAGTTAGATTTTTCGGGCTTTAAAAATCCTGTTTCTTGTTTCCAGCGTTGACGGCGTAGGCACTAAATTAAAAGTAGCTTTTGAAATGAATAAGCATAACACGGTGGGACAGGATTTGGTGAATCACTGTGTGAATGATATAGCGGTCTGCGGAGCCAAGCCGCTTTACTTTTTAGATTATCTCGCTTTTGGGAAATTGAATCCCGATAAAGCTGAAAAAATAATTGAAGGGTTTTCAATTGCCTGCAAAGAAAATGCCTGCGCTTTAATCGGCGGAGAAACCGCTGAAATGCCGGGACTTTATTCGGGTGAAGAATATGATATGTCCGGAACAATTGTCGGCATAGTTGAAAAACAAAAAATTATTGACGGCAAAGAAATTAAAAAGGGGGACGCGCTGTTGGGGTTTTCTTCAAACGGGCTGCACACAAATGGTTATTCATTAGCGCGAAAAGTATTGTTAAATAAATATAAAGGCGCTGATAAACCGGACGGCTTCGATAATGAATTGGGAGAAGAGCTTTTAAGAATTCACAAATCATATTTAAAATTAATTTCTCATCTAAAAGAAAATATAAAAGTTAAAGGTTTCTCTCACATAACCGGCGGAGGAATTATCGGCAATACAAAAAGAATTCTACCCGAAGGACTTTCGCTAAAAATTAATTGGGATAGATGGGAGATGCCCGCGCTTTTTAAATTAATTCAACAAACCGGAAAAATCTCCGACGAAGAAATGAGAAATGTTTTTAACCTCGGCATTGGATTAATTGCCGTTGTTTCAAAAAGTGATGAACAAAAAGTTATTCAACTTTCAAATTTCGTAAATGAACATCCAATTAATATTGGAGAAGTGGTTTAGTTGTAGTTCCATATCATTTCAACTTTAATTTTCAAATCTCGAAATTCAATTGTTAATAATTGATAACCTAATTATTTTTTCTTTATGAAAAACACGTCAAAATTGTTCTTCATATTAAATATTAATCTCATTATTAATAAACGGCTGCGACAAAGGAATTACGCCCGAACCCGGCGGGAATGGATTTAGCGGAACAATAACTTTTATGGGCGCTTGGCAAGAAGGAATTGCCCGTACGCATCTGGTAGTTTTTGAGCATGATTTAAAGTCAGCGGCTGATTTTAGTCCGCTTAATTTGAAATTTGTTAGTTCAGAAATTCCTTTCGGTACAACTGTTTTAAATTACAGTTCCAGCGATTCTGCATTTGGCTCAATTGGTCCCGGAACTTATGAATACGTTGCCGTTGCGCAATCGAGAACTCCCAACTTATCTTTAAATAGAAACGATTGGACTGTCGCCGGAGTTTATTATAACGGTTCAGATACAACTAAACCGGGAGTTTTAATTATTCCGGAAAATGGCGAAGCAAAAAATATTAATATAATATGTGATTTTAATAATCCGCCTGTTCAGCCGCCAAAAAATTAAAGTGAAAATTAAAAGGATATTAAATAACAACAATAAATGAAAAATTTAATTTTAATATTTCTATTTATTTTTTGCGCTCAAATATTTCCTCAAGACTTTTCTATTAATGGTAAAATAACTGATGCGCAAACCGGCGAGACGTTAGCAGGCGCTAATATTTTAATTAAAAATATAAATGTTGGATCCGCCTCTGATATTAAAGGCAATTATGAAATAAATAATTTACAGCCCGGCATATATAATCTTCAAATCTCTTTCATTGGTTATCAAACAAAATTTATTGATAGCATAAAATTAATCGATCGTTCAATTAATATTAATATAAACTTAGAGCCCGGGAGAATTTTTATAACCAACAGTCCAATTATATCAGCGTCAAAATATCAGCAGCTAATTTCGGATCTTCCCATCAAAGCGGAAATTATTCCGCAGACAGAATTCACCAAAAATAATTTTATAAATTTGGAAGACGCTTTAAAATATGTTCCCGGCATTAATATGACTGACGATCAAATAAGTATTCGCGGCTCCAGTGGATACAGCAGGGGCGCGGGTTCCCGGGTTATGCTTACCCTGGATGGAATACCTTTTTATACAGGAGATACCGGCGAAACAATTTGGGAAGTTATTCCAACGGCAATTATAAAAGACGTGGAAATTATAAAAGGCGCGGAAAGTTCGCTTTATGGTTCGTCTGCAATTGGTGGAGTTATAAATGTGATTTCAAAAGATTTTTCAGTTGAACCTTCAACTTATATAAAATCGAGTTTGGGGTTTTATGATAAGCCTTCTTATGATGAATGGAATTGGTCTAATCAATACCGAAGTTATAATTCGCTTACGCTCGGTCATTCGCAAAAAATAAAGAAAATTAGTTTCGGAATTTCTTTTTCACGTTTGGAAGATGAAGGCTATAAACAAAATAATTTTTCAAAAAAGTATTTGGGATTTTTAAAAGCAAAATATGAATTTACAAATTTATCGTCGATTACTTTGTTGTTAAATACATTCAATAAACGAAGCGGAAATTTTGTCTACTGGAAAAATTCCCGCAACGCTTTAGTTCCGCCGGATGCCGATAATGGACAGAAGGTTGCAACCAATCGGCATTTACTTGGATTGATTTATAAAAATATACTATCCGATAATTTTTATTACGAAGCGAGAGCAAGCTATTATTTTACAAATTGGTCTGACGGCACAGAGATTAATAACAGCTCAACAACAAATTTATTCCGCGGCGAATTTCAAACAACATTAAAACCATTTGAAGACGCCGTAATTGTTAGCGGAATTGAAGCTGCAAAAGCTGATGTTAAATCTAATATTTTTAGAAATCCAACTTCGGCTTCTTTCGGAATTTATTCTCAGTTTGATTATGAAATTTCAAAAAATATAAAAAGCGTTTTAGGAATTCGATATGATTATCAAAAAATTGATTCATTAAAAAATACTTCCGCCCTTTCTCCAAAAGTAGGATTTAATTTTAAACCTGTTGCCAATTTAATTTTTAGAGCTTTTGCAGGAACAGGATTTCGTTCCCCAACTTTGGCTGAAGCGTTTACTTCAACAACTTCAAACGGCGTTGTCATCAAACCAAATCCAAACTTAAAACCGGAAAACAGTTTTAACGTCGAAGTCGGAATTAATTATCAATTAAATCCTGCAATAAATTTTGATGCAAGCATTTTTCAAAATGAATTATATGATTTTATTGAAGCGGGCGTGGATGCCAATGACGGCAAAATAACTTTTGATAATGTAACCCGCGCAAGAATTCAAGGCGTTGAATTTATTTCGGACTTTTCATTATTCAGCAATAATTTAAATCTGAGCTTAGGTTATAATTATTTGTGGGCGAGAGATTTAAATAAAAACGTATTTTTAAAATATCGTCCTCGTCATACTGCTTTAATCAAAACCGAATATAATTTTTATCAGTTTGAATTTGGAATTAATTTTAGATACTTCAGCCGGGTTGAAGAAATTGATTATGAATTAATTAATTTGGGAATTATAAAAGAAGGCGACTTAAGGGCTGCGGCTTATATATTTGATTTTAATGTTGGTTACAAATTCACCGCTGTGCCGTTAAAATTATACATCAATTTCAAAAATGCTTTTAATTATAATTATGTAGAATTGATCGGCAACCTTGAACCGCCGCGAAATATTTCATTAAGTTTGGAAATGAATATTTAATAATTTTTTTTTGAAAGTATAAAATTTAAAATGTTTGTTGATACACACGCGCATATTTTCCTTCCTAATTTTCAAGATGATATTGATGCGGTTATTTCTAACGCAAAAGATAACGGCGTTGATTTTATTATTGTTCCAGCCACCGATATTGAAACTTCAAAGCAAGTTATAGAACTAACAAAAAAATATGAGATGGTTTACGGCGCTGTCGGCGTTCATCCTCACGATACAAGCGATTGGAATAGTGATTGGATAAATGAAATTGAACAACTTGCTTCAAATAAAAAAATTGTTGCTATCGGCGAAATTGGTTTGGATTATTATTATGATTTTTCCCCCAAAGAAAAACAAATTGAAGCCTTTAAATCGCAAATTAATTTAGCATTAAAATTAAATTTACCGATTGTGGTTCACAACCGAAATTCTAATGAAGATATGATGGAGATTATTCGTACATACAGCGGCAGCGGTTTGCGGGCTCAGTTCCATTGTTTCAACGGCTCACTCGACGATTCCCGCGAACTTATAAAACTTCATCATTTTATTTCTTTTACCGGCAATATAACTTTTAAAAAAGCTGATGAGCTTAGAGAAATAGTTTCGCACACCAGCCTTGAGCATCTGATGATTGAAACTGATTCGCCGTTTATGACTCCCGTCCCGTTTCGCGGAAAAAGAAACGAACCGGCTTATGTGAAATATGTGGCTGAAAAGATTGCTGAAATTCATAAAATCTCCATTGAAGATGTAGGTAGAATTACTTCATATAATGCCTTTAAATTTTTTGGCGTAGGAAGCAAGCCTGAAACAAGTTTCACTTATAAAATTAAAAATAATTTATACGTTAATATTACAAACCGCTGCAACGCCGATTGTGTTTTTTGCGATAGAAAAGGCGAAGCTGTTCTGCAAGGTTATAATTTAAAAATGAGCAAGTCGGAAGAGCCGCCCGCCGAAGTTTATATTAAAGAAATCGGCGACCCAAAAGAATATAATGAAATTGTTTTTTGCGGATACGGCGAGCCAACAACAAGATGGAATGTGGTAAAACAAGTTGCAAAGTTTGTTAAAGAATATGGCGGAACAACAAGACTGGACACAAATGGTCACGGAAGTTTTATTAACAAAAGAGATATAACCCCGGAATTTAAAAATATAATAGACGTTGTTTCAATAAGTTTAAATGCTACAAGCGCGCATCAGTATGCGGAAATAATGAGATTGGAACCGCGCATGTTTAACGAGATGATTACGTTTGCTAAAAATGCAAAAGCTTACGCCGGCAAGGTTGTAATGTCGGTTGTTTCAATTGATGAAATTGATACGGCTAAAGCAAAAGATATTGTGGAAAATAAAGTCGGCGCTGAGTTTAGAGTGCGGGAATATTTTTAAGTCTGCAAATGAAAATGTAGTGGTTTTTATTTGTGAAAAAATGATTACAAAGAGTCGATCATTCAGCAGGAAACTTATTATCGTTTTAGATAACCCACGGCGAAAATCTGCCTGCGTGAAGTTATAATTCACAAAATGCTTCAATATTGTGGTTGTCACTCTGCAAGAATCTTTTTAAATAATGTTAGCATTTAAATTTGTTCAAAAATTTTTCTTTACTATTTAATCTATTAACCTTTCAATAAAATCTTTATTTAAAATGAAAAAAACATTTCTATTACTTTTTCTTATCCCGATAATTCTTTTTTCTCAAAATAAAAATTCTCTTCAATCAAAAATTGATAAAATTTTAAAAGATGATTATTTCAAATCGACTGAAGTAGCTATAGATATTTTTGATTTGACTTCAAAGGAAATTTTATATCGGCATAATGAAAAATTATTAATGCATCCCGCTTCTAACATGAAAATATTAACCACGTCTGCCGGCTTAATATTTCTCGGTCCTGATTATAATTTTTCCACATCACTTTATTATTCGGGAGAAATTGTGGACAGCACCTTATACGGTGATTTATACGCTGTGGGCGGCTGCGATCCCGATTTTAAGCTTAAAGATTTAGACTCAATGGTCGTTGAATTTAAAAATATTGGAATAAATAAAATTACAGGAAATATTTATGGCGATGTTTCGATGATGGATTCTATTTTTTGGGGGAAAGGCTGGATGTGGGATGACGACCCCTCCACCGATGCGCCTTATATGACAGCCTTAAATATTAATGACAATGCTATTCAAGTGAACGTTGAAGTTAAAAATAAAATTCCTGAAGTCAAGCTGAATCCGGATACAAAATATGTTGACTTAAAATTTAACTCATTTGTCGGCGATTATGAAAATACTAATCCTATAATTATCGACAGAGATTGGATCAACAGAAAAAATACAATTCTAATTAATCAGGATTTAACTTTGCCCGCTCCGAATGCTTTTCATACATCCGAAACGGTTAATGTTTGGCAGCCCGAATTTTATTTTTTAAAGCTGCTGGAAGAATCATTGCAAAATCAAAATATAAATTATAACGGCATAAATGAATTAAAAAATTTGCCTGATACTGCAAAAATAATTTTCAGTATTTCACGATCGTTTGATTCTGTAATTGTCAATCTAAATAAAACCAGCGATAACCTCAGCGCAGAAATGACTCTTCGTGCAATGAGCGAAAAATATTTTGGAAAGCCGGCTTCAGCAAAAAATGGATTAAAATTAATTGACAGCTTAATAGCTAATGCCGGATTAAACCCCGACGATTACCGTTTAGTTGACGGCTCAGGAGTTTCACATTACAATTTAGTTTCCGCTGAATTACTGCTTACCGTTCTTAAATATATTTACGAAAAGCGCCCCGATTTATATAATATTTTGTATAACTCATTTCCCAATGCAGGCATTGATGGATCGCTTGAATCAAGAATGATAAATACTTCAGCGCAAAATAATGTGCATGCAAAAACCGGAACATTAAGCGGCGTATCAACTCTTTCGGGCTTTGCAACTTCTAAAAAAGGAGATCAGATTGTCTTCTCAATATTACTTCAAAATTTTGTGGGGAGTTCAAAAAAAGCAAGAGAAATTCAAGATGCTATTTGTGAGATGATGACTGAGTATTAAGGCAAAGTCAATCTGCTGCGGCGGATCAAAACACAAATAATTTTGTCGCGAGTTAAACTAATTTCACTAATTCATTCTCACAATTCGTGAAATTAGCGGCGAAAGTTTTTTGCTTATAAAAATAAAAATTAAAAGTTTTATCTTTGAACTTCAATTTCTTAACCTAAAAAAAATTAATGAAAAAAAACCTATCAATCTTTATTATACTAATTTTTGCAGCTGCGTTTAATTCCTGTTCAGATAAAAATGAAGAGCAAAAAAGCAAACCTTTATATGAATTAAATTCTGCGGATAACATTCCAAAATTCAATGCTGAATCGGCTTATAATTATATAGAAGCTCAAGTAAAAGCCGGCCCACGTAACCCGGGCTCTAATGGCCATAAACAGATGCTGATTTATCTGCAGAATGAATTAAAAAAATTTGCGGATGAAATTCAACTACAGTCTTTTAGTTATAACGGTTATGAGGGAGAAGTTCTAAATTTAACAAACATTATCGGCAGGTTTAATCCTGAAAATAAAAACAGAATTTTATTATGCGCCCATTGGGATACGCGCCCTCGCGCAGAACATGCAACAGTCGATTCAAAAAAAAATCTTCCTATAATCGGAGCTAATGACGGAGCCAGCGGGGTTGGTGTATTACTGGAAATCTCAAACATTCTAAAACAGCAAAAAGTAAATTACGGTGTTGATATTGTTTTGCTTGACGGCGAAGATTACGGAAAGGAAAATGATCTAAATTATTTTTGTTTGGGCTCGAAATATTTTGCCGCAAATTATTATAAGAATTCTTACCCTGCTTTTGGAATTTTGCTTGATATGGTTGGCGATAAAGAAGCTGAATTTTTTAAAGAGGGTAATTCAATTTTATACGCTTCTGATGTAGTTGATATGATTTGGAATATTGCTGAATTAAAAAATGCTTCGATCTTTAGCGCGAAAGAAGGTTCAACAATTTATGATGATCATATTCCTTTAAACCAAGCCGGAATAAAAACCGTGGATATAATTGATGCGGATTTCGTCGGCGCTCGTTCATCAAATAAAAGAAGAAATTATTGGCATTCAGAAAATGACACAATGGAAAATATAAGCAAGGAAACGCTTCAGCAGGTGGGAGATGTATTAACTTACTTTCTTTATTCATTAAAATTTAATTATTGAAGCCGTACAAATGTTATGCTGAACTTGAAAAACATTAATTGTCATTTCGAAGGAGTCATCGACTGAGAAATCTTTTAGTTAAAATAATATGAATGATAAAAATTATTTTATATACATATTAACTAATTGGAATAATAAAGTGATATACATAGGAGTAACTAATAATTTACTTAGAAGAATATATGAGCATAAGAATAAAATAATTGATGGTTTTACAAAAAGATATAATTTGAATAAGCATGTATATTATGAGCAATTTTATGAGATACAATTAGCCTTAAATAGGGAAAAAGAATTGAAAAAAATGGAGACGAGAAAAAAAGAATAAATTAGTGGAAAGTATGAATAAGGAGTGGAAAGATTTAAGTGAGGATTTTAATTAATATTAATGTATCAAGAATTATCATATTAAAAGATTTCTCCTTCCTTTGGTCGTCGAAATGACATATTATGCAAATACAATAGATATAAAAACTAAATATCACAAATCATGAAACACTTTAAAGAATTTATAATAACAGCTATGCCATTTGACATTGACGTAATCTCCGGTGCTTTATGGAATCTTGATATTGACGGTATAACCGAAGAAGAAGACTGCTTAAAAGTTTACGCCGATAAAAAGAAAGATATTGACGACCTTGAAATTGTTTTTGCATTGGAGCGGCTTGTTGATTATAAACAGATTATAGAATTTAAAGTTGAAGAGCATTTAGTCGAGCAGAAAAACTGGAACAAGCAATGGGAAAAGGGGATAAATGTTATTCACGTTTCGGAAAAGATTGTTATAAAACCAACCTTCAAAAAATATAAGCCACAAAAAGATGAAATTGTAATTACCATCGATCCTAAAATGTCATTCGGAACAGGCGAACATCAAACTACAAAATTAGTTTTAATCGAATTAGAAAAAGAAATTAAAGGCGGCGAAAAAATTTTAGACGTCGGCAGCGGTACGGGAGCGCTTGCCATAGCCGCCGTAATGCTTGGCGCTAAGTCTGCTCTCGCCATTGATAATGATGAATGGTGTTTTGACAACTGTAAAGAAAATATTGATCTGAATAATGTAAAAGATAAAATTGAAATTCGTACTTGCGAAATAAAAGATGTTTCAGAAAATGATTTTGATTTGATAACCGCCAATATTCAAAAAAATGTTTTACTGGAAATTGCAGAAGAAATAAGTAAAAGAGTAAAACCAAACGGCAAAATTATTTTGTCCGGTTTACTGAATACAGATGAGAAAGACATAAAAGAAAAATATGAGAAGTTAGGTTTTGTATTGCTTAGCAAAAATCAAATGGATGAATGGATAGCGCTGGTGCTTAATAAGAAATAAATAAAAGAGTAAATAATTTTACGTTTATAACTTTAGAAATAGCTCATTTAAAATATGTTCCTCATAAAAATTTTAGAAATAGAAATATGATGTTTATTATCTATAAAATTTACAGTAATTTCAAACGTAAAATAAATTATTGAGTTAACATATTCTATAAATAATGCAAAACTTTTTTGAAACTTACATTCATTCCATTTCAAAAAAATTCTCTCATGAAGAAACCAGCGAAATGGGGTACCGCACTGATTTTGAAATTCTTCTCAAAGGAATATTTGAATCAATAAATGTTAAAAGAATAGATCACGATGCAAAAGCTAAGCAAGGTAACAAACCCGATTTTATTATTCTAAAATTTGATGTTCCTATTCTTTATATCGAAGCAAAAGATATTGGCGTGTCTTTAGACAAGATTGAAAAATCCGAACAGATGGCAAGATATTTCGGTTATGCAAATTTGGCGCTTACCGATTATGTTGAATTTCGTTTTTATAGAAACGGGCAGCGTTACGATGAGCCAATTAAAATCGCTGAGTATGATATTAAAAACCGTACTCTTTCTCCTCTCCCCAATAATTATGAACATGCTGCTAAAACTCTAATTGATTTTACACAAACTCACAAAGAACCTATAAAAAGCGGATTGCATCTTGCAAAAATTATGGGAGGAAAAGCTCAAAGAATTCGAGATAATTTATTGCAGTTTTTATCGGTGGACTCAGAAAAGAATTCTGAAATTATAAAAATTTATAGCACACTTAAAAAACTTCTTGTGCATGATCTTAAAACCGAATCTTTTGCGGACATGTACGCACAGACTTTAGTTTACGGACTTTTTGTTGCAAGATATTTTGATGATACACCGGAAAATTTTTCAAGACGAGAAGCTCGCGATCTTGTTCCAAAATCAAATCCATTTTTAAGACATTTTTTTGATCATATAACCGGTGCCGATTTTGACAAACGACTTGAATATATAGTTGATGAGCTTTGCGAGGTTTTTTCTCATGCAAATGTTCCTCAATTAATGAAGCAATATTTTAAAGATGATCTCTGGGGAAATACGCAGGAAGGCCCCGATCCGGTTATCCATTTTTATGAAGATTTTTTACGGGAGTATGATGCAGAGCTTCGTAAAAAATTAGGAGCTTATTACACGCCGCAGCCGGTGGTTAGATTTATTGTCCGTGCAGTAGATTATCTGCTTGCAAAGGAATTTGGTTTGCCGAACGGATTGGCAGATACAACTAAAATGCAAAATGATATTCACAAAGTTCAAATTCTTGATCCCGCGGTTGGAACCGGAACTTTTCTCAGCGCAGTAATTAGAAGCATTTATCTGCGGTTAAAAGACAGCGGACAAATTGGGCGCTGGCCAGCTTATGTTCATAATGATCTGCTTCCGCGAATTCATGGTTTTGAAATAATGATGGCGCCTTACACAATTGCACATCTTAAACTCAGCATGGCTTTTAAGGCAACCGGGTTTAAACATTTTAACAGGCGTTTGGGAATTTATCTTACAAATTCATTGGAAGAAACTGATACAATCGGCAATCTTTTTACGGGCTTTGGTTTTGCTGAAAGTATTGCGGAAGAATCCAAAGAAGCTTCCTTAATTAAAAATGATACGCCGATTATGGTTGTTATCGGTAATCCGCCATACAGCGTTAGCTCTTCCAATAAAGGAAAGTGGATTACAGATTTAATTAAAGATTACAAAAAGGATTTGAATGAAAGAAACATACAGCCGCTATCCGATGATTATATAAAATTCATTCGTTATGCCGAACATTATATTGAAAAAAATAAATCCGGCATTGTGGCAATGATTACAAACAATTCTTTTTTAGATGGAATTATTCACAGGCAAATGCGTAAACATTTGCTTGAAACTTTTGATGAAATTTACATTTTGGATTTGCATGGAAATGCAAAGAAGAAAGAAACTGCACCCGACGGAAGCAAAGATGAAAATGTTTTTGATATACAGCAAGGCGTTGCAATTTCTATTATGATTAAAAAATCTAACAATGCCAATATTGATGGAAAATCAACCAATGTAGAGGTCGATAAATCTATCGATCTCCCTACACGGAATTGTAAAATTTGCTGAACTTTATGGAAAAAGAAACAGAAATTTTTAAGTTTGAGAAACTAAATGCAAATGAATTTATGTACAGATTAAATGTGCAAGAACCAAATATTACTTTGCACCAAAGATTTTTTTGTTAGCTAAAGATTTTAAAGAGGTTTAAGATGAAATATTCTAAAGGTTTCTGGAATTGTGTGAAACATAGATGCCTTTTAATAACTAAGTTGAATTAAAACCCATGAATGATGGAAACTTAGTATCTAACAAACTTTTGCAACTATAAAAAAAATATAATTACTCTTAATCAATGACTTTGATAACTCAAATAAAGTAATATAAAAATTCTTATCAGATCTTTTGATCTTGATTATATTTATTACGAACTTCGAATATTAGGTAGATCAAGAGAAAAAACTATTTATCATTTAAAAGTGAAATTAACATTGTGAATCAAATCTTGGTTGTCCAACCTCAAGCTGCTAATTTAAATTACTTTTGATTGTCGATATATATTACTAAACTGTTTGACATGACACGAATATGTTTAGACAAGGATGGACCATTTATGTTTTCCCACTTTATATCTTTATTCAGAAAACGGCACAAAAGTACCAAACCTAAAAACAGAAATTGTAAAAGAAATTGAAAAGATAGTCGGCAAAACAGAACCGGAAGAAATATTAGATTACATTTATGCTGTTTTGCATTCGCCTTCCTACCGCAAAAAATATAAAGAATTTTTAAAGATAGATTTCCCGCGTGTGCCTTATCCAAAAGATAAAAAGACATTTAAAAAATTGATAAAATTAGGAACCGAGCTTCGCCAATTGCATTTGCTGGAATCACCAAAGGTAAACCAGTTTATAACAACATTTCCCAAATTGGGTTCGGACACAGTAGAGAAAATTAAATTTGAAAATGTAGGGAACGAAAATATTCGTTCCTTAAAAATACAAGGAATGATGATGATCATTCCCTACAAAACAATGTTGGCAATGTTTGGATAAACAATGAACAATATTTCGGAAACGTTCCGGAAATTGCCTGGAATTTTTATATCGGCGGATACCAGCCTGCACAAAAATGGTTAAAAGACCGCAAAGGCCGCAAACTCACAAATGAAGAAATTGAACATTATCAAAAAATTATAGTAGCCCTCACCGAAACCGACCGGATAATGAAAGAGATTGATAAAATTAATTTTCTATAAATTAATACTCTTAATTCCAACTTTATCCCAGCCTTTCATAATCTCACCAAAACATTCCAGGCACTCAAATAAGGATTTTTTCACCCGCCAATTGGCAAAAATGTCTTAAATTTTAACAAAAATCCGCTGTAATGCGGCTGCTTCCACTATATTTATCTCTGCTTCCGCCCACAATACGTTTGCTACCAGCTTAATTATCATTGCTTCCACTTACAATATGGTTGCTACCGGATTAATTATGATTGCTTCCAGCTTACATTATGGTTGCTACCGGATTACATTATCATTGCTTCCACTTACAATATGGTTCCTACCGGTCGCTTTATCATTCCTACCCGTTACAATATGGTTCCTACCGGTCGCTTTATCATTCCTACCCGTTACAATATGGTTCCTACCAGTCGCTTTATGATTCCTACCAATTATTTTTGCATAAAACGACTTATTATATGATATGGAAAGGCAATTTTGTATCAATTGTAAGCAGATTTTTTAATGTCCGTATTATTTTTGTTCATCTTTAACTCTTTGTTTGAGGACATTGCAGCAAGAAAGATTTGGAAATATAGCCAACTGATTTAAGTTTTCAGTTAAAAAGATGATTTATCGTTTGTATTTTAATTGGGGCGAGAAGCTAACCTTAAAAGTCTGCGATTATATTTCAATCAGCTTTTGTTTTTTTCTTTTGGACAAATGTTCACCAATATTGCCAATTATTTCCTGTTTCAAAGTTTCCAGAATTCTTGTCTTAACAAAATGCCTGTAAGTAATAAGACTGATTTCACGAACAGGCACAGGCGGTTTAAATTGCCTGATGTTATTTTTTTGCTTAACACTTAAATGCCGCACAGCCAACTCCGGAAGAATTGTTATCCCCTTATACTGATCAACCATTTTAATTAACGAATCAATACTGCCCGCTTCATATTCAAGATTGCTGTTAGTAACCTCTTTCTTTTTCAGTTCACACAAATTAACAATTTGCGAACGTAGACAATGTCCTTCTTCCAACAGCCATAAGCGGTTAAGATTAATATCTTCTGCCAGCAGATATTTTTTATTCAGAACGGTCTCGTCTTTTGAAGCATAAACAAAAAATTCTTCATTATATAATGGCTGTTCCAATATTGAAGAATTGTTAAGTGGTGTTGCAAGAATTCCGACATCTAAAATATTTTTCTCAAGCTTTTCAATTATGTACTCGGTGGTAAACTCCCAAATTTTTACTTTTATCTCGGGATATTTTTTAAGAAATTGCCTTAAGAAGATAGGCAAAAGGAATGGAGCCACAGTGGGAATAATTCCCATTCTCAGTTCTCCTTTTAATTCACCTTTAAAAGAATAAGCGATTTCTTTTAAAGTTCCCGCTTCTTTTAAAATTGTTTTTGCCTGATGAATAATCTCATTACCTGCTTCGGTTGGAATTACAGGCTGCTTGCTCCTATCAAATAATTTTATTCCCAATTCATCTTCCAGCTTCTGAATCATCATGCTTAGCGTGGGCTGCGTAATGTTGCATGCCTCTGCTGCTTTTACAAAATGGCGATGTGAATCAACTGCTATTAAATATTCTAATTGTTGTAAATTCATATTATAGATATTATTTATAAGATTATAGAAAATATCAATTTGATTGATTGCAAAATAAACAATATTTTTATAAAAAAAATCACAAGCAAAAATTTATCAATCTATTAATAGTGAGGAAAAAAATGGGACAAAATGAAGAAAAAATTCCGGGCAAAACAGTTGCCAGCTCTTAACGATAGCAGCGGACAATGCCCCTTTACGGGCGGCGTTTTAAAACACACCGCAGGCGGCGGCACCTCTAACCGTGATTGGTGGCCTAATCAATTAAATCTGGATATTCTTCGTCAGCACTCTTCTTTATCAAATCCAATGGATGAAGAATTTAATTATGCAGAGGAGTTTAAGAAACTTGATCTTAAAGCTGTTAAAAAAGACATTTTTGATCTGATGACTGACTCTCAAGAATGGTGGCCTGCAGACTATGGACATTACGGCCCATTGTTTATTAGGATGGCCTGGCATAGCGCCGGTACATATCGTATTTCTGATGGACGAGGCGGCGCCGGTTCCGGCAGCCAGCGCTTTGCCCCCCTTAATAGCTGGCCTGATAATGCTAACCTTGATAAAGCACGTTTACTGCTTTGGCCCATAAAAAAGAAATATGGTAAAAAAATTTCATGGGCTGATCTTTTAGTTCTTGCCGGTAATTGCGCCCTGGAATCGATGGGATTTAAAACTTTCGGCTTTGGCGGCGGACGCGAAGATGTTTGGGAATCTCTTAAAGATATTTATTGGGGTTCAGAAGGAGAGTGGCTGGCAGATAACCGTTATTCCGGTGATCGTGATCTTGAAAATCCGCTTGCTGCTGTTCAGATGGGATTAATTTATGTTAATCCTGAAGGTCCAAATGGCAATCCTGATCCTTTAGCCGCTGCGCATGACATTCGAGAAACTTTCGGCAGAATGGCGATGAATGACGAAGAGACCGTTGCGTTAATTGCAGGAGGGCACTCTTTCGGCAAAACCCATGGCGCCGCAAATCCAAATGAATATGTTGGTGCAGAACCAGCAGGAGCGGACATTATTGATCAAGGGCTGGGATGGAAAAATACTTTTGGCAGCGGTAATGCAGCCCATACTATTACCAGCGGTTTGGAAGGAGCCTGGACTGTAACGCCGACTAAATGGAGTAACAATTTCTTTGAGAACTTATTTGGATATGAATGGGAATTAACCAAAAGCCCCGCCGGCGCTTTTCAATGGAAACCAAAAGATGGCGCGGGCGAGGGTTTGGTTCCGGATGCGCACGACCCTTCAAAAAAACACGCTCCATTTATGTTAACTACTGATCTCTCACTTAGGGTTGATCCTGCTTACGAAAAAATATCAAGACGTTTTCTTGAAAATCCTGACGAGTTTGCAGATGCATTTGCACGTGCATGGTTCAAATTAACCCACCGCGACATGGGTCCGATTGCCCGCTACCTGGGTCCGGAAGTTCCTGAAGAAGAGCTAATCTGGCAAGACCCTATTCCTGAAGTTACATATAAAGTAATTGACCAAAATGATATTGCCGAGTTGAAAAATAAAATTCTTAACTCGGGGCTTTCAGTTTCGGAACTGGTATCTGCTGCTTGGGGATCTGCTGTTACATTCCGCGGTTCTGATAAAAGAGGCGGTGCAAACGGGGCACGTATTCGTCTTGAACCGCAAAAGAATTGGGAAGTGAATAATCCTACCCGGCTTGCGAAAGTTCTAAGTACTCTTGAAGACATTCAAAATAATTTTAACCGGGCTCAGTCAAGCGGCAAAAAAGTTTCAATAGCAGACTTGATTGTTTTAGGTGGTTGTGCAGGTATTGAAAAAGCGGCTAAAAATGCCGGCTACAATGTAACAGTGCCTTTCACTCCAGGCCGCGCTGACGCTTCTCAGGAACAAACGGATGTAGAAGCATTTGGTCCGCTTGAACCTACAGGCGACGGATTCCGCAATTACACAATGAAGAGAGATGGTTACGATGCGTCGGCTGAGGAAAGATTAGTTGACCGTGCCCAGCTTTTAACTCTTACTCCTCCCGAGATGACGGTGTTAGTTGGCGGAATGCGCGTGCTGAATACTAATTACAATGAATCCAAACACGGCATTTTTACTAAGCATCCGGAGCAACTGACAAATGATTTTTTTGTTAACCTTCTGGATATGAGTACCAAATGGAATCCGGTTTCTGATGCTGAAGATATATTTGAGGGACGCGATCGTACTTCTGGTGAAGTAAAGTGGACCGGGACACGCGCAGATCTCATCTTCGGTTCAAATTCTGAGCTTCGTGCTATTGCTGAATTTTATGCATGTGAAGATTCTAAGGAAAAATTCGTTAATGATTTTGTTGCGGCATGGAACAAGGTAATGAACCTTGACCGGTTTGATCTGAAATGAAAATTATACTAATATCTAAAAGAAATTAGAATTATAAAAGTTGTATATAGTTGAGTTAAAAGGCAGTCTATTAATTGGCTGCCTTTTTTCAATATTCCCCCAAAGGTTAACACCCCATTTTATCAGGGTGATTGTACTTCATGATCACCGGAATAAAAAACGGTGTTAGCTTTGGAGGGCATTGCATCACCGTAATGAATTGCGGTGTTAGCTTTTCTTCTCAAAGGTTAACGCCCCGATTCATCGGGGTGATTATACAGAGGACGATGACCCCTTAACCTTCCTGCCTACCGCAGGCAGGTTTAGCTTTTCACTATCGGGTTATATTTTTTAATGAATCCCTCATACTCCTCTGAAAAACTTTTAATCCTGTGATGCTCTTTCTGATTCATAATATATGCAATCACTTTTTCTACCTGGGATTCAGAAACTGAAAATGCAACATAACCTCTTCCCCATGAAAATCTGCCGTTAATTATTTTATTTTGATTTATATAATGAGAAGAAGCTCCTTTGAATAATTTTAAGCATTCTTCAACCGTAAGGTTAGATGGCAAATCAATTAATGAATGAACATGTTCTGCGTTTACATAATTCACTTTCATAAAAATATTTTTCTCAACAGAATAATTGAAAAGATATTCGGATACTATCTTTGCTGCATCTTCATTCAGCAGCTTTTCTCTATTGTGTGTTTCCCATATTATATGAAGCCATATTTTCGTATATGAGTGAAGTGACATGATGTTCCCTTTTGTTTGTGAATGCTGCTAAAATATATTAATTGAAATGTGAAAACAAGAAAAAGGTAAACTGTTAAAACAGTTAGAGGCTGTTGTGTTTGTTTCATAATCACCGGGATAAATCCCGGTGTTAGCCTTTGCTTTGGCATTGCATCACAGCAATAAATAACGGTGTTAGCTTTGGAGGGCATTGCATCACCGCAATGAATTGCGGTGTTAGTTTTTGTAGTGGTATTTCATCTTCACTTTGAGTTACTGTGTTAGCTTTTCTTCTCAAAGGTTAACACCCCGATTCATCGGGGTGATTGAAAGAATCCAAATACTAACAACTATTCTGCCTAATGCAGGTAGGTTAAATATTTTACTTCCTCTATTACTCCTCCAGCTTCTAGTTTGTTAAAAAAATCCTAAACTTTAAAAGCAGAAGAGCTTGTCCCAAACAATGCTCTCTCTTAAATTATTTTAAAAGCATCATCTTCTTTGTTTTAATAAAATTTCCAGAGCTCAGTCTATACAAGTATACTCCACTAGAGAGACCTGATGCATTAAACATTAAAGAATGAAATCCAGAATTAAATTCTTTGTCAATTAACGTAGTTACTTCCCGTCCAAGTATGTCGTAAATTTTAAGGCTGACTTTACCGCTTGTTACAAGATCAAAGCTAATGATTGTAGTTGGATTAAAAGGATTTGGATAGTTCTGGTTAAGGTTAAAATGGTTTGGCAAAATTTGTATATTATCAACACCGGTTGTTTCGTCGGGATATTTTAATCTCATATTATCAACATAAATAGTTCCTGATGTAACCTGCCCTTGAACATTTACACCCGCCAATTGTATCTCAATTCTTTTAAGTGTTAATGGATAAGTTATTTCGGAACTGCTTGATATTGGTGCTAAATCTGTCATTGGGGCATATACATTATCGAAGGAAGTACTATCGTTAAGGTATTTTTTCCCAAATCCTTTAAATATTACTGAATCAGCATCCGAAAAGCGGTAATACAGTTTATGGTTTCGGCCATCAGATTTTACATCCAGGAATATAGAATCAGGAATTCCATAAACAGGAATGTCTTTGTTAAGATAGATCATATTAGTAGGTCTTTGTTTGTCGTAGGTGAATTGATAATCTATTTTAAACGATACATTTCCTGCCGATTTCTGATCGGCTGAAAGCGAGACGGAAAGTGAATCCAAATTATCACCTTTAAATATCCATCCATTCAAACTCTCAAGTGCATCGAAGCTAACGGTACCGCTGGCGCTTTCAACTTTGATTGTACTTGTGTCAGTATAACCGGCGCAAGCAGCAATTATAAATGTAGTACCGTTTTGCTTTCCCATAAAATTTCCCAAAGAGTCTATGTCTCCCACAGCCGGATCCGTTGAGGTTAATTTAAACTTTGTTAAAGCCAGGTTTTGCTTTACTGAATCAGCATCATAAGTATCGATATTTATTTTAAGGATTCTTAGTGTATCAGTAACTACGTATTTGGGCTTAATAATAAAATATTTTAGGTCATAAGTTTTAATGAAGCATGAATCGGTTGTGTTGTTAAATGTTACATAAACATATCCGCTGTCAGGCTGGTCTCCCGGTATAAAAAGACCTGATGGTTTTATCGTTCCAATTTGGCTGTCGCAAGAATATTGTAACCATTGTGAAGGTAAAATAATTTCATTGCCGTTTTTATCTATGGCTGTGGTTTTAAAATTATAATTGTCATAACGAAAGAGCTTTAATGATTTTAAGGAAAGTGTTGAAGAGGAAAAATCCTGAGGTGTAGATGAAGAAAGAACCATTAAGGAATAAAGAAAATTAGAACTGAAAACGCGAAGAATATCTTCATTTCCCCCATGCCCCATCAAAGGGAAAAAATCTCCCTGGTTATATATCCCGAGTTGTGATGCAATTCTGGATATTGCAACGCCGCCAAACATTTTTATTCCAAAGTCGGTAGATACGCCGCTATCTGGTGGTACAACCTCGTCAAGCAAACCATGAAAATTAGCAACGGGCACTTCACCTGAGTTAATCCATTTTGGGTTAAGTATCGCTCCGCAATAATTTATTATGCCATTAATTTTCGTTGAAAAACCTGGGCTTCCACTTGTTCCTTCAATATCTCCCCACTTTGACTGATTTATATCGGACGGAATTTCATCTTCATTCCAATAAGCATAATGTACCGCAATCATAGATCCTGCCGAAGATCCTTCGAGATATATTCGTGAAGTGTCTATTCCATAATCAGCAGCTTTTGAACGGAAGAAACGAACTGCGGCTTTAGTATCCTGCACACCTCGCAGAAGAGCTTCTGATATTGTCTTAACTCCCTTGGGGGATTCAATTCCAACTCTATAATCTATAGTAGCTGAAGCATAACCGCGCTTAGCCAAGTCAGTGCAGAAAGTACCCATTTCGCTTCTTGCCCCGACTGTTAAACTTCCCCCATGGATGCATATAACCAGCGGTCTCAATATTAAAGTATCATTCGTTGGTTCATAAAAATCTAAATATAGCGGGGAATTAGAACCAGCGATTGAAAGGCTGCTTCCGAATTGAATGTTATTTGTAGTTGATACAGAAGAAAATAAAATATCTTTATAGCGAGTCTGAGCTTCAGCAAGTTGTATTAAAATTAAAATAAATAAGAGAGTAAATATTTTTGGGAAGGACTTATAAAAAGCTGTCATAAAATTTTCTCCTTGCAGTCAACTGCAAAATAATAAAATAGGAAATAACCTAACACAATTAATACTTTTCACTTTTAGTCAGCCAGACAGAACATTAACTTTACTTTTTAATCACCCTGCAATTTTTTTATTTCCTCTTATAAATTATGTCTCCATCAAACACAGTCATATCAACTTTAGCGTCTTTTATTTTAACAGGGTCAATTGTTAAAATATCTTCGTTCAAAATAACCAGATCAGCCAGCTTTCCTTTTTCAATGCTGCCTTTTATATTCTCTTCAAACGAAGCATAAGCATTATTAAGCGTGTAACATTTAATTGCTTCTTCCACGGTTATTTTTTGTTCGGGAACCCAGCCTTCAGGATTTTTATCATCCAAAGTTCTGCGCGTAACTGCGGCGTAAATTCCAACTAAAGGATCGATTGGGGCGACAGTCCAATCGCTGCCGAAACAAAGTATAATTCCATTATCAATAAAATCTCTGAACCTATACATATCGTGAATTCTTTTCTCGCCCAATCTTTTTTGCGCCCACACCCCGTCGTCAATTGCGTGGTAAGGCTGGCAGGAAGCTATTGTGCCGGTTTCTTTAAATAGAGGAAGGTCTTCTGTCCGCACATGCTGAGCGTGTTCAATTCTAAATCGTCTATCCCACTGCGGATTTTGTTCGGCTATTTCTTTATACATATTTAAAATATAATAATTAGCTCTGTCGCCGATAGCATGCGTACTAATTTGCAGTTTATGTTTATCTGCCTCAAGCGCCCATTCTTTTAATCTGCCGTCGCTAACAATATCATTCGGCAAGCCGGTGGTAAGCGTATCCTGCGCGTAACGTTCAAAAAACCAGGCAGTGCTTGAACCAAGCGAACCATCCGAAAAAGCTTTTAACGAACCGTTTGAAAGTATTTCTGTTCCGTTGCCAACTTGAATTCCTTTTTCAACTAAGTCTTTGTATAGCGCAATGGGGTAGCGGGTAAAAATTCTGCAGGTAAGCTTGTTTTCTTTTTCCAATTTTTGATAAGTCTTTAAATCTTCAGGGTAAGTAATATCCTGCACGCTTGTAACTCCCAAAGGTTTTATATGATCCAAAGCAGTTATAGCCGCTTCGTAATATTCTTCTTTTGAATGATCAGGAATTTTTGAATAGACCAACGACATAGCATTGTCTTTCAACATTCCCGTAGGTTCGCCGGTTTTGGGATCTTTAACAATCAATCCGCCGTCGGGGCTTTCTGTATCTTTTGTAATTCCTGCCAGCTTTAACGCATATGAATTTGCTAACGCCATGTGCCCGTCAAATCTGTCGACAAATACCGGAGTATTCGGAGTAAAATCATCAATCATTTCTTTAGTAGGAAGGTTTTTTACTTCCCACGCTTCATGATCCCAATTGCCTCCGGTTACCCATTTCCCGGTTCGAGATGAAGCATATTCTTTTAAAGTATTTTTAAATTCGGTAGTAGATTTTGCGGGGCGAAGATCAATACCCTGCAGATAAAATCCGCCGCTGATAAAATGAGCGTGGTCGTCAATAAATCCGGGAAGCATTAGTCTTCCCTTCAAATCAATAACTTCAGTTTCATTTGTAATTAATTTTTTTGCTTCTTCATTTGAGCCGACAAAAATTATTTTGTTATCTTCAATAATTACCGCTTCGGCTAATGGCTGTTTATCATTTACCGTATAAATTTTTCCGTTTAAAAATGCTTTCATATTATTCTGCCCATAATTTGAATTAAAAAAAATAATTAAAAATATCAGTAACAAATTATGCATCAATTTCATTTTAAAGCTCCGAGGAATTAGTTATAGAAATAGTTTTTTAACTGTAACAATTTTGAAGAGAAGGGGATAACATAATTTCATTCGTCAATTTCGATGAATAAGTTAAACATTAATATTTTAAGAATAAACCGGGTAATATTTTTTGAAAATCTTTTTTGCTTGATATTCAGTTAAAATCATTCTAAAATGTCTCGAGCTTAAAGCTCTCAACTAATTTTGTGGTTTGTATTACAAACGAATTGAAACCCGTTCTTACAGAATGGAATCGAGCCTATGGCTCTGAGAGGAGCTAATGAGAAGAACCAACAAGCAAAGTTGAATTTATTAAACTTCATTAATAAAAGAATAAAAAATAATTACGAATAAATATTGCAAATATTATGAACATTCAAGAACTCATCCCAACCCTTCTCTTAAAAAGAGAAGACTTATAAAATCTCATAACTGAATATTAATATTCGGTCAGAACATTAATCTCTATAGTATTAGAGTGAGTTCACTTTATTTCGGATAGATATAACTCAAACACTAATCATCCGATTTTATTTTAATTTTCTGGAAATCATTCTAAAAAATAATTAAGTTCAAGGGCGGCAATTTATAACCTTTTCACAAAATAAAATCTATATATATATGACTCTTGACGTTTTAGTTTTTGCGGCGCACCCCGACGATGCCGAATTATCGATGGGAGGAACCATCGCAAAATTTTCTCATAACAATTTAAAAGTAGGAATAATCGATTTCACTAAAGGTGAACTTGGAACGCGCGGAACAGCGGAGTCGCGTCAGAAAGAAGCGTTTCAGGCGGCTTCATTTTTGAAAATTTCTTTGCGCGAAAATCTTATGATTCCCGACGGCGGGATTGAACAGTCAAAAGAAAATTTAATGAAAGTAATAATGGCGATAAGAAGATATAAGCCTAAAATTATTTTTGCTCCATATTTTAACGACCGCCATCCCGATCATATTGACGCCAGCGCTCTGGTTAAGCGGGCAATGTTTTCATCGGGATTAACTAAAGTAAAAACTTTTGATAAAGAAGTCTTGCAGAATGCGTACCGTCCCCAAAAACTTTTTTACTACATGCAGACTTACACTTTTACGCCATCATTTATTGTTGATATAAGCGAATGCTTTGAAGCAAAAATGAAAGCTGTAAATTCATACGGCACTCAATTCTACAATCCCAAAAGCGTAGAGCCCGAAACTTTTATTAGTAAGCCTGGATTTATGAACTACATAAAATCGCGCGCAGAGTTTTACGGATTTCAAATTGGGAAAAATTACGGCGAGCCATTCTATTGCGAAGAAGCAGTCGAATTGAATTTGGTTGCTTTATTAAAAAATAAAACTTAAAGTATAAGATAATTTTTTTAATTAATTCGTTAAGTAATAGAACACAGTAATAAACATTGGGGAAATTTTTTGAAAAAAATTAAGGGACTTTTTAGGTTAATCAGATTTGAACTTCCATTCTCCGCGGGAGTTTGCGTAATCATGGGACAAATATTAGCAAAGGGGGAATTTGCGTCCATTCATATTTCGGTATTCGGCTTCCTTTCAGTATTCTTAATTTCAGCTTCTATACTTGTATTGAACGATTACTTTGATGTTGAAACTGATCAAGTTAATGCGCCGAACCGACCGATTCCTTCAAACATGGTTTTACCTTCCGAAGCATTAGCCTTTTCACTTTTACTTTTTTTTTCAGGACTTTTGCTTAGCTTTTTAATAAGTATTGCTGCGTTTTTAATTTCAATTCTATTATCAGTAATTGGATTTCTTTACAATCGATATTTCAAAAAAAATGGATTAGCCGGAAATCTGATGGTTAGTTTTTCTGTAGGAATGACTTTTATTTATGGGGGAGCAACAGTCGGGTTGCCTTTTAATAAATTAGTAATTCTTTTTGGACTAATTGCCGCTTCATTAGATTTAGGAGAAGAAATAGCTGCTGATTCAATGGACGTTAAAGGCGACATACTTATAAACTCAAATTCATTAGCAATAAAATATGGTAATTCAACAGCGCTAAAGTTTAGCTTTTACATTTTCGTTGTTGTTATTTTGTTATCGATTATTCCATTTGCCGCTAATTGGTTTTCAATTATTTATTTAATACCAATCGGTGTAATGGATATTTCAATTGGGTATTCGTCATATAAATTATTAAAATCCAAAAATGAAGAAGGTCGGAGATTTATTCGTTGGATTTATTTGGGGGCAACTTTTGGACTAATTGTATTTATAATTATGAGGCTTTTAAAATTATAAAGTTTCAGAGTTAACATTGTTATATAGCAATAAGCGCAACTTATGACTGCTCAATTCCGTTTAACAGTACAAAAAATTTAAATTTTTGCTCCTCTCAATCTAAGTGAATTTGAAACCACGCTCACTGAACTCATCGCCATTGCAGCGGCTGCAAACATTGGATTTAACAAGCCTAACGCCGCTATGGGAATTCCAATTACATTATAAATAAACGCCCAAAAAAGATTTTGTTTTATAGCGCCCATAGTTTTATGCGAGAGGTTTATTGCGTGAACAACTCCTCTTAAATCGCCGCTGATTAAAGTTATGTCGGAAGATTCAATTGCTATGTCGGTTCCGGTTCCAATGGCAATTCCCACATCCGCTTGAGCCAGTGCGGGGGAATCATTTATGCCGTCGCCAACCATTGCAACAATTTTACCCAGCGCCTGAAGCTCTTTAATTTTAGCCGCTTTATCTTGCGGAAGAACTTCTGCAATTACGTTTTCTATTCCGGCTTGCTTTGCGATTGCCCGCGCAGTTTTTTCATTGTCGCCTGTAATCATTAAAACTTCAATGTTTTTCCTTTTTAATTGATTAATCGCTTCTTTAGAATTTGAGTTTAAAGTATCTGCAATAGCAATTATTCCAGATAATTTTTTATTGATCGAAATATAAATCGGGGTCTTTCCTTCTGTGGCAAGTTGCTGTGATTTTTCTTCAAGATCCTTTTCAGAATTATTTTCATTTTCATTTTTAAATGATGAAGAATATTTTTTTATGAATAATAAATTCCCAATCGCAATTTCTTCGCCTGAAATCTTTGCGGTAATTCCCGAACCGGTAGTTGAAAGAAAATCTTCCACTTCGCTTAAATCAACAGAATTATTTTTTGCGTATTCAACAATTGATTTCCCCAGCGGGTGCTCTGATCTATTTTCAGCGGAAGCCGCTTTATGAATTATTTGATTTTTATCAAATCCATTTAAAGGAATTACATCGGTTACAATTGGCTTGCCGGTGGTAATGGTTCCCGTTTTGTCAAGCACAACCGTTGTAATTTTATTTGCGCGCTCCAGACTTTCAGCGTTTTTAATTAATATGCCATTTGATGCGCCCAAGCCGGAGCCAACCATTATTGCCGTCGGCGTAGCCAAGCCAAGCGCGCAGGGGCAAGCAATAATCATCACCGCAATAAAATTTATCATCGCTTGATTAAATGGAATTCCTACTATAAAAAACCAAATCAAAAAAGTAATAGCCGCAATGCTTATAACCACGGGAACAAACACCCCCGCAATTTTATCAGCCAGGCTTTGTATCGGCGCTTTAGAACCTTGAGCATCTTCAACCAATTTTATTATTTGTGAAATCAGCGTTTCTTTTCCAACGGCTGTTGCGGCGTATTCAATGCTGCCGTTGCTGTTAATTGTTCCGCCGATAACTTTGTCGTTTACAGTTTTGTCAACTGGAATGCTTTCCCCTGTAATCATTGATTCATCAATTGAAGTAGCGCCTTTTAAAATCATCCCATCCACAGGAATTTTTTCGCCGGGGCGCACAATAATCAAATCATCTTTCTGAACATTGCTTATATTTATATCTTGTTCAATTTGGTTTTTTCTTACGCGCGCAGTTTTAGGCTGAAGTCCAATTAGCTTTTTTATTGCGGATGAGGTTTTAAATTTAGCGCGCGCTTCCAGCAATCTTCCCATTAAAATTAAGGTTACGATTGTAGCTGCAGTATCAAAATAAATATGTTGTCCCGCATCGCTTATTTTAAGCAAAACAGGAAACAGAACCGCGATTGTACTATAAACATAAGCAGTTCCGGTGCCTACAGCCACTAGCGTGTTCATATCAGCAGAGAAGTGTTTTACAAGCTGCCAGGCAATTGTAAAAAATCTTTTGCCCGAAACGAACATCACAAAAGTAGTTGCCAAAAAAAGCAGACGGTTAATGTATTCCATCGAAATAGGTAGCGCTTGATGAAACCAATCAGTCATACTAAACATGCTTATAACCATAATAGGAATAGTAAGCGCGGCGCTGAATATAAATTCACTTTTAAGTTTTTTATAACTTTCTTTTTCCGTAATGCTTTCTGGAATTTCGGATGATTCATTTTTATCACGGTCCGAACTCGCAATATCTAATTTATATCCCGCCTCATTTACTATTTCGGCAAGCTTAGACAAATCAGTTTTTGATTCATCAAATTCAAGGCTAACTTTTTCAGTGGCGAGATTAACATTCACGCTTCCGACGCCTTCAACTTTTTTAAGAGTCTTTTCAACCCTTGCCACACAGCTTGCGCAGGTCATTCCTTCAACGGGAAGGGTTAATGATTTTACTTTTTGAGTTTCCATCTTTTCAAATTATTTAGTTTGAAATTACTTTATAACCGGCTTCTTCAATTGCGTCAATAATTTTTTTATTATCAATTTTATCTTCGTCATATTCAACTTTTGCCGAGCCGATTTCAACATTGTCAATTTTTAAATTATCTAATTTTTGTAATTCTTTTTTAACTGCCATTACACAATGTCCGCAAGTCATTCCTTCAATCTTAAATTCTTTTTGTGTCATTTTATTTCCTTATAAATTGTTACGAATTATTTACGGACTAAAAATAAGTAAGCGGCGCTGTATAGCCGTTACATAATTTTAAATTATTGTTATATAATTTTTTTTATAATGATATTTTACGAGAGTAGTTTATCGATTGGCTTTCGTTCTAATTTAGTAAGCTCCTTAAACTTACTCGCAGTTAATCCGGTAACCTTTTTAAATTGATTAGAGAGATGCTGCACGCTGCTGTATCCAAGCTGATAAGCAATTTCGCTTAAGTTCAGCTCTCCGTATTTTAAAAGCTCTTTGGCGCGTTCTATTTTTTGTAAGATGAAGTAATGTTCAATTGTGATATTTTCAATAGAAGAAAAAAGCGAACTTAAATAATTATAATCATAGCCCAGCCGCTTAATTAATATTTTAGATAAATTTTTTTCTTTTTCATTTTCAGAATTATTATAAATTTGTTCAATAACTGAAATTTTAATCTGCTCAATTATCTTTGCTTTTTTGTCTTCGATTAATTCAAATCCGTTTTTAGTTAATACGGTTTTTATTTTATCCATCGGCAAATCTTTTTCTTTCCCGCTTACGACTACTTCGCCAAGAATAATGCTTCTAACATCCAAATTAATATTTTGCAACTCTTCCTTTACAACCTTTATACATCGGTTGCAAACCATATTTCTAACGGTTAATAAAGTCGTTGATGAATTTTGTGCGATGTAGGATTTTGTCATATTAATAACTTATTTGTTTATAACTTTAATTTAGGCGAAGCGCTGAATGAAATTCAAGTGAAGTATATTATTATAACAAAAAAAGCACATCTATAACAAAAAAAGCACATCCGGCATTTAACTGCCAGACATGCTTTATGATGGAGTTTTAATTTTGTTAAAACTTATTAATTATTAACCTATAGCTGAATTAATAAGTATCCTGAGATTTTTGTTCGGTGGGATTTGTATTTACTTTGGAATCAACCGAAGTCCAAAAATCAGTTTTTACATTTTCCCAATTTGCTTTTTGAGATTCATCAAGTATCTCTTCTATTGCCGAGTTAGTCGTAGCCTTTTCACTTGAAAGATCAGTCTTTCCTGCTTGCGCTGCGCCTTCAACATCGTCTTCGTAAGAAACAAGAATATCTTTAACTTGATTCGCTTGATCCTTAGTTAAATTTAATTTAGCCGTTAAATCTTGGGATAAATCTGAAGCGTTTTGTGTCCGTAAATCAGTTTCTTGTGTTTGCATTTGTTGTTTTTGCTGCTGACCTTTATCCTGTGCGTTCAACATTCCGGCGGAAAATAATAAAATCGCTGAAACAAAAAGCGAATTGAAAATAACATTTACTCTTGCCTTAAACATAGTAACCTCTCAAATATATTTATAGAATGATTATTAATTTATTGTTCAGTGGAACTGCGAAAGGAAATTCAATATGAATGCCAACAATTAAATGATTCGGTAATCATTGATTTATTTAAACTTAAGTGAATAAATATTAAGGATGTGATTTCCATCTACCGAAAAATTTTCAGGTTATTGAAATTAATTCGCTCTTCCCCAAAAATGGGGGCATTTCTTTTTCATAAATAATTTTAATTAAATTTACCGCCTAAAGTTTCCACCAAAAAAAAATATTGTTAATGAATTTCGATCGCAAAAATTTCTCGGATGAATTACTAATTAATTTATATAAAGAAATTCTCCTTTCACGTTTAATTGAAGAAAAAAAACTAAAGCTCCTTAGACAGGGGAAAATTACAAAATGGTTTTCCGGAATGGGTCAAGAGGCAATTGCAGTAGGCTCTGCAATGGCGTTAAGTGATGACGAATACATTTTGCCAATGCACAGAAATTTAGGAGTTTTCACTTCACGCAAGATATGGCTTCACAAATTATTTGCTCAGTTTCAAAGCAAAGCAAACGGATTTACGAATGGTAGAGATAGATCCTTTCATTTCGGATCCAATGAGCACCATATAATCGGGATGATTTCCCATCTCGGTCCGCAGCTTGGTGTGGCTGATGGAGTTGCACTTTGGCATTCAATCAATAAAGAAAAAAAATGCGTCCTTGTTTTTACCGGTGACGGAGGCACCAGTGAAGGTGATTTTCATGAAGCCCTTAATGTTGCCGCAGTATGGAATTTACCTGTGATTTTTATGATCGAAAATAATGCTTACGGTTTATCTACACCCACAAATGAACAATTTAACTGTAAAGCATTAAGAGATAAAGGAATCGGCTACGGAATTGAAGCAGTTCAAGTGGATGGCAATAATATTTTAGAAGTTTATTCCCTAGTAAAAAAATATGCTGAAAAAACTAGAGAAGAGCATCGTCCTATTTTAATTGAAGCTATTACATTTCGTATGCGGGGGCATGAAGAAGCTTCGGGAACAAAATATGTTCCTAAAAAACTTTTAGATGAATGGACAAAAAAAGATCCTTTAATCAAATATGAAAGTTATTTAAAATCGATTGATTTAATTGATGATAATTTTATATCTGAAACCAGAAATAATATTAATCTTTTAATTGATAAAGAATGGGAACTTGCTCAAACGGAAAGTGAAATTATTCCAGACTCTTCCAAAGAATTAAATGATGTTTATGCGCCTTTTCATCAAAAGGTAATAGAGCCTTTAAGCAGTAATAGATCGAGCAAAAGATTTATTGATGCCATTTCTGATTCAATTAATCAAAGCATGGGAAAGTATAAGGATTTGATAATTATGGGGCAGGATATTGCCGAATACGGCGGTGTTTTCAAAGTAACCGAGGGATTATTAAATAAATACGGGAAAGAAAGAATTCGAAATACTCCATTATGCGAATCGGCAATTTTGGGTGCAGGGCTTGGATACTCAATCAAGGGTGGGAAATCAATTATTGAAATGCAATTCGCTGATTTTGTTTCAACCGGTTTTACACAAGTTGTAAATAATATTGCCAAGATTTATTATAGATGGGGGCAGAATGCAGATGTAGTAATTAGAATGCCCACCGGCGCCGGAATAGCAGCAGGACCTTTCCACTCACAGTCGAACGAAGCATGGTTTTTTCACACACCCGGGTTAAAGATTGTATATCCCTCAACTCCGTACGATGCCAAAGGTCTTTTGAATGCAGCCATAGAAGACCCAAATCCTATAATGTATTTTGAACACAAGGCATTATACAGAAGCATCTCTGAAGAAATCCCAGATGATTATTACACTATAGAAATTGGCAAGGCTAAACATATAAATAAGGGTGAAGATATTTCAATTATTACTTATGGAATGGGAGTTCATTGGGCAAAAGAAATTATTAATGAATTTTCAAATGTTTCAATTGATATAATTGATTTGAGAAGTTTAATTCCCTGGGATAAAAATGCTATAAAAAATTCAGTAGTTAAAACAGGAAAAGTTCTAATTCTGCATGAAGATACTTTAACAGGAGGCATAGGTGGAGAGATATCTGCCTGGATTACTGAAAACTATTTTGAATATCTAGATGCGCCAATATTAAGATGTGCAAGTCTGGATACACCGGTACCTTTCAACTCAAAACTTGAAATAAATTTTTTACCCAAACAAAGATTAAAAAAAGCTATTCTTAAATTAATAAATTATTAAAATTTATTTAGTTTATGTTCTTTAACCACGGAGGCGCAAAGAGAGAGAGAGAGAGAGAGACAGAGAGACAGAGAGAGGAGAAAAATTAATTAATAAAAATTATTGATTATAAAATTTTCTTAAATTAACTTCATAAACAAATAGCCAATCAATTTATTATTAACTTTCGTTATTTTATCAATCAGTAATAAAACGGAGTAAATATTATGTCCGAACAACAACTAACCGGGGATGTTTATTATCCATCAAAAGAAATCATTAAACATGCGAATGCAAAATGCGACAAGCTATATGAAGCCGCAGAAAATGATCTGGAAGGCTTCTGGGCGAATGAAGCAAAAAATCTTTACTGGCATAAGAAGTGGTCCAAAGTGCTTGATGATTCTAATAAACCATTTTATAAGTGGTTTATAGGTGCGAAAACAAACATTTCATACAACTGTTTAGATGTGCATACTAAAACAGCAAGAAGGAATAAGCTGGCTTTAATTTGGGAAGGTGAAAATGGAGAATTCCGGGGCCTTTCTTATTTCGCTTTGCATAGGGAAACTATCAAGTTTGCTAATATTTTAAAAAGCCTTGGTGTAAAAAAAGGTGATAGAGTTACAATTTATATGGGAAGAATTCCAGAATTAGCAATGGCAATGCTTGCATGTGCAAGAATTGGAGCAATTCATTCTGTAGTATATGGCGGCTTTTCTGTTGAATCGTTACACGAAAGATTAGAAGATAGTCAATCAAAAGTTTTAATTGTTGCAGACGGCTCCTGGCAGAGAGGAAAAATTGTTGAGCTTAAAAAAATTGCTGACGAAGCTTTGCAACGAGCTGCAACTGTTGAAAGTGTTTTGGTTGTAAAAAGAACCGGGCACGAAGTAAATATGGAAGCTGGAAGAGATATGTGGTATCATGAATTGATGAATCTTCCAATTGCAAATAATTCCGACTGTCTGGAAGTTATGGATGCTGAAGATCCTTTATTTATGCTTTATACTTCGGGAACAACCGGAAAACCAAAAGCAATTTTACATACTCATGGCGGATACATGGTTGGCACTTATTCAACTTTAAAATATGTTTTTGATATTCATGAAGAAGACAGATACTGGTGTGCAGCTGATCCCGGATGGATAACCGGGCATAGTTATATTGTATATGGCCCATTCTAAATGGTACTACTTCTTTTATGTATGAAGGCGCTCCCACTTTTCCTTATCCTTACCGCTGGTGGCAGATGATTGAAAAATATGGAATAAATATTTTATACACTGCTCCGACTGCAATAAGAGGATTAATGAGATTCGGCGATGCCTGGCCAAACAGATATAATTTATCTTCATCTAAGAATGCTGGGAAGCGTTGGTGAACCTATTAATCCCGAGGCATGGAAATGGTATCATAAAGTTATCGGAAAAGAAAAATGCCCTATAATGGATACCTGGTGGCAGACAGAAACGGGAATGTTTATGATTACTCCAATGCCTTGTACCCCTCTCAAGCCCGGTTCCGGTACAAAACCCTTTCCCGGATTAGAAATGGATATTGTTGATGAAGATGGAAAAAGCGTTGCTCCAAATGAAGAAGGATATCTTGTAATCAAAACTCCCTGGCCTTCAATGATCAGAACAATTTATAATGATGACGAAAGATATGTAAATCAATATTGGAGCAGGTTCCCGGGAATGTATATGACAGGAGATTCTGCTCGAAGAGATGAAGACGGATATTTCTGGGTTATTGGAAGAGTTGATGATGTAATAAAAGTTTCAGGATATAGATTGGGAACTGCGGAAATTGAAAGTGCTTTAGTAAGTCATCCCTGCAGTTGCAGAAGCTGCCGCTATTGGTTTACCGCATGAAGTAAAAGGAAATGCAATTCATTGTTATGTTATTTTAAGAGCCGGTTTTGAACGAAGCGATAAGCTGCTTGACGAATTAAGAGTGCATGTCGGGCATGAAGTCGGACCAATTGCAAAACCTGAACAAATAGAAATTGTTGATTCACTGCCCAAAACCAGGAGCGGTAAAATTATGAGAAGAGTTTTAAAAGCAAAAGCTCTTGGGCAGGATCCGGGTAACCTTTCTACACTAGAAGAATAAATTAAATTATTTATAGAGACGGCATTCCCGCCGTCTCTAATTATTAACTAGTTCAAATTTATACAATGCTGTATTTAGTTAATAAGTAACATCATTTTTTTAATGCTAACAAAATCTTGAGTTGATAATTTGTAAAAATAAATCCCGCTGGCAAGATTACTTCCGTTAAATTTTATTTCATAGTTGCCCGCTGGTTTTTCTTCATTTAGTAATGATAGCAACCTCATTCCCAAGAACATCATAAATTTTTAATGCTTACTAATCCTTATCATTGAAGGATTTGGATAATTTATTATAGTGCTTGGATTAAATGGATTAGGGTAGTTTTGTGAAAGCGAAAATTCTGTAGGAGAATTATTTAATGCCATTTCAATTTCGTTTGAATATTTAAAAGTTCCGTCTAAGTCTATCTGCTTTAATCTATATTTAACTGAAGATAACATGTTAAGTTTATTATCTTCAAAATTATAATATTTAGTTTCTGTACTATTTCCGCTTCCTTTAACGAATCCAATCTTATTCCATTCATCTGTTTTTCTTTCAATCTCAAAACCATAATTAGAAAGCTCTGTTGCGGTACTCCAATTTAATTCTACAATTTTTTCTGATTGATTGTAGTTTCCATTGAAAGAGACTAATTCAACTGGAACTGGTGCTGTATTGTGATATCTAATAAGCTTACCCCCCACTACAACGTAACCATTATTGGAAGATGTAAAATAAATTCCTGATATAGTAGAATTTCCTCCTGGATAAGTAGTATCTTTATTCCAATTTTCCCCTCCATCAGTAGTATGGGAAATCTGATTATTACTTGCTGCCCAACCATCATTGTGATTGATAAAACTTATAAAATTTAAATCATTTGTAATCCCGGAATATTTACTATCCCAAGTATTCCCTCCATCCGTAGTTCTAAAAATTATTCCATTTTGACTTAAAATAAATCCTAAGTTGGAATCAACAAAACTTACTTTAAATAAAAGATCATGATTATTATTCATAATATTTTGGTAGTTCCAACTAACTCCTCCATCAGTTGTTATCTTTAAAACTGAATCATGTTCCATTAGAGCAAAGCCATTAGTTTCACTTGTAAAATACATTGACTTAAAGTTATATCCTGATGAAATTTCATTCCATAATGCACCTCCATCCGAGCTTTTGTAAATGTTCGATTCTGTAGAAATCCAGCCGTCAAGTTTATTCAGGAAAAACATTGCCGAGGCATTATATGAAGATAATCCTGAATATATTGGGTAAGAAGTGCCCCAGCCTAAGCCGCCATTAATTGTACTAAATATTACTCCTTCTGTAGCCAACAACCAACCCGTAGAACCATCTATAAATTGGGATAAAATAATGGATACTTCCCAATCATTTTGAAATAGATTATCTAAAAACCATGTTTTGCCAAAGTTTGTTGTTCTTTTCGTTGCAAAATAATTTTCATGATAATCACCATAACTCGCATCTTGCACAAATATAGCAGTTGAATCATTAAGTGCATGGAAATCACCATTTATTCCAGCGGTTAAATATTCAGCAGTGTATAATGATGAAGTACTCAATTTTTCAACTCCCGCTCCCGCACCGTTTATCCAAATATTTTCATTATATGCTGTAATAATACTTCCAAAATCTTCTCCATAAATAGGACTAAAACCTCCACCCTTTGATTGTCCAAAATTTACCAAACTTGTTAAAGTTGTATAAGGCGGTCCCCCATGTGCACCGTAGTTAGATTGACCCTTGATTATTGCCCATCCTACACCTTTATTTGAAAATTTAAAATCTTTCAAATTATTATGATAGTCATCATAATTATCGTATGTATAAATATTCCAAGAATTTCCACCGTCAGTAGTAGTATAATAACCAGTAAGACTATAAGGGGTATGTGCTATAACAACTCCATGCATTTTATCAAAAAATGAAATATGGAACATATTATTTTCTGTATCCGGATTTGCTATTGCCGTCCAGATTAATCCAGTGTTAGTTGTTTTATAAATTGAATCTGAGGAAATTCCCCAAATAGTTGAAGTATCGGAGATACTAATAGATATCAAGTTTTGGGGTATATTATAAATATTCCATTGATTTCCCGCATCATTAGTTTTTATGATATTGGTTTGATTATAGGCAATTGCAATGCTGTCACTAAAAGCTTTAACATGGTCCAATCCATTGCCTAAAGGATTTGTTAGTGAAAACCAATTTAATCCGCCATCTATTGTGTGAATAATAGAATCACCAACTATCCATCCATTAGTTTTATCAACAAAATAAACATCATTAAAATAGCCTGTAATTCCAGTGGCTTGCTCTTCAAAATCATATCCACCATCTGTGGATTTTAATACAGCGCTATTAACCGCCCAGGCAGTAAGACTATCAACAAAAAATACGTTTCCGCTGGGGAAACTACTACCGACAACTTCCCATTGTGCAGAAATATTATTGTGTAGAAAGAAAAATGATGAGAAGAGAAGAAGAAAAAATTGAAGCGTAAATTTTTTTTTCATTTAGTCACCTCTTATGTTAATTTATTATAGAGACGGCATTACTGCCGTCTCTAATCTTTATTTTATTTTCAATTTACACTGCCACGATAATTGTAGTTATTTAATTAAAATCATTTTTTTAATGCTTATAAAATCTTGTGTAGTTAATTTGTAAAAATAAATTCCGCTTGCAAGGTAACTTCCATTAAATTTTGCTTCGTAATTACCCGCTGGTTTTTCCTCATTAACAAGGGTTGCAACTTCCTTTCCCAAAACATCATAAATTTTTAATTGTACTGACACAGATCTCTGTGTCCCTACAGAAGGAACTGAATATTTAATTATAGTAGTTGGGTTAAATGGATTTGGATAGTTTTGCGAAAGTGTATATTCTGTAGGAGCCACTAACTTTTCATTATTATCTGTTACATTACCAATTTTAGTAAATTGTAAAGTTGGTACTAGGGGTTTATTTTGTTCTTCTTCAAAGTTAAAATCCATCCCTTCTATGTCAATAGAATAACTTGATAGTTTACTAATAGTTCCTTCATTTAAATCAACTTCAAATAAATCAGTTGAATCTGCTGCATAAAATTTGCCGTTGGGATGAGCACTTAATGCTTCAATCTTATTTGATGTTGTAATATCAGTGACAAAGCTTATTGGACCATTTGGGAATGAATCAAATTTCCATAACTCACTTTCAGTATCATTCAATCCCGTTTTTGTTAAATACCATGTACCGCTTGTATCTTCAGTCAAGCCATCAGTTCTGAAATCACCACTAAATGCAAGTGATCCCAGTTCAGTTAAACTTCCATCGGTTGTGCTAATTTGATAAACTTTTTTAGTTTCTTTTCCTATTCCATATAAACCATCAGTTCCAAAATGCAAGCTCGCAATTTCTTCCCCGGATTCAGCCCCGCTGCCCAAATCTCCGGCTGGAAGTCCAGTGCTGCCGATTAAAGTTGCATGAACAGCCGTTGCCGGATTTTTATCTAACTCAGATTTTGGGATCATATAGATAGTTGAAGTACCGACATTATTAACAAAATAAATATTCCCATTTGAGTCAATCGTTAAATCTTCAATATCTTTTTTTCCATCCACTCCAAGTATATCGCCTTCAACATTAGAAAAGTCAGAACCTTCGGCTAAAGTGTACCAAAACAATTTTCCATCAGCATCATCATTCACTGCCCAGAATGTCATAAAGGGAAATTTATTCTGCACATATTTAACAGTTAAATATGTCCCAATAGCATCGTTTACTTGATTATTTCCAGTCACATAAACATTTCCCGTCTCATCTAGAGCGATGTCAAATGAAAATACACCACCTTCGGTTGTATCGGGTTTGTTATACTGTATTACCCATTTTTCATCGCCATTTGTATTATACTTTAACGTAATTATATTAGCATCATTATCTTGACCAGTTACATAAACGTTTCCTAAGGCATCCACAGCCATAGCTGTTGCTGCCTCATAACTATTCGACCCGGTGGCGGCGTATCTTTCGACCCATTGCTGCTCACCATCTGTATTGTATTTTATGGTAGCAAAATCAAAATAGGTGTTCGAAGTAGGAAAATTATCAGGGGATGCATTACTTCTTCCTGTCACATAAACATTTCCAAAATCATCTAATGCCATGTCTATCGGGTTATCTTGGGAATTTCCTGGACCATTATAGAAGTTGACCCATTCTTCTTCTCCATTTGGATTATATTTAATTGTCACATAGTCAGGTAATGTTGTTACGTTACCTTTTCTTCCTAACACAAAAACGTTTCCAGTTAGATCTACTGCTAAAGATACTGCACTGGAATTATATCCGGGTGGGTTGTATCTCATTACCCATTGCTCTACCCCATCAGAATTATATTTTATTGTGGTGCAGTCATCTAAAGTATCTAATCCAAAGCTAGATCCTGTCACATATATATTTCCTGAGCCATCTAAAGCTATTGCATTTGCCCTATCATAATTAAGGGGACCATTGTATCTTACAACCCACTGCTCTATTCCATTTGTATTATATTTAATTGTAGCATAATTAAAAGTATTTTTATCTAAAGCAGAACTTTCACCGGTTACATAAACATTTCCTGCATTATCAACAGCTATGTCTCTTGGTTTATCATCCATATTTCCTATTCCATTGTATGTTTTAACCCATTGTTCTACCCCATTTGTATTGTATTTTATTGTAACATAATCCAGCCCATGTAATTGGGTCTAAAACACTTGTTGTTACATAAACATTGTTTGAACTATCAGTGGCTATTCCAAAATTAGGTTCGAATTGATTTGGATAATATTTTATCCATCGCTGCTCACCTTCTGTATTATATTTTATTGTAGCATAGATAATGCATGTAAGGTGCCTCATCAATAAAGCTATATCCTGTTACGTAAACATTTCCCTGGCCATCAACCGCTATTGAGCGTGCAGCGTTATCTGAATGGGCAGGACCTATATAAAGGTTGCTGCCCAGGTTTCTTGTACAGTAACTATTTGTGCGGTAATATTATTTGAGAGAAAGAAAAATGATGAGAAGAGAAGAAGAAAAAATTGAAGAGTAAAAATTTTTTTCATTTAGTCACCTCTTATGTTATTTATTTAGATGGCAAGAAGGGGAGGGTATTTGAAAATCAATTTATATCAATTTAAATTAAAAGCAAGTTAAATTTTGTGTATAAATTTAATTTGTAGGAATTGTAATCTTTAGCACATAAAAAATGAATTAAGTTATCACTTTTCAATTTGAAAAACAGAATCCAAAACAGTACCATCAACCCATTTAACAACTGCAACAACTTTATCTTTATTCACTTTTGGTTTTGCCGGAGAACCTCCGCAGATTTCATCAACTTCATTTTTTATTTCTTGAATGGTTTTAATCGGCAATGAAGAATTTTTAACAGCTTTTAGTAAATCTTTTCTCTTGGGATTTATTGCAATTCCTCTTTCTGTAATTATAACATCAATCAATTCTCCGGGACCGCAAAGAGTTGTAACTTCATCAACTATAACCGGGATTCTATCTCTGAAAGATGGAATAGCAAGTATAGTGCATTTTGAATAAAGACAATTCTGCCAGCCGCCTATTCCATGAAGAAGATAACCATCACTGTGTGTAACAACATTTCCGTTAAAATTAACATCAACTTCTGTTGCACCTAAAACTGCAACATCAACTAATTGAAGCAAAATTTCCTTTGCCGTGAAAGTTGTAGCTGGTAAATGGACTTGTGTTAACATGGTTTGGATTTTCTCTCATGCTTCTCACACCTTCAAGATCAAAAGTTTGTCCGTCAAGAATGTAATCCGTCAATCCTTCTTCCAAAAGTTGAACTAAATATTTTGTGCTGCCTCCGCGAACAAATCTTGCTTTAACATTTTTTGCTTTCATTCTTTCTTTTAGGTAAAGAACAAAAGCTAAATTTGTTCCACCGGAACCGGCTTGAAATGAAAATCCATCTTTCATTATTCCGGCTTCATCAATAAACTGGGCAACATATTCTGCAATTAAAAGTCGGTCAGGAGATTTTGTAATTTCAGTTGTGCCGGAAACAATTTTTGATGAATCACCCAATGAATCTATCTCAACGACAAAGTCAACATTGTTGCCTTGTATCTGCCATGGAATGCAAGGGAACGGGAACAAGATTATCCGTAACAACAATTACTCTATCAGCATATTCCGAATCTGCAAGAGCAAATCCAATTAACCCTGAAGCTGATTTCCCATTTACTCCATTTGCATTTCCAAATGTATCTGCAGTTGGAGCAGCAATCACAGCAATATCAATGTGAACTTCTCCATCCTGTACTGCCTGATATCTTCCGCCGTGTGAACGTAAAACTCCAATGCCTTTCATTTTGCCTTCGGTAGTAAATCTCCCCAAAGGGCCATTCATGCTTCCTTCGATATGATGAATTGTTCCGTCTTCCAAATATTTTATTAAATGTTCATGAACAGGGAAGGAAGCACTTGGGAACCAGCGGATGTTTTTAATTCCCATTTCTTTAATGGTATCAAAAAGAATATTAGTTAAGACATCGCCATTGCGTAAATGATGATGAGTAGAAATTGTCATTCCATCTTTAAGTCCGGCTTTCTTTAAAGCTTCTTTTAAATTTTTAACAACTTTATTTCCATCTGAGGGATAATCAATGCAAGCTTCTTATTGGCGGTTTAGCTTTAGTCCCTTCTGGTTTATATTTATTAACTCCTTGAAATGGAATTTGTTTTTGTCCGTTAATTTCGTCAGGGACTAATCTGTTTGCTTTATTTTTTATTAGTTTCATTTTATTCTTAATTGTCTAATTATCTAATTGCTAATATTGTTTTGAGTTACATCCATTGTTAACTAATTAAAGTTGTAACTTTTTATTTGTTAAGGTCAGTAATTGAGTTCAATCATATTTTAGCTTATGAATTTCAAGTATTTTTGTGCCCTTTTCACTACCGGCGGATCAATCATTTTACTGCCGAGAGAAACTACTCCAAGACCTTTCTTTTCAGCTTCTTCAAAAGCAGTTACAATTTTTTGTGCTTTTTCTATTTCTTCTGTAGTTGGAGCAAATGCTTCGTGAACAACTTTTATTTGTCGTGGATGAATACAGCCTTTGCCTTCAAAGCCAAGTGACTTTGCTTCAAGTACACTTGCTTTCAATCCTTCCATATCACTACATCAGAAAATACAGTATCAATAGCTTGAATGCCGGCAGCCTTTGCTGCATTTACAATCATGCTTCTTGCAAAGAAAGATTCTTTACCTTCATTTGTTCTTTGTGTTCCTAAATCTGCAGTGTAATCTTCAAGTCCGATTGCTAAAGCACAATTTTGTTTTGATGCCGAAGCAATTTCATAAGCTTTAGATTATACCTAAAGCACTTTCAATTATCGGCATGAAATAAATTTCATTCTTAATATTATATTTCTTTTTTAATTCTTCAACCTTCTTCTCAACTTGCTGAACTTGAGTTGCAGATTCGCATTTTGGAATTAAGATAACATGAACATTATGAGGAACAATAAATTTTCAAATCTTCAAGTCCGCGAGGCAATTGATTTATTCTAACCATTCTTTCGGCGCCATAAAAGTCAACTGTTCGAAGAGCATTGCGGACAATCAATTGTGCCGATTCTTTTTCTGAAGGAGCAACACTGTCTTCAAGATCGAGAATAATTCCATCGGGTTTATGAAGACCGGCATTCATAAAAAATTTTGGTTCATTGCCAGGCAGATATAATCTGCTTCTTCGTAATTTATCTTTTGCAGTTTTGTAATTATTCTTTTTGTTAAAAGGAAGAAGAAATTCTTTCTTTGAATTTGGGAATAATTTTTTGACAGCTAATTCAAATCGTGCCGCGATAACAAACGGAAGCGCTCCGGAATCTTCAATTAAAACCTCAGCATTTTTTAAATTGAAAAAATTGCACATTTCAATTAATTGGTTTTTAATTGAATCACCATACATTGATTTCAACTTT
>CAWALU010000011.1:0-185825 GCA_963782985.1 uncultured Bacteroidota bacterium
TAAACAAATAGGATTTTTTGCCTGGGTGCCCTATGTAGGCGCGGCTTTAGGGGCTATGTTTGGAGGATGGTTTGCCGGCAGATTGATGAATAAAGGATGGAATACTAATAAAGCCAGAAAGTTCACCATAACAATAGGCGGTATAATAATGCTTCCTTCGCTTTTATTAACTTCAATTGCGTCCACTCCTCTTATCGCCGTTTTATTAATAGCATTAATTTTATTTGGATTTCAAACAACAATCGGAAACATTCAAACATTACCAAGCGATTTTTTTACGGGCAGATCGGTTGGTTCATTAGCAGGCGCCGGAGGAACAACCGCCGCTATTGGAGTGGTAATAACTACGTACTTAGTTCCTGAACTTACTGTGCAAAGTTATACTCCGTTTTTTCTAATGGGCGCGTTGCTTGTGCCTATAGGAATTGCGTGCGTGTATATTTTTGGAGGAGAGATTAAGAGAATTAAGCTCAAACCAAAAGCTAATTAAAATTCTTTTTATGTAGGAAACTCTTTATCTTGATAAACTATATAAGGCTTAAAAAGATAAATGAAATTAAAATTAATCTTAATATTTATTTTTGGTTTTTACGCCATTGGTTTTGGCCAGGGAAGACTGATTAAAGTAAATAGCGTTTTTCAATTGGAAACTGCGGTTAAAAATATACTTTCCGGCGATACTATTGAGGTTGCCGATGGAACCTATAATTTCGGTGGAAATATTTCTATTGATAGAAGGGGCGACAAAAATAATAACGTAACAATAAGAGCTTGTGAATGAAGAAAAACCTGCTGGAGAATATGAGGTTGATTTTAATGCAATTGTAGGGGCGACTAGCAATTCGCCATTACCAAGCGGAGTCTATTTCTATCAGCTTCGAGTTGCAGATACCGAATCGAGTTCGGGACAAGGTTTTATTCAAACAAAAAAAATGATTTTATTGAGATGAAAAAAAATATTTACGTTTGTTTTTCTATTCTGCTTTTATTCTTTTTAAATGAATTTTCTTTTTCACAATTAAAAAAAGTTCCTTCCGATAAGCTGCTCACCGATTCAGAACTAATTTCACTTCTAAATGATAATATTGATGATCTTAAAGAAATAAAAGAAAAGGAATCGAATGGTAAAACCGAAGAAGCATTAAAAGAAGTTGCAGATTATTTTAAAAATAAGTTTTCTGAAAGATATTTTTTTAGCTGGAAAAATTTTAAAGAAAGATTTGAAGAATATTCAGCTAAATATCCTGAAGAAAAAAATAAAAGCATTAATCTGGCGTTAGAACACATTTCTACTTTTCCCAGCGATACAAAATGGAAATTGCCTTTTAAAGATTTAAAGGCAAATAATGTTTCCGCCTATCAGTTAAGGCATCTCAGCCGTCAGCATAAAGCTTTTAATATTGCTTTAAGTTTCTACTATCAAAATGAAGATACCGCCTATCTAAATTATTTTGTGCAGCAGGTTAAGTCATTAAATAAAGCTTTTAAGCTTGGTAATTATGATGACGAAGGGAACGGAGTTTACGAATCATTCCGCGGCGGTTATAGAATGTTTAATTGGCTGCTGACTCACAATGCTTTTCTCGCAAGCGACAAATATAATTGGAAAGATCAAATTGAATTGATCAAAACATTTTTACACACGGGAGCGCAGCTTCAAAAGCGAACTAAAAATTTTAGTTACGGTAATCATCATACCAAAGGGTTGAGTTCGCTTTTTCAATTGGCTGTTCTTTTTCCTGAATTTTCCGGAACTGAAGTCTGGTTGAAGCAATCCATAGATTTGTTAACGCTTCATCTTCAAAGAGAAATTAATGACGACGGTTTTCAATTTGAAAGATCAGTTCATTATCACATAGGCGATATTGAAAATTATTTTTACGTATATCAGCTTGCAAAAATTAATAATATTAAACTACCCGCAGAGTTCACTAAAAAACTAAGAAGCATGTTCGAAGCGCTTGTAAAAATTGCGCAGCCTGATAAACATCTGCCCGTTCTGCAGGATGATACAGATGCGCCCTGGTCGGAATTTAATCGCGTGGATATTGTAATGACGATCGGCGCAATTTTATTTCAGAATAAAACGTTCCGATATTTTTCTTCAGATGAAATTCCTTCAGATTATTATTGGCTGATTAAACCTGACGACGCGAAAATAATTTATAAAGAAAAAGGTGAAAAACCCTTTGTCGGTTCTACCGCGCTTTCTTCAACCGGATATTATGTTATGCGAAACGGATGGGAAACTAATAACGATTATATGGTTATCTCGGCTGGACTGTCAAAAGAAAAACCTGATCATCAACATGGAGATATGCTGGGTCTAGTTTCTTATTCAAACGAAAATGAAATTCTTCCAAATTACCAGGTAAGATATTTTTTAGATGATTTGAATACTTTTAAAAATTCCTGGGTAAAGAATGTAGCTTTGGTTGACAGCGTACCGCAAGGGCAAAATTGGAAGCCGAATTCCGGCGGTTCCGGTTTTGGCAAATGGGAAAAATTACCTCAGCCAAAAACATTACAATGGTTTTCTTCCGATGATGTAGATTATTTTGCGGGAACTCATAATGGATATGATTCAATAAATGTAAAATATTTTCGCGAAGTAATTTTTATTAAAGATGGCTTTTGGATTGTTAAAGATAATTTTAAAAGCAGTTCTAACCATTCATTCCAACAAATTTGGCAGGGGCATTATGGAATTGAAAATAATAATCATTTAAGATCTACATTTGCCAACGGTTCGGGTTTGGAAATAATTCAGCTTAAAAATGATAATTATAAAATTAATTGCGAAGGCTGGCATGGCAAACAAAATTTTGTTTTCAATGTTTCTAATAAAAAAGATTTCTCTTTTTCAACGCTTTTATTTCCATTTAAAAATTTTGGCGAGATAATTAACAACGCTCAAAATGATTCTTTTAATTTAGGCGATTGGAAAGTATTGAAAAATATTAAGACTTCAGAAATTGAGTCGGAATATTTATTTAATAAAAATGATTCTGTTTTCTTATTAATAAACGCAAAATATTTAACGCTAAATAATCAAAAGTTTTTAATTGAAAAACCTTCAACTCTTTATATAAAAAAGATAAAAGAAAAATTTGAGATAATTTTATTAGGAAACGAAAATATTAAATTATCAAACACAAAGGATAAATTCAGTTTTACGAAAGAATTAATTTTGATTCCCGGAGAAAAAATTAAATTAGAAATGGCGCGTTAATCTATATGAATATATTAAGAATTAATAAAGTTCTACTCTTACTTCTTTTTGCATTTAATTTTTTAAATGCACAGAACGAAGAATTAGTAAAAAGTAATTTTACTATCGCGCAAAAACAATATTCAGAGATGCTGCAAAAAATTGATAACTCAGAATTAAGTCCACGCAGCATTAATAAAGATGGAAGTCTGAAACTTGTTAAATCAAAAGATTGGACGAGCGGTTTTTTCCCCGGCTGTTTGTGGTATATGTATGAGTTCACAAAAGATAATAAATGGAAAAACTCCGCCGAATTTTTTACTAATAATGTTGAGAATGAACAATACAACGGCGGAACCCATGATATGGGATTTAAAATGTTTTGCAGTTACGGGAATGGTTATAGGCTTAAAGACGATGAGCATTATAAAAAAGTTTTACTTCAAAGCGCTAAAACTTTAAGTACTCGATTCAATCCGAAAATTGGATGCATACGTTCGTGGGATCATAATAAAGACAAATGGCAGTATCCTGTTATAATTGATAATATGATGAATCTTGAATTACTTTTTTGGGCTGCTGAAGAAAGCGGAGATTCCTCATTTTATAACATTGCTGTTTCGCACGCTAACGCTACGCTGAAAAATCATTTTAGAGATGACTTCAGCTCCTGGCATGTTGTTAATTATGATACTGCCACCGGGAAAGTGATAAGTAAAGGAACCCATCAAGGATATTCAGATAGCTCATGCTGGGCGAGAGGCGAGGCTTGGGCGCTTTATGGTTACACAATGTGTTATCGTTATACACAAGATAAAAAATATTTAAACCAAGCTGAACATATTTCGGAGTATATTCTAACAAATAAAAATCTCCCTGATGACATGATTCCATATTGGGATTATAACGCGCCAAATATTCCAAATGAAGAAAGAGATGCTTCCGCTGCGGCAATTATGTGTTCGGCGCTTTATGAATTAAATAATTATTCTGATTCAAATGGCGGCGAATATTTACAAGCGGCTGATAAAATTTTAACAAGTCTTTCATCCCCAAAGTATTTATCGGCTGTTGGCGATAATAAAAATTTTATTTTAAAACATTCCGTTGGAAGCAAACCGGCTGATTCAGAAGTTGATGTTCCAATAATTTACGCGGATTATTATTTCCTTGAGGCTAATTTACGAAAAGCTAAAATCGCTTCTCTCAATCAAGTTAAAGTTGATTCTGTAAAAAAATTAATTACTGCGCTTGACAAAGAAAGAGTTGTAAATGACGCTAATGAATATTTAAAAGAAGAGCCAATAACCATTACTTCATTCAAAGCTGATCGAAGCGCCGGCGGTATTCATGATTTTTATTCCGAAGGAGATTATTGGTGGGTGGATCCGCAAAATCCCGAAGGTCCTTACATAAGAAAAGATGGATTGACGAACCCGGATAATTTTGTTGCGCACCGCCAAGCTATGAGAAGATTAAGCATTCAAGTTCCAGCTTTAGTCGCCGCTTATAAATTTACTGGCGATAAAAAATATGCCGAACATGCAGTTAAGCATTTGCTTGCCTGGTTTGTAAATAAACAAACAATGATGAATCCAAATCTTAATTATTCACAAGCCATTAAAGGAAGATTTGAAGGAAGAGGAATTGGAATAATTGACGCTATTCATTTAGTGGAAGTTGTGCAAGCTGCGATGGTTCTTGAAAAAAATATTTTTATAAAAAAAGATGATTTAAATAAAATTAAAAATTGGTTTACGGAATTTTCTGATTGGCTGATGAATAGTCAATTTGGAATTGATGAACGGGACAACGGCAACAACCACAGCGCTTGTTGGAACATGCAGGTTGCTGAGTATGCAAAATTTATCGGCGATGAAAAAAAACTTGAGTTTTGCCGAAATCATTTTGAACAAACTCTACTCCCTGAGCAACTGGCGGCTGATGGCAGCTTTCCAAAAGAACTGGCGCGCACTAAACCATACGGCTATTCATTATTTAATCTTGATGCAATGACGATGGTCGCTAAAATTTTATCTACCCCTGAAAATAATCTTTGGCAGTATGAAACGAAGGATAGCGTAACGCTTGAAGCAGCGATAGAATTTATGTATCCTTTCATAAAAGATAAATCAAAATGGCAGTATCAAAAAGATGTTATGTATTTTGATGATTGGCCTGTAAGACAGCCATCTTTATTATTTGGAGGCATAGCTTATGATACAGAAAAATATATAGACCTTTGGAAGACTTTAAATCCGGCTCCAACCAAAGAAGAAATTTTGAGAAACTTTTTTATTCGGCAGCCAATTTTGTGGATTGACTAACGACCCGCAATTTAAAATTTAATTTTCAATTTATTTTATAGGAAGGCGATGGCTTATTTAAAATTATTTGTAATAATATTTTTTTCGATTTCAATTATTTTTGCTCAATCTACTAACTCCCAAAATTTTGTTGAAGATAAAAGCGGGAGACAAATTTATAATATTGATGAAGATTGGACTTACCTCGAAGATAATTTTAAAAACATAAATGAGTTACAAAGCGCTAATAAATTATGGCAAAAAATTAATCTTCCACATACATGGAATCAGTTTGATAATGTTGATGCCGAGCCTGGTTATAGAAGAGACGCAAGCTGGTATGAGAAAAAAATTTTTATTCCAAAATTAAATTATGAACAAAACGTTATTCTTTATTTTGAAGGCTCAAATATTACTACGGAAGTTTACGTGAATAAAAAATTAGCCGGCAAGCATACTGGCGGTTATGTGGGCTTTGAAATTGATATTACTCCTTTCATAAATGAAGGTAAAGAAAATATTATAAATATTAGAGTTGATAATTCCTATAATCCAAATATAATTCCATCGCAAAAATCTGACTTTTGTATTTACGGGGGTATTGTTAGAAATGTTTGGCTGAAAATTCTTCCTCATAATTACATAAAAAATTTTCATGCTATAATTTCTAATGTTAGCGAATCTTCAGGCGAAACTAAAATTGAAGCTAATATTAATTGTTTAGATGAGATTGATGCATTGCTTCGCGCCAGCCTGTTTAATCCGGAAGGAAAACTAGTTGAAGAAAATGCCGTACAATTAAAATTATCAAAAGGAAATAATTTAGCTGAAGTAAAACTTGATGACCTAAAAAACCCTGAACTTTGGTCGCCTGATAATCCGAATTTATACACGGTAAAATTAAACCTTTCTGTAAACGATAAACTAATAGATTCGACGGCTGAAAAAATTGGTTACAGATGGTTTGAGTTTAAAGAACATGGGGCTTTTTATTTCAATGGTAAAAAGCTGCTAGTTAAAGGAACTCATCGCCATGAAGATTTTGCCGGATTCGGGGAAGCAATGCCTGATAGTCTTCATTTAAAAGATATGAGAATGATAAAAGATATGGGGGCTAACTTTGTGAGACTTGCTCATTATCCTCAAAGTCCGCTGGTGTATAAAACTTGTGATGAACTTGGATTGTTGGTATGGGACGAGCTGCCATGGTGCCGCGGCGGAATGGGCGGCGAAGATTGGCAGTTAAATACCAAGAGATTGTTTACCGAACAAATTAACCAAAACTTCAATCATCCAAGCATAATAATTTGGTCGCTTGGAAATGAACTTGATTGGCTGCCCGATTTTCCGGATGTAAATATTGAAGATTCCTTAAATTCTTTTTTAAATATCTTAAATAATATATCTCATAACTTAGATCCTTCAAGATTAACCGCCGCTAGGAAATATCAAGGCGCCGCAGATATTGTTGATGTCTTTTCACCTTCAATTTGGAGCGGGTGGTATTCAGGCGTTTACACTAATTATCAAAAAGCAATTGAAGATGCGCAGAAAAAATATCCGCACATGGTTCATATAGAATACGGCGGATCAAGTCTGCTGGGCAGGCATTCTGAAAATCCCATTAATGGCGAAGGTATTGTTAATCCGGATGAATGGGATGAAATGGAAAACAAAATAAAAGTTTCTAATATTGCCAACGTGGGGGATTGGAGTGAAAACTATATAGTAGATTTGTTTGATTGGCATTTAAGATATACGATGCAGACGACTACTTTTGGAGGAAATGCTCAGTGGGCTTTTAAAGATTTTCCAACTCCGCTTCGCCCTGAAAATGCAATTCCTTATATGAATTTAAAAGGATTAATTGATAGAGCCGGAAATCCGAAAGATGCATATTATGTTTTCAAAAGTTATTGGACTACCAAACCTGAATTCTGTTATATCGAAAGCCATACATGGACTGAGAGAAGCGGTCCAAAAAATTTAAAAAGGGAAGTATGCGTCTATTCTAATTGTGAATCGGTGGAGCTATTTCTAAATAACATAAGTATCGGAAAGAAAAATAAAGATTTAAAAATTTTCCCGGCTTCCGGATTAAGCTGGCAAGTAAATTTTAATGAAGGCGTTAATAATTTAAAAGCAATCGGATATAAAAATAAACGGCAATATGCCCTTGATACATTAACAATCAATTATACTTATACAAAAGCATCATCGCCGAGCGAAATAAAATTAACTTATAATAAATTTCAAAATGGTAATTACTTAATTACAGCAACCGTAGTTGACAAAGATGGTCAAAGATGTCTTGATTACCACAAACGAATTTATTTTTCTGCAGATGGAAACGGTAAATTATTAGAGAATATGGGAACACCTTTGGGTAGTTCTATAATTGAAGCTGCAAATGGTAAAGCTCAAATTATTTTTATGCCTGATCAAAATAAGAAAGCCGTAATCGAAGCGCGCAATCAAGATTTTAAAGGAAGTTATATAGTTATAGAGTAATTGAAAAATCTTCTCATCTAAAAATAGATTTATTTTATCTTTAAATGATTTATATTCTCAAATCTTTATTTCACTATCCTTTAATACAAAACCGTCTGAAAATAAAATCTTGTTTCCTAATAAATATTGTTCGATTAATGTCATGATTTAAAGTAAAAATAAAAACATTTTTATAATCATTATCATTATTTCCACTTGAAACAACTTTAAACTATTCTAAACTTGAAGTGTTAAAATTTTTTAATCCGGAATTTTGAGCATATAATTGTTCACTAATATCGGTCCCTATTATATTCATTGTTTTTGCAAGTCTATATAATATTGCGCCCACAAAAAAATTGGGGAAGAAAGAAACTTTAATCAGTGCATTGTGGGAAGCCTTATTATGGCAAACTGCAAAGCAGCTATTCGGATTTTATCTTTATAACTATTCTGCTTTCGGTAAAATCTATGGAACATATGCCTTGATAATTGTTGTAGCATTTTGGATTTATTACTCGTCCATTGTATTTATAATAGGAGCGGGGATAGGAAGGTTATATCAAGATAGGCGATATGCTTTGCTGAGAGAAGAAGAAATAATTAATTAAAACGATTCAATAAAACCTAGCCCTATTTAATCCTAAGTCATTTTAAGCCAATTTTAAGAATCTGTTTAGAATGTTTTAAAAGTGAAAATCTATTTTTGTATATAACATTTTAAGGAGATACAAAAATGATAGACACAACTCATATTCACCCAATGATAGTTCACTTCCCGATTGCATTATTAATTGTCGGGTTTTTGTTTGATTTAATCGGCACATTCTTTAAAAAGGAATTTTATAGCAATGCAGGTTTTTATTTATTAATTTTGGGAACGCTGGGAGTAATTGCAGCTTACTTTTCCGGGGATCTGGCAGGTGATGGTATTTCAGAAGTTGGAGCATTAAAGCAAGCATTAGAAACTCATGAATCAGCTGCTCAATTATCTTTATGGCTTATGGTAATTGCATCAGTAGTGAGAATTGGTTTTGTGGTTTTGAAGAAATACGCCGGTGTTTTCAAATGGGTTGCTCTGGGTTTATTTTTTATCGGAGTACTTTCAATTGCTAGAACCGGTTATTATGGCGGTGAATTGGTATTCAAACATGCTGCAGGTGTTCAGTTTAATTTAGGAATGGATTTCAATTCAAATAATAATTTAGAAGACGAGGATTAATTTATAATATGCGCATTCTGGTTGTTGAAGACGAAAGAGGTATTTCAAATTTTATTAAGGATGGATTAGAAGAAGAAGGATTTGCTGTCGATGCCGCAGATGAGGGAATTAACGGACTAACTCTTGCAAAGACTAACGAGTATGATATTATTTTATTGGATTGGATGGTTCCCGGAATCAGCGGTATTGAAGTTTGCAGGCAGATAAGAAACAGAAATAAATTAGTTCCTATAATATTCTTAACGGCAAAAGATACTGTTCAAGATACTGTTTTTGGATTGGAAGCGGGAGCAAATGATTACATCAAAAAGCCGTTTGAATTCGAAGAGCTGCTTGCCCGGATTAGGGTTCAATTAAGAACCAAAGAAGGCGAGCAGTCAGTTTTAACTTTTAATGAAATTAAATTAGACCTTAACACTCACCAGGTTTTTAAAGCCTCAGAAGAAATTACTTTAACTCAAAAAGAATTTTCGCTTCTCGAATTTCTAATAAGAAATAAAAACAAAATCTGCACAAGGACAAGAATAATTGAACATGTGTGGGATATTCATTTTGATGCCGATACTTCAGTGATTGACGTATATATAAATTTTCTTAGAAAGAAATTGGACTCTGGAAACGGGAAAAGTTTTGTCCAAACCGTTAGAGGAGTTGGTTATATAATTAAAGAAGTATGAATACACTTAGTTTAAGAAATAGAATATCATTTTATTATTTAGCGGCAACCGCTGTTCTAATTCTAATTTTGTTTTTAACAATTTATTATGTTGTGCACAAAACTGTTTATACTCATCTTGATGGAGATTTAGACGCTGAAACAAGCGAGGTATTTAATAGTCTTGTTGTTTTGAATGATAAATTTATATTTGCAAATCCTTTTGAGTGGACTGAAAAGGAACACAACCAAATTGAAGTTAACCCTACCTTTATTCAAGTAACAGATACAATTGGAAATATTATAAATAAATCCGGCAATCTTGCTGGATATAAAACTTAATTTTAATTCGAAGCTTAAAACTAAAACATATTTTAACACGGAGCTCTCTAAACAACCAACAAGACAGCTTCAAATGCCGATTCAAAATCCTCATGGCAAGACGTTGGGGTACTTATTAGTTGCTATGCCGCTTGAAGAATCCGCCGTTGTTTTAGATAACTTAAGGATTGTGCTTTTAGTTGCTTATCCGTTCGTTTTACTTGTCTTGTTTTTTATAACAAGATTTTTTGCTGGTAAAAGTATTCAGCCAATTAATAAAGTAATTTCAACTGCAGAGAGAATTACAAAAGAAAATCTTAATGAGCGAATTGAACTGCCCCTGCATAATGATGAGTTGTATCAACTAACTTCAACAATAAATAATCTTTTAGATAGACTTGAAGATGCAGTATTACGTGAAAAACAATTTACCGCCGACGCTTCTCATGAACTGCGCACTCCGCTTGCAGTTATAAAAGGAACTCTGGAGGTTTTAATCAGGAAACCAAGAGAAGTTGAGCAGTACGAAAATAAAATAACATACTGCATTACTGAAGTTAATCGGATGTCCAATCTTATAGATCAATTACTTATGCTTGCCAGGTATGAAAGCGGGAAAATTGTTCCCAAAACTGTCCAGTGCAAAATAGGTGATAAAATAAAACCTGTATTATTGCGGTTGCGGAATCAAATCGAATTAAAAAATATAGCGGTACAAATTGAGGATAAAACGGATAATATTTTTGTAAAAGCTGATCCTGAAATGATGGATATTATTTTTGAAAATATTATTTCCAACTCATTAAAATATTCAGAACACGGATCAAAAGTTAAAGTTAGTATCGTTAAAAATAATTCAGCAGTGGTTTGTTCAATAAAAGATGAAGGCGTTGGGATGACGAATGAGCAAGTCGATAAAATATTTGACAGGTTCTACCGCGTTGATGAATCAAGAAACTCAAAGATAACGGGGAATGGACTTGGTTTGGCCATTGTAAAAAAACTCTCCGATCTTCAAAACATTAAGCTGGAAATTAAAAGCCAGCCGCAAAAGGGGACAACGGTTTTTATTTATTTCCCGCAAAATTAATTCATCTAAATTTTAATCAAATTTTAAGAAATGTTTAAAGTTCATTTTAGGCTTCTGAATATAAATTTGGTATGTAAAATTTATCAAACAATCATTAGGAGTTAAAGATGAAAATAAAAACATTATTAGTTGTATTGCTTGCTGTATTAGTTGCGGGGTCATCAAATTTTGCAAAAACCCTAACCAAAGCAGAATTAGTTACTATAGATAATTTGAAGGAAGCACTAACCGGAGAAACTACTGCGAGTGCTAAGTATATGGCATACTCAAATAAAGCTAAAGAAGAAGGTTTAAATAAAATTGCTTTACTTTTTGAAGCTGCTTCTAAAGCTGAAAAAATTCATGCAAATAATCACAGAGCAGTATTAGAGCAATTAGACGTTAAAGCTGGAAAGATTGAACCAAAGTTTGAAGTAAAATCAACCAAAGAAAATTTGGAAGATGCGATCAAAGGTGAGTCTTACGAATCTGCAACTATGTATCCTGAGTTTCTTAAAAATGCTCAGGAAGGTAAAGTTACTTTAGCTTTAATTTCATTCAACTATGCTTATCAAACAGAGAAAAAACATAAAGCAATGTATGAGAACGCACTTGAAAAATTAAATAATAAACAAGAGAATACACTTTCATCTCTTTATATGGTTTGCACAACCTGTGGCAATACTTATGATGGCAAAGCTCCTGCACGCTGCGGTATCTCTATGACTCCAAGAGAAAGGTTTATAACAATTCAATAGAACCCCACACGTTCATTAAAAGCCTGCCCGGCATTTTTTCTGGTCAGGCTTTTTTTGTTTTAAATTTTTCCAAAAATTATTTGATATGTATATATTTTCTTCATATTTTTAATCAGATAATTTAATCTGATTAAAAAAATGACAGTAATTTTTTCTAAAAAGTGTGAATACGGATTGCAAGCGGTACTTTACTTAGCTGCAAAAAATAACGGAAGTGAAGTTGTCCCGGTTGATGAAATCGCCAAAAAACTTGGAATTCCAAAAGAATTTGTTTCAAAGATTCTTCAAAGCTTAACCCAAAGCGGAATTGTGAATTCTAAAAAAGGAAAATCCGGTGGATTTGCACTCGCCAAAAATCCAAACAAAATTAGACTAATTGATATAGTCGGAGCCATAGATGGATTGGATATGTTCAATAGCTGCGTTCTTGGTTTCCCAGAATGTTCTCCCGATCATCCTTGTCCGCTGCATTCAAAATGGGGAGAACTGAGAACCAAAGCGTATAACATGTTAAACGATGAAACTCTTGATCAACTGAAAGAAAAAACTATAAATAAATTGAATAGCCTTTAATAATTATTCGATATTTTTTTAATCATAAATAAGATAAAAAACTCTGATTATGAACACTGATGTAATTGAAACTGCCGCAAAAAGAACAAAGAAAAAAATTATTAGAAACACTGAAAAGCCAATTCAGAAAATTAGATTTATCATTCAATCCTTATTTGCAGTGCTTTGTATTTGGATTGGTGTACAGTTTTACTTCTTTCTCAAAATATTTGGAGAGCGGGGGAGCTGCACAGTTTGTCAGCCGGCCTCCGGGAGTTGACGGCTTTCTTCCAATCAGTTCGCTGATGAGCTTTTATTTATTTATTACAACCGGAGAAGTTCATCATGCGCATCCTGCGGGCATGTTTATTTTTCTTGCAATTGTTTTGATGTCATTAGTTTTCGGAAAATCGTTTTGCAGTTGGTTTTGTCCGGTTGGATTTATTTCTGAATTAGTTGGAGACTTTGGACAAAAAATATTTAAGAAAAAATTAAAGCTTCCCAAATGGCTGGATTATCCACTACGCAGCTTAAAATATTTATTGCTTGGGTTTTTGTTTTACGCAGTTTTCTTTTTAATGTCTGACATTGCTCTTAGAGCTTTTCTTGATAGTCCATACAATCTGGTTGCTGATTTAAAAATGTATTATTTCTTTGCAGATCTTTCCCGGGCTGCAATAATAATTCTCTCTACGCTTTTTGTGCTTTCAATTTTTATTCGCGGATTTTGGTGCAGGTATCTTTGTCCTTACGGTGCTCTGCTTGGAATGTTTAACTTTTTAAGTCCCAATAAAATTAAAAGAAACCCGGTTAGCTGTATTGATTGCGGTTTGTGTGCAAAAGCGTGTCCTTCAAATATTAAAGTGGATAAAGTAAAAACAGTTTTATTCAGATGAATGTACAACGTGTTTAAGCTGCGTTGATGCTTGTCCTGTTGCAGATACATTAAACCTCACTACAATGCTTCCGAAGAAGAAAAAGATTTCTAAAGAAGTTAGTTGCAATTGCAGTAGTTGTAATTTTTATGGCTGTTACAGGAATCGGAATGCTGACCGGCAATTGGGATAATAATATCAACAAACATGATTATTTAATTCATTACAAGATGATGAATTCATACGGACATCCAACCGGCACAGCAGCAGTTAAAGAATTTAATGAAGAATCGGCCGCGAAAGAAATGAAAGGGAAGCAGTGAATTTTGGATTGTCATTTCGAACGGAGTCTTTGACTGAGAAATCTTTAGTAGAGAGTAAAAGATTTCTCACCGAAGATTCGGTCGAAATGACAATGAGTAGAGATTTTAATAACAAAAATCTAAAGGAGTAAAAAATGAAAGAAGAAACATTAACCGAAAATTATACTGATCAAACATTATCGCAAATTGTAAAAGATAATTTTAGAGCAGCAGCGGTATTTGAAAAATACGGATTAGATTTTTGCTGCCGCGGAAACAAGCCGATAGCACAGGCTTGCGAGGAAAAGGGAATTGAAAGTTCACCTATTGTTGAAGAGCTTAATGTTTTAAATACAAATTCAGGTGTTGATGAAAATAATTACGATGAATGGGATGTTGATTTTCTTACTGATTACATAATAAATAATCACCATGCTTATGTTAGAAAGATGACACCAATTTTAGCAGCACACACTCAAAAAGTTGCTTCGGTACATGGAGAAAATCATACTGAAGTAATTGAAATTGCTCAGAAGTTTTCGACTGTGTATAAAGATTTAAAAATGCACATGATGAAAGAAGAAGAAATATTATTCCCTTACATTAAAAAACTAGCAAAGGCTAAAAAGACTGGTTCAAAGGCTGAACTTCCTTTTTTCGGAAGTGCAAAAAACCCAATTAAAATGATGATGGCAGAACACGAAGCTGCCGGTGATGAATTATATGAAATTAGAAGTCTCTCTAATAATTATACACCTCCTGCTGATGCATGCAATACATTTAAAGTTACCTATCAAGAGTTAAAAGACTTTGAAGAAGATTTGCACAAGCATGTTCATCTTGAAAATAATATTTTATTTCCCAAAGTAATTGTTTTGGAAGCAGAGTTGGTGTAGAAAATTTATTATGTGACATGTGGTGACAAGTTTAGGCTTGTCACTGCTTTTTATTTCTTAAAATATTTTACATTTTCCAAATCTTTAAAATCAATATCCTGAGTCCAGACAATAGCTTTGAATTGCTGCGCAGTAGTATAAATTAAGCTATCAGCCATTGGTATTTTTTGAGCAACACTAAGTTTCGCTGCTTGAATTGCGATCGAAGAATTAACCTCAATAACTTTTGCTTGCTGCATTAATCCAATTATTTGGATTGCAGTGTTTTCATCTTTTTCTTTCAATATCTTTTTGTAAATCTCATATATATTTATTGTAGACACAATCAAATCATCAGTTTTTTCAATAGCAGGCGCAAACAATTTCGCGTTTTTACTATCTGATAAATATTCCAGCCACCCGGATGAATCGACTAAATTCATATCCGGTCTCCTTCTCTTTCAATTTCCGTATTGATTCCTTTTAAAAAACCACGTGCATCTTTAATGTCTTTAAGAAGAAGAAATTCAATCCTATCGTCTAATTCCACTATCTGTAATTTTTGGCCTGGTTTCAATTTTAGTTTTTGCCTTATTTCTTTAGGAATCACTACTTGATACTTAGGCGAAACAGTTACGGTTGTCATTGTTAACTCCTTTAAATTTTACACTTCAATATATCGATAAAATAATGGTATTTCAAGTCGCTATCGATATCAATTCTATCCCCCAATTGTTTTATAGTAGATTTGCACAAACATGTTCATCTTGAAAATAATATTTTATTTCCAAAGGTAATTGTATTGGAAGAAGAGTTGTTGTAAAAGTTTAATTGATCGGTTTACAATGTGAAGGTCACGAATCATTTTGTAACCTTGTGATTAAAATAGTGGGAGCTATCTTTGCCGCGAAGTGGTTCGTAGCAAGCAATAATGTATCTTGAGGATTGTGTTGACTTGTTACGGCTTATCACTGTATTAAGAAATAGGTTTTAATTCACCTTTATTATATTTGTGAATGATGCTGGAAATCAATGTTTGATATGGAATCCCTTCTTCCATTGCTCTAACCTGAATATCGTGATAATCTTTTGAAGTTAAACGAATATTTATTCTTTTATTTTTGGCTATACTTTCTTTTGCAGCTTTAACATATTCTTTTTGATTTTTCTTTGTGATAGGCTTCCATTCGCCTTTTTTGTAAGATTCTATTAAATCTTTTTCTTCTTTATCTAAATATTTCATCTCTATTCCTCTTTGTTTAAATATTGTTTAGTCGCTTCTCTACTTGGATATATTGTTTTCAGAAAATATTTCACTTCATCTTCCACAAATGGAACCATATAAGCATAATTTCTAACTTCTACAATAAATATTTTCTGATTTGGATATTTTTCTTTATTGGGATGCTCTACGACGTCTAATAGTTTTTCATTTGAAATTGATAAAACTATTTCTTCAAATGTAATATCCCGCTTATCCTTTAATATATCATTTTTTTCTTCGTCCCAATCAAAATACTTCATTTTTAATATATTTTATGTGTGTGCCTTATAGACACACTAAAACTAAAAAAGGATTGGGATTAATTCAAGTCAATCGAGAGTTTAATGATTTTAAAGAAGACTTACACGAGCATGTTCATCTTGAAAACAATATTTTATTTCCAAAGGTAATTGGTTTGGAAGAAGAGTTGGTATAAAATTAATTATGTGACTTATGGTGACAAGTTTCGGCTTGTCACTACTGTTTATTTATATTTTAACTTCAGCTTAACAAACATTTCATCTATTGCAGATTCTTCTTTTCCATAGATTGCTTTAATATCTCCGAATTGTGGTCTGCCTTTAGTGTCAAAATTAAGAACCTCAATTCGAGCTTTATTCACAATCTCTAACATTACATTTATTTTTTCTAAAAATTTATTTGGTTCTCTTAGTTGGTCTTTAAAGAATTCAAAAAAGGCTTTTATAATAAATGAACCAATTCTAATAGCAACGCCGGTTGAAATAGGGACTCCTTCTTTATCATCATGAAACGACATCCTGACTTTTTCTTTTATTCTACTATCCCATTTGCCAATCAGTGTTTCAAAGTTTCCGTGAGCTTGATAAGTGGAAGCAAAATCATGCCATACTAACAATGCTTTGAGAGGAATATATTTCTCCGTAAAATATTTTGAAGGGATTGAAAATTTACTACTAAATAATCTGCAAACTGCAATCGATACACTCAACATAAATTATACATATAAAAAATCCGGCACACCGAGTGAAATAAAATTAACTTACAAAATATTACAAAATGGAAACTACTTAATTACAGCAACCGTAGTTGATAAAGAAAAATTGAGGTGTCTTGATTACAGCAAGCGAATTTATTTTTCTTTAGATGGCTCTGGAAAATTATTGGAGAATTTAGGCACACCCACAGGCAGTTCAATAATAGAAGCTGCGAATGGTCAAGCTCAAATTGAATTCAAACCGGATAGAAATAAAAAAGCAGTTATAGAAGTTCGAAACCAGGATTTTAAAGGAAGCTATTTGGTAATTGAGAATGAAGAATAAATGCGGATGAAAAAAATAAACCTTCTTTTCAAAACCTGTGTGCATAATTTAGCGTTGTTATAACTTCACTAAAACCTCCTCCTCTGTAAGTGCTGCCGTTAAACTTTAGCAAGGAGACAGCCAAAGCTACATTATCCGCTTCAGTTAAATTATATCCGCTGTTTATCGATGTTCTAAATGTTTTGTTGCTTTCATGAAAAGAAGTTGAAAGTGTAAATGAAGAGTTGAGTTTGTTTGACAATGCCTTGTGCTGAAATTGTAATGAATAATTATGTGTAAATGTTTTTACTGTATCAAATAAACTTGAAGTGACAAAGCCTGCCGAAAAAGTTGAATTCAAATTCTCTGAAAGTCCAAAACCAGCCCCGGCATTTACGGTATGCACAGAATTGGAATTATTTTTTAACAAGTAAGATTCATTCTTAGAATTTTGAAAACTATAATTGAAACTGATATTTCTAAGTAATGCTTTTTTTGATACGGTAAAATTATTTGTTGTATTAAATGAAATATTCCCAAATTTAATTTTTGTTGAGTCGTTATCAGAATCATTCTGCATGCTTAAAAGATTGAATGAAAAATTAGTAATCCAAATTTCTGTAACCTTAGCATTCACACCACAATTTATAATATTTCTTGATGTTGTAAATAATTTTTGATCTATAAGATTATCTGCTTGCCTGATATAACCAATTGATAAATTTACCTTTGAAATTCTAATTGAATTCTTTATTGAAAATTCGTTTATGTCATTATGTAAATAAGCTGTACCTAAAGAATTATACCCCGGCTCTATTCTTCTATAACCAATTTTAGTTGAAAAGTTTTTTAATCTTAAACCAAGTGAAGCCGTGTAGGCATAATCATAATTTGTCCCGACACGAGGTTTATATATTTTGGAAATGAAAGAGGGAATATCAACCGAATCAAGATCTATTTCCGACGCACGGAGATCACGAGAGTAAACGCTGCCTGCAATGTCGTAATCAAAATTTATCATGTTCTGAAGAAATGTTATTCTGCCTTTTGAACCAAGCACTAAATTTTCTTGCGGCGTTACAGCATTCGGGTTTATTATATTGTCTTGATATGACGCGATTTGCGTTTCATTACCTGTGCCGATTGAAAATACTTTATCGCTTAGGTCAAATATTTCAGGTGTTTCTTCACTTGATATTTTTATAATCGCTTCAAAAGCAGTTGGTCCAGTCACTGTCCAATTATAAAATTTAATGTTAGGCTGTTTATCATCTATAAGTTCGAATGTATTACCGCCGTCGCGTGAAAGTTCAATTTTTACAGTACCTCCCAATCCAAAAGAATTCCATTGTATAGAAATAATTGATCCGATTTCTAAATTATCATTGCCGTTAGGAGAAAGAACCGTGATAGAACTTTGCCTTTCTGATAGTGAAGAAACATCGTCCTTAGCCCTTAAAAAAATTAAATCAAAAAAACCGTCTTTCTCATTTCCGTATCCAATTTTTGTGGAGAATAAAAATCGTTTATAAGTTCCGTCCTGCGCACCGCCGGGAACAGACCTTTGAGTAAAACCCGCAGCCGCAGCAAATCGAAAATTGCCCGGCTTTAATTCAATGCCGCTCCCTCTTATTTTTATTCCGCTAAGAGTATATTTAGAAAACTCGGTACTAAAATCCCCAAGATGCAAAACACCCCAGCTCCATCTTGGGCTAATACCGTATTGATTTATATTTTGGCGTGCAGAATTTCCTTCTGTTGATAATAAAAATTCAAATGGAATTTGTATTAGTCCAAATAAATCTAAAGTGGGGCGTAAGAATAATCTGCCTGTTGAAGAAGGTCTGCGGTCAGCTTGTCCGTTCATAGAATATAATTCGCCGTAAGCGCCTGCTTCTCCGCTTAAGTGAACATTTTCTTTTACAAAATTGCTCTTTGAAGAATCGTTTTCTGATTGTGAATAAATAATGTTAAACCCATTAATCAAAAAGATAATAACTATAATTATTAGTTTTTTATTCATAGGCTTCTTCGTTTTCAAATCAAATAATAATTAATTTTTAGTCTGAAATTTTAAAGAGAGTAAAAGATTAGAAATTTATTTTTCAACTTGAACGACAGATGAAATAACAATTTTTGATTCACCATTATTATATACAGCCTTAATTCCATATTGGTATTTGCCAATATTATAAATTTCATTATCTGTAAAAGTCGAATTCAAAGAATCAGCAGAAGCAAAGTTTGTCATCCGGTTGTCATTTAATTTTCTATAAATAACATAGTAATGAAATGGCGACTGTGGTTTATTCCACTTTAGAATTATGCTTTTATTTTCTTTTTCATACCTTGCTTCAAAGCCTGTAATCAAAAATGATTGAATGCTTTTGTAAACCCGCACACTTAGATAAGGGGATAGTTCCGATGTATTGCCGGAACTGTCTTCTGCTTGAAGTGCGTATTGATAGTAGTTAGGACCGCTTACATCAGTATCAGTAAATACATTTGAAAGTTGTTTCTGATTTTTCCATTCCTTTATCGCTAACCAATTATTTTCTTTTTCTTCATTTTCTTCTTTTCTAAACATTCGATATTTAAACACATCTTTACTGGAACTCGGTACATAAGTAATTACAACTGCTGTATCGCTGACAAAATAATCTGAAATAAGCGGCGAGACGGGCGGTACTATATCGGGCTTTATTAGTTTTAAAATATTTGAACGTTCGCTGTGATTATAATTTCTATCAACTGCAGCAATTTGATAGTAGATTTCTTTTGTTAAAGTATTGAGGTTTAATGTGTCCACAAATAAAGTATCCTGTAACGGATAGGGAGTAAGATTACTGAACTCATGTTCAATTGCATTAGCATAGTAAACGCGGTAGCCGATAATATCAGGCTCTTTACCTATAGGCCATGACACTGTTACTACTCCATTTGTATCTATTTTTCCTCTTAGCCCAATTGGTTTTGCAGGCGGAATGGAGTCTGTTAAAAATCCGTAGGCAGGATAAGAAGCGCTAACATTGTTTGCAGTATCTACAGCAAAAACTATATAATAATTTTCACCAATAGCATCCGGGAAATCATCTGTATATGATCTAACATTTGGTTTTAATTTTTCTTTGGTTAAAGGATTATATTCCCCGCCTATCGTATCACTTTTACCAACTAAAAAACCTGCAAGATCATCCGGGGGATTTTTTATATTCCATTCAAGTACAATTTTACCATTTACATCTTTCACAGAGGTTATAACAGGAGGTTCCGGTGCTGTTCTATCTCTTCCCATCGCCTCTATTACATCGGATGGCACGCTTAACTCACCGAAAGGAGTAATACCAATTAATCTATATTTATGAGGAATATAATTTTTAATGATGAGTGTATCAGTAAAATAAATATAAAAGTCAGGTTTTGCATTTGGATTTTGCGTTGCTTGAAGATACGGAGTTCCGTTCAGCCTAATCCAATTTTCACCATCATCACTTCTTTCAATCCAATAGGCAGTAAAAGAATTTTCCTTTTCTGTTCGCTGCCATTTTAATTCAACTTCATTTTCAGATTCATTTTTTTGGAGGGCAGGCGCTTTTGGAATGGGTGTTATTTCTCTTGTATCGACAAAAACTAAACCGGTATCCATCATATTTACATTGTTGGGAATAATTGCGTAGAGGTACTGCATTCCTTTTTCAAAATTTTTATCAACAAATCTTAATCCCAAACCTGATGCAACTTCGGCATCCAAATCTGCAACTAAAATTGCAAATGAATAACGCAGTTCGCTCTCTTGTGTAGCGGCGCGGACTTTAGCAATACTAAAGTCGCCTTCGCTCAACTGAAATTTTTTACCGTACAATGCCTGTGCAGCAATAGGTGCATATTTATGATTTTTAGGAAAACTCGATTTCCATTTTTCTAAAGTAAAGGGCTTTATTGTGTCTGCACTTACTTGTTCAGTTTCTACGGGTTTTGTTCCTGAATAGTCAACCCTGGATCGAACGATTTTATAACCTGTTTTATTACCTGCTTCCCATGCTGAATAATTAATTGAGCGCCCATCTAATTACAACTTCATTACTTTTAACTTCCGCAATTGCAAAAATACTTTTTGAACTGTCTTTAATTTGAGAGAATAAAGTTGTTGAATAAATTATAAATATTAATAAATAGATTTTATTTTTTAACATTTTTATCTCCATTTCAATAGGTATAAGTTTTTTCACTAACAGGAGCAAAATCATCAGGACCAAAACAATTTGGAGGATTGTAATAAAACTTTATTCTATAAGTTCCTCTGCTTAGCGGTCTCCAGGTTGAATTTAAATATCTCAGCATTTGTGTTTTTAATGGCTCAGTGTAAAATTCTGAAGTTCTCGGATGGCCTAATCTTCTCATAACATCTGAGGTTAATAGATTAAGCAAAGTATAATCTACCCACGCTGTGGTAGCTGTCGTAATGCGCATTGAGATAGTAGGGGAATATGAACTGCCCCCAAATGATATTGTACCGACACCGCCTAAAAATCCTGAACCAAAATTACTTAGCACATTTGTATATTGATTAGCTGATGAGGGAGCGGATGGTAAGTATTCGGCTTCAGTTAATGCACTTTGAGGATTCATAATTGTAACTGTATTTATAGGTGGAATCCCTTCAGGCATTGCTGTACGCATTCTTACTGAAGTATAATTTTTTACAGTGTTGTAGTAATCATAAATATCCGGTTTTGCAAATGTGTTATACCATGAACTATTAAGTCCATCTAAAGTCCTAACTAACGGTGAAATTTTATAATTGTTAAATCCAACTCTATAGTTGAATCCGTTCACATCATAAATATCAAATTTTTCAGTAGTAGAATATTGAGGTAATAAATTTTCTATGAGCAGAAATAAAATATTCCGGGAATCTCTATTAGTGGATGAATTTGAAATCGAATTTAACTTTGCCTGCAGGGAACTAAATGAACTGCTCCTAAAGAAAAATACATAATATAAATTTTCATTTGCATTACTTACTCTTCTTCCGTCAATTCTTTGCTTTCGAATTTGTACACCTTCTCTTAAAGCTAAGTATTCAGTAAGCACAGGATTTGTTAAAGGGCTTCTTGATGTTGGGAGTATTCCGCCAATTAAATCACCCGGTGTTCTTATTCTTTCTTTTTTTCTGATTAGTTGAACTGCGTAGATAGTGGAATTTTGTATTGCTGGAAGCTGAAATGAAACTGATTTGCTTCCGGAATGATATTCAGCAGCGCTCTCCAAATATACTCCTCCGTCAACAGGAATAAATCTAACAAGGTAACTAATAGTATAGCCTGTTTCAGAAATTGAAAATAAATCAGGTCTTCCAGCTTTAAGCAATATTATACCTTGATCACATTCATCTTTTAAGAAAAACCTTTGACCGAAAAGTGGAAATGAATAAGCTACTTGATTTGAGGGAATATAATCGGGGGCATCACCTGTAGTAAAGTTATGGCTCAGCTCAGCAGTTATAAGATCACCATTTGTTTTTCTAGCAAGCGCCCAGGTGCGGGTAGTAAAATTATATTCTTCTGCTTTTATTTTAATAGTTACATTATAAGGCTTACGGGGTTTAAGCATATCGAATGGTAATATTACCGAACTCAATTTATCATCTGCATTTTGGATTTGAGCCGGTATAATTTGACTGCCCTGCTTTAATTCAAACTTGTCAATTGAAAATCTAAAGTTTCTTTGTATAGAACGGCCATCTAGAGTTTGAGTGAATTGAAGTTCTTTATTTATCTCAATATTGAATGCTGCTAAAGGATTTATATATGTATCAACATCAGTTTCACCATCGTGCGGATCCAATTGTGCTATTATATCCAGGTTTTCAATTGGTGATGGTTCAGGTACTCTGCATTCATTACCTATCGAAAATTCAAAATGACAATTTCCTTTTACAGCTCCACCCAGTGCTTCGTAATATCCGCCGGCAGCGCCTTTTAACCAGGTAGGATTAGGCAAGCCGGCATCCAATGCTGCTGCTGCACCTACTTCAAGAATTGACACTTCTCCTGAAAAGAACCATACATCTACAAATAATCCGATTTCACCTGTAATATATGCATAGAAATCACCTCGCGCATACCAGCCATCCATACCGATAACAGTTCCAGGGGGCATCCCTTCGCATGTAACACCACTATAATTTTTTAATGATAAATCGAAGCCCATGCCCAAACCCAGTCGAGCGAAAAATGGCCCGAAAGGAATTCTGCCGGTGTTAAGATCAAACCGGGCGCCAAATGCAAATCCATCCCCGGCAGTTATTGAGGTAACATCTCTCGACGGGAAAGTCATACTCCTGCCAATAATATCAAGCACGTTATCTGGTACAGGAGCGGCAGGCGGTAAATCCATTCCACACATAAAATAAGTTTTAAATGAGATCGCCCGAAAAGATTCGAAGCCAAGATTAAGGTTAATAGGCTGAAGTGGTGTTCCCACATGTATGTACCAAATATCCGGCGCAAAATGAATGGCAATTGTTCCATCACCAGTTAAGACCGAAGCTAAATTTGCAGTTACACCAAAGTTTGCATCAAATATATTATCGGCAAAATTATACCTTATTTCAGCCCAGCCCTGAATTGGTACATCTTCTCGGTTGGTAATATCTGTGATAAAATAAACATTGCCCCTTAAAAACATTGTGCTAATACCGCCGCTTGTATTAATTTCAGCACCAAAAGTAACATCGGCATTATAAGTTTGTCCTCCGCCGGTATTTCCAAATATTAGAGTAGCTTCAAAACCAAAAGCATTTGCATTATCAGGAACATAATTAACACCGCTCAGAGTCATTCCCGGATTACCTCTTCCCGTTGTATCCGCCGTTGATAATGATGCTGCGGAAGGCACCGGAGTGGTTTGCCTCATATGATACCAGGCTCCGCCGCCAAACCCATACACGTCAAGTCCTGTAAAAACTGTAATGCCAGGGCTTAAAACAACTTGAGCATCAACAAACCAATATCTCATTCCATCTTTATCCCCAAATTGCGCCGCTACCTGTGCGCTAATTGTCGGTTTAAAAGTTGCTCTAATAAAACCCTTAATACCGTTTCCATAAGTTACATCATGGTTATAAAACCTTAATCCTCCTTCTAATGATACAACACCAACCGAACCGGACACGTGAATAGAATCTAAATCAACACTATTAAAAGTCCAATATTTCCGGCCGCCGGTGCCTCCGGTTAAATCAAGCTTTCCAACAATAGCTAATGTTGTTGCAGCACTAAATGTATTTGATTCCCCGGTTAGATTTAATTTCAAAGTAAACTCAACACCTGCTAAAGATTCACCGTGATTCCCTGTTCTGGTGGTTATTCCAATATTATCAATAGAAACAGGGAAGCCGCTTGTTTGTCCTCCGTCTGGCAATACACTAACAGGTGAAGGCTCAACCGGAATGCCGCCTAAAGATTTTTGCGGACTCGCAGTTCCGAATCGAATGCAGGAATCAGGACAAACTATATAGGGCTCTCTTGTTTGGAAGGTTAAATGTTCAAAACTCATTCCGGTGAAGTTGGTTTGCCCCACCACCGGAAGATTTGCATTTATGGTTAATCTTCCATTCAACTCGGCTCTTGCCATAAAACCTGGTCCATCAATTGTAATTTGAATATTAGTTGTAGGTTCAAGTTCCAGTGCAGCTTGCCAAATGTTTGCATTAATTCTACTCTGGGGATGAATAATAAAATTATAACTAAAGTCATGACTTGTACTCATGCTTAAGACAGAACTATAAACTAAAGCTGAATCTGTAAAGGATGTTCCTATTTCACCATTAAACCCTGCCCTGCTAAAAGATGATTGAACCATATCAAAGAAAAGTGTGTCGATTGAAAATGACCATCCATCTAAATCACCTCCATCTCTCGGCAGAAGATTTTCTACTCTGATGCTTGAGGTAAATCCTGTACGGTCTATAATTAAACCATTGATACTTGCCGCAAGTCTATTGCTCGGATCAGAAGAACTTCTAAAAGTGCCTGGTAATCTTAAAGCGGCTCTCTTTAAATAAAAACCTTTCCATAATAATTCTGAGCCTCCTTCTGTTCCGCCGGTACCTCCAAAATCAACGGGACGAAAAGTATAGTTGTGTGGGAACCTGAATTCTGTTGGGTTATCTACGTCTGAAAAATCCAGCCAGGCTTCGCTAACCTGAAATCCAAAACCTTGAACACCGCTTATCTGAAAAGGCTTATTAAAATTAAGTGCCGCAATCCAATTTCTATGTTTTCTAACAGTTAATTTAAATTCAGCTTTAATTTCGTCAGTGCCAGGTTGACCATCATCTAAATCTTCTACTAAAAGATTGCTGCCGAAAATAACTTCACCGGAAATTGTTAAGTTGATAAATCCACTGCAATCCCATCTTACAAAAGTTCCCGAATCAGTAACTGTACTGTAGTCAGAACTAAATTTTGTTCCTTTGAGTTTAAGAGTAATATCATCGCTCCAGAATTCATCTTTGTCTGCAGGCAGATACAGCATTCCTCTTCCTAAACCGCCTAAGCCGTCAGGGTGAAAACAAATTTCCCTAGCGCCTAATCCAAGCCATCCATGCAATTCAGGGAAATCAAGAGCGATCATTGCATTTAATTCCGCGTGTTCAGGTTTAAAATTCAAACCAACAACAGCAATAGTATATCTTCTGTCATCAATCATATGATCAAGTCCAATGGGCATTCCAACCGGGGTAGAAGATGTAAACGCACTTACAAGGTGTGCAGCTTGATTCACATAACTATTAAGAGCTTCCACTTCGGAATCGCTCATACCTGTTATGCTTCCAACTGGCGACAAAAGATTTGCAGGAATAATTCCCTGGTTATCATATTCTGCATGAACATCCCCTTCATAAATTTTATTATCTGCATTTACTCTTATATTACTAAACGCAACTCTAATGGGAGCTCTAAGGAAAGGTACTGCAATTGTTCCATGCCCTGAGGCAGTTTGACCTGACCAGGTTAATTCTGTTACGCTCATTAAAAACAAACCAATATGCAATCGGCTGCCTGCTGACGCTGTGGTTGCGGGTACTTTCTGGGATTCGGGTATTGGCGGCGCTTCGCAATCTGCCATGCAGCTTCCAGGTGTTGTGGTAGTTTCATGTCTGGATGTATCTCGAGCACCAATATAAAATCTAAAAACATCGCTATATCTATATGCATCACTGCTTATATTATCAGGATCTTCAAGCCACTTTACTCTCCAATAATACCAGCCGGTATCAGTGGCATTGTATGGACGAGTTTCATCTGAATAAATTGCAGCGATAGCGGCGCCTTGATTTTCTATAGCCTGGTTTAAATCTATGGAAGGATTTATTATACTATCCCCAACTATTGAAGCGCTGCCCATATCTCTATTTCTTGACAGTTCCAAAACCCATCTCTCATGTACTGCTCCATTAAAAAAATTTGCAGCATGCCCGCCGGATTGTAAAATGCTAAATTTTGGAGCCAGTTTAGATGGGGAATTAGAAGTTGTAAAAAGTAAATTTACATTTCCCGGAGATATGGTATCATTATTTGGCGGCTGCCTTAAAATTGGCTTGCCCATTCCCACGGAAAAGTTTCCGTTCAATGTTCCCGAAAGTCTTGTGGTAGAGCGATCATCAATGCTAATATCCGCATTCCACGTATAGTCTTTTCCTCGTCTAAAATTTGGCGGCACTGGTGTTTCATTTAGCCTTCTGTTTATAGGGAGATATTGAGATTCTTCTTGTAAGATATCGATTCCTCCTAATGCATCTTCTTGTGATAATTCAGGACCATAAGGCCAACTTAATTCACGGGGTCTTGTATATAATGAAGTTCCTTCTTCAAACAACTCAAACTCAATATTTTCACTGAAGTATTCATCAGAATAAGGTTCAAATTTGTGTATGATAGGAAAATAGTTCCACGGAATAGTGTCATTGTTTGCAGGGTAATCAATAGTAATTCCACCACCTGAACCGCTTGTACCATTTATTGTAAATGAAAATATTTCACTCTTCCCTTGATTTTGTGTAGGAGGAAATCCGTACTGATCAAGTGCTTGTATTTGCCAGGCGTAAGTTTTCCCGTTTATTAATTCAGGAGCTTCTATGGGATATAAAAAAGTATTAGTTCTTATCTGATTGTCTTCATAAATAGGATAATTAGAAGTAATAGCTTCAAACGGATTTTGGGTGGGAAGAATTTCAACAATTCTAAAAGTATATTTAATTTCGTAAGCAGGCGGAACTATGACCGGCACCCATTCAAAATTTGGGTACGGCGTTGGAGTGCTAATATTTTCTTCATCATCAGGAGACATAAGCCGGGGTGCATCGGGATATTGAATTGTAAAATCAGAACAAATGCCGGTTGCCGACATTCGCCGGTTAATTTTTCAATTGTTAAGCAAACAGTGTATTCGCCCTCCAATAATCTTCCGGTCATTTGAACTATTCTTCTAAATTCATCGTCTGAATATGAAGCATCTGAAAAACTAATTAAGGTTGTATTATCAACATCTTGAACCGGCGAACCATTTAGCGGGATAGGATTAGTTACACTTCTGAAAACTTCTTCTCTGTCTTGTTTAGTAACTATTGCTCTAACTCTTACGTCATCTGTTGAACCGTTGTTATTAATTATAGTTAACTGTCCCAATGATGTGGGATTAGTTTCCCAATCGCTTAAATATGGAGATGGATATGGAGTAAATATTAAATTGCCTGATAAGTCATCTTGTGCATTCACAATTGAAGCACAAAAAAATATTAATAGTAATCCAAACTTTAATCTCATAAAGCCTCCGAAGATGAAATAGAAGGTTTAATTTTTATTGAAATATTTTTTGCCGTAAATAATTTACTGAACACTTTTTTTATTTCATCAAAATAAACTTTTTAACTGCTGAAAATTTATCTGCCTGGATTCTATAGAAATAAACTCCGCTGGAGAGATGATATTTTCCGGCATCAAACTCAACTTCATATTCCCCGGGAGAATTTTCTTCATTAACAAGAATTGCAGCTTCATTTCCCAAAACATCATAAATTTTTAATATTACGGACACAGAGCGCTGTGCCCCTACGAAAGGAATTACATATTTAATTCTTGTTGTGGGATTAAATGGGTTGGGATAGTTGTTATATAATTTAAATTCCAATATTTTATTTTCAGAAATATCAACATCGGTTGGATATATGGCTCTATCAGATATAAATACACCTCTGCCGTAAGTAGCGGCGACAATCTTAGTGCTATAGTCGTCATATTCTAAATCATTCACATAGCATACTGAAGGTAATTTTTCGGAAATATTAAACCAGCCTTCGTCTTCACTAAATCTAACAAATACACCAAAATCGGATCCAATGTATATTACATTAGGATTGTGAGGGTCAATAAGCATCGATCTTGCATTAATTATATTTGGGAGATCTCCGGTAACATCAGTAAAGGTTTCACCATTGTTTGTGCTTTTAACCAATCTCCTCCCATTGGTACCGGATAGCGTTAGGTATATATCTCTTCTTACCGGGCTAGAACCCATAGGAGGTACAAAACTTATATCTGTTACTATTTTACCCAGCCAAAAACTTTGTGGATTAGTTGGTGTTATAAAGTTTGTATTTTCATAATTTGAAATTCTTACTGGAATTGGATCAATAATGCCAAGAACTATTATGCTTTCAGTAGATACTCCCATTTTAGTTATTCCATTAAAATTTTGCAGCATTTGCCAGGGCAATTCCCCATTGTCTGCCTTATATACCGAACCTTTAAAGCTCAAATAGAAATGGTAACCGTTAAAGATAAGCTGAGATCCCCATGGTTGTCCAACTGGTAAACCATTTGCAAATCCGTCCCATGTTTGACAAGGATTTTTGTCCGGTGGGTGCTGTACACGTTTAATGGAAGCGGTATCAAGACCAACAATTGTTGAATATTGAATACCATCCTTAAAAGCAATGTCTATCCCATCACAGCAAGTGAGTGCGGTCCATCGTAAAAGTTCATCAGGACCTCTTTGAATTCCATTATCTTGTGTACCTACGTAATACCTTCTCCCATCATATAAACCGCCCTCTTCAGGGCTTACTGTAAGATTGTAAATTTGAGATATACTTAACCATTGATTCCCAATATATTCAAAATTTTTACCTCTATCTTTAGACATATATAGTCCGCCGTCATTGCCCACAAATATTTTTCCACTTTGACTTACATCATCATGAATGACCTGCTCATCTTCATGAATGCTGCCTAGTGTGTTTAAAGCCGATGACGTCCAACTTACTCCGCCGTCTGTGGAATGAAACAATTCTTTGGAATTTGTACCTGTATAAATTGTATTCCCAGAAGCTATATCGTCATCCATTAAAATTGTATTATTATAATCCATTTGTCCCCCAGTATAAGGGCTGGTTACTTTTTCCCAATTATCGCCGCTATTTTTAGATCGCCAAATACCTTCCAGACTGTTATTTTTCGATGCTACATTTGCATATACAACCGAATTAAATCCAAAACGGGAGTTTGATAGTGTAACTCTTCTTAAACTGTCAGACGCCGTCGGTAGTATGCGCGAAGACCATGTATTTATAATTCCATTGTTACTGCTAAACCAAATTGGAGAATTGTCTACATCCAAATGTTCAGCAGCTACAACTTTATAACTGGTATCTAGAATCCCTCCAACATAAACGAGATCAGAAAATGTTCCATTAAGGACTTTTGTCCAACTAATTCTAGCCGGGTCTTCAGATCTGAAAATGCCTTTATCTGTGGCAATAAAAACAACATCCTGTAAATAAGTGCGAGCCGCCGGCCTAACTACAATTTTTGAAACAAATCCAATTATCTGATTAGAAAAATTTATTTGCTGCCAGGTATTGCCAAAATCAGAGCTATAATAAACTACACCCAAACTTGGAATCCCTTTTGGCCCATTACCTTTATTTCCAGTACCAATCCAAACTTCACCAGTTTTACCAATATTTGTAGCAATAGTAGAAACTGAAGGATGAGGAAGAGTGTCCAAAATATTTTCCCAAGAGACTCCTCGATCAGTACTTTTCCAAAGACCGCCGCTTGCTGCTCCCAAATACATAATATTTCCATCGCCGTAATCTTGCCCTATTGAAATAATTCTACCGCTATATATTTTATCATTTCTTCCACTTTCGGGGCAAGTTACTATACCATAAGGACCCACACTATTCCATTCATTCGTATTGATTTTTTGAAGTTGTTTGTGGTTATTAAAAGAAGCTAACTCATTAAAACTTCCGCCAGTCTTTAAGTAGTTATATCTTTCTAAAGCAACCTTCTCTATTGTTTGAGGATAATAATATAACTCAAATAATTTGTCGTTTATTTCTTCTGATCCGAAATCTTCCTTCTCATTATGTTTTGAGTCAGAAAGAAAATTCAAATTAAAAATATCCTCAAAGGCACTATTTGATATTTTATCCTTTTCTAAATCATCATTTGATTTTTTCAAAATTGCATTTTCTCCTTCTTCTATTTTATACGAGTTGGAAAAAAATGTTGGTCCGCCGTTTACAAAATTATTATTTTCATCTTTTAGCAATCCCTCATATGTATAGGCTTGTGTAAATTGTGCAAATGAATTGCTTATCAAAAACAAGTACAATAGTAACATAGTTATCAAAACTTTTTTCATATTGAACTCCTTTGTATTTGATAGGAAAACACATTTGGCTATTAAAATATTTTTACAGCATTAGTTTTTTTGTCAGTGAATAATTTTTTGCGCTTAACTGCATATTTACACTAACGACACTTGCTGCCATATAAATAACCTCTACTTTGAAATTTTAAAGTAAATAAACGAAATAAGATTGATTAGTGCATAACATCTATGCTACAAAAACTTGTACGTATGCTACATAGGGGGGTTAACTATTTAATATTAAAGCAGGTTAAACTGATAAGACAAGATTGTAATTTGTGACGCAGCAACTATAATGAGCGAATAAATTCATCGAACTAATTCACTGGGTGCGTAACCATATTCTTCTTTAAAACATTTTGCAAAATATGCAGGTGTGGAAAATCCGACTGAGAAGGCTATTTCTGATATATTCCCTTTTTTTTCTTTTATCATTTTTAATGCTTTTAATAGTCTGAGCGATCTAATAAATCTGCTGGGAGAAAGACCTGTTAGTGCCTTCAACTTTCTATAAATCTGCACTCTTCCCATTCCTATTTCTTTATCAAATTGTTCTATACTAAAATTTTCATCTGAAATATGTTTCTCTGATACATTCAAAACTTTTTTTAAGAATTGTTCATCGAGTGTGCTTAGTTCTTTTTTATTTTGGTTTAGAATAAAATTGCTGCTGCAGTATTTTTCCTGAAGTTTTTTTCTTAAAGCAACTAGATTTTTTATTCTTGCTTTAAGTTCAATTGTATCAAAAGGTTTTATAAGATAGTCATCGGCGCCGGTTTCCAGACTTTCGATTTTGCTTTCCTGTTCTGATTTTGCAGTAAGTAAAATGATAGGGATATGACTGGTTTTTTCATCGTTCTTTAACAATCTCGTTAGCTCATTGCCGTCTAATTTTGGCATCATTATGTCGGAAATAATTAAATCCGGAATAATACTTTCAGCCAATTCTACACCCTGCTCACCGTTGGCAGCTTCCACAATTTGAAAATCATCTTTCAAAGAATCTTTTATAAATCTTCTAACATCAGGGTTGTCTTCCACAATTAAGATTAATGTTTTTTCTCCGTTAGTTAAATTATTTATTTGAATATTATGTAAAGTATCATTGAATTTTTCATCCGCCGAAATTAATATGTCAGAATTTAAATGCTGAGTCTCAAATTCATTTATATTATTAATCTCATTTTGAAGAGCTTCATTTTTTAAAATAGTTTCTTCAACAATTTCATTAACTTTCAGGTGCTTTCTACCAAGCGGCAAACTGATAGTAAACTCAGTCCAACCGGCTTCATCAGTATCAACATTCTTAAGTTTACTTTCAACTTTTATGGTACCGCCGTGTAGCTCTACTAATTCCTTTGTTAGAGCCAGCCCAATTCCAGTTCCTTCAAAATCTCTAGTATGCGAATTATCAACCTGATAAAACCTATCAAAAAGCTTAGGCAGCTCAAGTTCAGGAATTCCAGCACCCGTATTTTTAATTTTTATTAGCACAGAGCCAAAGTCATTTTCATTAATTTTAACACTAATCTGTCCATCTGTTTTAGTAAACTTAAATGCGTTTGAAAGGAGATTGGTCATTATCTTAATCATCATTTCTTTGTCAAAGTATAATTCAATTTGATCATCCGATAAATCAATACTCAATTCTATCCCTTTTCGTTCTGCTAATGATTCAAATGACATCGATATTCCTTTAACAAACGAAACTATATTTCCCTTTGATACATTAAGATTTAGCTTACCTGCGTCAAGTCTTGATAGATCGAGAAGCTGGTTTATAAGGGCAAGTAAACGGTTTGCATTTAGCTTTATTTGTTCAGCCTTCTTACGCGTTTCTTCTTCCTTAGAATTTGAAACAATATTTTCACTGGGTCCTAAAATTAATGTTAGAGGTGTTCTGAACTCGTGGCTTATGTTAGTAAAAAATCTATCTCTTGCAAGCTTCAGCTCTTTAAGTTTTTCCAACGATAAAGTAAGTTCGTTGTTAGCTGCATTGAGCTGTTGTGTACGTACTAAAACTTTCTGCTCTAATTTATTACGATAATCATCTAACAATTTAAAAGACAGTGAATTTAAAAGCTGCATTGATATAGAAGGAATTATATAATCCAAAAGTTTTTTTTCATTTTCGCTCTTAGATTTGGTACTAGAGCAAAGTATTATTTTCCCAATATTCTGACCATGTCCTTGCAATATTCTCTCAATTTGAATTGAATCAATAGCTTTAGTTCCGGATTTCTCGTATCGACTAATTTTTTCGCCCTCTATCTCTGTTTCAATAAAAACTTCAGCTTCTTCAAAGCCTGCTACTTCAACTAATGATTTAGCAATTGCTTTCAGCGTATATTCAAGATCCAAATCACCTGTAATCAGCTGACTGATACTATAGGCAGTTTCCAGTTGTTTTGCCTGAATTTGAATTTTAGCCCGGCTGTCTTCAAGCTGATGAAACCTGTCATAAAGAAGTTCATAAGCCTCATTTAATTCTGAAACTGCGGCACGCTTTGATGAAGGCATTGAAAAAATACTGCGGATCCACGAAAAAGCTTTATTGTTTTGAGGATAGAAAATATTGTAAACAGCACAATGATCTGCTTCTCGCAAAATTACTTTTGAAAGATTCATCTTAAGGAAAATAGGTAATGCTATAAAAAAGCCTTTTGTAATTAAAAAGAATTCTCTGCTGTAAGTGTAATTAGCCGGTAATTCCAATGTAACTTCCAAGTGCCCTTTTTCAACTTCCCTGGAAGTAGGCTTTATACATTTGACAGCGCGGTTACCAATTCCTTTTTTAGGATCATTAATCAACCTATAGCAGTCTTCGATATTAAAAAATAATCCTGGTAAAATTGAAAACAAGGGGTATGCTCTTCTTTGAACCATTTGCATTCCAAGATTTACGAAATGATTATCATCATTCCATATTTTTCGGATATTTAATAAGATCTTACAAACCACATCCCATTCTATATTTTCTTTTTTATTTTTTAAATAATCTAAATCATATGGTACACCTTCGCAAAGTAATTCAAGAGGAATATTGTTTTCCTCAAAATTTTTAAAAATATAGTGAGGGCCGAGCAAGAAACTTCTTTTAAAGACATATAACAATTTTCTCTTTTTATGCTGAACTTTTTCGGAACTATTCTATTTCGGTTTATAAGTTATAACCTATACAGAAAAAGGAGAGATAAAGCAGGATGTTTAATAATGTCTAACTTATTAAGATGGTTTATTTAATATGTCTCTGTAAAATTTAAAAAGCAAGCAGGCTTTTCGAATTGTTTATTAGCAAAAAATAAGTTAGATAATTAATATTCTCATAATTATTTTTATTTCTTTCTTTTTTTTCAGATATAAAACTTCAACCTATCCCAAACATCCTTCAAAGGTTTTTTAGGATGTTTGCAAATAAATATATCAACATTTTCAAACGGCATTCCGTATTTATTAAAGTGGTGAGCAAATAGTTTTACATCTTCAAAATATTTTTTGTTGTCTTCCATTCTTGATCCAATAACAATGATAACATCTGCTTTAAAATCCTTGGGATAACCCCAAATCCAATAATTATTATGTGCAGAGATAGCTTGAGGCAAGTTGTATTTTTCTCTGTAATAATTAACCGCTCCGGCTTCGCCGTAATTTTGTCCGAATATTAATGTGTGCTTTTTTTCTTCATCGGTTAATTGATTGTAAGCATCTGCAACTTGCTTTACCATTCCTTCCCATCCAAATCTATCCGAGTAAAACTGCGGCAGCAAACCTAATTCCGATCGTTCAGCATTTTCTGGTTTCATTCCCATTTTTTCAGTCAACTTAATAAACGAATCAACATTTAAAATAGGAATGGCAAAAGGAACAGCAATAAAACAGAAAGGAAGTACTATAACTGCAAGCACTACCTTCACCCAGGGTCTTAAAAATTTATCTATTAATTTATCGGCACCAACAACTCCCGCAGCTAAAATCATTGGATACAAAACTCCCATGTAATAGGGCTTGCCGTTATTAAATGCAAAAACGAAAAAGACTGCAGCATACAGCCATCCAAGTAAATTATATTTTTTACCTTCGCGGTTAAAAAATAAAAAGTATAATGCCGTAAAAATAAACAGTGTGTAGCCTGGGTTTAATTCGAACAAAGATTTGCTAAAAAATTCCAATAGACCCATCGGTTTGTTTTTATACATTGCTGCATTGTTCATGAATTCAAGTGTCGGATAATGATTTGCAATTTGCCAAATAATATTTGGAAGAAAAATTGTTACAGCTATAGCTGCGCCAATCCAGAGCTCTTTAGCTTTTAGTTGATTGCGGTATTTTGTTAAAAGTAATCCGATTGCAAGTCCGAATCCTAAAAACAGAAAAGTAAGTTTATTTTCAAGTCCAACGCCAAATAGAATACCAATTACAATCCACAATTTTGGGTTGTTGGTATTAATTAATTTTATTAAGTAATAAAACATTAAAGTGGAAAGCAGAATATCGAATGAGTTCATAGAAAAATAACTGCTTGTACCTAAAACAACTCCGGAGAAGATTACCAGAAAAGCAGAAGATATTTGGGCTAACTTACTTCCACCAAGTTCTCGGGCAATAAGTCCGGTTACAAAAACAATTGCCGATCCGGCGATGTAAGAAAATATTCTAATCCCAAAAATTGAATCACCGAATAAAAATCTTGAGACTGCAAGTATAATTGCAGATAACGGCTGAAGGTCAACATAACCAAATGCAAGATGTTTTGATGTTTCGATATAGTAATATTCATCTCTGAATATTCCATAGTTGCCGGCAAAAATTAATAGCAAGATTAACTTGAATAAGGAAAGATAAATTAAGATTGCGTTTGTTGAAGTTAGTTTTTTAGAGAATAAAATTTCTTTGTTCAAAATGACTCCCAAAATGATAGCTTAAAATAAAATAAAATCTTGGAATTTTAATAGAAAATTTGATGAATGGTTCTTACTTGTAAATTAAGGGAAAAAATTGCAGAAACTAATTCTGTTGCATTGTATCTAACTTTAAATAAAAATAACTTTGTATATAATTTCTAACTAATTTGGTCATTAACAAGAGATCGTTTTAAATGATTTCTATGTCAGTTTGAGCCTGCCTGTCGGCAGACAGGCTTGTTGAAGACTGGCAGTATGAAACAATTCACACTTTGACAATCTCAGTGTGACAGCAAAAATTAATCATGTGAAAAAATATTCTGTTATTTTAATAATCTTATTATTACTGCTGTTTTCAATAAATAGCTGCAAACCAACTCTTCCGGTTGAGAAAAGAATTTATTCTTCATTTCAATTAATAAATCAAGACAGTGCTAAAGTTATTTTCCCGAATGATTTTAAAGGAAAGATTTTAGTAATTGGATTTATTTTTACTAATTGTCCGGATATTTGTCCGCTTACTACAAATAATCTTCAACTTATTCAACAAAGATTAAAAAATGAAAAAGTAAATAATGTTGAAGTCGCGGCTTTAAGTTTTGATCCTAACCGCGATACGCCGAAAGTATTAAAAAAGTTTGCGGAAATTAGAGATATTGATTTAGATAATTTTGAATTTTTAACCGGTGAAAAAAATATAGTAGATTCGCTAATTTCTGTAATGGGGGTAAAAGCATACTCCGGCGATACAACTTACACTAAATCAGGCGAGCCGGTTTATTTTTATGTTCACACTGATAGGATTTCCTTGATAGATCAAAACGGAAATGTGAGAAAAGAATACCGCGGAAGCAGAATAGATTTGGAAGAAATAATTTCAGATATAAAATCAATAGGAGAATAAAATGTTTTTATTAATTTTTTTGATGACCTTTATTAACTCGCCTAAAGATAAAGTTAATATTCAAAATGCCTGGCTGAGGTTATCAGGCGAGGGAATGAACACAGCAATGTTTTTTGACGCTGTAAATAATTCTGATCAACCCGATACGCTGTACAAAGTAGAATCAGACTTAGCTGAAATGGTTCAGATGCACGAGACATTTAAAAAGGATGATATGATGGGAATGCGGGAAGTTCAAAATGTTGTTGTTGATCCGCATTCAACTTTTAAATTTAAACCGGGCGCACACCATATTATGTTTATCAATTTGAAGAAGGACCTTAAAGAGGGTGAAAAGTCGGATGTTACTTTTTACTTTAAAAATTCAGGGAAGATAAAAATATCCGTCCCCGTAAAGAAAATGATAATGAATAAAAAATAATTTCTCAGTGCCTCCGTTTCTCCGTGGTAAAAAATTTTAAGACTCATCACAGAGTCACGGAGGCACAGAGAATATTAAGATTTCATTCTTGTCCCTTGCTCTTCATGAATGAAAAGCCAGCTGCAAATTTTGCCGATATTTATTTCTTCAAAATTATTCCAATAAGATTTTGTTCTAACGTGCATTGAACTTGAATCATCAACCGGAATTGATTCGGCTTCTTCCATCAATTCTTTAATTCTCGTCTGCCAGCGTTCCATATTTTCAACTCTTAAATCAATCCAGCCTTCGGTAGCCCAGCGGTTTATGTTTTCATCATTTATTTCAAGCTTATTCTCTCCTCGGAAAGCGGGAATTTTTATTACGCTTCCTCTTAATAATGATTCGCCATTGGGAAGAAGAATTGGAATACCAATTGAAATAACTTCATTCCTAAGTTTTGAATTTTCTGAAAGAATATTTAAACATTTTTCTGAAAGGTCGTGGGCAGAAGAATTAATTATATCAAACATTGAGTTATTAAATAATCTTAGCAAATGAATTTCATATAATAATTTTGAAAGACGCGGCGGACCTAATAATTCAAACGCTACGCTGTGAATATTATTTTCTTTTTCAAGGCTCGCTAATTTTTCCACGGCGGTGTGCTGCATATATCCGGCGCGGTAGGTTGGTTCTAAAGTAGCGTGATCTAATGCGCTGACAATATCATGACCGGTGTTGCCGCCTTTAACTTCATATAAAACTATATCCGCAATTTCTTCAGGCGTAACAAACTCCATTTGCTTTTGCGCGGTAATTGTTTCAAACTCGCCTTTAGAAAAAATTCCGTTCTCGCCCGTATCAATAAAAACAGATTTAAGAGTTTCGCCTGTGGTTTTATATTTGTTGTCGTTGCAAATAATAAAATTTCCTTTTAAACGAACAGTTTCATTCAATTCAACATTTTCTATTTTTATCGGTTCGCCTCTTCTTCTAATTTCGCCAAACTCGATTCGTTTCCAGGCAATAGCGGCGGTTGGTTTTACTTCTTTTGTAATGGCGCCGCCGGGGGTTCTTCCCATTAAAAACAAAAGCAAAGTATGCGCGCCTGCAATAGATGATTTGCTTAATAAGACTCTGCTTGGTTTTTCTTCGCTGTGAGTGTAAGGAATATTTAATCCCATTCCGCCCGTTCCGCTGGTTCCAATTTTCATATAAATTTTTGTTTTCACGCTGCCCATCGAAGCATATAAAATTTGAATATGTCTTATCAACTGCGGAATGTAAAGCGTGCAAAGAAGTTTTTGAACTTCGCTTACTAAAGAATCGTAATCGCCTTTTCGCGAAATTATTTTTGATATAGTTCTGTAGGTTGTGTAAACATCTTGATACGCAATAGCTGTGGCGGTGTTAATACAGTCGATTATTATTTCGGGTTTGTATTCATTTAAGAGATTATAGATTGACGAGGCTTTTAAAATTTCATCGGACAGTTCATCCATTATATCTGAAATTAAAATATCCCTTTTGTCGCTATCTTCAAGAATTTCAAATCGCTTTAAATTTCTAAATTCATCACGTACAAAAATATCGCCGCCCCAAGGAATGAAAAATTCTTTTCCCTGCTTTGGGAATTCTTTCTCAAATTTTCCAACAGCTTCTTCAGCTTCGGAAAGTTTAAGCGAAGTAATAATAATTTTTTTGGGATTTTCAGAAACTAACTTGCGGGCAACTGCGCTGCCGACAAGTCCAAAACCGCCAAGAACCAAAATTGTTTTATTTTCAATGTCCATTTGTAAGTCCCCGGATAATTTATAATATCAAACTTACTATAAAAGATTTAAATGAGGCAACCGAATCATAAAATAAATTCAATTCAACAAAAAAATAAACATGGCACAATTGATGTTATAATTAGTATAAAGAAATGAATTATTAATGAGTAAATTTTTAATGAAACCAAGCACAATTATTAACGCTTAGAATTTTTATGAAAGAAAAAGATAATTACGACTCGGCAATTGATGATTTTAATCTTGCTTATAAATTTCACCTTGGCGGTCAAATTGATGAAGCGATTGGATATTATAAAAGATCAATCAATAATTTCCCTACCGCTAAAGCGCATACATTTTTAGGATGGGCGCTTAGCCTACAAGGAAAATTTGTAGAAGCAATTGATGAATGTAAAGCCGCAATTGAACTCGATCCGGACTTTGGAAATCCATATAATGATATCGGCTCGTACTTAATTATGCTTAGGCAATATCACGAAGCAATCCCCTGGTTAGAAAAAGCGCTGGACGCCCCCAATTATGATTTGCGATATTTTGCTTTGTATAATCTTGGAATTGTTTATGAAAAGACCGGCGATTGGAACGCGGCAATAAGTTTTTACAAAGACGCTTTAGAAATTAATCCCGACTACTCCCAGGCAGAAGCCTCCCTTACAAAATTAACAAGTCTGCTAAATTAAACTGAATTATTTAATTCGCCGTTTTTGATTTGTAAACTCCCGCAAAGAAATTATTAGTTTAATTGCTTCAAGGTTAGTGGATTGTTAAATTTAACATCCAATTTTAATTATTTAAATAAAATTTTTATGGCGGTATGACGATGAAGTTAGTTGAGTTATTAGACGATAAATATATTTTAGCCGATCTTAAAGGAAATAAAAAAGAAGAAGTAATAAATGAACTTATTGATTTATTTAAAGATGATAAACGAGTAAACGATATTGAAAAAGTCCGCAGCGCAGTTTTAGAAAGAGAAAAAATAATGTCCACCGGAGTGGGAAAAGGTTTTGCAATTCCACACGGGAAAACAAATGCGGTTAATGAAATAATTGCCGCATTCGGTAAAACAAAGAACCCCATTGATTACGATGCGCTTGACGGTCAGCCGGTTCACCTCGTTTTTATACTTGTAGGAAAAGATAATTTAGTAAGCGCTCATATTAAATTGTTAAGTAGAATTTCCCGTATGATGAATAAAGATGAGTTTAGACAAAAGCTGATTGATGCAAATACAGTTGAAGAAATTCATGAAATCTTTAAGCAGGAAGAAGACAATTATTTTGAGGTTTAATTTATTTTTCTCTCCAAAAAAATCATTTCACATTTCAGTTAAGTTTATTTAGATGATAAAAGCAGTAACCGGCGCTAAAGATACTCTTCCTTCCGAAATTCCATATTGGAAACATTTAGAAAATATAGTTAAAAATATTTTTGAAGTTTTTAATTATAAAGAAATTCGCACTCCAATTTTTGAAGAAACTTCATTGTTTGCGCGCGGTATTGGCGAAGAGACGGATATTGTGGGGAAGGAAATGTATTCGTTTAATGACAGAAGCGAATTAAGTATAACTTTAAAACCTGAAATGACCGCGTCAGTTGTACGCGCGTTTAATGAGCATTCTCTTTCGGCAAAGCAATCTTTAAATAAACTATTTTATATTTCTCCAATGTTTAGGCAGGAGCGCCCTCAAGCCGGCAGACTTCGACAATTCCATCAGTTTGGCGCTGAGGCTTTGGGCAGTTCTTCTCCGCTTTTAGATGTTGAGATGATTCAAATTGCTTATAAAATTTTAACAGACTTAGGATTAAAAGATATTACCGTTAAAATTAATTCACTTGGCGTTCCTGAATCGAGAGAAAATTATAAACAAGTTTTAAAAGATTTTCTTCAAAATAAAAAAAATGATTTATCCGAAGACAGCAGAAAAAGATATGACAATAATGTTTTAAGAATTTTCGACAGCAAAGTTGAAACCGATCAACAAATTATGTCCGAAGCGCCTTTGCTTTTAAATTATTTAGATGATGAAAGTAAAAATGATTTTGAAATTGTAAAATCGCTTTTAAACTCTGCACAAATTAATTATAAAGTTGACGCTAAACTTGTACGCGGGTTAGACTATTACACAAAAACAACTTTTGAAATCATCAGCGGAAAAGTTGGCTCGCAAAGCGCTCTGTGCGGCGGCGGAAGATATGATTTGCTTGTTGAGCAGCTCGGCGGAAAGCCTACGCCCGGCGTTGGTTTTGCCGCGGGAATTGAAAGAATTCTTTTAGCCTGTGAAAATGAAAAAGCGTTAAATCTATCCGAAGAAAAAATTGATGTTTATATTGTTAAGTTGGATAAAAGCTTAACTAATAAAATTTTTGAAGTTTCAAATTATTTAAGAGATAATAATTTAATGGTTGATTTTGATTATCTCGATAGAAGCGTAAAAGCTCAAATGCGCGAAGCTAATAAAATGAATGCTGAGTTTGTTTTATTTGTCGGCGGCGATGAATACCAAGCCGGATCTTTTGTGTTAAAAAATATGAAAACCGGCGAGCAGAAAATGATTCCTTTTAATCAACTACTCAACATTGTAACTCAAATATCAAAAGTCAAAAGTCAAAACCGGTAATACTTTTTTCTCTTTTTGAATTTTGATTTTTGACCTTTGACTTTTTAAAGGAGTTTTAATGTATCCTGAATTATTTAAAATAGGACCTTTTACAGTTTACAGCTTTGGATTAATGCTTGGCATCGCATTTATTGTTGCAAGCTATTTGCTTACTAAAGAAATTGAAAGAAAAAAACTAAATCCCAACGTAGCGACTGAAGTAACTTTGCTTGCAATCATTTTCGGAATTGTTGGAAGTAAAGGACTTGACTTAATTGAAAATTGGGATTCGTTTCTTCAAGACCCCATCGGAAGCGCTTTTTCTCCGGGCGGTTTAACTTTTTACGGCGGACTTGTGCTTTCCATAATTGCCATTTGGATTTACGCGAGAAAAAAGAAAATCCCTTTTCTTTTTATTGCCGATGCGGCTGCGCCTTCGCTTGCTATTGCTTATGGAATAGGAAGAATTGGATGCCACTTAGCGGGAGACGGCGATTACGGCATTCCCACAAACTTACCCTGGGGAACTGATTATTCAAATGGAACCGTAAAGCCGCATTTAATGTTTAGGGGATCTGAAATTGCAAAATCATTTCCCAACGGAATTGTTCCGGATAACACTCCGCTGCATCCTACACCTATTTATGAATTCATTTTGATGATGATAATTTTTTTAATCCTATGGAAGCTAAGAAAAAAGGATTGGGCGTATGGAAAATTGTTTATGTTGTATTTAATACTTCAGGGAATTGAAAGATTTTCAATTGAGTTTATAAGATTAAACCCACGGTTATTATTTGGATTATCCGAAGCGCAATTAATTTCAATAGTAATGATTACTTTTGGTATGGGAGGATTATATTATTACAAAACCCATCCCGATTTTAAAAAGTTTATTCCCCCGCCATTTAAAGGGGAAACTAAAAAGAAAAAATCTTGACATTTAAACTATGCCTTTGAATTTTAATCCCCGAATTTTAATCCATGAACCTAATAATCGGTCGTAAGCCTGTACTTGAAGCTATCAATTCAAACGAAGAAATTGATCAAGTCTATATTTTATACGGACAGCAAGGGGGAATAATAAATACCATCCGAGTTGCCGCCAAAAAAAGGGGAATCAAATGCAACGAAATACCATTTCAAAAATTCAATTCAATAACTCAAAATAAAAACTCGCAGGGTGTAATAGCGCTAAAACTTTCGTTTAAATATTTATCGCTGGAAGAAATAATTTCTTCTTCAAAAAAAAATAAATATCCTTTAATACTTGTATTGGATTCAATTCAAGATACTCACAATCTCGGCGCTATTATTAGAACTGCTGATTGCAGCGGCGTTGACGGAATTATAGTTACGAAACACAACAGTGCTCCAATCAATGAAACCGTTGCAAAAACTTCCGTGGGCGCAACTGAACATTCTAAGATTGCCGCAGTGGGAAATTTATCGCAGGCATTAAGGCAATTAAAAGAAAATGGATTCTGGATTTTCGGTTCAACCTTAACAGAAAACTCAAAAGATTATACCAAGGTTGATTACAAACTCCCCGCCGCTATAATAATTGGAAATGAAGAAAAAGGGATAAGAAAACTTACCGGCGATAACTGTGATTTTCTAATTAACATTCCGATGAAGGGGAAAATTCAATCGTTAAATGTTTCTGTTGCGGCAGGTATAATTCTTTTCGAAATTTTAAGACAGCGCGCCTAAAAACTTTGATTGACTTTTGATTGGAAATCGCTTACAATTCATATGTCCGCTTAATTAAATTCATGGACCAGATTTAATTAGAGGGGTTCAAAATGAAAACAGGGTTAATACTTTTTGTTTTACTTTTCACTTCTTCATCACTTCCGCAGCAATACTACTATACCTTTTCTGAATTAAACGGAATGGAAGATCAATCCAGCAATACTCATCTTTTTTACCGCATGTTCACTTATCAAAAAATCTCAGAGCCATTTTCTGATTACATTGATAATTCAATTCATCACTTCGATTTGAATAATAATGTTGATTCATTTTTCCTGTGGTCGGGGCAAAATATTTCCTACGAGAGTACCGGAGTTACTGATTTAGAATTTTGGAATAACGATCCGGCAAAATATATTTATTGCGGCTTCAGCGCAGTGGTTGATCCGGTAACTTTTATTAAAAGATATGATAAAAATAATTCTTCTTTCACTGATCTTGGGGCAGCTGAAAACTTAGAAATATCGCGGCAGAATGACAGTCTAATTTTTGCAAATATTAATAATACCGTTTATGTAAGCAATGACGGCGCTCGAAATTGGGATACCGTAAACGCACTTAAATCCAAACAATTAATTTCTTTAAATCCCTTTGATGACAATATTTTATTTTTGCAGGATGATAATAAACTTCTTAAGTCAGTTGATAAGGGAAGCAGCTACTCAGTTGTTGACACTGCCGCTACTGATTATAAATTTTTCCTTTATGATAAAGATGAAAACCACATTTACAGAATTGGGCATTCAAACGGTGAAAATTATTTATCAATTTCCAATAATAAAGGAAATGCTTATAGCTGGAGTGAAAAACTTAGAGACGAAAGCCAATTATATATCAGCGCAGATTATTCACAATCGGGAACGCTTTATCTCGCCCAAAAGAAAAACATTTTAGTTTCAAGTGATTTTGGAACAAGCTTTAATCTCTACAAAACATTGGATAGAAAAATCGTCGGCATTTATAAAAAGCCCAACTCAAATATTCTTTACGCCGCCACAAAATATGATTTATATGAAATTACACCCGACACAATTATCAACAAAAAACATCTCGCCTTAAATCCGGGAATCATTTCCTTCTATCCATTACAAGTTGGAAACAAATGGGTTTATAGTTCGGGCACATGCATACATGGTTATCCCATAAATTGCACCGGCTCCGCCAGTGTTACAGAAGTAATTGGGGACACTATTATGCCCAACAACAAAAAATATTTTATTCTAAGAAACGGAAAAGCAAATTCACAAATTTCTTTGGAAAGAATAGACTCATCAACAGCGAAGGTTTATAGGTATAATCTCAATCAATATTTAAATGACGACGAATATTTAATTGATGATTTACTTGCTGAAAAGAATGACACTATTAATAATTTAAGATTTTCAGATAATGTGGTTTGCGAAGAAGATAGTGTTATTAATATCTGGGGCGCTGATAGAAGGCAAAAAATATTTAGAGAATTTATACTGTTGGGTGTTACATATTCTTTGGTTGAAGGAATAGGATTGTATTCTTTTTCCGGCAGTAGTTTAGACGGCTATTCGGAGGTAAGTTTAAAAGGCGCGGTAATAAATGGCGTTCTATACGGCGATACAACCTTAACCGCAATTGATGAGAATGAAAATAATATTCCGACAAATTTTTCACTTTCACAAAATTATCCCAACCCATTTAATCCCACAACAAAAATAAAATATGCAGCCCCTCCAAATCTCCCCGAAGGGGAGGCTTTAATCCAAATTAAAGTTTATGATGTTTTGGGAAATGAAATTGCAACTCTTGTTAATAAAGAACAATCTCCGGGCGAATATGAAGTTGAGTTTAATGGAAGCAATCTTTCCAGCGGAATATATTTTTATCGCTTAAGTGCAGGCAGTTTTATTCAAACAAAGAAAATGATTTATTTAAAATAAATTTTTGCTCGAAGGGAAAACATGACATTAAAAAATCTAATACTGATAGGAACCCAAATAATATTTTTTTGCGGTATTCTTTTTTCACAAACTGTAAACTGGGTAGAAATTTATCCATCGTTTACAAATGATATGGTGATTATAAATGATTCCACTTTATGTTTAGCAACCCAACGCGGATTAGTCTTTTCTAATAATAACGGGAATACCTGGTCAAGCCAAGGACCGAACGTTTATGCTTATTCAATTGAGTTTAATGATTCCTCCGATTTTGTTTTTCTCTCTGATATTTCTAATAATAAGATTTATAGAAGTTCAGATATGATGATAAATTGGGACACTGTTCTTAATACCAGCGGGCAGCCAATTGATCTTTTAATAAAAGAGAATATTATTTATCTAATTGATTTTGAAGGAAAATTTTATCGATCATCAGACGATGGAAAAACATGGGATTCTGTTGCCGTATTTGCTGCCGATACCACATTACCGTGGGGTTTAAGAGAGCACCTAAGGAAGCTTTGTGTTGCTTCTTCCGGTGAGATATTTGTGTCCACACACGGCGATGGTATTTACAAATCAACAGATGCCGGGTATTCTTGGAACAAGATAAACAATGAGGAAGTCAATTCTGGAGTTTATTACATTTCCATTAATTGTAAAGATGAAATTTTTATCATAACACCACAAGGAATTAAGACTTCCAAAGACTTAGGGGAAACATGGGAATTAGTGTCTGAGCTTTATCTAATTCCAGGGGTTATTTCATTTGATGCTGAGGATAATATTTATGGAGGCCGTTATGAAAATATATTTAAATCGATTGATAATGGAATTTCATGGAGCAATTTGGGAGGGCATTTTGAGCTTCATGAAATTAAGGTTTATAAAGATAAAATCTATATTGCAGCAACAAGCGGATTATTTGTTAATGGACCAGCTGTCCCAATATATGTAGGAAGCAACTATTTTCCGATGAATGTAAATAATCAATGGCAATTCATTCACAGTGAAACTTATATTGATTTAAAAAAATTTACAATTCAATTATATGATATTGGAAAGGACAGCATTATAAATAACCAAAGATATTATTTATACAAAAATAAGTGGCTGCGGTATTCTGAGGATGAAAAGAAATTATTTATTTGGTATAGAGACTCAAGCAGAGTTTATATGGATTTTAGCTTGCCGGCTAACGCAACTTTTCCTCATTATATAGGATCGTTCGATTTAGATTATGCAAAGGTTTATGAGGGAAGTACAAATCTTTTCGATTTTACTATGAAGTACAAAGGACTTTCAGCCGGAAGCGTTTATGGAAGCTGGGGAAATTCGAGTGAAAGTTTTGGGGAAAATTTTGGACCATTCTCTTATAACTATTCTATGTACGCGGGTCCCGATTATACTTACACTGAAAAATTAATAATGGCTATTTTGTATGATTCTACTAATGCAGCTCACTATTATTCAAATCATTATAAACCGGAAATTACACTAACCCCGATAACCAAAATTGATAGCAGTAATTTCCAAATCCATTTTACGGTGGATCATAAATATTCCACCTTTTTTGATCCAAATACACCGCATACAGGCCTCAATTTTATTGATTCAGTTTATATGATAAGTCATTATAAAAAAAATGATTCAATTTTATATAATGTTACTATCTCTGCTCAGAATATTTCCAAAACCAAAGAATACATAATTTCATCGATGGTGGATACTCTCTTACTAAAGAGTGGATATAATTATGAGTATAAATTTCTCGCAAAAACAAAAGGTATAATTACTGATACATCTTTTTCACCTGATTCAGGCTATTATCAATGCAGTTGGGGTAAAATTACTTCAGAACGGGATAAAACAAATGCAATAATTAATTATTTGTTGAGTCAAAACTACCCAAACCCATTTAACCCAACCACAAAAATAAAATATACCATTCCATTCGTAGAGACGCATCGCTATGCGTCTGTAAAATTAAAGGTTTATGACATCCTGGGAAATGAGATTGAAACTCTTGTTAATAAAGAACAATCTCCGGGCGAATATGAAGTTGAGTTTAATGGAAGCAATCTTTCCAGCGGAATATATTTTTATCGCTTAAGTGCAGGCAGTTTTATTCAAACAAAAAAAATGATTTTAATGAAATAAATTTAAAAAAGATTCTGAGGCGCTGCGGTAGGGAGGATTTGAGAACTAATATAATTTTATGTAAATCTGAAAATTCTATTTAGAAAAAAATACAGCAATAACGCGCCAAGGACATAAACTAAAAATTCAGTTATGTCATAATGGGCTACATTTGAAGTTGAAAAGGGAAAAAATCTATCGGAGTATAATGTCAATTCGTTCCAATTTGCATAGGGAAGTTTTCTGATGTTAATTAAAAATCTTTCTGCATATCCTGATAAATACAGAAGCACACATTGAGTAATTATCCAAAACCACACTAATATTTTATATATCATGTACCGAATCTATTTTGAATTAACTTATTCGACAATCAGGGAATCCCTGATGGACATTTTATTTTTTTATTTTTGAATATTTATGCCGCCAAAGCTTTTAAATCATATTCAAAATAAATATTGGAACTTAAATCAATTAAAAATATATTGCATTCATAGTAATTCATTATAGATAAGGATTTTGCTAAGTGACTAATTGCGACTCCCAAACATACAGCAAGTGCGTTTGATGTCAAACTTATGAATTTTGTTCACAGAAGGATTTTATTGAAGAGGAAAGAATGGGCGCAGGCTTCCCCCTAGTTCTTTTAATAGCATCAATAATAGTATTATTTATTTTGCTATAAAATTTTTTTAGAAGAAAGCCTTTTCTCTTTTATTTTATAGGTTGAATAAAAGAATCAAAAGCATATAAAATGTATAAAGGATAATCCATCCGAAGAATACAAGAACCATAAAAGCGATTAGTTTGTAATCTTGCACCCAATGTTTTAGTCTAAGCAGCATATCACCACCTGTAAATTAATTTTACGTTTTAATTAGTAAAACAATATACGTACCAACGCCGAAAGAGATTTTTAGTCCGATTTATTCTTTTTTTCAAAACTTTTATTTGCAGTATTGAGAAAATCTAAAATTATTTTTTCAATATTGCATAATTTTCAATTTGAATTGGCGGCATAATAATTATGGTTTTTATTGTTAAATCATAATTACGTTTTTATATTTGCTAATAAATTTTAAGAGCGTTTATGCATTCCAATATTATTCTTCAAACTAATTTCCCAAATTTAAGGCTTGTAAAAAAAGGTAAGGTGCGGGATATATACGATGTGGGCGAGTATTATTTAATTGTCTCGACTGATCGGCTTTCAGCTTTTGATGTAATAATGTCGCAGGGAATTCCATATAAAGGAATGGTTCTTACTAAAATATCAGAATTTTGGTTTAACTTTTCAAAAGATATACTTCCCAATCATCTGATAACCACAAATGTTGATGAGTTTCCGCAAGAATGTCATCAGTACAAATCAGAACTAAAAGATAGATCGATGCTTGTGAGAAAAGCAAAGGTAATTCCGATTGAAAGCATAGTTCGCGGTTACATTTCCGGCTCCGGCTGGAACGATTATAAACCTTCGGGCAAAATATCGGGAATCGAACTTCCAACAAATTTGCAGGAATCTGAAATATTGCCTGAGCCAATTTTTACGCCTTCAACTAAGGCTGAAATAGGCGCTCACGATGAAAACATTTCTTTTAATGATGCTGAAAAAATTGCCGGCAAAGATGTAATTGAAGAAATAAAAAATTCAGCGATAAAAATTTACAAAGCCGCCGCAGAGTTTGCTTTAACCAAAGGAATAATAATCGCCGATACAAAAATGGAATTTGGTATTTTTGATAATAATTTAATTTTAGTTGACGAGGTTCTTACTCCCGATTCATCAAGGTTTTGGCCACAAGATAAATACGAAAAAGGAAGAGCGCAGGAAAGTTATGATAAACAATTTGTGCGTGATTATTTGTTATCCATAAATTTCAACAAGCAGCCTCCTCCGCCAATTCTTCCCGAAGAAGTTATAAATAAAACCAGCGAAAAATATCTCGACGTTCTTTACAAATTAACCGGAGAAAAAATTTCTTAAATGTATCCCATTCTAATTAAAGTTGATAATAAAAAAGAGCTGCTGATAAAATGGAATGATGGTACAAGTTCTAAAATTGGATTGGAAAAACTAAGGAAAAATTGTCCCTGTGCAGTTTGCACCGCTCAAAAAGAAAGGCAAGGTTTAAGCTACATCCCAATTCTTCACGAAAATCAAAAGAAGATAGAAAACGTAAAACAGATTGGCAGTTATGCAATTTCAATAATTTGGAAAGACGGACATAACACCGGCATTTACGAATTTACTTATCTGACAAAGCTTGCGCAAAATTAGCAAGTGAAATTATACTTCAACTGCAAATGATTTTACCAAATCAACTTACCATATTACGAATAATTCTTACTCCGGTATTCCTGTTTTTCTTTTTAAATGATGATCCGTTGTTCAAACAAATTTCGCTGGGCGTTTTTATTATTGCGGCTTTAACTGACTGGTATGACGGCTGGCTGGCGCGTAAATTTAATTACATTACCGCTTGGGGAAAATTTTGGGATCCGCTTGCAGATAAAATTTTAACTTCGTCGGCGTTTCTCGGATTTGTATTTATTGGAGTAATTGATCTTTGGATGGTTGCAATCATTTTATTAAGAGATTTTATAATCACTGGGCTTCGCGCTTACGCTGATTATAAAAATTTTTCATTCCCCACAAGCTATTACGCAAAATGGAAAACTTTTATACAAATGACTTTTCTTTATTATTTGCTTATTGTATACGTCGGAAGTAAAACGCCAATAATTGCAAATGGAAATCAAGAAATATTTGGCATATTGCTTAACCAAACTTTTATTTTTATTGCAATGTTATTTATTACCGTTATTACTTTCCATTCGGGAGTATCTTACTTGTACAAAAACCGCCGTTTAATTTTGAAGTTGTTTAGCAGTGAAGATTAATTTTTTTGAAAATATTTTAGGCTCCGGATTTTTTACCGGGTATATTCCGCTTGCATCCGGCACATTCGGAAGTTTGGCGGCTTTATTAATTTATTGGATGCCCGGATTTGAAAAACCTTTTGTATTAATTCCGTCAATTATTCTATTTGCTGTCTATGGAATTTTTATTGGCGGTAAATTTGAAAAAAAATTCGGTAAAGATCCTTCGGAATGCACAATTGACGAGGTAGTTGGAATGTGGATCAGCCTTTTGCTGCTGCCTAAAACTCTGATCATTTCTCTGTCGGCATTTTTAATCTGGCGCGCTTTAGATATTATTAAACCGTACCCGGCAAGAAAATTAGAAGAACTAAAGGGCGGCTGGGGAATAATGATGGACGACGTTGCAGCTTCAATTTACAGCCTTATTATTATGCAAATTGCAGTGAAAATATTTTATTAATTTCAAATAAATTAATTTTAATTTAAATAGAAAGAAAAAATGAAAGCTCATATTATAACTATCGGCGATGAAATTCTTATCGGGCAAACCTTAAACACAAACGCCGCATTTATTGGAGAAGAATTAATTAAAATTCAAGTTGATGTCAATACCACATCTGTGGTTCATGATGATGAAACTGAAATTATTTCAGAATTTACACGCTGCTGGCAGAATAATGATTTAGTGGTTGTTACCGGCGGTTTAGGACCAACCCATGACGATGTAACCCGCCAATGCGTAGTAAAGTTTTTTGATACGGAATTAATTCAAAATAAAGACGTGCTGGAAGACGTAAAAAATATGTTTGAAAAAAGGGGAAGGGAATTAACAAAGGTGAATGAAGGTCAAGCGCTCGTTCCCAAAATTGCCGAGCCTATTCGTAATAAGCTGGGAACCGCTCCCGGCATCTGGATAGAAAAGGATGGTAAATACTTTGTTGTTATGCCCGGCGTCCCTTATGAAATGAAAGAAATGATGAAGGAATTTGTTCTTCCAAAATTAACATCCCAAATAAAAAATTTGGAAACAATCAAATTAAGAAAAACACTTCAGACAACCGGAATTCCTGAATCAACATTATTTGAAAAGTTAGGCGATTTAAACGAATTATTGTTCGGTGCAAAACTGGCGTTTTTGCCAAGTTTGTTTGGCGTAAAACTTAGGATTACTGTTGAAGAAAAAAATGAAGAAGAAGCCCAAAATAAACTAAGTGAAATTGAACAAAAAATTAGAAGCAAAGCCGGACGTTATATTTATGCAGCGGGAGAAGAACGTTTGGAAACAACGGTTGCAAGGTTATTAAAGGAAAGAGGCTTAAAAGTAGCGCTGGCTGAATCCTGCACCGGCGGATACGTCTCTCATCTTTTAACAAATATTTCGGGCAGCAGCGATTATTTTGAAAGAGGAATTGTTTCATACAGCAACGCCGCTAAAGTGGAAATTCTACGAGTGAATGAGGATGTTATTTTAGAAAAAGGAGCCGTCAGTATTGAAGTGGCGAGGCAAATGGCGGAAGGCGTAAAAGCAACCAGCGGCGCTGATCTCGGATTGTCGCTGACTGGAATTATGGGTCCCACCGGCGCCACTCCCGGCAAACCTATTGGGTTGGTTTATATTGGATTATGCGATGAAAAAGTTTGCACGGCAAAAAAATTTATGTTTGGCGATGATCGTATTATGAATAAACAGCGCACCGCTCAGGCAGCTCTCGATACTCTGCGTAGATATCTACTGGGCATTCCTTATGACGAATAGATTGTTCATTGCTCTAAAATTTCCGGAAGAAATAATTGATAAAATAATTCAATATAGAAATGAAGCTGCCCGCATTAACAATAATTTAGATTTTATTAAATGGGAAAAAAGAGATAAGATTCATTTAACTTTAAAATTTATCGGAGATGTTGAAGAAGAATTAAATGATAAAATTATTGCGGCGCTTTCATTCATTCAAAATGAAAATCCATTTGAACTTGAATTAATAAAATTTGGATTTTTCTATAAAGATAAAAAACCAAAAATTCTTTGGATAGGAATAAACGCTAACGATCACTTAAATAATTTAGTAAATCAAATTGAAACAGAACTTGCATCGTTAGGCATTCAAAAAGAAAAAAGAAAATTTAAACCGCACGTAACTTTGTTAAGAATAAAAAATAAAGTGGATGAAAATTTCATTAATAGTTTTGAAAACTTTAAATTGCCTTCCTTAAAATTTTATGCGAATGAGATTTCATTAATCAAAAGTGAATTACTTCCCAATGCTTCCAAGTACGCTGAAATTAAAAACCTGCCGGTCGGAAGACTGGATATAAATTAAAAAAGATTCGGAGGAAAAATGAGTTCTGAACAAGAACAGAAAATGAAAATTATCGAAGACGCTATTGCTTCAATTGAAAAAACATACGGCAAAGGCTCAATTATGAAATTGGGCGATGGCGTGATAAACAGAATTGAATCAATTCCCACTGGCGCTCTCTCGCTCGATTTTGCACTCGGAATCGGCGGCGTTCCGCGCGGACGAGTTACAGAAATATACGGACCTGAATCAAGCGGTAAAACAACTTTGTGTTTGCACATAATTGCCGAGGCGCAAAAAACCGGGGGGCTTGCCGCTTTCATCGACGCTGAGCACGCGCTGGATGTTAATTATGCTAAACGACTTGGCGTGGATACAAAAAATCTGCTTCTCTCACAGCCTGATTTTGGCGAGCAGGCTTTGGAAATTACAGACACGCTTGTCCGCAGCAATGCTTTGGATGTAATTGTTATTGACTCCGTTGCGGCGCTCGTTCCCCGTTCTGAAATTGAAGGCGAAATGGGCGATGCAACAATGGCTGTGCAGGCGAGACTGATGTCCCAGGCTTTAAGAAAATTAACAGGCGCTATTTCCAAATCAAAAACTTCCGTCATTTTTATTAATCAACTTAGAAGTAAAATTGGAATAATGTTCGGCAACCCGGAAACAACAACCGGGGGCAACGCATTAAAATTTTATGCTTCGCTGCGAATGGATATTAGAAGAATTGCGGCAATAAAAGATGGAACAGATGTAATTGGAAATAGAACTAAGGTTAAAATTGTAAAAAGTAAAGTCGCGCCTCCTTTTAAAGAAGTTGAGTTTGATATTCTTTATAACGAAGGCATAAGCAAAACCGGAGACCTTTTAGATCTTGCCGTTAATTTTGGAATAATAAAAAAGAGCGGCGCTTGGTTTACTTTTAATGAAGAACGTTATCAGGGAAGAGAACAGTTCAGGCAAAAGATGATTGAAGATCAATCTTTGTTTGACAGTCTTTCCAAAGAAGTGAGAACTAAATTGGGGATTTTAACCGCTGAAAAAGAGGACCCCAAAGAAGAAGAATCGGTGAAAGAAAAATCTACGGCTAAGGAAAAAAAATCTAAATAATTATTTTAGAAATGTTTGATTGATTGAATTGATCAATGAAAATTCAAAGGCTTGTAAAGAAGGATGAAAATAATGTAGTAGTTTATTTAGATAACGATGAAAAATTATATCTTACTCAAGAAGTAATTATGTTGAATGGTCTGAAGAAAAATCAAGAAATTTCTGAAGACCATTTTTCATTTTTAATAAATGAAAATAAAAAATTTCATATTAAGCAAAGAGCTTTTAGACTGCTTGGCAGAAGAATTCATTCAATTAATGAGCTGCGAATAAAGCTACTCCAAAAAGACTACGAGAAAGAATTAGTCGAAAATATTTTACATGAACTGTTAGAAAAAAAATATTTGGATGATTATAAATTTGCCTTAATCTTTACTGAAGAAAAAATGAGACTTAAACTTTGGGGCAAAAATAAAATTAAATCAGAGCTTTTTAAGAAAAGAATTAATTCTGAAATTATTTCTGATGTTTTAAACGAAAAATTTCCGGAAGGGAATTTACTTGAAGACGCGCTTAAATTAGCTGAGAAAAAATTTAGATCCCTATCACAGCGTGGACTTGATCCGCAAAAATTAAAATATAAACTTTTATCTTTTTTGAATTCGAGGGGATACGATTTTGAAACGAGTAAAATGGCAATTAGCAAAATAATAGACGAATAAATCAATTAAATGTTCTATTCACCTTTGATTGCAGCGATGAAACAAAATTTACTAACAGCGGAATTTCGATTACTTTAGCCGCTTCCTCAATTGTAAACCATTTCCTTTTTCTCAAATTTTTTTCGGGGTAATCATCCAAAACTTTTATAACCTCCATCGAAAAAACTTTTATATTACAAACGCCTGCCGCCTTCTGTAATTTAAAATTACCAAGTTCAATGGTTTCATTTGTTCCTATAACGCCTGCTTCCTCATACGCTTCTTTTTTAGCGGATTCAAACGGCGTTAAATTAAATTCAACAAAACCTTTGGGAACAATCCATTTTTTCTTTTTCATCGAAGTGATTAATAAAATTTCAAAATTATTTTCTTTTTTTCTGTAAGGGATGACGGCTGATTGGTTAAAATTAAATTCTAATTTCAAAGTATTAATAATTTTTATGATTCAAATCTTTTATCTTTATCTTTTAAAAGATAAAGAAATTTTGTTATGAAAATCCAAAAAAATTTTTCCTTAAAAAAATATAATACCTTCGGGTTAGATGTTAACGCAAATTATTTTGTTGAAGTTTATTCAATCGCTGATTTAATAGCTGTTCTTTCTGATCCATTCTTTAAAGATAAAAATAAATTAATACTCGGCGGCGGAAGCAATATTCTTTTCACCAAAGATTATAATGGTTTGATAATCAAAATAAGTTCGTGTGAAATTAAAGTTGAAGGCGAAACTGAAAACACTGTAGCCATTAAAGCTGATGCAGGAGTTATCTGGCACGAGCTTGTCCTTTTTTGCGTTGAGAGAAATTTAGGGGGAATTGAAAATCTCTCTTTAATTCCCGGAACTACAGGCGCCGCGCCTATTCAAAATATTGGCGCTTATGGGCAGGAGTTGAAAGATACTTTCGATTCTTTAAAAGGTATTTTTATTAATTCTTTGGAAGAAAAAGTTTTTCAAAAAAATGAATGTCGTTTCGGATACCGCAGCAGCATTTTTAAAACTGATTTGAAAAATAAATTTATTATTACAGATATAAGTTTAACGTTGAATAAAAATCCTTTACTAAATATTTCTTATGGAAGCGTGGAAGATGAGTTGAAAAAATTAGGAAAGAAAAATTGGACTGTAAAAGACGTTAGCAGAGTTATTTCCGATATAAGAAGAAATAAATTACCCGACCCCAATGAAATTGGAAACGCCGGCAGTTTTTTCAAAAATCCTGAAATAAGTAAAACTAAATTTGAAATGTTAAAAGAAAAATATCCCAATATTATTGGTTACAAAAATGATGATGAAAAAATTAAAATTCCCGCCGGATGGTTAATTGAACAAGCCGGATTGAAGGGGAAAAAAATTGGCGATGCTGGAACACACGTTAATCAAGCGCTAGTTATTGTAAATTACGGAAAAGCGACAGGAGAGGAAATTTTAAGATTTAAAGATTTTATTAAATATGAAATTGTAAAAAAATTTGGAATTGAATTAGAAGAAGAAGTTAATGTTGTCTAAAATAATTTAAAATGATTTTAAAGTTAGGTTTATAAAATTTGTCCGATAATGGTAAAAATATAAAAGTAAACTATTGGCTGGAACTTACCGCCAGAATTGGTTTTGCCGCTAAAGGAATTCTCTACATAGTAATTGGCGTGCTTGCTTTTCAAGTTGTTATTGGATTGGGCGGCGAGACAGCAGGAATGAAGGATGTTTTAAAAACTATTCATAAACAGGCGGGAGTTTTTGGCGACGCTGTTCTTTTTATAATTGCCCTTGGATTAACTGCTCATTCGTTTTGGCGCTTAATGCAATCGCTTTTTAACGCCGACAATAAAGAAATTGATTTTAAAAATATTATTGATAGGATAGGATATTTTACCAGCGTAATTGTTTACGGCGGATTAGCTTTTCTTTCTTTTAAAATAGTTATAGGACTTGGCGGGGGCGGGAGTTCTCCCCAAGCTATGACGGCTTCAGTTCTAAACAAACCATTGGGACGATGGCTGATAATTCTTACAGGCTTAGCGATTGGCGGCTCCGGATTGTTTCAAATTTATTTTGGCATATCTAGAAAATTTGAATTCAAATATGATTTACAGAACATGAATGATTTTGAAATAAAATTAGCGAGGTACGTTAGTCTAATAGGATTAGCCGCAAGAGGTATTGTGTTTGTGCTTTTAAGTGTTTTTTTAATTCAAGCGGGATTGGAATTTAATCCCGATAAAGCTGGAGGTATGGATAAAGCTCTTGAAAAAGCTTTGAATCAGCCATACGGTCATTGGCTATTAGGAATTGCCGCTGTTGGTTTAGCGGCTTATGGGGGCTACTGCATTCTACTCGGAAAGTTTAGAAAAATACCTATCAATAAAAAATAAATTAATAGATTATTAAATATAAAAATGCCGGAATAAATCCGGCAACAAATATTTTATTTTTAATTAAACTTACATCCGCTCAATAATATAAGTATTCTTAACCGTTTCTGATTTCATCCCCTTTTGTTTTCCTTGCGGAGAATCGGCTTCCATACTGAATTCAATATTCATTTGCGTGTAAGTTTTTGACTTCTGCACAACGCCGTCGGTAATATTAAAATAAATTTTACCGCTTCCATCAGCCTTTGGTTTTTTAAAAGTATAATTAACGCCGCGGTCAGTTGTAGTGGTTTTACCGGTTACAGTTGAATTCATTCCAGCCTCAATTACAGCTAATTTGCTATCTTCAAATTTTTCTAGGTTTGCAATTTTAAACGTGCTGGTGTTATTCAAAGTAAAAACCATAAAAGGCTCAGGCTGCTGTTTAACAGACCATGATGAATCTTCGCCTAAAGCATGATCCGGAAATTTTCTAATCATTTGTGAAAGCAAAGGTTTTAAAGCTCCTTCAGCCATATCTTTTCGCAATCCTTCTTTTTCGGCAGAAGAAACGGAATCAGCCACGCCTTTAATTGTTAAAAATTTATTTACAATTTTATCCACCCTAAAAACTTCAATTATTTCGCCGAGCTTATTTACTCTTACTCCAAAGGGATTATTGACGAGCGAAGCATATTGCGCAAACTGAATTTGAGACGCTGAATCCGTCGATGAACCGGACTCATATTTAAACTTTTGTCCGTTAGCGTCGGCGTCAAGTTTAATTGAGTAAATATTGCAGCTCAATTCAGTTACTTCATCAGCGTCGATATCTTTCGGTTCAAAGCTGATTAAATAAGTAATATTTTGATGAACGCGTTGATTTAAAATTGTATCCATTGCCGTAATCTTTTGGTCGTCTTCTGAAATTGCCGTCATTCTATATTTATAAACTTTACCTTTTTCAAATTTATATTGCATTAAAAAAGTTTCGCCGCTGCTTTCCAAAGGAGTTGTTTTTATATCGCTTGAATCAAACGCGTACTGATCTTTATTGTTTTCTGCGACGGGTTTCTCTTCTTTTTTATCGCCGCAGCCAATTAAAATAAAAACTGAAATTAATAGCGCTAATAAATATTTCATCTAACTTTCCTTTTAATAAAGTAAATATTTTTTTCTAAGTTCTTTAAAATCATTAAGCTCATTTTGCCAGTAGGAAATAATTTCTATTGGGGTTCTACCGGCTTGAATCATTTCTCTTATTTTTTTATCCCCCGATAATCTATCAATTGATGAATCTCTAAATTTAAAATCATTTGGATATAATTTTTGAAGCGCGCATAAAAGATTTAATCCCAAATTGAACTGAATTAAATTTTTCTCTATCGGAAATCTCAATTTTAATTCCGCTGCATTTTTGATTTTTATATTTAGGCGACGTAGCCATATTAGAAATTGAAATCGGAGTAAACGCAATAGGCTTAATTTCGACGCCCAACTCATCATTTTGTAATTCATTAATTAGTTCATCTGAATTAATATAAGGCGCGCCGATAGTTAAGAATGGATGATAGGTGCCTCTTCCTTCGGAAACATTTGCACCTTCTATTAAACACATGCCGGGATAAGCAATGGCAGTATTTACATCAGGGATATTTGGCGAAGGCTTAACCCAGATATTTTCATAATCATCGTAATAAGAATTTCGTTCCCAATTTTTAATTTTGATAACAGTTAAATCAGCGCTAAGATTTTTGCCGATGTATTTTTCTCCCGCAAATAATTTTGCCAATTCTCCAATTGTCATTCCATATGCAATGGGAATGGGGGCTATTCCTACAAATGAATTTTGATCTTCTTTTCTAATAGGACCGTCAACATAAATTCCGTTTATGGGATTTGGTCTATCTAAAATTATTACCGGAATATTATTTTCTGCGCCCGGCTTGAATAGTATAAAACAAAGTTGAAATGTATGTGTAAAAGCGTGCCCCCACATCTTGAATATCAAAAATTAAAACGTCAACATTTTTTAACATTTCTTTGGAAGGCTTTTTATTTTTTCCGTATAAAGAATATACCGGCAAGCCCGTCTGAGCATCAGTATTGTCGTCTATTTTATCTCCCGCTGGCGCTTCGCCGCGGATTCCGTGTTCGGGACCAAAAAGCGTTGTAACTGTAAATCGTTTATCTTTAAAAAGCGTGTCAACCAGATGAACGCCGTTTGATAAAAGCGCAGTTTGATTTGTAACTATTCCTAATTTTTTACCGGAAATTAAATCAGCATATTCTGATAAAAGTCTATCAGCGCCAAATACAATTGCATTTTCCGATGATGACTTTTGCGCTGAATACAATTGAGCTAAAAATAAGTAGAGCTAAAAAGATTTTTAATAATTTGTAATTCATATAATTAAAAAATAAAAGAGGTTGTTCTTAGGACAACCTCGCAGGTGAGTAATAATTTTTAAAAATTAACCGCTATAATTTTCAAGCAATTCTTTTCGTGAAAAGAAATGTGAGATTTCAAGCTTTGCATTTTCATCAGAGTCAGAACCATGTACAATATTACGTTCTACGTTTTCAGCGTACAATTTTCTGATTGTGCCTTCTTCTGCTTTTGATGGATCAGTTGCGCCGATTAATTTACGGAATTCAGCAACAGCATTTTCTCTTTCCAAAGCAATCGGCACACAGGGCCCTGAAGTCATATATTTAAGCAAGTCGTTAAAAAATGGTCTTTCTTTGTGAACTTCATAAAATCCGCCGGCAGATTCTTTGGTTAGCCTTGTCATTTTAATTGCTTTTATTTTGAAACCGGCTTCATTAATCTTTGTGATAAGCTGACCGATTAAATTTTTTTCTACACCATCGGGTTTAATAATTGCAAGTGTTCTGTTACTCAATAGTTTTTCTCCTTAATAATACATTAAATTAATTTAATAAAATCTTCAGCGGTTAATTTCGCTTGTTTAATAATATGAGAAAGAGTAGATCTTTTTACTGATTTATGAGCAGGAACTGTCAGTTTAAGAACTTCATTACCGATATGCTTATGTAAACGAATGTGGCTTCCTCTTTGCCGAACCACAACCCACCCATCTCTTTTTAAGGCATTTATTATTTTTAAGTAAGATAAGTTTGGTACTTTGCTCAAATATCTACTTCCCTGACAATTGTGCTGCTGCTTTGAATTAAGTCATCTTCCACGGGTTCAAGATAGAGTTCTATCGCTTCACTAATATTTTCGACGGCTTCATCTATATTTTCTCCTTCACTTATGCAACCGGGAAGTGAAGGCACATAAATAGTATAGCCGCCTTCGTCACTTTTTTCCAGTACAACTTTTATTTTCATAAATGAACCTAAAATTTTTCATTTCAAATTAATAATTTCGATTATTTCTTTTTTATTTTACTATCTGATTTTTTGTTTTTTAGTTTTTATTGCTTCTAAAGCCTTAATCATAGTTGATCCTATTTCAGCGGGGCTTTCAATTACATTTATTCCAGCTTTTTTCATTGCTTTCATTTTCTCATCTGCAGTTCCTTTGCCGCCGGAAATGATAGCTCCTGCGTGTCCCATTCTTCTTCCGGGAGGCGCGGTTCGTCCGGCGATAAATCCAACCACCGGTTTGCTTACATTCTTCTTTATAAAATCCGCGGCTTCTTCTTCAGCAGATCCGCCAATTTCACCAATCATTACAATGCCTTCGGTGTCCGGATCATCATTAAACATTTTTATAATTTTTGTGAATTGAGAACCAATAATCGGATCGCCGCCGATTCCTACGCAGGTTGATTGTCCCAGTTTAACATCGGTTAATTGTTTAACTGCTTCGTAAGTTAAAGTGCCGCTGCGGGACACAACTCCGATTGTTCCTTTTTTATGAATGAAGCCTGGCATAATTCCAATTTTGGCTTTGCCGGGAGAAATAACTCCCGGGCAATTTGGACCAATTAAAACTACATCCATATTTTTTATTGCATTAAAAACTTTTAACATATCATTAGCCGGAATGCCTTCGGTTATGCATACAATTAATTTTATGCCGGCGTTTGCCGCTTCTAAAATTGCGTCGGCTGCAAATGCCGGCGGGACAAATATTGCGGAAGCATTCGCTTTTTTTTCTTTCACCGCTTCATCAACAGTATTATAAATCGGCACTCCGTTAAAATCGGTTCCGCCTTTACCGGGAGTAACTCCCGCAACTACTTTAGTTCCGTATTCAATCATTTGTTCGGTGTGAAAGGATCCTTCGCCGCCTGTAATCCCTTGAACAACAAGCCTGGTTTTGCTATCAACTAAAATGCTCATAAGTGATAATCCTAAGAATTCTTTTTAAAAATTAATGTTTCAAAGATAAGAATTTTAAAAGTGAAAAGTGAAAGGATAAAAACTGCTATATCGGATCTATGGAAACAAATTCCTTTACAAACTATTTCAAAAAAAATTAAAAGATAATTTTTAGAAATGAAAATTTAATATTCATTTTAAATAAAATCGAAGCCATAATTTTTACAAAACTTTCGTAAGTTTTATAATCTTAATTAAAAAATAAAACGGAGTTGTAATGAAATATGTAAAGCTTGGCAAACGCGGTCCCGAAGTTTCCACCGTTGGTTTCGGCGCTTGGGGTATTAGCGGGCGCGACTGGGGAACTACAGACGATTCCGAATCCATTAGAGCAATTAACTCAGCATTAGATAATGGTGTGAATTTTATAGATACCGCTGATACTTACGGTTTTGGACATTCTGAAGAATTAATTGCGAAGGTTTTAAAAGAAAGAAATGATAAAAGCAAAATTGTTATTGCTACAAAAGCAGGGAATAATTTTTATCCTTATTTGGGAAAAGATTTTGAAACAACTCCCGGCAATCCTGACTATAGTAAAAAGCATTTAAAATTTGCCGCCGAACAATCTTTAAAAAGATTAAATATTGATGTAATTGATATTCTTCAACTCCACAGCCCTTCAACCGATTTGCTTGAAATGGATGAACCCTGGGAAGCTTTGCAAATTCTTAAGGATGAAGGAAAAATTAAACACGCCGGATGGAGCGTTCAATCATTTAAAGAAACCGAGCAGGCATTTATTCTCGATAAACACAAAGATCTTTTAGATGTGATTCAAGTGAGATATAATTTGTTGGAGCGTGATGCTGAAAAAGTTTTATTTCCCAAAGCGATAGAATATGGTATTGGCGTTATAGTTAGAATCCCAATTTTGTTTGGACTGCTAACAGGAAAGTTTGATAGGAATTCTACCTTTCCCAAAACTGATCATAGGAGCAATAATTTATCAGCCGAAAATTTAGAAAAGTATTTAACTCAGCTTGAAAAGATGAAACCATTTTTTGATGAGCATGATGATTTTTCAATGGCGCAGTTAAGTCTAAAGTTTTGTATTTCACATCCCGCCTGCAATACTGTTATTCCGGGAGGAAAAAATTCATGGCAGGTTGAAGAAAATGCCGCCGCTTCAGATATAGATTTAAAGTATGATGATTTTCCGAAGATAAGTTGATAGAAAAAAGTCATTCTAAATCTACTTTTAGGTAAAGAGTTTTGCGGAACCTTTAAACTTACATTGCTAGGAAGAAGTTAGTAAAGACGATGCCTGCCACTAAGTAGAGAACGTCTCAAATGTTGTTTAAAAAAGTAAGGCTTCCGAGAATGTTACGGTAATGCTGTAGATGTCATTTCGATCCCATTGGGAGAGAAATCTCTTTCAAAATAACGTGAAAGATTTCTCATTCGAAGACTCATTCGAAATGACGATTTTAGCTTGTCAGCATTCTCTTCCAGCCGTCAACTGTAAACTCACATTCTCGAACATTTACTCTTCCAACTTTTAAATTTGTAATTCTAATATGATGATTTACTCTTCCAATTTAAATTTGAAATCCAATACGAAGATTTACTCTTCCAACTTTTAAATTTGGAAATCCAATATGAAGATTTACTCTTCCAATGTTTAAATTTGGAAATCCAATATGAAGATTTACTCTTCCAATTTTTAAATTTGGAAATCCAATTTAAAGATTTTCTCTTCCAACTTTTAAATTTGTAATTCCAATGTGAAGATTTTCAGTATCAATTTGAGAATTTATTCTGATATTTCTAAGAGTTATTGTGTTTTAGTGGAAATTTTGCAATTTTAATGTTTAACTCTATAAGTTAACTACTTCACAGTTTGTTTAATTAAATAATTTAATATCTAATTTTTTATGAGGTTTTTATGGCTACGTTAAATAACAAGGAATTTAACACAACAGTGGAAAAATTTGAGAAGATGGCGGATGGAGCTAAACTTCATTCTGCTGACGCTGATTTTCCGGGGACTATTACTGAGGCGGGCTTGAGGGATAACAAGACTGCGGTTGAAAATGCGCGCGAAGCTTATGAACAAGCGGAAAATGCAGCGCGTATTAAATTTGACGAATATCAGTCTGTGATAAAAGATGCCAATTCCAAATACTCAAATTTTGCCACGCAGTTATATGGTTTTTATGGAAAGAAAAACCAGGTGGTTGCAGACTTTGGTCTTGAGCCCTATAAAACCGGCGGAAGAAAAGGACCGCGGGCTGCTAATGAAGGGCAATAATAAAAGTTAGTTTTAAACTACAAACCCGTCCCGAGTTTATCGGGGCGGGTTTTGCTTTTTTAATCGCTGCTTAGAATGATGCCTTAAAGTTTCGCTTGCCTTTAATTAAAAATTAGTATATGTATCGGGCAGAAAGATTTGGGGCTATTAAATGGGTGGACTGGTTTTTCTGTATTTGTGTTTTCTTTTTCCGCTAAATTTTACCTCTTATGGGGAGACGGTATGTTAGTATTTATCCCTTCTATATTTTCTACTCCGCAGATTTTATTAAACACATTCTTAAAAATTAATTTAACTGTACTCGTTTTCCATCAAGGAACGAGCATTATTAATTTATTTTCAATTTACCGTAAATGTTATTTTACTGGTTTTACATAACACCGCATTTTTTAGCTTGATAATAATCGATTTTTAATATGGAGAAATTTTATGAAAATTTTTATTGTTGCTTTGCTTATTTGGGGTGTTGAAACTATAGCACAAGAAGTTGCTTACCCAGTAGCTCCTTTAGCAAAAGGTAATTATTGGGTATATGAAGATTATTATGTTGATAGATGGAGAAGAATTCAAATCACGGATACGGCAAAATATGTGGACTCTATTAGGTATTTTGAGGTGGAAGAAATGATCTAGAGGATCGTGGCCACAAAAAAGTTTATACCGCCTTAGAGAGGATGGCTATTATGTACTAAGACGTGATTCAAGTTATCCCGAGTATTAATCATGAGCAAATTTATTATAAAAAAAGTGCGAAGATAGGGGATCATTGGAAACAGTTCTATGGGACAAATACTAATGATACTTTATATTATACACTTTTAGATACCGCTCAAATATATGTTTTCAATAAACTCACCACAATCAAACTTCTACATATTAGAAATTATGGTGGATTGTTGGACAAAGAGCAAATATGGTCAGAAGAATTTGGAAGGCTATCTGATGACCATAATGAAGGGTTTACTGATAATTTAAGAGGCTGCATTATAAATAATGTTTTATACGGAGATACTCTCGTTACCGGTGTTGAGGAAAATAAAACCATTATTTCTAATTACGGACTATCTCAAAATTATCCCAATCCTTTTAATCCCACTACAAATATTGTTTATCAAATAAAGGATAAAGGATTTGTTACGCTTAAAGTGTTTGATATTTTAGGTAGAGAAGTATCTCAATTAGTAAATGAAACAAAAGAAGCCGGAGAATATTTTGCTATTTTTGATGCGATTAACTTACCAAGCGGCGTTTATGTTTATTCGTTAATTGTAAATAATTCCAATGGCGCAGGGTTTGTTTCAACTAAGAAAATGACATTAGTGAAGTAATATATTAAGCAAACTTAAGGCTCATCAGTTCTCATATGGTGAGCCTTTCTGTTTTATTTTGTCAATCATTGAGGCATAAAAAAAAGTGAGGTTCACCTTAAAGGTGAGCCTCACTTACTCACCTAAGAATCAATAACTATTTCAGCAGCAGCATTTTTTTTGTGATAAATTCCCCTTCAAATTTGAAGATTTATTCTTCCAACTTTTAAATTTACTCTTTCAATTTGAAGATTTATTCTTCCAACTTTTAAATTTATTCTTCCAACTTGAAGATTTATCTTTCTAACGTTTAAATTGATCATTTACGATAACTTGTGAAAATAAAGTTCCAGATAATAAAAGATATAATGAAAAAAATAATATTGAAAATTTAGTTTTCATGATCTACTCCCGTAAATTTGTTAATCGATGTTTATTTGAACCGTCTTTATCCATTATCCATATTCCTCCTTCATGTATGTTTGTATTTGTGTAAACTATTTTATCCCCAGTAAAATTATAGGCAGGGCAACTTCCTCCCTCGTAAGTCATTTGAATAATTTTCTTGTTTTCTAAATTAATCTTCCAAATATTTATTACAGGTGGGGAGCCATAAGATGCAGAGAATAATATTTCTTGCTCATCGCGTGAAACAGTACAATCTGTCAACCATAGGTTAGTATCAGTTAAATGAAATAGGCTGTCTATATTTGATGAATTCACATTAATTCTTTTGAATACAAACCCTCTATAATCACTTATATCAGAATTAGTTTTTTTTGTATATAATGTATGATAGTAATAAATCTTATCTGAACTTCCATTCCAGCTAGCATACCCTCCATATTGACCTATCACTTTCTTTTTATCATTGCTTAAATCATAAATTGCAATTCCGCATGCTGGATCACATATTGATTTGGTGTAAGCAATATATCGCCCATTTGGTGACCAATTACATGAAAAATCTTCTTCAGTATTTGTTAGCATTTTAAGGCTATCACCATTTATTTGTACTGTATACAAATTCCCATCAATTGAAACAGCGATTTTTTTGTCATCGGGACCCCAGGAGGGAGATGATAAGTATCCTTTTTTGCTAAGTATATGCCCAAGATAATTTCCAAAGGCATCAACAAAATGTACTGCATAAATAGAATCATATAAACCCTCAAATACTATCTTTTGTCCATCGGATGAAAACTGAGGTCCTGTTTGCTTTAATGAAATCAAATTCCCCTCCTCCATTTTTGGAAATGTACTTTGACTGCAATTTGTATTAACAATTATGAGTAAGAATGAAATAAGTAATATTACATTTGTTTTCATAACTCACCTATTTAATTTTGTTAATTTTTATTTGAACTGGAAGTAATTTTGTATAGGTCCTATTAAAGAAGTAATTCTTTGTGGATAGCTCAGATGTTTGGAGGAGTATCATCTTATAACCCTTTTTTCCCGGCAGTATTGTAAGTAAAATTAATTTTAAAAGCAATGGATTTTTTTGCGGAGATAAACCCAATTTCTCCTGCCTCCGCAGGGTTAAGAAATTGGGTTTGTTTCTTTAAAGATGACATCTTTTATTAAAGGGAGTTAAGTGAGGTTCACCTTAAAGGTGAGCCTCACTTACTCACCTACTAATCAATAACTATTTCTGCAGATATCATCTTTTTTGTTTGATGAAAATCGTTAGCAGTAATTGAATAAAAATAAATTCCGCTTGAAAGATCTTTTGCATCAAAGCTTATTGTATATATTCCGGCAGGTTTTTCTTCATTAACTAGCGTGGTTATTTCTCTTCCGAGTAAATCATAAATCTTTAAAGTTACTAATCCGCTTTCTTTAACAGCATATTTTATTTCTGTTGACGGATTAAACGGGTTAGGAAAGTTTTGGTACAAATTATAATTAAAGATACTAATACTATTTTTTCCTTTTACATCTACAATGGTAGTGTCATAAAAATCAAGTATTCTAGCATAAATCTCTTGTACATTATTTCTCTTTTGTTGCCATACAACGAAAATTTTATTATTACTTAGTTGAACAGAAGGAAATATTTGATAATCACTAAATTCATTTTTAGAAACTTTAAATATTTTACCAAATGGATTTTTATTTGAATCAAAACGTCTTCCGAAAATATATGTATTCCCATTAAACTCTTGTTCCCACACAATTACACTTTTCCCTTCTTCATCAATATCAACATCAACAGAAGCGGCATAAGAGACGCTATCATTTTCAGAAGTTACAGATTCACTGGGTCCAATAGGAATTCCATTATCATTTAGCCATCTTAGCCTGATCTGCCATACAGGTGAATTTTCAACCGCCCAAACCACAGCATAATTTCCTGTACTTAAATCTGTTGCTCCGCTTAAATAAAAAATATATCCGCTGTCAGGATAGTCGCTGATAAGAAAGCTGTTTCCCTTTGCATTTCCAGAAGTATCAAACAGTCTTCCATATACTTTATTTTCACCAGAATAATTATCGCGCCATATAACCACGAATTCATCATTAAATGGAAAACTCATAACTTTTGCTTCACCATATTTTATTTCCGAGCCGCCATGATCGCTAATCAAAAAATTATTTCCAACTTTATTTAAGGATATAGTTAAGATTTGTCCATATACACCCTGATCCGGTGTTTGCGGCCCACCACCATACCAAACTACTATGAATGTAGTATCATTAATAAAATCAATTTCAGGATTGTAGCGATAAGCATCAAAATACACATCATTAATTAGTATATCCTTAGTTGTTATTGTATCACTTAAAACGTCTATTACTTTACCAAAAATATATGAATTGTAAGATTGCGAAAGCTCCTGCCAGACCACCGCAGCATATTTCCCTTTAATTTTAATATTTGGAGTTTGAGCTGAAAAAGTGGTTATAAGTTTTGACGGTTTAACATTTTTTCCCATAGAATCGAACACTGCATACCTTGAATAGAAATCTAAATCAACCGAATCCCAAACTACATGCATGTTGTTTTCATTATCTATATCTAAGTTAGCTCTTAAGCCAAAATTGCTAACCACGAAGTCAGACACATTTTGCGCTCTTATCATCATAGTGAAACAGAAAATACAAAGTATAATTTGTATAGAATTTTTCATTTTGGTTCTCCCTGAAGGTATAATAATATTGGAAGGATCCCGTGAAGCGGGAAAAGTTTAAGGATAGGTCAGATGTTTGAGGGTTAATCATCTTTAGTTTTCCTATTTTCCCGGCAGTAGTGTAAGCAAAATTAATTTTAAAAGCAATGGATTTTATTGCGGAGACAAACCCAATTTCTCCAGCCTCCGCAGGGTTAAGAAATTGGGTTTGTTTTTTAAAGATGTCATCTTTTATTAAAGGGGGTTAAGTGAGGTTCACCTTAAAGGTGAGCCTCACTTACTCACCTAAGAATCAATAACTATTTCAGCAATATCATCTTTTTTGTTTGATGAAAATTGTTAGCAGTAATTGAATAAAAATAAATTCCGCTTGAAATCCGGCGGCTGCCGGATGTCGCATCAAAACTTATTGTATATATTCCGGCAGTTTTTACTAATTTTCCTGCAACCTGAGTTATTGTTTGTTTTAACTGTGCATTCACGGTTGCATTAATAACAAAAAAGAATGCAAAATAAATTATAAACAAATGTTTCGTTTTCATATCTATCATCCTTTTATTAAATTAAAAACCAATCGTTTTATTTTCCTTGAATTAATAATAAAAGGCGCCTTGAGGATACACGTATTCCATTGCAAAAAAATATTTGGCCGGATCAAATGCGAGGAAGACGTCTCGAGTGCGCCTTAATATTTTATGGAGGAGATCTTTCTGTTTTCATAATAATACTTAAGTTATTTTTATTCTTTCAAATCCATAACATAGATTCCATTTCCTCCGAAATAAATTTTGTTTGGATTGGAAAAAACATTTAAATCACTGTAATAATAAGAAACATGCAAGCTATCTATTCCTATTCTAATCCATTTATTTTGTAAAAAAGAATATTCATAAATTCCCCCGTCATCGCCATAAGTTGCCACAACAAATAAATGTGAAGAATTATATTTTTGTATTTTAACAACATCATTTATAGTAGGAAACCCTGCAGTAATTTGTTCCCAATTTATTCCGCCATCCTCAGTTTTGAAAAACCCAGGCGTATAAGTCCCCACATATATGATGGAATGGCTTTGGGAATCAATAAAAATATCATGTATAAGTCCTTTTTCACCAAGCCCAGTACGAAACCATATATTACCTGCATCAGTACTTTTCCACAAAATTCCTCTCCATGCCGTTCCAGCATAAATATTATTTGTATCTATTGGGTCAATAGCAATACTAAATACACCATCCAATAATGAATCATTTCCTATCTCATTCCAGTTCATGCCGCCGTCATAGCTTTTATACAACGTCCCTCCGAAAAATCCTCCTGTTCCTGCATAGAGAATATTTACATTCTTTGGATTCATTATTAAGCACTGTACTCGTGTTTCATAATCTATATAAATATTATCTATTATTTGTTTCCAGGTATTTCCGCCATCTTCACTTTTCACTATTCCTCCCCATACTGCGTATATTATATTATGATTTGAAGGATCAATTATTATTTTGCGATACTTTCCTCCAATTAGTAATGTATCCCAATTTGCTCCTCCATTAAGACTTTTAAATAATTTGCCCTCAATCCCGGCACTGAAATCACTTCTACTTCCCGCATAAATTATGTTAGGATCAATTGGGTCTACAGCTATTGAAATTACAGTTTCATTTTCTAAACCTAAAAATTTCCACTTGGCTTCCTGAACATTAAAATTTATCGTTGTGTCATTTTGAATAGTTACATCCTTTAATTCATAGGAAAGTATTTTTGGTTCCGTACTGTCAGCGCTTTCTATATATACTGAATAAGTTTTCGAAGTAAAGACTTTAGTTTCCGTTGTGATCTTGCTTTTTGATTCTAAACTATTTAAAGAGGATTTACCCAAACCGGTTATATTTGTTGAGTTAGCATTTGCCGCCAATATCATTTTCTTTACTTGTGTTTCATTGCCAGTCTGCAATTGGTAAAAATAAATTCCTGTGGGAGATCTATTCCCAAAGTTGTTTCTTCCATCCCATTTTATATTATGTATTCCATTTGATTGTAACCCTATGCTAAATTTTTTTATTTCCTGTCCAAGTATATTATAGATTTTTACATTTACGTCAGATTGTTTATCAAGTTTATATTGTATTTCTGTTTCTGATGAAAAAGGATTTGGATAATTCTGTGCAAGCTCAATAGTTTGTGGTATTATAGGTTTATCTTTTATTGCTGTAATTATATCTATTTGATAATTCCCGTATGCATCTGTAGCTGCAGTGTACTTTTTGCTTTCATCACTCTGGTCAACAAAAGTAATGTTAGCATACTTTATAACAGTTGAATCTGTTGATATATTTCCACTAATATGAATTGTCTGGCTAGAGGCTTCACTGAAAAAAGGTAAAATAAAAAATAATAGAGTTGTAATTTTATTAGACATTTTATTTCTCCATGAAGGTATAATAATATTGGAAGGATCCCTTGAAGCGGGAAAAGTTTAAGGATAGGTCAGATGTTTGGAGGAGTATCATCTTATAACCCTTTTTTCCCGGCAGAAGTGTAAGTAAAATAAATATTAAATACAATTCCTATAATTAGCGGTGAAAGCGGCTATTAATAAAATCCCGCATGGCATTTACAAACCATTTCTGATATAACCGGGATGGTTTGTTTAGAATAAAAAAGTGAGGCTTCCGAGTGTGTTGCATAACTTTTTTTTCGGTCATTGCGAGGAACGAAGCCTGTCCGCCGTATGACTGTGGAAGGCGGGCAATCTCATATTTTTAATTTTGAGATTGCTTCACTCGATGACCTGTCTGCCGACAGGCAGGCTCGTTCGCAATGACAACTTCAGAGTTGTGAAACACTCTCGGTAGACGGGTTTATTTCAAAATACTTTCTTGAATGAAATAACTCATTTGCAAAAGTTTTTCTTCTTCAAATTGATTGGCTAATAATTGAATGCCTATCGGCAAGCCATCTGTACTTTTAGCAGCGGGAATGCTGATACCCGGTATTCCGGCAAGGTTCGCTGAGGTTGTATAGATATCACTTAAGTACATTTCTAATGGATCACTTGATTTTTCGCCAATCTTAAAAGCAGTCGATGGAGTAGTGGGTGTTAAAATTATATCAACTTCTTTAAATGCTTTATCAAAATCCTGCTTAATTAATCTTCTTACCTTCTGTGCCTTTTTATAATAAGCATCATAATAACCAGCAGATAAAACGTAAGTGCCGAGCATTATTCTGCGCTTAACTTCAGTTCCAAATCCCTCGGATCGTGAAGATTTATACATATCAATTAATGTTTGGCTGTCACCCGAACGGTAGCCATATCTTGCTCCATCGTATCTTGCAAGATTTGAAGAAGCTTCTGCTGTAGTTAAAATATAATATGCGGCAATGGTATATTCGTTGTGAGGCAGATGAATATTTATTACTTCAAATCCTTTTGATTTTAATTTTTCAATTACAATTTCAGTTTCTTTTTTTATTTCAGATGATAAACCCTCGCCAAAATATTCCTCGGCAATACCAATTTTTAATTTAGTTTCTTGGGAAAGATTTTTATTGTAATCGGGGATTGAAACTTTTGATGAAGTTGCATCCTGTTTATCTTCGCCGGAAATTACTTGTAAAATTAATGCCGCGTCTTCAACATTATTTGTAAAAGGTCCGATGGTATCAAAAGAAGAAGCAAAAGCCGTTAAGCCGAAGCGGGATACTCTTCCGTATGTTGGTTTTAATCCATACACGCCGCATAATGCAGCAGGTTGTCGAATAGAGCCTCCGGTATCGGTACCAAGCGCTGCATCGCATAATCCGGCTGCAACCGCTGCTGCAGAACCTCCGCTGGAACCGCCGGGAACTCTTTTATTATCAACCGGATTTAATACCGGACCAAAAGCGCTGTTTTCATTTGAAGAACCCATTGCAAATTCATCACAATTTGTTTTGCCAATTATTATGGCATCTTCATCGATTAATTTTTGTACCGCTGAAGCTGTGTAAATTGAAATGAAGTCTTTTAATATTTTAGATGAGCAGGTTGTGGGTTTGTCTTTTATTGATAGGACATCTTTTACGGCAATTACCATCCCCGCAAGCACACCATAATTGCCTGACTTTATTTTCTGTTCAATTATTTCTGCCTGCTTTTTAGCATCATCTTCAAAAACAAAATTGAACGCGTTTAATTTTTTATTATCGCCTATTTTCTTTAAAAAATCATCAACGTTTTGTACTAAGGATAATTTATTTTGTTTTATCTTTTGAAGTTTATCGGAATGGTTAAAGTAATGAGACAAGCAGTTCCCTACCTTTTAAAATTTTTAGTTTGGTGAAAAAGAAAAGAATATTACTTATCGGAAATTTTAATTTGATCTTCTACATCTTTTACGCTTTTTTTGAACTCTCTAATTCCTTTACCAACGCTTTGCGCAATCTCAGGAATTTTTTTAGCGCCAAACAAAAGCATAGCGATAGCTAAAATAATTATTAATTCACCGCCGCCTATATTTTCAAACATAATCTTACCAATACAAAAAGTCGTTAAAAGTTAAGTGGTTTTTTTTGATTCAGTTTTTTCATCTTTATCAGTAGTCTTAATTTCGTCTTCAACATCTTTTAATGATTTTTTAAATTCGCGCATTCCTTTGCCCAAACCTTGAGCAAGTTCCGGAATTTTTTTAGCGCCGAATAAAATTAAAATTACAAGTAGTATAAGTATTATTTCGCCGGTTCCTAAATTACCAAACATAACTGCACCTTTTAGTTAAATATATTATTTACGATTGCATTAAAAATTAATGAACCGTCTGTTTTACCGAGTAAAGGATCACAAGCTCTCTCCGGGTGAGGCATCATTCCCAGCACATTTCCTTTTTTATTGATTATGCCTGCAATTCCATTTACCGATCCGTTTGGATTCGACTCATCTTCAACAGTTCCATTTTGTGAAGAATATTTAAATACAATCTGTTCGTTATCAATTAAAGTCTTTAAAGTTTTTTCATCTGCAAAATAATTTCCTTCGCCATGTGCGATAGGAACTTTTAAAACTTTTTCTGCGTCAATTCCTTTGGTAAAGACCGTATCACTATTTCCGATTGAAAGATATATATCTTTACAAACAAATTGTAGCGATTTATTTTTCAACATAACCCCGGGCAATAATTCGGCTTCAAGCAATATTTGAAATCCATTACAAATACCAATTACATATCCGCCTTTATCTGCAAAATTAATAACTGAATTCATAATAGGGGAGAAGCGGGCGATTGACCCGGTTCTTAAATAATCGCCGTAAGAAAATCCGCCGGGTAAAATTATTACATCGGAATTTTTTAAATCAGTGTCTTTGTGCCAAAGGAAATTTACTTCGTAGCCTAAAATTTTTTTTAAAGCGTAGTAAGCGTCATGATCGCAATTGGAGCCGGGAAAAACAACCACGCCGAACTTTGGGTCGCTCATACTTTTTCCAGAGTAAATTCGTAGTCTTCCATAATAGGATTTGCAAGTAATTTATTGCAGTAATGATCAACTTCTTTTTCAGCGTCCGCTTTATTTTCCGAATCAACTAAAAATTCAATAAACTTTCCGATGCGTGTTTCTTTAATGTTTTTTAATCCGAGATGAGCGGCGCCTTTTTCAACGGCTTGACCTTGAGGGTCTAAAATTGAGGGTCTTCTTTTGATGATTACTTTAGCTTTATACAATCTAAATTTCCAATTAAGTTTTGAGATGTGGAGGAAAGTGAATGAATCTATTTCTTGTTAAAATATTTATTAAAAATCTGCCTAAAAATACCAAATAGAACTATGAAAACAAAAATGTAAAACAGCGCTTTCCCTTTGGTAATTATAAGTAAAACAACTGCCGTTAAGACGAAAATAAAATGGAAAGGTTTCTTTTTGATTGCGGCGGGCGTGAGCTTTGGAAGCGTGTCATATTTTATAGTGGAAACCATTAAGTAAGATAAAACTAAAACCATTGGAATTATGTACGAAGCATAAGGCTCGGAAAAACCTTCCGGCTTATCATAATAAGTAATTATAAAACTTGAAATTGTAATTGCTGAAGCGGGAATGGGAAGTCCTTTAAAAAAATCTTTATCAAAACCCACAAGCTGCACATTAAAACGCGCCAGCCTAAATCCCCCGGCAATCATTAATAAAGAACTTATAATTATTCCTACAGTTTCAAACTGAAATAAATAGGAATTGTAAATTAAAAATGAAGGAGCCGCCCCAAAACTTACCACATCGGAAAGCGAGTCAAGCTCAACGCCAAGCTCGCTGCTAGATTTGGTAAGTCTTGCCATCACGCCGTCGAGAGCGTCAAAAACAGCGGCGGTAACAATTAACCAGGCTGCGGTATTAAATTCATTTTGGCTTGCGCTTACAATTGATAGAAATCCGCAGAACATATTCATTGCGGTAAAAAGATTTGGAATTACAGAAGGGGTTATTCTTATTCGGCGGTTCATTTTTAATTTAATTGTTCAAAAAGAATTGTTTCGCCGGCGCTTACGCGGTCATTCTTTTTAACTTTATTAATCCAACCCGCAGAAAGCGGCACAACAACATCAACTCTGCTTCCATATTTTATCATACCAAAACGTTTGCCAATTTCTACGCTGTCGCCGGTTTTAATTTCATAAATAATTCTTCGGGCAACGAATCCTGCAACTTGTGTAAAGAAAACTTTTCCAAATTTACTCTCAATTCCAAATTCACATCTTTCGTTCACTTCGGAAGCTTTGTCTTCAAAAGCCGCTGTAAATTTACCGGGGAAGTATTTTAAGTAATCAATTTTTCCGTCAATTGGAATTCTATTTACATGCACATCCAAAGGCGACATAAAAATAGAAACTTGTTTTGCTTTCCCATTAATAAATTTATTTTCTTCAACTTCTTTAACGAATAAAACTTTTCCATCGGCGGGGGAAACTACTATATTTTTTTTTGTGGGAGTTTGACGATCGGGATCGCGAAAAAAATTTAACGTTAATAAAAGTAAAACTAAGGGGAAGATAATTAGTAGCGATTTTAAGTAAACATTCTGAAAGAAAAAACTCAACGATATCAAAATGAAAACTATTACAGCGGTTACGCCTATTGTAAAATATCCGTATTTAGTAAACATTTTTTAGCAGCTCATTATATTATGAAGCAAGTCCGTATATTTTTTTATTTCCGGCGCGGTGGTAAGCTTGTAAGGGTTGCTCCATTTTTTGTCTTCTTCAACAGGTAAGATTTTAAGGCTGCGGGGCGTAAAATCATCAACTAAATAAATTTTATTTTCGTGCTTTCCAAAACAGCAAGATACTTCGGCTAAAATCATATTTCTTCTTTCAAAAAAAGATTTTAACACGGCGTTTACTTTTGAACAAATCCTATTTATTAATTTTAGATCTTCCACAGTGCAAAGATTAAAAGAAACCAAATGACTTTCAGAAACTAATGAATCTTTTCCATCGCCCACATGAAATTCAAAAATTGGAAAATGTAAAATTTCATTTTCTTTTTTATGGAAGATTTTGGAAGTTCTTTTATCGACCGAGTTTAAAATTTTAACCACAAAAGGAAAACGCTCATGTTTTAAAAACTTAAGAGTATTTTTATTTTCTGATTTAACAAACGCTGTGGGAATATGATATTCTTTTAGATAATCAAAAAAGAAAGAATTAAGATGAGCAAATTTTTCACCTAAATTTTTACTTTTAATAATATTTGAACCATTTGATTGAAAATGATCAGGATATTCTAAAATAAGAAAATCTTCACGGTCAATAGTTGGAAGTTCTTTTTTGGTTAGCTCTTCAAAGAGGGTGCGGTTTTTATTAAATTTTACTGCCAAAATTACCTGCGATTATTTTTAGGTTAGAAATTATGAAATTTCAATGTATAAAGTCAATTGATTATATTATATTTGCACAAATAATTATAAAAAATTTGTAAATTTAATAAAAAAAATCAATTTGGAGGAACCCGATGAAGGGCGGAATGCAAGGAATGCTTAAACAAGTTCAAAAAATGCAGGCGGAAATGCAAAAAGTGCAGGGCGAATTAGTAAATATCACAGTTACCGAAGAAGCCGGCGGCGGAATGATTAAAGCTACTGCTAACGGAAATAAAGAAATTATTAGCGTGGAAATTGACCCGCAAGTCATAAGCAAAGATGAAAAAGAGATTTTAGAAGATTTAGTTGTTGCCGCCGTAAATAAAGCATTGCAATCCGCAAATAAACGCGCCGAAGAAGAATTAGCAAAAGTTACAAAAGGGATGATTCCTCCAGGCTTAAATATTCCGGGATTCTAAATTTGCAAATAGCTGAACCGCTTCAAGCTGCAATTGAAGAACTGAGCAAATTACCAAGTATTGGCAGAAAAACTGCACAAAGGCTGGCTTTATTCATTTTAAAAAATGATCAGTCGGCGGTTGAAAGCTTAGTAAAATCCATCATCGAGTTAAAAACAAAATTAAGATTTTGCGAAAGATGCTTTAATATTTCTGTTGGTGAATTGTGCGATGTCTGCAAAAATCACAAAAGAGATAACTCAATTATCTGCGTGGTGGAAGAAGCCAGCGATGTTTTGGCAATTGAAAAATCGCATGAATTTAGCGGAATTTATCACGTGCTGGGCGGAGTTTTATCGCCGCTTTCCGGTATAAATCCCGAATCTTTAAAAATTAAAGAACTTATTAAACGCTTCGAAACAGAAAACATCAAAGAAATAATTCTGGCTCTCAACCCGGATACTGAAGGGGAAACCACAGCTTTATATCTCGCCAAACTTATTAAACCTTTTGGAATTAGGGTTACAAGAATTGCCCGCGGACTACCTATCGGCGGCGACCTGGAATTTGCCGATGAAGCGACAATTGGAAGAGCTGTGTTGGGAAGAATTTCACTTTAATGGCTGAATGGTTTGTCGATTGGTTTAACACTGAAGAATATTTAAACGTTTACCAACATCGCAATAAACAAGACGCTGAAAAGCTCGTAAATTTAATTTTATCAAAAATAAAACTTTCCGCCGGCAGCAAAGCTCTTGATTTGGCTTGCGGAGCCGGTCGTCATTCTTTACTTTTTGCGCAAAATGGTTTTAAAGTTACCGCCGTTGATTTAAGTGAAAAATTAATTAAAGTTGCTAAAAAATCCGCCGAAGAATTAAACCTTAAAATAGATTTTATTGAATCGGATTTGCGATATTTTTTTGTTAAAGGAAAATTTGATTTAGTCGTAAATCTTTTTACCAGCTTTGGTTATTTTGATAGCGACTTTGAAAATCTTCAAATATTTAAAGTTGCAATTAATCATTTAAAAGAAAAAGGTTTTTTTGTTTTTGATTTTTTGAACGCCGATTATTTAAAAAATAATTTGGTTAAAAAATCAGTTGATATAATTGCCGGCGGATTTATTACGCAGGAAAGAAAAATTGAAAATAAAAGAATCATAAAAAATATTACAATCGCAAAATATGAAACCGAGCAAAAATTTATGGAATCTGTTAGATTGTATTCTTCGGATGAATTAATTACTGCGATTCAATCGGTTGGTTTTAAAGTGAATGAAATTTTAGGTGATTTTGATGGTAATTCTTTTAATCTTTTAACTTCGCCAAGAGTTATTATTTTTGCGCAAAAATGAAAACCCTAATTTCAATATTTATTATCTTAATTTTTGTTTTTGTTGGATGCGGAACAAGAGACGCAGAAATTCCCACTCAGCCGGGAACAATATTTCAGCCCGCAACCACTCCGGAAATTCTTATAAGCAATTTTAAAAATTCTCTCGATGATAAAAATGTAGTGAATTATATTAATTGTTTGTCCGATTCAAATTTTACAGATAGATCATTTTATTTTTCCCCCTCCGGAAGCGCAATTTCACAATTTCCTTCGTTGGCTGATGATTGGGATGTTAAACACGAAGAACAATATTTTAATAATTTGATGAGCAAGGTTTTGGATAATGCCGCAATCACTTTAAATATTTTTAATATTAATTCCAGTCAATTTAGCGACAGCCTAATTTATTCGGCGGGCTACACAATTACAGTTCCTCTAACTGATAAATCAATTCCTGAAAATTATCAGGGCGACTTAAAATTTACGATGATTAGAGATTCGCGTTCAGTGTGGGTTATTTATAATTGGCAGGATACAAAAAACAGCGATTTACCAAGCTGGAGCGAGCTTAAAGGAAGATTCTATTAAAACAATTTTTAAATATTGCGCGGTTATTTTTATTGTTTATTTTTTTTTTAACGGATGCAAGAATCCTTTTTCGCCGGCTTTTAATGACAGCGACAATTTATCATCCTTTGCAATTTCCGATTTAAAAAAACCTGACGGAGTTTTTCAAAACATACAATATGCTTATACATTTAAAGACACAATAATTTATGGTGAAATGATTAGTCAAGATTTTATTTTTACTTACAGAGATTATGAAGAGAACGTTGATAAATCGTGGGGGCGCGATATTGAAATGCGCGCTACCAACGGGTTATTTCAAAACACCCAGCAGGTTGATTTAATTTGGAATACAATTTTGCTTTCCACTATAGATTCAGTAACTGCAACGTATGTTAGGGGTTATAATTTAACTGTAACTTTTAATCCAACTGATATACAAAGATATGATGGAAGAGTGAATCTTTCATTACGGAAAAATTCTAAAACTGAAAAATGGCAAATTATAAAGTGGCTGGATGAATCAAATTTTTAAATTAGCGGTTAAATATTTATGATTTTTTTTTGGATTAAAGAATCTTTCAAATTAATTGGAAGAGCGAAAGGCTCGTTTTTTATCTCATTAATTTCTATGACCATTTCTGTTTTTTTAATTATTACTTCAATTGTATTAATTAGAATTTCTGATATTCTTCAAAGCGGAGTTAAAGAAAACATTACCATAAATATCTTCTTAAAAGATTCTTTCTCAGATGAAGATATAAAGCAATTTAAAAATAAATTAAGCGATGAAGAATTTACAAAGCAAGCTAAATTTATCAGCAAAGAAAAAGCCGCTGATAATTTTATAAAAGAAACCGGCGAAGATTTTAGAAAAATTTTAGATTACAATCCTTTGCCCGCTTCATTTTCTCTGTCGCTAAAAGAAAATTTTGTAAATAAAAATTCATTGCAAACCGTAATAAATAAACTTCAAAAATATCCTAACGTTGACGAGGTAGTTTTTAAAGATGAGTTTGTTTACACGCTGCTTTCTTATCTCGATAATATTAAAAAGTACATTTTTATTTTTACCGGAATTTTATTTTTCATTTCAATTTACATTGTTTACAGCACGGTTAAACTCATTATCAATTCCAAATACGAAGAAATGGAAACAATGAAACTCGTGGGCGCAAAGCTGTCAACTATAAAAGCTCCGGTTATTTTAAACTCAATTTACATCGGATTTTTTGCGGCAATAATTTCTGCGGGAATTTTTATAGCGCTGCTTTACTACATAAATAATCACACGCTTTTTACTTTTTTAATTGATAAAAATTTAATTTTATATACAGCCGCCCTTTTAATTATTGGTCCTATTATTTCTGCAGCTATAAGTCTTTTCACTCTTAGAAAAATAAGTTTAAAGATTTGATGTAATTTTATTATTATTTAATTTTTAACGCTTAAATAATAATAAGCCTCGGTAAATAATTTTGTTTGTTGAAGCGAGTTTACTATAAAAACTTTCTTATTATTTATCAAAAGACCCATTAGAAATTGTGTCATTCAGAAGGAAACTATTTATCTTAAAGAATGCGGCGGCGAAAAGAGTTTTGCAGAATGGCTGGCGACCTTACGAAAACAAAAATATAATCATCTTTTTTGAAAAATAAGGTATATTATTTTTGGTTATTGAAGTAAAAACAAATATCTAAATGTTTAAAGTATTTATATAAAAATATGCCCACTAAAATTCCTTTATTAATTTTTATCCTTTCATTATTTTGTTCTCTATCAGCACAGATAATTCCAAATTATGAAGAAAGATCTTTTTCTTCCATCTCCGATTCATTAAGAAATGAAATTTATGGCTACAAAGGGGCAAGCCAAAGCGTTGATCCGGATGAATATATTATAGGAGCAGGTGATAAATTATTTATTTCAATTAGCGGTTACAATGATTTTAATTACAATGTAATTGTTAATCAAGATGGACAAATTTATGTTCCTAAGGTTGGCGGAGTTGATTTAAAAAATAAAACTTTAAGCCAAGCAAAAGAAATAATCATAAAAAATATTTTACAATATTTTAAAGATGTGGATGTTTTTATATCATTAAGTGATTTAAGAAAAATTAAAGTAGCACTCCTTGGCGATGTCAATAAATCTTCATCATACATTCTCTCTGCAAATTCACGGTTAATGGATTTGATTGTTAAATCTTTCGGTTTAACACAAACATCAAATTATAGAAACATTAAAATTATTAGCGCAGATGGTTCGCAAAATAGTTTTGACTTGCTTTCATTTTTAAGATTTGGAGATAAAAAAGATAATCCTTTACTTAATGATGATGATGTAGTAATTGTTGATAAAGTAGATAAAATTGTTTTAATAAACGGAAGAGTAAAATATCCCGGAACTTATGAATTTATTAAAGATGAAACGGCAGGCAGTCTATTAAAACTTGCCGGAGGGGTATTATCTAAAGCCCGAACTGATTCTATTGAACTAGTTAGATTTGATGCTGAAGGGAAAAATCAAATAAGCGAATATTATTCCTTAGATGAAATTTTTAACGATAATATTATTTTAAATAACAGAGATAATATTTTAGTGAGAGAAATTCCTGAGTATCTTGAGGACAAGTATGTGCTGATAAATGGTTACGTAAAATATCCAGGATATTATAAAATAATTGAAAACAAAACTACTCTTAGCCAAATAATATCAGAAGCCGGCGGATTTAGAAATGAAGCTTCGTTAGTTGATGCGGAATTAAAACGTAATGTTGTAAATGAAGAATATGATCCGGAGTATGAACGGTTAAAAAATACTCCCCGCGCTGATATGACGGATGATGAATACGCATATTTAAAGGCAAAATCGCGTCAGCGCAAAGGAAAAGTGGTTGTAGATTTTGAAAAGTTGTTTCATCAAAATGATATTTCCGAAAATGTAATTCTAAAGCGAAGTGATGAAATAATTATCCCTGAGAAAAAAAACTACGTAATACTTCTGGGTCAAGTTGTAAAGCCAGGCAATATAATTTATAATAAGAAATTTAACGTGGATGATTACATTCAATTAGCAGGCGGATTTGGGTGGCGGGCTTTGGATGGAGACGTTAGAATAATTAGAGCAAATACCGGCGAATGGATTGACGCCGACGATGCGGAAGAAATAAAACCCGGCGATACGATTTGGATTCCTGAAGATATCCCCGGTCCAAGATTTTGGGATGTGTTTACAGCCTCGCTTCAAGTTTTAGGTCAGGTGGCTGCAGTTGTAGCCGCTACAGTTGCCGTTATTGTAGCTACAAGGTGAAAAATTGAGTTATCATCAAATATTAAATATTATAATTTTTAATCGGAATGTAATTTTAAAAGTTACAATTCTGTCAACAATATTTTTGTTCCTGCTTTTATATTTTGTTTATCCGCTTACATATAGAGCTGAAGCAACAATTTTACCTCCAAGTGATAACCCCAGCCCGAATAGTTTAAGCGCAATTTTAAGCGGTTCAAATTTTACTAATTTATTAACCGGCGGAAGCTCAGGTAATTCACAGCTGTACATGGAAATATTAAAAAGCCGTTCCGCTTCGGAATATGTTGTGAAGAAAAATAATCTTTATAATTATTTAGATTCAAAAAATCTTTATAGCGCCGCGGAAAAATTATCTAAAAAATTAAATGTGGAAGTAACCAAAGAAGGAATTATAAAACTTAACATTGATGTAAAAACAAAAATCTTCCCGATGATTTTTGATAATACTGATTCAGTTAGAAAATTTGCCGCCGAACTTACAAACTCTTTTGTTGATGCGTTGGATAAAATGAATAAGCAAAAATTATCATCTAAAGCTAAACGCGGAAGAGAATATATTGAATCGCAATTAAAAATTACCAAAGCAAGCTTAGACTCTGTTGAAAACGCGTTATCAGATTTTCAAAAAAAGAATAAAACATTTGCGTTGCCTCAACAAATAACCGCTTCATTAGATGCAGCCGCTCGTTTAAAATCTGAAATAACAAAAACCGAAATTGAAATTGGAATGCTTAAACAAAATTTACGCGAAGACAATAAAGCAATTTTGTCGCTACAAAATAAACTATCTGAATTAAAGCAGCAATACAGCAAAATGGAAATGGGAAGTCAGGATTATTTACTTGCCTTTAAAGATGTGCCGGCATTAGGTAAAGAGTTAACTGAACTTTTACGCGAAGTTAAAATTCAAAATGAAGTTTACCAGGTTTTGCAGCAGCAATATTATCAGGAATTAATTCAGGAGAATAAAGACATTCCTACAATTGAAGTGTTGGATGAAGCCATTCCGCCTCTTAAAGCGTCTGAGCCGAGAGTAGTTTTTTCTTCGGCGCTTGGAGGAGTTTTTGTTTTTTTGCTGATGTCGCTTATCTTCATTTATAAAGAGAAAAAACTTTTAGTTGTTAAACAATAGGTTTGTAGTTAGTCATGGTTAATAAAAAAATGTTGCATTTATTTATTATTAGAATAATCAAAAGAGTTTGCGTCATTCAGAAGGCATCTTATTAAATTAAAAATGAGGCCAGCGAAAAAAGGATTCTCACTGAATGACAACCACAATATTGTAATGATCATTAATAAATTAAATTGAAAGGAATTAATTTGTACAAACCCACGGCAATTGTAACAGGCGGCGCAGGATTTTTAGGTTCGCATTTGTGCGACAAACTTTTATCTGAAGGTTTAAAAGTTGTTTGCATCGATAATTTATTGACCGGAAATATGGAAAACATCGCTCATCTTTTTACAAATGAAAACTTCAGCTTTATTAAGCATGACGTTACAAATTATATCTTTGTCCCCGGACGAATTGATTACATACTTCATTTTGCCTCTCCCGCAAGCCCGATAGATTATTTAAAATTTCCAATTCAAACTTTAAAAGTCGGCTCGCTCGGCACGCATAAGGCTCTAGGTTTAGCTAAAGAAAAAAAGGCGCGATTTTTATTAGCGTCAACTTCGGAAGTTTACGGCGATCCGTCAGTTCATCCTCAAAGCGAAGATTATTGGGGAAATGTAAATCCCATTGGTCCGCGAGGAGTTTACGACGAAGCAAAAAGATTTGCCGAAGCTATTACCATGGCTTATAACCGCTTCCACGGAGTTGAAACAAGAATAGTTAGAATCTTTAATACTTACGGTCCGCGAATGAGATTAGACGATGGAAGAGCTTTGCCTGCTTTTGTGGGACAAGCTTTACGCGGCGAAGACTTAACCGTTTTTGGAGATGGATCGCAGACGCGAAGTTTTTGTTTTGTTTCAGATCTCGTAAATGGAATTTATAAATTATTGATGTCGAATGAAGTTGAACCGGTAAACATCGGCAATCCCGATGAAATAACAATCAAACAATTTGCCGAAGAAGTTTTAAAGATTACTAAAAGCAAAAGTAAAATTGCATATAAAGAATTACCGGTTGACGATCCCAAAATCCGCCAGCCCAATATTGAAAAAGCCGAAAGGATACTTAACTGGAAACCTAAAGTTGACAGAAGCGAAGGACTGAAGATAACTATAGATTATTTTAAGAAAACAGAAAAATTTTAAGCTGACTTTAATGTCAAAAAAATTTACTTCAACAATTGCCGGCGCATCATTATTAATAACCGGAGTTGGATTAGTAAGCAGGGGATTGGGATTTTTTAGGGAAGCAGCTTACGCAAGCAAGTTCGGCTTAAAATCAGAATTTGATATTTATTTAATCGGCGCAGTTGTTCCTATCATTATTAATACCGCTGTACAATTCCTTTCACAAAATTATTTCATACCAGCATATCATAAAAAGCAGCAAAGCGGCAATCAAGAAGCTATTCAGTTTTTCAAAAATACTTTTTGGCTTTTCTGTCTTTCTTCAATCTTGATTACAGGCATTTTATTTTTTGCAGCGCCATTAATAATTAATTTTTATCTGAGCGGCGCGGGTGACGCTGCAAAGGAAGCTGCTTCGAATGTTTTTAGAATTTTTATATTTACGATTCCATTTAACGCCGGCGTTGCCGTAATGTCGTCATACATGAATGCAGAATTTAATTTCAAAGCGCCAGCGGTTTCAAATTTATTTTTAAATATTTCAATAATTTTTCTTGTAATTATTTTTAGCGATACCTGGGGCGTTTATACAATACCTTTTGGATATATTGCCGGTTCGCTGCTCCAATTTATTTATCTATTTTTCATCACTGAAAAAGAGATTCATTTTTCATTTTCATCTCTTAACAAAAATATTTTTCATTTAGAAGGCGCAAGCTCAACCATAATTTTTATAGTATTAATAGAAATTTTAAATCAACTTTATATTTTAATTGACAGATATTTTTATTCAGAGGTTAATTCCGGCGGCATTGCCTCGCTTAACTATGCTATGGTTTTGTTTGCTTTGCCAGTTACTCTATTCTCGATAGCATTATCTACGGCAATATTTCCCCAATTATCTCATTCTTTCAATTCAAAAAATCATGAATTACTTCAGCGCCATTTTAATAGGGGAATAAGAATAATAATATTTATTTACATGCCTGTTACTTTTGTTTTTTATTTTTATGGCAGCGGAATAATCAGCCTATTGTACGAACGTGGCGAGTTTAATCCGAGAGATACTATTATGACATTTAGCATTCTTAAAATTTATTCGCTTAGTTTTTTGTTTTACGCGTCTTATGCAGTAATAAATAAGATGATATATGGCGCGGGGTTAGTAAAGCAGCTATTATATCTTTCTCTCTTTGTAATTGCTCTAAAAATTATTTTTAATATTTTACTGGTGCAAAACTTAAACTCAGAAGGGTTAGCTTTAGCTACTACAATTTGCTACATAACTTTAAGTTTCTCCGGCTTCTTTTTAATTAGAATTAAAATTGGAATAAAAGGATTCCGCTCAATAATCTTAAATTTCATTTTGTTACTTATTTCTTCTTTTATCGCTCTCTTTCTAAGCAATGAACTTGCATCTTTATTTTTGATGCCTGCAAAATTTAATTTTATTCTTAGCTTCGTTTTGTTTTTAATTATTTATTGGATAAATGTTCATTTTATAAATCATGAAGAATATTCTTGGGTTAAAAAAATGGTTCAAGAATTTACCAGCAATTAAAATTCTACTAATAAAATTTTTGTTTATTTCAAATCTCAAATTTGCCTTTTACATATCGGATTAATAAATTGTGTTTAACATTCTTCCCAATTTCATTTCGACCAAAAAGAATAAAAATAGAAAATTCTTTCATACCGCTGAATTGTAGTTCAAATAATGAAATTTCTCTCTAAGGCTTAATCTTTTCTTTCTGTTTTATTGAATTGATGAACATAGTTAGATTTCTAAATAATTATATATAATAAAGGAGTAATTTATGTCAGGTAAAATTTGGACTTACGAAACTTTAGCTAAAGCAAGCATGGACGATCTTGAAAATATTTTGCTGAAGGGAACTCCGCCGGACATAGATGCGCTTAATGGATATATTTACTGCGGATGGAATCATGAATGGATTGGAAATCTTTCAGGCAAAAAATTTAAAAAGGGCTTTATGAAAAAGAACGGAAAGAATTTTGGCTTTAATGAACTTGTGGTGCAGGATGGCAAGGAGTATCTGGGTGAATGGAAAACTCAATTAAACAATGAGGGCAAGCCTACACAGCTTGGCTACTTTAGAACTTCATACTTGAAAGATGAACCATTTACAAAACTGTATGAACCGTATTTGCATCTGGCGCATTTTAATTATGACATAGACGGTTTTCATAAATGGTATTATAGTTTTTTTAGAGTCATAAGAGATTTTGTGGTTTGTCCAAATGAAGGCGATAATGAATTAATGTTGTGCAAAGCGTATTTAAGAGTTTTCCCTTTCTTAAATATTTTTTACTGCTATTTTTTATTGGGACATAGAGAAAAAATTAAATATTTACCGTGGTAAAATTATTTTAACTTTTTTAAAACTACCTCGATAGAATATTCTCCATCACTGTGCAGCTGAGGATCATTTACAGTTTTTCCTTCGTTGCACTCTTTTGCGTATATAATTTCATAATTATTTAAATTTCTTTTTATTAATGGAATAATCCCTATTGTATCGGGAGCCTCATCTTTATCAATTAAAAAAAATGCTGTGTGGTTAGGGTTAAATCGTGACGGCAAAGTTTTTTTCTTTTCATAAAGATCACGATGAGGGATGTAAATAATTAAATAGCCTCCTTTTTTTAACACGCGAAACCAATTCTTTAATGCTGCAGCATGATCTTGCATATGTTCAAGTGTGTGAGATGAATAAACGAAATCGAATTGTTCATTATTAAGCCCGTTTAAATATTGTGCATCGCCATGTTCAAAATCCCAGCCTCTTGCATTTGGCACAACTAAATCACCTCCAAACCCGATGTCCAATCCACTGCCTTGCAAGTAATTTTCGAAAAAGTTTTCACGTTCTCTTCTTTGCTTTGCTTTTGAAGTCTCTCCCGGAACAAACGGTCTATTACCATTTAAATATTTTTTCTTTAAGTAAGAGTGGTAAAGATTTGCTCCAAAATTCCAAATCGGTTTAGGAGTTGTTTTATTTAAGAATGAAAGAATACTCATAAATTAATTCCCATCTTGATTTAATAAATTCCAAAAGTCATCTGCAATAGTATCTCTGTTAAAATTTTGATTTACAAAGTTGTATCCATTAGTTCCTAATTCGAAAGCCAAGAAAATATCGAAATGTACATATTTTAAGTAATTCGATTAAAAAATTAATTCATATGGTCAAATACCTTGTTAGAATATTTGTTGACAATACTATTATTTGAATATGTGTTATCAAGTAACGATGTTAAGGTGAAAACACTTTGGACTATAATATTCCTATAATCCTTCAATCCTAAAGCATCATTAATTTTGAAATAATTATGGATTTCATCAGTATTATTAAGCTGTTCCACAATTGATCTAAATATTATAGAATCCTGATTACTAATTACAGGATTCCCACCAAAGAAAATACTTTTAATTTTACTTCTTAAATTATCGTTGATTTTTGGATAGACATAATAAACGCCTAACATAAAAAATTTAGATCTTAAAGAAGTTATCGGAGATTTAAAATTAGTGTAAAATACACTTGCAGCATCTGGGGAAAAACTTTTCAATAAAGCAATAAAAAGTTTATGCATTTTCTTAGACTCGTCCGAACAATTAAATAAGTATTGCACAAATGGAAATGAGCTTAGAGGGCCATAAGTCCAAATAAATTTTCTATGTCTGTCCTCACCTTGGTATGCAAGTTTGTGGGATTTCTCGATGGATCTATAGTGAATATATTTTTGAGTGAAATCATTTTCAGGATAAGAATTCAATAAGTTTAAAAGATCATTTAAAATATCGTCCTGGTGAACTTTAAGAATTGAGCTTACTTCCGCTATGTTAATCATTGAGTGTTCCCCTAATATATATGCGGACAATTCTTCGTTGCTTGAACATTTCGGGATAGGATTGTCAAAGGACAAAATCACTTTATCACCCTTATCTCCAGTTATCAGATTTATATCGCTTCCAAATTTATCCTGAACTTGTCTATAAAAAGGAAGAAGGAAAGCGGTTGCTAAATAACTCATTCCTTCTTTTAATTTTAATAAAGTGTCAAGGTCGTTTCCAATTGGTGGGTTTATATTAATTGGAGTCCACTCAACTTTAAAAATGTCTGAAATTTGTTTTGCAATTTTTGTTTCTTCTTTCTCGGCTTTATTTTCGAAAACCATCGTAGTGGTTTGAAATGGAATTTTATTCTTTGCCATACAAGCAGCAATTGTTCTAGAATCCATACCTCCAGTAAGTGCAATTAAATTTAAATTGTTACCATTATTACAACGATTTATACATGCTTGTGAAAATAGTTCGGATAAATCACTAATTATTTCTTTAAAATCTTTGTCCCTATACTTTCTTTCTTCAAAATTAAAATTATTAACAATATTAATTGATACTTCATTATCATTGGCTACAATTAAGGTAGCTGGACGCATTTGTTGAATATTCTCATATAAAGTTCTATCGCCCAACAAATATCCAAAAAGTAAAAACTCACCCAGCCCTGTATTATCAAAGGCAAGATTATTTTCAAAATCATTTATAAAGCGAAAAAATCTTGAGATTACAATTTCATTTTCCTTTTTTAGAAAATAAATAGGGATTCTACCTAAAATATCATTGAATACTATTAGTGTATTTGTTTTATTGTTAAATGCAAAAACAACAAATTCCCCATCAATTGTTAAAAGCCAATTCTTTAATGCTAGTTCCGATAAATTATTAATAAGTTTGTATAATTCTTGTTCAACATTATTTTCAGACTTATTATATATTTTACCCTCAATTATGATTTGTAAATCTCCTGATTCATAAACTTTTATTGGATATTCTGAATACTTATTCCATCCCAGAAAAATATTATCTTTAATCAACGCTACCTTGGAAGAATAAGAACTTAAGTAATTTAACTTATTAAGTATTTCATTCAGATAAGTAGATTTATTTAATAATCCATTTTGTTTTTTTATTGCACTAATTCCAGCCATTTATGAATCTCTTATTTTTTAAAATTCAACATTAAAATTTGTTTTTCAATTTAAATTAATTATTAACTAATCTACCGTAAGGAGATAATTATTTCAATTTTTAATTCAATTCTTTTATTGTATCAAGTTTGATATTAATTCAATTGTTTGTAAAAATCATCCGCGATTTGGTCAAGGTTAAATCTTTCTTTAACATAATTAAAACCATTTACACCATAATTCTCAGCTAATCCAGGGGAATGATAAAGTGTTAATATATTTTTTGCAAGATCGGATGAATCTTCTGGAGTAAATGCTAATCCACAATTACCTTCGAAAATAAAAAGGTCCTTTGCTTCTCCTTCAACACCGAGTATGATTGGTTTTTTAGATGCTAAAATCTCAAATATCTTTGAAGGTATTGCACCTTTAAATAATTCAAGTCGCTTCAATGGAATAATAGATGCATTAGCTGAAGATATTAGGTAAGGCATTTGATCTTTTTCTACCGGATCATAAAAGAAGACATTTTTTAAAAACAATTTATTTTTCAATTCAAATAATTTTTCCTTCTCAGGCCCATCGCCAATTAAAATAAATTTAATATTAGAATGATCTTTGGTTCTATCAGCCGCATGTAAAATAACTTCTAATCCTTGAGCATAACCAAAAATTCCGGCGTACAATATTAAAAAATCATCTTCAGAAAAACCGTTTTTTATTTTCCATTCAATAGTAGAATTATTCTTTTGAAAAAGATTAATATCTACGCCATTCTTCAGCCAATAAATGTTTTTTTGTGGAAATCTTGACTTTAATATTATTAACAATTCCGTTAGTTTGTCCAGTTATTAAAAATGAATTTTTATAAATATATTCTTCTAGTTTAGTTGAGATGTTAATCAAAAATTTATTTGTGACTAGTCCTAATTTTTCCGCACTTTCCGGCCAAAGATCAGAGACATTGAAAATTAGTTTTGCATTTTTTTCTCTTGCAAGTAATTAATAGCTGTGATTCCTAGGAACAAAGGCGGTGACTCACAAAAAATAAAATTCTGGTTATTCAATTTTAAATAATCCTACAAATAATGAAGTAAGCACAAATGAAAAATAGTTCAGTAATCTTAAAATCAAGGATTTTGATTTCCTAACAAAAATATAACCTCGATGAACTTTAATCGAGTTTATCTTTTCAAACAAATAAAATTTACCTTTATACTTTTCCATTACTACCATGCGTGGGTAATTAGGCATTGCTGTTAAAACAGTATACATCAGCACCTTTTTTTTGCAATCTCATAGCCAGCTCAAACAGTCTATTTTGAGGAGCTCCTACTTCAGGGGGGAAGTATTGAGTAAGAAATAATATTTTTCATCAATAAATGGTTTGAGCTTTAATTATAAGATTATAGAATTTTATGAGTGCAAAATAGATTTAAATCGATTTTCCAAACATTAGTAAAATAAATATTGTCATTTTATATAAAAGATTAAATATATAAATTTAAAATAAATAAGGATAATATTTTGTTATTCCATATGTTTATCGAATTGCTGTTTAGATTTAATTTAGGCTGAAATATTGGGTACTATCTCACTATTAGAAAGAATAAAATTTTTAGATAAATTTTCAGAATTTGCTTCGAATAGCCTTTTAAAGATTATTCGTAAAATTAATAGAAAAAATAAAATCGATGGCGGTAGTGTTGTTATAATCTCTTTACACAAGTTAGGTGATTCCGTTTTTACAGTTCCCGCTGTAAAACAAATTTTCAATTACTATACCGATAAAAAAATTTTCATACTAACCTTTCCGGAAATAAAACCGATTTATGAAATTGTATTCAATAAGGAATGCATTAATGTAGTTAATAAAGACAGTTTTATTTTTGGGGGAAGAATAGCATTAAATAAAGCAAGAAAAATTCTAGATAAATTAAATCCTGAAACTATATTTGATATTACGGGGACAATTTCATCAGCTTCTTTAATTGTAAATTCTAAAGCCAAAAATATTATTGGACATAATTTAAAATATTACAGGTCAGTGTATAATCACTTTACTCCAATAAGAAATACACCGCATTTAATTGATCGATATTTAGATGTGGTGAAGCTGCTAATTCCCATTGATGCTTCAATAATAAATAAAGAATTTACAGTCAATTATTCACCGGATGGTAAAATTTATATTTGTCCTTTAGCTGGCTGGAAAGCTAAGGAATGGGGAATTGAAAAATTTGCAGAGCTTTCAAACATATTAAATCAAAGTTATGAAACAGAAATAATTTTTGAAAAAGATAAACTTTCAAAAGAAGAAATAAAACAATTCGCAGATAGAAATATTCCAATCATTCAAACAAACTCAATAGAAGAACTAATTAATAAAATTAAAGATTGTTCTTTATTTATTTCCAATGATTCTGGGCCATTATATATAGCAAATTTACTGGGGAAACCAACATTTACAATCTATGGACCGACCAACCCCGATTATTCACTTCCATTTGGTAAGTTTCATAAATTTGTTCAAAAAAAAATTTCATGTTCCCCAGATGGAACTCAATATTGTTATTTGCAAGCAGGGTTAATCTGTCCATCTTATGAATGTATGAATCAATTGGGTGTTGATGAAGTGAATCAATCAGTATTATCATTTTTAAAAGATATTGATTTTAAAATTCCTAGAAAATCTATTTAAATGATTGAAAATCCACCACACAATATTAAGCTAAATTCTACTTCTAAATTTATTATTTCGGCAATTTTAATAGCGGTTTTATTAACTTTATTTTTTAATAGTCTACCATATTTAGTTGTATTAACAGTACTAATATTTTTAATATATCTTTTTGGCAGAAGGGGAGTCCTTTTTTTAATATTAACTTCTTACATGACTTTAGTTGGAGAGATAAATGTTACATTAAGATTAGCTGTCCATATTTTTGGATTTGGGGGATTGATTTATTTATTCATTTCTGAGTATGGATTTAACTTTTCATGTTATAAAAAACTTCCCAAAATTGTTATTAATTTAATTGTCCTACTATTTTCAGCAATGTTAATCTCTTCAATTTTTTCAAATTATTTACAGGCAGGATTAATAAAAATAATCCAGATGATTTATTTTTTCTTGATCATCTATATAACATATTCTTTAATTAAAAATGATAAAGATGTAAAAACTATTCTTGCAGCATTTATTTTTTCTGCTGTAATAATGTCCTCCAGTTTTCTTTTGAGTCTATTCAAATCACCAGGAAGTTTTATTGAAATAATTTCGACTGTAGACTATAGGAAAGGAGGCTTAATTGGTAATATAAATGCCTTAGCTGTTTTTTTTGCTGTTGGGGTACCTTTAGTTTTTACTTTACTTCATTATTCCACGAAAACAAGCTTGAGATTTGTACTATTACTTGTATTATTTTTATTGTCCCTAGGTTTGTTAACCACAATTTCAAGAGCAGCTATTTTATCAACTTTAATCAGTTTGGGGATTATTATATTCTTCTTTCATAGGAAAATGTTTTATAAAATATTAACCTTTTTTTCTATTTTATTCTTTATCATTTTACTTATTGCCCCTTTAAGAGAAAATCTTTTTTTATTTTTTAGATTAAATGAAGGATTAAGCCAAAGAGATCAATTGTGGCAACTAGCATTTAATATAATTAAGGATAAACCTTTAACCGGAATTGGCCCTGGTGCATACAGTTATGTAATGTTTAATTATTTCCCTGTTTTATTGGATTCTATTCAAGGTCAAATATTTATAGCTTTAAGTAAAAACAGTTTTGGATTTAATGATTCCCATAATTTTTATTTGACATTATTTTCAGACCTTGGCATTATGGGTTTATTTGTTTCATTATTTTTACCATTTGCATTTATAGTCATTGCAAAAAAGGCAATTTATTTTTCAAAACTTTTAAAATCTGAAGGGTATAAATTGATTATAGGTCTAACAGCAGTTGGAATGGGATTGTTTATTAGAGGATTTTTTGAAGGAATTTCATTAATAACTTACGGCTGGATTACAGTCGATTTACCTTTCTGGCTAGTTTTTACCTTACTCATTCATATTTATGTTAAATTAAAATCAACTAATATCACGCAATTGAATCTTTTGGATAAAAAGCAAATTGGATAATAAAATAAAAGTGCTATTACTCTCCTCAATTAATTCTGCACATACAATAAAGTGGGCAAATGGTTTATATAGTAAAGGTTGTGATGTAACCGTATTTGGACTCAATTCATCTTCTGATGAGACGCAATATGAAAAAGGCATCAACTTTGAATACTTTGGTATTTCAGAAGAAATTTTAACTTCAAATTTCGGAAGCATGAGAAAACTTCTTTATATAAAAGCATTGCCAAAACTCAAAAAAATATTAAAAAAGTTGAAGCCAGATATTTTGCATGCTCACTATGTTAGTAGTTACGGCATTTTAGGTGCTATTACAAATTATCATCCATTTATTATATCTGTTTGGGGAGCTGATATTTTTACTTTCCCGCAGAGATCAATACTGCATAAATATCTTATAAAATATATTTTTAAAAAAGCTGATAAAATCCTTTCAACAAGTAAATTTATGATTGATGAGATTAAAAAGTTTACTAATAAAGAAATTTATGTTACACCTTTTGGAGTTAATACTAATAAATTTAAACCTAAGAAAGTTAAAAATCTCTTCGATGTTAATGATTTAATCATTGGCACAATTAAAGGTTTGGAAAAACAATATGGAGTTGAATATCTAATTAAAGCTTTTCATTTATTGACAAAAAAATTTCCTGATTTACCTCTTAAATTATTAATTACCGGTGGCGGTTCACTTGAATTTGAACTTAAGGAACTGGTAATAAATTTAAAACTTGAAAATCGAGTTGTGTTTACTGGATACGTCAAATATGATATTATAGAAAATTATCATAATATGCTGGACATATATGTTGCTTTATCTATATTTGATGATGAAAGTTTTGGGGTAGCTATTTTAGAAGCAAGCGCTTGTTCTAAGCCGGTTATTGTATCAAGAGTTGGCGGTTTACCTGAAGTTGTTGAAGATAATGTAACTGGTTATATAGTTCCGGCTAAAGATGAACAAGCAGCTGCCGATGCGATTGAAAAATTAATTCTTAATCAAGATTTGAGAGAGTATATAGGTTCCGAAGGACTAAAAAGAGTTCAGATGAATTATAATTTTGATGAAAACTTAGAACAAATGATCGGAATTTATAAACATATAATTTAAATTTATGGATTTATAAAAATATGTGCGGAATATTTGCTGCAATAAATATGAATGGCTCCTTTAATGCCGATGACTTAATTTGTTTTGAAAGATCAACAGCCCTTACTTTTTATCGCGGTCCGGATGCAAAAAAATCTTTATGTATTAACACATTTCAAAAAAAAAATAGTAAAGAAAATTTTAATGTTTTCCTTGGCCACAATAGACTTTCCATTATTGATCTAAGCGAAGATGGAAATCAGCCGATGGAAGACAATGGAAATATCATAATCTTCAATGGAGAGATTTTTAATTATTTAGAATTGAAGAATAATCTTATAAAACAGGGGGTAAACTTTAAAACTAAATCCGATACTGAAGTGATATTAAAAATTTATGAGAAGTACGGAGAGAATTCATTTAATCTTCTTAACGGAATGTGGGCTTTTATTTTAGTTGATTTGAAAAAAAATAAAATTGTTATAAGCCGCGATCGTTTTTCAATCAAGCCATTGTACTACTACAATAAAAATTCTGTTTTTTATTTCGCAAGTGAAATTAAACAGTTGTTACCATTTCTGCCTAAGAAAGAATTGAATGAACAGGTTATGTTTAATTTTCTTCAGCAAGGGCTTATCGATATAAATGAAAATACATTTTATAAAAATATATTAAAGGTCAAACCAAAAACTAATTTTATTTTAAAATTAAATGAAAAAGAAATTCTTTTTGAAAATTATTGGGATTTTGAAGAGAAAGAAATTAATGAAAAGAATTATTTGGATGAATTTAAAGAATTATTTTTTGATAGTGTGAGATTAAGATTAAGAAGCGATGTTGAGGTTGGTGCCTTACTAAGCGGCGGATTAGATTCATCTGCAATTTCATTAGCAGCTAATAAGTTGATGAATGGCAATATTAAAACCTTTTCCGTTGTTTCAAATGATAAAGATTCAAGTGAAGAAAAGTTTGTCGATATATTGATAAAAGAAAAAGGAATAAAGAACCACAAACTTTTCATCGAACATAAAGACATTTTAAAAAATTTGGATGATGTTATAAAGCACCAGGATGAACCTTTTAATACTTTAAGCGTAGTTGCGCAATACACTATACTTGAACAGATAAAAAAGCATACGAATATTATAGTTGTTTTAAGTGGTCAAGGTGGTGATGAATTAATGATGGGATATTTGAAATATTATTTCTTCTATTTGAAAGATCTTTTAAGAGAGAAAAAGTTAATTAAGTTTTCAAAAGAAATAATTACTTCTATCATTTCTCAAAATATTTTATTTAAAAATAAGATCGGTCTTTCGAAAAGGTATCTTCCTTTTATGGTAAAAAAACAGGTAAACTATTTAACAATTAATGGAGCACTCGAAAATCCATGGGAATTTAAGAATCTTGTTGAGAGACAAGAACTAGATATCGATAAATTTTCTATTCCAATTTTAACAAGATATGAGGATAGAAATTCAATGGCTCATTCACTTGAAACCAGGCTGCCATTTTTGGATCATAGACTAGTTAATTTTCTTTTAAATTTAAAACAATTTAAAAATTAAAAATGGGTGGACAAAATATATTTTGCGTGAAGCAATTACGGAATTGCCCAAAGAAATAAGATGGAGAAAAGATAAAAAAGGATTTATAATTCCTGAAGAAACATGGTATAAAAATGAATTAAAGGGCCAAATTTTAACATTAATTAAAAATAGTGTGCTGAATGAATTAGGTATAATTAATAAAAAATCTTTTCTAGAGTATTTTAATAATTTCCTAAATGGCAATAGAAATATTCATTATTCGGATATATCAAAAGTATTTATTGCAGAGAAATGGGCTGCAAATTTTATTTCGTGAGATTTTTATATGAAAGTAAGAAAAGCAGATTCAAAAGATATAAGTGGAATTAGCGGGTTACATAAATATGCTTTCGATAGAGACCATTTCACGTCTACATTTTCTGATGATTTCTTAAATGAGTTTTATTCTTATTTAATTAAAAATAATGAATTTAGTTATGTTGCTTTAGCTGAAAATAAAAATTTAGTTGGATTTGTGGTGGCTGGTTTTAAGTCTAAAGATTCCGTAGATAAGTTTGTAAAAAATAATTATTTAAAATTATTTTTTATTCTTTTGAATAACCCCAAATTTTTTCTGCAAAAAATAAAAGGAGTATTTGAAAGAATCTCTAAAAATCAAAAAGTTTCTGCAGCAGAATTAAGATTATTATCCATTGCTGTTAATAAAGATTCGCAACAAAAAGGTGTGGGTTCAGCATTATTAAAATTTTTTGAGGATGAGTTAAAGAATAATGGAATATTTAAATATGGTTTATCTGTAAAAAAAAATAATACTCAAGCCATACAATTTTATAAAAAGAAAAACTTTCAGGTAGAATTTGAATTGGATAATGCTATTTATTATATAAAAAATCTCATTTAAATATATTCAACTAATGCCCCAAAAATTTATTCAATTTCACAAACCGTATCAAAACGAAGATGAAATAAACGAAGTTGTTGATGCTATTAAATCAGGCTGGTGGACTACAGGTCCCAAATCGTTAAAGTTTGAAAGCGAGTTTAATAAATTTATTGGTTCCAGATTTTCCGTTGCGGTAAATTCGTGGACTGCCGCGGCGCATCTATCTCTTGAAGCAATCGGGTTAAAAGCCGGGGACGAAGTTATTATTCCTTCAATTACTTTTACGGCAACAGCAGAAATTATTTGTTACTTCGGAGCCACGCCTGTAATTGTAGATGTTCAGCCGGATACTTTAAATATTGATCCGATTCAAATTGAAAAAAAAATAAACGCTAAAACTAAAGCTATTATTCCCGTTCATTACGGCGGGCAGCCTTGCGATATGGATGAAATTAATTCAATTGCAAAACAAAATAATTTAAAAGTTATTGAAGATGCTGCACATGCTTTGCCTTCTTTTTACAAAGGGAAAAATGATTGGAACTTTAAGCGATGTAACTTGCTTTAGCTTTTATGCAACTAAAACTCTTGCCACCGGTGAAGGGGGAATGATCTGCACAAATGATGAAGAGATTGCAAACAGAACTTCAATTATGCGTTTGCATGGAATTGATAAAGATGCCTGGAATAGATATTCAAAAGAAGGTTCGTGGTATTACGAAGTTGTAGCTCCCGGTTATAAATATAATTTTACGGATATTCAAGCGGCTTTGGGTTTGGCGCAGTTAAAAAAAATAAATGAAATGCTTCGTCTTCGAAAAGAAATTTTTAATAAATATAATTCGGCGTTTGATAAAAATGAAAATATAAAAACTTTCAAAATAAAAAATGACCGCGAATCATCTCATCATTTATATCCCATCATTAATGGATTTTGAAAAATTAAAAATTAATCGTTCACAATTTATTGACGAGCTTAAAAATCTGGGAGTTGGATCCAGCGTACATTTTATTCCGTTGTACAAACATCCTTTTTATAAAAATAATTTTCATTTAAGAGATGAGGATTTTCCGGTTTCTGAAAGAATTTATCCCAATTTAATTTCTCTTCCAATTTGGCCCGGCATGACGTTAGAGCAGATAGAAAAGGTAATTTTTTCTGTTGAAGAAACGATTTCTAAATTTTATAAATAATATCATTTGTTAGAATATTTATTATTAAAAATAGTAATAAATTCAGAGATGGATTAAATTTAAATGCCGATCAATTTTCATTAATAATGAATCTGATCTCAATACGGATTTTACACAGGATTTTTGATGCGAAAAATGGTAAAATCAAAACCATAATATAATTCTTAATTTTTTTTATAAATTAGCTTAATGTATCTGCTTGCCAAAAATGTGTCCGATTTTTTTGTTTCTTTTTTGGCTTTAATTTTGCTTATACCTTTCTTTATATTTATAGCCGTTGCTATAATTTTTACTTCAGGCTTTCCGGTTTTTTATTTGCAGAAACGAGTCGGAAGAAACTGGAGAGAATTTAAAGTGATAAAATTTAGAACGATGATTAACAATGCTGATAAAATTGATGTGAATTTGTCTTCATCAGATGATAAAAGGATAACGACAATCGGAAACTTTTTAAGAAAATTCAAGCTTGACGAACTGCCTCAATTGATAAATGTGCTTAGTGGAAATATGAGCATTGTCGGTCCACGACCAGAAGTTCACTATTATGCAAATTATTACCGTAATGATTATTCGGCTATTCTAAAAGTTAAGCCGGGAATTTCGGATTATGCTTCAATCAAATTTAGAAACGAAAATGAATTGCTGAACAATAAATCTGATAAAGAAAATTTTTACTTGCAAAATATTCTTCCCGAAAAAATCCGATTGAACAAAAAATATATAAGTGAAATGTCTTTTTTAGTGGATCTAAAAATAATTTTTAAGACGATTGGTTCAATAATAAAATGAAAAAAATAATAGCTGATATTTTATATCCAGGTTTTTTAAAAAGAAAATTTATATTAATAATTTTTGACGTTATAGCTTTCACTCTTGCGTTGTATTGGGCGTTTCAAATTAGAAGCGAGTTTAACGGGTTCGTAGGAGTTGGTGAAAATATTCTTCTTTTCATTTTAATCTTTGTTCCAATAAAATTGGCGGTTTTTTATTCCTTTAAACTTTATAATATTTCGTGGCGTCTAGTTTCATTGCAGGATGTAGCAAACATCAGCAAGGCTTGTTTGTTAAGCAGCGGAATTTTATTTGTAATTATTTTTGGAACGCAATTCAAAATATTTTCGGGTTTCCCGCGCAGCGTGCTTGCAATTGATTTAGTTCTTTCATTTTTAATTTCTTCCGGTTTTAAAATATCAAAACGTATGTATGTTGAAGTAATGCGCCAAAGTATTGGTATTTCAGATTTGAAACGCACATTAATTATAGGCGCAGGAAGCAGCGGTGAACAGCTTTTGCGGGATATTAATCGAAGCCCCAAAAGAAATTTTCATATTGTGGGATTTATTGATGACGACCCTGTAAAACAAAAAATTTATCTTCAGGGAATTAGAGTTTTAGGAAAAACAAATCAGCTAAAAGATATAATTGGAAAATATAATATTGAATCAATTATGATTTCTGTGCTTGCCGCTGATCGTCAATTCCACAGAAAAATTTTAAACATCGCCAGAGAATCAGGCGTTACTGATATTAAAGTTATTAATTCTGTTAATGATATTTCAAATTCAGTACAAGTGGGCGTAAAAGATATCCGTGATATTGATTTAAGCGATTTAATTGGGCGACAGGCTGTTTCAATAAACACTAAAGAGATAATCGGATTTTTAAACGGCAAACGAGTTTTAATAACGGGAGCGGCGGGTTCTATTGGTTCAGAAATTGCGCATCAAGTTTTAAATTATAAACCTGATGAAATTGGAATCCTTGATATTAATGAAAGCGATTTAGCGAATTTAGAATTGCAGCTTACCAGAAATTTCCCTTGGGCCAAAATACAAATGTTTTTATGCGACATATCAAACGACCAAAAAGTTGAAAGAATTTTTTCAGAATTTAAACCTGATACAGTTTTTCATGCGGCAGCTTATAAGCATGTTCCGGTTATGGAAAAATTTCCTGAAGAAGCTGTACGCGTAAATATTTTAGGGACAAAAATACTTTCCGATTTTTCAATTGCTTACGGAGTTAAAAATTTTATTTTAATTTCAACGGACAAAGCCGTAAATCCTACCAGTATAATGGGCGCGTCAAAAAGAATTGCCGAACATATTGTTACCGGCGCAGGCAAAAACGGCACTACTAATTTTACAGCGGTTCGTTTTGGAAATGTGATTGGAAGCCGCGGCAGCGCATTGCCGATTTTTATTGAACAGTTAAAAAACGGCGGACCAATTACAATTACTCATCCCGAAATGAGAAGATATTTTATGACCATTCCCGAAGCCGTTGCTTTGGTTTTGCAAGCGGCGGTTTCCGGCAGAAGCGGGGATGTTTTTGTGCTTGATATGGGCGAGCCGATAAAAATTGTTGATCTGGCACGGGATCTTATTTTGCTGAACAATTTGATTCCCGGTAAAGATATTAAAATTGAATTTACCGGAATGCGCGAAGGCGAAAAACTTTATGAAGAAGTTTTAACCGCCGAAGAGGGCGTTATATCTACAACTCATGAAAAGATTTTTAAAGCCCGCTTAGTTTATATGCACAATAAAACTTCAATCGATTTTATGATTGAAGATTTTAGACAGTTAATCGGCAGCGCCAATAAAAAAGAATGGCTGATGCTTTTCAAAAATTACGTTCCTACTTTGCAGTCGGAAGCCTTATTTGAAAATACGGAAGCTGTAACTATTGAGTTTAATTCCTTTAAATCTTCTTCAAAATAATTTTTTTGATGAGGCGATAGATTAAATTTATTATTATCCTTTCCAAACATTTTTCATTTTGATGAAAATCATTTCGGTTAATAAAAATTTTTTAATTTCCTTTTTTTTACTATCCCTTTTTACTCCCGCAATTAATATTTTCACAAATAGAAAATATTCCCTCTGATCATCAGGTTTATTTATTTTTAAAGAAAATGCAGACGCGCGGAATAATTGAAAATTATAATGATGTAATCATTCCTTTATCCCGTAAGAAAATAATTAATTTACTTTTAGAAGTAGAAAAAAATAAATCAAAATTAAATGAAGTTGATTTGGAATTTTTACTTCGGATGGAAGAAAAAATTTTTTCGGAACAGCAGCTTATTAATACTGCTATTAATTTATTTGATGATTTTCCTTCTTCATTTCCCAAAAATATTATTGAAGATAGACGGAAACATTTATATTCATTCAACGACTCATTAATCTCATTTTCTATTGATCCGGTTTTAGAATATAAATTTATTTACAGCGGCGGGAATAAAAATAATTCTTCGCTTTTTAATTTTGGAGGCGTTGCTAAAGGTTCGTACAACGATTGGCTGGGCTTTTATTTAAAAGCTACCAATGGAATTCAATTTGGAAGCCGCGGCGCCGCTAAACTTGATCAGCGGGTGGAACAGAGCTTCACTTTTAATAATACAGAGATTAATAATTTTGATAACACGGAAGGCTATCTAAAATTTGAAAAGGGAATTGTAAACCTTCAGCTTGGGAGGGAAAGGATTTTATGGGGGGCAGGCTATTTGAATCGTATTCAACTCGATAATACTCCGCCCCTTTTTGATTTTATAAAATTTAACATTGCCTACAAAACTTTGAGCTATTCATTTCTGCATGGATGGCTGATTCATCCAAGAATTACATATTATGTGGATTCGCTTGAACAGGATTTGCATTTAAAACCTTCAAAATATATTGCCATCAGCCGGTTAAATTTTCGTCCAATTACAGCGTTAAATTTTGGAATTTCACAAAGCGTAATTTATTCAAATCGTCCTTTTGAACTCGCCTATTTAAATCCATTTTTATTTTGGGAATCGGCGCAAAGATCTATGAATGATCTTGACAATTCTTTTTTAACTTTTGACGGAAGATTTTTAATCTCAAACGGAATTGAAATTAATTCTTCAATAATGTTTGACGATATTAATTTTAAAAGATTATTTAAAGGCGAGTGGGCTGGCAGCAACAACGGTTCAGTTTGGCAGGCGGGTGGAATTTTTACCGAACCTATTATGCCGCAAAATTTAATTTTTAGAATTGAGTATATGCAAGTTAGACCCTACACATTTTCTCATCCCGGCGGCTATGAAGATTTAACCTATACTTCAAATGGATATCTGCTGGGAACAAATTTGCAGCCCAATTCCACCATGCTTTCCGCTAAAATTGAATTTAGATTTTCTTCAAAAATTTCTGCGTCGGTTAGATATGATTATTCAATTCACGGTGAAAATATTTATGATGAGAACGGCAAATTAATTCAAAATGTCGGCGGTAATGTGTTTCAAAATCTCCGATATTATGATCCTATTTTTGCGTATTTGCTGGAGGGAAATAGGGAAGAAAAAGACATGCTGACTTTTAACTTTATTTATGAATTGACTTACGGAATTTATTTTGATTTTACTTATCAACGATTGTATTTTTCTTCAGCGGGAATATCAGATAATGAAAATAATTTGTGGACTTCTCTAAAACTCAACTTTGAATAAATTTTTAACGCTCAAGTATTTAAAATAAAATCAGTTGGCAAATTTTCTCACTTGTTCTACTTCGTCTAAAAATTTATGTTTCATTCTGAAATTGTAAAGGAAATTAATGAGTTTCAAATATACTGCCATACTTTTGGTTATTTTAAGTTCACTAATTAGGGGACAAAATTATAAAGTAATCGAATCTAATTCCGATCACATTACAATTGAATTTGATTTTAAAACTCATTTTCCTCTCGCCGAAAAAATTATTAATGGAAAAATATTTGCTTCAATAAAAAATGAAGCTCAATTAATTGGGGAAATTGGGAACCCGGATTTACCCAAAGTGGATATTAATATTGGCGTTCCTTCATCGTCCCAACCCGAAATTATTATTTTAAAAAATGAAAAATCAGCATTCGGCAATAAGTTTATAATTCCATTTTCTGATTCATTAATTGATGGAACAAAACCTGAAATTTTTGAAAAAAATGTTTATCAAATAAATGAACTTTTCCCGAAAGTTAAATCCCAATTATCTTCCGATATTATTTTTAGATATTCGAGAATAATTACTTTAAGCGTTTTTCCGTATCAATTTAATCCTGTAACAAGAGAATTAATAAAGAACGAAAAAATAGTTGTACGCATAAATTATAATGTTTCAAAATTAAATGAATTGAAATCTATTTCAGTAAATGATAAAACTGATTTAGAAATTTTAAAATCAACAGTAGTTAATTTTAATGAAGCTAAAAATTGGGCGAGCAAAAATTTAAGCGAATCGGCAAAGCCCGCAGAAATTAATTATTGGTACAATTCAAATAAAAATTATTATAAAATATTTTTAAAAGAAAAAGGCGTTTACAGGTTAACCTTTGATTATTTGGGAAACTCCGGTTTGCCAATTGAAAATCTCCCTTTAAATAAATTTCAAATATTTAATGACGAAAAAGAAATTCCGATTTATGTTAAAGACGCCGACTCAAATAATGTTTTTAATGAAGGCGACTACATTGAGTTTGTCGGCTTTCCGCCAAAGCCATCGCCGTATTCTTATTTTAATATTTATAATAACTCCAACATTTATTGGCTTTCTTATGAAGCTGATACTTCCGGGTTGAATTATAAGCCGAAGGATGGCTCACTAAAAAATTTTGTACATGATTTGCAGATAGCCCGGGATGTTGATCATTATGAAAAAGATTCTTTATATGAGCGACTCGGTCATGCTGTTGACGACAAAAGAGATTATTGGATGTGGGGAAGATCTTCCGGTCAAAATGGTACCTTAATGAATACATTTGCCGGCAGCTTTTTAACGCCTAAAAATATTTTAGTAGATTCAAATGTTGTTGCCCGGCTTAATGTGCATGGCATGACAACAAACAACAGAGTGTTTCCTGATCATAAAATTAATGTAGCTTTAACTTCTCAGCCTATTGGAGAATTTACCTGGGACGGTCCAACGGCGGCTACTTTTGAAACATCCTTCAGTCTAAATGATACTCATATTTATCCTGACGGAAATTATTTTCAAGTTGATGCTAAGGGTGATATTCCATCCGATCCTTTATATCCTTTAGCTTCAAAATTTGATGAGATAAGAATTAATTGGTTTGAGTTTATTTATTGGAAAGAACTGAGGGCAGATAGCACTCATATTATTTTTAGCAGCTCGCCTCAGCTTTTAGGCGAAACAAGATTTTGGGTTTTTAGGTGGCTGCGAGATGATATGAAAGTTTTTATTCCTCAAAAAACTGAAATTATTACAAATGCTGCAATCACTCATGATATTTACGGCAGCGTATTTATTGGCTACAATGTTCAGGATTCGGTTGAGTTTTTTTGCACTTCAGAAGATTATTTTTTGATTCCAGATTCATTAAAAAAAGATAGCCATATTTCTGATTTAAGAAATCCTTCCAACGGCTCTGATTATATAATTATCACCCACGAAAAATTTAATTCTATAGCGCAAAAGCTTTATGATTTAAGGAGTCAAAATTTCCCCGATACATCAATACAAAATCCACGAATAAGCGTTGTGCAAGTACAGGATATATATGATGAATTTTCCGGCGGAATGTTAGACCCATTTGCGCTACAAAAATTTCTTAAATATGCTTTTGAAAATTGGCAGTCTCCCGCGCCTTTTTATTTAGTTTTAATTGGCGATATGAGCTATGATTACAGAGAACTTTTAAAAGACAGCCGACCGAATTTTATTCCATCCATTCCGTATCATGCTTATACCTACGGACAATCGGCAAGCGATAATATTATCGTATGCGTTAAAGGAAGCGATTTAATTCCCGACCTCGCTATCGGCAGATTATCTATCGAGACAGTTGAAGAGGGAGAAATATTGATGGAAAAACTTGAATCTTATCCGGGAGATAATTCAAAAAAATGGATACAAAATGTTTTATTGATTGCCTCCGGTCAAACTAACGACGATGAACTTGTTCATAATTTTAATAATGAAAGTCTTCTTCTCGAAAATACCTATTTAAAACCAATGGGCTTAACCGCAAGAAAAGTTTTTAGATATCCAAATCAACCTGCCCATTACCCGTTTCAAGGAGATGGTCCGGAGATTAGAGCGGGTTTTGATGAAGGGGCGGTTTTAGCAAACTATTATGGTCACGGCGGCAGCGCGCAATGGGATTTAGTTTTTTTGAACGACGATATTTATGAATTGAACAATGGAAATCGTCTTCCTTTTATCAGCAGCGTTACTTGCTACACTGCTCATTTTGACAATCAGGATGCTTTCGGTGAAAAGTTTTTAAAAGTCCCCAATAAAGGCTGCATAGCTTTTTGGGGAAGTTCGGGGTTAACCTGGTGGAATACCGGGGTTTATATAAATAAGATATTTTTTGATGAAACATTTACTAAAAGAAAATTAGTTACCGGCAAAGCAGTTCTAAATTCTAAAATACGTTTAGGCGCAGCTCCGCCTTATAACGCAAGTCAAGTTGCGCTTCTAACTTTGTTTGGCGATCCTGTTTTAAAATTAGCCGTGCCGGAAAAACCTGACTTTGTAATTACTCAAAATGACATTTCAATTTCGCCGGAAAATCCTTTAACCACAGATACAATTAAAGTAAAAATTAATGTAAATAATTTGGGAATAACTTTTCAGCCTGACTCGGTTGAATTGGAATTATACGCGTCATCATCGGATACGTCGTATAAAATCGGAGACTATAGGCTTTTAAGTTTTGGCGAAAAAGATTCGGCAGCTTTTATTTGGATTCCTAAAAAGGAAGGGCTTTATCAATTAACTGCAAAAATAAATGAAATAAATTCCATCCCGGAAATTGATTTGTCCGATAACGAAGCGTCAGCCTCATTTGCAGTTTATGATTTGGGCAAACCAAATATTGTAAATCCCATTGATGGTTTTTCAACTTCCCATAATTCTATTGATTTTCTTTTTGTTGATAACGGTTATTATTTGAATTTAGATTTGCAGTATTATATTGAAATTGATACGGCGATAAATTTTAATAATCCAATTATTAAATCTGGCGCTATTATTCCCGCCGAAGGTTTGTTAAAATGGAAATCATCCACCCTAACTAATAATATTTATTTTTGGCGGACGCGCATATACAACGGCTCCGACTCAAGCTCGTGGAGCGATGTTAGAACTTTTCAAATTACCGAGCAGCCAATTAATGGATATAGCGTTAATGAAAATCAATTGAAAATGTTTCGGTCTGTTAATGTTAATTATTCTGATTCATTAAAAAGTTTAATATTAAATACTAATCAATTACCGCCGCATCCTTCCAACGAAAAAACTTTAAATAAAATTAGTGTAACCTTACCGCAAGATGTTAATAATCTTTCAAGCATAACTACTGATGGAAAATATATTTATTTCGCCAGCATGACTTACTTTAATAATTTATTCCCGAGCAAAATTTATAAGTTGGGAACCGGGTTAAACGGAACAACAGCCGGTCAAATTTATGGAAGCATTCCCGGAGTGGAAGCGGATATTTGGCATACAATGTTTTATCACAGCGATGGTTTTATTTATGCCGCGACTAAAGACTACCAAACTCTTTTAAAAATAAATCCTGAAACCGGAGACAGCAGCCGCCAAATTATTCCCGACGGATTAATAAATGAAAATGCCCAATCAAAACCCGGCTCGTTCTATCTCACTTCAGATGGAAAGTACGTTTATAATCTTGCATTTAAGGATTCAATTGGAGAGCTAAAATATATCGTTCGAATTTTTGATCCGGCAAACAATTGGCAAAAAGTTAAAGACGATATAAAATTATCCGGCATAAGTTATTCGGGTTTTTCAGGATTTTTTGCAGCGGATGGTTATTTATATACTTATGAAAATTATGAATCAGGATATATGAGAATGTTTGATCTTAATGATGGATCATTTAAAGAAGAGTGGCTTACTTATGATCCTTTTCAGGGGTTTTATACCTGGAGTTATGATTGGCAAAATGATTTAGTTTACGCAAGCGTTTTCAGATCCGGCTACGCGCCAAAAGTATTTCAGTTTTCAGGAAAATATATTAGCTCATTCGGCTCTGCGGTTTCGCCTGCCGTGGGTCCCGCTTCAAAATGGAATTCAATTAGGTTAAATATTGATGTTGTTGGGACTGCTTCGGAATATAATGTTAGACTTGAAGGATTAAATAAAACCACAAAAAATTGGGACGTGTTAGAATCTAATCTTCAAAATAATTTTGACTTAAAAAATATTGATCCGAAAATTTTTAATTATTTGCGAGCGAAGTTTGATTTTGTTGATTCGAGCAGCGGTAATTCCATTCCTATCAAATTAAAAGGGATGAATATTTCTTATGAAACTCCGGCGGAAATTATTCTTACAAAAAATGATTTTATATTATCGCCGGACTCAACGCTGCAAGGCTTCCCAATTGAATCATCTTTAAAAATAAAAAATATCGGCGGCGCGGATGTTCCGAATTTGAAAGTAAAATATTTTTTAAATGTCGCTGATTCTTCTTCGTCTGATTCCGCATATTTTAGTTTGAACACTGCCGCGCTAAAAGATAGCTCAGTCATCATACAAAATACAATTACCACGAACAGGTTATTGTTTAATAATTCCTTTAAAGTAGTGGCTGAAACGGAAACTCCGGAATATTTTTCAGTAAATAATATTATCAAAAAAGATTTTTATATTGTTCAGGATTCTATTAAGCCTACTATTGAAATTACTTTTGACGGAAAGCAAATCTTGAATGGAGATATAGTTCAGCCGAACGCTAAAGTATTAATAACATTGGAAGACAATAGTCCGCTCCCTTTGGATACAAGTTATTTTTCTCTTTATTATAACGGCGAGCCGCTTAGCTTTTCTCAGCCGGATGTAAAATACAGCTACGCCCCTTATCCAAATTCAAAATCAATTATAGAATGGAACCCTAATTTTGAAAACGGCAAAAATGTTTTGGAAGTTTTGGCGCGGGACGCCTCGGGAAATTATTTTGATTCAAGTTCTTATCGTATAGTTTTTTATGTTTTTACTGAAGACGATATTCAAAATATTTATAACATTCCAAATCCATTTAAAGACGATACTTATTTTACATTTGATTTGCACGGCTCAAAAGCGCCCGAGGAATTAATTATAAAAATTTATACCATTGCGGGAAGATTAATAAGAGATATTTTAATTCCTCCTTCACAATTAGCAATCGGCTTCAATAAATTCTATTGGGATGGAAAAGATCAGGACGCGGATGAGGTTGCAAATGGCTTATATTTTTACAAAGTTGTGTATAAAAATAATGGAGTTGTTAAGACCGCGACCAGGAAATTAGCAAAAGTTAAATAATTTTCTCGTATTGAAATTATAAATAAAAAACATTCCTAATTTTTCTAAGTTATTTTACACTTCTATTAGGCGCTATTTTTGTTTTTCAGCAATCTTTTAAAAAAATCAAAAGGTTTATTATGTGTGGAATAGTTGGATACATAGGCGATAAAAATTGCGTTCCAATATTAATTAACGGTTTAAAAAGATTGGAATATAGGGGCTACGATTCTGCTGGGGTCGCGTTACTAACGAAAGACGGATCAGAATTAGTAAAGAATAAGGGCAAAGTTTCTCTACTTCAAGATAAATTAGATAAAACAAATTTTGTTTCTACTTTGGGAATCGGACATACTCGTTGGGCAACACACGGCGCGCCCAATGAAATAAACGCTCATCCCCATTTTAATTCTGATAAAACATTATACGTAATTCATAACGGTATAATCGAAAACTATCAAACCTTAAAAGCCGGATTAAAAAAACTTGGCTATAAATTTTTGACTGAAACAGATTCTGAAGTTCTGCCGCATTTGATTGACAGCTTTTTAAAACGCGGTCACACGTTGTTCAAATCAGTGCGAATGGCTTTAACAGAAGTAGAAGGCACATACGGTATTGCTGTTATTTATGAAGAAGAACCTGATAAAATTATTGCCGCAAGAAAAGGCTCGCCCCTAGTTGTGGGTATTGGCGATGACGAAAATTTTATTGCCTCGGATGTTTCCGCAATTTTAGCCCACACTAAACAAGTTGTTTATTTAGAAGACGGCGAACTGGCTGAAATATATAAAGACAGATTTATTGCCAAAACGATTTATGACGATCAGATTGAAAAAGAAATTCATGAAATAAATATGACGCTGGATGAGATTGATAAAGGCGGCTACTCGCATTTTATGCTTAAAGAAATTATGGAGCAGCCTGAGTCGGTTCACAACTCTCTCCGCGGCAGAATTTTAGTTGATGAAGGAAACAGCAAATTAGGCGGTTTGGAAAATGTAATAGATCAGCTTGCTGATGCAAAACGAATAATTATTTCAGCTTGCGGAACTTCGTGGCATTCAGGGTTAGTGGGCGAATATATGCTGGAACAGTTTGCGCGCATTCCCACTGAAGTTGAGTATGCTTCAGAATTTAGATATAGAAATCCAATAATAAATAAAGACGACGCAATATTTTTCATATCGCAAAGCGGAGAAACCGCAGACACTTTAGCTGCTTTGAAAGAAGCTAAAAATAAGGGCGCTTTGGTTTTGGGAATTTGTAACGCGGTGGGAAGTTCCATTGCGCGCGAAAGTATTGCCGGAGTTTATACTCACGCCGGACCCGAAATTGGCGTTGCTTCAACTAAGGCTTTTACTTCACAATTAATTGTGCTTGCGTTAATCACTCTTGCCATCGCCCGTAAAAAAAGTATGAGCCAAGTTGACGGACAAAATATTGCTAAAGAACTTCTGCTTCTTCCTGAAAAGATTGCCGCTATTTTAAAATTGAATGATCAAATTGAATCGATAGCTGAAAAATTTATTAACGCTAATAATTTTTTGTATCTCGGAAGAGGATATAACTTTCCGGTAGCGTTGGAAGGAGCTTTAAAGCTCAAAGAAATTTCTTACATTCACGCAGAAGGTTATCCCGCCGCTGAAATGAAACACGGTCCCATAGCATTAATTGATGAAAATATGCCGGCAGTTTTTATCGCCCCAAAAGATTCAACTTATGATAAAATTATAAGTAATATTGAAGAGGTAAAAGCACGCAAGGGAAAGATAATTGCAATTGCCAGCGAGAACGATAATCATATAGATAATCTTGTTGATTTCTCAATTAAAATTCCGGATACAATTAGAATGCTTATGCCAATTTTAAGCGTTATCCCGCTTCAATTACTGGCGTATCATATTGCCGTTAAAAAAGGTTTGAATGTTGATCAGCCGAGAAATTTAGCAAAGAGCGTTACAGTTGAATAATAAAAGTTTCTAATAAAAAACCGGTTCCAAAAGAATTCGGTTCAAATAAAAATATATATAAAATGTATAAAGGGAGTATTGATCTATGCGCAAAAAAAATGTTCTAATAATGGGCGCCGCCGGGCGTGACTTTCATAATTTCAACGTGTTCTTCAGAGACAACGAAGAATATAATGTTGTTGCTTTTACGGCTACGCAAATTCCTAATATTGACGGCAGAATTTATCCGCCCGAATTGACAGGGAAACTCTATCCCCAAGGAATTAAAATTTATGACGAAAAAGAATTAGAAAAATTAATTAAAGACTTAAAAGTTGACGAGGTAGTTTTTTCTTATTCCGATGTGCCGTTTAATTATGTTATGACAAAAGCTTCAATTGTAAATGCCGCCGGAGTTTCGTTTAGACTGCTCGGCGCAGATGAAACAATGATTAAAAGTAAAAAACCTGTCATCTCAATTATAGCAGTTAGAACAGGCTGCGGAAAATCCCAAACCTCGCGAAAAATTGTTGAAATTTTAAAAGAAGCCGGCAAAAAAGTTGTATCGATTAGGCATCCTATGCCTTACGGCGATCTTGTAAAACAAAAAGTACAAAGATACGGCTCGCTTGATGATTTAAAAAAACACGAATGCACAATTGAAGAAATGGAAGAGTACGAACCCCACATTGCAATGGGCAGCGTTATTTATGCCGGCGTGGATTACGGCGCAATTTTAGAAGAAGCTGAAAAAGAAGCCGACATAATTATTTGGGACGGCGGAAATAATGACATTCCTTTTTATAAATCCGATTTAACTTTTACAGTAGTGGATCCGCACAGACCCGGGCATGAAATGACTTATTATCCCGGCAATACTTCATTAAGATTAGCCGATGCGGTTATCATTAATAAAATTGTAGAAGCTGAACCTAAAAACGTTAAAACAGTTCGGGACAATATTAGAATTGCAAATCCGAAAGCGCAAGTTATTGAAGGAGCTTCGCCGATATTTGTTGAAAAGCCTGAACTAATAAGAGGGAAGAAAGTTTTGGTTGTGGAAGATGGTCCAACTTTAACTCACGGAGAAATGGAATACGGCGCGGGAATGATTGCTGCGTGGAATTACGGCGCATCGGAAATAGTTGATCCTCGTCCATTTACAGTAAAATCAATTTCGGATACTTATAAAAAATATCCTAAAATAGGAATACTTCTACCGGCAATGGGTTACGGTGATGAGCAGATGAAAGACCTTGAAGAAACGATTAACAAAATTGATTGTGATTCGGTAATAATTGGAACGCCGATAGATTTAGGTAGGATTTTAAAAATAAATAAACCATCTACGCGAGTTAAATACGAACTGCAGGAAATCGGCGATGTAACGATTAAAAAAATTCTAAAAGAAAAAGGAATGATTTAACTAAAATATGATTGAAAAATTTTTGAGATATAAATAAATATCTTTATTTTTGAATTCTTAAAATTTGAAGGGCAGATAGCTCAGTCGGTAGAGCAAAGGACTGAAAATCCTTGTGTCGGGGGTTCAATTCCCTCTCTGCCCACTTCAATTACCCGCATTACCGAGTGCGGGTTTTTTATTTTAAAAACCTTGTAGGGGTTCTCCCTCAATAGCGAGATGCACTTCGCTCAAATTCTTTCTCTGCCCACTTCAATTACCCCGAACCAATCGGGCTTTTTGCCCTTAAAGGCTTTACTATATCCGAATAAAGGGTTCCTAATAAAATAGGTTCTTTCAATTCTAACCAGGAAGTATATACAAGTAGCTCTTTTCTTATTTTTGTTTTTGCCATAAACTTAACTTTCAGATTTTCTTTTTGGAGCTCTCTCCTTCACTATTAACTTTGCATCTTGCAGCTTGCGTCCAAGCTCATCATCTTTGGATACGTTTAATAAATCTTTCTCCAACCCAATACAGATAAAACCTGGGCATAGTTACCGATGGCTACGCTGGGTCTTCCTCTTTCTATTTCATATAACGTAGTCCGGCTAATTCCGGCTCTTTCGGCTAATTGAATTGTAGTTAGTTTTCTTCTCAATCGAGCAAGCTTAATGTTTTCGCCAAATTCGCTTAAGATTTTATCCTTTTTATATGTTAACATTTTTTATCCCCTCGCTTTAATGTTCGACTTACTGAACAAATATGCTACTGTTAGTCCATTATAGCGAACATTATAAAATTATTTTATTTATTAAAACAAGGATAGCCCTCACGTAGGGATGAAAATTTTTAAATATTTCCCATCTCTCCCATCAATCCATATCTTTAATTTATGATTTTAATATCAATTTACAACTGGATAATTATTTTGATTTATCGAGTTATAGCTTTAAAATTGTAACAAACCAATGGAAGAAAGTAGAACCAAAAAAGCTTATCAAATTTTCACGCTCGTAAAAAGAGATTCTATTATAAAATTATATTTGATGCTTTAAGAAAAGGACAAATGATGAAACATTTTTATATTACTTTATTTTTTCTGCAGATTTTAGGGGGCGATTTATTTTCACAGACAATAAAAACTAATGAATATTTTCCTGTTAAACCTGTTGCACAAAAAGTTATGACTATGAACAAATCCCAATTAAATGGATTTGAGAGATTGAGATATAAGGCTTCATTGTTTAATCAAAATCCTACCAACGTTTTTAGGGATTTAATTCAAAACAAAAAAAATGAAAATGAAAAGATTATTAAAAGCGCGACAATCTTAGAAAATGGATTTTTATTAATTGAAGAAACATATCAAACGTGGAGCGATTCCAACTGGCTGAATGTAACTAAATACGTTTATAAATATGACGCGGAAAAAAGATTAAATGAAACTACATTTCAAATTTGGGATGGCGGAGATTGGATGAACTCAACAAAAAACATAAACTCATATTTTAATAACAGTATTGTTTCAATGGAATTAATTCAAAATTGGAACGGAGTTGCGTGGGTAGACAAAAGCCGCTACTCATATACCTACGATGAAAATAATAATCAATCCGAAGCGTTATGGGAAGATTGGAATGGATTTGATTGGGTAAGCAGCGGAGAGTATTTGTATGTTTATGATGATCACAATAATTTGCTGGAGGAGCGATTTCAAGTTTGGATAATTGACAGCTGGCAAAATAGTTTGTTATCAACTTATATTTATGACGAGAGCAATAATTTAATTGAAAATATTAATCAAGGGTGGGGAGATACTAGCTGGTTAAATGTTTCTAAATATCTGAATAAGTATGACTTAATCAATAATCAAACTGAAGTTGTTGAACTATCTTGGGAAGATAGCAGCTGGGTAAATATATCACGTTATTCAAAAACTTATGATGGCAATAAAAATTTAGATTCGATATTGTATCAATTCTGGCAAGAGAATGATTGGATGAATAGTCAAACTTATAAATACGTTTATGATATAAATAACAAATTGCAGGAGGAGCTAACTGAAATTTGGAATAGCGGCGGCTGGGAAAATAAATATAAAACAGCTTACACTTACAATACTAAATTATTTATCCTGCAAATTCTGGATCAAAATTGGAATGGCGCTGAATGGATTGATGTATCAAATTCATTAAATAGTTATGATGAAAATAATAACCTGACAGAATATTTTTATCAAACCTGGGATGATTCAATTTGGGTAAATAATTTTAGATATGTTTATAAATATGATCCTGTAGTGTCGGTGAATGATAAGTCTGAAACCATTGCACGATATCAGCTGTTTGATAATTATCCGAATCCATTTAACCCTACAACAAAAATAAGATACTCTATTCCAGCCTCAGGGACAAAGCATGATTGGTCCGTACAATTAAAAGTTTATGATTTGCTTGGCAATGAAATTGCAACTCTCGTTAATGAAGAAAAATCTGTTGGCAGTTATGAAGTAAACTTTAATGCTATGGGGCTTGCAAGCGGCGTTTATTTTTATCACATAGCAATCCATTCGGATCGTTATCAGGCAGGCGATTTTATTCAAACAAAAAAAATGATCCTTTTACGCTAAGGTTTATCAACTAAATTACTTTTTTGTAGAGACGGCTCATTGAGCCGTCTTAATTTATCTGTTCCGCTTATTATAGAAATCTATACCTAAGACGCTCCAGCGGAGCGTCTCTATCATCCATATTTCCTTTTCGAATAGTACAATGTTTATCAGGTAGAGTCGGCACGCCTGCCGCTATGGGGTTGAGCCGTCTTCAATTGAACAATACAAATTAAATTCCCTTACTTATAAAAAACTATTTAAATTTGAAATTTACTACTATCATTTAATAAGTTTACAGTTCTGAATTATTGAACTAGTTGAATGAACTAACCGAAAGATTAAAAATGAAAATCTACTCAAAAAAAGAATTGAACGAATACCACCAATCGCTTACTTACGATGATATAAGTTTAGTTCCGACAGAAATCTCCCGCATAAAAAGTAGAAATGAAGCCAATACAAAACAAAACTTTCTTGACTTGGATTTAGCGCTGCCCGTTGTTTCAAGTCCGATGGATACTGTTACCGGAATTGATATGGCTAAAGCTTTAACCGAATTAGGCTGTATTGGAATTTTAAACCGGTTCGATACTTCTCTGGATAAAGCTCTGCACGATAATTCAAATGTAAATAAAATTAGAGGCGTTTCAATCGGACTTACTACCGAATTAAAAGAAATTGAAAAGCTGGTTGAAAAAAATTATTTAATTTGTATCGATACTGCAAACGCAAACAATAATGAAGTCTTATTCAAAACAGAAGAAGTAAAAAAGGAATTCAAAGAAGCAAAATTAATAGTCGGAAATATTGCTCACGGCGCAACTCTAAATCAATTAGTTGATGCGGGCGCTGATGCAGTGCGGGTGGGAATTGGAAGCGGCAGCGTTTGCACAACTTCAATTCAAACGGGAATTGGAATCGGGCAGGTTTCTTCTTTGTTGAATGTTTTGCATTCCCGCGCTTCAAAAAAATTAGATATAAAAATTATTGCGGACGGCGGAATTAAAAGTCCGGGCGATGTGGCAAAAGCAATAGCGCTCGGCGCCGATGTGGTAATGCTTGGCAGAATGCTTTCGGGTACGCGCGAAACACCCGGCGAAGTTATTAAATACAGCGGGCAGCTTTGGAAAAAATATAGAGGCTCAGCTTCATTCGGAGTTAAAATGCGCAACGAATTTATTGAAGGCGAAGAAACAATGGTCGCATACAAAGGCGCGGTTAAAAATGTAATCGATAGTATTTCCGATGGATTAAGAAGCGCTATGAGTTATATGAATTGCTTTACTTTAGATGAATTGCGAAACACTGAAACGTTTGCCGTGCTTAGCAATAGTTCTTTTTTGGAAAGGCTGCCGAAGGCTTAGATAAATTGAATTTATAGTTTACGGTAAGGTTTAATCCAAATAATAGGCATTGCAATGAAAATTTAATTTGCTTACAATTTATAGAGTTAAAAAAAATATTTGGGGTAAGGGAAATTTTTGTTCGAATTCCTAAGAGTAATCCTGAAGTCACTTTTAGCTGGAAGTAAATGCAATTTTCACCGGACGATGAGTATATCGCACTTTCAGAAAATTATTGGCAAACCGGTCAATGGGTTTGGTGGAAAGAATATTTGTATGTGGTTAATGTTAATAACGGAGAAATAACTCTTGCTGATGAAGGGTTTAATCCATCATGGAGTCCTAAACCATAATGCACATAATTAATTGTTAAATTGTTTTTACTCAATTAGTATTAAAAAATATTTTTAGATAAAATAAAAAAAGAAAAGGCGAATGATGAAATCATACTTACACAAAATATTAATATTTATTTTCCTATTAACCTGTTTTACCTTAGCTCAAAAAAAGCCTTTTACTATTGATGATTTATATAAAGTTAAAAATGTGGATAATCCTGTTCTCTCATCTTCCGAAAATAAAATTGCTTTTACGGTAACCGATTACAATTTGAATGAAGGTAAAAGCAGCGCCGGTATTTTTATAATCGATAATGATGGAAATGAAATAACAAATATCGGCGATGAGAAAAAAACATTTAGCAAACCAATGTGGTCGCCGGATGATAATACTTTATATTTTATTAATAGCTCGCAGCTTTATTCTTATAATTTTGAATCAAAGCAAACTAAACAATTGACAAATTGGGCAATGGGTATTTCGGCTCCCATACTTTCCCCCGATGGAAATTACGTTGCATTTACAACTGACATTTATCCCGAATGCGGAATTGATAATGAGTGTAATAAAAATACTGACAGCTCTGCAATAAAAGGTCCCATTCAAGCTTACATTGCCGATGCGCTTTTGTACAGGCATTGGACAAAATATAATAGAGAAAAAGAATATCATCTTTTTATTTATGATATTAAAAATAATTCTTATCGCGATCTGGCTAAAAGCGAATGGCTTTCTGATGAATATAAATTGGGCGGAGATGCAAAGTATAGTTTTTCACCCGACAGCAAAGAACTGTGTTTTATTTCCAGCCCCGAAAAAAATCTTGCCGCGTCTACTAACGGCGATTTATATACAATCTCAATAAGCGGCGGAACTCCCGTTAATATTACTTCTTCAAATAAATCATGGGACGGATCTCCAAATTATTCTCCTGATGGGAAATACATCGCATACAGGTTACAAGAAGTTCCTGACTTTGAAGCTGATAGATATCGTCTTGCAATTTATGATCGAGCTTCAAAGCAATCTAAAATATTAACTGAGCCATTTGATTATGATGCAGATAATTTGGAATGGGGAAGCGATTCTAAAACAATTTACTTCACCGCTGAAGTTGAAGGCTACCAGCCAATTTATAGCGTTAATATTAATTCGTTAAAAATTTCTGAAGTAAGCGAGAAGCTATCAATTTTTAATTATGATGTTTCACCGAAAAATAATTCTATAGTTTATAATGCGCGAACTGTAGCAAAACCCGGCGAGATTTATAAATTAGATTTAGCATCCAAAGAAAGTAAACAGCTTACGTTTTTCAATAAACAATTATTAAGCGAAGTTGATTTTCGCTCCGCAGAGCAAATGTGGGTTGAAGGCGCTGATGGAATAAAAGTTCAAGTGTTTATTGTAAAGCCGCACAATTTTGATGAGACAAAAAAATATCCATTAATATTAAATGTTCACGGCGGACCTCAAAGCCAGTGGATGGATTCATTCAGAGGCGATTGGCAAATTTACCCGGGCGCCGGTTACATTGTTGCTTTTCCTAATCCTCACGGCTCAAAAGGATTCGGACAAGAATATACGAATGAAATTTCAAGAGATTGGGGCGGTAAAGTTTTTGAAGATTTAATGAAAGTTACTGATGCGCTTGAGCAGCTTCCTTATGTTGATACTGCAAGAGTCGGCGCTATGGGCTGGTCTTTCGGCGGTTATATGATGAACTGGTTTCAGGCAAAAACTAAAAGATTTAAATGTCTCGCTTCAATGATGGGAATTTTTGATTTGGAATCTATGTGGGGCGCGACAGAAGAATTATGGTTTGTTAATTGGGACTTAGGCGGCGCGCCTTGGATGTCGGATGATTATAAAAAATATTCGCCTTCAAATTATGCTAAAGATTTTTCTACTCCAACATTAATAATTACAGGTGAAAAAGATTACCGTGTTTCTTACACTCAAAGCGTTCAATATTTTACTACGCTTCAAACTTTAGGAATCGATTCCAGATTAATAATATTTCCAAATGACGGACATTGGCCCAACAACGTTAAATCAATGCCGCTTTATTATAACGCTCATCTGGAATGGTTTCACAAATATTTGGGCGGCGGCAACGCGCCTTATGATTCAAAAGAAATGATAAAGAATTTGGAGTTTTCTAAGAACGAAAATCAATAAAATATAATTGAATTTTTTGGTAGAATTATAATCCGAAATTAATTATTGTGGATTTTATAATTTATTATTTCAAATCTTTTTTTAGGAAGGGAATTCAAATTATTAATAACTTCAATTCGATTATTGTTTTCAAAATCATTGGCGCGGTTTGAAATTCTACTATTAATATTTTGGCGCTCATTTTCAATTTTAATCCGCTGAAGTTTATGTTTTGAATCAACATGAAAAAAATCATTTTGCAAATTACTTTTTTCTTTTAATTTCAATGATAAAAATGAAATTGTAAGTAGAATAAACGAAAGGAACATTATTAAAGTAACTACCGAAAATATAATTTGAATTAATTCCATCTCAGCCTCAGTTTAGTTTCCTTATAAAATTCAATTCTTATTCCAAAAGGAAATTGATTGAATTTTATCTAAAAACTCACAATTGACTTTATTAAAATGAGATATTAAAGATCATTTCAATTTGTTTGATATCATAAACTAATTACCAATTTTTTGATTTCTACAAATTCTTAGATAATTTATCTGTATATTTTATAAAGAGTTATGTATCTGTAACTTTTTTTTATTTAATAAAAATTCAGGTGAAAACATGACAAAGGCAGATATAGTTGATAAAGTTGCCGGCGGAACAGGATTAACAAAATTAGAAACTGAAGCAATAATTGAAGGCTTTTTTAAAACTGTAATTGAAGCGTTAAAAGATGGCAACGGAATAGAAATTAGAGGATTTGGTAGCTATAAGGTTAAAAAGAAAAATGCTCGTCAAGCAAGAAATCCTAAAACAGGCGAAAAAGTTTTTGTGCCTGAACACTTTATTCCAACTTTTAAATTTTCAAAAGACTTTAAAGATTTAGTGGATAAAGGAATGAAAGAGAAAGAAAATAATTGATGTCAAAATTTTGTCCGGCATGTGGAATTAAGTTAGATGGAAATTTTAAATTTTGCCCAAATTGCGGCGCTGATTTAGGGAATGTAAAAAGCGAATCTTTAAAGCAAAAGAAAAATATTAAACCGTCCCAAAAACAATTTAAAGCTTCGGCGGTGTCTCATCCAAATAAGGAAAAACAACTGGACGTTAAAACAATTGTAATTATTATTTTAAGTTTACTGCTGCTTGCGGTTGTTATTCTTTACGGTTCGGGAGTTTTTGACTCACACGAAACAACTGTAACAAATACAATTGTTCCAAACCAAAATCAAAATCAAAACTTAAATCAAAACTCTAATATTGATCTCACCAATCTCAATAAAATAAATGAGCTTGAGAATCAGGTAAAAGCAAATCCAAGTAATAAACAGGCTTTGCTACAACTTGCGCATTTAAAAAACGACGCCGGTTTATATGATAAAGCTATTGAAAATTATAAAGAATATTTAAAATCAAATCCATCCGATGCTGACGCAAGAATTGATATGGGTGTTTGTTATTATAATTTGAAAGATTATAGCGCGGCAATTTCTGAAATGAAAAAAGCTCTGGAATATAAACCTAAACATCAGATAGGGCATTTGAACTTAGGAATTGTTAACTTAGGGGCTGGAAATATGGAAGAATCTAAAAAATGGCTTCAGAAAGCTGTAGATATCGACCCAAATTCTGAAGTAGGACAAAGAGCAAAAGAATTATTAAAATCTCATTAAAATATAAATAGGAGGTAACCATGCCTTGCGGAAAAAAACGCAAACGACATAAAATGTCAACGCACAAAAGAAAAAAAAGATTACGTAAAAATAGACATAAGAAAAAACTTAGATAATCTTTTAATTTTTTTTGAAGATTAAATGGTAAATGATATTTTAACGTTTACCATTTTTATTTTTTAAAGCCACCTTAGCTCAGCTGGTAGAGCAACGCATTCGTAATGCGTAGGTCGCCGGTTCGATCCCGGCAGGTGGCTCTCTTCATTTTAAAGCATTCCTTTCTCTATATCTCACCAAATAAAATATCGCGTAATCAAAAAAATATTATTAAAGTTGTAAGATTTTTCTTGACATTCGTTTAAATTTTCCATTATTTTGGGATGTGGTGGGTAATTGTGGTGAAAAATACCAAATTAGGAAAAAACAGTGTTTAAAGGTCAATTTTCTTATTCGATAGATTCTAAAGGAAGAATTAGCATTCCAGCCAAACTGCGTAAACACGTCTCGCCCGAAGCTAACGATACTTTTGTAATGACACAAGGAACAGCGGCATGTATTGATATTTATCCGCTCGATCAGTGGCAGCAATTTGAGGAGAAGTTGTTAAAGCTAAACCCCTTCAACCCGATGGAAGCAAAATTTATAAGAATGATAATGCAGCATGCGTCAGACGATACATTGGATAATCAATCGCGAATTTTAATTCCGCAAAATTTAATTCAGTATGCAAAAATAGAAAATGAAGTTTTAATATTAGGCGCGTTAAAAAAAATTGAAGTTTGGAATCCAAAAATTTACGAAGAATATTTAAAACAATCTGATGAAAGCTACGAATCGATTGCAGCCAAAGTTATGGCTTAATTTAATGGCAAGCGAGCATCATAATCCTGTATTGCTTAATGAAAGTTTAGAATATCTCATTACAAACAAATCAGGAAATTATTTTGACGGAACGCTTGGATTCGGCGGTCATTCAACTGAGATATTGAATCGGGTTAATAATGACGCTTTGCTTTTTGCTACCGATGTAGATTTAACCGCATTTAATTTTTCAAAACAAAAATTTGAAAATGATAAAAGGATAAAGCTTTATAATTGTAATTTTTCTCAAATAGATGTAATAGTTAAAATTGAATCGGCGGCATTCGAGCTTCATTCAAATGAGTTCTTTGACGGTATTTTTTTAGATCTCGGAGTTTCATCTTTTCAGCTTGATAATCCTGAATCTGGCTTTACATATAGGAATGAAGCGAAGCTTGATTTGAGAATGGATAAATCAAAAGTTGTTAGCGCCGCTGATATTATTAATTCTTTTTCCGAAGAAGATATTGCAAATATTATTTATCAATACGGCGAAGAAAAAAATTCAAGAAAGATTGCTTCCAGAATTTGTGAATTTAGAAGACATAAAAAAATTGAAACAACAGTTGAACTGAACAAAATTATTTCGGACATAACGCCGCAGAAATATCAAATTAAAACTTTGTCAAGAGTGTTTCAGGCTTTGCGTATTTACGTGAATGACGAGTTGGATGTATTAAAAATATTTTTAGAAAAATCTGTGAATCTATTAAAGTCCGGCGGGAGGATTGTAATTATTTCTTACCATTCATTGGAAGATAGAATTGTTAAAGAGCAGTTTAAATACGAAACTCTTGATTGTATTTGTCCGAAAGATTATCCGGTTTGTAAATGTGATAAGGAAAGGCGATTGAAAATTTTAACTAAAAAACCTGTTACTCCTTCATTAGCTGAAATTGAAAAAAATATTCGCTCGCGAAGCGCCAAACTTAGGGCTGCTGAAAGAATGTGAAAAAAAGTTCAAAACCTTTAATCGCATTTATAATATTGTTTTTATTCACCGCTGCAGTTTTAGCGCTTGGTTATGTAAGCGTAAAATTAAAATGCGAAGTTACAACTAAACAGAAAGTTTTAACGGAAGAAAAATTAAACGCTAAAAAAAATACGAAGGTTAGTTTGATAGCAGAATATCAATATTATTCATCGGAAGATAGAATAGTTGAAATAGCAAAAAATCAATTAGGAATGATAAAACAAAATAATTCTTCAATTAAAATTGATGTAAGCAAAGAAAAGATTGATGAAATATCAAATATTTTAAATGAGATGTATGAGTAATTCCAGAGCCATAGTTGTAATAATTTTGATCTTAGTTTTTTGCGCCGCCTTAATTGTTAAGCTGGTTGATATTCAAATTGTTAGAAGCGATGAAATGAAATTTTTTGCCGAACGTCAGCAAACGGCTGTAGAAAAAATTAAAGCGGATAGAGGATTAATATACGATAGGAATAATGTGCTGCTGGCGTATAATAGAAATGATATTTCATTTTATGCTGATCTTCGAATGTTATCAAAAGAAAATAAAGATAGAATAGCAAAAAAGTTTTCTTCGGTATTTAAAAAACCCCAAGCTTATTATTCTTCTTTGCTAAAACAATCAGGCAGGACAATTTGCATTGAAAAAAAATCGCCCAGCGAAACAGCTTTACAATTAAAAGATTTTAAAGCGCGGGGATTTTTTTATCGGAAAGAACCTTCGCGCATTTATTATTACGATAAATTAGCCTCTCATTTATTGGGTTACGTAAACAGCGAATTGAACGGCATAAACGGAATCGAAAAAACTTATGATAGTTTATTAACCGGCGAAGACGGCGCTCGTCTAATTGAAAGAGACGCTGTTGGCGATATGATTACAATTTCGGAGAAAGAAACAAAAGCCGCCATCCCGGGCGATAATATTTATTTAACAATTAATAGAAGCTATCAATCAATTTTAGAAGATGAACTTCAAAACGGAATTAAGGAGTTCGGCGGTACCTCTGCTGTCGGAATAATTATGGATCCTAACAATGGAGAAATATTAGCGCTTGCAAATCTTGGAGATTATAATCCGAATGAATATTGGAATTACAGCGACGACGAAAGAAAGAACAGATCAATAACGGACACTTATGAACCGGGCTCAACATTTAAATCAATTTCAATGGCGGTTTTACTTAATGAAAATCTTTGTAAAGAAAATGAACTTCTTAATGTTGAAAACGGAAAGTATAAATTTAAAAGCGTTTATATATCGGATACTCATCAACATAATTATTTAACCGTAGACGGCGTTTTAGAACAGTCGAGCAATATCGGAATGGCAAAGTTGTCGCAAAGAATTGATGATAATAAATTTTATAAATATTTGCGCGGCTTTGGTTTCGGAAATTATTCAGCGTTGGAATTGCCTGGCGAAGCAAAAGGAGTTTTAAAAAAACCAAGTCGCTGGGGTTCAATAACAAAAGCGTTTATGTCTTATGGATATGGATTGTCTGTTACGCCTTTGCAGCTTACAGCCGCATACTGTGCGCTTGTAAACGGCGGTTATTTGCTTCAACCGAAACTCGTTAAAAAAATTATTGGTTCAAATGGCGGAGAAATAATTAATTCTAAATCAAAAGAAATCCGACGAGTAATTTCAGAAAAAACTTCCGATAAAATTAAAAAGATGATGGTGAATGTTATTGAAAAGGGAACCGGTAAAAACGCTAAGATGGATTATATAACCGCTGGAGGCAAAACTGGCACATCGCAAAAATTAATAAACGGCAGATATTCTAAATCGGAATATAATTCTTCTTTCATAGGATTTTTTCCCGCTGATAATCCTAAGATAATTTGTTTTGTGCTTGTGAATTCTCCGTCGGTTGGCAAGTACGGAGGAATGGTTGCCGCTCCAATTTTTAAAAATATATCAACTCGAATTATTAATGCCGACCCTGACATTTTTCAGAATCATTTTAAAAATGATGGCGATCAAAATTTTGAATTTAAAACTGTTGACTTAAAGGAATTTGATAATAAACAAAATGTAAAAATAGTTCATGCTGATCAGGAAGTTGCCAAACAATTAAATGAAAAGGATTTAATTAATATTAAAAATATGCCCGATCTTTCAAATTATTCTTTAAGAGATGCAATTTTAATTTTAACTAAACTGGGAATTAATTATAAAGTTAAAGGCTCCGGAAAAGTAATTGCGCAGACGCTTTCGCCGGGAAATAAAATTGATAAAAGTAAGATCTGCACTTTAACTTGTGAAAACAATAACGGCGGAGCAAAAATTTATTAATGGAATTAACCGAATTAATAAATAGCGTAAAAGTTATAAGCGCAATTGGAGAAATTCAGCGGCAAGATGTAGCCAGCATTGTTTATGATTCAAGAAAAGTTGAAAAAAATTCTGTGTTTGTTGCTATCAAAGGTTTTACTACCGACGGACATAAATTTATTTTGCAGGCTTTAAGCAAAGGCGCTATCGCGATAATACTTGAAGATAATTTTGCCGTACCTGATGAAATTTTTATTCATCAAAAAGCCGCAAAAATTTTAGTGCATAACAGCAGAGCCGCATTAGCGGAAATATCAAATTATTTTTATAAAGAACCGTCAAAAAAATTAAAGCTGATAGGCATAACCGGAACGAACGGAAAAACAACAACTTCATATTTCATCAAAAATATTTTTGAAGAAGCAGGTTTTAAAACAGGAATGATCGGAACAATTTCAAATTTCATAGGAAGCAAAGAAATTAAATCGACTTTAACTACGCCCGAAGCAAACGATTTAAATTTATTTTTTAACGAAATGCTTAATGAAGGCTGCAGCCACGCAGTAATGGAGGTTTCGTCTCATTCGCTGGTACTAAACCGGGTGAGTAATTTAACGTTCAGCGCGGCGGTTTTTACTAATATAACTTCAGATCATCTTGATTTCCATAAAGATTTTGATAGCTACTTAAAAGCAAAAAAAATTTTATTTGACAATCTGAGTGTTTCTGCATTTGGTGTTTACAATGCGGATGAAAATAATAGCACGCGTCTTATTCAAAATTCTATGGCGCGTTTTCATTCTTATGGGAAGGCATCAAATGCAGATTTTATTTTAAGCGATGTTAACTATGATTTGAGTGGAACTAATTTTCAACTCGCATATCATAATGAAAGTTATCCGGTTTCAACTTCGCTGGTGGGCGAGTTTAACGCTTATAATGCCGCCGCAGCAATAGCCGTTACCGTTTTACTCGGCGTAAATTTTAAAACAGCAATTGAAGGAATAAAAAATACAAAGCAAGTGCCGGGCAGATTTGAAATAGTAGGAGAGAATAATAAAAAAGTAATTGTGGATTATTCCCATACTTCCGACAGTCTGGAAAAGGCTCTGCAAGCGGTTCATAAAATTGTAAAAAAATCTGTTCCCGTTTATACTGTATTTGGCTGCGGCGGAAATAGAGATAAAACCAAGCGCCCAATTATGGGGAAGATTGCTTCTGATTTAAGCGATAAAATTTTTATTACGTCGGATAATCCAAGAAGCGAAGACCCGTCTAAAATTATTAATGACATAAAATCCGGCATTACAAAAAATAATGTTGAAGTAATTGAAAACAGAGAAGAAGCAATAAAATCAGCTATTCAAAACGCCGAGGATGACGCCGTAATTTTAATTGCCGGCAAAGGTCATGAAGATTATCAGGAAATAAATGGAGTCAGATTTCATTTTTCAGATAAGGAAATTGCTCAAAAATATTTATGAAAAAAATTTCATTATCTCTAAAAGATATATTTGATATTCCAACAGCTGAAATCTTTTGTCCAAATAGATTCAAAAGTATTAGCGCCGTAACTATTGATTCGAGAAATGTTCCTGTTAATTCATTGTTCGTTGCAATTGAAGGCGAAAAATTTGACGGGCATAATTTTGTAAATGATGCTATTAAAAATGGAGCTGCGGCAGTAGTAATTAATGAAAAGAAAATTTCGAAATTTGATAAACTTAATGTTCCAATAATCGCCGTTAAAAACACAACTATTGCCCTTGGCGATATTGCAAAAATTTGGCGAAAGAAATTACGGACAAAAATTATCGGTATAACCGGAAGCGCCGGTAAAACTTCAACTAAAGAAATACTTTCGGTTTTGCTGAACGAAAAATTTTCTGTTAATAAAACTCTGGCAAATAACAATAATCATATTGGAGTTCCACTGACAATTTTCAGTACAAATAATTCGCACGATTTTTTAGTCGCTGAACTCGGAACTAATCATTTCGGTGAAATAAAATATACCTCAGATATTGCTTCGCCGGATTGCGCGTTAATTACAAACATTGGAAGCTCGCATTTAGAATTTCTTAAAAATAAAAAAGGAGTTTTAAAAGAAAAGATCTCATTATTTGAATCTACAATTTCCAACAAAGGTTTTTTATTTATTAATAATGACGATCCCCTTTTAAGAAATTCAGCTGAGAATTATAAAAACAAAATTACTTTTGGATTTAACGATGAGGCTGACTGCAAAGGTGAAATTAAAAAATATACAGATGAAGGTAAAACCGTTATCCAAATAAAATATAAAAACAAAAAGCTGGTAACAGAATTACCATTGTACGGCGAGCAAAGCGCTAAAAATTTTCTTGCGGCTGCGGCTGCGGCTTTCAAGGTAGGACTAAATAAAAATGAAATATTCTCGGCGCTAAATAAATTAAAGCAGTCAGAAAAAAGATTAAATGTTAAACACTTAAAAAATTTTATTTTGATTGATGATACTTATAATGCAAATCCTGAGTCGATGAAGTATTCAATTTCACTTCTTCCCAAAATAAAATCTTTTAAAAATAAAATCCTGATTCTTGGCGATATGTTTGAATTGGGCAAAGATGAAATAAAGCTTCATCAAAATTTAGCCGGCGTAATTAAGAAGAATAAAATAAACGAAATTTATTTAATCGGCAGCCGTATGAAATCTTTAAATGATGAATTGAAAAAACAAAAAATTGATTCTCTTCATTTTAAGAATAGAGAGAAGCTTAAAAAATTTATTATTGAAAAAGATCTTAAAGACTCTGTTGTTCTAATAAAAGGCTCGCGCGGAATGAAGATGGAAGAATTTGTAAACGCTATTGAACTAATAAACAAAAATTAAATGCTTTATTATTTATTTGATTATATAAATAAAAATTTTAATCCGCCGGGCTTTGATATTTTCCGGTTCTTGACTTTTCGTTCAGCGCTTGCGGCAATTTCGGGATTGTTCTTATCAATTTATTTGGGACCAAAAATAATCGGCTACTTGCAGAAGAAACAAATCGGCGAAGCTAAAAAAGTTGACGGACCAAAATCCCATTGGTCTAAAGCCGGCACGCCCACTATGGGCGGAATAATAGTAATATTTTCTGTTGTAATTCCGGTGCTTTTTTGGGGCGATATTAAAAGCATTTACATAATTTTAATTTTGTTCGGAACTATTTGCTTAAGCCTGGTTGGATTTTTAGACGACTATTTAAAAGTAATTAAAAAATTGCCCAACGGATTAATTGCAAGATATAAATTGCTCGGACAAATTTTTGTTGGATTAGTTGTCGGCTCTGTAATTTATTTCTCGCCGCAGTTTGAAGGATTTAATTCTGTAACCACTGTTCCTTTTTTGAAAGATGTAAATTTTGATTTTTCATATTTGTACATACCGGTTGTGGTTTTTATAGTAACTGCAACTTCCAATGCAGTTAATTTAACAGATGGATTGGACGGGCTTGCAATCGGAATAACAACGATAGTAATGCTTACTCTTGCTATTTTAAGTTATGTAAGCGGCAATGCAATTTTTGCTGATTATTTAAATATAATTTATTTACCCGGCTCTGGTGAGTTAACGGTTTTTGTCGCGGCATTAATTGGAGCGTCGCTTGGATTTTTGTGGTTTAATTTTTATCCGGCTCAAGTATTTATGGGGGATACCGGCTCGCTTGCTTTGGGCGGCGCATTTGGAATTTTGGCAGTGCTGATAAAAAAAGAATTATTAATTCCACTTCTTGGCGGCGTGTTTTTTATGGAGACGGTTTCTGTTATAATTCAAAGAGTATATTTCAAGTACACAAAAAAGAAATACGGCGAAGGTAGAAGAGTTTTTAAAATGGCGCCTATACATCATCATTTTGAAATGGTAGGCTGGCCCGAACCAAAAATCGTAATCAGATTTTATATAATAACAATCATTCTTGCAATTGCAAGTTTAGCATCTTTCAAAATACGTTAATGGATCTATCAAATAAAAAAATAACGGTTATAGGCGCGGTTAGAAGCGGAGTCGGGGCTGCAAAATTAATTAAGAAAGCCGGAGGAATTCCTTTCGTAAGCGATTCCGGAAATGAATACAAACTTTCTGACTCAATTGTAAAATTAAAAGAGCAGCAAATCGATTTTGAAATTGGAAAACATTCCGACAAAGTTTTTGAATGCGAATTAATGATTGTTAGCCCGGGCGTTCCTTCGGATGCTGAAGTAATAATTAATGCAAATGTAAAAGGTATAAAAGTAATTAGCGAGATTGAATTAGCCGCCTCTTTCTGTAAAGGAAATGTGGTTGCAATTACCGGAACAAACGGCAAAACAACCACTACAAGTTTATGCGCTCACGTTTTTAATGCGTGCGGTTTTAAAACTTATGCCGCGGGAAATATCGGAACAGCTTTTTCTGAAATCGCATTGGATGTTAAAGAAAATGAATTTGTAGCGCTGGAAGTTTCAAGTTTTCAGCTTGATATGATTGATAAGTTCGCGCCTAAGATAGCGGTAATTTTAAATATCACTCCCGATCATCTTAACCGTTATGACAATAAATTTGAAAATTATATCAGTTCAAAATTAAGAATTTATAAAAATCAAAGTGAAAAAGATTTTCTAATTCTAAATGCCGACAGTCAGCCGCTAGTTGATTCGCTTACTGAACACAAAAGTAAAAGCATTTATTTCTCAACCAAAACCCAGCAGATAAATGGAGCGTATCTTTTTCAAAATGAAATAATTTATAATGAAGACGGCGAACTTAAATTTAGCTGCAGCGTGAATGATATAAATTTAAAAGGCGAACACAATTATGCAAACGCAATGGCTGTAATTAACGCCGGCAAAATTTTTGGTTTTGATAATGAAAAAATTAAAGAAGGACTGAGAACTTTTAAAGGCGTTGAACATCGCTTGGAAATTGTTAGGGAAATTGATGGAGCGTTTTACGTTAATGATTCCAAAGCAACTAACGTGGATTCTGTTTGGTACGCCCTGCAAAGTTTTGACGCTCCAATATTTTTAATTCTGGGGGGACAGGATAAAGGAAATGATTATAATCAAATTAAAGATTTAGTTAAGGATAAGGTAAAGAAAATTTTTGCCATCGGGTCTTCATCCGATATAATATTTAATTTCTTTCATTCTTTCGTTAAAGTTGAACTTAAGCCTACATTAGAAGACGTGGTAATTGCCGCAAGCAATGAAGCGCGTCAAGGCGATGTAGTTTTACTTTCGCCGGCTTGCGCCAGCTTTGATATGTTTGATAATTATGAACATAGAGGGAAAATATTTAAGCAAGCCGTGGAAAAATTATAATGACCGATAAAATGAATTCATCCAAAGTAAATATTTTTGCCGGGAAAAAATTAGCCGCCGCAGTTTTTTTTGACGCCTTGATACTTATGATTTTAGGGCTTGCTACCGTAATGAGCGCCAGCAGCGCTTACAGCGGTTTTCGGTTTGATAATATTTTCCATTTGTTTAATTCGCATTTGTTTAAGGTGGTTACCGGAATAGGATTTATGATTTTGTTTTCAATTATACCATACGATTATTATAAAGATCACAGTAAAAAAGCGATAATTGCAATTACAATAATTTTAATACTAACATTGTTTTTAGCCCCCAACTACAAGGGCGCGGGAAGATGGATCAATTTAGGTTTTACTACATTTCAACCCGCGGATGCGGCAAAATTAATTTTGATAATTCATCTTTCATCATTGATTGAAAGTAAAAGAGAATATTTATCAAACTTTAAATTCGGATTTTCTTATTTGTTCTTTTGGGTTCTCCTAATAGCCGGCTTAGTTTTAATTCAGCCGAATATAAGCAACGGAGTTTTGCTGGTTGTTATTTCGCTCGCGCTTCTGTTTGTCGGCGGGGCAAAAATTAAACATATAATTTCCGCATCTTTATTTACATTATTTAGCGGCGGAATTATAGCTATGCTATTCAATCATTCCAGGGGAAGAATTTTAACTTTTATTAGCAGTATTCTAAACGGCGGCGATATTAATCTTCAAGTTAAACAAGCCTTAATCGGTTTAGGCAGCGGTGGCGTTTTAGGCGTTGGAATTGGACACAGCAGGCAAAGTAATTTGTTTTTGCCCGAGGCTTACGGCGATTTTATTTTTGCTATTCTTGGCGAAGAAACTGGTTTCGTGGGTTCTATAATTGTGCTAATTCTTTTTCTCACAATTTTTATCGCGGGAATTTTAATCGCTAAAAAAGCTAAAGATGAGTTTGGGCAGCTGTTAGCTTTTGGAATAACTTTTTCAATAATTATTTATGCCTTTGTAAATGTGGCTGTGGCAACGGGATTATTCCCAACCACTGGATTGCCGCTTCCGTTCATAAGCTACGGCGGCACGTCAATTTTATTCCTTTGCATCTCTGTCGGTATATTAATTAACATTGCAATTTCAAATTCAATATTAGAAAAGAATCAAGCTTTAACAGGAAATAAAAAATAAATTTTAAATGAATCAATCAGCAGCTAAATATAGATTTTTATTTGCCGGCGGCGGAACGGGGGGACACCTCTTTCCGGCGGTTGCTGTTGCGGAAAAAATAAAATCAATTTTGCCTGAAGCAGAAATATTATTTGTGGGATCTAAATCTAAAATTGAAGGAAGAGTAATTCCACAGCTTGGTTATAAATTTAAATCTATTTGGATAAAAGGTTTTTCCAGAAAATTTACAATTGAAAATTTAATATTCCCGTTAAAATTATTTGTCGCAACTATGCAGTCCATTTTTATAAATATGAAATTTAAACCTCAGGTTGCCGTTGGCTTCGGCGGTTATGTTTCGGGTCCTGCAATATGGGGCGCTTCAATAGTTAAGGCAAAAATAATTTTACTTGAACAAAATAGTTATCCCGGAATTACCACCCGTATGTTAGAAAAAAAATCAAATGAAATTCATCTAAGTTTTGAAGATTCTAAAAAATATTTCCGGCAGAAAGAAAAATTATTTTTAACGGGCAATCCTGTCCGCGAGAGTTTAATGAAAATAAATAAAGAGGAAGCTTTAAAGGAATTCGGGTTTTCATCTTCTGAAAAAACATTGCTAATCCTTGGCGGAAGCTTAGGCGCATATACTTTGAATGAAGCGGCTGCGGCTTCAGTTAAAAAATTTGAAGAAAATAATGTTCAAGTAATTTGGCAGACGGGTAAACATTATTACGCTAAATATAAAAATTTAAAATCGCCCAATATTTGGATAAATGATTTTATTGATAAAATGAATTACGCTTACGCTGCCTGCGATTTTTTAGTTGCGCGCGCCGGCGCCACAACTATCGCAGAAATATTGCTGCTTGGTATTCCAACTATACTTGTGCCGTCGCCGAACGTTGCAGCTAATCATCAATATCATAATGCAAAATCATTAACGGATAAAACGGCGGCTATTTTAATTGAGGATAAAGAAATAAAAAATAAGCTTTATGATTCAGTAATAAATATTATTAATGATGAAAATTATTTGAGTCAAATTTCACAAAAAGCAAAATCGCTTGCCAGCCCTAATGCCGCAAGCGTAATCGCAAACAGAGCAATAAAATTAGCTCAAGAATTATGAATGAAGTTCAAAACAAAAAATTAATATTTAAATATAATATGTCGTTCTATTATCAATCGACGATAATATATTTTATTGTATTTGTAATGTATGTAATTGTTCGCGGAGAGTTTGTGGAAAATGAATTTACATTTTTGGTGAAAGATCCCATAATGTATTTGCTTGGTTTAATCGTTTTTGTTTCTTTAATCAGTCTGGTTTATAATCTATACAAAAATAAATATCTGGAAATTTCAGATGATGCGATTTCATTTTCAAATAGATCTAAGAAAAAAAGTTTTCATATAAGCGATATAGCAAGTATAAAAATTTCAAAAAGAAAAAAGCGGATAAATACAAAAGCCTTTCAGCTGGTTAGAATAAAGCTGCTGCGGCGGAAACGCCCTTTGCTTATTCGCCCTTACGATTATGAGAATGAAGAAATTCTTATGAAAAAAATACAATCAATTAAAGAATTAATAGAAAAAAATTAATGTTTAAGAATATTAAAAAAGTACACTTTGTTGGAATCGGCGGAATTGGGATGAGCGGAATCGCTGAAATATTGTTAAGTCAGGGTTTTGAAATTTCCGGCTCGGATAGAAGCTTAAGCGAAATTACAAATAGGTTAAGCGAACTTGGAATGAAAATTTATGAAGGTCATTCGCCTGATAATTTGCGCGACGCCGATGTGCTGGTTTATTCTTCCGCAGTTCATACTGATAACCCTGAAGTGAAAGCTGCAATTGAAAGAAAGATCCCGATTATTAAACGTTCGGAAATGTTAGCTGAATGTATGAGAATGAAATACGGGATTGGCATTGCTGGCACGCACGGAAAAACTACTACGACATCGATGGTCGGTTTAACTTTAACCGCAAGCGGAATTGATCCCACAATAATTGTAGGAGGAAAGTTAAGCGGGCTTGGCGGAACGAACGCGCGGTTAGGCGAAGGCGAATTTATTGTTGTTGAGGCTGATGAATTCGACAGAACATTTTTAAAGCTTACTCCGACCATTGCGGCGATAACAACCTTGGAAAGCGAACATCTTGATACTTATAAAGACCTCGACGATATAAAAAATTCATTTATTGAATTTGCTAATAAAGTTCCGTTCTATGGTTTTATAATTATTTGTCTGGATGAGCCAGCCTTGCAGGATATAATTCCAAGACTTAATAAAAAAATTATTACTTACGGACTTACTACTCAAGCTGATATTAGAGCTGTGGATATTTCTCATTCAGATTTCACAAGTACATTTAGCGTGAATTATTTTGGAGAAATTTTAGGAAGCATTACTTTAAAAGTCCCCGGAATTCACAACGTAAAAAATTCATTAGTCGCCGTGGGCATTGCTAAAAAACTTGATATAAGTTTTGAAGTAATTAAAAAAGCGCTCGAATCTTTTTCAGGCGTGTACAGAAGATTTGAAATAAAATACGACAAAGAAATTTTAGTGGTTGACGACTACGCTCATCATCCAACTGAAACCAGCGTAACATTAGCCGGCATTCGTTCAGGCTGGAACAGAAGATTGGTAGCGGTATTTCAGCCGCATCTTTATTCCCGCACCAGAGATTTTTATCAGGAGTTTGGAAGATCATTTTTAAATTCAGATGTTTTTATTTGCACCGATGTTTATCCGGCTCGTGAAGATCCAATTGAAGGAATTTCAGGACAGTTGATTGCAGACGTTGCAAAAAAATTAGGACACAAAAACGTTTTGTATGTTCCCGACAAAAATGATCTTCCAAATAAATTAATGGAATTGAAAAAAGATAACGACATTATTGTTACTATGGGCGCGGGCGATATTTGGCGATACGGAGAGAAGTTTGTTGAAGAACTTAAAAAATAAATTTGTATGTCTGAAAAAAAAGATAAAATATTAGGAACAGTACTTTTTGTTTTATTAATTTCACTTTTAATTTTTTTTACTTTTATGCTTAACGACAAAACCGAAGATAAAAAAATTCAAATGATAAAAATTAGCGGAAATAATTTGCTTCCCGAAAGCGAGTATCTTCATTTTACAAAACTTGACGACGTATCATCTTATAAAGATTTAACATTATCATTTATAAAAGATAGATTTGAAAAGCATCCTTATGTAGAAACTGCTAACGTTGAGTTTGAAAGTAAAAATTTAGTTTCGGTGGAAATTATTGAAAAGAAAATAAAAGCCGTTTTGCTTGATGGAGAAGAACCTCAATTTATTACTGAAGATTTTCAAGTCGTTCCTTATTATGCAAACACAAAATTTGTTGATTACCCGATCGTCAGTAATTTAAAAGAAAAAGCTAACATTAAACCTTTGGAAATTTTAAGAAACGAAGATACTAAACGCGCATTCCGAATTATTGAAGCAGTTAAATTGACCAATTCAAATATTTTAAAAAGATTATCCGAAATTAACTTGCGAAACGGCGGAGATATTATTCTAACGTTTTCAGGTCTAAAACCGGCGGTAATTTTCGGAAGGGGAGAGGAAGCAAAAAAAATGGTTTACCTCGAAATACTATGGGAAGGTAAAATCGAATCTAAAGTGGATATAAATAAAAGCGATTACATTGATTTACGTTTTGCCAACGAAGTTTTTCTTGGCAATGCTGATAGAGCGAGTTTAATGGAATGAAAAAAAATATAATTGCAGGATTAGATTTAGGAACCACAAAAGTCTGCGCGGTTATTGCCGAGAAGACCGACAACAACCGGATTGATATTTTAGGTTTCGGCGTGGCGGTTTCCGAAGGCTTGCATAAAGGCTTGGTGGCAAATATCGGAAAGACCGCCGAAGGAATTAGAACTGCCGTTCAAATTGCATCCAACAGAGCGGGTTTTGACATAACTACAATCAACGTTGGCGTTGCAGGCGAACATATTACCAGTATGCGCCATAGAAATTATGTAACAATAAATAGCGAAGATAAAGAAATTACAAAAGCTGATCTCGACAGATTAGAAGCTGACGTTAGAACAATTCGTATTCCGTCTGATAGACAAATTCTTCATATAATTCCTGAAGAATTTTCAGTTGACTATCAAAGCGGTATTGAAAATCCAATTGGTATGTCCGGATCAAGATTAGAGGCGACAAATCATATTGTGCTTGCTTCAATTCCTGCAATACAAAATATTAAAAAATCTGTTGAACGAGCCGGGCTGCAGGTGCAGGATTATATTCTTCAGCCTATCGCTTCAAGCTCTTCAATTTTGGAAGAGAGCGAAAAAGATTTAGGCGTGGCTTTAATTGATATCGGCGGCGGCACCACCGACTTAGCGCTTTTTCATAACAAAACTATTAAGCATACAAAAGTTATTGGAGTTGCTGGAAACCAGGTTACAAATGATATTAGAGAATCTTTAGGCGTTGTAACAGAAGAAGCCGAAAAATTAAAAAAAGAATTTGGCTACGCTTCTGAAAGCGCCATTATTAAAGATGAAGATATTTTGATTAGAGGGGTGGGCGCAAGAGGCAATACTAAAATTCCGGTTAGCCTTTTAACGCAAATTATAAGTTTAAGAATGCGCGAGTTATTTACTTTAATAGATAATGAAATTAGAAGCGCCGGATTTAAAAATAAAATTAAAGCCGGAATAGTTTTAACCGGCGGAGGAAGCCTATTACGCGGAAGCGTTGAGTTGGCTGAAGAAGTTTTTGGTTTACCAACAAGAATTGGAGTGCCTCAAGAACTGGGCGAAGGACTGTCTAACGAAATTGAAAGCCCTGAGTTTGCAACCGTTGCAGGATTAATTCGCGGAGTGCCGGGCGGTAAATCAAGCGAGTATCAATTATTAATTAAACCCAAAAAAGATAAATCAAAAACTAAAATATCGGTCTTCGTAAAACGAGTTCAACAATTTTTTGATGAATTATAAAAAACCTAATTAGGAGGATTACTATGTCTCGATTCGCAACCATCGACAGAGCTAAACCAATGTCTGCAGTTTTAAAAGTTGTAGGTATTGGAGGCGGCGGCTGTAACGCTATTGAAAGCATGATTACGCGCGGCTTAACCGGAGTTGAATATATTGCGGTAAATACCGACGCTCAAGTTCTTAACAGCAGCAGCGCAACGCACAAAATACAAGTTGGGATGAGCATTACGCGCGGGCTAGGCGCAGGCGCCGATCCTAATGTAGGTAAAAAATCTTTAGAAGAAGACAGAGAAAAGATTGCGGAGATTCTTGCAGGCAGCGATATGGTTTTTGTAACCGCAGGCATGGGCGGCGGCACCGGCACTGGAGGCGCGCCTGTTATTGCTTCAATTGCAAAAAGCATCGGCTCATTAGTAGTCGGAATTGTTACCAAGCCTTTTAGGTGGGAAGGTAAAAAGAGAATGCTGAATGCCGAAACAGGAATACAGGAATTAAAACAGCATGTTGATAGTTTAATTGTTATTCCTAATGAAAGACTGCTAAATATTATTGATAAAAATATGAATGCGTTTGCGGCTTTCGATAAACCCAATGAAGTGCTTTATGAAGCTACCAGAGGCATTGCCGATATAATTACGGTGGAAGGATTAATTAACGTTGACTTTGCCGATGTTAGATCAGTGATGAACCAAAGCGGCGAAGCTTTAATGGGATGCGGAATTGCCAGCGGTGAAAACAGAGCGATTGAAGCCGCACAAAAAGCTATTTCAAGTCCGCTGTTAGAAGGTATAAATATTAAAGGCGCTAAAAGCGTTCTGTTGAATGTTACTGGTTCCAGCAATCTTACTATGCAGGAAATTAACGAAGGGAACAATGTTATTTTTGACGCCGCCGGCGAAGAAGCAAATGTAATTTTCGGCTGCGTAAGAAAAGAAGAGATGAATGATTATGTCTCTTACACAGTTATAGCAACAGGATTTGACGGCGCGCAAAAAGTATATTCAACAAAAAATTCAAAATCGCAGACCACTCCTCAAAAAGAAAAAGATATTTACAGAGGCGGATTTGCTTTCTTAGAAAATAAAGATGTTGATTCTGAAGATTTAGATGTGCCGACAATCTTAAGAGTTAAAAGTCCTAAATCTACTTTAGAGACAAAAGACAACAACGAAGAAGCATTGCCAACCAGCGGTTTTAAATTTGACGATTCAAGATATAACTGGAATAAAGATAGAAAAGAAAAAGCTAACATAGAAAAAGATAATAATGATGAAGAAGATAGTTCTTCATTTTTGCGAATGATTATGGATTAACTAATCATCAAAAATAAATAGTTGACGTTTGACCAACATCAATGTTAAGGAGTTCGCTTATGAACTTTCTCGAAATTTGCGGCGTTGTGTTTATTGCTGTAATTATTATAAATGGGCTGGTAGGATTTATCGCCTTAAAATCTGCAAAAAGCATTAATGAAGATTCGAAAATAACACAGCTTACATAAACGAATTTCTATATTTTATTATTCGTCGCTGGGTCTAGATTCGATAGAAACGGAATTTTCTTCTTCCACACTTTCCACATTATTATCTACTGTAATAATTATTCTGTTGGGGCGGCAGCAAATACTGCAGTCTTCCACAAAATCCTGCTTACCATTAATTGTTAAATCAACCCAAACAAAATTTTTTACGCCGCAATATTGGCATACCCACGATAGTTCATCATCTGTTTGCATAACATCTTCTCCTAAAACTAAATTAAACTTAACCCCAATTTATTAATAATTTTATTAGAGTAAATACCAAACAATTTCTATTTCCATAAATATTTTTTATTTCATATTTACGTACTGAGTGGGAAAATCTAATTCAGCATCCTTTACCATTTGAATTACAGTTTGCAAATCGTCAATCTTTGCGCCCTGGACTCTCACTTGTTCATCTTGAATTTGAGCGTTTACTTTTAACTTCGATTCTTTAATAAGCGAAGTAATTTTTTTTGCGTTCTCTTTTGAGATACCGCTTTGAAGATCAATCTTTTGTTTTACTCTTCCCCCGGAAGCTGTTTCGGATTCATTCATTTTTAATACTTTGATTGAAATTCCTCTTTTTATAAATTTCGATTGAAGAATGTCAACGCTTGCCTTTAACGCATAATCATCTTTAGAGTTTATATTTATTAACTTATCTTTTTTATTTAATTCTATTGTAGTGTGAGAATCTTTTAAATCGTAACGCTGATTAATTTCTTTAATAGCCTGGTTTACCGCGTTATCGGTTTCCTGAAGATCAATTTCAGAAACAATGTCAAACGAATGATTTTGTGCCATTGATAGACCTGTTAATTTTTAAAATTATTGCTTGAGCCGAATGTATAATTTGATTTTATAAGTGTCAAGATTTTAAAATTATATTTCAGTAAAAGAAGAATAGCCTCACATAAATTTAATATTTTATGGTAAGCATTTTATTATTTTTTTAAGACTAATAAATGAATTTTAAAACTCCAGCGCGGCTATCTATAATAATTCCGTGCTACAATGAAGCAGCCACGTTAGAAAAATGCGTTGAAAAAGTTTTGGCGATTGAAGATGAACATCTAAATTTAGAAATAATAATAGTTGATGACTGCTCAACCGATGAAAGCGTTGTTATTGGCGAGAAACTTGCTGAAAAATATTTCTCAAATAAAATTTATTTCAGACATAAAATAAATAAAGGCAAAGGTGCAGCGTTAAGAACCGGTTTTGAAAAGGCGGGCGGAGAAATTATAGCAATTCAAGATGCTGATTTGGAATATGATCCCAACGAACTTAAAAAGTTAATACTTCCAATAATTAATGATGAAGCCGAAGTGGTTCTCGGTTCGCGTTTTTTAACTGATAGACCGCATAGAGTTTTATATTTCTGGCATTCGCTGGGGAATAAATTTTTAACTTTTCTCTCCAATATGTTTACCGATTTAAATTTAACCGATATGGAAACATGCTATAAAGTTTTCCGAAGCGATATTATTAAGTCTGTGCTAATTGAGGAAGATAGATTTGGTTTCGAACCTGAAATAATTGCTAAAATTTCCCAAATGCGTGTGCGAATTTTTGAAATGGGAATATCGTATTACGGCAGAACTTATGAAGAAGGGAAAAAGATAGGCTTTAAAGATGGCTTGCGGACTTTGTACTGCATTTTCAAATACAATGCTCACAAAGCGCCATTGCCAATTCAGCTTATGATTTATTTTTTCGCCGGCGGTTTCGCTTCATTGATTAATGTGATTTTGTTTTTAATGATTTATCAGTCTAGTCAAAATGTTTTTTATGCAGCACCCGTTTCTTTTTTTGCAGCGGCAGTTATTAATTATTTGATAATTACACAAATTCTTTTTAGGCATAAAGCGAAATGGAAGTCATCAACAGAAATTATAATTTATCTTGCAGTTGTTTTTCTTGTTGGTTTGTTTGATTTGTTCGTTACAAAATTTTTACTGGAGATGGGCTGGCTGCCGGTAATCTCTAAAATAACGGCAAATATTTTAGGATTTATTTTAAATTTTAGCGGGCGAAAATTTATTGTTTTTCCTGAATCTTCAAGCGGACCCTGGCAGCCGCAAATAAAGAAATGAAATAACAATTGACTAAATCCTCTATTTATTCTAAATATAAAATTTTATTAATTGGAATAATTATATTCATAATTTTATATGGAATTATAAATTCATTTCTCCTTACAAAATTCTCATCTTTTGATGAAGATGAATTTCAGCATGTTCATATTGCGTGGAATATTTTTAATGGTAAAATTTTATATAAAGATTTTTTTGAACATCACGGTCCAATTTATTCTTTATTAAACGGATTAATTTTTAAGAGCTATAATTTATCGCCTTCCTTTAACTCGATTTTTATTTTAAGATATATAAGCTTTGTCTGCATGCTGGCGCTGCTATTAATTAGTTTTTTAATCGGTAAAGAATTCTTCAAATCTAGTTTATGGGGGATAATTTCCGTCGCCATTCTTTCAAGTTTAATTTTTTTCCAGGATTCTGCGACAGAAATTAGACCCGATATAATCCAAAATATTTTTTGGCTTACCGGCTTTTTACTTTTGCTGAAAAGCTTATCACACTACTCTAGTTTGAAAAATTATTTTGCCGGGATATTTTTCGGGTTGGCAATTCTTACAAATTCAAAAGCCGCGCTGGGTCCTTTTGCGGTAATAATATTTTTTTTGGTTTTTTATTTTTTAAAAAAATCAGAATTGAAAAAAATATTAAAATCCATTTCATTATTATTTATTGGGGGTATTACTTCATTCATTCTAATTTCAGTATACTTTATAATTAATAAATCATTTACCGAATTTCTATTTTATAATTTTGAATTCAACTTAATTGCCATATTAAAATATCACTCGCAGCAAGCGCCATATTATGTTAAACAAATGATTTTTAAGCAGCCTGTGTTTTTAATTTTCACCTTAATTGGAATTTATCTACTTGGTAAGAAAATAGTTCAAAATTATAAAAGTGATTTTATTGATCACTCAAAAGCAGAATTGTATTTATTAGTGGTTTCTGTAGTCACTGCATTCAGCGCATTGCTTGGCATGTATATGCAGCACTATTTACAATTTTTAACACTGCTTTCTATTTTCACCGTTTATGCAATAAAGGAATTGTACAGAATTCTTTACGAAAATAAATTGATATCCCATAAATTAATTTATGTGGTCAGCATATTTATTTTAACATTTAATTTAATTTATGCTGAGTATAAAGAAACTCCTTTGAAGAAATCGGTAAAGCTTATAAGTCAGGAAAAATTAACTACTTTTATTTTGCAAAATACGAATAGAGCCGAGCCAATATTATTTATCTGGAATAACTGCGGTGGGTTTATGTTTAATGAGGATATACAATATTATTGGATGGAGAATGAAGGCTTTGGGAAATATTTTAATAAGATAAATGGATATGAAGTCTTTGGTGATTCATTAATAACAAACATGAAAACCAAAAAAGTAAATTATATTATTGCAGGCGAAGATGAACTTAAAAATGTTTTATCAAAAGACGCACTATCATACATCAAAGATAATTACACAGCAAATTATAACGGTTATAAATGCCTTTGGAAAAAATAATTATGCAGTTGTTATGAGCCTTTTTTAATTTTAATTTTTCTGCCAAAGTAAGTTAAATCCATAGTAGTATCACTTGTAATTGTTCCAATAAATTTTACATCTCTGCTATCTCTTAGTGAATTAAATTCAATATTTCGATTTGTAAAAACTCCGATTATTTGGGAGTCAAAAATATTTGAATCAGGGTAATTTTCGGAACCTTTAAACAAACCGTGATTTACATTCCTATCACTCTGCTGAAGCTGAAAAGTATGCGTCTCGGCATTTACGTCATGCCAAATATTATCAAAATTAGGAACGAAATCACCACCGGAATCAACCGGGTTTTCATCTGTAGTTGTACAAGAGCTTAGGCTAAAAAAAATAAAAAAGAATATTATGGAATAAATAATTTTTAAAGCTTTCATATTTTCACCTCTTAATTTAATTCAAATCGAGTCTTTTAATTTTATAATCAATTTATTCGCTTTTTTTTCAAAAATTGGGATTCTAATTTCCATTTCGCGAACTATTGAACTTATCCCATCGGAAATATTTATTTTTAATTTATCCTTTTCATCAATATCAGAAATATTATTTCTCACTATTTTATTTATTCCAACAATATAATCATTCAGCCTTAGAATATATGGTTTATGAATTTCATCCAGTGCATAATCAATAGTTATTAAAAACTCTTCAGCCAGGTTTTCATTTAACCAATATTCACTAATGTCTTTTTGAAAAATATATTTGGAATTATTTATTTCGTTAAAGGCATTGTTATATTCCTCAATTGATTTAATTAAAGTTTTAGTGGCTAAAATATCATTAAAAGCAAGCTGAGTAATTAATTTGAAATCGTCTTTGCTGTTTTGAAGTTTACCAATATAATTCAAAATTGCTTTTGAAATTATATCAAATTTTTCACGCTTCTTTTCATTCAATATAGCATTGCGTAAACTATCTTTTTGTACATCATACTGCGGAGCTTCTTTTTTGATATAATTCTCAACCAAATTTTTTAATTCATCTTTCGCAACACCGATATCTTTAAGCAGCGATTCTAATTTATTATAGTTCTTTGCAGCATAGTCTAACTTTTCAGCCTTTTGTGTCTCGGCGCTTTTTACCACAATCTTAGTAATTTCATTCCTGTTACTTGGTATTATTATTCTATTATCAAATGGATAAAGCAATAACCATTCTTTATCGGCGATTTCTAATTCTACTGAAGTTATTTCTTCCGGCAATTCAATTATAAATTCACCGGAGTTAGTGGTAGTCACAGTTCCAATGGTAGAAAATCTAATAGAAATATTTTTTACGGGATTTTTCTTCTCATCAAAAACCTTTCCTTTTAAGGTGATGGTTTGTGGAAGAATAAACTTTGTATTTATACTTACAATTAAAAAAATAATTAATGAAATTGTTTTCATTAATCTATTTAAATTTGATTATTAAAGAATTATTCTCCGGGATAGTAACAAATTCATTGTAGCCTATTTTTCCATTTTTTGAAGCAAGTAGAAGAATTGAAGCGCCAATTGGCCTGGGAATATTGACATTAAACCTGCCTGAATTATCTGTTAAATCCGAAGCTAATCCGCTCTCAAAATCAATCAATACACCCGGCAATGTATTACCTAAAGAGTCAATAACTGTTCCCCGCACTCTGGTTGAATCTTTTTTCGGCGTAAGCTGAAGGTAAACTACTTTATCTTCAGGAATTGAAATCGGGTTTTGATTTTTAATCATAAATCCATCAACGTCAGCAATTAAATTAATTTTTTTGCCCGCAAATTGTGATGAAACTTCTGCAAAAAGAACTTCGCCATTTTCACCAATTTCTCTTTTTAATCTTTGAGAACCCAAGTCTGCAATTATAAAACCTTTACTTATTTTTTTATTATTATCAGCTTGAACTCTTACGGTAAGAAGAAAAGATGCATCTGGTTTTGCTAAATAAAAACCTCCCAAAATTACTAAACAAAAAACAACAACAGGGCCAGAAAGCTTAAGCTTTCCATAAATTTCATTGCTCGTATATTCTGCTAAAGAATTTAATGCGCCAAATAAAAAGGCAGCGGCACAAAGTCCGATGGGGATTAAAATTATATAGTAAAAAGAAGAAGTAATTCCATAATTAGATAATTTTGAAGAAAATATTATTAGCATGGCAGCGAGAACAATAGAAACTAAAAAAGCTGCACCACTTATATAGACCCATGTCAACTTCTGTATTGGCTTATTCATTGTTTCCATTAATAACTATTAGGTAAGTATTATAAATTGTTATAATAATACATTAGAAATTATTAAGAAGCAAAGTAAAGTTTTTGAATAAAATGCTGGGATATCTAGTAGCTGTGGTTAAGAATCTGCTGCAGTCTATTCGATATGAAAAGGGAGATGAAAAATATCTTCTTGATTTTAATATGAAATATCTATAAACGTGTGTGCATTATATTAGAGCAAAATATAAAATTATAAAAGCTGTATTACTTAATCGGCACTTCAATTAAAAGTAATTCGGAATTTGAGTTAGATTTAATTTTAATTTTATCAGTGTCCCAAATTCCAAATCCGTCACGCGAATTTAAAATTTGATCTTCAATTAAAATACTCCCGCGAATAGAAAATGCATAAACCCCGTTTCCTTTGTCTTTAATTTTATACTCTGTTTCAAATCCCTGTTCAAATTCGCCAAGATGAAACCAGGCAGTTTGATAAATCCACAAATTTTCAGTTGAAGGATTTGGAGATACTACTTCAAGCAGTTTATTTTTATAATCTGATGGATTAAATTTTTTTTGCTGATAACGCGGCGTAACATTTGTCTTATTAGGAATTACCCAAATTTGGAAAAGTTTAACTTCGGAGTCTTTATTTTTATTGAATTCAGAATGCAGAATTCCAGTACCGGCTGACATTACTTGAATTTCATTTTTTTGAATAACACCTGCGTTGCCCATGTTATCTTTATGTTCTAACTCGCCCTCAATAGGGATGGTTATAATCTCCATATTATCATGCTGATGCATTCCAAATCCTTCTCCGCCTTCAACCGTATCATCATTTAATACTCTAAGTGAGCCAAAATGAACTCTTTCAGGATTATAATATCCGGCAAAACTAAAAGTGTGATAAGTATTTAACCAGCCGTGGTCAGCATGTCCCCGTGAATTAGCTTGATGAAAAACAGATTTCATAACATTATCCTTTATTTATATAACCTTATCTTTTTAATCCTTTAATTTAATTTAAAGGAATCACTTAAATTTTATTTTTAATTGAATTGAATGCCTAAAGATTAATAAAAAAATAATTAAAAATGAAGTAAGGAGTGATTAGTTAGAATCTATTCAAAACAATAAATCTTATCCGGGTGGGAGATTCGAACTGGGGACCTTCCCGATAGAATCGGGACGCGCTAACCGTGAAATAAAAAAATAAAAGTCGGGGTGGGGAGATTCGAACTCCCGACCTTCCCGATAGAATCGGGACGCGCTAACCGTGAAATAAAAAAATAAAAGTCGGGGTGGGGAGATTCGAACTCCCGACCTTCCCGATAGAATCGGGACGCGCTAACCGTGAAATAAAAAAATAAAAGTCGGGGTGGGGAGATTCGAACTCCCGACCTCTTCGTCCCGAACGAAGCGCGCTAACCGGGCTGCGCTACACCCCGAAGTGAAGTTTTATATTTAATTTATAAAATATTGTTGATATTTAAATTTGATGTATTCCTTATTTTTTAGTTCCTTTAATTCCAATTCAAACTTATTTGCATCAAGTTTTGTATCAAATGGCCGCTTAAAAATTATTTTCCAAGGACCTTTATTTTTTGTTGATTTATTTTGCCCCGAATTATGTTCAATTAATCTTCGGTCTAAATCATTTGAATGTCCGTAATACCATCTCTTGCTTTTTTCAGATTCAATTATATATGTGAAATATATTTCCACGAGACCTTCCCGATTGAATCGGGACGCGCTAACCGGGCTGCGCTACACCCCGAATTTCTATAAAGAGCGACAGCAAAATAAACTCTTTGAAATCATTTTACAAGTAATTTCAATTCCTTAAATTAATAATCGAATATTTCTTTACTTTCATTTCCATTAGCTATAAGTTTGATGAACAATATTATTAACCTTTAAATCTATCCGCGAGATGGATAAGGATGGAAGAAAATTAAAATCTCACTAAAATAAAAAGGAACCTCCACGGCGGAAGCTAAGGAGGATTTTTTGTATATGGACATAAAAGCAAAAATTGTTGATGAAGTCGGTCTAAAAAGAATAATTACCCGTATCTCTCATGAAATTTTAGAACGCAATAAAGGTTCGAAAAATTTAGTCTTAATGGGAATGAGAACCCGTGGTGAATTCCTTGCAAAGCGGCTTCATATAAAAATTAAAGAAATTGAAAATATTGATGTACCATTTGGAGTTTTGGATGTTACTCTCTATCGCGATGATTTCCGCACTCGCCTGAAGCAGCCCGAAGTTTCTGTTTCCAATTTTACTTTTGATATAAATGAAAAAGACATAATTCTTGTAGACGATGTTCTTTACACAGGTAGAACGGTGCGTTCTGCTTTAAATGCACTTATGGAATTTGGAAGACCAAGTACAATTCAGCTCTTTGTTTTGGTTGATAGAGGGCATAGAGAACTTCCTATTCGTGCCGATTATGTAGGCAAAAATATTCCTACTTCAATAAATGAAGAAATAAAAGTTAAAGATGAATGAAATTGATGGAGAAGACTGCATCAATTTAGTTGAAACCATAAATGAATAACAAATTAAACATGAGTTTAAAATATGCCATTATCAAGCAGACATTTACTTGGGTTAAAAATGTTCCTAAGGAAGACATCCAATTAATTTTGGATACTGCAATAACATTTAGAGAAGTATTAGATAGGCCAATCAAAAAAGTACCTACACTTCAAGGGAAAACAGTTGTAAATCTTTTTTATGAAAATTCCACACGCACAAGAATTTCATTCGAACTTGCGGAAAAAAGATTATCTGCCGACAGCATAAATTTTTCTGTATCTGCAAGCAGCGTAAGCAAAGGTGAAACTTTTAAAGACACAATCCGCAATATTGAAGCGATGAAAGTTGATATGGTTGTGGTTCGTCATGCCGCTGCGGGAACGCCATATTATCTTACCCAAATTAGCGATGCAAATATTATAAATGCGGGCGATGGAATTCATGAACATCCCACTCAAGGTTTGTTGGATATGTATTCAATTAGAGAAAAGCTGGGAAGGCTTGAAGGATTAAAAGTTTGTATTGTTGGAGATATTGCTCATTCAAGAGTTGCATTATCAAATATTTTTGGATTGAAAACTATGGGTGCAAAAGTTTCTGTCTGCGGACCTTCGACAATGATTCCTCGTTACATTGAAGCAATTGGGCGTTGATGTAATTTATAATATTGATGAAGCAATTCAAGAAAATGATGTTTTAAATATTCTTCGCATTCAATTGAAAGAAAAGCCCGAGAATATTTCCCATCAATTAGAGAGTACGCAAAATATTTTGGAATTGATAGAGCAAGGTTAGAAAAGAACTGGAAAAGATATTGTTCTACTATGCATCCGGGACCCAATAAACAGAGGAGTTGAAATTGCATCAGATGTTGCAGATGGATCAAATCAAATAATTTTGCAGCAGGTTACAAACGGCGTTGCTGTTCGAATGGCAGTCCTTTATTTATTAGGAACTCTTAATTAAAAGGAATTGAAATGAAAATTATCTTAAGAAATGTAAACCTTCTTCATCCAGAACAAAAATTAAATAAAAAAAATATTGATGTTTTAATTACTGACGGCGTAATTACAAAAATTGGAAAATTAAGCGAGGATGAAGTTAAAGGTTCCAAAGAATTTGATCTTAAAAAATAAATACGTGGTGCCAGGATTTTTTGATATGCATGTGCATCTTCGTGAGCCTGGAAGAGAAGATGAGGAAACAGTGGTTACCGGCTGCAATGCTGCTGCAAACGGCGGATTCACAGCAGTTGCCTGCATGCCTAACACCGAACCGGCAATTGATTCTGCCGAAGTGATTCACTTAATTCAGAAAGAAGCCGCAAATCATTTGGTAGATGTTTATCCAATTGGTGCCGCAACAGTTGGAAGAAAAGGGGAAATAATAACTCCAATGGCTGAACTTTATGAAGCCGGTGCAGTTGCTTTTTCAGATGACGGCGTAGCGATAAAAACTGCGGCAATTCTTAAAAGAGCTTTGGAATATTCTAAGATGTATAATCTTCCAATAATTGAACATTGTGAAGATGAAACTTTAGCTGGCGGCGCAATGAATGAAGGGATAAATTCAACCTTACTTGGATTGGCTCCGCTTCCCTCTGTCGCGGAAGATTTGATAGTCATGCGCGATATTCTTATGGCCGAATACACAGGTGGAAAAGTTCACATTGCACACATCAGCACAAAGCGATCTGTAGAGATTGTTAGAGAAGCGAAGAAAAGAGGAGTTAACGTAACCGCTGAAGCAACTCCGCATCATTTTTCGTTAACCGATGATTCATTAAAAACATACGATACAAACATGAAAATGAATCCGCCTCTACGCACTACTGAAGATGTTAAAGAAGTTATGAAGGTTTAAAAGATGGAACATTGGATTGCATAGCCAGCGATCATGCTCCTCATTCTCCTGAAGAAAAAGAAGCTGAATTTGAATACGCTCCAAACGGAATTTTAGGATTAGAGACTATGGTTGGTTTAACTTTATCAGAACTCTACCATAAAAAAGTATTAACACTTGAACAAATAATTGAAAAGTTTTCTATCAATCCAAGAAAAGTTTTAAATATTCCAATTCCAAAATTTGAAGAAGGCGAAGAAGCCAATTTCACAATTTTAGATCCTGATGAAGTATGGACGGTTGATGTGTCGAAGTTTAAAAGTAAATCGAGAAATTCCCCATTCAATAAAAAACTTCTTACCGGAAAACCAGTTGGTGTGATTAATAAAAAGAAGATGTTTTTTGAGGGAGAGTTTAGTAAAATATAATTTTACTGAATAGGCTTAACTAAAATTTTGTAGCTCATATTACCTACTACGAATTGTTATAAACCCAATTTCTTAAAGAAATCGGGTTTATTTATGTCTAATGGATGTAAATTAGCAATTAGCTTTTATCTCATTAAAATCATTTTTTTTGTTCGAATAAATTCACCTGATTTTATTTGATAAAAATAAACGCCGCTTGGAAGATTGACTGCATTAAATTCCAATTAAGTAATTCTCCAATTGCTTTTTCTTCATTAACGAAGAGTTGATATTTCTCTTCCTAAAACATCATAAACATTAATAGAAACAATCGCAGGTATGGCGATTGTATAATTAATTTTTGTTGTAGGATTGAAAGGATTGGGGAAATTTTGACTAATAAAAAAGGTTATTACATTTTGCTTATCGTCAGCAATTGATGTAGGAATGTATTCGGCACTATAATATCCGGAGTTCGGTGAATAAGAATATTCAGGGAAAAAGGCTTTATCTTTTGCTCCAATTTTATATAAAAGTTTATATCCATTTTTCAACAAAGAAGTATCGATTGGTAAATTAAAAGTATATGAAAAAGTTGCAGGTGATCTTGCAGCATAATATTTCTGTATAGGAGTTTTGGCTACATCTTTCTGATAAAATAATTCAACAAAAACAGAATCAATATATATAATTCCGTCTGAGATTATACCAAGATAAGATTGTAACCTATTGTAATGATGGTTAACAATAATTGAAAATTTTTTATTTATGCTATCATCAATACTTGTAAAAGGCTGAAAATCTATTTCTGGTTTATAACTATTTGTATAATAAACAAAGTTATTGAGACTATCATATAAAATTGCATTTATGAGATAAGAACCATTTTCAAAATCAGGACCTACACCAGAATTACCACTTCCTTTTTCAATAACTCCCAAATTTTCAGCGAAAGTTTCGTAATAATAAGTAAAACTAAACCTGGTTTGCCAATGAAAAGTTTTTCTTGTCTCGCCAAAGTAGTTTATTGTATCTTTTGAAAAAAATACCGTACGAAAAAAATGATTAATCGGAGTCATTTGATAAAAAATACTGTCTGGATCAGTCGGAAAATTATAATCCCAATAAACATATTCGGAATCGTTAAACCTTAAATAAGATTTATTCGAATCGATATCATATCTAAAAAAATCATGATTGTAATTAGAAAATCCATAATATTTATTGGCATTTATAAGTGTATCTGTTGCTATGAAAACGGTATCTAACTTGTAATTTATATTTCCAAGACGAGGATTATAATATTCAAAATATTGGTATACATTTCCTTTATGTAAAGGCCACATATTAGCTCTCGTACTGGCCTTTTTATTAGTGTTTTGAGCCAATGTAAATTGGAAGGATAGGCTAATGATAATAATAGTAAAAAATGTTTTCATTTAATCCCCAATATTTAATAGTAATTAATACTTTTAAATTTAATCAATTAATATATATTTAGTAATTTTTAAAACAATTCTATTCAAGTATCTAACAGATTCACGAACTAATTAATTAAACGACGGTGTACAATATATAGTACACTTTTTTGTTTGATTTTCAACAGAATTCCAATAAAATCAAGCTTTTCTTCTGGCATCCATTTTGGCTTATTTAGCAATTGAAATGAAAATTGATGGAGTTCAAAATGAAAAAAATAATATTAACCATAACAGTTTTAATTTTAATTATCGGCTTTTCAGCTTGCAACATTAATAGTCCTAATTATTATGTAGATGATCAGCCGCCAGCACCGCCTAGCGGCATATATGTTTTAAACGGAGATAACGTGGTAGATTTAACCTGGAATTATAACCGTGAAAATGATGTGGCAGGTTACAATGTTTATTATGCATATTCCTACAACGGCAAATACACTTTAATCGGCTCTACATCAAATAACTTTTTTGTGGATGACGGAGCAAATAATGGGACAACTTATTACTATGCCGTCGCAGCTTATGATTATAACGGCAACGAAAGCGAATTGAGCTATGATGTTGCTTATGCCACGCCGCGTCCTGAAGGTTTTAATCAATCAATTTTTGATTATATAAATTATCCGAATAATTCTGGCTATACATTTACTACATACAGTACAGTTCCGTATGACGATAACTCAACTGATTTTTATTTTGAAAATTATAATGGAACTTACTATTTGGATGTAAATGAAGATACAGATATTCAAGATATGGGTCCTACTAACGACATTTATGATATTCCTTACGCTCCTGATAATGGATGGTCTAGTACCAAAGACGCAATAGCTGTAATTGGTCATACATATGTAATATGGACTTGGGATAATCATTTCGCAAAAGTAAGAGTTAAGAATATAACTCGTGACAGAATAGTATTTGATTGGACTTTCCAATTAGTTGAAGGCAATAAGGAATTGAAGCCTGTTAAAAATTCAAATAAAAGAATAATTCAAAAAATAAATAGAGTTAGAGAATAATAATATTTTTGAATCAGAAATTATTTTAACACCAAATTTTTTGAACCCAATTTTTAACAGAGAATTGGGTTCTGCATATTTAAATGTAAAATGAAAAATTGAAAAGGCAGTCGAAATAGCCTATAGCTTTAGCTTGGGTCTCGTTAGGAATTTCGCAAGCCGAAGCTTGAGGCTGCGTGTTTTATTTAAACAATTAAAGAATTATAGACTTACATTCAATTATTATTTAAATTTCACTCATAAAAAGAATGACAAACAAAAGCGCAAATATTATAATTTTTATATTCTTCGGGCTTAGCTTAATTAGTTTTGCGCAGCAGAGAAACAATCTGAGCAATACGCCGGCAAAAAAACAATCGCCTATAGTGCAATTGGTTTTTAATCAAATTGAAGAAGCAATTTCAAATAGCAATGTAGCGGCGCTGTCGCAGTATTTTAGTCCGCACACTTATTTTAGTCTTTCAAATGGAATCAGCGGATACTATAGTTCTAATCAAGCTTACTATATTTTAGAAGATTATTTTAAAATTTATAGAGTGATTTCATTTCGGTTCAACAATGTGCAATCAGCCGAAGACAAGCCCTACGCAACGGGAGTTTACAATTTTGAGTTTAAAGGGAAGCGAGATGTTTCGCGCGTTTATATTTCTTTAAAAATTAAAAACGACAACTGGAAAATCACTCAAATAACAATCAATTAATGTTACGAAGCATTCTTCATAAGTTAAAAGGCGATAGAAAATATTTTACTATCGTCTTTTTTATTTTACTGCTGATATTTCTTTCAGGAATTGTTACGCCTTTTTTAATTCAGCGGGAACGAAATAATTGGGACGAATACTTAACTAAAAAAATCTCATCCATTGAGGCTTCCGTTAATTCCATATTCTCAAAAAAGCAAAATGATTTAATTGGTTCATCCCAAGATTTAAAAGAAAAACTTTCGCACGTTTTAAAACCTGGAATAAATTCTTTCGGTGAATTAATTACGCTTGTAAATGAAAATAAGTACAAAGAATTTTCACTTGAAATATTTGCGCCCAACGGCAAATTAATTGCCTGGAATGAAAAAGTTGCAATTCCTCAGGAAGACGTTTTTCCGTTAGAGCGTGCGTTAGGCGAGACTTATTTCTACAATAAAAATTTAATTACATATCTCTCTTTAGTTGATACCCTGCTGATTGAAAATGATCAATTTTATTTCGCCGTAAGTTTACCAATCGAAAAACATTTTGAGCTTCAGAATCCTTACTTCGATGAATTAAATTTCACCAAAGATCTTTCGGAAAAATTTTTAACGCAGTTTCAAATAGCTTTCAATCCTTTCACCAGCAAATCCAAAGACGGCAGAACATATTCGTTTGACTTATTAAATAATAAAAACAATAAAATTGGGGTGGTTAAATTTTTTAAGCCGTCATTAGAAATTTCAATTAGAGATTTAAGAGAACACGCCAATACAGTGCAATCAATAATGGTAATCATCGCTTTTATTTTTTTAGGATTGGGTTTTAAATATGATTACCAAAAAATTAATAGCCGCATTTTTAAATTTATTTTCAGCGCAATTTATTTTTCGCTGTTCAGGGTAATATTATTTTTTGTTGAATTTCCTTCAAACATAATCGGCGGAAGTTTATCAGACCCCGCTTACTTTTCATCGGCATTTGCCGGCGGCATTGTAAAATCGCCCATTGAGTTTTTTGTATCAGCTATTTTTCTTTTAATAATAGCGGTTAATGCGTATAGATTAATTTCTAATTATATAAATGAAAATCCTTATAAGCCAAAAAGTAAATTATTTTATTTTGCGGGAATTATTTTTGCTTCTACTCTCTTTTTTTTAACAATGCGCGGCTTAAGCTCCGCGATTAGAAGCGTTATTTTTGATTCTACATTAAGATACTTTAAAGACCCGCGGCTGCTTCCCAGCGCGCCTTCAATTTTAATGGATTTAAATATTTTAATTTTGGGGATGGGCGTTCTACTTTTGCAATTATGTTTATTCCTTTTTTTGTTATCGCTTAATCCTAAAAATGAAGACAAAAATTTTCGTAAAAATTTTATTTTTTTATTCGTCTCAGCTCAAATTTTAGGAATCGTTTTTCTGCTCCTTCAAAATGAACCTTTAATTACGCCGCTGTTAAGTTTATTTTTTATTACTATAATTTTTATACTATTATTTAAAATTTATACCAGCCCTTCCGGATCAATTTACAATTACATTTATGCTTCATTAGCTGCATCTATTATTTCCATTACGCTTTTAAATTTTTTTAATTTACAATTGGAGAGAGAAGCGTTAAAGACAACAGCTATCGAAATAAATCGACCTAACGATAATTTATTCCAATTTTTGGTAAATGATATTTTATCATCCTCCTCAAATAACCCAAATATTACTGAACAATTTGCGCGCAGCAGTTCCAACTTTGATGCAATGGCGTTTATAATTTGGAGCAACAGCTCGCTTCAAAAGGAATCGCTAAACTCGCAAATAAATATTTACGACAGTAAGCAAAATTTAATAGGCAAATTTGCCGTAGGAATAAGCAATGATTTCTCGCCTTTAAATTATTTTTCAAATATCAGTTCAAGCGAGCCGGCAATAAAAGAAATTGTGGCGAATGGAAATAAGCGGCAAAAAATTTATTGCGGAATAATTCCCATAAAAGATAGAGAGCATATTCTCGGCTACATCTCGGCTTCTATTCTTTTCGATATTCAAAATCTCGGCGGGGGAAATATTCCGGATTTTATTGAATCGAAAAAAAATATTATTAATTCAGTCGTCAATTTAAGGCTGCTTAAAATTTTTGAATTTGAACATTCAAAATTAAAAGATGTATACGGCGATATTTATCCTTCGAGAGAGCAAACCGAGCCAATTTTAAAAACAAGATTTTCTGCCGAGAATGATTCATGGATGGATCTAACGCTCAACGGCGAGAATTATTTAACATATATTTTAAAAACTCAGCAAGACGACGCAGAAAAAATTACTTCGGTTTCGCTGCGCAGCAAAAGGCTGACGTGGAATTTGTTTAACTTTTTTAAGCTGTTTATTATTCATAGCATTTTTATTGCGGCGTTATCCTTAATAATTATTCTTTTTAACATTCGGAATATTAAATACACTTTTCGTTCGCGTCTGCTGTTGTCGTTTCTTTTTATTTCAATTATACCCGTAATAATTTTAGCGGCTTATAATAGGCAGATAGTTCAGCAGCGCAGCGAAGAAGCAATTTTTAATGAGCTTAATGAGCGCGCTCAATATTTGGAAAATCATGTTAAGGTTCAGCTTGAAAAATATAAAGCTCGCGGTTACACTCAAGCTTTTGAAAACGCCGGCAAAGAACTTGGAATTTCATTTGGAGTTTATGACGGCGCAGACCAAATTTTTAATTCAAAGGCGCAATATTATAGTTCGGGATTATTCACATCAAAATTAAATCCCGAAGCTTATTATCAATTAAGCTATCTTAGCTATCGCGAATATTTCGCGCGCGAGCAAATTGAAAATTATTTTTATAACGCTTTTTATAAAAAATTATCTATTGGCGATAAGCAATTTATTGTCGGCGTAAATGACGCGTTTAACAAAGTTCGTCTTACATTTTCAACCTTAGACATTGATGTTTTTTTATTCGGCGTATATTCTTTTGCTGCAATAATAATTATCATTTTAAGCGCTCTGCTTTCCAATAAAATTTCCGAACCGATAAGGCGTTTAACCAAAGCGACCGAATCCGTTGCTCAAGGCGATTTGAGTGTTTACATTCAAAATAATGAAAAGGGTGAGATTAAAGATTTGTTGGAAGGTTTTAATTCGATGACGAAGGAGCTTCAAAAAAATCAAATTGAACTTGCAGAATTAGAAAGAGAAAATGCCTGGAAAGAAATGGCAAAGCAAGTTGCGCACGAAATTAAAAATCCGCTTACGCCTATGAAGCTTGCTGTTCAACAGCTGGTTATTGCTTATAAAGATAAAACAAAAAGTTTTGATTCTATATTTGATAAAGTTTCAAATACTATTTTAAATCAAATTGATAATTTAAATGTTATAGCATCCGAGTTTTCGCGGTTTGCTAAAATGCCTTCAATAAAATTGGAAGAAGTTGATTTGATAAGTTCGGTTCACGATATATCAAATTTATTTTCCGATGAAAAAATTAAAATTGAATTAGATACGAATTTAAATTCGGCTTTAGTTGAAGCGGATAAAAATCAATTTAAAAGAACGCTAATTAATATGTTTAGAAATTCTATTCAAGCTAAAGCCAACCAAATTAAAATTTCAGTTGCGGAGATTGCAAACGAATTTGAATTAGTAGTTGAAGATAACGGGAGCGGTATTCCAGTGGAAATACAAAATAAAATTTTTGATTCCAATTTTACTACCAAGCAAAAGGGGATGGGCTTAGGTTTAAAATTAACTAAAAGATTTATTGAAGGAATAAATGGAAGTTTTTCACTCATAAGTTCAAACAGCGGCGGAACCATTTTTAAAATTATAATTCCAAAATTGAATAAATAAAAATTTAATGTCTTTATTAACTCCACATCAGCAGGCGGCGCTAAATTATCAAAAGCACACATCACTAACAGCCAATGCTGGCTCCGGCAAAACTTTTGTTTTGTCAAGACGGTTTATTGAAATTATTTTAAATGAAAATATTTCTTTAAGAAATATTGCCGCAATAACTTTTACAGAAAAAGCGGCAAGCGAGCTTTATAAAAAAATTGCTTTACTGATTGACGAAAGAATTAAAGAATCAAATGACGAAGTAATAAAAAAGAAATTAGAAATTTACCGGCGTCAGCTTGTCTCCGCAAACATTTCAACCATTCATTCTTTTTGTATTGATATTTTAAGAGAGTATCCCGTTGAAGCAAATATAGACGCAAACTTTACGCCTATTGATGAGCAGCTCTCAACTGAGTTGATTGAACTTTCAGTTGAAGAATTAATTAAACAATCATTTAATTTTCCCGATGAAGAAGAAAAGCTTAAATATTTAATTAGAATATTTTCATCTAAAAGTTCTTTTGCGCGCGAGCTCATTAAACTTATTAAATTTAGAAAAAAAGTTATCGGAATTTCTGAAAGCATTTATTCAAAAGATGAAAATGAAATTGCAAAATTTTTTAACGAGCAGTTTCATCTATTCGCTGAAAAAATTCTTTTGATGAATATAGAATCTTTAGCGGGCGCTTTGACTGAAATTAATAATGCAGTTCTTCAAACTAAACCTGAAAACGAAATCGCCATAAATGCAGCATCGGCGCTTGAAAAATTAAAAATTGAAACGAGTTATAAAAAATTATTTTTACTTTTAAGCGAAGTGAAAAATTTAATGTTTACTAAAACGATTACAATTTGTTCGCGGGGATATTTAAATGATAAGTCTGAAAGGGAATACTTATCGGCTCAAATTTTATTTTGCCAAAATGCTTTTAATGATTTAAAAAATATTTTAAGCATCGAAGAAAATAAAGAGGTTGAAATTGAACTGGCAAAATTTGGAAAAACTATAATTCATTTTTTTAAAAAAGGATTGGAAATTTATTCTTCAAAAAAAAATGAATTAGGCTATTTAGATTTTGAAGATATTTTGCTTTTAACGCAAACTCTTTTGAAAAAAGAAACCGTCCGCGAAAACTTATCGCAAAAATATAAGTACATAATGATTGATGAATATCAGGATACAAATGAAATTCAGTATGAAATATTTTTACCAATTTTAGATTATTTAAAAACCGGAAATCTTTTTGTAGTGGGGGATGAGAAGCAAAGCATTTATATGTTCCGCGACGCCGACCTTGCTGTATTTACCAAAACAAAAAATGAAATTGAAACGAGTTCCGGCAAAGACAGGCTGCTTTCTTTGCCCGATAGTTTTAGGATGGCGCCGATACTTTGTTTGTTTACTAACGTTTTGTTTAAAAATCTTTTTGCAAGCCCCGACAATATTTTTAATGAAGTTGACCATGCAGATTTAATTTGCGCGCGTAATGATGAAGTAAGTGGAAATATAGAAATATTAATTCCGGCAAATGATGAAAACGATGAAAGCATTATAAGCGAGGCAGAATTAATTTCGCGGAAAATTATAAGTCTTATTAATAATTCGATCGAAAAAGTAAGCTGGAAAGACATTGCTATTCTTTGCAGAAAAAGAAAATCATTCAGCGAACTTGAATCTGTTTTTGTTCAGCATAAAATTCCGTTTATAATTGTTGGCGGAAAAGGTTTCTATCAGCGGCAGTCAATTTATGATATATACAATTACTTTTCTTTTCTACTTGATAGTGAAAACGATACCGCTCTCGTGGGCATTCTTCGCTCTCCTTTTTTTTCAATTTCTGATTCTGAAATATTTGAAATTTCTTTAGTTGACTCGCAAACACTTTGGCTAAAGCTGATTGAATATTCAAAATTAAAAAGTAAGCATTTAAATGCCGTAAAAATTTTAATGGAGAATATTGAACTAGCAAAAAATCAGGATATTAATTTTTTGCTGAGAAGAATTCTTAATGAAACTGCCTATCTCACCGTCATTTCATCGCGATCAAACAGCAGACAAGAAATCGCCAACATAGAAAAACTTAAAAAACTTACTATCAACTTTAGCAGACAAGGCTTTAAAACGCTTTATGATTACGTTTATTTTTTAAAAGATTCTATTGAACAAATGGAAGATGAGTCGCAGGCGTCGGTTGCAGATGAGACCAATTCAATAAAAATAATGACGCTTCATCAGGCAAAAGGATTGGAATATCCGGTTATATTTTTATATCACTGCGATGAAACGCCGCAGCGCGATACCGTAAAAAGTAAAGCTGTTACAGTTGATAAAAATTTTGGACTGCTTTCAAAAATTCCCGATAGCGCTAATTATTTTTCTGAATATAAATCAGCGCCCATCGTAAGTATTTATGATTTTATTTCTTCCAAAAAAAATCTGGCTGAAGTTAAAAGACTTTTTTATGTTGGAATAACCCGCGCAAAAAATTCATTATATATTTCTGCGTCTTACGTTAAAGATTTTAATTACGATAAAGAATCTTTTATGGGATTGCTGAAGTCAGGATTAAATATTGATTTTTCTTCGGATCATTTTAGAATTAAAGAAAATTTAGATTATTTAATAAATGTAAACGGAATTTATTCAAACTCAAAAAAAAATATAGAGATTCAAATTCCAATTATTAGGGAGATTGATGAAAATGAATTAGAAGAAATTCAAATTAAAAAAGAGTTTCAAAGTTTTAATGTTTTAACAAAAAATATAGATGATGCGCCTAAAGGCGAAATAATTTCCGCCACAAAAAGTTCGGTTTACAAACAATGCCCTTTAAAATATCATCTTACCTATGATATTGGTTTTACGACTTTAATTTCAGGTTATAAAAGTTGGCGGTTTAAAAATCAAAAAGAAGAAAAATATGATTTTAATTCTAAGGAAAATATTGAATCAGATATGCTGCAAAATAGTTCTAACAATATTTCGGCTAAACCTTTTGCTGAAATTAAAGGAAGCATAATTCATGAAATATTACAGAAGGAAATAAGCCTGGATGACTTAGAAAAATTTGTCGATGAAAAAATAAAATCACAACTAAATATTTTTGAAAATAATTATGAAGCACGCCAAACTCTAAAAAATGAAATATTAATTGATCTTACAAATTTTTACGATTCATCTTCATTCAACTTTCTGCAGTCATTTAAAAATTATAAAAATGAATTTGAAATTTATGTTAAAGAGAATGATTATTATCTTTACGGGATTATTGATAAACTTGTAATTGAAGATGACAAAATTTTTATTCTTGATTATAAAACTGATGATATTTTAGAGAATGAAATTCCGCAGAGGGTTGAAAGTTATTTTAATCAATTGAAATTTTATGCCTATATTGTCAGTCGGCTGTTTGGGGAAATAGGTAAATTTCAAATTCAATTAATATTTATAAAATATCCAAATAAAATTGCAGCGGAAGAATTGAATAGATCGGAAGTTGAAAAGTTCAGCGCTGAAATAAAGGAAATGGTTATAGATATTAGAAATCAAAACTTCAAAAAGAATTTAGCGCATTGTGAAAAATGTTTGTTTGCATTAACAAATAATCAATGCATAATTAAATAATGTTTAGAATATTTTTTTGAAAGCTTAATTATATGAAAAAAGTCCTGACTCAAATAAGAGATATTGAGTTGATAGAAAAAGAATTAAACGCCAATTATGTTGGTATTGTTGCGCATTCTGTAAACGACGGCGAAGCCTTTCAAAAAGTTTCCACATTTATTTATTTAGATAAAAATATTTATTTCTTTTACAAAGATGATTCGGAATCCTACGATAAAATTCAGTTCGAAACTAACGCCTGTTTTACAGCCGTGAAGAATGAAAAAGTCAAAAGGAATTCTTATAAAGACTTTGTCCCTGAATATCACGTAACGGCTGTTTCAATAAAAGGTATAATTAGAAAAGTTGACGAGCAAAAAATAATTGATGAAGTAAGAAAAAATTATTTAAAGAAATATTCGCAAAACAGTTCTCTTGGCGAAGAAGAATTAGCTGAACTTTATAAATTAGTAATTATTGATACAGAAGAGATTCAAGCTTTTGAAGAATTAGGAGGATAATTTTTTTTCGCAATTTAATTTTCCCCGTGCAATCATCTATTAAATAAAAATAAAAAAACTTGGGAGCTTTTTAATGCTGAATTATGTTTGGCTGGGTTTAATCGTTCTTGGAATCGGCGCTGCAGTAACAATTGATATTTTAAACCAATCACAAAACAAATTTAAAAATGACGAGCCGCTTCCGGTAACGATTTTATTTAATCAGCCATTTAATAAAAATATTGATAAAAGTTATAATGCAAATATTAAAATTGACGCTAAAAATTTTAATAAATTTTATAACGACAGTATAAAAACTGATTTAATATTTCCCGCAAAAATTTCTACAAACAAAAAAGAAAATAAAATAAGTTTATTTTTTAAGACCAATAAATCATCGCCTAAAATATGGCAAAACATGGCAAGCGTTACCGGCGATGAAGATGATTTAACTGGCAGCGTAACTATCTCCCAATCAACTATTGATTCCACCGCTTCCGCAAATATTATTTTGGAAGAAATTTCTTTTATTAAATTAAAGGAAGTTACAAATTCAGCTTTGGAATATGCCGGAACAGCTGTAAACATTTCTCTCGGGTTAATCGGAATTATGGCGCTTTGGCTGGGCGTAATGAAAGTTGCCGAGACCGCCGGTTTAATTAGCATAATAGCGAATTGGCTCAAGCCGATTACAACAAGACTTTTCCCTGATGTCCCTGCCGATCATCCTGCAATGGGTTCCATGATTATGAATATTTCCGCAAACATGCTGGGATTGGGAAACGCCGCAACTCCGTTTGGCTTAAAAGCTATGGAAGAATTGGATAAGCTAAATCCAAATAAGGGAACCGCCACAAATGCAATGTGTACTTTTTTAACTATCAACACTGCGGGAATGACTTTGATTCCGGCAACAGCCATTGCCATTCGTGCTTCTGCGGGGAGTTCAGAGCCGGCAATAATTATTGGTACATCGTTATTCGGCGCTGCGTGCGCAACTACCGCCGGACTTATTTCAGTAAAAATTCTTGAAAAGTTTCCTATTAAAAAAGGGGAGTTTGGGAATTGGTTTAAAAGTAATTTAAAAGCTTTATTTATTTTTCTAGGTTTGGTTGCTTTGGCTGCAATAATAATTTTTACAGGAATTGGAAAAATATTTGGTTCTGTTTTTAGTTTTATTACGCCGGATTTTTTTAAAGGTATAATTCAATTCTTTTCAATTATAGCTATTCCATTTTTAATTTTTGTTTTTATTGGATACGGAGCTTTGAAAAAAGTAAAAGTATATGAGCAGTTTGTCGAAGGAGCTAAAGAAGGATTTCAAGTTGCTATTAGAATAATTCCTTATCTCGTAGCGATGTTGATGGCGATAGGAATTTTTAGAGCAGGCGGCGCAATGGAAGGATTGATTTACGTCATTCAACCGATTACAAATTTTATTGGAATGCCCGCGGAAGCCTTGCCTATGGCTTTGATGCGCCCGCTCTCCGGCAGCGGATCTTTAGGAATAATGGCTGAAATAATTTCCGTTCACGGACCTGATTCATTCATTGGAATTTTAGTTTCTACTTTTTTCGGCAGCACAGAAACTACATTTTATGTATTGGCAGTTTACTTCGGCGCAATCAATATTAAAAATACAAGACACGCCTTGCCAGCCGGTCTAATTGCAGACATTACGGGAATTTTAGCTGCGCTGTTTATTGTTAAATTATTATTTGGGTAGAAAAGTGATTATGAAAAAAGTTTTTATCACCGGGAATATTCCAGAATGCGCGGAGAATTTTTTAAAGAAGAAAAATCTATCCGTAGTTAAATTTCAGAAAGAAAAATTAATTGCTAAAAATGAATTACTGAAAAATGTAAGTAATGCCGATGCCGTAATTTCTTTATTAAATACAAAATTTGATAATGAAGTTATTGATCAAATGTATAATTGTAAAATTATCGCCAATTATGCCGTGGGCTTTGATAACATTGACGTTGAATATGCAAAATCAAAAAATATTATTGTAACAAATACTCCCGATGTGCTTACCGATTCCACAGCAGATTTGGCGTTCACATTGGCATTAAGCTGCGCGCGCCATGTTTTAGATGGCGAAAAATTAATGCGGGAAAATAAATTTAAAGGCTGGACTCCAAAGCTGCTCCTCGGCGTTGAACTTAGAAATAAAACTTTTGGTATTTTAGGCGCAGGTAGAATCGGAACGGCAACGGCTTTAAGAGCCAAAGCATTCGGAACCAAAATTATTTATTACTCGCGTAATAAAAATATTGAATTGGAAAAACAAACATCAGCTAAAAAAGTCTCGTTAAATTTTCTATTAAAGAATGCAGATTTTATTTCTATTCATCTTCCCTTAAATAATCAAACTAAATATTTATTGGATAAGGAGAAGTTAAAATTATTAAAGAAGGAAGCGATTTTAATTAATACTGCGCGCGGGGAAATTGTTGATGAAAAAGCATTAATCAATATTTTAAAAGAAAATAAAATTTTTGCCGCTGGTTTAGATGTCTATGAAAACGAACCGAATGTAAATCCCGATTTATTAAAATTAAAAAATGTAACGCTTCTGCCTCATCTCGGCAGCGCCACTGAAGATACGCGAAATAGTATGGCAATGTTAGCTGCAAAAAATGTTGCTGCGGTTTTATCAGGCAAAAAACCTTTAACGCCTGTGTGAAAAAATAACTGCAAATGATTTTTTACTCAATATAAATGATACGGACTTACCTTTTAGTTGAAACTCAAAAACCTATTAGGTAGATTTAATTAATAACAAAATAAGTATTATGATAATAGGAATACCAAAAGAAAATCTTAATGAAGAATTAAGAATTGCATTAGCTCCCGCCGGCGTGGACTCGCTTGTGAGAGTCGGGCATACTGTTTATTTGCAAAGCGGCGCCGGCGCAGGCAGCCACTTTAGCGATCAGGATTATATTAAAACCGGAGCCACAATTGTTTACAGCGCTGAAGAAGTGTACCGACGCGCTGAATTAATTGTAAAGGTAACTCCCATTAAGGAATCAGAAGCGGATTTGATGATGGAAAATCAGATTTTATTTTCTTCGCTTCACCTCGCCGTAGGTAAAAAAGATACGATTGTAAAACTTCTGCAAAAGAAAATTACCGCTGTTGGTTATGAACTTATTGAAAAAAGCGAACAGCTTCCCATTCTTCATTCGATGAGTGAAATTGCCGGTGCGCTTTCAATTCAAATTGCGGAAAGATTTTTAGAAAGTTATAGAGTTGGCGGAAGAGGTATTTTACTCGGTGGAATCCCAGGCGTAGCGCCTGCCGCCGTTGTAATTTTAGGCGCCGGCGTTGTGGGAACCGCGGCTACCCGCGCGGCAATCGGAAGAGGCGCGCAGGTAATTGTAATTGATAAAGATGTAAATAGATTAAGAAAAATTGATTCCTTATTCAGCAAAAGAGTTACTACGGTTATGGCTAATCCGTACACAGTTTCCCGCGGAGCTAAATTTGCCGATGTTTTGATTGGAGCAGTTTTAATTAAAGGTGAAAAAACTCCTAATCTTGTTACCGAAGATATGGTTAAAGAAATGAAAAAAGGTTCCGTTATTATCGATGTTTCAATTGATCAGGGCGGCTGCATTGAAACCAGCAGGGTTACAACTCTTGCAGATCCTATTTTTAAAGTTCACGACGTTATTCATTATTGCGTTCCAAATATGCCGGCGCTTGTTTCAAGAACTGCAAGTTACGGTTTGAACAACGCCGCTCTGCCTTATATTCAAAACATTGCCGATAACGGTTTGGTTAATGCGCTGATGGGAGATTCGGGATTTGCAAAAGGGGTCTGCACTTATCAAGGTTACTGCTCAAATGAAGCCATTGCAAATATTTTTGATCTTGAACATAGAAAGCTTAGAATATTTTCTACTAATTAATTTTTAATTTTGGATTTGATGACATCAACTAAAGAAATGGAACTACAAGAAAATTTAACCTCCAGCGTTTTAAGGCTGTATAAACAAAAATTGGTCTCGGCGGATGAAGCCGTTCAGGCGATTAAATCGCACGATAAAATATTGCTTCATTCAAACTGCGCTTTCCCTTCAGCCATTGTAAATGCATTGGTAAAACGCAAAGATGAATTAAGAAATGTTTCCATTTATCATGCTTTGGCGGTTGGCGATATGCCTTATTTAGATGAAGGAATGGAAAAAAGTTTTACCCATTATGCTTTCTTCATCGGGGCGAATAGCCGCAAAGCTGTGCAGGAAGGGAGAGCGGAATTTCTTCCCATTTTTCTTTCGGAAGTTCCCTTATTATTTATCTCAGGCGCAATAAAATTAGACGCTGCGGTTATACATATTTCTCCGCCTGATGAACATGGATTTTGCAGTTTCGGCGTTGAAGTCGGCTTAACAAAAGCAGGCGCCGAACGGGCAAAAATTATTATTGCCCAGGTAAATAATAAAATGCCGAGAACGCTTGGCGACAGTTTTATTCACATAAGTAAACTTGATTATATAGTTGAAGTGAATGATGAAATAAATGAGATAACAGAGATGTCTGAATCTGTTAGCGAAGATGAGAAAAATATATACGGACTTATAGGAAAAAATGTCGCTTCATTAATTGAAGATGAGTCAACTTTACAATTAGGAATTGGCGCAATACCAAATTCTATTCTCCCTTACTTATCTGAAAAAAAACATTTGGGAATTCACAGCGAACTTTTTTCGGACGGCGTAATTGATCTAATTGAAAAAGGTATAATTACAAATGAGAAAAAAACTCTGCATCCCGGAAAAGTGATTGCCGGTTTTGTTCTTGGTTCAAAAAGACTTTATAAGTTTATTGACAACAACCCTATATTTGAGTTTCACAGCCAGGAATATGTCAATGACCCGTTTATAATCTCAAAAAATAAAAAAATGGTTGCCATTAATTCCGCAATTGAAATTGATATGACGGGACAAGTTTGCGCTGATTCTATTGGCGACCGCTTATACAGCGGTTTCGGCGGGCAGTTAGATTTTATTAGGGGCGCTTCGCATTCAGTTGGCGGTAAACCAATTATTGCATTGCCTTCAACTACCAAAAATCAAAATATTTCGCGCATAGTTACAAAACTAAAATTAGGCGCGGGCGTTGTTACTACAAGAGGAGATGTTCATTACGTTGTAACCGAATATGGAACAGCTCAGCTTTACGGAAAAACTATTCGCGAAAGAGTAACTGAATTAATTAAAATTGCGCATCCTAAGTTTAGAGAAGAATTAGAAAAATCCGCTCACGAAAATTCGTACATTTAAAATTATGATAGCTGTTATTGGCGATATTCACGGCTGCTTTAACACTTTAAAAGAGTTGGTCGGGAAAATAAAATTACAATTTCCAAACATAAAAATTTATTCTGTCGGCGATTTGGTTGACAGGGGTAATTTTAGTTTTGAAGTTATGGAATTTATTATTGACGAAAAAATTAAATTTGTATGCGGCAATCATGATATAATGTTTTATTATTTTATTAAACATCCTCAGCATCCGCTTGGTAAAATTTGGCTCTACAACGGATCTGAAAGCACAGTGGCATCTTATCAAGATCGCTTTGATAAAATAGATACTCATTTAAATGAAATAACAAAAGCTCCTTTATTCATAAATAGCGATGATTGTTTTATTTCACACGCGGGAATTTCTAAATATTATAAATCTAAACTGCCGCATAATATTTTAGAAAATTTGGATGAACTGGAAATTTTAATGCGCGAACAAATTTCTAACGAGCATAGCATTCTGTGGACAAGAGATGAATTAATTGATCTTGGGAAACTTCAAATTATTGGTCATACAAGAAAAGAAGATATAGTATTTAACCCGCAAAACAATACTGCTTATATTGACACTTCGGTTTATACGGGAAATAAATTAACGGCGGTAATTGTGGATAATAATAAAATTGTAGATAAAATTTCTGTGCCGACTTATGAAATTGATATAAGTTAAAATGATGGTTCAAAAAAAATCAAAATAAATTTAATAATGAATATTCAAAAAAATAAAGTAATCGATTTTTTAAGCGAAGAGTTTTATGAGCTTATTGCATCGTTGGAAGCCTATGCTAATAGTGAAATTACTAACCTGCTGTTTTTTTCTCCGGAAGATTCAGCTAAACAAATGGCAATTGATATTTTACAGGAAAGACTGAGAAGAAGGGTTTACAGCGTTGATCTTAATGTAATTACAAGCAAATACATTGGCGAGACAGAAAAAAATTTAGACAAAATATTCAGCAAAGCAGATGTTTCAGATTCAATACTTTTTTTTGACGAGGCGGATTCATTATTTGGAAAAGATAAAAAAAATAAATTAAGCATTGAGGGACAAAAATACCTTCTATCTAAACTTGAACAAAACAGTAGAGTAATAATTTTTGTAATTTATAAATCCGAAAACCTTGAATTGCTTGAATCTAAGTTTAATGTAATAATTAGATTCCCCTATTTTACAACAATTATCCGCAAGCTGTTCAGTAAGTTTAAGCAAAAAAAATATTTTGTCGAAGGAAAACTTAAACCTGCCGCTGAAACAAAAATAGGTTTATCTTCATACAATTCGCAGGCAGAAACTATTAGTTCAGATTTGGATAAATAATAGCTTTTTACTAATTCGCTTAATCTTATTTAAATTCTTAGTTGATTATTTTTTATATGTTCTTAGCTGTTTAATTTTTGTACTTTTGTATCTGTGCAAAATAAAATAGCCTATTTCTACAGATTTTATCAAAAAAATTATTAGTTTTAATGATATTAGGGAATTTTTCCATAACGATAATTATTTGCAAATTCAGCAAAATACTTTTTTGTTTAACATTTTTTTTGCCGATCATCTTTACTGGATGTGAAGCTCCCAGAGATAATCCGCTGGATCCAAATAATTCAATTAATTCTACAAAAGGAATTATTGAAGGAACCGTGCAATCTTTTAGCGTGCCTTACGTGGGAATAAACAATGTTAGGGTTTTCTGGGAAAGAAATAACATTTTTGTCCGCTCCGACACTTCCGGAAAATTTATTATTTCGGACGCTGAGAAGGTTGACGGGTTATTGATTTTTGAAAAAGAGGGTTATAACCCTGATACTGTTAATGTGGAATGGAACGGCGCAAAACTGTTAAATCTTAGCGTTAATTTAAATCAATTGCCTGTTTTAGACAGCATTGCAATTTATACAACGGTGATTAATAATTTTAATCAGCCGCTGCAAAATTTTGAACTTACAATTTTAGCGCGCATTAGCGATCCCGATAAAGATATAGATTCTGTTTATGTTTCAAATTCGTTTTTAAAATTAAACAGCGGGCTTGAATATAATTTGACCGATAAAGTTTATCAGGCGACTTTGAATATTGATACTTTAGGCATTACCGATTTAGAGCAGACTATCGGGTTAGATTTTCAAATAAATGTAATTGATATATTTAAAAAAAATCATAATGTAGGCAGCGGAAAAGTTACTCGGGTAATTAAAAATGAGGTTCAATTATTGCTTCCCTCTGAGGGTTCAAATGTTGATTCACTACCTGCGTTTAGCTGGCAGAAATTTAATACAGGCTTTTTATATCATTATCTTCTCGAAGTTTACACAAATGATTTAGCCAATGCGCAATTAGTTTTTAGAGTTGATGATTTGCCGTCCGATTCATTATCATTTAAAACCAAAAAAGCCCTCGCTAAAAGAGATTATTATTGGGTTGTGTGGGCGGTGGATAGATTTAAAAATCGTTCCAGGTCAAAGCCCTTAGTATTTATTGTAAAATAAAATTATTTATTAAATATCTTTTAAAATTAATGACAATTAAAGAAACCGGACATATTGAAAACATTCGCTTAATTTCCAAAGAACAATTTGAAACGCTTTATCAAATAAGCCGCACTTTAAATACGGCGGTTTTTCAGGATACTTTAATTGAAGAAACTTTGGACCTTATAATTAAAGTTATAAACGCTGAACGCGGGCTGTTTGTAAAATTTCATGAACAAAAAAATAACTTTAGCATAATTGCCGCCAGAAATATTGATCAGCAGAATATTGATGATCTTTCCACATTTTCCTCGGGCATTCTAAAAAAAGTAATTGACACTAAAGAACCTTGCTTATATCACGATGTTCAAAGCGATCCGAATCTTTCGCAATTTGAAAGCATACAACTTCACAATATAAAATCGGTGCTGGGCGTGCCTATTTTAAGCGACAATAAAATTTGGGGGGTTATTTTAGTCGATAGCCGTTTTAACCGAAAAGAGTTTTCGGAAGAGAATTTAGTTTTTTTAGATTTTTTCTCAAATCTGGTTTCGCTGGCTCTTGAAAAAATTATAAGAATTGAACAGGTGGAAACGGAAAATGAAATTTTAAGAAATCAATTGCAATCGGTGAAAAAAATTCCAGAGTTGATAGGCGACAGCTCAGCAATGCAAAACCTTTCCGTATTAATTCATAAAGTTGCCAGAACGGATGCCACAGTTTTGCTTTTAGGGGAGAGCGGCACCGGTAAAGAATTAGTAGCTCGCGCTATTCACAATTTAAGTCCCCGAAGTTCCAAACCATATCTTGCTCAATTCTGCGGCTCAATTCCTGATACATTGTTGGAGAGCGAGCTGTTCGGATATAAGCGGGGCGCGTTTACCGGCGCTAATACTGATAAAAAAGGACTTTTTGAAGTTGCAAGCAGCGGTACATTTTTCCTGGATGAAATCGCAGATATTTCCCTTGCGCTGCAAGCAAAATTGCTAAGGGTTTTACAGAATCGCGAAATTATGCGTTTGGGCGATACTCAATTAATTAAAGTGGACGTTAGAGTTATTGCCGCCACAAATAAAGACCTAAAGCAGCTTGTTAAAGATGGAATATTTAGAGACGATCTTTTTTATAGATTAAATGTTTTTCCGATAAAAATTCCTCCGCTGCGTGAAAGACGCGGCGATATTCCTTTGCTTGCTAAATATTTTATTAAGAAATTTTCTAATGATGATATTAAAATTACAGCGCCCGCATTAAAAATGCTGGAAGATTACAATTGGCCCGGCAATGTAAGGCAGCTGGAAAATGTTTTACAAAGAGCCTTAATTTTATGCAACAACTATCGGATTCTTCCAGAGCATGTAATAATTGAAGAAGATTCCGATGATATAAAATTCGGCGGAACTTTAAAAGAATTTGAAAAAATTATCTTAATGAAAAGATTGAAAGAATTTGATAACCATAAAAGTCTAACAGCTAAATCATTAGGCGTTTCAGTTAGATGGATACAGCTTAAACTTAAAGAAATGGAATCGCAATAAAAGTTTAAATGGCATATACTTCTGTTGAAATATTATTTGATAAATTTGAAATTATTGAGACTTTAAAAAAGGATACTCATACTTCAGTTTATCTCGCCAATCATATTTATCTTGGCAAAAAAATAATTTTAAAAACTCTTAAAATTGACGAGCATATTGAAAAAACTTTGCTTGACCGTTTTAAAAGAGAAGCGCAAATATTAGCAAAGTTAGATCACCCAAATCTGATTAAGGTTTTTGATTTTGGAAATTTTGAAGACTTCTTTTATATCTCTTTTGAATATTTTCAAAGTAAAAATTTAAGAGAAGTACTTAGAAGCAATAATTTATCTAAAGCTGATAAAAAAAATCTGCTTGTTCAGCTTTTACAAGCCTTGCATGTTGCCCATCAAATTAATATTATTCATAGAGATATAAAGCCGGCAAACATACTTGTTAACAATATGCTGCAGCTAAAAATTGTAGATTTTGGTTTAGCGTTTGTGCAAAATGATAATAACCTAACTCATAAATCTACAATAGTCGGCACGCCAAGTTATATGTCGCCTGAGCAAATTCGCGGCGAAGCTTTATCTCCCCAAACTGATTTATTTGCTACTGGGACGGTGGCATTGGAGCTATTCACCGGAAAAAATCCTTTCCTCGGAAAAAATATAAATGAAACTGTAAACAACATTTTAAATTTTGAAGAAGAATTAATATTTAAAAACACTGTTTTACTTGATGAAGAAATTCAACAGGCAATACGCGCTATGCTTCGGAAGTCCACATCTAAACGCGCTAAATCTGCCCTGGAAGTTTTAACTATTTTGGGAATCGACCATAATTCAATTAAAAGTTTTTCTTCCATAAAAAATGAAGACTTGTTGAAATATGCTTTTAAAAATTCAAACCTCAGCAAAAAAATTGCATTAATTCTATTTCCCATAATTTTAATTTTGGGCGCGGCGGGGGTTTGGATTTTTAGCAATGGTTCCGCAAATGCAAGCACAACGGCTGATACGGGGATTAAAACCAATAGAGATTTTTTTAATTTGATTACCCCCGGCGATGATTATGTTTATTATGATAAAAAAATTTATGAAAAAAATCTTCCGGCAACAATAACTAAAGAAAGCGAACTTGCGGGCAGGTTATTTGTTGAGTCTAAACCCTGGTCTGATGTTTATATCAATGGTAAAAAAATAGATACAACACCGCTTACTGATTACATTCAATTAAAGCCCGGCAAGTATAATTTAAAACTTATACATCCAAACTATCCCGTCTTCACCCAAAAAATTAATATTGCCAGCAATAATATTGAAACAATAAAAATTGATTTTAATGAAAGAGTAGGATTTTTAGATTGTAAAATTAATCCTTGGGGAAATGTTTACATTGATGGAGAATTGAAGGGAACTACGCCTTTGCGCGAGCCGGTTATTCTATTCCCCGGCAGACATGAATTGTTAGTTACTAACCCGCAGTACGGCGATTATGAGCAAAGAATAAATATTACGGCTAAAGAAACTTTTCTATTTAAATTGAATTTTGAAGAAATAAATAAAGAGGTTAAAAGTTCATCACAAGAATAAATTTATTTATTCTAAAAACTTTTTCTAAATTTATGTATGCAAAAATGTTTTATCTTTTTCTTAATTATTTTCATTGTATTAGCGTTAGAAATTTCCGCTCAAATTGATTCTGTGCCTAAACCGGTTATCGATTCTTCGTTGCAAAATAATGGAATAATTAAAACTCTTCCTTCGGAAACAATTCAAGATTCAATAAAATCCTCTTCAAAAATTTCGTTAGATTCATTAAAAAAACATTTTGAAAATTTTGAATATGGCGAAGTAATTAAAAATTCAAATAAATTACTTCTAAACGCGTCTCGAATTCCTGTTCCTGATCTTTTTGAAATTTATAGAATGAAAGGTATTTCTCATTTTTCCTTATCCGAGGATGAACCCGCAAAAAATAGTTTTATTGAAATTTTAAAAATTGACACTTCTTATACTTTGGATTCATTAAAAACCTCTCCGAAAATTGTTTCATTTTTTCAAAGCGTAAAAAGAAATTATATACTGAAAACTGCCGACAAAACCGCCGAACAAATTATTAGAATTGATACGGTTTTTATTTCTGATCCTTTAAAAGTTCAGCAAATTGAAGCGCATTCTAGAACCTCTTCGTTTTTATCTTTAATTTATCCGGGAGTTGGACATTTATACGACGGTCAAAAAACAAAAGGATGGATTTTAACCGCTCTTACTACGGTGTCTTTAGCATCGTCGATTTACTTTTATTTTGACGCTGATAAAAAAAGGAACTCTTATCTTAAACAAACCTTGCCTATTAGCATTGAATCAAAATATACGGATTATAATAAATCTTTTAGATACAGAAATATTTCTTTTGCAGCTTTGGCGGCGATTTGGCTTTATAGTCAATTAGATTTGCTTTTCTTTTCGGACAGCGCTTCGGACAGAAATTCTTTGATGGAAAATTCTACGCTTGGTATTACCCCAAATAATGGTTTTAAATTCAATTTAAAGTTAAATTTTTAATTGATTTTTAACTATTATTTAATTCTACTACAAAAAATTTTCGCACAACGTTAAAATTTTTCGCACTTCTTTTTGAAGAAATTCTATGAAACTGTGTTTTTTGTGAGTTTTAAGAATGGCGCTATTTTAGACTTATTGGGTTTGAATTCAACAGACTATTTCAAAAAACAATTAACTCTGACCCTAAAATGCTAACAAGCAAGACAATGCGTAAAACTTCAAGCAAAAAAGAAAATAATGATATTGACGAGTTGAAATATTATATCGATTCTTTTGGCGAGCGCGAATTGACTTATGAAGAAGACCTTAAAGCAATGATATATTTGAAGTTAAAATTGTCAAAAACCGAAGTAGTATCAAATAAAATAAAACCGCACCTCAATAAGTTTTTATCAGCCTACGAGCGTTTCTATCTTACTTTAATTTGATCTTTACTTTAGATAATTGAAAAATTATTCTAACGCGCAAAACTTAAACAGCATATTTATTTCATTTCAATTTATACATTTCAATTGTACCAACTTAAAGCTAATCCAAAATACTAAGCAAATTTTTGCTGTTTGCGAATAAAATTCATATCAAAAATTAAAAACATTAAAAATTTTCCATTTATTTAAAGTTATTTGTGGCATTCAATTTGGCTAAAGACGAATGCTAAACTATTTCTATGATGTGATCTTATTAGATTCGTAATTTTTTTGGAGGACAAAAGATGTCAAAGCATATTACTAATACAAGAAATTTTGTTAGAGTTTTTAATTTGTTCGTTTTTTCGATTGTAATTTTTTTTACTGGGTGCCAGAAAGAAGATGTACTTTCAATTCAACCCGAGACATCAAACGCTAAAATTGAGGGTAAAGTTTTGGGAGATGGTGGATTTTCGAAAATTAATAAATCTTTTGTTGACGGCGCAAAAGTTTATTTAAGCTTGGTTGATGAAAATGGATTTATTCAAAAAATACCTGAATCGGATTGCGTAACAAATAAAGAAGGAATATTTAATTCTACAATAAATATCTCCGGCAATAAAATAATTTTAATATCGGCAGCCAAAGGCGATAGAACCTGGGAAACTATAATTAATCTTAATTTTCAAAATGGATTAACATATTACGCCCAGCCTTTAAATGATGAGACTACCAGCGAAGCCGCTGTTTTTATTGAGAAGCTTAAAAATAATTTTTCAAATGTTTCTTACAGCGATGTTTCAATTTTTATTGATGAAACAATAACAAAATATATTTCTTCAAAAAATGTAAATCCTTTTCAAATAGCTTCAGCAATAAATGATATAAAAAATATTGAAGTCTCGACATTATCAAATATCAAATTCATTCCTTTTAGCGTGAACGTTGATAAAATAAATACCTCAAAATCGTTTGCTCAATCTTTACTTGAAAGAGATCTTTATTACTCAAAAACACAAAATGATTTTGACGCATCATTTGCCGCATTCTATGAATCTATTGTTGCGGGTTATACTAATTCGGGAATTGAGCCCGATAATTTTTACAAGCTGCTTGAGATTGCTCATCGATCTTTACTTTCAAGCATCTCGAATATAGACGCTAATGTAAAAATTGAAATTGAAAAGAAAGCCTCGCAAGTAAGAGCTTACGTTTTAAATTATGCGGTTCAAACTAAAATAAGTAAAATGAGGGCGGACGCCGAAACTTACGCAACGGTAATAAATGCCGGGGGTAAATTATATGCCTCGTTGAAAGATGCAAAATCGCATGATGAAATAATAAAATATTTTTCTGATTATCATGCGGAAATAATTCAAGCAATTTATCGGCTTATGGGCGTTCGATCGGACGCCATAAAAATTTTAGATAAAGGTATTGAGGATTTAAAACCTAAATTAATTTCATCAATTAATTTTAATACTACCGGCGATGTTTTGATTAGCGAATATTTAAATTTCTTTTCCGGCGCCGCTGAGCTTGTAGCAAAGGCAATTAATAAGGAAGGCGATAGTCAGCTGCAGCTTTCCGCCGATATTATTTTGCTTTTGAATATGCAGTTTTAAAATGAAGTGCTGAAGCATTTAAACTTCATTTAAATCTATTTGATTCACATCTTCAAAAGTTATTGTTGAAAGGTCTTCATCTCTTAAATTATACAAAGTTAAAACTCTTTCCTCTTGATTGCTTATGGCTTTGTATAAAATATTTTTTACTGTTCTTGCGTTTCCAAAATTTTTATCCCGCATATTATAAAGCTTGGTAAAAATATCAAGCAGAAGCTGCCAGGCACCTTCGTCTAATTGATAGCTGTTTTTATTTGTAATGGAAAGCGCAATTTCCAGCATTTGTCTGGGCGTGTAATCTTCAAATGAAAAATAATTTGTAAAACTGTTTTTAAGCGGCGGATAGTTTTCTAAAAATTCTTTCATTTCAGTTGGATTGCCGGCAAGAATTATAACGAGCTTGTTCCCATATTTTTCAATGTAAAATATTATGGTATTTATTATTTCTTGCTCATAGCCCGAAAAATTTTTTGAAAGGGAAGCGGCGTCATTTATTAATAATATTCCATTTAACGACTGCTCAATTATAGATTGAGTTTTTTCATTTGCGCTGTTTTGATAAGCTCCAAACAACGCTGACTTATCAATCTCAACTAAATGACCTTTTTCAAGAATTCCCATTTCTTTATAAATTTTTCCCAGCAGCCTTGCAATAGTTGTTTTACCGGTGCCCGGGTTTGTTAAAAAAAGAGCGTGTAAATTTTTAGGAATTACCTTCAACCCTCTTTCTTCACGCAGCTTTGCAACTCTTAAACTGCTGACTAATTTGTTTATTGTTTTCTTTACGGCTTCTAATCCAGTTAAACCGGTAAGTTCATTTAAGTATTTATCTAGAAGTTCGGGATTTGCTTTAGGCTTAGCTTGTCCCTTATTTTCTTCGGAAGAAATAAATTCTTTAATTTCGTTTAAAGTAATAATTTTTGAATTTTTATTTTCTTTCGAATCTGGCAAATCAGCCATTAGTAGAAAATGATTTTTAATGCTTTCTTCAACCAAAGTTCTAACTAATCTTGCGTTGCCAAAATTTTTACCGCGCTGCGCATAAACTTGATTAAAATATTTTAACAATTGTTTGGCTGCTTCATCGTCAAGTAGATAAGATTTTTCTTCAAAATAATTTTTTGTGATAGTTAATAATTCTTGCGGAGAATAATCTTCAAAAAATATTTTTTTAGAAAAGCGCGATTCAAGTCCGGGATTGCTGTTAATAAAAGTATTCATTTCATCAGTGTAGCCTGCGGCAATAACAATAAATTTACCGCGGTCGTCTTCCATTCTTTTTAGAAGATTATCAATTGCCTCGGCGCCAAAATCGGAAGAACTTGCGCTTCCTTTTTTAACAAGCGAGTATGCTTCATCGATAAATAAAGTTCCGCCTATGGCTTTGTCAATTATGGCGCTCGTCTTTTGCGCAGTTTGCCCAACGTAACTTCCCACAAGCCCCTGTCTGTCTGTTTCAATTAAATGACCTTTGGGAAGAACGCCCAGCGCAGAATAAATTTCGCTGAATAATCTAGCGACTGTTGTTTTGCCTGTTCCGGGATTTCCCATAAAAAGGAAATGTGAAGAAAATAATTCTTGTAAATTTTCGTCTCCTTCTTTATGAAGGCGTGCAAGTTTTACAATTTCATTAATTTCTTTTTTAACTGATTGAAGACCGATCATATTATTTAATTTTGAAAGAACTTTTGAAAGTAAATCTTCATCAATTTCAATTTTAAATATTTTTGATTTAGATGAATCAATAACTGCGGCAATATCTTCCACAGTTATTGTGGTCATTTTTTCTTTTGATTTATCCGAGCCTTTTAATTTTAAATATCTTTTACCGAGCTGAATTTTCGCATCGTTAAAAAGATTTTTTACAAGTCTCGCGTTGCCAAATGATTTATCGCGTTTACGGTAAAGTTGAGTAAATTCTTTTTTCAGCAGTTCCGCCGCGTTATCTGTAATTGAATAATCTTCTTTAATAGCAAGCTGTTTAAATATTTCTACAAGTTCGTCGGGATTGTAATCTTCAAATTCAAAAAAATGTGTGAAGCGTGATTTAAGCCCCGGATTTGAATTTATAAATTTGTTCATTTCATCCGGATAGCCGGCGGTAATTACGACAAAATTATTTTCTTCGTCTTCCATTCGTTTTAAAAGTAAATCAATTGCCTCCTGCCCAAAATCCTGATTGCCTCCATCTTTTTTCAACGTATAAGCTTCATCAATAAATAAAATTCCGTTGAGGGCTTCTTTAATTATTTTGTCGGTCTTCTGCGCGGTCTCGCCCACATATTGCCCCACCAGCATTGAGCGATCAACTTCTACAACGTGTCCATTTTTAACAAATTCAATCTCCTTTAAAATTTTCCCAAGCAAGCGCGCTACTGTTGTTTTACCAGTTCCGGGATTACCAAGAAAAACGCAATGAAAAGAAATTTGTTCTTGAGTTTTTAAACCAAGTTTTTTTCGTTCATTTAAAAATTTTAAGTAATCAACAAAATCTGTGAGAGGCTGTTTAATATTTTCCAAACCAACGTAGCTATCGAGTATTGACAGCAAGTCTTCAATGGCTTGAGGTTCAGTTTCTTGTTTGAAAGTAGGATGCGCCGGCTGCGTAGAAGAAGAATGTGATTTTATTTTTGCTTTTATTGTAGAAACATTTTCATCTTCATCAAAATTGATTATTTCATAATCGCCGATTATAAATGACCGCGAACATATTTTATAAAAATCTAAAGAGATATCAACATAACCAGTTCCGTTTTTCCAAAACCCCTTAGAATCCGAACCCCAGCTTTCCACAAACTTTGCGGTTCTTTCTTCTTTTTTTAATTCTAATTGAAAAGGATGATTGCCAATTTCTTCGCCATTTAAATACCAGATTGTAGAACCGTCAACTATCATATCTTTGTTGCCGAAGAAAGGATTGTCAATTGAAACTTCAACTCCGATATAGCGAACGCTTTCAGAATTAAATTGAAGCAGAAATATTTTTTCTTCAGTTTGTAAAAATTCTAAATAGTCAAAAGTCTTTGCATCGTATATTTTAAATAGTTTATTATCAAAAATTCTTAATCCTGAATTTGAAGAGACGGAAAACATTTTTGCTAAATCGCCGCCGCTTAAAGTTGAAAAATTTTCTTCTTGAGAAAAAGAATTAATTTTAGCCGATATATTTTGGAATCTAAAATTATCCGACAGCTCAGAATGGTAATTTTCAATTTTTACCTTTGCCGCGCGTATTTGAAACATAGCCGCTAAAGCTTCCACTTCTAATAATTTTGCATGATGATGTTCGTAACTCAAATTTTGATTAATGATAATTTGTTTTGCCGCCCAAAGCGTAAACCAAAATTCTTTATCTTTAAAAGCATTTTCAGCTAAAGGCAGCAATGATTTTATTTCTGATTTTTCAACTTTAAAAACATCGTCATCATAGCCTAAAACAATTTTAAGAAGCTCTTTTACATTAGATAATTTTTTAAAAAGATTTTCATTTGTATTTAATTGTAAAGCGTTTTCAATTTCTTCTAAGCCTTCAAAATATCTTTGCAATCCGGCTAACGCTCTGGCCTTATTTAGATAAGCCCATTGTATTTTTTTTGTATTATTATTTATAGCGTAGGTTAGGTCGGATAGGGAGCCGTCAAAAATGCTCATCCTCATTAAAAAATAACCTCGGTAAAGTTTTGCGGTTACATCGTCGTCATTTAACTGAACGGCTAAATTTGCCAGCTCTAAAGTTTGGATAAGATTTCCATTTTCTAAATTTGCCCAGGCTAAATAAATAATTGCGTTTGTGTCATAAGGCTTGTGATCATAAACCCTATTAGCCGCCGTCAGCGCCATTTTATAACGCCCGTTATTTAAATGAGAATCAACTTCTTCAATTAGCTCGTCAAATTCTTCGCTGGTCAATTCGAAAATCTCCAAATTAAAAAATCAATATTGAGTAATATAATAAATCTTAAAGAAGCTATGAAGATTTTTGATGCGTAATTTTATTGGATGAAAAAAATTTATAGCAAAAAAAAAGGCGAGAAAAAATTCTCGCCTTTAATGTACGTAGTATGATTTTGAGCAGGATTAAGATTAAGATTAATAAGATTTTAAATCTTAATACATTCCGCCCATATCGCCCATTCCGCCGCCTGGCATAGAAGGCATTGCGGGTTCTTTTTCCTTTTTCTCAAACACAACAGCTTCGGTTGTAATTAATAATGAAGCAACCGATGCGGCATTTTCTAATGCTGTTCTTGTAACTTTAGTAGGATCGATAACGCCGGCTTTAATTAAGTTTTCATAAGTTTCAGTAGCCGCGTTAAAACCGTAATCATCTTTTCCTTCTCTAACTTTTTGAAGAACAACAGAGCCTTCAATTCCGGCATTATTTACAATTTGTCTCAACGGTTCTTCAAGCGCTTTTTGTACTAATTTTACGCCGGTTGTTTGATCGGCATTTTCGCCTTTAACTTTATCAAGAATAGCGATAGCGCGAACAAAAGCAACGCCTCCGCCTGCAACAATACCTTCTTCAACAGCAGCGCGGGTTGCGTGTAAAGCATCTTCAACTCTGGCTTTTTTCTCTTTCATTTCAATTTCTGTAGAAGCGCCGATTTTTAATACAGCAACTCCGCCTGAAAGTTTTGCTAATCTTTCCTGCAATTTTTCTTTATCGTAATCAGAAGTAGTTTTATCTATCTGAGCTTTTATTTCGTTTATCTTTTTCTTTATATCTTCAGTTTTACCGGCGCCTTCAACAATGGTAGTGTTGTCTTTATCAATTACAATTTTCTTTGCCGTACCGAGATAAGAAACAGTTGCATTTTCTAATTTGAAACCTCTTTCTTCAGAGATAACAGTTCCGCCTGTTAATACAGCAATATCTTCAAGCATAGCTTTTCTTCTATCGCCAAAACCTGGAGCTTTTACTGCAGCAACTTTTAAGGTTCCACGGATTTTGTTTACTACTAATGTTGCTAAAGCTTCGCCTTCAAGGTCTTCGGAAATGATTAACATCGATTTACCAGCCTGAGCTACTTTTTCAAGCACGGGTAAAAGATCTTTCATTGCAGAGATTTTTTTATCGTGAATTAAGATATAAGGATCTTCAAGAATTGCTTCCATTGATTCAGAATCAGTAACAAAATAAGGAGACAAATATCCTCTGTCGAACTGCATACCTTCAACAACTTCTAAAGCTGTCTCAGTTCCTTTAGCTTCTTCAACGGTAATAACGCCGTCTTTACCAACTTTATCCATTGCGTCTGCAATCAAATCGCCGATTGATTTATCATTGTTTGCAGAAATAGAACCAACTTGTGCAATTTCATTTCTTCCTTCAACATCGCGGCTAACAGATTTTAAATATTCAACAACTTTGCCTACTGCTAAGTCGATTCCTCTTTTAAATCCATTGGGTTTGCTCCGGAAGTTACGTTCTTTAACCCTTCTCTGTATAATGCTTGAGCAAGAACAGTTGCGGTTGTGGTTCCGTCTCCTGCAACGTCGCTAGTTTTTGAAGCAACTTCGCGAACCATTTGAGCGCCCATATTTTCTACCGGGTCTTCAAGTTCAATTTCTTTTGCAACTGAAACGCCGTCTTTAGTAACAGTTGGCGCGCCGAATTTTTTCTCAAGAACTACATTTCGTCCTTTAGGACCTAATGTTACTTTTACAGCGTTGGCTAATTTATCCACTCCTTTTTTAAGCTTCGAGCGGGCTTCGCTGTCAAATTCGATTAATTTAGACATAATTTATTTCCTCCGTTATATTTTTTTCAATTTATATTTAAAAAATTTAGGTTTATTATTAACCAATAATTGCGAAGATGTCGCTTTCTCTCATAATTAAATATTCTTCGCCTTCGACTGTAACTTCAGTGCCGCTGTATTTTCCATAAAGCACTTTGTCGCCAACTTTAACTTCCAACTTAACTAACTTGCCGTCGTCAGAAGTTTTGCCTGGACCCGCAGCTACTACAGTTCCTTCAATTGGTTTTTCTTTCGCGATATCCGGCAGAATGATTCCGCCTTTGGTGGTTTCTTCAGCTTCCATTGGCTTTACAATTACTCGGTCTCCAAGGGGCTTTAGATTTATTTTAGCCATTTTTTCCTCCAGTTATTATTTGTTTTTTAACTAATTATTAAGTTTTTTTAATTTTTGTTAGCACTCGTAAATAGAGAGTGCTAATATAATATTAAGTAATTAGTTTGTCAATAATTTTACTGGGCTGCAGATTATCAAATTATTAAAAATTGGAAATAAAAGGTTTTAAAATTATTTTGCTTCCAACATTTGCTTTTAACTTTTCCATTTTAGGAATAGATTTTTATGTCAAATCCATTATCTGCCGAGCTAAAAAATTTAATAAAAATTATTAAGGCTTTAGATAAAAAAGTTATAATAATTTTTCTTTCCGTTGCTGTTCTGCAAACTGTCTCATGGTATTTTACTTCACGAAGATTTTTTAGAATTAATTTTTTTAATGATCTACAATTCAATTCAAATGTTTATTTGATTGAATTTCTTTATTGGTTCGTCGGCGACTTCTTTACTTTTTTTATTTTAGGAATTTTAATCGTCAAATTTGTTTTGAAGGAAAAACTTTCTAACTACGGACTTCAGTTGGGTGATTATAAAATTGGATTTAAAATTTCATTTATTTTTCTGGCATTTATGATTCCCCTCATTTGGTTTTTTTCTTCCACGCCGCAATTCAGCAACACGTATCCGCACCTTCCCGAAGCCCGCCAGTCATGGGTTATATTATTAATTTTTGAAAGCGGAATGCTTATTTATATGATTGCCTGGGAATTTATTTGGCGCGGGTTTATGCTTTTTGGTTTGGAAGAAAAATTTGGATACTACGCCGTGCTTATTCAAATGATTCCATTTTTAATTTTACATAACGGAAAACCTGCGCCGGAAACTTTTGGCGCAATTTTGGGCGGAATTGCTTTAGGTATTCTGGCTTTGCGGACCCGTTCAATTATTTATTGCGTTATTACTCATATCGGTGTTATGTTTAGCATAGATTTAATTTCCACTTTACGATACAGAGCCAATGATTATGGTATTGGCGTATCATCATTAATAAATATTTTAAAAGAAATTTTTTAGGATAGAATTATGAGATTTGCTTTAAATGTTGATCATATTGCCACATTAAGAAATGCCCGCGGCGAGAGTCAGCCCGATCCTATCACCGCTGCATTAATTGCCGAACAAGCCGGCGCGGATGGAATTGTTGTTCATTTAAGAGAAGACCGGCGGCATATTACAGAACGAGATGTTCGTCTGCTTAGAGAATTGATTACAACAAAGCTTGATTTAGAAATGGCTGCCACGGAAGAAATTATTAAAATTGCCTGCGATGTTGGACCTGAGCTGGCAACAATCGTCCCCGAAAAAAGACAGGAGCTTACCACCGAAGGCGGCATAAGCGTTATTGATAATGTATCGCATCTTAGAGATACGATTAAAGAATTGCACAACTCTGAAATTGAAGTCTCTCTTTTTATTGAACCGGACATAAATCAAATTGACGCCGCTGCAGAAATTGAAGCGGATTTTATTGAAATACACACAGGCATTTATGCTAATCTTTTAACTGAAGAAGAACAGTTTGACGAGCTTGAAAAAATTAGACTGGCGGCAAAGCATGCTAAAAAACTTGGCATGGGCGTAAATGCCGGACACGGTTTAAATTATCAAAACATTAAAATTTTCCGCGAACTGACTGATATTGACGAGGTAAGTATTGGACATGCAGTAATTGCCCGCGCTGTTTTTAGCGGGCTTAAAGAAGCGGTGCAGGAAATGATAAAGTTAATTGGCTGAAGCGTTTAATTTCAAAATAAATTGTTAAAATTATCTATTCAACCAAATCGGTTGAAAAGTTAGGTTTTCAACCATATTGGTTGAATTTTCTATTTTCAACCATATTGGTTGAATTTTAGTTTTTTGCTTATTATGTTTGCTGAAAATATAATAGGCATTAATTGGAATGAGAAAAATAGTTTTAATAGGCGATGTAATTGCTTCCAAAAAAATAAAAGATAGATCGGCAGCGCAGAAAAGGCTGGCGAGTTCATTTAAGAAAATTAACTCGTCCAACAGAAATATAATTTCGCCGTATACAATTACGCTGGGCGATGAATTTCAGGCGGTGTACAATTCTCCCCAAAAATTATTTGCGGATATTTGGAAAATTAGTTTAGCGTTATATCCTGAAAAGTCCCGCTACTCAATTGCTGTTGGAGAAATAACAACAAAGCTGAACAAAGTACAGGCAATAGGAATGGACGGTCCTGCATTTTATTTTGCCAGAAAAGGGTTGGAAGATTTAAAGCAGTCGGCTTATATTTTTAATTTCAACGAAGCGGAAGAAAGGTTTGATCTTCATTTAATACAACAGACTTTATTTTTAATTTCCCATTTATCTTACAATTGGAATGTTACCCGAATTTCAATTTTAATTATGATGCTAGAAGGATTGAGCGCTAAAGAAATTTCTAAAAAACTTAAAGTCAGCAGTCAAGCCGTATATAAAAATATTAGCGCGGGCGCTTTGGATATAATTGTAAATCTTAACATCGAAATTGAAAAAAACATAAATGAAATTTTAAAGAAAAATTAATAGCTCTGTTATGCAATTCTATTATATAATAAGCGTGATTATGTTTTCGCGGCTGTTCTTTCTATTTAAAGATGAACCGCTAAACCATCCCAAAATACTTAAGCTATTCATAATTCAAATTATACCGCTATTCATATTTGAAATTTCGGTAGAATTGATTTTGCTGTTTATAGCACTAATAAATTTACATTATTTTTTCTTATACATTGAAATGAATAAGAAGAAGCTTAACGGATTCCGTTTTCTCTCATTAATTATTTTGGCAATAACTGCGGCAATATTTTCTTCTTCGTTTTTTAAAGTGGAATTTAATTATGGTCTAATTAATTTTATCAAAAATATTAATGTCGTTTTCCCATTTCTGACTAGCATTAAAGATTATTCTTTAATTCTAATTATAGTTTCAGCTGTGCTTTTTCTTTTAAATGAAGTTAATTTTTTTATAAGATATATTTTTGAAATTTTTAATTTGCTTCCGAATCTTAAAAAAGAAAATGAAGAGCCGGCAATTGACGAAAGAGAATACAAAGCGGGACGAGTAATTGGAATGCTGGAAAGAATTTTAATTTTCTTTTTTGTAGTGATAAGTCAGTTTGGAGCAATTGGTTTTATTATAGCCGCAAAAGGTTTTACAAGATTTAAAGAATTAGACAAACGCGAATTTGCCGAATACGTTTTAATTGGAACGCTTCTTTCATCGCTGCTGGCAATTTTTGTAGGATTATTAATGAAAACAAAAATAATTCTTTAACAAAATTGTCGTTTCTATTAGCGTTACTTCAGCGCAACTTACCTTGACTACATATACCCATTTCTCTATATTTGACCACAAAATTTTTTACGAATTTATACAAAAAATTAAGATTTTGAGTCAGTACAGAAAAACAACCCTTCCAAATGGATTAAGAATTTTATCCGAAAATATCCCGCATATAAAATCATTTTCTTTAGGATTTTGGTTCAATGTTGGCTCCCGCGATGAAAATTATGATGTAAATGGAATTACTCATTTTATCGAGCACATGCTTTTTAAAGGAACTAAAAAACGTACGCCGGGCAGAATTGCGCGCGACGTTGAATCGCTCGGCGGTTATTTAAATGCTTTCACTTCAAAAGAGCATACTTGTTATTACGGTAGGGGATTAGCTGAACATATTGATAAAACTTTTGAAGTTCTTGCCGACATGGTTCAAAACCCAACCTTTAAACCAATTGAAATTAAAAAAGAAGCAAGCGTTGTTGTGGATGAGCTTTACGACATTGACGATAATCCGGAAGAATTAATTTTTGATAAGTTTGAAGAAATAATTTATTCAGGCAATCCGTTAAGCCTTCCAATAATCGGAACTGAAAAAAATATTAAAAGTTTTTCACAGCATCATTTATTTAATTTTATAAATGAAAAATACGGTTTCAACAAAATGATTATAGCGGCTTCAGGAGCGATTGATCATGACAAACTTTTAAAGTTAGTTGATAAATATTTTATTAAAGATTTAAGTTTTTCAAAAATCAAACGTAAAAATTTTAATTATCAAGCGCTTCCTGCAAAAATTGAACTTTTAGAAAAAGAAATTCAGCAGGTGCACACAATAATCGGCAAAACTACTTTCGGATATAATAACCCGAACAGAACTAAAGCAGCTTTGCTTACGCAAATTTTAGGCGAAGGAAGCAGCTCAAGATTGTTTCAAAGAGTCCGCGAGCGCAACGGAATTGCATATCAAATAAATTCTTTTCTAAATTCTTTTTATGATGTTTCATCTTTCGGAGTTTATTTTTCTACCAACGAAAAATTAATGGACAAGGCTTTCAATTTAGTTTTAAGCGAATTTAAAAAGCTTCGTGAAAATAAAATTTCAGAAAAGGAATTAAACAAAGCTAAGGAAGCAATAAAAGGAAATTTAATTTTAAGTCTTGAAAATACTTCAAGCAGAATGATGCGTATTGCTCAATCAGAATTTTATCACAATAAAGTAAAAACTGTGGATGAAATAATTAAGAATATTGATGCCGTAACCACCCAAGATATTTTAAATATTTCAAATGAATTGTTGGATGAAAACTCATTCATCAAAGTAATAATAAAATCAAAAAATGCATTAATAAAATCAGCGGCATAGCTGCACAAAACAGAGGTGTAAAATGTTAATCGGGGTTCCAAAAGAAATAAAAACAAATGAAAATAGAGTAGCGTTGCTGCCGGTTGGCGCATCCATTTTAATTTCCAACGGTCATAAAGTTTTAGTTGAAACAAACGCCGGCGTGGGCAGCGGATTTAGCGATGAAGATTATAAAAATGTGGGCGCTGAAATAGCTTCTACTCCCAAAGAAGTTTTTGCAAACGCTGATATGATTATGAAAGTTAAAGAACCTATTAATGATGAATATACAATGATACGCGAAGGACAAATTGTATTTACTTATTTTCATTTTGCAGCAAGCAAAATATTAACCGAAGCAATGATGAAAAATAAATGCGTGGGCATTGCTTATGAAACAGTTCAAAAATCTGACCGTTCGCTTCCTCTATTAATTCCGATGAGCGAAGTTGCCGGAAGAATGGCTCCCCAGGAAGGCGCAAAGTATTTAGAAAAAGCTATGGGCGGAAGAGGAGTTTTATTGGGCGGCGTTCCCGGAACCGGTCCCGCAGAAGTTATGGTTTTAGGCGGCGGAATTGTTGGAACAAACGCCGCAAAAATTGCCGCGGGTTTTGGCGCTAGGGTTACAATTTTTGATAATAATTTATATAGATTAAGATATCTTGATGACGTTATGCCGAAAAATGTTTCCACCATGATGTCTAACGAATATTATATTCGACAAGCATTGCCTAAAGCTGATTTAGTAATTGGCGCGGTTTTAATCCCAGGCGCAAAAGCTCCTAAATTAATTACGCGCGATATGCTTAGTCTTATGCAGGAAGGTTCGGTTGTTGTTGATGTTTCTGTTGATCAAGGAGGATGTATTGAAACTTGTAAGCCCACAACTCACGATAACCCAACTTATGTTGTGGATGGGGTTCTTCACTATTGCGTTGCAAATATGCCCGGCGCTGTTCCGTTTACTTCTACATTAGCTTTAACAAACGCTACTTTGCCTTATGCAGTTGAGATTGCAAATAAAGGATTTGAAAAAGCCGTTAAGACAAACCCGGAAATTAAATTAGGCTTGAATGTAATTGACGGAAAAATTGTTTACAAAGGCGTATCGGATGCCTTCGATTTTAAATATTATGACGTTGATTCATTAATAAACTAATCAGTCCTTCCGAATTTATATCGGAATCTTTTTTAGAAGATTTATCATTGGAGTAATGGAGTAGTGGAATATTTTTTTTACGCTACTCCCGCAATTTAAATGCATGTTTACTCTGCGATAAACTCAGACTGACAATTTTGATTAATTATTATTAAGTTTTAACTCTTAAAAAATAAGTTTTATTCAAGGATAGGAAATGCCAAAATTTGTTTTAGATGGAAATGAAATAGAATTTAAACAAGGGCAGACAATTATTCAGGCGGCAAAAGATCACGGCGTAATTATTCCGCATTTTTGCTGGCACCCTGAGTTATCAATTTCAGGCAATTGCCGAATTTGTCTGGTTGAAGTTGAAAAAATTCCAAAGCTCGTTATCGCTTGTTCAACTTTAGCTTCGGAGGGAATGGTTGTTCATACGCAATCTGAAAAAACATTAAGCGCCCGAAACGCCGTAATGGAATTTTTATTAATTAATCATCCCTTGGATTGCCCCATTTGCGATGAAGCCGGCGAATGCAAATTACAAGATTATGCTTATCTTCACAGCACGGGAGAAAGCAGATTTAAAGATGAAAAAAATCATAAAGATAAACGAGTTGAACTTGGTCCGTATGTAATGTTCGACGCTGAACGATGTATTTCTTGTTCGCGCTGTATTCGTTTTTGCGATGAGATAGCTAAAGACCCAGAATTAACTTTTATTAAACGAGGCGACCGCGTTACAATTGTAACTTATCCCGGCGAACAGTTAGATAATCCTTACTCAATTAACACAACCGATATTTGTCCGGTTGGCGCATTAACAAATCGCGATTTTAGATTTAACGCAAGAGTGTGGGATATGTCTTCCAATCCTTCAATTTGCCCCGGCTGCGCGCGCGGATGCAACACCGAAGTTTGGGTTAGAAATAATCAAATTATGAGATTGACGCCAAGATTTAACGAAGACGTTAATAGTTATTGGATGTGCGATTACGGAAGAATAAATACTTTTAAACATATTAATGCCGATGACAGGGTAGATGGTCCGCATAAAAGAAGAGAAGGTTCTCTCGTTAAAATAGGCTGGGATGAAGCTTTTGCTGCAGCCGCTTCTGAGTTAAAAGCTTTTGGCAAAGATGAAATTGCATTTATAGGCTCGGCGTTTGCAACTTGCGAGGACAATTATGTTTTTGCAAAATTTGCTAAATCAATTATTGGCTCTAAAAATTTAGACTTTATTAAATATATTGATCCTTCCTTTGAAGATGATGTTTTACGCAGAGCCGATAAAACTCCAAATTCGCTCGGCGCAAAGTTAGTTGGCATAACTCCAAATAAAGATGGACTTAATGCCGATGGAATTATCAAAGGAATTAAAGAAGGAAAAATAAAAGCGCTGTATATTATTGAAGATGATTTAGTTGCAGCAAACCCTGAACTTGCAGATTCACTTGCTAAGCTAGATTTATTAATTGTTCATGCGACTAATTTCAATAAGACTGCAGCCATTGCCGATATTGTTTTTCCCGCTGCAACTCATTCTGAAAAAAATGGAACTTTCGTAAATTTTGAAGGAATGGTTCAAAGGTTAAAACCCGCTGTTTCTACCACTGAATTTGATAGAGCAATTGATGGCATGATGTTGAGCAGGCTCGATAAATTCGGCACTCAATTCGACCGCTGGGCTAAAGGCAATAAACGCGACGCAAGATCAACCTGGAAAATTTTAGTCGGGCTTTCTTCCACTATGGGACAAAAAATGAAATTTAATATTGCTGAAGATGTGTTTGCAGAAATATCAAAAAACATAAATGAATTTCATTCGTTGGATTACGACGTTATTGGTGAAAAGGGCGCAATGTTACAAGCGTCTGTTGCAGAAAAAATTTAATATTACTGTAGGATTCAAGAAATGAATATTTGGGAAATATTAGCATTCAGCATTATTAAAATATTAATAACGCTTACTGTTATGCTTTTAACTGTTTCGTATCTCGTTTATTTTGAAAGAAGAATTAGCGCCTGGGCGCAAGATAGATTAGGACCAAACAGAGTTGGCTGGGAAGGCGTTCTGCAGCCTTTCGCAGACGTTTTAAAATTATTATTAAAAGAAGATATCGT